>CAVONC010000014.1:0-338036 GCA_963697175.1 uncultured Acidobacteriaceae bacterium | reverse complement strand
GGCGTTATCATAAGTAAGCCTGAAGCCAAGGTTTAGCTCTCCAGCCTCTCCTGGCTGCGCCTCAGCTGCTCTTTTTCCCGCTCCAATCGAGCCTGGGCCTCTTTCAGTTTTGCCTTAGCCTTGTCCCGCTCCTGCTTTGCCTTCTCAACCCGTTTCTGGGCAGACTTGATGGCCGCGACTGCTTCTTTATGTGCTCGCAACATAAATCCAGTGTAGACCCGATGTCACCCCGACAGTTGCCCGGCTTGGGTGGAAACGACGAACCGAACCAATACAAATGGAAGGTTCTTTCAACACAGGTTTGGACCAGGCTGCGGTTAATCGAGGGTTGCACCCACTACTCATCATGGTTGATGTTGCGCGCTGATCGCTCGCGCGTTGACACGACCCTGTCATCAGCGTAAGATGTTAACTAAGGACACTTTATCCCTATTCAGATCTCTGAAACTAAGTCAGTCCTTCTGAAGTTTTCCCCCTTCTTAGCCAACAAAATCGAGGAGCCTAGATGATCGACCCGAAATTCCAGGTCCAGCCTCCCCGCTCATCTTCAAAACAGCGAAATCCGGCCTCTCAACGGAAGCCGGCGGCGATACCCGTAGAGGTCAATCCTGTTTCGAACGATGAGATCAGAACTTACGCTCACGAGCTTTACCAGCGTCGGGGTGGTACTGAGGACCGTGCGGTTGAGGACTGGCTCTCAGCAGAGTCCTACCTTGCCGCTCGAAAGAACCGCGCAAATAAGGTGATCGGCTGATTTTCAGCCATCAAAACTGCGCCCCAGCGAGGACATGAGTGACTTACTATCGCGTCGAGTTTATGGAGTCGCCCGGACCTACTGTGCGAGTCAAGAGGTTCCGGACACAAGAAAGTGCAAGAAAACACGCACAGCGCGTTCTTGGTCTGCTTGACGAAAGCGGCCTCGAATCGAAGGTCGCCATTGTTGCTGTGAGTAGAACATCCAACGAGCCCCGGGAGAGAGGAACAGCGTGAAGAAGATTTGCCCGATATGCACCAGCGAGCTGTCGAAAAAATGGCAGCTGGCAGGGGCCGCGAATCGTCAGCCCATGTCGCAAGCTCTATGGAATTGTAGCGTCTGCGGCGCGGAGTTCACGCGCACCGAGCTGCAGGCAATTGCCAAGCCGCCTGCCAAGACTGCACTCTTGACCTCCCCGGTGGCAGCTGGATCGGTTGCGTTTACGAAGATGGCGCCGAAGATCCCGGTCGAGTAATGCGATTCGCCCGGAGCGTATAATCGGCTCATCTCGCAACACTCGAGATGCCTCCTTCTGTCCTTCCAAGGAAGCGGTCGGAAGCCACACTCCATCCCCCATTCACCGCGCTCTCTGAGACACCGAGAGTTTCTCCTGAAGCCGGCAGCTTAGTCCCGCTTGTGTTTCGCGCGAGGTTACCATTGACGAATGTGGAACGAGTGCAGACTCCCCGACCTTTCAACAAGACCATCGTCCTCTTAATGGACATGAACGCGGATCGCCGTGCCTTGCGCAAGAAGATTCTGGAATTACACGGAGTTGAAGTAGTGGGCGCCAACGATTTGCTGGAGGCCACTTCCATCTGGCACCGCGATCGCTATGACGTGGTTTTGATGGACATTCGCATGGACCACCGCGCCTGCATCGCCTGGCGCGATGAAATCAAGAGGGAAAAGCCTCACCAGGTGGTCGCCTTCCTGGTGGGCAAGCCAAATTATGTCGACCTCGATCCCGCGTCGGATTCGTACATTGCCGAAGAACATGGCATGCAGTGGGCCGATTCCATGCGCCGGGCGATCAAGGACAGCTGTTCCTCGCTGCCTCAACGCAACGGCTTTGTCGAGGCAGGCTGGCGTATTGCAGCAGCACGCAAGCTGAACGGAGGGTCGCGCAAGACTTCAGAGAGTGAGCCGGTGGAGAATGTTGTGCAGGTTTCTTCCACCTCCGCTGAGAATTAGGGAGACTCGGGTTTGAAGGGGACGGCCTTCAAGGCCGTCCGTAAGCTCGGCAAAATCATTACGGCTTTAGTCGCCGAGGGTCTGCGTGAGAACTGGATTTGCAAGATCCTGGTGGAACAAAGCGATGACCTCTGGCCGACAAGAAGAGCTTCAGCGCTGGGTGCAGTGGTAAAAAGATCTCGAGTCCCGTCCTGGTTGGTGCGGCACGGAGCGTCACAGATATTGAATCGTTTCAAAGTTACAATTAGTCCAATTTAATTGGTATTCTATAAATCATGGCAGGAAGCTCTCGTACAACTTTTACCAAGCGACAGAAAGAACGTGCCCGCCAGGAAAAGCGGGCGGAGAAAGCGCAGCGTAAAGCGCAGCGCAAACAGCCGGGCAGCCCCGATGCCCCCAACGTAGAGACGCAGCCGGTCGCTGATCTGGAAGTCGTCCACGACGAAGATGGTCAGCCGCAAGGCTTCGATTTCCACGATTTCGCAAAGTAGTATTGCTCAACCCAGTTGGTACGTGCGCGACATTCGCGCGCGTACTGTGATATAGTCCTAAGTAGACGCTTTTGGCTACGGCCGCTTGCAAGCGACGTCCGATCTGCAGTTTGATCCGATTCCCGCCTTTCCTGCTTCCGTTTCGTTTCAGCGCCGAATAAATTAGAGCGGCTTCAGTAGTATCTTCGCGACACGCATCTCGTATGCAATTTCGCGAGACGCCCCTCCAGAAAGAAAAAATCGTTTTGACACAATTCAAAGAAATGCCCCTGTCTGCTGGGCTCCAGCAGAAGCTGGCACAATTCCATTTCACTACCCCGACGCCGGTCCAGGCGTCCGCCATACCTCCTGCGCTGGAAGGTAAGGATGTGTTAGCAACTGCGCAGACCGGCACTGGCAAGACCTTGGCGTTCCTGATTCCGATCCTGGAACGGCTTGCCGCTGGTGCTCCGGCGCGCGGAGTATCCGCGCTCATCCTGGTGCCCACGCGCGAGCTGGCCATGCAGGTGCACGAGCAATATGAGAAGCTGCGCGACGTGCGCAAATCGCCTCCCGCAGCCTTAGTCATCGGCGGCATGAGCGAGCAGCGCCAGATCCAGGCGGTCCGCAAGGGCGCCAGCGTGGTGGTTGCAACTCCGGGACGGCTGGAGGATTATCTCCGCCGCAAACTGGTCGATCTTCGCCAGGTGAAGATGCTGGTGCTGGACGAATCCGACCGCATGCTCGACATGGGCTTTCTGCCCGCAATTCGGCGCATCGTCGCCGCGTTGCCGCGCGATCGTCAGACGCTGTGCTTCTCCGCGACACTGGAAGCTTCGGTTGCCAACCTCGTCAACGAGTACATGAACAAGCCTGTCCGCGTGGCGCTTGGCTCTACCTCGAAGCCGGCCGACACGGTCGAGTTGCAAGCCTTCGAAGTTCCGCAGGCCGACAAAGCCGAGGTACTGCGCCAGCTTCTCTATTCAGAGAAGGGACAGACGCTGATCTTTGCCCGCACCAAACGCGGCACCGAGCGCCTGGCCAAGACCCTGGTGCGCGACGGATTCGCCGCTGCCATGATCCACGGCGACCGCTCGCAATCGCAGCGCAACGGCGCATTGAGTGGATTTGAAGACCGCAAGTTCCAGGTACTGGTAGCTACCGATGTCGCCTCGCGTGGTATCCACGTGGACAATGTCGCGCATGTCATCAACTATGATCTGCCGCAGATTCCCGAGGACTTCATCCATCGCGTCGGAAGAACTGGACGTATGGGCTTGGCGGGACGCGCTTCCACGCTGGTATCCGGTGCGGAGATCGCCGAACTGCGCTCCATCGAACGGGCGCTCAAGTTGAAGATCGCGCGTAAGCAGATGGCTTCCGGCGGAAAAATCCTGACGCCGATCGTCCGCAATACGCTACCGAAACGCTCGCTGTCTCGGATGCCCGGCGAGATATTTTGCCTGATCAGGAGGGCAGCTTCAGCTGCGCGTGCACTGGAGGCTTAGGACGGATGCTCGACCTGTCAACAGCCTCCTAGACTCCGAGCTAACGTAGCTCAGTGCCGGAAATTTGCTGACATCCACGAAGCGTATAATTGGTCTATCTAGCAGCGTTCGCTCTTCCGTAGAAGGCGGTAAGAAGTCATAGCTCACAATCCCCTCACCGGCGCTCTCCCGCGGTTTTCGGAGAGTGTTTTTCCGAGTCACCAGCGGTCGACTGCTCCAGAAAGCGAACTTGATCGGCAGGGAAGCGCCAGCAGCCCAGTGTTGACACTCCAGCCGAACGCTTTCCGCTATTCGCCCACACCAAGGAGAACGATGAAAGCCGAGATTCCGATCGCGCCCTCTGGCCCGCCGCAGCCGCTCAACCAGCTTTTGAACAGCGCCGTTATCCTCAACTGGGATGCCCTGACGCAGTCCTCGGCTGCCGGTCGAGTGAAGGTCGAATATCACATCGGACCCGATGGCGCCCTGGAATTCCTCAAGCTTTGGAATGGAGCACGGGAATACTGGAGCTTGATCTGCGAGTACTCCCCGCGTCTCGCCTGGTCGGATGGACCGCGCTTCTGTAATGGCCACCACTCCCGTTCGTTTTCCCGTCTGTTGCAGTCGATCATGCTGAATCAGAGCATGTGCACCGGCTGCAACCCGAATACGAATGCCATGCTTGAAATTGGTCCTCCGACGCCGGACGATGTTGAAGTCGCCCGACTACAGATGAGTAGCGCGTTTGGCACCGTGTGAGAAGTGCACGGGTGAGCTTCAGCTGCCGCCCGCCGAATTGTAGTACTCCGCGAGAAAGGCTGATCTTCAGTCGGAGAAACCGCAAATGCAAAACATTTTTGTGGGCAATCTAGCTGTAGATACCTCGGAGCAAACCCTACGGGCCGCGTTCGAAGCCTTCGGACAAGTGCTGACGGTGAAGCTGGTAACCGACAGGGATACCGGAATACCGCGAGGCTTCGCTTTTATCGAAATGAGTAGTGACGCGGAAGCGCAGGCGGCGATTGCTGGCCTGAAAGGCCACACCATTGACGGCCAGCTCATCGACGTGAATGAAGCGCGCCCGAAGCTGAAGGAAAGCAAGGGCAGCAATCCCGGAATGCGCAGCCACCGCGAACACCGATACTAGATACCTAAGGAGACTCTGATTAAGTCCGCTTTTTGAAGGGGACGGTCTTCAGACCGTCCGAAAAAGCAGAAAAATCAACGCGGCTTTAGCCGCTGAGGAACTTCTCTCTGACTTAATCAGACGCTCCCTAACTTCGCCCGGGTTGTGAATTCAACCTCTGCGCTGCGTGCCGCTCGGCAACGCATCCCATCGCAAACACGTACTCACGCAACGATTCACCGGGCATTCGCGTGAATCCACCTGGTATAAATATCGCATCAGCTCAGTCGCTCTCGTAGCTGCCAGCCGGCGTACAATTGCATTTAGTAAGCCGGATTACGCATCCGCCCGCATGTCGCGGTTCTCTTGCGTTGCCCGATCAGGGGAAGAGGTATGCAAGAGGACTCCAGCACTCCAGCCGTAAAGTGTCCCGTCTGTGGAGACATCAGTACGACGGCCATCTATCCATCGACCTTCGGAACGCCGCACCTCAAACAGGTAGTGATCGGTTACCGCTGTTCTGAAGGCCATCTCTTCCTTTCTTCCCATGAGCCATCAACTGCGAAGTGAGTGCGCTCTAGCCGTCGCCTGACCTCGCCGATGTTTCGTGCCGTCCGCTGTTTCGGATGTCAACGAGACATGTCACCGTCCCACCATCCGCTGCAGTTCCTCCGGGTAGCGCGCGCCTTGCACGTGGATCTTGGACGCGGCGTTTCGGAGTTCGAGAAGATCGTCGGGCGAGAGCTTCACATGAACTGCCGCGATGTTCTCCTCCAGTCGATGCAGCTTGGTCGTGCCCGGAATCGGCACGATCCATGGCTTCTGTGCCAGCAGCCAGGCGAGTGCAATCTGCGCCGGTGTCACCTTCTTCTGCTGCGCGAATCTGCCGATCATATCCACCATCGCCTGATTCGCCTTCCGGTTCTCCGCAGTGAAGCGAGGGACGATGTTGCGAAAATCGCCTGCTTCGAACTTGGTATCTTCGGTGATCTTGCCGGTCAGAAAACCCTTGCCCAGGGGAGCGAAAGGAACGAACCCGATGCCCAGTTCCTCGAGAGTTGGGAGCACCTCCGCCTCATGTTCTCGAAACCACAGCGAGTACTCGCTCTGCAGTGCGGTGACCGGCTGCACAGCATGGGCGCGCCGGATGGTCTGCACGCCCGCTTCGGACATCCCAAAGTGTTTGACCTTGCCTTCGTGGATTAGTTCCTTGACCGCGCCCGCCACATCCTCAATCGGCACCTCGGGATCGACACGGTGCTGATAGAACAGATCGATGACGTCAGTCCTGAGACGCTTGAGTGACGCTTCGGCAACCTGCTTGATGTGCTCCGGCCGGCTGTCCAGGCCAACCTGTTTGCCGCTGGCGTCGAACTTGAAGGCGAACTTGGTGGCGATCACAACATCCTTGCGAAAAGGTGCGAGGGCTTCGCCCACCAGCTCCTCGTTGGCGTACGGCCCGTAGGCTTCCGCCGTATCGAAGAATGTGACGCCGCGCTCGACGGCCGCCCGTATCAACGCGATTCCCGTCTGCTTGTCCACGGCGGGACCGAACCCAAAACTCAGCCCCATGCATCCCAGGCCGATGGCAGATACTTCAAGATTGCTTTTTCCAAGTTTGCGCTTTTGCACCGCTACTCCTCTTTTCTTATGAATTATGAATTCTGTTTTTTAAAGCACCGGGCTGGATCGCACCGGCGCACACCGATGAGATGCTTTAGAGTTCGAGGAAGATGAAAATCGGCAGAGTGTTGTTCAGGGGTCAGCGGATGCGCGTTCTCATTCTGAGATCAACTGTACTCGAAATGAGAACAGCCGGGTGCCCGCACTCTCTGGTTAGTTGCCGCACTCTGGCCTGGTTTTGGCACGCCGGGGCAAAAGCGCACCACCCCATCGCACTAGAGCGGGGTGTGCGCCTTGAGCACAGGGTCTAATTTCGACGCTGGCGGAAGCCTCGACCTGAGAGACGGCAAATTGTCCCTGCTGCCTCCTGAGGCCGAACCGCCGGTATTCCCTTTTTGACATTTCCGGCCGGGTGCCCCATCCTAGCCTTCTTTTGGCTAGGGCGGGTCTTTTTCGTTCCCAGGACCAATGTCGGAGCGGTGACATTGGCCGTCTCCCTACGGTATTCTTGGCCCGTGATTAAAACGATTGATGCAACCTACGAGGATGGCAAGCTGGTCCTGGAGCAGCCGTTGCCGCTGCCGGAACACGCTCATGTCCGGGTCATCATCGATACGGATTCGGAGCGTGGGACGTGGCTAGCACTCTCCGAGGAGTCGCTCAGAAGAGTTTGGGACAACGATGCCGACGAAGTCTTCAATGACCTGCTCCAGAAATGATGTCGTTCTTCTACCGATTCCGTTCACAGATCTGACCAGCCGCAAGGTCCGGCCGGCAATTGTTATCGGCGGCAAAGGCGCAGACCTCTTCGTGGTTCCAATCTCGTCAGTTCTAGCCAATACAGATTTTGCGCTTCAGGAGTGGCAAGCGGCAGGGCTGAATGTTGCCTCCGGCGTTAAAGCGCAACTCGCCCCGGTCGAAGACAGGCTAATTGTGAGGATCATCGGCCGTATTACTGCTGTGGATCGGCAGTCCCTTGATAACAAACTGCGCGCCTGGCTGCAACTCTGAATCAGCTGAGGACGGCAGATTGAAGCGCCCCGATTCGCGGGCAGAATAATGGTGGAGGCGGCGGGAGTTGAACTTTTGCGTTGCGTTGAAAACAGGGAATTTATTGAATCGTTAGGGACGCACAAAACGCAGAACACTCGAAAGTGGGCAAATCGTTGACCGTGTATTGACCACACGAAACACGCGACTCTTGGGGTAACGACCGAGTGGCCGACAATCCGATCGGGAACCCGTGTGCTAAGGGAGATAACCACTCTAGTGTTGCGCTAGGAGATCACGAACTCACCTCTTTTCAATGCCATCTTGACACTCTTCGTTACCTGGAAGATCCAGTCTTTCCGATCCTGCCGGATCTCCCGATAACGAAAACAATCGACGAGGTGATCGTTTACCATTCCAACCGCCTGCATGTGGGCATACACGATCGTCGAACCAACGAAACTGAATCCGCGATGCTTGAGGTCCTTGCTGAACGCATCGGATTCGACAGAAGTTGCAGGGATCTGTCGCATGATCTTCCACCGGTTAAGCTTTGGCTGTCCGTCAACGAAACGCCAGCAATAGGAGTCGAAGCTTCCGAACTCTTCCTGAATTTTAAGAAACGCGCGTGCGTTGCGCACGGCGGCCTCAATCTTCATACGGTTGCGAATGATCTCAGAATTTAATGCGAGCTTCTCGATTCGTCGAGCCGAATATCGCGCGACCTTATCGGGTTGAAACCCATCGAACGCGCGCCGATAACCTTCCCGCTTCTTCAGTACAATCGTCCAACTCAACCCGGCCTGCGCAGCTTCAAGCACGACAAATTCAAAGTGCTTGCGGTCATCGTGGACGGGGACACCCCACTCGCGATCATGATATTGGAGCATAAGCGGATCATCGACACTAACCCACGAACACCGTTTTATCGTTGTGGTTGCACTGCGCATAAAGACAGTCTTCCTCGAATTCTTAGTTGACTAAAATGTTATATTTATTGTAACAATATGTCGAGGATAAACAACCGATTCTCAGTCGGTGTTCACATAATGACAGCGCTCGGCGACCATCACGGTGAACCGGTGACCTCAGCGCACTTGACCGCAAGTGTTCGCGCCCATGAATCTCAAGTCCGCAGTGTGCTGTCCAAACTGGTGAAAGCGGGGTTAGTGGTGGCAGCTCGGGGCCGCAATGGTTTTTCATCGTTGTCGCGGCCAGCAAACAAGATCAGTTTGTTGGAAATTTACAAAGCGGTAGAGGCACCTCCTGTTTTTTCGATTCACAAGTATCCAAAAGAAAAGACCTGCCGCACGAGTTGCACTCATAAAGAGGCAATGGCAGAGCTGCTGGAGGACACCCAGCGAGCGTTGGAGACTCGGTTGAGCCAGCGAATGCTTTCTGAGATGGTCGAAAAAGCGAGGAGCTACAAGTAGTTTTTCTTGAAAGAAACGTGTCCATTAGAAGGGACATCGTAAGAGGTCATCCACAAACGATCGCGGGTTTAAATCCAGCAAAACTGGGTTGTTTTATCCAGCTTTAGGGAGTATGGGGTATGGAAATCGGAATCATTGGAGCAGGAGATTTCGCACAAGCGTTCGCAAAGCGGGCCTTAAAGGCGAGCCATAAGGTGATGCTGAGTAACAGCCGCGGCCCCGACAGCCTTCAAGAAATTGTCAATCGACTTGGTCCTAGAGCAATGGCTGCCACCAAGGAAGAGGCGGCAGCTTCCGAAATCGTACTTCTTGCTGTGCCCTGGGACAACGTGCCCGAAACACTTGCGAGTCTTCCCAAAGAACCTTCAGCCGTTGCACGAACCTGCGTCCCTCAGGGAGCGTGAATTCCAACGACTCAATCGTTCTGACGTGATGTCCAGCTTGGCTAGCCGTGCGATAGCCGTGAGTGCGGAGGGCTGCCGTTGCTGCGGTGAGAGCTGAGTTGAATGCAGCGATGAAGCGAAGGTCCGCCGAAATTGCGTCGACTTTCGCATCGGCAAGCCCGTCGACATCCCGGGTCGCATCTCCTCCAGACGCGCACGCGAGCCAAGTAGACGCCAGCATATTCGAAGCCCTACAGGATCTCCTCGCGCGAATGGACGCCAGCCCGAGCCTGCCGGTCGTCGTATTCGAAAGCGCGAACCCCGAGTTTTACCTTGCCCACTTTGATTTGACCGGCAATATAGGGAACATCATGACTGCTGTCCGGGCTTCTGGCCTCCCGATCCTGATGGATACGTTCGTGCGTCTCACCAAGTCCCCGGTGGTCAGCATCGCGAAGATCCGAGGCTGCGTCCGGGGCGTGAGCAGCGAGTTCGTCCTCGCCTGCGACATGCGCTTCGCATCGCGCGAAAATACGCGACTCGGCCAACCCGAAGTCGGAGTGGGACTGCATCCCGGCGGCGGCGGTGCGGAACGTCTTCCACATCTGGTCGGTCGCGGTCGGGCGCTCGAAATCGTTCTCGGCGCGAACGATTTCGACGGCGACACCGCGGAACGATACGGATACGTCAACCGGGCACTTCCAGATGGCGAGCTGGACGGCTTCGTCGACGCACTCGCGTGCCGGATCGCCTCCTTCGACCGGCGTGCCATCGCCGCCGCGAAGAATCTCGTCAACCAGGTCTCGTTGCCGTCCGCCGACCGGCTCCTCGACGCCATCACCTCGTTTGAGACCGCGCTGACGTGGCCTGAAGCGCAACAGCGGATCCAGAATGTGTTGCAACGCGGACTCCAACGAGACAGCGACTTCGAAACTCGCTGGCCCGAGGTACTCGGCACGCTGCTTGAGACCTAGTCGCCGTATGGTGATGCGCAGCCTCGCCGAGATGGCAGACTTACTCGCGACGCCCTCCGGCTTTTGGAAACGGGAGCTCTTCGGTGCCAAACCAATCGCGGTGTGTCCGTTGCGCGATCCTTCGCACACGGCCAGAGATCCTTGACGAGTGACGGGCAACTCTTAAGTAATCCCCACCCGAGCTCTCCATCGCACAGAGCGGACACTCGGCCGCGGCGTGGCAACTGCGCGCTCAACTGGTTGATTTTCGAAATGAGAAATCAGTTTGAAGCCCACTGATCCGGCTGTAAAATATTGAAAACAAATAACTTGGTGGAGGCGGCGGGAGTTGAACCCGCGTCCGAAAATGTTGTCAGTAAAGAGCCTACATACTTAGTCACGTTCATGCGCCGGTGTTAGACGGCACTCTCGCTGGCTACGCTCAGAGCGGACAAGAAACGCATCCAGCCAACCTGATGATCTCGCCGCGAACTCACAGATGGAGAGTCCGAAGCCAGCTCACTGTATGACGCTCTTTCTCAGCCCATGAGCAAAGCCGAGGAGAGCGGCAACTTAACTAATTAAGCTGCGTATGCCATTTGTGGTGTGGCAATTGTGTTTTTGCACACGATTACGGATGCATGCACTCCGGTATGCCTCTTTACCGCAATCACTTCCGTCGAAGCCGTGACGCCCCCATACTGAAGTAACAGCGATCAACTTAACTCTACCAGCCTCAGCCGGTAAGTCAACCGCTGTTCATATAGATGCATTGGGCTGTGGCTGCGAACTACGGTTGCCGTCACTCGCCCGTGGTATGGGTGCCCCACTCATCCGTGGTGTTCGGATGAGTGGGGAGCCTCGATCCACGAGAAGCCCGTATCTTCCTCACTCGCCCGTCGCGTCGCGATCGGCCAGCAGCAGTGCCTGCGCTTGGCTGATTCGCCCGCAGGGAACCGAGGGATCGCCCGCTCGCAATTTGGGGAAGGCATTCACTTTGTCCTTGCCGCTCACCAGCCACATGATCTTGCGCGCGCGATTGATTACCGGATAGGTCATGGTCATGCGCCGCCGTCCCTGGTAGACGCCAGTGATGGCAATGTCGCGATCGGTCACGTTCAATACCGGATCGCCGGGGATGAGCGATGCGGTGTGGCCGTCGGGGCCAAGGCCGAGATGAGCGAGATCCAGCACCGGAGGCTTGCCGGCTACGCCTTCCAGGGTTTCAGCATATTGCCGCGCTGCCGCCTCCGAGTCCGGCTGCTCTACCGGCATCGCATAAATTTGCTCCGGCGGAATGGGAGCGTGTTGCAACAAGCTGTCACGGAGGTGAACGTAGTTGCGATCGGGATCGCCGGCCGGCGCGATGCGCTCGTCGATCTGGAAGACATGAACATTGGCCCAGGGAACATCTTCGTCAGCCAGATCCGCCAACATCACCCACGGGCTCTTGCCGCCGCTCACCGCCATCACAAAGCGCCCGCGAGCCGCGACCGCAGCACGAGCCTCAGCAGCAATGACCCCGGCCGCGCGCTTCGCCAGCGAGGCTTCATCAGGAAGAATCTCAACCTTCATGTCTCTCCAAGTCGCGTCGCAGGACGCAGCTATCGTGTCGCCAATCAGGGAAGTCGGTCACAGAATTGTCATCACGACGAGGCCTTCAGGCCGAGGAGGGATCTGCTTCTTGTCGGCAAGGCCAACATCCTCCCCGGTGCCCCAGGTTCGCGCCGTCCTTTGGCGCTAACCTGGGCGTCACCAAAACTTACTTACCCGCCGCCTTCTCCAAATGCCCGCCAAACTCATACCGCATAGCAGACAGAAGCTTGTCGGCGAAGTCGGCCTGCCCGCGTGAGCTGAACCGCTCATACAGCGCGGTCGTCAGTACAGCACTCGGCACGCCTTCGTCGATGCTGGCTTTGATCGTCCAACGGCCTTCACCGGAATCCGAAACGCGCCCAGCGAACTTCGAAAGCTGCGGATCCTCGATGAGTGCGGACGCTGTGAGATCAAGCAGCCAGGAAGCAATCACGCTGCCGCGGCGCCAAACTTCGGCAACATCCGGCAGGTTGAAGTCGTACATGTAGTGCTCGGGATCGCGCAGCGGCGTGGTCTCGGCATCGACCTCGCCTTTCTTCTTGCCGATGTTAGCGGACTTGATCACATTCAGCCCCTCGGCGTAAGCGGCCATGATGCCGTACTCGATGCCGTTGTGCACCATCTTGACGAAGTGGCCGCCGCCGTTCGGTCCGCAATGCAGATAACCTTCTTCCGACGTGCCGCCGGCCTTCTCGCGACCGGGCGTGCGATCGATGTTTCCTATGCCGGGTGCGAGTGTCTTGAAGATCGGATCAAGATGCTGTACCGCGACATCCGGACCGCCGATCATCATGCAGTAACCGCGCTCCAGGCCCCAGACACCGCCGCTGGTGCCGACATCGACGTAATGAATGCCCTTGGGGGCAAGCTGTTTCGCGCGACGAATGTCGTCGATGTAATACGAGTTGCCGCCGTCAATGAGGATGTCGCCCGACTCCAGATAGGGCACGATGCCGGCGATCGTCTCGTCCACCGCAGCCGCGGGAACCATCAGCCACACCGCGCGAGGCTTACTCAGCTTCTTGCAAAAATCCTGTAGCGAAGACGCGCCAATCGCCTTCTCTTTCGCTAACTCTTCTACCGCCTTTGGAAACATGTCGAAGACGACGCACTCGTGTCCCGCCTTCATTACGCGCCGCACCATGTTGGCGCCCATACGTCCCAAACCTACCATTCCCAGTTGCATGATCGCTCCTTCTTCCACAGATGTTGTTGGACTGAACGGCTGAATTCTTCATCAGGCAATCAATTCAGCTGGAGCTAGGCGCCCTGCGTCAGCACCATGCTCTTTGACTCGATTACCTTCATCAACTCATTCCACGAATCGGTGAACGACTTTGCGCCCTCTTCCTGCAGACGAGCAGCCAGCTCGTCCACGTTAATCCCGGCTTTGGCAAACTGAGCCAGCACTTCCTCGCAGTCCGCACCGTCGCGCGCCATCACGCCACCGATTTCGCCATGATCGGCAAGCGCTTTCAGCGTGCCCTCCGGCATGGTGTCTACGGTATTCGGCGCCGCCAGTGCGGTGATGTACAGGGTATCCGAGGCGCGCGGGTCTTTCGTCCCGGTGCTGGCCCACAGAAGCCTCTGCGGATTGTATCCGGCATCCACGATCGCTTTCCAGCGCGGCGTGGCCATCAGATCGCAATGCGCCTTGTAGATGCGCTGGGCGATGGCGATGCCCAGTTTGTCGCGGAGATCGTCAGAGACCGTCTTGGAAACAGCGACATCCCACCGGCTAATGAAGACCGAAGCAACCGAGCCGACATTCGTGCTCAGGCCCGCGGCGATGCGCCGTTCGATACCGCGCAGATAGGCCTCGGCCGCAGCCAGGTAATGCTCGCGCGAGAATAACAGCGTCACGTTGATGGAGACGCCAGCGAAGATCGCTTCCTCAATCGCCGGCAATCCCTGGGTCGTGCCGGGAATCTTGATGAAGAGGTTGGGACGGGCAGCGCGTGCGTGCAGGTCCTTGGCGGCAGTCAGGGTGCTCGCAGTGTCGTAGGCCAGCAGCGGCGAAACTTCCAGCGAGACCCAGCCATCGACGCCCTTTGTCTGCTCGTGCACATTGCGGAACAGGTCAGCGGCGCGCGTCAGGTCCTCCAGCGCCAGTTCGAAAAATAGTCCTTCGCCGGACTTCCCCTCGCTCAACTTCTGTTGAATCGCCGGATCGTAGGAAGCGCTCTTCTTGATCGCCTGGTCGAAGATGGTCGGGTTCGACGTGAGCCCGGTGACCGATAGTTCGTCGATGTACCGCTTCAGCGTGCCGCTGTCCAGGAGGTCACGCGTGATGTTGTCCAGCCAGAGGCTCTGGCCAAGATCGTGCAGAGTCTGCGTCGCCTTCATTCAGTTCACCTCAAAATCAAGAGTAGCTGCCGCCAGAAAAGTCAGTGCAGAAATGCTAGCATCCCGCGTTGGCAGATTTTCTTACGGATTACCCAATCGTGCGACTTGTTTCGGCATCGCCTCGCAAGCCAGCTGGTGCAGTGACACTATACAACGTCCGAGGCCAATTCACCGGAGATTAACAATGAGCGCAGGATTTGCCGACGTGCCCTTGGTAGAGCGGGCCTTCAGACCAGCGTCCCCGGCTCCTTCCATGTTTTGTCATCCCGACCGAGGGCTCTAGCCCGAGAATCTTTGTCATCCCGACCGAGGGCTTTAGCCCGAGCGGAGGGATCTGCGGTTCGGGCCGCGGAGCGGCGGCACGAACCGCGACACACTCTCCTCAGGCCGGCGTCCAGGCCGTTTATTTAGGGACCAGGGCCAGCTTCACAGAGCTCTGAAAAACTCCGGCTTCAGAATCTTTCCTCTCAGGGCACGGCTTAACAGGCCGCTGAAAACTCGGTCCGCGAGCGCTTTGTAACAGGGAACGACTTCGGTCGTGCCGATACGCTGTTTATTTCTCGTCTGAGTCGGCTTCAGCCGACCACACAAGGCGCGCGAATTGGAGTTTTTCAGCGGCCTGCTAGGGCTCTTCGCGGGCGAGGAAGTCGATAAGCTCGGCCAATGGCGCGCGCAGGTCTGTAATCGCGTCCTGCATGCCGTCGAGATGATTTTTCAGCGCCACGGTCAGCTCAGCCAGCGAACGCCGGCGGCTTGCGTCGAGAGAAAGAAACAGCGGAAGCGCCTGCTGGTCCAGCGTGCGGCTGCGAGAGGCGATCTCAGCCAGACTGTGCGCCAGGACACTGGCTTGCCGTGAATTCGTAAATCCCACTTCGTCGAGTCTTTGGGTAATTCTCGGCTGTAGTTCGACAATGTATTCGGTCTCCGATTCGAACATGGTTCTCCTCAGGTCTAGAGCCTATCAAGTCATCTCACAAATCGCCTTGTGTCAGGGCACGACCCTTCGGCTTCGCTCAGGGCAGGCTCTTGGTCGTGCCGGAGAAATGCTGGGTAAGTGTGCGGGTTTTAGCCCCTGCCGAATATGTCCTCAGGGGCTAAAGCCGAATCCTTATGTGTTCTGTAACCGCACGACCGAAGTCGTGCCCTGACACAGGGCAATCACGAGACACCTGATAGATTCTAGATTCCCTTTTGCAGGCGACGATGCGTGTGGTGGGCCAGTTTGAATCCTAAGCAACCCTCATTTTCTCAACGAGGATCGATTCGCGGCGTGCAGGAAAAGCGAGCTTCCTTGATCAGCATCCAAATTAGTACGACAATTCTTTGTTGAAGCGAGAGAACATTATGAGCCAGACGACTTCTACTATCCGCAGCTTCGGCTTCTTCCTCAATGGCAACTGGAGCACGCATGGGCGCGAGGCGGTAATCAACTCGCCCTACGATCACAACGTGCTGGGCGTGATCAACGAGGCCGGTCGCGACGACGTCGAGACCGCGATCGAATCGGCGGTGCAGGCTTTTGCGGTGACGCGCCGAATGTCGTCGTACCAGCGAGCGAACGTGCTGCTCAAAATCGTCGATGGCATCACGGCGCGCAAGGAAGAGTTTGCCAAGATGATCTGCCAGGAAGCGGCCAAGCCGATCAAGATTGCCCGAGCCGAAGTCGAGCGCGCGATCAATACGTTTCAGGTCGCTGCGGAAGAAGCCACGCGCATCTACGGCGAGTACATCCCACTGGACACGCTGGAGGCTACGGCAGGACGCTGGGGACTGGTGAAGCGCGTTCCGCTGGGGCCGGTCTTCGGCATTACTCCTTTCAACTTTCCGCTGAATCTAGTTGCGCACAAAGTGGCTCCCGCGATTGCCGCCGGATGTCCAATCATCTTGAAGCCGGCGCCGCAGACGCCCTTGTCATCGTTTCTGCTGGCGGAGGTTGTGCAAGAGGCAGAATTGCCGGAGGGTGCGCTGGCCGTTTTGCCGCTGACGAACGACGATGCCGCCTTGCTGGTGGCTGACGATCGCATCAAGCTGCTGACCTTTACCGGCAGCGCGGCCGTGGGATGGCAACTGAAGAATCATGCGGGCAAGAAGCGGGTGACGCTGGAGCTCGGCGGCAATGCTGCGGTCATCGTACATAGCGACGCCGACGTGGAGTACGCAGTTCATCGCTGCATTGCCGGCGGATTTTCGTATGGCGGGCAGACCTGCATCTCCGTCCAGCGCATTCTTGTGCATCATCCGATCTTCGAGAAATTCACCCACATGCTGGTCGACGGTGTTCGCAAGCTAAAGAGCGGCGATCCCATGCAGGAGACGACCGATATTCCGCCGCTCATCCGCGAGCAGGACGCGGTGCGCGTGGCCGACTGGATCCATGAAGCGGTGGAAGCTGGAGCCAAGCTGCTGTGCGGCGGCACGCGCAGAGGCTCGTTTGTAGAGCCGGCGGTGCTTACTGGAACCGATCCCAACATGCGGGTCAATTGCGCCGAGATTTTTGGCCCAGTGGTGACGGTCGAGGAGTACGAGACTTTCGAGCAAGCGCTGAGCACCGTGAACCACTCGGTTTATGGGCTGCAAGCGGGGATCATGACGCGCGACGCGCGGCTGATTCAGTCCGCATTCGACGAACTGGAAGTCGGAAGTCTCATCGTGGGCGATGTTCCCACCTTCCGCGTGGATCAGATGCCGTATGGCGGAGTGAAAGATTCCGGCCTCGGCCGCGAGGGATTGCGATATGCGATTGAGGATATGACCGAGCGGAAGCTGATGGTGATGGCGCTGGGGTGAGACGGATTTTCAGAGGAACATGCGCTCGACGCGAACGTCCATTTCGTCTTCCTCAATAAAGCCGCCGCGCTCGGCCGCGGCCAATCCCTTTTCGACGGCGGCCAAAAACCGGGCCTCATCATCCAGATAACGAGCGACCACGTTCCTCACCAGGCGATCAGGATCGGTTCCCGGATTCGCCCGCCATTTTCGTTATCCGAGCTTCCTGCTCAGGAGTGAACTTTACTTCCATGGCACTCAGATTACGCGAGAAGACGAGGCCGCGTAGCAACAGTGATGCGTCTACTCGACTCAGTTCACGCTCCGGCTGCTCGTCTTCAGATATTCATCAATCGACTTTGCCGCTTTGCGGCCGGCGCCCATCGCCAGAATCACGGTCGCGCCTCCGGTGACGATGTCGCCGCCGGCGAAGACACCAGGCTTCGATGTTGCCAGCGAATCGTCAGCCTGGATGTAGCCGCGCTTCGTTGTCGCCAATCCTGGCGTCGTCGACTGAATCAGCGGATTCGCCGAAGTCCCGGCAGCAATAATCGCGACCGAACACGGCGTCACGAACTCCGAGCCTTTGATCGCGACCGGACTGCGGCGGCCGGAGTCATCAGGCTCGCCCAGTTCCTGACGAATGCACTTCACCGCGGTCAGATTGCCCTTTTCGTCGGCGAGGAACTCGACCGGATTCACCAGCATCTCGAAGTGCACGCCTTCATCCTTGGCGTGGTGGACTTCCTCGACACGGGCGGGCATCTCTTTTTCGGTGCGGCGATAGAAGATGCTGGCGCTCTTCGCGCCCAGGCGCAATGCGCTGCGAATCGCATCCATGGCGGTGTTGCCGCCGCCGACCACGATCACGTCGCGATCCTTGCAGGGATAAATCGGCTCGTCGTATTCGGGGAAGCGATAGGCGCGCATCAGGTTCACGCGCGTCAGGAACTCGTTGGCCGAATAGACGCCGTTGGAGTGCTCGCCGGGAACATTGAGGAAGCGCGGCAGGCCGGCGCCGGTCGCGATGAAGAGGGCATCGTAGCCTTCGTCGTTCGTCAGCTCGTCGATGGTGACGGTCTTGCCGACGACAACATTGGTCTCGAACTCGACACCGCGGCGGCGCAGCACGTCGATCTCGTGGCGAACAATTTCCTTGGGCAGGCGGAATTCCGGAATGCCGTAGACCAGCACGCCGCCGAGTTCGTGCAGCGCCTCGAAGACGTGAACCTTGTGTCCCATCTGAATGAGATCGCCCGCGCAGGCCAGGGCCGCAGGACCGCTGCCGACGATGCCGACTTTCTTGCCAGTGGGCGGCGCGCTCTTGGGAATGCCACAATTGCCAGTCTCACGCTCCCAATCAGCGACGAAGCGCTCGAGATAGGCAATCCCGACAGGCTCGCCCTTCTTGCCGAGAACGCAGCCTGACTCGCATTGATCCTCGACTGGGCAAACGCGGCCGGTGATGGCAGGCAGCGCGTTGTCTTCGCGCACCTTGGATGCGGCGCCCATGTAATCTTCGGCGAGGATGAGGTCGATCACCGCCTTCACATCCACCGACACCGGACATTTCACGATGCAGCCCGGCTTGGGGCACTCGATGCAGCGCAGCGCCTCCTGGCGTGCCGTCTCCGCCGGGAAGCCGAGATTCACTTCCTGAAAGTTGTGGGCGCGGACCTGTGCGAGCTGTTCCGGCACGCGCTGACGCGGCAGCTTGGAGCGCTCTTTGTTGGGCAGCGGATTGTGGCTGGTCTTGTTTTGCGTCGCATCACTCATTGGTCACCCCCACCGCCTCGGCAGCGCACTCGGTCTTGTGATTTTTTCGGCGCAGCCGGTCCAGCTCTGCTTGTGGATCGGCCTGCAGGCGGTCGATGCTTTCGCGCTCCTGCTGGCGATACATGTTGTTGCGTTGCGTCAGCACGTCGAAGTTGACCTGGCTGGCATCGAACTCGGGGCCATCGACGCAGGCGAACTGGCTGGAGTTGTTGACCAGCACGCGGCAGCCACCGCACATGCCGGTGCCGTCCACCATGATGGAATTCAGGCTGACCATGGTCTTGATCTGCTCGGGAGCGGTCATGTTGGCGACGGCGCGCATCATCGGCACCGGGCCGCAGGCGAGGACGTAATTCAGCTTCTGGCCGGCCATGACTTGTTTCAGCTTGTCGGTGACCAGGCCCTTGTCGCCGTAGCTGCCGTCGTCGGTGCAGATGTAGGTCTCGTCGCTGACCGCGCGGACTTCGTCTTCCAGAACCATCAGCTCTTTGCTGCGCGCGCCCACGATGGAGATGACCTTGTTTCCGGCGCGCTTCAGTTCGCGAGCGGTGGGATAGGCCATGGCCGTTCCGACACTGCCGCTGACGATCACGACGGTGCCGAAGTTCTCGATCTCGGACGGCTTGCCGAGCGGCCCGACGAGGTCGAGGACGGAATCTCCCGCCTCGAGCATGTTGAACAGCATGGTCGTCTTGCCGATAGCTTGCACGACCAGGGTTACAGTGCCGGCCTCGGGGTCGGCGTCGGCGAGGGTCAGCGGGATGCGCTCACCGCAGTCGTCCAGTCGCACGATGACGAACTGGCCCGGCTTCTGCTTGCGGGCGATGCGCGGAGCTTTGATGACAAATAGCTTGATCCCTCGCGCCAACGGGCGCGCTTCCAGAATCTCGAACACGGGTATCCTCCACCCATTGATTCTGCGAAGGCTATGTACATAGAGTCTGTGGCATACGTCACAAGGCAGGCGGACATGGCGCACAAAGGTGCGAAGGACGGGCCGGACGCAAACGGTCCGGCCGTCGGGTGCAGAAATGGCCGAGCTGCCTCAGGCAGCGCGAGATTTAATGCGATTACTTGCTGCTGTCGCTGCTCTTGGAGCTGTCGGGATGAAAGACCTTCTTGGTCGTGCTGGAGGTGGCGTGGCCTACATCCTTGGCGCCGGTCTCGGTTGCGTGGCCCACGTCCTTGGCTCCAGTTTCAGTAGCGTGACCGGTGTCCCTGGCTGCGGTCTTAGTGGCATGTCCAGTATCCTTGGCAGCCGTCGAGGTGGCGTGGCCAGCGTCTTTGGCGCCGGTCGCCGTAGCGTGGCCAGCGTCCTTAGCGCCGGTCTTGGTGGCATGTCCGGCGTCTTTCATGTCCTGCTTGGCGGAGCTGCCGGATGATGAGCTGGAATTGTCCTGAGCTACAGCCGTCCCCACGCAGAGAGCACCAGCCAGAAAAAGAAACAGAGTGAGCTTCATGGCACTCCTCCTGTTTTCAGGATCGGAGGCCATTGTAACCCGTATGGCAGGAGCAAGAAAAGCTGCGTGGTCTAACGCGGCCGGGCACATTAGTTCAGTCCGGTCGATTACAAATTTGTCAGAGATGGCGCTCCGGTTGAGATCCATGAATCTAACCGCAGGGCAGAGTTGTACCTGCGGAGCTGACATGAAACATCCACGGTTTGATCACCCTTGCCGTTTCCAGCGAGCTCATTGCAACCGCGCGACCTGGCGGCTCACGATGGCCGCCATATTACTGATTCCAACCTGGTCAGCGGCGCAAGCTATCTTGCCGCATACCGCCTATATCCCGGCCGGGGCAGGGAATAGCGAGCCGTTACCGGATGCCCCGTCGTCTGCTGCGCAGGGCGGTTCGGGCTCCTTCGGCAAGACGGTGGGGAGCATCGCTCGCACCATCGGCGAAGACGAACTACATTTCGTCAAGGCGCCCTTCCAGAAGAACGCTCTGGTGTGGGACGCCCTGGCCGTTGGGGCGACGGGCGTGCTCATCGCCAACGACGAAAGCGTCCTCTACCAGGTCCCAGTCAGTTGGCATCAGACTAGCCGGAACATCTCCGATGCGTGCACGTATGGAAGCGCAGCCATTGCGGGCGGAATCTATCTCACAGGGTTGGCTACGAAGAATGAGTATGCCCAGGAAACGGGGATCCGAACCGCAGAAGCGACGGTCGACAGCACCCTCATGTATGGCGTGATGAAGGCAGTTTTCCAGCGACAACGGCCTTACACCGGAGTTGGCGAAGGTAAGTTCTTTTCCGGCAACTGGACCAACGGATCCTTCCCCTCGGGCCATTCCATGTTTACCTGGACCATCGCCTCGACGGTGGCGCACCGGTACCACTCCGTGCCGCTGGATATCCTCATGTATGGAGTAGCGACGACGGTCAGCACAACCCGTGTGACCGCGGGACAGCATTTCCCCTCCGATGTATTTGTCGGCTCGCTGCTGGGATTTCTGATCGGCAACTATGTGGCCCACAAGCCGGAGAGCGGATTTCCCATTCGAAGACAGAGTAAGTTTCGACAAGTGCCTGACGCCCTACTGGAGCATGTGAGCATTGGCGCGCAATAGTGCGCGGCAGCGCATAGGCGAACGCGGCAATCGCGATTGCTATACTGCGGTCTGGATGCTCAAAGACACTTTGGAACAAGGCCGGATCGTAACGGATGAGGCGTTGGAGCGTCTCCTGCCGGCGGCGGACCAGTATCCCTCGTCGATCCATCGGGCCATGCGGCACAGCGTATTTGCCGGCGGCAAGCGTCTGCGGCCGATTCTATGCATCGAAGCCGCGCAGATGGTCGAAGGCTGCGTGCCGGTCGGCGTCGAAGAATTGAGCGCCGCGCTGGAGATGCTGCACACTTATTCGCTGATCCATGACGACCTGCCCGCGCTCGATAACGACGATCTGCGCCGGGGGCTTCCTACCTGCCACAAAGCGTTTGGCGAGGCGACAGCGATTCTGGCCGGCGATGCACTGCAAACCTACGCGTACGAAGTGTTATCGAAGCTGCAGTGCTCGGCGGAGGCGCGGGTCGCGATCATCGGCGAGATTGCGCACGCGACCGGAACGATCGGCGGCATGATTGGTGGACAGGTGATGGATCTGGAAGCCCAGCACACCAAGGCCGACGCGCATACGCTGGAGTACATTCATCGCTCGAAGACCGGCGCCCTGCTGACGGCCAGCGTGGTTACCGGCGGGATGTACGCCGAGGGGAGCGAGTCGCAGATCGCGAGCCTGCGCGAATTCGGCCAGAACATCGGGCTAGCATTTCAGATCGTCGACGACGTGCTCGACGTGACGCAGACTTCCGAGCAGCTGGGCAAGACTGCCGGCAAAGATAGTGCGACCGAGAAGGCGACTTACCCCGCGTTGTTTGGGATCGAAGCGTCGCTGAAGAAGGCGGATGAGTTGGTGGCGGCGGCGGACGCGGCGCTGGCGTCTTTCGGCGAGGCGGCGGCCACGCTACGCGAGATCGCGCAATTTCTGGTCGAACGCAAGAAATAGAAACGCCACTCTTAGGAAGCCTATGACTTCCATGGATTAAGGAGCGGCATACCTGCGTCCCGGAAATGCACCGTGTTGCCAGTCGCGAGGGTTGCGCGGCGCGAGAGGACAATGCCAGCAATCATCGTGTCCCGCAGATCTCCTGGCCGACCCTTTTTCTGTCGCGTTGCCATCAAGGCTGCGGTTCGTTGAGCAGCATCCGTGTCGAATTCGGCCACGCGGTAATCGAGGTTTTCCATTAAGCCGTCAAAAGCTTCGATCAGGGCTGTGCGCCGCCGTCCCGAGGCCATGACCTGGAGCCCAAAGGAAATCTCCAAAACCGAGATTGACGTGGTCCAGATGGAAGTCCGGGGCTGCTCGTCGAGCCATGTGACTACCTCTGGAGCGGGGATTGCGCGCATCAGCGCTGAGAGTACGTTGGTGTCCAGGACGATCATTCGTCGAACTTCACCGGTTCGATTGTGAATCCGTGCAGCTCCGGGATATCGGACTTCAGACCGGTCCCCTTAAAGAGTTCAGCGATTGCCGTTCCCAGGCCGCCAGATGGCGGGGACCCCGCACGGGCGGCGTTACGCAGTATGTCCCTGACTTCCTCCTCCATGCTGCGGCCATTCCGGGCGGCACGGCGCTGCAGTCGCTGTTTCACCGCGTTCTCGATATTGCGAACTACAAGTTGCGCCATCGATTTACTCCTTGCGATATCATGATATCACTAAATGGATTGCACCGGCAATGTTAGCAGGTCACCGACCAGGCCCACTTCCTTCTGCACAAACGGCTCGGCGTATTGCACTCCGGCGAGCAGGCCGTAGTAGCCGGCCATGACGGCGATGCGCTCGCGGATTTCCGCTTGCCTGGGGAAGAGTCCGCTGCCGGCGGCCTGGTCTTCATATTGCGAGCGGTAGGCCATCAGACTAGAGAAGCGAGTTTCGAATTGCGCGGAGATGTCGACGACGAAGGTCGGCCGCACGTCAGCATAGAGGCTGGCGTAGATGATTTTGAAGGGGCGATGAGGCGGGGTGCCGAGATCGAGCTTGGTCAGGCCGGCCAGAAACGAGGCTTCGTAGCCGAGTGGGGATGCCGTGGCGTGGTCGGGATGGCGAGCCTGCCAGTAGGGAAGAATGAGCACGCGCGGGCGAAGCTGGCGGATGATGCGCGCGACCTTCAGGCGATTTTCGTAGGTGTTCTCGACGCGGCCGTCGGGAATGTCGAGCGCCTGCCGCCAGCCGACTTTGAGGATGCGAGCGGCTTCGTTGGCTTCGCGAGCGCGATCCTCGACCGTGCCGCGCGTGCCCATTTCACCGTGCGTTAAGTCGAGGACGGCAGTGCGACAGCCGCGCTCGGCCATCTTCAGCAGCGTGCCGCCGCAGGTTTGCTCGATGTCGTCGCGATGCGCGGCGATGGCGAGAATGTCGGCTTGGAACGTATCGGACATAGTATGCAACTTTATACGGAACTGCCCCGCCCTAGCCAAAAGACGGCTAGAACGGGGCACCCAGGGTATTCGAATTCTGGTACTACAGCATCGTCGCTACCGCATTCATACCGTTCGACCACGAAGGCTAGAGTCTCATCGCGACTGAGACGCCGTCGCGCAGGGGAATGATGGTCGTGTACCAATCCGGAGACGAATAGAGCAGCCGGTTGAACTCGACGACGCCCTGCGTGTGTCTGTCCGGCTCGGGCTTGGGCAGATCGGGATTGCCCGCGGCGTAGGCCACGCGTCCGCTCCACAGCGTGTTGTCGGTGATGAAGAGCCCGCCCTTGCGCACGCGCGGCGCTGCCATGTTGAAGACGCGCGGATAGTCGTGCTTGTCGACATCGCAGAAGAGGATGTCGAACTGCTCCTTGCGCTCGGAGAGCAGCTCCAGCGCGTCGCCGACGTGGACTTCGATGCGATCGGCGACACCGGCCTGCTGGAAGTAGCGTTGCGCTTCGTCGGCATTCTTGCGGCTGCCGTCGGTGTAGTGAACCTTGCCGCCCTCGCCCACGGCCTTGGCCCACCAGATGGTGGAGTAACCGATCGCCGAGCCCATCTCGAAGACCGTCTTGGCGTTGATGAGCTTGGCGTATTGATAGAAGAGCCGGCCAACCGCGGGTCCGACGATGGGAATGTCGCGCTCATTCGCCTGGCGCTCCATCTCCTGGAGCACCGGCTCGCGCGGCGGAAGCATGGCGTAGAGGTAGTTTTCGACGTGGGTATCAGTGAAGCTGATCATAAGAAGCACTCAGCAATCAGCAGTCAGCCAATCAGCAAAGGGCGGCCACGAACCGACCGACGCGGCCCGCCGCTTTGGCTGACTGCTGAGTGCTGACTGCTGATTGCTGCCTCACAACGTTTGTCCCGGCTTCATCTCCAGTATCTCTGGGCCAGCCGGACCGAGCAGCTTCTTCAACTCGCCAGGCCTGCCGGTCAGCATGGGAAATGTTCCAAAGTGCATCGGGATGACGGTCTTGGGCTGAAGTAGCATACACGCGTGAGCGGCTTCGCGCGGACCCATGGTGAAGTGATCGCCGATGGGCAGCAGCGCGATCTCGGGCGAATAGAGCTCGCGAATGATCTGCATATCGCCGAAGACGGCGGTATCGCCCGCATGATAGATCTTCACTCCGCCGGGCAGCTCCAGCACATAGCCGCACGCCTCGCCACCGTAGACGATGCTGCCATCGTCATCCTGAATGCCGCAGGAGTGAACCGCGTTCACCATGGTGACTTTAACGCCGCCGACTTCCTGCGTGCCGCCTTTGTTCATCGCGGAGGTGTGCTTGGCGCCCTTTTTCTCCATCCACAGACACATCTCAAAAATGCCGACCACGACGGGATTGTGCTTCTTGGCGACGCGTACGGCATCGCCGATGTGGTCGCCGTGACCGTGCGTGATGAGCATCACGTCGCACTTCTTCGGCTCCTTCTCGTCTTCAGGGCAGAGCGGATTGCTGAGCCAGGGATCGACATAGATCGTGACGCCGTCTTTGGTTTCGATACGGAAGGTGGCGTGGCCAAGCCAGGTCAGGCGGTTTCCTTCGAGATTCATCGTCAGCCTCGTACGAATTGGGATGTACGGAGTTAGAGGGTTGGACAGGCTACCGGGTTTCCGACTCGCGCCAGCCGCGAAAGCCGCCGGCCAGCGATATTACATTCTTGAAACCCATTTTCTTAAGATTCACCGCGGCCAGTGCGGAGCGGCTGCCTCCGCCACAGTAGAGCACGAGCTTGCGATCTTTGTCCGTAGTGATCTGGTCGATGTTGACCTCCAGAATGCCGCGCGGCAGATGGACCGCGCCGGGGATGGTGCCCTTCGCCTGCTCGTCGCGCTCGCGGACGTCGATGAGGAGGAAGTCGTCGCCCTTTTGCTGCATGTGGCGCAGATCGTCGGCGTTGATCTCGTTGATCTGCGACTTGGCTTCATCGACCAGTTGCTTGAACTCCGGCAAAGGCATGCGAGCGCCTCCACGCGCAGGCAAGAATTCTAGTGCGAGTGAGAGCAAGCCCGCAACCGGGGGCTCGAATCCGGCTGCTATCATGAAGGGCAAGAGCTCCAGCGTAATGTCATCCACGACGCAACAGCCTATGGTGCCCGGAATGCTCGACGCCTACCTCCTCGAGGTGGCCGATGCGGTCAACACCACGCTGGACCTGAACACGCTGCTGCAGCGCGTCTCGGAGATGCTGAAGCGCTTCATCGACTACGAGATCTTTGCGATTCTGCTGCTGAACGAGAAGACGCAGGAGCTTCGCATCCGGTTTCAAGTGGGACATCCGCCGGAGGTCGCCGAGCGAATTCGCATCAAGGTCGGGCAGGGCGTGACCGGACAAGCGGTGCAGCGGCGCGAGGCGGTACTGGTCAACGATGTTGCGGCGGAAGAGAACTTCATCAACTCCGCGCCGGGCGTGCGATCGGAGCTGGCGGTTCCGCTGATCGCGAAGAATAAAGTCATCGGCGTGATCGATGTCGAGGCCGACCAGCCGGGAGCCTTCAACGACGAGCACAAACGGCTGCTGACGCTGTTTGCCTCGCGCATCGCCATCGGAATCGAGAACGCGCGCCTGTACACGCGTGTCTCGCGGCAGGCGCGGCAACTGGCATTGCTGACCGAGATCAGCCGCGAGCTGACTTCGATCCTGAATGTCGACCAGCTGCTGAAGCGGATTGCCGACCTGCTGACCCGCCTCATCGACTACCAGATGTTTTCGATTCTGCTGCTCGATCCCACAGGGACCGTGCTGCAGCATCGCTTCTCGCTGCGCTTCAAGGAGAATGTGCAGCTGAAGCACGAGATTCCGCTGGGCGTGGGCTTGGTAGGCTATGCGGCACAGCACGGCGAGGCGGTTCTGGCGCCCGATGTGAGCAAGGATCCGCGCTACATTTCGGCCAATCCGGAGACGCGGTCGGAACTTGTGATTCCGCTGATCTACAAAGACAAGGTCATGGGCGTGCTCGACATCGAGCACACGCGGCGCAACTACTTCAACGACGACCACGTGCGCATCCTGACCACCATGGCGGCGCAGGTGGCCATCGCGATTGAGAACGCGACGCTGTACGAGCGCATTGCGCGGCAGGAAAAGCGGCTGGAGCAGGATCTGGCGTTGGCGCGCGAGCTGCAATTCCGGCTGCTGCCGCAGAAGATGCCGGTGTTCAAGAATGCGGAGGTCGCATCGCGCTTCGCACCTGCGCGCCAGATCGGTGGCGACCTGTACGACTTCCTGAAGTACAGCGGTCACGGCGTGACCGGAATCGCGGTGGGCGACGTCAGTGGCAAGGGCGCGCCGGCAGCGATTTACGCGGCGCTGGTGAGCGGCATCGCGCGCTCCCACGCGATGGAGGAGCCGAGCGCGGCTGGAATGCTGGAGGCCATCAATCTCTCGCTGTCGGAGCGGCCGATTGATGGCCAATACGTTTCGATGATCTATGCCATCTGGGACGACAACCAGCAGCAGTTACAGCTGGCGAATTCGGGCTTGCCGCGGCCGTTTCATTGCCGCGACGGCAAGGTCGAGGAGATCCAGGCTACGGGCTTGCCGATCGGGCTGTTCCCGCACGCCACCTATGACGAGATCACCCTGCGCGGGCGCAAAGGCGATGTCTTTCTGTTCCTCAGCGACGGCATTCTGGACGCGACGAGTTCCAAGGGCGAGATGTTTGGACGGCATCGGCTGGAGGAGATTGTGCGGGCGAACGCTCATCTCAGCGCCGAAGAGTTCGTGGATGCGATCTTCACGGCGGTGTCGAGCCACGCCGAGGGGGTGGAGGCGTTCGACGACCAGACGCTGGTGGCCCTCAAGGTGAAAGGACCTTCCAGCAAGAAGTGAGCGCCCATCCCGCGCAGCAACGCCCGCCTGGCTTTACCTATCTCGACAAGAAGGCACGCAGGGACGGCTCGCAGCGAGAGCTGCACGCTGATGCCGTGCCGCTGGCGCGCCTGGCCGAGCGATTCGGCACGCCGTTGTACGTGTACTCGGAAACGACGATCAAGGAGCGGTATCGGCAGTTCGATGAGGCTTTTGCAGGCTGCGAACACACGGTTTGTTATTCGGTGAAGGCGAATTCGAATCTCTCGATTTTGCGAGTGCTGGCGCGGCTGGGGGCGGGATTCGATATCGTGTCGGGCGGGGAGTTGCAGCGGGTAGTCGAGATCACGGCGAAAAGCCCCGCCCTAGCCAAAAGATGGCTAGAACGGGGCACCCAGATTAAGAGCAGGTCCCTCGACTCCTCGCTGCGCTCGTCGCTCGGGATGACAGAACGGGGCACCCGGAAAACACCCACCCTCCGCTTCGCGGAAGGGCGGGGCACCCAAGGTAGGAAGATTGTTTTCTCCGGGGTTGGCAAGCTGGCGGAGGAGATCGATCAGGCGCTGGCGGCGGGGATTCTGCTATTCAATGTGGAAAGTGCGAGCGAGTTGAAGCTGCTGGCGGCGCGTGCGGCGCATCATCGCAAGAAGGCAAGATTCGCGATTCGCGTGAATCCGCATGTTGCCGCCGAGACCCATCCCTACATCTCGACCGGCCTGCACGAGCACAAGTTTGGTGTTCCCTGGCGCGATGCGCCCGATCTCTACCGTCGCGGAGCGAAGGAAAGTTTTCTGGAGCCGGCGGGCGTCAGCGTGCATATCGGCTCGCAGATTACCGAGGTTGGCCCGTTTCGCGAGGCGATGGAGCGCATCGCTTCCTTGGTTGAGTCGCTGCGCGGCGGCGGCCTCAACATTCGCTATGTCGACGCCGGGCGGCGGGCTGGGAATCGCCTACGATCGGCGCTCTGCAGCTGACTTCTCCGAGCCAGGCGCAACACTATGCCAAGGCGGTGATGCAGCCGCTAAAGGCGCTGGGCGTACATCTGCTGCTGGAGCCGGGACGCGCGATTATCGCGCCCGCGGGAGTGCTGATCACGCGCGTGGTTTATCGCAAGCGGAATGATGGCAAACGGTTCATCGTGGTGGACGCGGCGATGAATGACCTGATCCGGCCATCGCTGTACAGCGCGTATCACGAGATTGTGCCGGTGGTGGCGAAGGCGGGACACGCAACGCTGGAGACGGCCGACATCGTGGGCCCGGTTTGCGAGAGCGGGGACTTCTTTGCCCGCGACCGCGAGATGGCGCATGTGGAGGAGGGCGAGCTGCTGGCGATTCTCGATGCCGGAGCTTATGGAATGTCGCTGGCGTCGAACTACAATACGCGGCCGCGCGCGGCTGAGGTGCTGGTGAGCGGCAAGCGAGTCCGCCTCATCCGCAGGCGGGAATCCGTAGACGATCTACTGGCGCCGGAGCGGGTGTAGCGGTAGAGCCGGCCTTCAGGCCGGCGTTCGACGGTTGCGACCTTTTGTTCGTCTGCCGCTGCAATCTTCGATTGCAGCGGCAGACGAGTCTTATAACCGAGCCTAAACGCGGGCCTGAAGGCCCGCTCTACCAGATCTGCAGAAAACTGAGTCGCTATCAGTCCGCCACCTCTGTTGTCTTAAGACTGTCCACTTCTGTCCCAGTCATTGACTCTTTTGGGTATCGGCAATTTTGTTAATTGCGTTTGGCGGCGACTTGTCCTATGCTCGCATTCCACTGGGAGAGCCCATGCAACCAAATCAAAATGATGCCGCCACTTCCACTGCCGTGTGCCTCTGGTGTTATTCCCAATATCTAACAAGCACAAGTCGAGCTCGTGACGGACACAGCTTCTGCTCCAAAAAGTGCGAATACGAAGCGCGCTATTGGCTGCACGAGAGCGTGAAGTCCGAGAGCGAATAACCTGGGCGCGGCGTTCTGCCGCGCCTTACTTCTGTAGGGCTCCGTAACCCGTTTCAGTGAGATAACTCCGTGCCGACCTTCGCGGCAACGGTTTGTTGTCTAACGGCCCGTTCGAAGAGCATCCTATCGACGAAATGCGCTTCGACGTTTCCCGTTCTCACCGCGACTGACCCAGGCAGTTGGCTTTGGAAACTAGGCTAGTCATGTTGCGTGCTTTGGCAACGCACAATTCAGACGCTTCCATCCACATGGTAGGCGGTGTGGTATTGGTTCGATGGCTGGCTGACATCTTTGTACTACCGTCTTCGAGCGCAGCCGTAAAGCTCGAAATCTGCAGGGGAATCGGCGCGCATCGCTAATGAGCACGCTCGCGATCCCTACAGCATCTTACGGAGTTACGCTGGCGGGTCACGGCCCAGGTCCTTACCGGGGAGTCATCTCAAAAATACAATGCGGAGGTCCATCGCAAATACCTGAGCGAAGCCGCACTGGCAGACCCATAGTTCGTCGTGGGCCCGGTTTTTGCCGCATGGGATGACTGTTACGATCCTACGCTCGGCGCCGACTTCTGTGATCGCATGGGATATGCGGCAGGCGGACCAGCAAGCGTTTGGCGGCGCGTTGCAGAACCCCTCGTACCTAGCTGGCGCTGGAGCGCTGAGCCGTCACCTCTGGCTGCGGTCAGCGTCACCGACAATTGTCGAGCGCAGTCGTGAGAATCTCCTGCGTATCCCGGTTCCGTACAATTACCGACAGCAATGGTTATCGTCGCGATCTTCGTCTTCGTCCTGCTTGTTTACGCGCTTCTCTCAGAGCGAATCGCGAAAACGCCTCTGACCGCGCCGATCGTTTTCACAGCGCTGGGAATGCTGCTGCATCCGCACTGGTCGCGAATTGCCGCCGCGGGGGTAACCGGCGACGTTTTTCTCAGCGTCGCGGAACTCGGGTTGGTGCTGCTGTTGTTCACCGATGCCAGTCGCACCGATCTCGGAGTACTGCGCAGCATTGGGACCTTGCCAGCGCGACTGCTGAGCGCGGGGATGCTGCTGACGATTGTTCTCGGCGCCGTCGCCGCACGGCTGGTCTTCCCGCAACTGTCGCTCTGGGAAGCCGGGATTCTCGCCGCCATCCTTGCGCCGACGGACGCCGGACTTGGCCAGATCATCGTGACCAGTTCGCGCGTGCCCATGCGCATTCGCCAGGCGCTCAACGTCGAGGCGGGACTGAACGACGGACTCTCTGTTCCTTTCATGCTGTTCTTCATGGCCATCGCGGCCGCCAAGATCGTAGGCGGTGCGTCCAGTCTGCTGCGGTTTATGGGCGAGCAATTAGGACTGGGCATAGTTGTCGGCGCGGCCGTTGGACTTGTTGGCGGCTGGCTGCTGCGAGTCGCCAATCGTCGCGGATACATTGCCGAATCGTTTCGGCAGATCGCCGTGGTGACGTTGCCGTTGATGTGCCTGTTGCTGGCCGAGATGGTGAACGCCAGCATGTTCATCGCCGCATTCGTTGCCGGACTGACGGTGCAGATTTCCTTCAAGGAAGCCGGCAAACACAGCGTGGAGTTTGCCGAGGAGTGGGGACAACTCTTCAATCTCATTGTGTTCTGCATCTTCGGCATGGTGGTTATGCGTGACTGGCGGCAGTTCACGCTGGCGAGCTGGATCTATGCGTTGCTGAGTCTGACCGTGGTGAGGATGCTTCCGGTCGCGATCTCGCTGATCGGAACGCGCCTCAGCCGGCCAACGGTATTGTTCATGGGATGGTTTGGGCCGCGTGGTCTCGCGTCCATCGTTTTGGGAATGGTTTACCTGGAGCAGCAGCTGCATCTGCCGGGCGAGGCAACGATTCGGTTCGCCGTGATGGCGACGGTTGTGCTCAGCATCTTCGCTCACGGTCTGAGCGCCATTCCAGGAATCAGCGTTTATGCGCGCAAAGTCGCCGCGCTAGGCGCGTCTGCACCGGAGAGCCTGGATGATCGAGGTTTGAAGTCGCAGGCTGCCAGCGGATGAACACCTTCTGCTGACGGCGTCGTCCTTATCGCTGGCCCCATTTCAGCTTATTGCGCAGCACATCGAAGAAGGTCTTGCGGACGCGCATCAGCTTGATGGTGTGGGCGGCGCGCTGGCACATCACCCGATCGCCCTGCTGCAAAGGCACGCCAACTTGTCCGTCAATGCTGAGGTAGGCTTCTTCGGCGCCGGTTTCGACGCGCAGCTCGATCTGTGCTTTGTCGGGAACGACGAGCGGCCGATGAGTGAGCGAGTGCGGACAGACCGGAGTCACGACGAATGAGGTCACGCTGGGCATCAGCACCGGACCACCGGCCGCAAGAGAGTAAGCGGTGGAACCGGTGGGAGTGGCGACGATCACGCCGTCGGCCTTGTAGTTAAAGACGAAGGCGCCGTCGATGATCAGATCGAAATCGACCAGGCGGGAGATCGCGCTCTTGTTCACGACGACATCGTTCAGCGCGAAGTGATGGGTGAGAACCTGCTTGCCGCGATAGGCGGTGCAGTCGAGAACGGCGCGCTCCTCGAACGGACAGCAATTGTTTTCGACCGCTTCCAATGTGGAATACATCTCGCTCAGCGGGACCTCGGTGAGGAAGCCGAGTGAGCCCAGATTGACAGCGAGAATGGGCACGCCATCGTGGCCAACCGCACGCGCTGCGGAGAGCAAGGTCCCATCGCCGCCGAGCACCAGGGCGAAGTCGGGATGCCGCGCTCCCATCTCCTCGCGAGTGACAACTTCTTCGCCGGTGATGTACTGCGCCGTTTCCTCGTCGAGGTAGACCTTGTAACCGTGTTGCCGGAACCACGTCAGCAGCTCGGGCAAGATGCCGGCCAGTTCAGGCTTAGTGGGTTTGGAGATGATGGCGGCAGATTTCATGAGTAAGAATATTTCACCACAGAGACACAGAGACACAGAGACACAGAGGGTTATGAAGTACAGCAAGGAGAAATTCCGTCGCCTTGCAGCAATAGCTGCGATTCAGGACGGCCGTCGTCTTAGAGGAAATGAAAACCATTGGTTTTCTCTGTGTCTCTGTGTCTCTGTGGTGAACGGATGTTTCGATCCCCGGAATGAATTAGTGTACACGCGGCAGTTGTGGCCATGATTAGCCCCGCAAGAATCGCGCATGCAAGAGAAACTCGCGGTTGCCTTCGGTGCCGAGGATTGGGGATTCGATGGTCTCGATCGCGGCGCCTCCCAGCTCTTCGACGGCACGAGCGACTCTTGCCACGGCGGCCTGCTGGATTTCGGGATCGCGGACGATTCCTCCTTTGCCCACTTGCTCGCGCCCAGCCTCGAACTGCGGCTTGACCAGGACAACGGCTTCGAATTCTCGCGATGACCAGCGAACGCAGTTCACGACCGCAGGTAGAACCAGCGTAGCCGAGATGAACGACACATCCATCGCGACGAAGCTGATGCGCTCAGGCGATTCTGCCTCAGTCGGTTGTGCCCCAGGTTCGGCTGATTGTGCCCCAGAGCCTGCCCTGAGCTTGTCGAGGGTTCGGCCTGTCTTTGGCCTAACCTGGGATCGGCGATCTGCGCCGGCGTCAGATAGCGCGCGTTGGTCTTCTCCAGCAGGCGAACCCGCGGATCGCTGCGCAGCTTGGCGTCCATCTGGCCGTAGCCGGTGTCAACCGCGATCACCCGCGCCGCGCCGGCTTGCAAGAGGCAGTCGGTGAAGCCGCCGGTCGAGGCGCCGACATCGAGACAAGTCTTGCCGCTGACGTCGATGTGCCAGTGCTCGAGCGCGTGCTTCAGCTTGAGTCCGCCGCGGCTGACGTAGGGCTGGTCGTCGCCCAGAATGCGGATGGTGGCGTCGCCCTCGACGCTCGCGCCGCATTTCTCCATCTTCTGCTCATTGACCAGGACTCGACCAGCCAGGATCATCGCCTGCGCTCGCTCGCGCGATGGCGTCAGGCCGCGTTCCACCAGCAGTTTGTCGAGGCGCAGTTTCACGGCGGTCAGGTTAGCATGAGGAAGGGGTGGAGCACCGCTTCCAGCGGTGCATACGGACTGTGCCGTGGGAAGCTCGGCTTCAGCCGCTGAGGTAAAGACCCGTACCTCAGGCGCTAAAGCGCGGATTCCGTTCGTGCGAGCCGCACCCTGTACGCCTGAAGGCGTACTCCACCCTGTCTAGTACACGCCGCCGTGGCCGGTAGCGTTCTCGGCGTTGACGCGCGAGGTGATCTCGTTACGCACCTCCCACAATGTCCGATAGAGCGGATGCTCCATCCGCTGCTTCAGCACCTCAACCGGCGTTCCCATCGTCCCGACCACGCCGCCGCCAATGATGCGCTGCGCGAGTTTCAGATGGGCGTAGCGGAAGAGCTGCATCTGCTCGTCGTAGTCGAGCAGCTCTTCGGCAATCTCGTGCAGCTCGAAGAACTCCTGGTGCCGCCGATACAGCTCCTCCAGTGTCAGACCAGCTTTGCTGACCTGCTCGAAGAACGCCTCGCCCAGCCGGGGCGAGATGTGCAGCAGCGCGAGAAATCCGGGTGAGTCCAGTCCGCTGCCGTGTCCCAGGCCGGCGCGGATCACGTGATACTCATACGGCGTGATCGTCTCCAGAATCGCCAGCATGCGCAGCGGATGCACCAGCATCTTGTTCGCGCGCCGCAGCAGCCGCGCCGCGTTCTTGTAATCGCCTTCCAGAATGCACTGCCGCGCGCGATCCAGCTCCCACGCCGCGCCCTTCATCAGCAGCTCCGACGCCTGATGCGTCACCTGGAACGTCAGCTCGTCGGGATGCAGCATCTCCTCCGGCGGCTTCTGCAGCGCCAGCAGCTCATCGGTGCGCAAGTAGCGTTCGTAATCGGAGGCGCCCTTGCCCGGCAGAATCGGCGAGCGCATGTCTTCAGTCATGAGCGTGGCTCCATTGCGGATCTTTCTCCGGCGGCACGATCTCGCCATCGCGCATGTGAATGATGCGATCGCCGTAAGTTGCCGCCTCGGGATTGTGCGTGATCATCAATACCGTTTGCCCCAGCTCCTGGTTGGATTGGCGCAGCATCTTCAGCACGATCTCCGAATTCTCGGAGTCGAGATTGCCGGTCGGCTCGTCAGCCAGCACGATCGCCGGCTGGTTGACCAGCGCGCGCGCCAGCGCCACCCGCTGCTGCTCGCCGCCACTCATCTCCGACGGCCGGTGATCCATTCGCTTCTCGATTCCCAGCAGTTGCGTGATGCGCTGCACCCGTTCGCGCTCGGCCGCGCCGTCCGGATGACCCGAGATGTCGCGCGCGATGGCGATGTTTCCTTCAGCGCTGAGCGTGGGCAGCAGGTTGAACTTCTGGAAGACGAAACCGATTTTGTAGCGCCGCAGCCGGGTGCGATCGGAATCCGACATCGTCGTAAAGTTGACGCCATCGATGATCACTTGTCCGGAGTCGGCGTGCGTCAGCCCGCCAAGGATATAGAAGAGCGTCGATTTGCCGCTGCCGGAAGGGCCGACGATGGTTACGAATTCGCCCTTCGCAACCTGGAGCGATACACCGCGCAAAGCCTGCACATCCACTTTGCCGATGCGGTAGGTTTTGCGAACGTTCTCAGCTTCAATCATCCACGCCATGCGAATCTTCGATCTTACACGAAATAGCCCAGCGCCCGCCGAAGGCTGGAGCTAGCCATGTGGCCTGCGTCCGGCAGCGGCGAAGAGGAGTTGCGCGGGTGGAGCACCGCTTCAGCGGTGCAGTTTGAAGGCTGTTCTCACTCCGGTTTCAGCTGCTGAGGTAACGAACTTCAGGCGCAAGAGCGTGGTCTCCTAATGTCTGTCAGAACCGTGAGGCCGAAGGCGTGCTCCACCGGATACATCCACCGCCACTCCCTGGGCACTCCTCAAACCGCGTGTTTCGCGTTACAACCAATTCGTGCCCAAGACATCTCCCGCGACCAAGCACGCCCACCTCGTCGCCCTGGCCGCCGATTGGCTGCGCTACCGCTATGGATGCGGCATCGTCCTCTCCGAGCAGTACTGCGCTACCGGCGAAGTCCCCGACGTCATTGGCTGGAAGGCGTCGTGTCAATCGGTGCTCATCGAGTGCAAGATCTCGCGCGGTGACTTCCTTGCAGATGCTCACAAGCCGTGCCGCTCGCATCCCGAAGAAGCCCTCGGCAGCAAGCGCCTCTACCTGGCGCCCGCCGGGATGATCGCTCCCAACGAACTGCCCAAGCATTGGGGCTTGCTGGAATCGAAAGGCCGCGACGTGCAGCTCGTTGTCAAACCCGGCAGAATCGACCTGCGCTCGCCCATCGGCTTGATGAAGGAGATGAACCTGCTCCTCGCCAGCCTGCGCCGCGTCGAAGTCCGCATCGAGCCGCAGACCATCACCGAGTTCCTGAAGTGGAAGAACCGCATGGCCGACTACAACGGCGGCCGGCTGCCCGAAGGAATCGCCGAGGCGGAGCAAGAACCGAATCCCTACTTGGCGTAGTGGCGTCGGGAGCCTCAACCGGGCGGCTACTGGGATGCCCGGCAACTACACACCCCCTCCCCCATAATTTTTTTCATAAAGTCTTTGCTATCAATACTATTTTCGCAAAGTATTCCAAACATTAGAGTTGAACGCATAGATAACTACCGCGTAATCAACCACTTGGCTCCATAGCTGCAAAGTATTGCGAACATTAGACTTAGCTGTAAAGCTAACCTGCCTGTAATCAGTGCCTTGCATGGAAGTCCGCAAAGTATTGAAAACATGAGCGTTAGCTTCATCTTCAACTTATTTATTTTCAATACTTTGCAAAGACACCAGGATCTCCGAGGTCTCCCAGGGTCGGCGCAGTCCGCAGATTTTAGTCCATGCGATTCCTGGGCAGAAACTCCGAGCCTGCGCATAAACCGCCCTCGCGGCGGCCCAATTTTCAAAGAACATCTTCCTCCGAGCGCGCCCTTCTCAAACCAAGCCTCGCCCGCGATTGGACACTGAGCCCAACTTATCAGCGTACGTTGCCATCGATTTCTGTCAAGGTTACGAAAGGACAATCGCGGTAACTGTACTTTCGTTCGCGGACCGCCAGGAGTAACCCTCGCTTGGCGCCCAAAGCGAAAGGTAGAGCTGGCCTTCAGGCCAGCGTCCCAGTCCTGGATCTTTCCTCCGAGCCGGCTTCACAAGCCGCTGAAAAAGTCATAGCGCGCATCGCGTGTCAGCGGCCTGTAAAGCCGGATATCCCAGGAAAAGCTTAATTGCACGCCTGGAAGGCATGCTCCACCCTAAGCAGAATTTCAAACTGACCCTACCTGATTGAAGCTGGTTTAGCGCAACCGTTCGCCATTGTTAGCGGCGACGCTCTCCACTACAATTCCGCCTGAATCGCGTAATAACAAATGCGGCGCCGCAGGAATGCGACCGCCAAGATCTTCAGGAGTCGTTGTACTCACGGGAGAGATTCGATGACACGTTATGGAGTGTGCGTGGTTGGAATTGCGGTTCTAGCTGTCAGTCTTGGTTGGGCGGAAGTCGGTACCCCACAGTCGAGCACCGCGCAAACGGCTGCGGCGCAGCCCTCCGTCAGCGGCACGGTTGTGTATCGCGAGCGCATGGCGCTGCCGCCTGATGCTGCCATTGAGGTCAAGCTGCAAGATGTCTCCGGTACCGGCGGAACGGCAAATACGATTGCGGAAACCGTCTTCGGGAGCGGCGGCAAGCAGGTGCCCATCTCATTCCAGCTGTCCTACAATCCTTCCGACATCAATCCGGCGCACAAGTATCAAGTGCAGGCCAACATCAGGGTGAACGGCAAATTGATGTTCACCGGTGTTATTCCTTATCTCGTGATCACGCAGGGCGCACCGTCGCAGGTAGCGTTGCTGCTGGAGAGAGCTCCGGAGAAGCCGACGCAGGCGCCAGGCAGAAAGTTGACGGAAACGAATTGGAAGCTGGTCGCAGGTGAACGGCAAGGCTGCCGTCGTGGTTGAAGGCAGCGAGGCGCATCTATTCCTGGAGAAGAAGGAAATGTTCACGGGATCGACGGGCTGCAATCAGATCACGGGGAGTTACATTGCCTCGGAGGGCGCGCTACAGTTCACGCCGGGCGGGATGACCATGAAGATGTGCGCGCAGCCTTTGATGGAGCAGGAGCAGGCGCTGGTGGCGGCGATGAAAGCCACGACGAACTACCACATTGATGGCGATGCGCTGGTGCTGCTCAACGGCACCGAGCCGCTGGCGCAGTTTGTGGCCAAGCCGAAGCAGTGAGCTAAAGTCTGATTACGCTCGATGAGAGGCCTCGGCGGCTAAAGAGGCTGAGATTTTGCTGGGCTTACGGACGGCCTGAAGAGACTGTGTCGCGGGCCCGTGCCGCCGCTCCGCGGCTCGAACCGCAGATCCCTCCGCTCGGGCTGAAGCCCTCGGTCGGGATGACAGATCAAAAGAGTTGCCGGGGACGCTGGCCTGAAAGGCCGTCCCCTTCAAGACCGGACTAATCAGAGCCTCCCCCAGCAATCGCGAGCCTATTTTGCGGGTTTGGGCGTAATGCCGGCCCACTTCTCCAGCAGGCTCAGAGTCGCGGCGTAGTCGAGATCGTCCCAGCCCTCTTCGCTCGACAGCTCGTAAATCTCGTCGACCGTCTCGAGCGCGGGCAGCTTGACGCGGTTCTCCTTGGCAACGTCGAGCATGAGATGAATGTCCTTGTGCATCAGGCGCAGCGGGAAGTTCGGTGAGTAGTCGCGGCGCATGACGAAGGGCGCTTTGTAATCGATCGCACCGGAGCGCACCATCGACGCCTGAATCAATTCCAAAAGCTTGTGGGAATCCACGCCCAGCTTCTGCGACAAGGTGAAGGCCTCGGCAAAGCCTTCGTAGATGAGGGCCAGCTGGAGGTTCATGCAGAGCTTGGCAGCCTGACCTTTGCCGACACCGCCCATGTGGATGACCAGCTTGCCCATGGCCTTGAAGAGCGGATCAAGATACTCGATAGGTTCGTTCGCTCCTCCAACCATGAAGATGAGCTGACCGTTTTCCGCGCCGATTTTGGAGCCGGTGACGGGTGCATCGACCCAATGCACTCCGCGTTCGTTGGCGCGCTCAGCGAAGCGGGCGGTGGCCGACGGAGATATGGTGCTGGAATCGACTACGATGGCGCCTTCTTTCAGCGACTTCAAAGCGCCATCCTCGCCGAAGATCACGCGCTCGACCGCGGCCGTGTCGGCGACACACGTCCAGACGACCTCGGCTTCCTTCGCCGCATCTTCCGGAGAGACAGCAGTATTCGCACCGTCGACATGCTGACGGGCGGTGCGGTTCCATACCGATACTTCATGACTGGCCGCAACCAGCCGGGTGGCCATTGGACGCCCCATGATGCCCAAACCGAGGAAGGCAATACGCATGCTCTGCTCCTTGTGGTTTCAGGATTTCGACACGACACCATGAACGCGCGTGGCGCCACTTCCCGAACTACTGATTTAAGCTGAGTGCAACACTAAGGTCAAGGACATCGGGGGGCCAGCTAGCGGTTTAGTTTGGAAACAGTACCACTACCGGCAGGCCGGATGTCTCGCATCGCCCAAGCTGCGGTGAGCGTCTAATTATTACGACTTCCATGTTAGGACCTACGATTCGACGCAAGGCCAGCCGCTTTGGAACCCTGGTGCGCTCCTCGGCGATGACCCCGCGTACGGGAGTTACCCGCAAACCTGTACTGGCTCGCCGCGGCGAGTTGGGCGTCACCTTCATTGGACATTCCAGCTTCTTCCTCCAGCTGGGCGGCAAGAATATTCTTGTCGATCCCAACTTCGCGCGCTGGATCTTCGTGCTGAAGCGGCTGCGGCGGCCGGGATTGCGGCTGCGCGAGTTGCCGCCGATCGATGCGGTGCTGGTCTCCCATGCGCATTTCGATCACCTGCACCGGCCGTCGTTGCGGGCGATCGCGCGACTGACGCGCTGGCATTCGGGCAAGCGCCCGGTGATCGTGGTGCCTCGTAATGTGCGCGATCTAGTCAGTGATCTGGGATATGGTCGAGTGGTCGAGCTCGATTGGTGGCAAAATGTGCGGCTTGGTCACGTCGAGGTGACGCATGTGCCCTCACGACATTGGGGAGCTCGTATTGTGCGCGATATGCATCGCGGATACGGCGGATACGTTCTGAGCGCCAGTCAGCATTCGCTGTATCACGCCGGCGATACGGCGTATTTCGAAGGCTTTCGCGAGATCGGCGAGCGTTTGCAGCCGCAGTTAGCTATGCTGCCGATCGGGGCTTATAATCCCGCGTCGTTCCGAGAGGTGCACACCAGCCCGGAGGATGCGGTGCAGGCATTTGTTGATCTGGGATCGCGCTGGATGATTCCGATGCATTACGGAACGTTTCGTCTGTCGCAAGAGCCGGTCGAGGAACCGCTGCAACGGTTGCGTCAGGAAGGGCAGCGGCGCAAGATCGAGAAGAAGATCTGCGTGCTGGAAGAGGGCGTAACGAAATTCTTTGAATGAGTCGTGGATGGTGAATCGTGGTTCGTGAATCGTGGATCGTGAATAGACAGGGCCCGTTTGATCGCCAACCGAATGAGCGCCAGGGCTAGTTTCTGTTGACCGTTCACGAATCATCATTTACGAATCACGAATCACGAATCACGATCCACGATTCACGAACCACGTCTCCGGAGGTTAACTTGAAGCGAACCGCTCTGTTGTTGCTCTTCACTACCCTTCTGTCGATGTGCGCCTGGGCCGATAATACGTACAAGGACGGCAAGATCGTTAAGTGGGAGAACGGGACGTACGCGACGGGTTCCAAGAAACACCCGACCAACAACTGGGTGGTGTACCAACTGCAAGGCGCCGATAACTCCACTTACTCGATCGCCCGCAAGAAAGAAACCAAGCCGGAGATGCAGGCGGGAGATGCGGTGCAATACGAGATGAAGAAGAGCAATGAGATAACCGTGATTCGGGCTAACGGCAAGAAGCAGACTTACCAGATCGTGGGCCAGACGGCCGCGCCGGCACAATAAGAGCTGTCGGCTGTCAGCTTTCGGTTATCAGCTAATTCATCCCACGGAAGCGGCGCACTCTAAGCCTTCGGCTTAGGCCTGCTGGTAATGCGGCGGGAGGGCGGTGGTGAAGTCGCCAGCACTCCTGACAGGTGCTCGACCTCCGTTACCACGCGATCCAGATCATCGATGAGCGGCTTCAGACGATGAGTTATGCCGCCGGCCCGATATTCCCTCACCAAAGAACGGTAATACCACAGCGTCTTGACCTTGGGCGCCGAGAAGCGGGTGAAGATGATCTCGCCGTCGTAGCGCAGATCGCGGAGCACGGCGCGAACGTTGTAGAGCTTGTCGGCGGCGGAGACGAAGCGGGTTTCGGCGTCCTCGTGACGAATGCGCCGCAGGTAACGGAATTTGCGCCGCTCCCAGCTTTCCTTCTTCTTGGGATCCTCGGCGTAGGAGTCGGTGCAGCCATCGACCATCTTGGCGACGCGCGCGCCGAAGAGCTGTTCGATCACCTTGAGCATCGGCCGTCCGCCGTGGTCTTCCACAGCATCGTGCAGCAGAGCGGCGATCCCCATCTCCTCATCGCCGCCGTAGTCGAGGACGATGGAGGTGACTCCCAGCAGATGCGAGATATAGGGAATGCCGCTCTTTTTGCGGTCCTGCTCGCGATGGATCTGCGAGGCGAAGAGCAGCGCATGATCGAAGCGCGTGGACAGCGGAATGAACTTGCGATCGAAGGAAGCGGGTAGCTTGGCGGTCATAAAGAAGTAACGGAACTTTACAGCAAACAGAATAGCGTATTCGGCAGCCGTGAACCCACTGGTAATTTTGCCGTTGGGAAAGTATCCTGCTGCCTCAAAGCCGCTCCTATCTTTGCGACGAGGTCTGTGAAGTGGAGACTATGTCCGGTGGTTTCGCGTTTATCGCGCTGGTGGTGTTGTTCTCGGTGGCAGGTCTGGTCCTGGTCCGCCGTTACGCTGACGTGGAGTGGCTGAAGCGGCAGCACGAGGTCGCCAGCTTTTTCTTTCTGATGATCGGGACGTTGTACGCCGTGCTGATTGCCTTCGCAATCTTCGTGGTTTGGACCACGTTTCAGGACGCGGGCACGAATCTGGAGCACGAGGCGAATGAAGTCGGCGATTTGTCCCGCATGGCGATGACCATGGCAGAGCCGATGCGCAGCGATGTTCGCAGCGCTTTAGCTGAGTACATCCACGCCGTCGTGGACGACGAATTTCCCGCCATGGCGGCCAGCCGTACCAGCCCGCGCACCTGGCAGGCGGTGGAAAGTCTTTGGATGGTTTACGCCAACGCCGAGCCCACCACGCTCAAGATGCAGGCGAACTATGCGGAATCGCTGAAGCACCTGAACGAGCTCAGCAACTACCGCCGCACCCGGCTATTCACCATGCGTGGCACGGTGCCCTCGATGTTGTGGTTCCTGCTTTGCGTGGGCGGCGTTGTGTTGATTATCTTCACCTATTTTTTCGGGCACGACAGCTTGTTATCGCAGGCAGCGATGACTGCGGCGCTCGCGGGCCTGCTGGCATTCAGCCTTTTCCTTATCTACTCCTACGACAGCCCGTTCTCCGGTGCGGCCCGCATCAGCCCTGCTCCGTTGCAACTGGAATTGCAGCATGTGATGGCAAGACACTAGCAGGGGGCTGCGAAAGGAGCGCGCCTGCTACCCTCGCGGGCTGCGAAAAATGAAACGGCTTATCGGCACGACTAACGTGTCCGCGTGAGAACCGTGCCGCCGCTCCGCGGCTCAGGGAAATTCCCACCTCACCCAGGACTCCGCTTACGCTCCGTCCTGGGCTAACGGCGCTTCCACCCCTTCGGGTTCGATTTTCTCGCCGCATACTCCACTGTCAACGTGGAAAATTATTCTCACCCAGATACGAAAGGTCGTGCCCTGAGACAAAGCGCTCGAAGTCCGAGTTTTGCAGCAGCCTGCCAAGGGATTCGAGGGATCTACTTCCCAGGCTGTTTGCCCGGCGCGTAGATGGTTCCCTTCGGCTCAAACAGCGTCGGCGCCAAACCGGTGTTGTACGTGATCGAGGTCATGAAGCGCTGGTTGGTCATCTCGCCGTCAAGATAGCGCACCGTGCTGTACGGCGTCTGCACACCCTGCACCGGCTTGTAGTTGCTGAAGACGGTCGACTCTTCATCGAATTGCCGGTCGCTGGGATCGCGCCAATTGTACGAAATCTTCACCGGCAGGCGCGTTGTACCGTCGATGGAAAGCGTAACGCTGTCATTGCTGGCATTGAGCACCGTGATCTGGTCGGCAAGATTGCGCTCCACCAGGGCGGTACCGCTGTAGAGAATCATGGTTCCGGCCGCGGGCAGCCAGTTGCGCACGACCCACTCCAACGAGTGATCGCGGCGGCGAAGATAGTCCTGCACTTCTTTCGGCTCCTGCGTGGCCGTGCCCTTGTAGGTGATCTCGTATCCCTTGTCGCCGACAAAGAGCTCGACAACGTCGCGCTGCTTGGTGAGCTCGATGCGCTCCTTGTCCGGGTACTCCCAAAAGCGCCAGAAGACCAGCCCGGTGCTGTTGGGCTGGCCATGATAGAAGCCGTAGGTGCGGCCTTCACTCTGCATATCGCGAACATTCAGCCAGGCGTCGCCGCCCAGCGCGCGGATCATCTGGTTGAGGATCTGGAAGGACTTCTGCACGCTGGGATCTTTGGCGGAGGCGAACTGCGCCGTGGGCCAGCCAGGAGGGACAGGCGCGGGAGGAGTCGGCGTTTGGCCAAAGGACGTAGCCACGAGAGCGACAAGAAGTATGAGGGCTCTGCGCATGGGAACGATTTTACCGCGCGGAGGAATTGGAAGCCTCGGTCCAAGCCCGCCGCCGGAAGGCAAACAGGGTAGCGGACCCACTCATTCGAAACCCGCGAATGAGTGGGGCACCCGTCAGAGGCACCCGCCAGAGGTACCCGCCAGCGGCCCGCGATCGTGCCGCCCAGAGGGCAGCGCTACCTTACTGCTTGCGGCGACGCTTGCTGGGCGTGGGCCGCTCCTCGACGATGGCGAACTGGATGCGGCGCTGCGAGCGGTCGATGCGATCGACCAGCACGCGAATTGGATCGCCGAGCGAATATGTCTTGCGGCTGCGCTGGCCGATGATTTGCTTGGTGTTCTCGTGATAGACGTAGCGATCGTCGGTGAGCGAGGAGAGCGGGACGAGGCCTTCGATGAACATGTCGGTGAGCTCGACGAACAGGCCGAACTTGGTGACGCTGACGATGAGGCCGTCGAATTCGTCGCCCAGGCGCTCTTCCATGAACTTCATTTTTTTCCATTCCATCAGCTCGCGTTCGGCCTCGTCGGCGCGGCGCTCGGATTGGCTGGATTCTTCGGCGATGTCGTGAAGTTCGACCTCGGGGATAACCGCAGGTCCCTCGGCTGCGCTCGAACTTGGCTGTTCTCGCTCCGCTCGGGATGACAATTTGTTGCCGGTGGGTGCCCCACCCTTCTCGCCCGCGTTTGGCGAGAGGGTGGGCCGTTTTGACCAGGGCGATTGTGATTCGCTATGCGTGCCTTCGCCAACGCCGATGGGCACGCCGTGATCCTCGCTCTCAGCGGAGTCGCGGAGAACCTCCTTCAAGATCCGGTGGACGATGAGATCCGGATAGCGGCGAATCGGCGAGGTGAAGTGCGTGTAAGTCGGCGCGGCCAGCGCGAAGTGGCCTTCATTCTTCTCCGAGTAGCGCGCCTGCTTCAGCGAGCGCAGCATCAAGTACGAAAGAATCCGCTCCTCCGGCTTGCCGGCGATCTTCTGCGTCAGCTTCTGATACATGCGCGGCGTGATGTGGATGTCTTCCGGAATTTCGAGGGTTTTCGCGCGCTGGCCGGTGCCGGAACGCTCGCGCCGCTCGGCTTTGAACTGCACCCGCTTGACCGGTAGCGGACCAACGCCGAGCGAATAGCCGAAGCGCGCGGCAGTGGTTTCGAAATCCATCACCCGCTTGGGATCGGGCTTCTCATGAATGCGATAGAGCGACGGAACGGCTTTGTTTTCGAGATAGCCGGCGACACACTCGTTGGCCGACAGCATGAACTCCTCGATGATGCGGTTGGCGATGTTGCGCTCCGAGCGGGTGATGCTGGTCATCAGGCCGTGCTCGTCGAATTCGATGACCGGCTCGGGCAGATCGAAGTCGATGGAGCCGCGGCGCACCCGCTTGCGGTTGAGGATCAGCGCCAGCTCGCGCATCAGCTCGAAGACGTCGATCAGCCGGCCGTAGTGCTTGCGCAGCGCGGGATCGCCTTCGAGGATGAGGTTGACGTTGGTGTAGGTCATGCGCTCGGCGGAGCGGATGACGCCCTCGCTCAGCGTGTAGCCGACGACCTCGCCCTGGTGGTCGATCTCCATCACACACGACAGCACCATGCGATCGACCTGCGGGCGCAGGCTGCACATGTCGGTGGAGAGCTCGATGGGAAGCATGGGGACGGCGCGATCGGGAAAGTAGACCGAGGTGCCGCGCAGGCGCGCTTCGAGATCGATGGCCGATTCTTCGCGAACGTAGTGGGCGACGTCGGCGATGTGGACCTGGAGTTCGAAGTTGCCGTTGGACATGCGGCGCACGGTGACGGCGTCGTCGAAGTCGCGCGCGGTCTCGCCGTCGATGGTGACGATCGGCAGGGCGCGAAAGTCGCGACGGTGGCGCAGTTGGCCGGCGGGGATAATAGGCTCGAATGTCTGCGCTTCCTGAAGAACTTCGACCGGGAAGCGATGCGGCAGGTGGAATTTGCGGATGACGATCTCGACATCGACGCCGAAGTCGTCTTCGTAACCGAGGATTTCGATCACGCGGCCGCGAGGGTTCTCGGTCGGCGAAGGCCATTCGGTGATTTCGACTTCGACGACTACATTTTCGAGGTCGTCCCAGTCGCGACGACGGGCCTCGTTGCCGAGGACGCGATCCTTCTCCCACCCTCTCGCCAAACTCGGGCGAGTAGGGTGGGGCACCCGAGCTTGTTTCGCATCCGGTTGGGTGCCCCGTCCTTCCCGCGTTTTCTCAGCGGGAGGGCGGGCATCGGATGGCCATTCCTGGCCGCGCGGGATGATGACCTGCTGCGTGACCTTCTCGTCCATGGGGGTGACGTAGTTCTGGCGCGAGCCGTAGTGGAAGGTGCCGACCACCGTCGGATTGCCCCGCGTGAGCACGCGCATGATTCGGCCTTCGGAGCGGCCATCATCAGGCGCGCCAGGACGCTTACGGGTGAGTTCGACCAGCACCTGATCGCCGTGCATCGCCGAGCCGATGGCGGGCGGCGGAATGAATACGTCGCTCGAAATCGTCAGGCGCTGTCCGGCGTTGGGGATGACGAAGCCGTAGCCGTCGCGATGCATCGTGAGCCGTCCGGCGATGAGGTTTTGGCGAGCGGCGGCGTGCTCGGCCAGGGTGTAACGATCGCGGCCAGTTTCGATCAGACGACCGCTCTTGACCAGCGCTGCAATCCGGCCTGGGAGCTGCCGGCGATCCTCGCCGCGCAGGTTGAGCTCGCGGATGAGCTGCTTGTATCCGGCGGAGTGGTGCGGCTGGCGTTCAATGTGGCGCAGGATGGTCTGGTCGGTGAGCATGACAGCAGGGTAAGGATACCGGACGGAGCACAGTTCTTGAGATCCCACTCATTCGAAAACCGCGAATGAGTGGGGCACCCAGTGACCGGCAACTGCCGTTCTACTTCCTTCTCCGTAATCCGTGCCAGCATTGTCAACTAGTTTGGCCGGAAAAAACACGTAAGGGTATTCCCTGATCCAGAAAGTCCTTGTATGGTAGCAATAATTACATCGTGAGCCGGTCCGCATAGCGTGTGCGAATTGAGCGATGACCTGCAAATCGCCGCACCAAACCAGCAGTTGCTGCACAGCAGCTGTGAGGTTTCGTTTGGCAAAACAAGTGCACTAGCAGGCACTTATCTCCCTCGGAAAGGATTTTGAATCGACCATGTGGAAACCTACAAATCCGCCTACCCCGACCCCAACTCCCAGCCCTGAACCGCAGCGGACCTTCACGCCTCCGGCTGAGCCGGTAAATCCGCCGCGACCCTCGAGCGCACAGCTGGGCACGCAGGAGCAGGCGACGCTGGGCAAATCTCTGGTGATCAAGGGCGAGGTTACCGGCTCCGAGTCACTCTACATCGACGGCCGGGTGGAAGGCTCGATTAACTTGCCGGGCAATCGTGTGACGGTAGGGCGCAATGGCGTCGTCGCGGCCAACATCTCGGCGCGCGAGATCGTGGTGCTGGGCAAGGTGCGCGGCAACATGACGGCCAGCGATCGCGTTGACATTCGTGGCGAGGGATCGCTGACCGGAGATGTGGTGGCGCAGCGCATCAGCATCGAAGACGGCGCGTACTTCAAGGGCGGCATCGACATCCGCAAGCCCGGGCAGAAGGTGAACGGCGAGGCCAAGGAGACGACAGCGACTCCGGCCACAGACACGAGCACGACGGTGGCAGCAGCGCGAGCTTAGCCTTCCCATCGCAGGAACGTCCCGATGCGGGTTGCCTTTGTATGTGATCGGGCAATTCACTGATTGACTCACAGCGCGCCACGGACAAGTCTATGGATTGAGGCGGTGATGGCCGGTCGCCGCCCACAATTCTCACGATGGTTGGTGCCACGATGTGGGACCTCTTGCTTCGACTTCTTCCTGTAGGCTGCGGCCATCGCCATATGTCGCTGCCCTTCTCCGAGTCGTCCAGTCGCAAACGTATCAGTTCAACCGAATGGGATGCGATCACGCCCTCGCAGACGGGGATCTACGTCGTCTGCCTGGATTGCGGGCGGCACTTTGACTACGACTGGTCGGAGATGCGGGTGGTGAAGTGAGGCAGTTGTCAGTTGTCGGTTGTCAGTGTGTCAGAACAGCCTGCTAAGAATCCACTCCGCCGGTTGTTCGGTCCACGATCGGTTCGGGCGCGGTGGAACCTTGGGCGCGAGATTTGATGCGGCGAAGTTCGCGCAGAAGATTCGATTTCGTGAGCCAGAGGCCGAGCCCCACAACCGCCAGCCACGCTACGCTAATCGCGATTAAAGAAATCACATCACCTGTGAGGCTGGCACGTACAGCCATCATTCGGCCAACTGCGGAGCACGCGAACGCGGCCACGACCGCGATTGCCAGCGACTTCATCAGTTCCAGCCACGGCAGCTCGCTCAGCAAAACCATCTTCTTGCGGTGTAGGAGCCAGGCCAGCACGACCGTGTGCATCAGGATGCCGATGTCCGATGCAATGACCAGGCCGGTCACGTCGTAAAGGTGAAACAAGCTGCGATAGATGGGCAGCGAGGCGACAACGATGATGGTGCTGGCGATCATCGGGGTGAGCGTGTCGCCCGCGCCGTAAAATGCGCGGGCATACTGCGCCTGCGCCGACCACAATGCCAGCGAAATCGTGAACACGAAGAAGTAGGTCGCGGTGGCCTTCGCGTCGATGAAGGTGAAGTGGCCGTGGCGAAAGGCGAGATCGATGATGGGCAGAGCGGCGGCCATCATCCAGGCGGAAGCGAGAAACGACGCCGCGGTTATTCGATAGACGGTCTGGTTGACGGTGTCGGCGAACACCTTGCGTTTGCCTTGTTCCCACAGCGAGGCGAAGAACGGCATCGAGGCCTGGCCGGTGGCCTGGCCGAGGATCGAGATCGGTACGGCAAATAGGCGCTTGGCGTAGTTGAGTCGCGAGATGTCGCCAACACCGCCCGAGGCGAAGTAGCGCAGGATCCAATCGTCGGCGGAGACCAGCGAGACGCCGAGCATCAGTGGGATCGAGAGTTTCACCCACTCACGAAAGCCGGTGTTATGCCAATCGAAGCTGGGACGATAGCGCAGGCCGCCCTGGCCCGCGCCGATGGCGTTGATGAGGAACGGGCCGACGACTGCACCGATAAGCGCTCCATAGGCGAGCGATGAGATCCCGAGCGACCTCGCTCCAATCACGCCGCCCGCGATGATGAAGATGTTGTAGAGCGCCGGGCCGAGTGCGACATAAAGAAACAGCCGCTTCGACTGCAACACCGCCGAGACGACCCCGCCGGCATAAAAAAAGATCTGGCTGGGAAGCAGAATGCGGGTGAGATGGACGCAGAGCGCGACCTGGTCGGCAGAAAACTTAGGGAAGACCAGGCGTACCATTTGCGGCGCGAAGACTTCCAGAAACACGGTGCCGACGCACAACACCGCGGTCATGATCGTCATGATGGAGTCGAAGGCGCGCTGGGCTCCGGCTTCGTCGTCGCGCGAGACGTGGCGGGTGTAGATGGAGATGAAGGTGATGGACGCGGTGCCGCCGGCGAGGATGTAGTTCAGAAAGTCGGGAATCTGGAAGGCGGCGAAGTAGGCGTCGGTCTGGTGTCCGGCGCCGAAGGCCCACGCGATGTACATCTCGCGCAGGTAGCCGAGCACGCGCGAGGCCATGACGGAACCCATCAGCAGGACTGTGGCGGAAAATGCGGTGTGCTGATGCGAAGGCCGCAGGATGCGCAATAATCGTGCGCCGAAGCTGGATGCAGGCTGGCTGGAGTCGTGTGCGGCCGGAGGCGGCATCAGAGTGCGATTGTACACGGGAAAGACAGGAGTCTAGGGCGTGGGAAGGTGCCTGGATGAGTTCGGAGAGCGGGAAATCGTTCTAATCCCATTCAACCTTTGGCGTATACTGATCATCCGAACCATCTGACCGCAGTAGTCCCAGTCAGAGCCACCGCATGTTCATGAAAAAAAACGACCACTCCACTCAACCGGTTCCCAATCGCTGGCTGGATGTAGAAGAGGTGCGACTGGTGAGCGACCTGCGCATCATGCACTCGAAGGTCGAGGAGCTTTACCAGATGGTGATCAACTTGAAGCGGCGGCATAGTGAATCGGATATCCACAAGTACGCCGATCAGCCGGTGCTGAGCGAAGATATCGCCCACGTAGACGAGATCTATCTCTGGTTTGTCAGCCTGAAGGAAGACACCAAGCACAAGAAGGCGATGTAAGGCCGGTCTTTCGAAACCCCTGGCCCAACAAATAAAGCGAGCCGTCGGGAACGCCGACAGCTCGATTGGAATGCCGTTTGAATCCCGAACGCGACCGGTCGGGCAGTCTATTTGTTTTCCATCTTCTGCATCATCTGCTGCCGCTCCTGAGCGCGCATCTGTTCCCAAGTCTGATATTGCGACGGGTTAAGAATCGGCTTCAGCTTGGCGTCGGTGGCGTCGGCGATCTGGTGCATCTGCATGGCCTTCTGCAGCGGGCCAAGCGAAGTGTTGCTCTTGACGGCCTTGAGCTTGGGCGCTTCTTCCATCAGGATGGGCCGTATCTGCTGCTTCTGCTGCGGCGTCAGCTTCAACGCAGCCGACATCTTCTCCAGCTTCTGCATCATTTCGGCCTTGTCATTCTGTCCGGCCATGCCGCCTTGCGCGGACATGGTGTCCTGAGCGACGAGGCTGTACGCGCCGAGTGCGAAGGCAGCGAAAATGGCGAATTTGATGAGTGTCAGCTTGCCGGCAAACTTGGTCATGATGTTCCTTTCAGGAGGTAGTGTTGTACGGGAACTCGCCGAAACCCGGGCCACATTCGGACCGCGCGCAGAAAGAAGACGACGTTGCGGCGAGAGCCTGAGATATAAGTCAGCCGGCGCGCGGGCGTCAAGAGGAAAGTGACCGGGGCGGCCGCTGCAACAGGAAATTCAAAGAGGGCGAGCTTCCGAGTTTGACGGGTCTGGTTGCAGGCGCGAGCTGGAACGGCAAAAGCTACGCCGCCGGCAATTCCCGCTGCCGGCTCGCGCGCTTTTTGCGCAGCCGCAAGGCCCACCAAGTGATCAACACCGTCACCGCTATGGCCGCGATCAGGAATCGCAGATGGTGATGCAGGATGCCACCCGCGAAGCCGAGAATCTGCGGCCCGTAGCGGATCACGATCAGCGATACCAGCGAGAAACGGATCAGCCGGCCGAAGAAGATCGCGGCTAGAAAGTGACCAAAGTTCATCTCGGCGACGCCGGCGGAGAGCACAAATAGCTTGAACGGCGTCGGCGGCGGCAGCATGGAGGGAAACATGACTGCCCAGAACTCGTGGCGCTCGAACGACGTCTTGATCTTGTTGAAGCGCTTCTCGCCGATGCGCTTGACCAGCAATACTTCGCCGCCTTTGTAGCCGATCCAATAGATCAGGATGCTGCCCAGCGCCGAGCCGAAAGCGGCCATCACGGCATAGAGCAGGAACTTCCTGGGATTCGCGTAGGAGTAGCCGGCGACGATGGCGTCGAGCGGCATGCCGAGGAAGGCCGCGTCCACGGCGGCAAATCCGGCGACACCCCAAACGCCGAGCGGCTTCAGCACCGCGAGGATCAGCAAGGTCCATTTGTTGAGGAGATGTTTCAAGGCAGTGGCTAGTGGTCAGTGGCTAGTAACGCAACTTCGTGCAGAGTTGAGCTCCCTTTGATTTTACCTGAGCCTCTGGTAGACCCGTCCACGGGACGCTAATTCCTAATGACGAAAGCAGGATAGTACTATGCAGTCAGGACCGGGACGCATGGCAGAGGACGCGGGGACCGGCCGCTGTCACCATCGCGGCTTGTGAGAGTGGCTTGTGCTCCATGAGCACAGGGTCTAATTTCGACGATCGGTGGAAGGGCTGGCCAGAGAGACGGCACTTCGTCCCAGCGGCCTCCTGCGCTATCTGCCGAGGGGTGCGGCGTGGCTGGCCAAAACGTGGAGGATCGGGCGAATTGCAGAAGCAGGACTTCGAAACCGATGTCCAACCGGGTTCGCGCTTAGTCTGGGCCCTGGAGGCCGCTGGTGTCCCTATAATTGCTGCATGGCTACCGCCAGCAAGGGCCTTCTGCGAACAGCAGAAGGCCTCCGCGACAAGATCCGCTATCACGAACACCGCTATTACGTTCTCGACAATCCCGAGATCACGGACGCCGAATTCGATCGGCTGATGGACGAGCTGATCGAGTTGGAGGCGAAGCATCCCGAGCTGATTACACCTGACTCTCCGACGCAGCGCGTGGGCGGGCAGGTGAGCGGTCAGTTCGCCAGCGTGCGCCATTCGACGCCGATGCTCTCGCTCGCGAAGACCACCAGCGAGAGCGAACTGCGCGACTGGGAGCGGCGCATCCACGACCTGACCGGAGTAACCAAGGTCGATTACGTTTGCGAGTTGAAGCTGGACGGCATGTCGATGGCGTTACGGTTCGCGGCCGGACACCTGTCGCTGGGCATCACGCGCGGCAACGGCACGGAAGGCGAAGACGTCACGGCCAACGTGCGCACCATCCGGAGCATTCCTCTCAACATTTCCGCGAAGCGCCTGAAAGACGCGAAGGTGCCGGCGGATTTCGAAGTGCGCGGCGAGCTGCTGATGCCCAGCTCGTCGTTCGCGCGCATGAACGAAGAGCAGGAACAGAAGGGCCTTCCCAAGTTCGCCAATCCGCGCAATGCAACGGCCGGCACGGTGCGGCAACTAGATCCGCGAATCACAGCTTCGCGCCGGCTGGACTTCTTCGCCTACGGTCTGCTGGTTGACGGACGTACGATTTTCGATCGCCATTCCGAGGCGCTGAAAGCGCTACAGTCGATCGGCTTCAAGGTGAATCCCAACCATCGGCTGGTACACAGCATTGAGGAGGTGTGGAAGTTCATCGGGGAGTGGGAAGCGGAGCGCGCGACGCTGCCGTACGAAACCGATGGCATTGTCGTGAAGGTGGATCGCATCGCGCTGCAACAGGAGCTGGGCTTCACCGGCAAAGCGCCGCGCTGGGCCATCGCGTTCAAGTACGCCGCACACTCGGCGGAGACGCAGATCGAGGACATCGTCCCCCAGGTGGGCCGCACCGGCAAGCTGACGCCGGTGGCGTGGCTGAAGCCCGTGCCCATCGGCGGGACGACGGTGAGCCGCGCCACGCTGCACAACATGGACGAGATTGAGCGGCTGGGCGTGCGCATCGGCGATTGGGTTCTGGTGGAACGAGGTGGTGATGTTATCCCCAAAGTCGTAAAGGTGCTCGAGGACAAGCCGCGCGGGCACAAGCATTTTCATATGCCGGAGCGTTGTCCGGTGTGCGGAGGACACGTGGTCCGCGCCGAGGGCGAGGCCGATCATCGCTGCGTCAATGCGAATTGTCCGGCGAAGCTGCGGGAGACGATTCGACACTTCGCGTCACGCGGCGTGCTCAACATTGAGGGCTTGGGCGACTCGCTGGTGAATCAGCTGGTCGAGGCCGGGATGGTGAAGAACGTCGCCGACCTTTATGAGCTGACCGAAGAGAAGCTGCTCCAGCTGGAGCGGATGGGCAAGAAGTCGGCGGAGAACATTCTCGACGAACTTGAGAAATCGAAGAAAGCGCCGCTGGAGCGAGTGATCTACGGGCTGGGCATTCGCTTTGTCGGCGAGCGCACGGCGCAATTTCTGGCTGAGCATTTTGGCTCGATCGACGCGCTGATGAAGGCCAGCGAAGAGGAGCTGCAAGAGGTAAACGAGATTGGGCCGCGGGTGTCGGCGGCGATCCGCGAGTTCTTTGACGAGCCGAAGAACGTGGCGCTGGTCGAACGGCTGAAGAAAGCCGGGCTGCGATTCAGCGGCGAGAAAAAGAAGCGCGCGACCACGCTGGCGGGAAAAACATTTGTGCTGACCGGAACGCTGGCGCATTTCACGCGCGACGAGGCCAAGAAACTGATCGAAGACGCTGGCGGAAAAGTTGCGGGGTCGGTGAGCAAGAAGACGGATTACGTAGTCGCGGGCGAGGAAGCGGGATCGAAGCTGGACAAGGCGAGGGAGCTGGGAGTTGCGGTGATTGGGGAAAAAGAGATGGAAGGGTTGGCGAAGGGGTAGTGGATAGGCATCCCAATCCTGCCTGCATCGTGCGACCGTGCGAACGCAAGCGGTTGCGGAGGTGTCGCCGGCTGAACAGGCCGCTGAAAAAGTCGTTCCGCGAGCGCTTTGTAACAGGGCACGACTTCAGTCGCACCGATAAGCCGCTTATTTCTCGCCCGAGCCGGCTTTTAGCCGCTGAGGTAATGGAAGGTAATGGTATTGATTACCTCAGGCGCTAAAGCGCGTCTCGCAATTCGGCTGTTTATGCACGCCTCAAAGGCGTGCTCCACCCTGCACTATAACTAGATCAGTTCAGGCCGGCCCACCGCTCAATTCCATCGCTCTGTGTCTCTGCGACTAAATCGTCTATTCTGCCCAGATGGACTTTTTCGCTCTTACTCGCAAGCTCATCGATATCGAATCGACGACTGGTATGGAAGGCCCGGTCGGCAACGCGCTGGCCGGCGAATTGACCCAGCTCGGCTACAACGTTGAACGAATTCCCGTGGAAGGCGATCGCTTCGATATCTGGGCGACGCATCCGGATCATCCCAACCCACAACTTGCGCTGTCCACCCACATGGATACCGTTCCGCCGTTCATTCCTTCCTCGGAAACGGCAGATCGCATCTATGGTCGCGGCTCATGCGACGCCAAGGGCATCATCGTGGCTCAAATCGCAGCGGCGGAGAAGTTGAAGGCCGAGGGCATTCACGTCGGCTTGCTGTTTCTGGTAGGCGAGGAGCGCGACAGTCAGGGTGCTCAGGTTGCGAACCAGCAGCCCCGCGGCGTGAAGTTCCTCATCAACGGCGAGCCGACCGAGAACCGCCTGGCCGTCGCTTCCAAGGGCACGCTGCGTGTCGAGCTGGTCGCGCGCGGCAAGATGGCGCACTCCGCTTACCCTGAGCTCGGTGAATCGGCGGTCGAGAAACTGCTCGACGCGCTGCACGAGATCCGCAAATTGAAGCTGCCCACCAATCCCAAGGCCGGTCCATGCACGTTGAACATCGGGCTGATTGAAGGCGGTCGCGCGCCCAACGTCATTCCCGATCACGCCATGGCTCATCTGCTGTTCCGCCTGGTCGGTCCATCGGAAGACCTGCGGCAGCGGATCACCCAAGCAGCCGGCAACAAGGCCGAAGCCAACTTCATCCTGGAAATTCCTTTCATGGAACTCGGCACGATTCCCGGCATCGACACCATGGTCGCGGCGTTCACCACCGATATTCCCGCCCTCACGAATTGGGGAAAGCCGCTGCTGATCGGTCCCGGCTCCATTCATGTGGCGCACACCGAAGGCGAGTACATCGAGAAGAAGCAGTTGCTGGACGCCATTGATCTCTATGCGCGAATTGCGCGCGAGATACTCACTCCCCATGCTTGACCCGCAATGTTACAGTCTGATGAAGCGATAGCCAGAGGGATAGCGCGTTGCCCAGTCTTTCATCGCTGTTGCTGAAGATTCCTGACGAGTTCAAGCCGATGGCGGCGATCGGCATCGGGTCTCTCATCCTGGTGCTGCTCATGCTGTTTCACGGCTTGGGTCTGCATCGCATCCTCGTCTCCTTCAAGCGGGCCGAACTCCGGCTGAGACTTGGCCGCCCGCATCTTGGCCGTGCCGGATTCCTCTTCGGCTGGGCCATGTTCCTGATGCTTTCCATGCACATCGCTGAGATCGTGATGTGGGCCTACGCGCTGATCTGGCTTGGCCTGATCCTGCATCCCGCTGACGCGATCTATTTCTGCGCTAATGCCTACACCACCCTCGGCTACGGCACCGTCGATTTGGGTGCGAGCTGGCGCAACATCAGCCCCATCATTGCCATCTCCGGCTTGTTCACTCTTGCCTGGACGACCGGCGTGCTGGTCAGCCTGGTCACCAATTACGTAAAGCTGATCGAACAGTTAGAGGTGGAACGCGCAGAGGAGCTCAATCTGCGTGCGGCTGCACGAACGGCTGAACACAATGTCCTCAAGAGCGAGACGGAGGCGATCAAGGCTCACAGATTGCAGGCCGAGGACGGATCTAAAGGAACATCGTTTTCCGAAAGGCGAGCTATCCGGAAGGAAGAAAAGCTGGAAGAGAAGCAGCTCCATGACTCGGCGAAGGTCGAGCTCCAGCAGCTTCGCGACAAGGAACGTCACGACGAAGACATGTTGGGACAAACCTCGCCGCAGAATGACTCCGAGGTCAAAAAGTGAGCGAAGACAGCGGGCATCGGCCATGGTGGAGTCTGTTCCAAAGCGTTCGCCCTCTGCAGCGGTCGCGGGCGATTCGCGATGCGCTCGCCGGCTTTCAGCTGGCGGCGATGAATGTCCCGCAAGCTCTCGGCTATACCAAGATCGCCGGCACGCCGGTGGTGACCGGCTTCTACACGCTGCTGCTTCCTCCGATCGCGTTCGCCGCCTTTGGATCCTCGCGCTACTCTAGTCGTTGCTGCCGACTCCGCCACTGCTGCCATTCTCTCCGGCGGACTGGTCGGATTAGCGCCCCTTGGCAGCCCACGCTATGTTGAGCTGGCCAGCGAAGTCGCTCTGCTGACCGCTGTTTTCCTGCTGATCGCGCGATTACTCAAGCTCGGATTTCTCGCCGACTTCCTCTCGCAAACCGTGCTGGTTGGGTTTCTAACCGGCGTGGGCTTTCAGGTCGGCATCGCCGTTCTCGGGGAAGTGTTAGGGCTGGAGATTCGTTCGCACAGAACTCTTCTGCAATTCAACGAAGTCCTGCACAACCTGAGCGACGTGCGATTATCAACGCTTGCCGTTTCGTTCGCGGTAATCGCAGGCGTGTTGTTGCTCGGCCGACTTTCCCCGAAGATCCCTGGACCGTTGATCGCGGTAGTCGCTGCGGTCACCGCAAGTAAGGTCTGGAATTTTGCCGGCCACGGCATCACGACCGTCGGGCCTGTCGCCGGCGGTCTGCCGCACCTTTCCCTGCCGCCGATTAACTGGCACGATCTAATGATGTTGATAGGGATTGCCGGATCGTGCTTCGTCATGATCGTGGCTCAGAGCGCGGCAACCGCGCGTGTCTATGCCGTGCGACATCAGCAGCCGCTGGATGAGAACGACGACATTGTCGGCCTCGCGGCAGCCAATGCCGCGGCTGCCATCAGCGGAACGTTCGTCGTCAATGGAAGCCCTACCCAGACGGCGATGGTGGAAAGTTCGGGCGGCCGCAGCCAGTTCGCTCAGATATGCACTGCCGGCATCGTCGCTGTCGTCCTGCTCGCGCTCACCGCGCCGGTGCAGTATTTGCCGCGCTGCGTCCTGGGCTCCATCGTCTTCATCATTGCTATCAAACTGGTTGATCTGCGCGGGTTGGCCAGCATTCGTCGCGAGAGCCCTGGTGAATTTGCGTTGGCCGTTATCACAGCTGTGACGGTTGTTGGCGTCGGAGTTGAGCAGGGAATTATCCTGGCCATGGTGTTGTCGTTGTTGCGCATCGTCCAACACAGCTACCATCCTCATACCGGCGTGCTAATCGACGAGGCCGGATTGTACAGGCGGGTGATCGCTGTGGCCCCGGGCGCGGTCACCAGGCCTGGATTGACCATCTACCGGTTTGGCGCGCCTCTTTTCTATGCGAACGCCGGCCGCTTTGCGGAAGAGATTCGCACCATCGTTGGCCCGCCGCCGTCAGCGGTTCGCTGGATGGTGGTGGATGCCGAGGCAATCAGCAACCTGGACTACACAGCAGCACGGGTGCTGCTAAGGCTACAAAAAATGTTGGTGGACGACGGAGTCGTGTTGGCGTTTGCGCGCGTGCCGCCGTCTCTCAAGGCTGACTTGGATCGGCACCACCTAACGGAAGTTGTTGGTCCAGATCTGCTCTTTTCGCGCTTGCACGACGCGCTGGACGCGTTTACAAAGCTTGGCCAGGAAGTGGTCCCGCATACTGGCAAGTAGCTTATCCTTAACGTAGGGAGGCCCGATTATGGCTCTTTGGCCGCGCTATCCCACATTGTATGAGATCAACACATGGGTCTGGCTCGCTGAGCTTGGGAAGTGGTACGGCAAGCCGATCGACTTGAACTCAGTACCAGCTGCCGAATGGGACGCACTCGCCACCTATGGTTTCGATGCGGTATGGTTCATGGGCGTGTGGGAACGAAGCCCTGCCGGCATTGCGATCGCCAACCAGAACACGGCTTTGCTCGATGATTTCCGGCGAGCCCTGCCGGATTTTCAGGCATCTGACAATGTGGGATCTCCATATTGCGTACGTGCCTATACTGTCGACCAGCACTTGGGCGGCACCCAGGGTCTTGCAACCGCGCGAAAAGAGCTGGCTAGCCGCGGAATGAAGCTGGTGCTGGATTTTGTCCCCAACCACGTTGCGCCCGATCATTCCTGGGTTACTGAGCATCCCGAGTACTTCATCCAGGGCAGCTCCGATGAGGCCAGGAGCGATCCGAAGTCCTACATTGAGGTACAAGGCAGATTTCATTGCCTGCGGCCGCGATCCCTACTTCCCAGCCTGGCCGGATGTGGTGCAGTTGAACGCCTTCCAGCCCGGTCTCCGCCAAGCCGTGATTGACACGATCTCGAACATTGCGGCGCAGTGTGACGGAATCCGCTGCGATATGGCGATGCTTCTACTGAACGAGGTCTTTGAGCGCACTTGGGGAAAGCGAGCCGGCGATCGCCCAGCCGAGGAATACTGGGAGACGGTTATTCCCGCAGTCAAGAAAGCACACCAGGATTTCCTCTTTATCGCGGAAGCCTACTGGGATCTCGAGTGGGAGCTGCAGCATCGCGGCTTTGATTTTTGCTATGACAAGCGGCTCTATGATCGCCTGGAGCATGACAGCGCTGAGGACGTCCGATTGCATCTCTGCGCTGATCCGGCTTATCAGAGCAAGCTTCTGCGTTTTCTGGAGAACCATGACGAGCCTCGCGCCGCCAGCGCATTTGCGGGCGCGAAGGAAAAGGCCGCCGCGGTGGTCACTTCTACGCTTCCCGGTGCTCGCATGTTTCACGAAGGCCAATTCGAAGGACGCAAGGTGCGCCTGCCGGTATTTCTAGGGCGGCGACCGGCTGAGGTAATCGATGAAGGGTTGCATACCTTTTACGCAAAGCTTCTACAGGCGATTGACCGTACGATTTTTCGCGCGGGAAAGTGGGAGCTCTGCGAGCGCAGCGGCTGGCCAGACAACGCCAGCTATCTCAATCTCGTGGCATGGAGTTGGACGGATGGCGACGACAGGTACTTGATCGTTGTAAATTTGAGCGACAGCAAGTCTGAAGGCCACGTGAAGATTCCGTGGCAGGAGGTAGCCGGCAAGACATGGCGTTTGGCCGATCTCCTGTCCGACGTGGTCTACGACCGCGATGGCGGTGCGATATCTTTCGTCCGGACTGTATGTCGGGCTCGAGCCCTGGGGCTCAAATCTGTTTCAGTGCGAGTTGGAGTGAGCCTCACCGCCCATATTCGCGTCCATATTCCAACACCTCCACATCCGCAAACTTGTGTATCAGGGGCTCGCCATAAAGCGACTGCAATTTGCTCGCTACGACAGGTCCATATTCGAAGTTGTCGATCGTCGTGCGCTCATCGGCCACAACCACCCAGACGTGGCGGAATTGACCGTGGCGCGGAATTCAACTCCTTCAGTAGATCTCGTGCGTCTTCGCCGCCGGCGTAGTATTGCGGCGCGAAGACATGCAGCGGCGTGGCCGCGCCAGATCGATCGCGGTAATAGTCGAGCATGATGCGGCTATAGAAGGGAAAGAAAACAACAGCGTCACCGGAAGTGGCTCCAGCGAGAATCGTATTGCTGGCGGCGCGCCAGTCTTCGCGCGGCTTGTGATAATCGCCAATAATCGCCGGGATCGACATCCCACAGAGTAGGACTACCAGTAACAGGCCGATTTTCCACTTGCGCAACTGGTCCATGCCGAGCGCTGCAAGCAGGATCATCGCCGGCAACGAAAAAATCACATAGCGCTGCAGAAACAAAGGCTGCCACTCCGAGATCAGCGCGAGGATTACCACCGGAAGCACTGCCCACAGCAGGATAAGCATTCCGCGCCAGAAAGCATCGCGGTAGCCGCCAGATCTGCGGCTACGCCAGATCGCTACCAGGCCCGCAATCCACAGAACACCGGCGACGATAACCTTTACCCCGTTCCCGCCAAAGAATCCCGCCAGGTGCCAGAACTCCCTCGCACTTGGCCGCGGCATCCAGATGAAATGCAGATTTTCCGGCGACGCGCGAAAAACGTAGGTCAGGCCGGGAAGCGCGAACACAAGAATCAGCGTGCCGCGAATCAGCAATGGCCGCCAGCGCTTGGGCTCAGCCTTGAACAGAAAAGAGCATGCCTGCGCCACCAGCACCAGGGCGGTGAAATCGTGGCAGTAGAACGCAAGCGTGCTGACTACCATCCACCAGGTCCAATCCCTGCGCTGGCATTGTTCCACGGCTCGCACAAAGAAGTAGGTCGACAGCAGTACCATCAAAATCGCCAACGTGTAGCCGCGAGCTTCCTGCGAGTAATAGACGTGGGTGGGACTGAAGGCCAGAAGCGCGGCAGCTGCTATTGCAGGCTCGACATTCATGAACTGGCGCGCGACAAAATACAGCAGTGGTATCGCCGCGATTCCGAATAATGCAGAAGGCAGGCGGAGCCAGGTTTCGCTGTCGCCCAGATGAATCCAGCCCCGCATCAGCAGGAAGTAGATGGTCTGCAGGTTGGCTTCACCGTGCCACCACACCCAGGCGAAGTGCTGCCACGAAGCGCGGATCAGCGCAACCGTAGCGCCTTCGTCAAGCCATAAGCTCTTGGCTCCCAGATGCGACAAGCGCAGCCACGCGCCGGCAATCGTGAGCAACAGAAGAAGTGCGGCTTGTCGGGGAGAAATTCGGGCGCGCGTCCTCTGCGGGTCGCCGATCGCAGCCTCGCTGATTCCGGGCATAGCAGTAAATGTAGCAGCAGGATCGTTCGTCTTCACCGCGCCCGCGCCAGCACCAGAGTCACGTCGTCCGGTTGTTCGCCGCCCGCGATCCAGTCGGCAACCGCTCCGGTTACCACCTCGCTGATCCGCGCCAGCGATTGGTCGCGATGCTGCTGGATCAGTTCGATGAGGCGCTCTTCGCCGAATTCGCCAAACTCATTTTCCGGTTCGGTGATGCCGTCACTGTAGGCCACGAAGATATCGCCCGGTTTCATGTCCACGGTGCTTTCGCTATAGGTCATGCCGTCGAACAAACCGACGACGGTGCCGGAGGTTTCAAACCGCCGAACCTCGCCATCAGAACCCAGGATTAACGGAGGCAGGTGACCCGCATTGGAATACGTCAATGAGCGCGCTGCCGCATCGTAGCAGCCCAAAAACATCGTTGCGTACTTTTCCGGCGGCGTGCTGCGGAAGAGTTGATAATTCAGCGTCGCCATCAGCACACCAGGCGACAAACCGGCCACGGAGTTACCGTTGCCATTGCTTAGCGCGAGCATCTCTCTCTCGGACACTCCAGCGCCCACGGCAACCGAGGCCACGGTGAGTTCCGGCTCCAACGAGTAGGCGCGAACAAAGGCATGCACGGTTGCCATCAGCAGCGCTGCCGAGATGCCCTTGCCGCTGATATCGCCAACGGCCAGCACCAGCCGCTCTTCGCTCAGCGGAATGAAATCGTAGTAGTCGCCGCTGACGGTGCGCGCCGGCTGACACACCCCATGCACCTCCAGCGAGGGCAACCCGCTCAGGTCCTCGGGATAAAGCAGGTCCTGCACCTCATGCGCGATGGCCAGCTCGCTTTCCATTCGCTGCTTCTCTTTTTGCTCTGCGATCAGGTTGGCCAGCGATTGCGTCATCGAGTTGAACGATTGCTCGAGCGCGGCCATCTGATCGCTGGTGCGAACGTTAATGCGATGCTGCAGCTCTCCCCGATTGATGTGCTCGGTCGCGTTATATAACTCAGCCACTGACTTGGTCATGCTGCGCGTCAGCCGCACGCCGATGAATAGCGCGATCAGCTCAATCACGCCGAAGGCGGCCACGATTCCGAAGAGAATGTAACGCACCCCGCTGGCCCAGTCGCCGAGTGTACTGAACAGCGTGGCGTAGATCATCGAAGGACGGGTGTCAACGCCAAGCAGACCCGGCAGAGGCTTCCCGGTCTGCCAATTGATCAGGTCAATGCGGGTGCCGAATGGAAAATTGACGTCGAAAGCGTTCAATGCGGGGGGAACGTTACCAGACTCGACGCCGGCGACGTTCACCGTAGTTTTGTATGTCGTGCGATAGGAACCATTGTCGATGATGATCTTCTCGCCATTGTCCGAAGCTTTCGTCTTGCCCGAAGAATTACTCGCGGAAGCGGAAGGTTCTGGAGTGATTTGCTCCTCGGGAGGGTAGATACTCACCTTTCCCAGCTCGGAAGCCGCGTGGCGAAGCAGGTCTGCAGTAATCGGCAAGTTCGAGATCACCGTCAGATGATGCGTTCCATACTCGACGCTTCTCACCGCCCTGATCTGCAGGCGATTGTTGTCGAACACGAATCCGGCAAAATCTCCCTTTCAAGGCAGGCGACGCCTTGATCGGCTGAGCCGGGACTCGCCCTGGTTCGCCAAGTACGAAAACTTTGTCGTTGTCCCAAACGCTGACAGAACGATGACGGAAGTGTTCGTCTGAGGCGCTGGCGATTTCTCCTGCGAGCTGCTCATTCAATTTGCTATCGCGAGCGAGGGTGCGAAACTGGGTTGCGAGCGAACGGTTGGTGGCGTCCAGGTGTTGCAACTCCGATTGCAGATCGGACATGGCCACGTAGGTTGCGAACTGTCCGGCAAAGGAAAATCCGGCGAGCAGCGCCATCGCGACCAGCAGAATGATGGGAATCACTCCGATGAAGACGTAAGTGACGATCAGTCGGTTGCGCAGCCGCCACATCAGCACGCGCCGCAGCCAACGAATTCCAATCAGGCAGGCGAAGAAGATAAAGACGAAGCTGATGAAGCTGGCCCAGCCGCTCAGCATGGAGCCCGAGGCCGGACGGAGGATCGCACGCAGAATCTCCAGAGCCGCCGCCAGATAGCCAAACCACAGCGTCGTCTTCCCCAACTTGGATTTGGGGCGTAGGACCGGGCGTAGATAAGCCCGCACATCTGCGGATGTGGGAACCTGGAATGGCATAAAAAAGCTGCCAGCCGTCGGCCTTCAGCCATCAGCTATGGCACGGCACTAAAACATGATACCTGCATCAGCGCATCGAAGCCGGGGGCGATGACCTAAGCGGTGGGCGGAAAGGCGTTGGTCGAGAATAGAAGCCGACGGCTGACGGCTGTTGAACTGCCGGCTTCCGGCTCTTTGCTAGAATCCGGAGGAACCCAGGCCGTTGCATCTTCCGGCGTGGAACAGAATCAAACGGATTTCTATGCCAGAAAATGTTCGCAACGTAATCATCATCGGCTCGGGATGTTCCGGGCTGACGGCGGCGATCTATGCCGCTCGCGCCAACCTGTCTCCGCTGGTCATCGACGGGCACGAGCCCGGCGGCCAGCTCGCCATCACCACGCTGGTGGAGAACTTTCCCGGCTTTCCCGAAGGGATTCAGGGGCCGGAGCTGATCGACAACATGCGGATGCAGGCCTCGCGCTTCGGAGCCGAGTTCATGCCGGGTCACGTAGTCAGCGTCGATCTCAGCCACAAAGCCGCGGATGGCAGCAAGAAGCCGCTGGAAGTGAATCTCGGGCGCGAGACGCTGCTGACCCGGACGCTCATCATCGCCAGTGGCGCCTCGGCGCGATGGCTGGGGCTGCCGAATGAGCAGGCGCTCATCGGCCATGGCGTTTCGTCGTGCGCTACCTGCGATGGATTTTTCTTCTCCGGCAAGGAGATCGCGGTTATCGGCGGCGGCGACTCGGCGATGGAAGAAGCGCTGTTCCTCACTCGCTTCGCCTCGAAGGTCACGCTCATCCACCGGCGCAACGAATTCCGCGCCTCCAAGATCATGCTGGATCGCGCGCGCAAGAACGAGAAGATCGAGTTCCTGACCGACACCGTGGTCGACGACGTGCTGGATGCGAGCAAGAAAGAAGTGACCGGCCTGCGCCTGCGCAATCTGAAAACCGGCGAACAGTGGGACCTGCCGAGCAGCGCTATGTTCCTCGGCATCGGCCATACGCCCAACGCGCAATTCGTCGGCGACCAACTGGCTCGCGATGGCGACGGATATTTGATTGCCAGCGAGCATGTCTGCTCGCGTGTGCCCGGAGTCTTCGTCAGCGGCGATGTGGCCGACCGGCGCTATCGTCAGGCCGTGACCGCTGCGGGGACGGGTTGCATGGCAGCGCTCGAGGTGGAGAAGTATCTGGAAGAGATTGGCAAGTAGAGCCGTTTTGCGGGCGTGAGCGAAGCGGGAGCCCGCAGGCGATATCCTTAGCGAGCGCAGCGAGTCGAAGGATCTTATCCCCGCAAGGCATCGGATGACGACTGTTACCGACGAGTTTGCGCGCGCCGAGGGAGCTGCCCAGTTTGTGCTCGCGCGGACCGCGCTGAGGCCGCGGATTGGCGTGGTTCTCGGCTCAGGGCTGGGTAGTTTTGCCGATGAACTGCGCGACGCCGCAATCATTCCGTACGATTCCATTCCAAATTTTCCCAGGGCTACAGCAATCGGGCACGCTGGCAGGCTCGTGATCGGCAAACTCGACGATATTCCGCTCGCGGTGATGCAGGGCCGTCCGCATCTGTACGAAGGCTATTCGGCCAGGGAGGTCACCTTCCCCGTGCAGGTGCTGGGGCGAACGGGAGTCCGCGCGCTGGTGCTGACCAATGCAGCAGGAGGCATCAATCCGCAATATCGCAAGGGCGCGCTGGTATTGCTGCGCGATCACATAAACTTTCTCGGGCAGAATCCGCTCATCGGACCGAACGACGATCGCATCGGAGTGCGTCATCCCGACATGACCGATGCGTACAACGCGCGGTTTCGCCAGCTGGCGACGGCAGAATCCGAGCGGCTAGGCGAGAAGCTGTCGGAAGGTGTCTATGCTGCGGTGACTGGGCCGAGCTTTGAAACTCCGGCTGAGATTCAATTCCTTCGCACGATCGGGGCTGATCTGGTCGGCATGTCCACGGTACCTGAAGTCATCGTCGCGAGGCACATGGGCCTTGAGGTGCTGGCGATCTCCTGCGTCTCAAATATGGCTGCCGGCATCACTGGGGAAAAGATCACAGAGGAAGAAGTTATTGAAACCGGTCAGCGAGTCCGCGGGAGATTGTTGGCATTGCTGCGAGGAGTGCTGCCCAGGATCGACGCCTATCTAGCAGATCGGCAGTGACACTCGTAGTTCGCACACCAGACGCCTCGCCCATCGTCCAGCGTGTATTAGTCTAGAGCTATGGGCGATCTCGGCCGCATGCTGGTGTTTATCGGCGGGCTGCTGCTCGTCTGTGGATTGATTCTGATTCTGGCGGGCAAAATCAATCTGCCCATCGGCCGCCTGCCCGGGGACATCGTCTATCGCGGCAAGCACACCACGTTTTACTTTCCTCTGATGACCTCCATCATCCTCAGCATCATTTTGTCGGTGGTGTTGTACTTCGTGAATCGGATGCGATAGTCAGCCGTGAGCTCTGAGCCGTGGGCTATGGGCTTGAAAATCCGGGCGTAATTTCTCACAAGTGCGCCGTGCTCGTCCGACAACTAGCTGTGGCCCAAGGCTCACGGCTCAGAGCTGACGGCTGCACTTGATACACTTCCCTCATGGCCGGCACGGAACAGCTGGGGCTGATCTTTCAGGCGCCGCCGCGCAAGATCTATGCGGTGCGCGAGCTGGTTGCCGCCGCGCGAACCCAACTGGAACGCGCCTTCACGGACGTTTATGTCGAAGGCGAAATCTCCAACTACCGGCCGGCCGAATCCGGTCATCTCTACTTCACCTTGAAGGACGGCTCAGCGCAGCTGCGTGCCATCATGTGGCGCACGCAGGCTCGGCTGCTGCGTTTTCGTCCCGAAAACGGGCTGCAAGTCATCGCGCGCGGCCGCGTCACGGTCTACGATGAGCGCGGCGATCTGCAGTTCCAGGTTGAGCACCTCGATCCCAAGGGTGCGGGCGCGCTGCAGATTGCTTTTGAGCAGCTGAAGAACAAACTTGCCGCGGAAGGTCTGTTCGACACAGCGCGCAAGAAGCCGATTCCGGCACTGCCGCGGCGCATCGGCCTGGTCACGTCGGCGCGCGGAGCGGCTGTGCAGGACATCCTGAACATCCTCCGCCGGCGCCATGAATCCGTGGGCGTGCTCATCTATCCGGCGCAAGTGCAGGGCGACGTCGCCGCTTCCGAAGTCAGCAGCGGCGTTCGCTACTTCAATCGGCACGGTCATGTCGACGTTATCATCGTGGCTCGCGGCGGTGGGTCGTTCGAAGATCTCTTCGCCTTCAACGACGAAGGCCTGGCGCGCGTCATTGCCGCTTCCGACATTCCGGTCATCTCGGCGGTTGGCCATGAGACTGACTTCACCATCTGCGACTTCGTCGCCGACCTGCGTGCGCCCACGCCATCGGCTGCGGCGGAGTTGGTCATCCACTCCAAACAGGAGTTGTCAGAGAAGCTGCTCGCTTTTCGCAAACGCCTTGCGCAGGCCGTGAACTATAAGCTCTTGCGTGCGAACAACGAGCTTTCCAATCTCGTACAGAACGCGGTTTTCGCGCGCATGCAGGACTCGATTGCGCGACGCCAGCAGCGCGTGGACGATTTGGTTTTTCGCCTGGCGCAATCGCAAGCGGGCATTCTGAAGCGTCACACGCGCCGAATCGACGCGCTCGAAGCGCATCTCCGCCGTCACGATTTGCGGGTGCGTACCGGCGTGATGCGCCGACAACTGGAATCGCGTGCCACTGACCTGAACACTGTCATGTCGCGCCTGCTGGTGACGCGCAGGACCGAATTCGACAGGTTGAGCGTAGCTCTACGAGGCGCGCCGGAAACGATCCTGCTACGCCGGCGATCGCGCTGGGAGCGGGTGCACAGTAGTCTGGAAGCGCTTTCACCGAAGGCCATCCTTGCCCGCGGCTACGCGCTGGTATTTGACGCGGATGGCCGGCTGGTCAAACAGGCTACGCAGCTCAAGGCGGGCGACCATGTCCGCACCCTCGTCGGGCAAGGCGAGTTCTCGGCCCAGGTCGAGCAGGTTAAGGACAAAACCAGCTAATAACTACCGCGTGATTTCTATTCAGGCCGACCTTCCACTGCATTAAAATTAAAGCGAATCATAGATTTTGCTGTACCCAGCAAGAAGCTACTCCGGAATTATTTTTCAATGCAGGGCGCGTCTCTCCTTCTCTCGCCAAGGAACCAGGATGCTACAGAATTTTGGCCACATTCCGCAGCTCTCGGTGATCTCCATCATCGACATTCTGGTTGTGGCCTTCCTGATCTACGAGTTCCTCAAGCTGATCAAAGGCACGCGCGCCATTCCGATGCTGGCTGCGGTGATCTTGCTGGTCGGTGCTTTCTGGCTGGCGCACATCGAGCAACTCCGCACGGTTGATTGGCTCATCACCACGCTCTTCCCGTACGCGGTTTTCGCGCTGATCGTGGTTTTCGGCGCAGAGATTCGTCACGCGCTGGCGCGGCTTGGCCGCCGTCTCTCCGCCAGGCGCGGCGGCATGTTCCACGCCACCGATAGCTATGAAGACATCGTCCTGGCAGCCGACCATTTCTCGCAGACCGCTACCGGCGCATTGATCGTCATTGAGCGCGAGATTGGCTTGCGCACCTTCATCGAGAGCGGCGTGCCACTGGATGCCAACCTCTCCTACGATCTTTTGATCACGATCTTCCGTCCCAGCGCTCCATTACATGACGGAGCGGTCATTGTGCAGAAGAACCGCATCGCCGCGGCGGCCTGCTTCCTGCCGCTGTCGATGAATCCGGTTCTGTCGACGCAGTTTGGCACGCGACATCGCGCCGCTATCGGCATAACCGAAGAAACGGACGCCATCTCGGTTGTGGTGTCGGAAGAAACCGGCGCGATCAGCATCGCCGCGGGTGGCGCTATCGAGCGCGATATCACAGTGGAGTACTTGCGCGAGCGTCTCAGCGAACTCCTAAGGCGTTACGTGCCGACGGCGGCGTTGCCGACGATGAGCGATCGCGAGATGGCGACCGAAGAGCGCGAGGTCGAACAGCTCAGCCGTGAAAAGGATCTTGCCGACGGAGCGGAACGTTAACCATGGCCCTATCGGTCGGCAATTTCTTTCGCAAATACATTTTCAAGAACCTTCCCTTCAAGCTGGTGTCGCTGGCGATCGCGATCATGCTGTGGTGGGCGGTAGGTCGCGATCAACCCATCGACATTCCCATGACCGTGCCGCTGGAATTCCAGAATGCGCCGGCAAACCTCGAGATCAACTCCGACTATTCGTTTCAAGCGCGGGTCACGCTGCGTGGGCCAGAGCGCTTGCTGCAGGAGCTGCGTCCGTCTGAAGTACACGCGGTACTTGATCTGCAAGGTGCGACTCCAGGCGAGCGCACCATCGAGCTTTCGCCCAAGGACATCCACGTTCCACGGAATGTGAAGGTGATTCAAATTGTGCCGGCCGAATTTCACGTCACCTTCGACCAGAGCATGAGCCGGTCCGTACCGGTGCAGCCGCGCGTCATTGGCACTTTGCTGACGGGATATGGCATAACAGAAGTGGTCGCCGATCCGGCAGCGATTACGATTGTGGGGCCGGAGAGACGGGTAAAGGCCATTCAGACGGCAGTGACCGATCCTGTTGATGCCACCGGGGTGGTTGGCAAGGCTACCTTTACCACTCATGCTTACGTGACTGATCCTCTGGTGCGGGTACAAACACCGGGAGCGATTCACGTCACCGTCAACACGGAGAAAACGTCGGCCAGAGCAGGCCAGCCTTAACGCCGACGACCAGCGGTCAATTTGGGGTATTCCCAGGGACGAGCCAAGTTCGGGGCAGCGAGGGGCGATTGCGGCAGCTATTCGGGACGGATGGAATTCGGGGCGTCGCCGGCGAGTATCCGCTCGACCAGAAGAGCGTTTTCGCAATTGGCCGAGCTCTGGGGCAGCGTCTGGCGGGCCGCGACAAAGCCGCACGCGTCGTCATCGGGCAGGATACGCGCGAATCGAGTGCCTGGATCAGCGCCGCCCTGGCAGCGGGCCTGGAATCGGCGCGAGTCAAGGTCGTTAGCGCGGGAGTCATCACGACGCCCGGCATCGCCTATCTGACCCGAACCAACGGCTTTGCCGCCGGGATCGTGATTTCGGCCTCGCACAATCCCTGGCAGGACAATGGCATCAAGGTCTTTGGGGCCAACGGTTACAAGCTCTCTGACGAGTTGGAGCATGAAATCGAGGCCGACATCTTCGCCCACTTCGAACGGCTGGCCGCCGCTGTTTCCCACAATGCAGTGCCCGATTGCGGGATGTTGCCGGGGGAGAGCCAGCTTCGGGAACAGTACGCTCACTGGCTGGCGGACTTCGTGGCCGACACCGACTTCAGCAAGTTTCGCGTGCTGGTGGATTGTGCCAACGGCGCCGCGACAACCATTGCCCCGCTTGTCTTTCGCGAGTGCGGGATCGTCGCCGACCTCCTGCACACGGAGCCTACCGGCCGAAACATCAACGCCGGCTGTGGGGCGCTACATCCAGATCACGTTGCCCAAGCCATTGAGGCGTCTGCAGATAAGTACGATCTCGGAATCACCTTCGACGGCGATGCCGACAGGGCCCTGTTCTCCGATGCCTCCGGGAAAATCGTGAACGGCGATGCTGTTCTGCTGCTGGCCGCGCGAGATATGAAGACCCATGTCCGCCTGCACAACGACATGGTGGTGGCAACCACGATGTCCAACATGGGGCTGGAAGCTGCGCTTAAGCGAAGCGGAATCAGTATGTTAAGGGCTCCGGTGGGCGACAAGTACGTGCTGGAGCAAATGCTTCACACGGGCGCGACCCTGGGCGGCGAGCAATCAGGCCACATTCTGTTTCGCGACATTGACACCACTACCGGGGACGGCATTCTAACGGCATTGCGAGTTCTTGAGGTCATGGCACGGACGGACAAGCCTCTTGCCGAGCTTGTGGCCGATATGAAGGTGTTTCCGCAGGAAATCAAGAACGTCCAGGTGCGGGAAAAGGTTCCTTTCGAACGACTTACCGAAGTTATGGAGACGATTCGCCGAGCCGAGAGCGAGCTCGACGGCAACGGCCGCGTCGTAGTGCGCTATTCCGGCACGGAGAAGCTCGCCCGGGTGATGATCGAGGCGGAGTCAGAGGCCGAGATGCGCCGCCACACTGACGCCATCGCCCACGCCATCCAACAGGCAATCGGGGCACCGGTCGGCTGACTGATCCAAAGATAAACCAAATTATATTAAATACTTACGGATGGCCAACGGCGACCCAATCGAGTAGTCCCGAGTGTGACTAGCTAGGACCCGCACGCAGCCGAAAGAAGGCACAGCTGCACCGGAATTCTCGGCAGCCAATTAGCAAACTTAAGTGCAAATAAAATAGCACTATAGTTTGGAATAACTTCCGAGCAGGGAAATTGGGTAGAACAATGTCGCAAACACCTGCACAGCCAAAGCTTCCAAAACACGGCATTTATTGGGCTTATCGTGGCATGAGGATTGCATCGGAAGAGGTAGCCTCTCTCGCTATGGGGCAAATTGGGTCTGTACGTGAATTGAACCTAAAGGAGGGTTCGATCCTTGAAAATGCGTATCGCTTCGCTGTCACTGCTCGCTCTGTGCCTGACACTGGCGGCTGTTCCCGCCATGGCGCAGACAGTCTATAGCAACGGTGCTATCAATGGTAATACCGATGCTTGGACCGTCAACTTTGGCTTCGTGGTTAGCGACACATTCAACGTCTCTAACAACAACACCACCATCACCGGCGGCAGCTTCGGAATGTGGCTGTTCTCGGGCGACACTCTGACCTCGGCTGAACTGTCCATCACCTCTGGTGAAAACAGCGGAACCAGCTATTTTGATCAGACTGTCAACTTCACGCAGGGCGCCTGCACCGGCAACCAGTACGGCTACAATGTCTGCCAGGAGAACACCTCGTTCAACGGCCCGACACTCAATGCCGGCAGCTACTGGCTGAACCTGCAGAATGCCAGCGTACCGAGCGGCGACCCAGTTTACTGGGACGAGAACTCCGGTCCGTCTTCGGCCTCTGAGAACTCGGTTGGTTCGATTCCTTCGGAAGCCTTCACGGTTCTGGGCAGCTCCAGCACCACGACCAGCAGCACCACGACCACCACGGGATCCTCGGTTCCTGAGCCCAGCAGCATCATGCTGTTCGGTTCTGGCATCCTCGGCCTGGCTGGCGTTCTGCGCCGCAAGCTGTTCTAAATTTCAACCGACCCTTCCCCCAGGTCATTTCTCGAAGCCGGAGCCTAGTGCTCCGGCTTTATTCTTGCGTTCGTTCGATCGGTGACGCTTCGCCAGTACCTCTTTCACTGCTTCATGGTTCATGCTGGGGTAACGGCTCTCGGAAAATTGCCGGATGAAAATAGGTTCGGATATACTCCTCGCACTCATGGGGTGAAGCTGTGGCTTCTGTCGGTTTAAGGCCTGAAGTAGGGACTCAATCTTCCAACAACTTCTTCTTCTCGGATTCGCGGGCCCGCACCATCCTGCTGGCCGTCCTTCTCGTGCTCATAACGGCCGTGTTGTACGCGCCGGTGCACAATCATCCGTATTTCAACCTTGATGACTATCTCGATGTCGTTGATAACACCCATATTCACCATGGCCTGAACTGGCAGACCATCCGCTGGTCGTTTACCGCGCTGAACATGGCCAACTGGATCCCCTTGAGCTGGCTGTCGCATGCGCTGGATTACCAGTTGTTCGGTGCGAATCCCGCGGGGCATCACGACATGAATGTGTTTTTTCATGCCCTCGATGCCGCGCTCCTGTTCTGGGTACTGAAACGGGCCACCGGCTACGCCGGCCGCAGTTTCATGGTCGCCGCCCTTTTTGCTGTCCATCCCATGAACGTGGAGGTCGTTGCATGGATCGCCGAGCGCAGAAGCGTACTGTGCACGCTCTTCTTCGTGCTGGCGCTGGGGACCTATCAATGGTATGCGCGCAACCCGACCGACAAGCGCTACTCCGCCGTTGCGCTCTTGTTCCTTTTGGGATTATTGGCCAAGCCCCAGGTGATCACGCTGCCCTTTTTGTTGCTCCTGTGGGATTACTGGCCGCTGCAGCGCATGCTTCCGCAGGCGCCCAGTTCCTCCCCGCCATTTGAGGTGTATCCTCAGCAGACCTTTTGGCAGTTGGTCAAAGAAAAGCTTCCACTGCTCTATCTCTGCATTGTGGACTCGATCTTTACCGTTTATGCCCAAGCCTCGGTGCGGCCCGGGTTGATGCCACCCTTGTCGGCACGGCTGAAGAATGCGGTGTTTTCGTATTGGCTTTATATCAAGAAGTTCTTCTGGCCCGCAGGCATGGCTCCGGAACTGCCCCACTTGGGAGCGTGGTTGACCGTTTGGCAGGTTCTGGGGGCACTCGCCTTTCTCCTGGTAATCACTGCACTGGTGCTGATGGCCCGCCGTTACCGTTATCTGCCGGTAGGGTGGTTCTGGTTTCTGGGAATGATGGTGCCGATGATTGGAATTCTCCAGGCCGGGCGGCAGGGAATGGCTGACCGTTTTGGCTACCAACCCTACATCGGACTGTTCATCATCGTCTGCTGGGGAGTATCCGATTGGGCAGCCAAGACGCCAGATCTCCGTCGCCTGGCTTGCCAGTGCAAGCGCGGTGATATTGCTGGCGTTGGCCATGGTCACTCATCGTCAGATCGGCTACTGGGCGGACAATCTCACATTGTGGGAACACGGCGCGGCCACCGTTCCCAACCACTGGGTGGCCGACGCCAATATTGGTCTTCAACTGGTCCAGCGGGGCAAGTTGGATGAGGCGATACCGTATTTTTATCGAGCGTCGGCGCTCGCTCCCGATGAAGGTTTCAGCAACATGTACGTCGGTTACGACCAGCAGAAGCAGGGACATCGGGCGGAGGCCATTTCAAGATACCAGCACGCACTCCATGACATTAATCTCGGCGTCAAAGATCAAGCCCAGATCTACCGCAACATGGCTGTCGCTTACCGCGGCCTGGGAGATCTTGCCAAGGCCAACGAATGCGACGCCAGAGCAGTCAGCCTGCAATCCGAGGAGCAGAAGTCTGAACCGTGAGGGGATCGTGGCTCAACGGTTATGAATAGAGTCGTTGACCCAGTGGAAGCCGCGATTGTTCAGCAGGAATTGCGCTGGATCGGAAAGATCCACGCGGCGGAGGTTCGCCGACAGAACTCGCCCATCGAACTTTCCTTGCAGGGTGATGCGATCCCATTGCGGCTGGCTTAGGCTGAATACTCCCTCCACATCGGTCGTGCCCAGCTTGGTGAATGTGAAGCTCCGCAGGTCCGGATCGAGCTTCAGATCGTACTGCTGCAAAGAGCCGTCCATGGGCTGAATCGTCAGCAGGTCCGGGTCGTCGAAGATCACGCGATTCCAGCGTTCTGTATCGGTGATCATCGGCGGATGCTGCACACCATCGAAGGTAAATTCCTCCACCGACCAGATCCCGCGAATCGGCGCAGGCAGGTGAGTCGCGGCCTTCACCGAATCCAGATAAGCCTCTTTCCCGGTCATAAAGACAACCATGATCAAGAACGCAAACTGCAGCAACAGCGCCGCAAAGTTGAACTGCTTGTCCTTGAACAAGGGCGTTTCTTCCACCGGTTCAGCGCGGCGGTTGAAGATGAATACGTTGGCCAGACGCCGAAAATCCGGAAGCAGCAGGAAGAGGCAGATAAGCACGAGATGGACTGAGTAGATTTTCCGCGGAACGTCATAACCCAGGTTCAGCAGAAGCACGTTGCTCATCATGCCAAAGCTGATGATCGCTCCCAGTGCGGTGAAGCGCGGCACGAACAACAACATGCCACCCAGGGTTTCGCCGATCCCTCCCGCCAGGCTGTAGAGCCTCGACTCGCCCATGAAGGTCCACAACAAGCCCATGGGCGAGGTCCGCCCGAAGGTGTCCACCAGCTTCGCGAGTGGAGGTTGAGGAAACTGTGACCAGAAGACTTTCTTGAGCCCGTAGCCGATCATTCCGGCGCCTACGGTCATGCGCATAAAGAATCGCAGCCATGCGTAGAGCTGCCGATATTCACGCCGCTTGCGGTCCAGCACGGACCAGATGACGGTGATCACCGCAGCCAGAAGAAAAATGCAGAGGATCAGGACGTAATCGTAGAGTTCGTCGCCGCTGCCCTTGGCGACTTCGGCCAAGCTGCCCTGCAGGTGAAGCACATTCGCTCCCACCCACGGAACCACCTGATGCCACAGCGAAACCCACAGGTCCCGAAACGGGGTGCTGATAACGCGCTCTTGCAGGCCGAGCGCTCCCACGGCTCCGGGAGCGAGCCACAGCAGGAAATAGGAGAACGTGAAGCGAAATCCGACACGGGTCGCCAGAGACCAACGCGGCAGGCTGGGCGCCGAAACGACGGGAGTTTCCTGCTGCTGCGGTATCATGAACGGTTTTTGCTCAACGGATTCTCGCCCAGCCCGCGAAACTCACCGATTATGCGGATAATCTGTGACCCAGTGAAAGCCGCGGTTGAGCAGCAGGAACTTCACTGGATCGGACATGTCCACCCGGTCCAGCTTGGCCGACACATGATTCGAGCCAAAGTGACCTTCCAGTGTCATCACGTTCGGATTAGAAACATCGTACTTGAATCGCGCGTTCCATGTCGGATGGGACGAGTCCCAAAACGTCATCCAGCCGTTCACTGCATCAAGCTGGAGATAATAATCCTTAAACAATCCGTCCATCTCCTGAACCGTCGCTACTTTTGGAGCGTCCAGAATCAGGCGCTGCCAGCGATCCGTATCGGTGAGCAGCGGCGGCCGGGGATTGTTATCAATTGAAAAATCCGTAACCGCCCAAATGCCGCGCAAGGGCGCCTGCATGTGGGTCTCGTTCTTGACCTGATCCTTGTGGGCCTGGACTAAAGAGAAGGCCAGGGCGATTACCCCTGCCGTTATTTGCAAGGCCACCAGGCCATAGTTCAACCTCTGGTCCTTGAAGACAGGGTGCGGCGGGGTGAGCTGGGTCTTGCGATTGAGCAGGAAAAAGTCCAGCAGGCGCCGCATGTCCGGCAGCAGCAGGAACAGGCAGAACAGGATCAGGTGGGTGGAATAGATCTTCCTGGGCACGTCATAGAACAGGTTCAGCATGAGCACATTGCTCATCATGCCCATGGTAACGATGGCGCCCAATGTGGTGAACCGGGGAACCAGCAGCAGCAGCGCGCCCGTCATCTCGCCCACACCGCCCATGAAACTATAGCCGTGCGACATTCCCATGAATGCCCACAGCAACCCCATCGGCGATGTGCGGCTATAGCTGTCGACATAGCGCCACAAGGCCGGCTCCGCGAACTGCATGCGGAAGAGCTTGTCCGCTCCGTAAACCATCATGGCGACCGCGATCGTCAGCCGCACGAAGATGCGCAGCCACTGATACAGCACTTCGTAGTTGGTGCGCTTGCGGTCGAGCCACGACCAGATGGCAGCCGCGATCAGCGCGGTTACGAAGATGCAGAAAACCAGAACCCAATCGTAGATCTGATCGCCGCTGCCGTTAGCCACCTCAGTGTAATCGCCGTTGATATGTAGGAGCTGCGTTCCCACCCACGGCACAACGGCGTGCCACATATCGCGCAAAGGGTTGTTGTACTTGACGAACGCGCCGAGCGAGCCGACCGAGCGGGGATAAACGTAGAGCAGGAAATAGCAGAAGAAGAAGCGAAAAGCGAACCGGGTTGGCAGTGACCAGTGCGGTGCAATCTCCGGGGACGAAACCGGAGTGTCCCGCTGCAACTGCGGTATCATGAGGCCCTCTTATGAAAGCTGATTTCCCACTTTGCCGCGCCAGAACGCTGGAATCGGCGCGGAGCCTAAGCTGAGGCATTTTCGCGCGAATGAAGCATTTGTGCAACTAATCTGGCGGTTCAGGGTCTGTTTCGCGCCGCCAGGGCGCGCAACTTCTTCGATTTCGCGTAGGCGTCTACCGACTGTTGAATCTGGCCCTCATCCCGATAAGCGATGGCCATATTCTGATACGCCTTGGCCTGTTCCAGCGGGTCCGGCATCTCCACCAGCGCCGCCTTGTATCGTCGAATCGCCTCGGGCAGGTTGCCGGTGGCTTGCTCGTAAAGCGCCATTGCGAGATTGCTGCCCGAATCCGTTGGATTGATGGCCGCCGCAACCCGATAGTGAGCCATGGCTTCGTCGTGATGTCCCTGGCTCAGCAGCAGGCCGGCGACCATGTCCTCGGCCACCCAGTTGTCCTGGGTGACCTCGGCGGCGTGCGCCCACAGCGTCAGGTTGTCGCTCCAGACATTGATCTGCCGGTGAGCAAGGACAACCAATACGAGCAGCACCGCGATACTGACGCCGGGCAACGCGGCCTTGGGCAGATTACGTTTCTTGGCCCAATCCGTGACACCCCAGCAGATGAGAATGAAGAGTCCGATGAACGACTGGTAAGCGTAGCGGTCAGCCAGAGCCTGCCTGCCAACCTGGATGAAGCCGATGGTCGGGACCAGCGTGCCCAGGAACCAGAACCACCCTACCGGCAGATAGCGGTAGCGCCGGCCGACGATCACCAATACTGTGATCGCCAATAGCACCAACCCCGCGAGCGCAACCTGCCAGACCCGCAGCGAGTCTCCCGGATGAAGGTACATGACCGCAAGCTTCGACGGCCAGAACGCTTTGCCGATATAGCGGACGTAAGCCACGATGGCGTTTCCGCTCCTGATCCAGGTCGAGTATTGCCATTGCTGAGGCCGGCCGACGCGTTGCGCCTTCATCGTCGCCAGCGCGCTCGCAGCGCAAAGCGCGAGCAGCGGAATCTTCTCTTTGATCAGCCAGAAAAGCCGTTTGGGTGGAAACGGCGTTTCCACCGCGCGCTTCCCGCCGGCTTTGCGGTCACTGAACATCCGCTGCAGAGGCCAGTAATCCCACAGCAGGAGCACACATGGGAGGGTGATGATCTGCGGCTTCGACATCAGACCCAGCGCGAAGAGCCCGGCCATCACAATGTAGCGCCAGACACCGGGCCGGCGCGCATACCATCGGTAGGCGCCGATCGCGAGCAGAAAGAAAAGTGTGCTGAGAAGAGTTTTGCGTTCAGCCATCCAGGCGACGGCCTCAACATTGATGGGATGGAACGCAAACAGTGCAGCGACCATGAAGCTGCGGCCGATGTATCCCGTTGCCAGAAGCAGGACCCAGAACAGCACCACCACGTCGACGGAATGCCATAGCGCATTCATGATGTGATGGCCGGCGGGATCAATCCCGAACATCTGGCAGTCCATCGAATGCGAGATCCAGGTGACGGGGTGCCAGTTGTTGTCGTCGAAGGTGCGTATCGCCCACTTGATCGTCGGCCACGTCAAGCCCTCCTGCACGTGCAGGTTCTCGTAGACGTAGCCCATGTCGTCGAGGTTGGCGAAGGGATGATGAATGACGGGATAGTAGAGCGCCATGGTGGCGATCAGCAGGGCAGCACTTAGTCCCAATGCCAGCTTGCGGGCAATGAAGAAATTCTTCAGCACCGCGAAGCGTTGCTTCTCGACGCGCGACTCTACCGCTGGCATAGGACTCAACCCCACCGGACTCATCAATCCCCCTGAGAGCGCGATTATATTCGAGCAACCTGCCGGAAGATTGTGACGTGCTTCACAAACGGCTGTCGGGAGTTTACGGCGTGTTCTGATGGCCGACAGGGAGAACGGCCGTCAGTGGTTCAGCAGCTTGTCCGCATAGTGCTGTGCTCCGATAACATTGTCGGATATCGTCGCAGCCTTCCGCCGCGCTTCGTTCGCCTGGTCCTTTTCGCCGCTCTGCTCGAGCGCTGACGCCAGCAGCAGATAGCCAAAGTCGGACGGATGCAGCTGCAGTGCCTGCTGATAAGCCTTGATCGCCGCCGGCAAATCTCCCATCTTCTGTGCCATCAAACCCAGGCTGATCCACGCGCCGGCAAACTCCGGATCGGCCTGCACCGCCAGCTGCAAACTGGCGCGGGCATTGGCGAGGTCTCCGGCATCTTTGTAGGCGTAGCCGAGATTGTTGTACGCGCGGCCCTTGGTTCTCGGATTGCGCGCCATCTCCGCTGCCTTCCTGTAGTCCGCGATCGCCGCGGCAAAGTTGCCGTGCAGCTGTTCGTAGGTGCCGATGTTCAGAATGGTATTGGGATCGTCGGAATAAAGCGCAGCGGCCGCGCGGAAATGCGGGATGGCTTCCTCCGGCCGGCCCATCTTCAGCAGCGCGGTTCCCAGATTGTTCTCGGCGAGCCAATTGTTGTCGGTGACCTCGAGAACATGCGTCCACAACGTGACGTGATCGTTCCAGTATCCGACCTGCCGATGGCTCACCACGGCCAGCGCCAGCAACACAATCACGCTCGCCCCACGTAACAACAGCTGGAGGGATGTGAGCCTCTGCGGCGTAGATCAGCAACCAGCCAGCACACCATGATGAAGAGTCCGACGAACGGCAGATAGGCGTAGCGATCAGCCATCGCCTGCGTGCCGACCTGAATGACGCCGATCATCGGCACCAGCGTTCCCAGAAACCACAGCCATCCCACCGTGAGGTAGCGGCGTTGACGCGCGCGGATAACTCCCGCCGTAATCGCCAGCAGCACCAACAATGCTCCGAAAACTTCCAAGAGCGGATATGGCTTGGCCGGATACGGATAGAACAGCGCCAGCCGCGATGGCCAAATCGCCTTGCCGAGATATTGCGCGTAGGAGACGAGTGCATTCTCCAGCCGCAGAGCGAACCCGTAACTGCTGGTCGCGCCGCCCGAAGATTGCGCCGTCAACGTAATAACGGCGCTCGCGATGCACAGGCCCAGCAGCGGAACTTTCTCCCATAGCAACCATCGCCATTCGCTATTCGCTATTCGTTTTTCGCCGGAAGGTTCTTCTCCGCTGTTCGGTCTTCGTCGTTCGTCAAAAGCTTCACCTGATCGATTCCGGCGAAGAGCGAAGGGCGAAGAGCGAAAAGCCAGCCGTTGTAGCGGCCAGTAATCCCAAAGCAGCAGCACAAACGGCAGCGTGATGACCTGCGGCTTCGACATCAGGCCTAAAGCAAAACAAGCTGCTACCACCAGGTAACGATCACCGCGCGGATGCTCGGCATACCAGCGATAGGCGGCCAGCGTCAGCAGGAAGAAGAACATGCTCAGCAGGTTTTTGCGCTCGGCGATCCAGGCGACCGATTCGACGTTGATGGGATGAAGCGCGAAGAGCGCGGCGACCATCCAGCTGCGGCCGGCAAAACCGGTGGCGCGCCACAGCACCCAGAAGAGCAGCAGCGCATTGACGATGTGCAGCAGCACGTTGACATCGTGCGGCCCGGCAGGATTCAAGCCAAAGACCTGCGTGTCGAGCGCGTGCGACATCCAGGTCACAGGATGCCAATTGGCGGCATCGCGCGTGGTCATCGCCCACGTCACCGTCGTCCAGGTCAGCCCGGCTTTGACGTGGAAGTTGTCGAAGACGTAATCGGCGTCATCGTAATTGGCGAAGGGCTGCCAGTGGACGGGATAGTACACAGCGACGACCGCGACGGCCAGGAGGAGGCCAAGCAGGATCTTCTGCGCCCGCGGCGAAGTGAGCGGACGGGACATGCTCTGTTGTGCAGGCTTCAAATCAACCGAAGTCACAGGTCACCCCGGCTCACCGCTGCAGCCTCGCGGCTTCATCCTGGCTTTGCTGAGCTGCGCCAACATCCCCGAGCTGTCGATAGCAAGCGGCCATATTCGCAAAAGCGCTGGCCTTCAGCTCCGGGTCGCGCGTGAGGCTGACCGTCTTCTTATAGCGCTCGATCGCGGCGAAGAGACTTCCGCGCTTCTGCTCGTAGAGGCCAAGGTTCATGTTGCCGACGGGATCGTCGGGATAGATCGCGACCGCCTTGTAGAAATGCGCCACGCCTTCTTCGGTTCGTCCGTCGGCCAGCAGAGCTTTGCCAAGATTATTCTCGGCGAGAAAATTCCCGTCCGTGACTGCCAGCGCGTGCGACCACAACGTGACATTGTCGCGCCAGTAGCCGAGCTGGCGGTATGCAACCAGTCCCAGCGCGAGCAGGACCGCAGCGCTTACTGCGCGCAGCATCGCTGTTGGAAGATGTTTCTGCTTGAGCCCATTCGGCGACCGCCCAACAGATCATGATGAACAGTCCGATGAATGGCAGATAGGCGTAGCGATCGGCGATGCCCTGCTTTCCCTGATAGCCCACGCCGGCGAAGCCGAGCATTGGCACGAGGGTTCCGAGAAAAAACAGCCAGCCCACCAACAAATACGGACGACTGCGCCGGAAGACGATTACCGCAGCCGTTACCAGCGCCAGGAACAATAACGCTGCGATCGCTTGCCACACGGGAACGAAGTCAGGATGCGGATAAAACGGCGACAGCCGCAACGGCCACAGCGCCTTGCCGATGTACTGCACATAGGAAACGAGCGCGAACTCCAACCGCAGGCCGAACGGATACGAGATCTTGTTGCCGTCAGCACGCTGCGCGCTCATGGTCAGGAAAGCGCTGATTCCTGACAGCGCGAAGAGTGGAAGCTTCTCCAGCACCAACCATCGCCATTCGCCGTTCGCTGTTCGCTTTTCGCCAGAGAGCTCATCTGCATCATTCTGGCGAGGAGCGAATGGCGAATGGCGAGAAGCGATCCGTCCGCAGCGGCCAGTAATCCCACAACAGCAGCACAAAGGGAAACGTGATGACCTGGGGCTTGGCCATCAGGCCCAGCGCGAACAACACGATAACTGCAACATACCGACCGGATCTGCGATCGGCGACGTACCAACGATACGCCCCAAGCGCGAGCAGGAAGAACAGCATGCTCAGCGAGTTCTTGCGCTCAGCAATCCAAACGACCGATTCGACATTGATGGGATGCAGCGCAAACAGCGCCGCCACCATGAAGCTGCGGCCGCTGAAGCCAGTCGCTCTCTGCAAGACCCAGAACAGCAGCACGACATTCAGAACATGCAGCAGCGCGTTCACATCGTGCGGGCCAGCGGGATCCAGATCGAACAGCTGGCAATCCAGCGCGTGCGAGAGCCAAGTCAGCGGATGCCAGGTGCCGACGCGATAGGTGGTGAAGCTCCAGCGGATGGTGTTCCAGGTCACGCCGTCTTGCACCACGGTGTTCTGAGTCACGTAGAGAGTGTCGTCGTAGTTGACGAAAGGGAAGCCGTTGACGCGCAGATACAGCGCAGTGGTGATGACGACGAGGATCAGGCTGAACGCGAGATTTTGTCGCAGCGACGGAGCCGAAGCTGGCGCCAGTGGCGACCGAAGCTGCTCGTCGGGTTTTGTCGCGGCCGAGTTCATTGCGCTTGCAGCTTCTGCGCCTGATCGAAGCACTCGCGCGCCTTGTCGGCTTCGCCCAACGTGCGATAGGCGCGCCCCATGTTGTCATAAGACTGCGCCTTCACCGACGGACTAGTGGTGAGGATGATCGCTCTCTTGTATTGCTCGATGGCGCCGGCAAGATCGCCGTGCAGATGCTCGTAGTAGCCAATGTTGAAGGCGCTGATGGGATCGACGGGATGGATCGCCGCGGCGGCGCGGAAGTGCACGATGGCATCTTCCATACGATGGCGTACCAACAGCGCGCCCCCAAGATTATCCTCGCGCGACATAGTTCGGCGGCGTCACCTGAATCGTGTGCGTCCAGAGAATGACGTTGTCGGCCCAATAGCCGATCTGGTGTCGAGTCGTGACACACAGAGCCAGGATGACGAGCGCGCTCGCAACGGGAAGCAGCTTCGCCGGCAGTCGCTTCTCTTCGAATAACTGCGCCACACCCCAGCAGACCATGATGAATATGCCGACGAACGGAAGATAAGCGTAACGATCGGCCATTGCCTGGCGGCCAACCTGCACCAGGCCGATCATGGGAACCATTGTCCCCAGGAACCACAGCCAACCGACCAGCAGATAGCGGCGATGCCGGTACTGCACCACGAGCATGGTGATGACCAGCAGGATCAGCAGCGAGCCGTAAACTTGCCACGCTGGCAGCGAGTCTCCCGGATGCGGATACATCGGCGCCAAGCCGCTTGGCCAGAAGACATCGAGCAAATAGCGGACGTAGGAGACCAGCGCGTTCGACAGGCGTACCGAGAGCGGCGACGCGCCGAATGAAAGAACCGCGCCGCTGGAGCGCTGCGCCTTCATGGTTATCACCGCACTGGCGGCGGCAATGACGAAGAGTGGGATCTTCTCCAGGAGCAACCATCGCCATACGTTCGCTAATCGCTTTTCGCTTTTCGCTATTCGCTGTTTGCCGAAGGATCGCTTTTCGCTGTTCGCTCCTCGCTCTTCGCCAGAAATTTCATCTGAGCTACTCTGGCGAAGAGCGAACGGCGAAGAGCGAAAAGCGTCCCGTCCTCAACGGCCAATAATCCCAAAGCAGCAACACGAACGGGAAGGTAATAATCTGCGGCTTGGCCATCAGTCCAAGCGCAAACAGTACTGCGACCACGGCATAACGAAGCACTTTCGGATTCTCGGCATACCAGCGATATGCTCCCAGCGCCAGAATGAAGAACAACATGCTGAGGACGGTCTTGCGCTCGGAGATCCAGGCCACGGATTCGACGTTGATGGGATGGACCGCGAAGAGCGCGGCCACCATGAAGCTGCGTCCGGCATATCCGGTCGCGCGCAACAGCACCCAAAACAGCAGCGCGGCGCTCAGGCCGTGCAGCAGCATGCTGGTCTGGTGCGCTCCGCCGGGATGGGTATCGTACATCTCCACATCCAACGCGTGCGAGAGCCAGGTCAGCGGGTGCCAGTTGCCCGCGTCAAACGTGACCAGCGCCCATTCGACCGTGTCCCACGTCAGGCCGCCCTGAACGTGGATATTGTCGGTGACGTAGACGTTGTCGTCGTAGTTGACGTAGGGATGTCTGCGGACGGGGTAATACAGGGCAACGGTGAGCAGGATGAGCAGCAGTCCCAGAGCGTATGCGCGCCTGCCGGACAAAGGAGACGGGCCAGCAGGAGGCGACTGAACTTGCTTATCCGGTTGCAGGCCGACGGAACTCACCCTTTCCCCTTCGCTGGACGAGTATAGCTGATGGGAGCGTTGGCTTTCGCGGTCGCGGAGGTTGGTGATCGCTCTTCGCCGTTCGCTCTTCGCTCTTCGCTTTTCGCCAGAGCAATAGCCCGTAGTGCGCCATCTTGAACGCGCGTCGAGACCACGGCGGGGATAGGGGTCCTTCGACTCGGACTAAAGTCCTCGCTCAGGATGACACCGTGTTCTTGGGTTTGCGAGCAGCGAGGAGCGAAGAGCGAACAGCGAAGAGCGGCCTCACTGTGCCATGGCGTAGTAGCCCTGGCGGGCGTGAACTTCCAGCTTCTGCGAAGGGCGAACCTCCAGGCGCAGCGAGTGAAATCCCGGGGTCGATTGCTGCGGACGGAAGGAGACGTAGTACTGAGTGCGCAGATCGCGCTCGATTTGCGCGAAGGCAGCGCCTAAATCGCCTGCGGACTGCGCGACATAAAGCCGTCCGCCGGTCGCGTCGGTAAGACGTTGCAATATGCGATCGCCGCGGCCGTCTACTTTGCTGCTGCGAATGGTCAGGGCGTAAACCTGGATTTCGCTGCGCTGGGCGCTGGCGACCACATCGCGCAGGCTGTGGATGCTGTCCGTGTCATCGCCGTCGCTAAGAACGACAATCGCACGATGGATCGTCTTGTCGCCGCCGGTCGACAAGAGCTCACCCGAGCACGCCGAATACAGCGCGTCAAAGAAGCGCGTACCCCAGCCCGGCTGTTTCAGCCGCGCAATTGCGTCAACTGCAGATCCTGACGATTTGCGGTCGAACTTTGCCAGAGTTTGATGTCGCCGCCAAATGCCATCACGAACGCCGTGTCGCTTTGCGGCCGCATGACGCGGTCCAGAAAATTGGCAGCAGCGCTTTTCTCGTCACCCAGCACGCGCTTGACGGAATCGCTAGTATCGACGATGAGCCCCAGACGCAGCGGCAGGTCTTGAGCGCGCTCGAAGTCCTGGAAACGCTCCACTGGCTGCTGGTTGTCGAAGACGCGCACGTCGTCGGGAGAGAGGTCTTGGACGACTCGGCCCTGCTCGTCGGCAACCGTGAACTGAAGCCGGACTTCGGGCACGTCGCGACGAAACGTATAGCCGGGAGTGTCGGCGGGAAGGTGGTTGCTGCCTTCGGGCAAGTAAGGCAGAGTAGCGGCCACCGGAGTGACACCGCTGCTCGTGTCATGGTCGGACGAGGAAGCGGACGCAGGTTCGCGTCCGCCCGCGGCGCTTGAGCTATCAAAGCGGCCAGAAGCCCACTCACCGATGCTGGCTAGAGTCAGGCTGCACATGGCGAGCGACAAGCCCGTAATGAGCGCCGACCTCTGCACAAGTGAGTTATCGGCGACGGAACGGAGCAGCTTGAGGAGAGCTAAGGACGCGAAATCACACACGTCCGACAAAGCCGCCAGGCTGGACTCGCGGCGACGTTGTCCCGGAGCCGTATCTTCGTCGGTTTGCCGGACGACCTGCACCGGCCCGAAACGTCGAGCCCGCACCGCGGCACCCCCACCCCACTTATTGCGAGGGATAATAGCTCAGTTTGGTTGTTCGAAATCGCCTTGCGCGAAAATTTTCTTGATTAAGCCGACCCGTCTGCCCGGCTCAAACCTGCCCCGTTCGTGGGATGGGCGGCGATTGGGCCTGCCTCCTGTAGTAACCTATTGCAAGAAGTAATGCCCTCGGAAAAAGTCTTAATTGTCGACGACGAGAAGCTCGTTCGTTGGTCTCTACGCCAGAAGTGTGAAGAGTGGGGTTATCACGTACTAGAGGCTGACAACGGCTCGGCTGCGCTGCGCGTGGCTCACAACGAGTCTCCGGATCTCGTGCTGCTCGACGTCCGCCTGCCCGACGCCAGTGGCATCGACCTTCTGGAACAGCTGAAGAAATCCGGCGATGCGCGGGCGGTCATCATGATTACCGCCGATCCCCAGCTTGAAGATGTGAAGACCGCGCTGAAGTTGGGAGCTTACGATTTTGTCGGCAAGCCGCTCGACTTCGACGAGCTCGCGGTCGCCGTCAAGAATGCGCTGGAAGCCACGCGCTTGCGCTCCGAGGTCGAATCGCTGCGCGGCGAGATGCGCCGGCGCACCGGCTATCACAATGTGATCGGTGTCTCCCAGAAGATGACCGAGCTGATGGGATTCGTCAACAAAATCGCTGCCAGCGAGGCCACCACGATCCTGGTGCAGGGCGAAAGTGGCACCGGCAAGGACTTGATCGCCAAGGCCATTCACTACCAGAGTCGCCGTCAGGAGAAACCATTCGTTGCCATCAACTGCTCGGCCATTCCGGAAACGCTGATGGAAGCCGAGCTCTTCGGCCACGAGCGTGGCGCCTTCACCGATGCCAAGGCCATGAAGAAGGGTCTGTTCGAGATGGCCGACGGTGGGACGCTCTTTCTCGACGAAATCGGCGAGCTCTCACCGTTGTTGCAGGCGAAACTGCTGCGTGTGCTGGAAGACCAGGTGATCCGCCGCGTGGGCGGCGTGCGCGATATGCAGGTGGACGTGCGCGTGATCGCTGCTTCCAATCGCGATCTGGAGCGGGCAGTCCGCGATAACCAGTTCCGCCAGGACCTGTACTACCGGCTGGCGATCATCTCCATCTTTTTGCCGACGCTGCGCGAGCGTAAGGAAGACATTCTTCCGCTGGTGGAGTTTTTCATCTCGCGCTACAACCGCAAGTTCCGCAAGCACGTTACCGGCATTACCGACGAGACCCGCAAGCTGATGCTCAAGTACGACTGGCCGGGCAACGTTCGCGAGCTGAAGAATGCCGTCGAGCGGGCCATGATTCTAGAAGAGGCTCCACAGCTCAATCCGGCCTACCTGCCGTTTGCTGTAGCCCAACAGCACTCGGCTTTGACGGCATTTGAGATTTCATCCGGCCAGAATGGCGGCTCGGCGGGGAAGCAGTTGCAAGACGGGCGCAGCCTGCCCAAGTTGGAGATTCCCGAGGGCGGTACGTCGCTGGAGGAAGTTGAGCGCGAGCTGGTGGAAATTGCCATGTCGCAAGCCAACAGCAACCAGACGCACGCTGCCAAGCTGCTCGACATCAGCCGCGACGCACTACGCTATAAGCTGAAGAAGTTTGGATTAATTCGCGCCGAAGAAGACGAGCCATCACCAGCAACGGGATAGCCCTGAATTTTCCTCTCAGCCCTCCATTAGTTGACCAAACGCCATGATCGTCGGGCGGATAAAGCCGGGAGCGATCCGCTGATGGAGAAATCCAGCAGCGTAGGCGATTTTCGAAAAGGCTAAGTAGCCAGGTCCTGCATCGTGGCCGTAAACCACCGCGTGGAAGTTGTGTCGGCGAAATTCGCGGCGCATGGCCCATACCGTATTGCAGCGATAAAGCGTGGGGAAAACATCTTTTTCTTCGCGCTTGGTTTGAGTGCGCGACAAAACCGAGGCGTGGTGTCGATTGGGCACCAGTCGCGAGGCCAATCCAACGTAGCTTAAGAGATTGGTAGTTCGGATACAAAGATATCCCTGCGGGATGAGTACGCGCTGCGCCTCGCTGAACAACCCACTCGGATCCGGCAGATGCTCGATAACGCTGTCACAGAGCACCAGGTTGGCTGATCGGTCAGCCATTGGCCATGGCTTTTCGGGTGCGAGTTCGCGGAACTCATCGATCGTAGGATTGCTTTGCCCAGCGCCGTCCACATCCAAACCGATGACTCGGGCAACCGTTCCCCGGAAACATCGCAGGCTGCGGCGAAGTGGTAAGGGATCTTCCTGATGTTCGCCGCGACCGCAGCCGACATCGACCAACACGGAGTTGGCATCCAGTAGCGTCCGGACCCTGGTATAGAACTCGATGGTGCCGTCGAATCGGGTGTATCCGCCAAACTGAATCTCGGGATAAAACTGAGGTTCGTATTTGTCCATGGCAGGATACGTTCCGATCAGGCGAGAGGATTTGCGGCCGGCTAAGGCTTGACCGCGCGGACCTTCACCAGCGTGCCATCGGGAAGTGGTGTGCCCGTGAAGTGCACCACGCCGTCGCGCACCACGCCATTCATCTCCGGCACCACCGAAGCCACGCCGCCGACATCGGTGGCCGCGACGGCGGGGGCTTTCTTCGCGATACCGCGATCCATCGCCAGATTCGCCAGCCGGTCGGCCTCACGATTCTTTTCGCGCAGCACGTGCTTGATCTCGAAGTAGTCGAGCTGATCGATCAGCTTTGTGGCGCGGTCATGCAACTCCTTCAATGTGGGACTGCTGACTTTGTACTGGCCATTGATCTGCTTAACCATCAGCTCCGAATCGCTGACGACTTTCAGCGCTTTGAAGCCGTGCCGCAGAGAGTAGTTCAGCGCGGCCAGCAGGCCGGAGTACTCGGCGTAGTTGTTGGTCTGCCTGCCGAGGAACTCGCTGAGTTCGGCCACGGGACGGCCAAGTTCGTCTTCGATCACCACTCCGTAACCGGCGGGACCGGGATTGCCGCGCGCTCCGCCGTCGATGAAGCTGACCAGATATCCCTGATCCAGACCGGTAATGGGTGCGCCAGGGAATTCCTGCGAACGATAGCGGGAGGATGTTTGCGGGAAGGGACGGATGGGCATGATCTGTAGTTTACCTCTACCAGATTCGATGCACGGGGAAAGCAGAAGGAATTTCAGCGGCCCAGCACTAAACGAGTGGCCAGGCGCTCGGGGAGCTCGGCGGCGAGGATTCGTTGTTGTGCGAGCTCGACATCGTAGGGCGCGCGATAGAAGGTTACGCTTCCCGGAGCCTCCCCGTCGGACTCATACAGTGCGAAGGCGCCGCGCCAATCGTTGTCGCGCGGCTGACCCACCGATCCGGGATTGATGAGGTAGCGCTCGCCCGGCGCCAGGGTGAATTTCGAATACGCAACGCCCTGACTGCTTCGGTATAGAGGCGTAATGGCGCGCGTCTTGCCTTCTTTGTACGCGAATCCGCCCTGCAGATGCGTGTGGCCGAAGAACATTATGTCGGCGTGGCCGGGCAGATGAAAATCGATGCCGGCGGTGGAACTGTTCAGCACATATTCGTCTTCATCACGCGGCGAGCCATGCACGAATTCAATGCCAGGCAGATCGTCACGACGCAGAGGACCCTGCGGCAGGTTTCGCAACCAATCGAGATGCTCATCCTCCAGCGTCGTCTGCGTCCAGCGCGCCGATATCGCCGCCACCAGATTGAACTCCGACAAGCCGGACAAACCTGAACAGGCGCGATCGTGATTGCCGCGCACCACCGGGCTGCCCATCTCGCGCACGCGGGCGCAGACTTCGTTGGGAGAAGCGTTATAGCCGACGACATCGCCGAGATTGATAACCAGATCGTGCGATGGCGCGGCGTGGAGGCAGGCCTCCAAGGCTTCAATGTTGGCGTGAATGTCGCTGAGCAGGAGCAGACGCACGAGTCAGCGCACCTCCTGCACGGTTACCGGGCAGCGGGCAACGTGCCCGGGAGAAACCTCGACCAGCGGCGGCAAGGCGTCCGCACAACTGGCGATGCGGGATGCACAGCGAGGCTCGAAGGCGCAGCCCGGCGGCAGTGCAGAGATAGCCGGCACGGAGCCCTCAATCGTCTGAAGCGGCTTGGCGCGATCGGAGCGCAAGGTTGGCACTGAGTTTAACAGGCCGCGCGTGTAAGGATGCATGGGATGAAGAAAAACATCACGCGCCATTCCCATCTCGACCACGCTTCCCGCATACATCACTGCAATGCGGCGCGAGATTTGCGAGACCACCGCGAGGTCGTGCGAGATGAAGAGCATAGCCAGCGAGAATTTTTCGCGTAGCTCGGCAAGCAGATCCAGCACCTGCGCCTGAATGGTGACGTCGAGCGCGGTGGTTGGCTCGTCAGCGATGAGCAGCGATGGTCGATTGACCACTGCCATGGCAATCATTACGCGCTGGCGCTGGCCGCCGGAGAGCTGATGCGGATAGTCGCGCGCCCGGCGATCGGCGTCAGCGATGGCGACGGTGCGCAGCGCGTCGACCGCGAGGCACCAGGCGTCCGACTTGCTGACACGACCGTTGCCGCCGGCATGGGCGAGCACGGCCTCAGCGATCTGGTCGCCGACGCGCATGACCGGATTCAGCGCGGTCATCGGCTCCTGAAAGATCATGCTGATGCCTGCGCCGCGAATGTGGCGCATCTGAGGCTCAGGGATCTGGAGCAGCTCGTCGTCGCGAAAGCGGATGCTGCCGTGAATGCGCGCTTGCGGTGGGAGCAGGCGCAGGATCGCCAACGCAGTGACGGATTTGCCCGAGCCGGATTCGCCGACCAGTCCCAGGACTTCGCCCGCATCAATGTGGAAGCTGACGTCGCGGACAGCGGTCACCGCTCCCTGCGCGGTTGCGAATTCTATGCTGAGGTTGCGGACGTCCAGCAGCGGAGGCACGGGATAATGCTAGCAGGAGGCGGCTCATCGCACCTTGGCGTATAGGACCTGATCGAGGATGACACCCTTCTTGACTGCGCTGCGCCGCAGAATTCCTTCGCGCTCGAAACCTGATTTTTCGAGCACGCGCATGGACGCTACATTGTGGGAGAAGACGGTGGCGAAGATGCGGACGACTTTGTAATTGTCGAAGGCCCAGTCGGAGGCTGCGGTCACAGCTCTGGTTGTCAGGCCGCGTGCCCAGAGCGGTTCGGCGAGCCAATAACCCATCTCCACGCTGAGGCGCGCAATGTCGATTCCGAGTTTGAATCCGATGCCGCCCACGGCTTCGCCGCCGTACTCGATGGCGAAGGCCATCGGCGGATCCATGGATCGCACGTAATTCAGGTACTCGATGCCGTCACGACGAGTGTAGGGGTAAGGAAATTGGTCGCGCAGGTTGTCGGCGATCTTGGAATTGTTAGCGTAACGAAGCAGCGCGTCGAGATCGTCTCTGCGCCAGTTGCGCACCCGCAGATCGCCGAGATTGAGGAGCATCAGAGAATATTGCCGCCAGCGCCGTCTGAAGGCAAGAGCTCTAAGGTCACCAGCACGAGCACACCGAGCAAAGATATCCCTCAGGAAGAGGGGCACAGACCTGACGTGATTCGCATAGTCGCCAGACTCAATGCCAGCCGACGAGTATCTCCACTTGAGGGCCTAAGGTCAATGACGCTAGGCAGTTTTTCGGGTAGAAGGAACTCGAGGCTGTCAGTTGGCGGGAGATCTGTGAACTGAACCTGATATCTGGTTAGATCGGTACCGGGAATCGGCAGCGGGTGGGTCTGACCTCCCATCCGAACCACGAACGTCTTGCCTACGACCCAGGGGACAGCCCGAAACGCGAAGTCCACGCAAACCGGCCCACTGAAATTCTGATTGAACATAAGGCCAGCGGTATTGCCGAAATTTTCGTCAGTCCAGCGTCCCCATCCCTCCGGGTAGGACAAACCGACGGTAAAACGCACCCAGCTTGGCAGACCATCGCGACTGAAAACCATGCCTGCCTCCGGCGTGCCAGGATAGTGATCAGCATTCCACTCAGGAGAAGTATGGTTGATGAAGTACGCCTTGTAAATACCGCTGACGTGAGGATGTAATACAGCTGCGGCAGCAGCCCCATAGATGGATACGAGTACCACAATAAAAACTATTTGTAGCTTCGTTTGCATCAGGCTTTATTCAATAAAGTTGTGACCACTAAACCATTCAATGATCAGGAATGATGCCATTCCAGAGGTAAACACCAGATATAGCGTCCAGCAAAGCGGACGACGTCGCAGAGCCAAATAGATTGCATATAACATGGGCGGCTGCCACCATACATATCGCGCTGTTGAATAGTAACCACCTGAAAAAGATAGGAGGATCACCAGCGCCAGATAAATGCCAAGTTCAGGCTTTTGTAACTTGACCAGATAAGCGCTCGCGATGAGGCCAGCCAGCACCATAACTGCCCAAACTCGTGGCCAATGATGGAGGTGCGAGGACAACAGAAAGATATGCACGGGGTTCCCTGGCGATTTTCCCCACGCGACATTGGCGTGAACCTGAGCGAGCGCGTCGCCGGTATGGTGGTACAGGTAAAGCATGAAGACTGCCGTTCCGAGCGGGCATAGCAAGAGACCCAGGATGCGGGAAGGGTCACGCCAACTGGATCGCCAGTCACGCTGTTTCAGCCAGGTCACCGCATAGGGAATGGCAAACAAAAACCCAATCACTCGGGTCGCGGAAATTAGAGCGCCGACCGAACCAGCAGGAACCCAACGCCTATTTCTCAAGAAAAAGAATGCGAACGATAGTAATGCAAAGTAGAGCGGTTCGGCATAGCCGGAATGCGCATAAATCAGGTACGGATTGAACGCTATGATCGAGCCGGCACGTATATTATCCGCTTCGCCATCCGACTCATCACTGACCAGCAAAATGAAGGCATAAATTCCCAGCAGCAACGCTAATTTGCTGGCAATGACAAGACTCAGACCGGCATGCAGCTTCAGCCAGTGGTGAAGCGGATAAGCGGTCAAGGGGAATAACGGATGGAATGGCCAATTCGCATGGGCATCGGCACGTGGAATCTTGTCGTAGCCACGATCAAGCACTCCACTGTACCAACCGCAATCCCAACGGCAGAGACTTTCCACGCCGACGTACCCGGCAATGCCTTCCCAGGTGCCAATTTTCGCGACCAGGGTCACGAAGACATTGCTTGCAATCCACAGCACGACGGCTATCCGAAACGCTGAGAGCTTTCCAGCATGGCGCTCTGCTAAGCCGAGAGACGCCGCCTGGCCCACAGGATTGCCACTGGACGAGATCGGTAAATCTCCTTGGAATTATGCTTTGAAACGCGATCCGCCGCTTCGTTCGGAGCCACCGCGAAATGGGCTTCCTGAGGCGGCGTTAAGTGGATGCTTACCTAGATCGACATCACTTCTTTTTCTTTGCCTTTGGCCAGTTCTTCCATCTTCTTGATTTCGTCGTCGGTTAGTTTCTGGATCTGGTCCAGAGCGCCGCGCTCTTCGTCTTCGGTGATCTTCTTGTCCTTCATGGCCTTCTTGATCAGGTCGTTGCCGTCGCGGCGGATGTTGCGCACGGCGGTGCGATGGTCCTCCAGAACTTTGTGCAGGTGCTTGACCATTTCCTTGCGGCGGTCTTCGGTGAGAGCCGGAACGGGCACGCGCACGAGCTTGCCGTCGTTCATCGGATTCAGGCCGAGGTCGGCGCTGCGGATGGCCTTTTCGATGGCGCCGATCAGGCTGACGTCCCAGGCCTGTACGGTGATGAGCTGCGGTTCCGGCGCGCTGACATTGGCCAGCTGGTTCAGCGGCATCTGCGAGCCATAGGCGTCGACGGTAACGCTGTCCAGCATGTGAACCGAGGCGCGGCCGGTGCGGGTCGCTGCCATCTCTTTGCGGAAGTCTTCGACCGCCTTGTCCATGCGGGTGCGCAGTTGCGCGAAGCTGTCCTTCAGGGCGGGAATCGCCGCCATCGACACTTGAGCCATTATGATCGCCTCAGAATGAAGTCACAAACCCACGATTATAAGCCTTCGGCCGTCAGCTTTCAGCAATGGGCCGTCAGCGGTAGTGTCTCAGTTTGAAATTAGGGCCTAAAACCAGTGATCGTGCATACGTTGAAGAAATTCAGTGGTAATTGGGTAACCAGAAGCAGAGCCAATAACTGAATCCACAGGGCATTTAGGACATAAAGCGGTCTGACCATCATCGATCCACTCGACGATGTCTGAGGGTGGGAAGATGGCAAGGCAATAAAAGCAGCCGCAAAGACCGCTCCTCTCCAATTCGCTTCGATGATCAGAAGAGTGCTTGTGGGCGAGATCGTAGTCTTGGCTCATTCTGCCAGTTAGTCTAATCCCCCCAGTATCCTGCCACATCCTGCAGCCAGCCACCAGTGCCCGCGATTTCAAACTGAGACACTACCCAGTCAGCCGTCAGCTGTAAGCCGTCAGCTGACATCTCACACCTCTTCTTCGAAGTCCTCGTCCTGAAAGATGTAGGGTGCGGTGCGGACGAGGCGGAAGCGCACCTTGTCTTTGCAGGTTTCGCAATCGGGAAAGTGCTCGCCGCTGATCATCACCACCTCGTGCGTCTCGCGATGATCGCGGTCATGGACAACCTCATAGATTCCGGACTGGCGCACACTGTCTCCGGCGCGATATTTGCGATCGTTGGAGCGGCGGCCGCTGTGCCCTGGATTCTTGAAACTAGCGCTTTGAAGCTGGAACTCCTGTCGTTGAAAGCGACCGCTACGCGCAGCCGGATCAAGACGAGGGTCTCGCGTGCGTGCGGGCAGAACCATGGGAACCCCCGACATCCTCATTTGCTTGCTGTGTGCTAGAAAAGTAGCGTAACTGAGGCAATTTGGGAAGGGTCAGGCGAAAAAAAACAAAGCCTTCTCCCCCTGGGGCTGCAGAAACCCTGATTAGCTCACCGTCGCGGGAAGTCCTTGTCCCGATGGATGCTGCTCGCCCGATGCTTCAACACGAAGCGCACCCTATCTTCACACACCGCGCACGCAGGAAAGACCTCGCCCTCCAGCAGCGTAACTTCATGCGAGTCGCGGTGACCATTGTGATCGACCCGGTAAACCCCTGAGACTGGGACCTGCTCCGATGGCCTGTGATCATGCTCAGCCATAGCAGTGCTACCACGGGGAACAGCGGCATTCTAACTCAGGCAACGGTGTTGCCAGCGAGGAGGCCAGCAAATATTCGCTTTCAGGACAAAACCGCAAGTATCGCGAATTATTTCTGGCTGACCAGCGAGCCCACCCGCTCGCCCATGACCACACGGCGAATGTTGCCGCGCTCATTAAGATTGAAGATCACGATGGGCAGGTTGTTTTCGCGGCAAAGAGCAATGGCGGTGGCGTCCATCACCCGCAAGCCGCGCTGCAGGACTTCCATGTAGCTGATGTGCTCGAACATGGTGGCGTCTTTTACCAGGACGGGATCGTCGGTGTAGATGCCGTTGACCTTGGTGGCTTTGAGGATGGCGTCGGCCTTGATCTCCATGGCGCGAAGCGAGGCAGCGGTGTCGGTGGAGAAATAGGGATTGCCAGTGCCGCCGGCGAAGACGACCACGCGCCCTTTCTCCAGGTGGCGCATGGCACGGCGGCGGATGAACGGCTCGGCGACCTGGTTCATCTCGATGGCGCTCATCACGCGGGTGAAGACGTCCTGCTTCTCCAGCGCGTCCTGCAATGCGAGGGCATTGATGACCGTGGCCAGCATACCCATGTGATCGGCGGAGACGCGGTCCATCTTCTTGGCCTGTTCGGCGACGCCGCGAAAGAAGTTGCCGCCGCCGACTACGATGGCGATCTCGACCCCGGTCCGGTGGACCTCACCGACTTCAGCCGCGATTTCGTGCACCCGCTGGTTGTCGACTCCAAAGCCCTGCCCGGCGGCCAATGCCTCGCCGGAGAGCTTCAGCAGAATGCGTTTGTAGACGGGAGCGTCCATGTAAGAGCAAACCTGGGGAAATACTTCCATCAGTGTAGCAGCAAGCCGCCCACGAATGTGGATGGCCGGAGCGGGGTGCGCCGGGTTTTCTGTCACCGGAGCGAGTGACATGCTGCACAGACGAGGGGTACAGGCGGAGCGCAGGCTATCTTCCGGTAGCCAGGTTTCTGCCCGCTAGAGATAACGCCCGAGGCAAATTACGATTTCCCGGTCTGCACGCACGCTCCCATGCTGTTCGGCGGTTGTGTGGCGACTCGTGACGCCGGCAAAGCGCAATCCCAACGACGATTTCCATTCGACGTACCCTGGCAGCGCCGCCGCGCCCGCGTGCCGATCTAGCCTATTCCGGGGCAGAGACCCAGTACCTCACCGCACCGATTCTTCTGGAGGTTTCAATGCTACACCTTGACACCGGCAACACCGGTTTCATGATTATCTGCACCAGCCTGGTCATGCTCATGACTCCCGGCTTGGCGTTTTTCTACGGCGGCCTGGTCGGCCGCAAGAACGTCCTGGCCATCATGATCCAGAGTTTTGTCTCGATGGGCTGGACCACCGTGATTTGGTATCTCTACGGCTATTCGCTGTGCTTCAGCGGCGACTGGCATGGCATCATCGGCAATTTCCACAATGCCTGTCTGCGCGGCATAACCCTGAATACGCCGTCGCCCAATGAGACCGTCCCGGCGATGGTCTTCATCGCCTTTCAGATGATGTTTGCCATCATCACGCCGGCCCTGATCTCGGGCGCCTTCACCAACCGCGTGACCTTCAAGGCCTACATGCTGTTCCTGACCGCGTGGCTGACCTTCGTTTACTTCCCGTTCGTGCATATGGTTTGGGGCGGAGGCTTCCTGCAGCAGTGGGGAGTGAGGGACTTCGCCGGCGGCATCGTGGTCCACAACATCGCCGGCTTCGCCGCCTTGGCCTCGGTTCTGTATGTCGGCAAGCGCCGCGTGCAGGATCGCGGTCCGCACAGCATTCCTCTGGTGGCTTTGGGCACCGGACTGCTGTGGTTCGGATGGTACGGATTTAACGCCGGCAGCGAGATGGCATGCAATTCGGTGACGGGCACCGCATTCCTTGAACACCGATGTGGCCGCGTCCTTTGCCGCTGTCGCCTGGCTGCTGATGGCCTGGATCAACGAGAAGAAGCCGAAGTTTCTCGGCCTGCTGACCGGCGCTGTCGCTGGTCTCGCCACCATTACGCCGGCTGCCGGATATGTTTCGCCCACGACGGCCGTCATCATCGGCACTGTCGCCGGCATCGTTTGCTACTACGCCGTTGAGATGAAGAACAAGCTGCACTGGGATGACGCGCTCGACGTTTGGGGCGTCCACGGTGTGGGCGGCGCACTGGGCATCGTGATGCTCGGCATCTTTGCCAACAAGGCCTTCAATCCCGAGGGCCCCAACGGTCTGCTGAATGGCGATCCGACATTTCTGGTGAAGCAGGTGGTTGCCATCGTGTTCTCTTCCTTCTGGGCCTTCTTCTTCACTTACGCCATGCTGCGCATCATCGACATGTTCACTCCGGTGAAAGTCGGAGCGGTGGGCGAAGAGATTGGTCTGGATGAGTCGATCCACGGTGAGCACGCTTACGAGACGCTGGAAGTGGAAGACCTGTTTAACGGCGATCGCAAGCTGCGAGAGGAACATAAGGAAGAAGAAGCAGAGCTGGTTGGCCCGAGAAAGTAGTCTATGCTGGGGCTTCCAGCTTTCCGCCGGGTAATTCGATGGGCAGGGGCGATGATGGCATTGCCCCTGCTCCTGCTTGCGCAAGATCCATCTACGTCGGCGAGTGCGGGGACCTCGCCAGTGGCGGAGAAACATCCAGAGGCCGTCTACCTGTTGAGTGACCCTGATAGCGCGCCGCCACCAGGCTCTCCGGAGATCAAGGCGTGGTGGGGAATTACGGTCAACGGCTTCGCGTCGCTTTCCTTTGTCTACAACACCAACAATCCCGTCTTTCGCATCAACCAGTATCGCGTCTTCGACTACGCCGACGTGGAGCCGCAACTGGACATGGCGCAGTTGGTGATCCAACGAGCGATCGATAAACCTAATCAGTTCGGCTTTCGCTTCAACATGATCGCAGGATCAGCTGTGCCGAAGGTTACGGCTGCGTACGGTATGTTTCGCAATTGCGAAACCATGAAGGCCGGCAACTTCGATATTCCTGAAATGTATGTGAGCTACATTGCGCCGCTAGGGAAAGGGTTGCGCTTTGATGCCGGAAAGTTTGCCACGCACATGGGCTCGGAGGTGATCGGCGGATACGACGGCTACAACGACGAATTCAGCCGCAGCTTTTTGTTCGGCTTCGGAGTGCCGTTCACGAATACCGGAGTGAAAGCTACGTACGCCGTTCAACAGTACGATCTCCGCTATGTTTCTGGTGACCAACGGCTGGGATGAGTTCCAGCGATTCAATCACGGATATTCCTATGGCGGGCAGTTCATCCTGGCTCCAACCAAGACCACCACCTTCTACTTCAACTGGATTCATGGTCCGGCCTTACCGCACGACGACATCGACAACCGCAACGCATTCGAGGTAGTGGGCAGTTGGAAGACCACTCCCAGGCTGACGCTGGGCTTCGACTCCCTGTACGCGCACGAGCAGAACGGCGTCACGATCGGTTATGACGCCATCTGGAAGGGCATAGCCGGATATTCGAAATACGCGTTCACGCCGGTCTTCTCGCTGGCATTCCGCGGGGAAGTCTTCAATGACAGCGGAGGCACCCGTTTGGGCATTCCACAGACGCTCGAAGAATTTACCCTGACGCCCGAGTATGACTTCGCGGCTAGGCTGTCAAAGGTGAACGAGCGCTTCAAGAAGCTGGACGGGAAGTTCGTGGTGCGTGGCGACATCCGTCTCGATCTCTCCAACAAAGAGGTTTTTCAGCGGGACAATTACTGGGTTTCCAACCAGTTCACCACGGCAGTGAATTTGATCTATCTTTTCTGAGAGAACACCTAGGGAGCGTCTGATTAAGTCAGAGAAGTTCCTCAGGGGCTAAAGCAGGCTGCTGAAAAAAGTCGGGAAGCAGATCCCTCGTCGGCCTGAAGGCCTCCTCGTGATGACAAAAACAAAAGACTTGCAACGGCGCAGCTAAAGCTGCGCCCCTTCAAAACCGTCCACAATCGATTTTTTCAGCCGCCTGCAAAGCCGCGTTGATTTTGCTGCTTTTTCGGACGGTCCGAAGACCGTCCCCTTCAAAAAGCGGTCTTAATCAGAGTCTTCAAGGTAATCAGGCTTATTGGCAGCGTGGGTCAGCGTCGAACGCTTGCGGCGGGTCGACGTGTTCGATCCGGAAGTGGGAAGCACGCTGTCCAACTACTGTTCACACCACGAATATCGGCCGGGCGCCGGCAGGAGCGTGGGATAGAGTAGTGGAAGAGCCTTTCTTCATGGACAGTATTGACGATCTTCTGCAACAGGTCTTCCGGCTGCCGCAGTTTCGCCTTCGCCAGCGAGAGGTCATCCAGGATGTGCTGGCGGGCAATGATGTTGTTTGCGTGATGCCAACGGGCGCTGGCAAGAGCCTGTGCTTCCAGCTTCCGGCGCTGCTGCTGAAGGGACTGACGGTCGTCGTCTCACCCTTGATTTCGCTGATGGCGGACCAGGTGCACCAGTTGGAGGCGCTGGGAGTGCCCGTCCTGCTGTTGAACAGCTCACAGACGGGACAAGAACAGTCGCGAGTCCTTAGCCGGTTGCACGCGGGATTCAGCGGACTGCTTTACCTGGCGCCGGAGCGCTTCGCTGCGGCTTCGTTTCAGCGAGTGCATACCGGAGCTTAAGCCCAACCTGCTGGTGGTCGATGAAGCGCATTGCCTGAGCTTCTGGGGACACGACTTCCGCCCGGAATACATGCGGCTGGCGGAGGTGCGGGAGCAATTGGGTTCGCCGGTCACGATGGCATTGACGGCGACGGCGACGCCACCGGTGCGGAACGACATCGTCAGCATGTTGAAGCTGCGCAGTCCCAAAATGCATGTCACCGGATTTGACCGGCCGAATCTGACCTATGCGTGCCGGCGTATGGATTTCGAATACGCGAAGGACGAGGCGCTGGCGCACGGGCTCGAGAAGCAACCAGGCAGCGGCATCGTCTATTGCGCCACGCGCAAGAAGGTTGAGCAGCTAGCCCTCACGTTGCATGAGAAATTTCCGCGGCGCACCATTCGCGCGTATCACGCCGGCATGGAATCCGATTCGCGCACCCAGGCGCAGCAGGATTTCATGGCCCACGCAGATGCGGTGGTGGTGGCGACCAACGCGTTCGGCATGGGCATCAACAAGCCCGACATCCGGTTTGTGGTGCATTACAACATTCCCGCCAGCCTGGAGGCCTACTACCAGGAAGCGGGACGGGCGGGGCGCGATGGGCGGCCGGCGCAGTGCGTCTTGTATTGCAGCCTGGTCGATCGACATACCCAGGAGTTCTTCATCAGCAAGATCGGCGAGAACAACAGCGCACTATCGGAATCGCAGATGGAGCTTCTGCAAAGCCATGCCACCCAGAAGCTGGAGCGCATGTTCCAGTATGCGTATGCGCGGCGCTGCCGTCGGCGCTCCATCCTGGATTACTTTGGCGACGACTCGGAAGTGACGCGTTGCCGTTGCGATGTTTGTCGCGGCGATGTTCGCATGCAGCCCAGTCCCGCGGCAGAGCGGACGAGGAGCAGACGGAAGCCGGCGGCGAAACCGAAGCCGCCCGACGCAGATGCCGCCCCGCTGGATCCCGCGGCTGAACTCCGCTATGCGCGCCTGAAGAGCGGTCGCCTCGAACTGGCGCGGGCGCAAGCATGGTCGCGTTCTGGGTTGCCCATGACTCGGTGCTGCGCGACATCGCCGCGCGCCGCGCCGCAGAATCTAGCCGCCTTGGCGCGCATCCGAGGGATCGGTGAGTTCAGAGCTGGAGAAATTCGGGGCAGTGTTTCTGGAGGCGGTGAAGGGAGCCTAGGCGCTCATGACGATGGTCTCGCCAACGTCGCCGGCCTTGAAGCGCCCTAAGCGCGCACAGAAATTCATTAGCCTGGTAATAGAAATCCCGTAGCTGGTTGAAATTGATGGTGGCAATCCCGTCATTCTGCAGGGCGTAAGAAAGCGCAAGTCGTCGGTAAGAACCAAGTACTGATTCTTCGCAATCTCAGCGATGGCTGCATCTGTTAAACCGAAACGAGCCCATCGATTGGCAAGAGCTTTCGTGCTCGGCACATATTCTTCTTTAACGAGGGTCAGCATAGTCGCCATCCGGTCGAAGTATCACAGCCTTCTCCGATGCTGCAATCGCGTTCGACAGATTGCTGACTTCGGTGAGGATGTTGGGAGTGGTAACGAGCAGAGAGAAGAGCTTAAGTACTCTCACTATCAAGTCGAAGTCCTCGACACTGAAGGTCGCGAGCCGCTTGTTGGATGAAATTTGCTTGCGGTCATAACTTCCAAGAAAATACAGTAGGAGGAGATTGGCATCGACTAGCAGGCCTCGACGGCGGTAGGCGTTTAGCTGTTCAGCGAGATCCATCGTGTCTAAGCAGCGGCGAGGGTTCTGATTTTCACGGATACAAACTCGCCGGTCCGGCTTGTAGTTTGACGACTTTGTAAGCGCGATTCCCTCCCAGCATCACATCCAAAGACGAGCCCTCGGGCGCCGGATAGCTAAGGTAATCAGCCAAAATTGTTGATCGTCGGAAAGCTCGACTTCTTCCAGGAGCATTTGGTAACCGGCGCCTCCAGTACCTGTGAAAGGTAACGCTTCGCCAAGCTCCACCGCCTTCTTGACGCCGACGATCGTAGGCATAGCCTATCTCCAGCACAAGCATAACAGGGCGGGATTGCTCCCGCCCTGCGTCTTGCTCTCGTTGATGTTGAGTCTTACTCGGCTGGCTGGTCGCCGGCCTTGCTGATGGCGATGGTCTCGCCGATGTCGCCGACTTTGAAGCGGGCGAAACGGCGGACGGAGATGTTCTCGCCCAGCTTGCCGACTACGGTGGCGATCAGTTGATGCACCGTGATGGTCTGCTCCTTGATGAAGGGCTGCTCGTAGAGGCAGACTTCCTCGTAGAACTTGGCCATCTTGCCTTCGACGATCTTCTCGATCACCGGAGCGGGCTTGCCGGTCTGCGCCGCCTGCGCGCGGTAGATCTCCTTTTCCTTCTCGAAGGCTTCAGGAGTGACATCCTCCTTGCGGATGAAGCGCGGATCGGTAGCCGCGATGTGCATGGCGATGTCGTGCACCATGGTCTTGAAGTCGTCGGTGCGGGCGACGAAATCGCTTTCGCAATTGACCTCGACCAGCACGCCGATCTTGCCGCCGGCGTGGATGTAGCTGGCCACCGAGCCTTCGCTGGTGGCGCGCGTCGCCTTCTTGGCGGCGGTGGCGATGCCCTTCTTGCGGAGAATGACGATAGCCTGCTCGACATCACCTTTGGCTTCCGTGAGGGCGTTCTTGCAATCCATCATGGGAGCGTTGGTCTTGTCGCGAAGCTCTTTAACTTGTGCGGCGGAAATGTTCACGGTAGTAGTTCCCATCTTTCAGTAATCCTCGATTTCGCTGTTCGCATTTCGCTCTTCGCTTTTCGCCAGAACGATCAACAGCCTGCGCTATGAATGAATTCTTATGCCGTCCCTAAAGGGACTCGGACATTATTTGGAACGCCTACCCAGCATTCCGCGCCAAAAGAAGGCGCTCCATGCTGGGCTAAGTTATGCCGTGCCTTCGGCACTGTTGCCTTCCCCTTAGCATCCTCGACCACAGGCGACGTGGAGCCTTGCGTGTTCCGGCGAAGAGCGAAAAGCGGCCGTCCACATCGGTCAGCAATCAGCCCCTCTGGCGAATAGCGAAAGGCGAATGGCGAAAAGCGTCCCTTAAAAAACCGCCCGCGCTCGTTGAACGCGCGGGCTAGGAACTCGTTACGAGCTGATCCTACGCGCTGGTATTTTCGGCGCGGCGGCCACCGCGGCCCAGCACTTCTTCCATGCTGACTTCTTCGGAGTCGTCAATGGTCGAGGCCTCAGTGCTGACGACGCCTTCCGCAACTTCCGCACCTTCAGGAGTGGCAGCGGCAGCTTGCTGCCGCTTCGCTGAATTGCACACCCGCGGAAAACTCTGCCGTCTGCTTGTCGGTTGCGGCCTGCGAACCCTCGACCACCGAGTCGGCAATCTTCGAGGCGAACAAGCGGATCGCACGCAGCGCGTCGTCGTTGCCGGGGATCACGTAATCCACTTCACTGGGATCGCAATTGGTGTCGACCACGGCGACCACCGGAATGCCCAGCTTGCGCGCTTCCTTCACCGCGATCTGCTCCTTGTTGGAGTCGATCACGAAGAGCAGGTCGGGCAGGCGATTCAGGTTCTTGATGCCGGCAAGATTGGCCTGGAGGTGCTTGCGCTCGCGCTCCAGCTTAATGACTTCCTTCTTGGGCAGCAACTCGTAGCGGCCATCGGTGGCCATCTCGTCGAGCTCTTTCAGCCGCTTCACCGATTTTTGCACCGTCACCCAGTTGGTCAGCAGTCCGCCCAGCCAGCGCGAGTTGACATAGAACATGCCGCTACGCGTGGCTTCTTCGGCGATGGCATCCTGCGCCTGGCGCTTGGTGCCGACGAACAACACCAGCTTGCCTTCGGCTACCTGTTCGGTGACAAACCTGGACGCTTCCTTGAACATCTTCAGCGTCTTCTGCAGGTCGATGATGTAAATGCCGTTGCGTTCGCCGAAAATGAATTCCTTCATCTTCGGGTTCCAGCGTTTGGTCTGATGCCCGAAGTGAACGCCCGCTTCGAGCAACTCCTTCATGGTGATATTTGCCAAGCTACCTCCTCAGTAGGCTTGCATCCAGGCCGCAGCCTGAATTGCTTTTCCCGCCCCGACACGGTTGCGAGTGCGGGAAGGTTTCGTTCCGGTTGGTGCTGCTCGGTCGACTCGCCCCCGGAACCAAAAGGCGAAACGGCGTTGTCAGTTGTCGGTTCTCAGTTGTCGGTTAGGTTGTTATCGCCAGTCCTTACGGACAACCGACAACAGACAACCGACAACGCTTTTATCTCTTCGAGAACTGGAAGCGCTTGCGCGCGCCCTTCTGGCCGTACTTCTTGCGTTCCTTGCCGCGGGCATCACGACGGAGAAAACCTTCGGCTTTCAGCTTGGGGCGCAGCTCAGGATTGAACTCCTGGAGCGCGCGGGCAACGCCCATGCGGACCGCGCCGGCTTGGCCATTTACGCCACCACCGCGCGTCGTTGCCGTCATGTTGAAAGTGGCGGAGGTCTCGGTCAGCACGAAGGGCGACTTCGCCATGATGCGCTGCGCTTCGGTCACGAAGTGCTGATCGAAGGGCTTGCCGTTGACGGTGAATTCGCCGCTGCCGGGACGAAGGAATACGCGGGCGACGCTCGATTTGCGCCGACCCGTTCCGTAGTATTGAACCTGTTCTGCCATCTGCCTCAGTGTCCTACCGTCCCTAAAGGGACTGGGGAATTTCAATCGCGCCAACCCAGCGCTTCCGCGCCGGGCTAAATCGTTTCGCGCCTGAAGGCGCTGGTGCCGTCCCTGAAGGGACTCGGATTTCTCTATTGCATCCTACCCAGCGCTTCCGCGCTGGGCTAATCACTTACGCGCCTACGGCGCTCGGTCAATAGCTCTTTGCACATCCTGCCGAAGCTAAACATTGGTTTCGGCGGGAGAACTCTGCAAAGCGCTACGCGCGCTTTGCTGCCGCTGCGAGCGCTTCCGGCTTTTGCGCGGCGTGGGGATGCTTGTCGCCGCGATAGACCTTCAGCTTGCCGGCCATGGCGCGGCCCAGCTTGGTATGCGGCAGCATGCCGGTGATCGCCTCTTCGACGACCTGCTCAGGCTTGCGCACCATGCGCTTCTTGTATTCTTCCGACTTCATGCCGCCGGGGTAGCCGGAATAGTGGTGATAGACCTTGGCATCCGCCTTGAGTCCAGTGATACGCACCTTATCGGCATTGATCACGATGACGTGATCGCCGGTGTCGAGGAACGGGGTGTACTTGGGGCTGTCCTTGCCCGAGAGGATGCGCGCGACCCGGGTCGCCAGGCGGCCCAGTGTCTGGCCGTCGGCATCAATGACAAACCACTTGCGCGCGATTTCCCCCTTGGGGAAATACGTAGACATCTTTAAACTCTCCCAGATGTAGTAAGTGCGAAAGAGCCGCTTGGTTCAGGCGCTGAACGCGCAGAGATCCTTAGGCGGGCAAACGCAGGACTGCGAAAGACCTAAGGATAGATTACGGGCGAGGGGGTTGTCAATGAATGTGCTGCTCTGGGTAGTGGGTCAGTTTGAAATCTTGCCCTGTGATTTACGCCAAGTCAGGATAAACCGCGCGAGTTCGAGAAGTACGCAGAACAGCGCCCCATAGATTAATGCGTCGAACGCCATCCCCAAAATAAAAGCACTAGCCGGATGCTGCCAAAAATCAATATGCAACCAATCAACCGCGATTACAAGACCAGGTCGAGCGATATAGTGGCAAACATGAGTCCAAAAGGAATAGGTCTGAAGCTGCGGCTCGGCCCATACGGCCAGAATCGAAGACGCGAAACACACTACCACCATCAGTCCGCCTCTGAGCCATCGATTCATGCTGCGCTTCTTTTCTTGTATGGGCCGCGCTTCGCTGGTGTCTGAGTTGGGACCAAGTGCGCCAATTCTTCAACGCTCCAAACGAAACGAGGGCCGACGCGACGCCGTCGGCGATTATTGCGCCGTCTCGCTGGCTGAGGAATCGTCGCGCTATCCCGCTTGCCGCGGGCGGATGTCGTACTGGCGGATCTTGTAGAGCAGAGCTTTGTAGCTGATGTTGAGCTTGGTGGCGGCGCGCTTGCGGTTCCACGCAGTTTCTTCCAGCACCTGAGAGATCACTTCACTCTCCGCGCCGTTCTTCAGATTGCGGACCATTTCCTTCAGATCGGGCTGCTGCTGCGGCGCCTTTTGCTCCGGCGAGCCGGCCGCGCCGTTTTGCGGATTCTGGCTCATCGCCTTCTGCAGTTCGCCGATCGCGGCGGATTCGTCGCCGAGCACGAGATAGCGCTTCACGAAATTTTCCAGCTCGCGAATATTGCCCGGCCAGGGATAGTTCTCGCAGGCTTCCACCAGGCGCTGGGTAACGCTGAGCGGGGCGCAGGCATAGCGGTCGGCGAGTTGAAGCATGAAGTGCCGCAGGATCATGGGAATTTCTTCGCGGCGCTCGCGCAACGACGGCATGCGCAGTACGAAGCTGTTCAGCCGGTAGTAGAGATCCTCGCGGAAGGTCTTCTGCGCGATGGCCTGCGGCATGTTGATGTTGGTTGCGGCCAGCACGCGGACATCGACCTTGACGGTGACGCGGCCGCCGAGGCGGGAGAACTGGCCGTCCTGCAAAACCTGCAGCAGCTTGGCTTGCAACGCGGGCGACATCTCGCCGATTTCGTCCAGCAGCAGCGTGCCTTTATTGCAGAGTTCGAACTTGCCGGGCTTGGCCTTGTTGGCGCCGGTGAAGGCGCCGGGCTCGTAACCGAAAAGCTCGCTCTCCAGCAGTTCGCTGGGAACGGCGGCGCAGTTGACTTTGAGGAATGTCCGGTGCGCACGATCGGAGTATTTGTGAATCAGCTTCGCCAGAACTTCCTTGCCGGTGCCGCTCTCGCCGAGCAGCAGGACGGGGAAGTCGAACTTGGCCACCTGCAAGGACTGACCGCGAAGGTGGCGCATCATGGGCGTGGCGGAGAAGAAATACACGCCTTCGCCGACTTCGATGGCATCGCCCGCGCCGGGAGCGGCGGGATCGGTGTTCACCAGGCAGAAGCGCAGCACCTCGTCCATTTCTTCTTTCTGGACGGGCTTGGAGAGATAATCCTGAGCGCCGAGGCGCATGGCCTGCGCAACCTTGCGAGTGTCGCGCACGCAGGACAGCATGACGACCTTGGTCGACGGCTTCGATTCGCGAATGCGCTGCAGCGTCTCCAGACCGTCCGCTCCCGGCATCACCATGTCGAGCAGGACGAGGTCGGGAGTGTCGCGTTGCACTTTGTCCAGGGCTTCCAGACCGTTCGAGGCGGTGGACACACGATAGGAATCCAGCTCCAGGACCGTCTGCAAATACCGCAACATGCTAGGTTCATCGTCTACCACAAGGATGTGGCCAGCGCTCATTGCTCCTCCGCTAAGCGTACGGGGGAAGGATTCAGCAAAATCAGAAAGGAAAACTTGCTCCCCGCTCCAGACTCGCTTTCGACCCAGATCTTTCCGCCGGCTGACTGGACCAGACGGCGTGCAATGGCAAGACCGAGGCCGTGACCTTCCGCTCGCATGCCGGGCGGGACCAGGCGAAAGTACTCTTCAAAGATTTCCTGCTGGAACTCGGGCGCGATCCCCGGTCCGGTATCGGATACGGAAACGCGGCAGCAGTTGGGCGCATTGATCCGCTGACGGCGGCGCTCAACGACCGGCGGCCGCGCCACAGTGCGCCGCTCCCAGAAGTAGGGCTCGACGTGCAGCCAGACCGTTCCCGACGCGGGTGTGTACTTCATGGCGTTGTCGAGCAGGTTGGAGACGACGTGCTGCACTTTGTAGTAATCGAAGGGGAAAGGCTGCAGCTTGTCATTGGGCAGGAAGTAGAAGGCGATGGCCTTCTCGTTGAACCGCTGTGCCCAGACTTCTGCGATCTCACTGATGCAGTCGTTGATGCCGGCGACCTCGTAGTTCAGTTCCAGGCGATCGACTTTGAGCGCGGCGTAGGTCAACAAGTTCTGAATGAAGGTCGACAGGCGCGCGCCGTTGGCCTGCATCTCGCCCAGGACTTCCATCTGGCGGGGATTGAGCGGTCCCAGTTTCTGCGCCAGCAATAGCTGGAGGTAGCCGTCCATGATGGCCAAAGGAGTCTTCAGCTCGTGAGCGGCCGACGCCAAAGCGTCGCGGCAACAGCTGCAATACTCCTCGGTAACGTGCTTGTGAGCCGACCTGACCGGTGACACGTTCACTGGCATGGGGATAACGCCCTTAGCTTTAGCTTTCCTGGAAAGAGACAGAGAATCCAACGCATCGTCAGGAGGGATCCCCGATCTTCGTTCCACAGGCATACTCTCGGCCAAAGTTAGTCCTGGGTTTAGTTATTAGCCATTCCTCGGGAAAATAGAGTGGAAGCACTCTACAGGGGGAGAACTGATCTTACCCTAAAGCCATGTATTGTCAACGCCAAACTGATTAATTTTGGAGGAAAGGAGCAATTAAGTTTCCTTTTCTGGAAGCTATTTTCCTCTTAAGCAGGCATTCCTCTTCCTCTCATCCGCAAGAGATTGCACCGGTAACCGCTGGAGGAGGTGTTGGCAACATAACCTATCTTGAACAAAACAAAGGTACCCACTACAACATGGGTTTGGCTATCAATGTGCGTTATTGAGTTGTAATGTAAGGGATGCAGGAGAGCCCTAGTGCGTCGAACCGTATCCGTTGCCGAGCGCCGCGGCTGGGACCGGCTTCCTATCTCCATTCCCTTTTTTGTACGCGGCAAGAACTCTGAGGGTGAAGAATTCCTCGAATTTGCCACTGCGCTGAACCTCTCTGCCGGTGGAGTACTGCTGGCAATGCGGCGTTACCTCGATCCCGGCACTGAGATCTCGCTGGAAATTCCGGTCGCGCTGGTGAACAAAGCCCAATTACCGCGCTCGGTTTCACTTCTGCACGCCACAGTGTTGCGCTGTACCGCCGACCGGCAGTACTTTCTGCTGGGACTACAGTTCGACGAACCGCTGCTGAGTCCCCCGCTGGCGGTGGAAGTGGGCAAGACGCGGTCGGTTGGGAAACTCACTTCCCCAGAGTGAAAACTTTTGCACATTCGAAGCGCAAAATCCTTCGCTTTTATCCCTTCAAAGTGATAAAACAGTCTATCCACTAGTAAAACAATAGTATTTGCAGCAACGACTTAGCTGGAATATGCGCATTTTCTTGCAATGTGCAGGAACTTGGCGCAAGAAATGCAATTCATTGTACCGTTCTTCAAAAAGTAGAGGCGAGAGTACGCAGATGCCACTGCTGGCGGGCTCGAACAACGAGAGTGCGATCATGGCACAGCAGCTTCCTCCTGAGCCGGTGATCTTCGGGCAGACGCCTGCCATGCGTGACGTGCGCCAGAAGCTGGAGCGGGTCGCAGCCTCAAACCTCTCCGTCCTGGTCAGCGGAGAAAGCGGCACCGGAAAAGACATCGTTGCTCGCCTGCTGCATTTGTATTCGCCATGGGCGGCCGGGCCTTTTGTGAAGGTAAACTGTCCGGCCATTCCGGGAACGCTTCTCGAAAGCGAACTGTTCGGTTATGAGCGCGGCGCATTTACCGGCGCCAACAACCCAAAGCCGGGTAGAGTTGAGTTGGCGCACCGCGGCACGTTGTTCCTGGACGAGATTGCCGAGCTAGATCCCATGTTGCAGGCCAAGCTGCTGCAGCTTCTACAGGACGGCCAGTTCAGCCGCATCGGCGCCCAGGAAGACAAGAAAGTTGAAGTGCGGGTGGTGTGCTCGACCAACCGCGAGCTGCACGAGGAGATCGAGCAGGGTAATTTCCGCGGCGATTTGTTTTACCGTATTGCGACTATGACCATCCATCTGCCTCCATTGCGAGAGAGGGCGGTGGATTTGCCGTTGATCTGCGATTACCTGCTGCAGAGCTACAACGAGAAGCTGAATGGCCGGGCAGTGATGATGCGGCCGGCGTTGATGGCGAAGATGCAGCGCTATTCCTGGCCGGGCAATATCCGGCAGCTGGAAAACCTGGTCAAGCGCTACGTGGTGATGGGAACGGAAGACGTCATCTTGAGCGAGCTGCTGGAGCCGAACGAGCGCGATACGATTGACACCCTGATGCTGGAAGGGCCGGTATCGCTGAAGAAATTGACCCGGCAGACGGTTCGCAAGCTCGAAGCTCGTATAATTCTGAACGCGCTGCATGCTAATAACTGGAACCGCAAGAAGGCAGCGCGCTCGTTAGACATCAGCTATCGCGCCTTGCTGTACAAGCTCAAAGAAGTTGGAATTCCGCAACGGCGTTCCAGTTCGGCAACGAAACACGAGGACAACGGGACCGAGTAATCCAGACGAGGTGAATGATGTATTTGCAAAGACAGACGTGGGGAAAGCGAATTTTAGTAGTGGCTGGAATCATGCTATTGGGGCTATGGGCGGTTGCGGGCTGGGCGCAGGACAGCAGCGCTCAAGGCTCCGATTCGACTACGGCTTCGAAGCCGGTAATACCCGCCGATTCGGGAACGGGCTCCTCCAACGTCGCCAAGGCAACCACTTTGCCGTCGACAGACACGCCGCCGGCGCCACGGGTTAGCGCTATTGGCGGCGTTTCTGCGATCAAGGCCGACAGTTACATCATAGGCGTTGGCGACGGACTGGGAATCAACGTATGGAAAGAGCCTGAGCTCTCCAAGAACGTTCCCGTTCGGCCGGATGGAATGATTACCCTGCCGCTGATCGGCGAAATCAAGGCTGTCGGCTTGACTCCGGTCCAATTGCAGGACCAGATCACCACCTCTCTGCAGAAGGTCATGTCCGATCCCCAGGTGGTGGTGGTGGTGGAGGCCGTCAACAGCCTCAGCTTCAACATCATGGGCAACGTGTTTAAGCCGGGCTTCTTTCCTCTGGTCCGTCCGCTTACGATCCTGGATGCCATCGCGCTGAGCGGCGGCTTCCGTGACTTTGCCAAGGAGAAGAAGATCTACATTTTGCGCACCGATGCGGCCGGCAAGCAGATAAAGCTTCACTTCAACTACAAGCAGGTGATCAAAGGCCAGAGCATCGCTCAGAACGTCATGGTTCAGCCTGGCGATACCATCGTGGTGCCGTAACGAAGATGGAATTCGCCCAGGGCGGGAGGATGAGATGAAACGGCAAATCAGACCAGCAGTATTGGCCGCAGTCGCGCTGATGTGTGCTCCGCTGGCATGGTCGCAGAGCGGGTACTCGACTTATCCCACGTCGAACGATCCGCAGCCGCAAGCCGGTTCTGCCAGTTCATCCAGTTCGTCGCAGGGCGGATACTCGAGTTATCCCGATTCGAGCGACGCGCAGCAGCCCGATAATTCAACTCAGGGCTATTCAACTTCCAGCCAGGGCACCTATCAGGCTCCGAGCCCGGTGATCTATTCGACCTACAACATGTCCGGGCAGCAGCAGGGCGGCACTCAGGATTCGTCGGCCCAGCAGGATTCGTCGACCCAAAGTGGTGGTGGGGGCGACGGTCTGCAGAGCGGATCGAGTGATAACCCCCAGTCCGGTCCAGGCGGACCGCAGGATACGTTCTCTCATCCTGAAAAACTGCCGGCGTTGAATCTGTTTAGTGATGCTGTCGCTCATACCGGCTACAGCTTCACTTTCTCGGGAGGCATGGTCGGGCAATATCTCGGGGGGTATGCCGGCCAGGCGGGATATTGGCAGAGTCTGTACCTGGGAACCGGCGGCCTCAATATCGTGCAGGTGCGACCGCACATGCTGTGGTCACTGGGTTATGCCGCCGGGGTTAACCAGACGGTGGGCATACCTGGCCAGTACAGCAGTTTCTCCACTCTGAACCAGAACGCCAATGGCCGCCTCACGTGGCAGATCGCCAAGCGCTGGCAGTTTCGTCTGAAAGATGCCTATTTCTATTCCGACGATCCTTTCCAGCCGTTCTTTGAATACCTGGGGCAGCCCCAACCGAACTATCCCAATCCGGTGTACTACTTCCCGCAGACGGTGGTGGAACAGAATCAGGGAACCGGCGACCTGACCTACATGCTGGGCATACACGACACCCTGAACTTCTACGGTGGCGAAAGTTTCCAGCACTATCTGCGCGGCTACCAGACGGCCAACGACCTGCCTAACCTGGGAAGCTTGTGGAATTCGACCACGTACTCCGGCGGCGTTTTCTATCAGCACCAGTTCAGCCGGTCGATCTCGGCAGGTGAAGGCTACGTCTTTACCGCCTTGGACTTCGGACATGGGCAATCGCGCGCCGGCATAAATATGTTCCAGAGCTTTATCAATTGGAAAGTCAGCAAGCAGTTAGCGATTTCGGGCTGGGTGGGACCGGAGTTGACCGGCACGAAAGACCTGGTTCCGCTGATCTGCTTCCCCAGCGGCTGCCTGATTCAACAGATCCACAACGATTACGTGAACGTTGCCGAAGGTCTGACCGTCACTTATCAGGCTCCGCATCACAACAGCTTTGCTTTGCAGGCCAGCAACAGCATTACCAACGGTGGTGGCCTGTTTGGCGCGGTGAAGTATTACCAGGCTACGGGGACGTTTTCCCGGCCAATTAATCGCGCCTGGACGATGGCTCTGGGGCTGCTATATGCCCACAGCGATTCGATTAGTAGCGGTGGCGGCGGGGGTCTCGCCAGCGACCAGTTCTTACACAGCGTGCAGGGCACGATCAGCTTTTCCCGCAAGCTTAACAACGCGTGGAACCTGAGCACCTACTACGCTTACATTCACCAAACACAAAACTATTACGGCCAGTTCGGGGTGCCGAGCACGGTCGACACCAGCGGTCTTGGCCTCACAGTGCAGTACACGTGGAATCATTCTTTGGGACGGTGATCTATGGCAATGCAGGAATTTGACGACCAGAAATCAGGGCAGGGCTTTGACGAGTATTGGGCGATTGTGCTCCGCCGCAAGTGGTGGATCCTGGGTCCATTGTTTTTCGGATGGGCTATTGTCTTCGCTTCTGCCTGGTTTTTACCACCAACGTACATTTCGGAAAGCACCATTCTGGTTGAGCCTCCCAAAGTGCCCAGCAACCTGGTTGAGCCCAACGTGCAGGTTGACCTGGCCGACCGCGTACAGGCCATGAGTACCCAGGTGCTGAGCCGCACCCGCCTGTTGAACCTGATTCAGCGCTTCAACCTGTATCCCGGCTACGCCACTTCGCCGGACGATCAGGTGGTGAAGATGCGCGACGACGTCAAGATGGAGCTGATCAAGAGCGAGGCGCAAAGCTCCGGCAAACAGGAAATCGTCGCCTTCAAGATCTCCTACAAGGCGCCCTCGGCCGACCAGGCGCAGAAGGTGACCATCGCCCTGACCTCGTTCTTCGTCGATGAGAACGTGCGCGCCAGCCAGGAGCAGTCGGAAGCTACGACCCTCTTCCTGGATTCGCAGGTGCGGGCGGTAGCGCAGACCCTGGCGGATCAAGAAGCCAAGGTTCGCGCTTTTGAGTCTGAGCACGAGGGATCGTTGCCCTCGCAGCTGGATAGCAACATCCACATCCTGCAGGGAGTTCAGCAGCAGATGCAGGCCGCGCAGGCGCAGCGCGAACGGCTGATGCAGCAGCAGACCTACCTGAACTCGGCGCAGACGCAAATGAACAACGCGAGCGACACTGCGATGGCGCCGCCCAGCATCGACTCGCAGCTGGATACTGCACGCTCCAATCTGGCCGCGCTGGAAGTCCGCTATACCCCCGATCATCCGGACGTGAAGAAGCTGAAGGAGACCATCGCGTCGTTGGAGAAGCTGAAGAAGGACATGGCCAACGAGGCTCGCGATCAGTTGGAGTCGGGCGAATCGCCGCAAGCGGTGGGCCAGACGAATGCTCTGGTCAACCTGAAGACCCAGATGAGGCTGAACCAGCAAGAGTTGGCGTCGACCAATCAGCAGATGCAGCGTCTGGAGCAGGCGGGTCAGGTCTATCAGGCGCGGCTGAATGCCACGCCCGCCGTAGAAGCGCAAGAAGTCGATATGATGCGTGACTTCGGCAACTTGAAGAAGGAATACCAGGAACTGCTGGCCAAGAAGACGGAATCGGCCTTGGCGACCAGCCTGGAACGTCAGCAGCAGGGCGCGCAGTTCCGCGTCATCGATCCGCCCAGCCTTCCCGACAAGCCGAATTTCCCGGACCGCTTCAAGTTCTCGCTGGGAGCGATTGGTGCGGGTATCGCGCTGGCCATTCTGTTCGGCTTCGGAGCGGAGTTCCTGGATGACCGCATCCGCGGCGAAGCGGCTCTGGCGGATGCCACCAGCCTGCCTATCCTGGCCGAGATTCCGGCGCTGGCGACGGCCAAAGAGCTGAAGCGGGCCCGATGGGTGCCCAGGCTGGCCTTCGCCTTCATGATTGTGTGCCTGATCGTGCTGCCATCGGGCGTTGTCTACGCCTATTACTGGGGATAGTGCATGTACAAACAATATTTCGGGTTGTCGCGCAATCCATTTGAGATCAGCCCCGACCCGTACTTCTATCATCCGACGCCGCGGCACAATGAAGCTCTGGCCAACCTGCACTACGGGGTAGGCCGCCGCAAGGGCTTCATTGTGATTACCGGCGAGGTGGGCACGGGCAAGACCCTGCTCGTCCGCTGCCTGCTCTCGGAGCTGCGCAAGAACAACATCGCCTTCGGCTATGTGTTCAACCCGCTGCTGCCGGTGGTGGAGTTCTTTCAGTACATCATGGCCGACCTGGGGCTGCCGTACAGCGGCCGCAACAAGACCGAGATGCTGCTCGACCTGAACCGCTTCCTGATCCAGCGTCATGCTCGCGGCCTGATTACTGCGTTGGTCGTGGATGAGGCGCAGGCACTGCGGGCGGAGCTGCTGGAGGAGGTCCGGCTGCTGACCAACCTGGAAACCTCGCAGCAGAAGCTGCTGCAGATTGTGCTGCTGGGGCAGCCGGAGCTGGAAATCGTTCTGGATTCGCCCGAGCTGCGGCAGTTGAAGCAACGAGTTGCTCTGCGCTGCCAGCTGCAGCCGCTGGACGAAGCTCAGACCCACGCCTACATTCTGTCGCGCCTGGAGCGTGCAGGAGCTCCGGCCGAGCCGGCGATCTTCACCGACGAGGCGCTGGAGAAGATCTACGAATACTCGCGCGGTATCCCGCGCATCATCAACAACCTTTGCGAAAACTCCATGGTCAGCGCTTTTGCCAACGAGCAGCGGCCGGTAACCGGCGACATGATCACCGACGTTGCCGCGGACTTCCGGCTCATCAGCCCGTCGCTGCCCGAGGAAGTGCCGATGGCAATGGGCGCGCACGAGGAGAACAACGAAAGCATGCTGCGTTCGCTGTTCCGCATGCTCCGCACCGTGGATGGTGAAACCCTGGAAACCAGTAAGTCGATGACAACAACTGCAGCGAGGAGAGTCTAAAACCATGAGTCGAGTGTTCGAAGCGTTACAACGGTCCCAAGGTGAAAGTCCCGATCCCAATAGCTCGCCTTTGGTTCCGGATCAGCCGGAAGCTGCCAGTGCAGTTGCCGTAGAAGCCCCGCCCGCTCCAGGGATGTCAGCCTCAGGGATGTCGGCACCCGAGTCGGCCATCGAATCGGATTGGCTGAAAGTCCCCGCCGAGCGCGTTTTGCATCCCGTTCCCACTCCCGAACAGCGCCTGGTGGCGATGAGCGATCCCGACAGCCACGGCGCCGAGATGTTCCGCGTACTGGCCACGCGTCTGGCCCACATGCAGAACAAGCGTCACCTGCACAAACTGCTGGTCACCAGCTCGGTGGTCGATGAAGGCAAGTCGGTGGTGGCTGCGAATCTGGCTCTGACCCTGGCGCGGCGTGCCGGCGAACGAGTTCTGCTGATTGAAGCCGACCTGCGCCGGCCTACGGTGAGCGCGCTGTTTTCGACGACCCAGCTGCGTGGCATCTCCGAATGGGCCGACGGCAAGCTGGCGCTGGAGGATTCGCTGTATCAGATTCGCGACCTGCCCGTATGGCTACTAGCCGCCGGTCATGCCATGGATGAGCCGCTGCCTCTGCTCGAGTCCGGCCGCTTCATGAAGATGCTGGAAGCGGTGTCGCAGAGCTTCGACTGGGTGCTGATGGACGCGACGCCCATGCTGCCGATGGCCGACTCGACTTCGATCGCCCGCCTGTGCGACGGCGTCCTGGTGGTAGTGCGCGACGGCTACACCCGCAAGAAGGTACTGAACAAGGCGCTGGAGACCATCGAGAAGAATAAGCTGCTGGGCGTGGTCTTCAACGAGGCGTCTTCGTCGAACGGCAACGACAGCTACTACGGCTCCTACTACTCCAGCAAGTCGGGCAAGGAGACCAAGGAAGCCAAGAAAGAAGCTAAGCGAGCAGCGAAAGAAGCGAAGAAGGCCCAAGCGGCGTCGGCATGATTCGTCTGTTCAACGCCTATTTTCCCACCCGAACACTGTTACTTACGGTGACCGAGGCCTTAATTGTCACACTGGCCTTTGTGGTCGCCGTATGCTTTTGGGCGGGAACAGCGATGGATGCCAACATCTATCTGCTGTACGAGAATGGCCTTGGACGAATCGGCCTGCTGGTTGGCATCTTTATCACGTTGATGTACTACTTCGACCTGTACGACTCCACCGTGTTGTCGAACCGGCGCGAAGTCGTGACCCGCCTGGTCGGAGTTCTGGGATGCGCCTTCGTGGCGCTTTCGGTTCTCTACTACGCGTTTCCGGAAATCAGCCTGGTGGGCACCACGCTGTGGCTGGGCGTCGGCATTGTTGCGGTAACGGTTCCCGCCTGGCGCAAGCTTTTTTTCGTTCTCAATCGCTCAGCCCGCTTCTCCGAGCGCGCCATCCTCTACGGCGACGGCCCTCTGGCGCTGCCGCTGATGCAGGAGATTAGCAGCCGCTCGGAGCTGGGGGTGCGGGTGGTCGGCTTCGTCGGCGAGACCACCGAGACGCCCGCCGGCATCCCTCGCTTTGACGACAGCGATTTGCAGGAGATCGTGGAGCAGCGCAACGCCCGCCGCATCGTGATCACCATGGGCGACCGGCGCGGCAAGCTGCACGTGGAGCAATTGCTGAAGCTGAAGACGCGCGGCGTCTACATCCAGGATGGTCCCGAGTACTACGAGGGCATTACCGGCAAGATTCCGCTCGATTCGCTACGCCTGAGCTGGCTGCTGTTTTCCCCGGGATTTCATGTGCGCGCTGCCCTGCGTCTGTACAAGCGAATCTTTTCGTTGTTTCTGGGCGGGCTGGCCATTGTGATCACATCGCCGATCATGCTGCTGGCCGCGATCGCCGTGCGCCTCGATTCCAAAGGGCCGGCCATCTTCAGGCAAAGCCGCGTTGGCGAGCATGGCAAGCTGTTCACGGTTTATAAATTTCGCTCCATGTTCGAGGGATCGGACAAGATCAAACTGTCGCCGGCCGAGCATGGCGACGCGCGCGTCACGCGAGTAGGGAAGTGGTTGCGGCGCACCCGCATCGACGAGCTGCCGCAGCTGTTCAACATCGTCAAAGGCGACATGGCTTTCGTCGGACCGCGTCCGTTTGTGCCCGAGCAGGAAGAAGATTGCGCGGCGCAGATTCCGTTTTATCGCGAACGCTGGCTGGTAAAGCCGGGAGCGACCGGATGGGCGCAGATCAATCGCGGCTATAACGCGACCCTCGAGGACAACAAGGAGAAGCTGGCCTACGACCTGTTCTATATCAAGAACGTCTCGTTGGGGCTGGACCTGTTCATCATGTTTTCCACCGTCAAGATCCTGTTGTTGGGACGCGGCGGGCGATAGCTCGGCGCGGCGATCAGTGAATCGCGGTCATCGACTTTAGTTCACAAGTATTGAGGGTTGCGGATATGAGGAGCGCTGGCGTGATTTCGCTGGGCGTAATACTGAGCGCCGGAGCCTTGATGGCGCAGGCGCCCGACAACAGCCATATCTATGCCCGCCCGCCCATTCGCATATCGAACCTGCCGCAGAACCCGAACTCACCTACCGGTATTCTGCCCGGCCAATTTAGGGCGGCCTATGGATTCAATCGCATTCCCAATCAAGGCAAGGGGCAGACGATCGCGATCATCGACGCTTACGACGATCCCAACATTGAGTCCGACGTAGCATTCTATCTCTCGTACTTCCACCTGCCGGCGTGCAGCTTCCAGAAGGTGGTGATTGGCAACCCGGGGGGCAACAGCGACTGGGCCCTGGAAACATCGCTGGACATCGAACAGGCGTGCATGCTGGCGCCGCAAGCCAATATTCTGCTGGTCGAGGCCACAACCCAAGGTGCGAGCGACCTGCTGACTGCGGTCCAAACTGCTTATTCGGCGCCCTACAATGCTACGGTCCTCTCCATGAGCTGGGGCTACCAGGAATTCAGCGGCGAGACCGGAGACGACAGTTACTTCTGCAACATCGTGAACGGCAATGGTCAGCCGGTAACGTTTGTCGCGGCCAGCGGCGACGCCGGCCATCATCCCATTTACCCTGGAGCGTCTCATTGCGTGATCGCCGCCGGCGGTACAGACCTGACCCTATCGACCCCACTTCCGCTGCCTAATCCGCTCCAGTTGAACTACGGCGTGGAGACGGCGTGGTCGGCCAGCGGGGGCGGTGTCAGTGTTTACGAGTCCCAGGAGTCGTGGCAGAACCCGGCTTGCGCTACCTGGTCGTCTACCAATCGCTGCATTCCCGACATCGCATCGGTTTCCGCGAATATTCCCGTGTATGACACCTACAATGGGGCCCCAGGCTGGGAGAATGTTGAGGGCACCAGTATTGCCAGTCCCGACTGGGCCTCCTTTCTGACCCTGGTCAACTCGATGCGCGCGGCTGCGGGGAAAGGTCCGCTGAGCCATGCGGCGCAGGATCTGTACACGATTTACTATTCCTCAAATTACCTTACCGACTTCCATGACATTACGACCGGCAGCAACGGAAATTGCGGATCGCAGTGTAATGCCGGCCCTGATTATGACTTGGTGACAGGAATTGGCACTTATCAGGCGAATAACCTGATCACCGCTTTGGTAGCCGATACGAATTGATAGGACAAGACTGGCCGCGGTTGGGTGCGGGCGCGCATGTCGGGATGCGGTATTCTAGTTTGATGTGGCAATCATGCCGGCAATGACCTACGTTGCCGACCGAGATTTGAAATACAAGCTGTAGAGACCCAGGAGGAAACGAGTTCCATGAAGACCGCGCTCATCACCGGAGTTTCCGGTCAGGACGGCAGTTATCTTGCCGAATATCTACTTGATCTTGGCTACCGGGTTTACGGCCTGGTGCGCCGCGAAACCGAAACCGTCCGCTTTCTGGACGCGGTTCACGACCGGATCGAACTGCTTTACGGCGATATGCGCGACCCAGTTTCGCTCGAGGTCGCCTTCGCCAAGGCCATGCCGGACGAGATCTATAACCTGGCCGGCCAGGTCTTTGTGCCGACCAGCTGGCACCTTCCCGCTGAGACCTTCGACATCAACGTCGGCGGACTGGCGCGGCTGCTGAACATGGTGGAGCGGCTGAAGCCGGAGACGCGCGTCTACCAGGCGTCGAGCTCGGAGATGTACGGCAACCTGAACGGCCTGCGCAACGAAGAGACGCCGCTGCGTCCCACGTCGCCCTACGGCGTGTCGAAGACCGCCGCGCACAATCTGTGCGGCGTCTATCGCGAACGCGGGATTTTTGTGGTGGGCGGAATTCTGTTCAATCACGAATCGCCGCGCCGCGGCCCGGAGATGGTCACGCGCAAGATCACCCTGGCGTCAGCCGATTGGGCGCACGGCAAGAAAAACAAAGTCAAGCTGGGCAACATGCAGGCGCGCCGCGACTGGGGCTATGCCGGCGATTACGTTCGCGCCATGCACGCCATGCTGCAGCTGGAGAAGCCGAAGGACTTCGTGATCGCTACCGGCGGATCGCACAGCGTTTACGAATTCGTAGTCGAGGTGCTGCGCTGCCTGGATCTGATACCCGAAGGTCGCGATGTTGCCGATGCGGTAAACGAGTACGTCGAAGTCGATCCCAAGCTCTTCCGCACCGGCGAGATTCACGATCTGCGCGGCGACGCGACTTTGGCACGCCGTGAGCTGAATTGGACGCCCGAGGTCGACTTCCCGGAGCTGGTTCGCCGGATGGTCGAGGGCGACACCGGCGTCACGGTGCAGCCGCGCGCGGAAAAAAAACGCTACGTCGGCAGTAGCGCGTAAAGCGGCTCGGTAGTGCGGCGCTTTAGCGCCGCGTTTCCGTCCGAACGATAAAGGTTCCGGCTATGCGGTCATTTTCAATGACCGCATAGCCGGGAGTCTGGAAGCGCATCCTGACGCCGGCCTGAAGGCCGGCACTACCTACATGGCATCCACTCCACCAATGACCCCTTCTGCGGAAGCACCAAAGAAATCGCTCGTCGTGCGCCTTCTGAAGTGGGCGGTGATTCTCGCCGTCCTCGTCATCATTCTTGCGGCCGTCGCCGTCATCAACAACAACGTCTCGTTCCATCACACCGCGCGCGCGGAATTCACCGCCCAGCTTGACCATGCCATCGATACCTCGACCAACTGGATCGTGACCCATCCCGATGTGCAGGGCAATCCGCCCCTGATGTACATGATCGGCGACATGGCGGAGATGTCGGGCGATCCTCGGTTGCAGCAATACGTCCAGTCGTACCTGGCCAGCGCGCGCGTGAAGATCCCCGGGCAACCGGTCTCGTGGTATTGGGCGCATTGGGTCGATCCGTCCGTGCCCTTGCCTGCGCTGACGGCCGACATGATTCCGGGACTCGCCTGGCAATACCGCTGGTTCAGCTACGGCACGGCTCCTGACAAAGTAGAGCTGACCGAAGAGGACAAGGCCAACCTGTTCTCTCCGGACAAATACAGTTGGGGAGTGCGGCTGCACCTGCAGCTGATCGCGCTGGACATGTATCGCCATTACAACGGCAATTCGCCGAAGCTCGACGCGGTGATTATCCCCGTCAGCAACGGTGTCGCCAACGACGCCTATTGGGATTTCCGCGTCAGCGATTCCTATCCGCAGCGGGCCGCCACGCTGCTGGCCGCCGGTCGTCCCGAGCTGGTGAAGAAGCGCTGGATCGAGCGCATCCTGGACCGGCAAAATCCTGATGGCTCCTGGAACTACTGCTGGTATGGCTGGTGCCGCGGCGTCTTCGAGTTCAGCCTGACCCAGGAAGATCACGCCCACACTACCGTCCAAGCCGCCTGGGCGCTGTATCAGCTGAAGTATCGCTACTCGGACTGGATCAAGCAGAATTTTCAGTAGGGAGTAGGATCAGGGGCTAGGAGATCAGGGAATAGGGGCGAGCGGCTAGCGACAGACGGCCTCTTCAGGTCGCGTGATCGATATAAATCTGTTTCCGCGCTGCAAAGTCTTGCCTGACACTGCGCTAATCCGCAGCCTCTAGTCCCCAGCCCTGATCTCCAGCCCCTATCCCCTATTCCCTAATCCCTAACCCCTTCTTTGAGCAAACCTCCTTCGCAGAATCATCGTCACATGATGAAGACGTTGAACAGGCGACACCTGTGATGACAAGGAGGCATTCATGCGGAAACTGATGACAGCTTTATTCGCAATGGCATTGGCGATCCCAATGCTGGCATTTGCTCAGGACGCGCAGCAGCAGATGCAGGACCAGAAGAACTCGCAGGCGGCGGCGAACCAGGCCTCGTCCATTGACCAGACCGGCCAGACGACTATGCCACGCCACAACATGACCGGCATGGTCAGCAACGGGGGCAACAGCTTCACCAGCGACAACAAAACCTACGTGGTCGAGAATCCGAAGAAGCTGAAGAGCTTCGATAACCAGAACGTGTCGATCCAGCTCAAGTTCGACACCGAAAAGAACACGATCCGCGTCCTCTCGGTCACGCCGTCGCAGTGATAACGGCCTAAGGACGGATCGCTAATCTCGCGATTGATGCAGTCTCCTGCCGTCGCCAACCGGCGGCAGGAGATTGCAAACCCTCGGCTACCAAGACCATAACTCCTCTCATAAATCGTTCTGGGTTGTGTCAGGGCACGACCTTTAGTCGTGCCGATACGAATGCATCCAAGCGGCGGGCTTTAGCCCCTGCAAGATCAGCACTCCCAGGGGCTAAAGCCCAAGTCATTCATGATTCGCATTTGGCCCGGCTGAAGCCGTGCCCTGACACAAGCCTTTATGAGATGGCTGCTAGCTTTCCTCCCACAATGCGAATACTGGAGCTGACCGTCCGCGCCGCCTTACTCGGGGAGATCGCGGTCCCGACTCCGCCGCTGGCACGCGGCTACCGCCTGCGGTAAGATTCCTTCATGTCAAAGAATCGGTCGGCGTTTGAAGTCGCCTGCCCATGCTGCGGCGCGACCCTGAAGATCGATCCCGAAGTGAAAGCGGTGATCGCGCACACGCCCAAAGCTGTTCCCAAGACCTTCGAGGACATGGAAGCCGCGGCCCGCGCCATGAAGGAGCAGGACAGCCGCAAGGAGTCCCTCTTCCGGCAATCGGTGGAGGCGCAGAAGAATCAGGCCGACCTGCTGGAGAAGAAGTTTCAGGAAGCGGTGCGGCGCGCCAAGGAAACGCCCGATACCGGCAAGCCGCTGCGCGACTTCGATCTGGATTGAGGAAGCAATTAGCAATTAGCGATTAGCTTGCTTTGGAGCTCCTCTCATTGGCCTGTTGGCTTTGTGTCAGGGCACGACTTGAGTCGTGCCGCAAGGATTGCTGTGAATCGTGGGCTTTAGCCCCTGCAGTTCCTGATACAGGGGCTAAAGCCCAGGTCCTTGTTGGTATTTTTCGGCACGACTTCAGTGTCTGCGTGAGAACTGAGTTTACAAAATCGTGGTAGAACGTTGCGATCGTTGAGTAGTCACCCAACCAGCGCCTCGGGCGCGAAATAGGAAAGCCCAGCGCTTCAGCGCTGGGTGAGTGGTAGAAGAACTTCGAGTCCCTCGGGGACGACAGGGTTCTCACGCAGACACTGAAGTCGTGCCCTGATACGAGGCACTCTGAGATGACGTACGGCACTCAGCTATTACATTCCAGCATTCGGTAGCCTTCGCGGATCAGCAGCTTGCCGAAAGCTAAGAACCAAGAGCCAAAAGCGAAGAGCGTTTCCACCGTGCCATCCGCAACTTCACGCCCGCTGCTGCTTGGACATCGTGGCGCCCGGCCTTTGCCGCTGCTCGGCCTGCGCTGGCGTAAAGCCAACTTTCCCGCCGAAAACACTATCGCCGCATTCGACTACGCTCTGGCCAACGGCTGCGACGGCTTCGAGTTTGACGTTCGCCACACGCGCGATCGACGCTCCGTTCTGCATCACGATGCGGCTCTCAAGCGGCACGAGATCGCTGCCACCGACTACGCCGGCCTCGAACGGCGCAGCGGTTACAACCTGGCCTGCCTGGAAGACGTGCTGGCGCGCTTCGGCGCGACAGCCTATCTCGACATCGAACTCAAGGTTGAGGGAAACGAGGAAGCGATCGTCGCGGCTGTGCGTGCCAATCGGCCTCAGCGTGGATACGTTGTGTCGTCGTTCCTGCCGGAAGTCTTGCTGCGGCTGAACGAACTCGATTCGTCGCTGCCGCTGGGCTATGTCTGCGATCGCGCGGAGAACATCCAGCGGTGGAACGACCTGCCGATTACCGCGTTCTTCCCGCAGTATGAGCTGGTCTCGCAGCGCTTGATCGACGGCGCGCACGCCCGCAACGTGCAGCTGCTGACCTGGACGGTGAATGATCCGCGCGACATGGTGCGCCTTACCGAGTGGGGAGTCGATGGCCTGATCTCCGACAGCCCGGTGTTGCTCAGCAGCACGTTTCCCGCGATGCAGCGGGCACAAGCGGCGAGTTGACTTCAGCCGCGAGCCACGAGCCAAGAGCTTCGAGCCACGAGCTGAAGCACCGCTCTACCAGACATCTCCGTAGTACTCTGTTATCGCCCTCTCTGGAACGTTTATGAAGCGACAGACCCTCGTTTTCGCTGGCCTCATTGCTGCTGTTCTTTTTTCCTCGCTCCCGCTCAATGCTCAGAAGCCCCGCATCCTGCCGCATCATGCGGAGGAGAAGCCCGCTCCCGCGCTGCCGCAGACGATGCCGGCGCAGGTCGCGCCCCAGCTGACCACCGAAGACCTAGAGGCGTTCTTCGACGGCTTCCTGCCAATTCAGTTGCAGAGGGATGACATCGCCGGCGCGGTAGTACTGGTTGTCAAAGATGGCAAGGTGCTCTTCGCCAAGGGTTACGGCTTCAGCGACGTGAAGACGCGCAAGCCCGTGACCGCTGACAGCACGCTCTTCCGCCCAGGCTCGATTTCCAAGACCTTCACCTGGACCGCGGTGATGCAGCTCTACGAGCAGGGAAAGATCGATCTCGACCGCGACATCAACGACTATCTCGACTTCAAGATTCCTCCGACCTTCGGCAAGCCGATCACCATGAAGGACCTGATGTCGCACACGCCGGGATTCGAGGAGACGCTGAAGGAACTGTTCGTCGCCAACAACAAAGACATGCAGCCGCTGCAGGAATATGTGGCGACGCACATCCCGAAGGAAATCTTCCCGCCGGGAACCACGCCGGCTTACTCCAACTACGGCGCGACGCTGGCGGGCTACATCGTGCAGCGCGTCTCCGGCATGCCGTACGACGATTACATCGAGAAGAACATTTTCGCGCCGCTCGGCATGAAGCACAGCAGCTTTCGCCAGCCGCTGCCCGACAATCTGAAGCCGCTAATGTCCAGCGGTTACAACAAAGCCTCGCAGCCGGCGAAGGACTTCGAGTTCGTGCAGGCGTGGCCGGCAGGCAGCCTGTCAACCACCGCGGAAGACATGTCGCACTTCATCATCGCGCACCTGCAGAACGGCGAATACAACGGGGTGCGCATTCTGAAGCCGGAGACGGCACAGCTGATGCACTCGCGCCTCTTCGGGCTGTCGCCGGAGATGAACGCGATGTGCTACGGATTTTATGAGGAGTCGCGCAACGGCCATCGCATCATCGGACACGGCGGCGACACCCAGTGGTTCCACAGCGACATGCACCTGATGCTCGACAACGGTCTCGGCTTCTTCATCTCCTACAACAGCGCGGGCAAGCCGGAAGTTCCGGGCCGCTCCGGGCTGTGGGATACCTTTCTGAACCGCTATTTCCCGTACACGCCTCCGACGGCCCAGCAGGTGGCCAACGCCGCGCAGGATGCGAAGTCGGTTACCGGCCGATATTGGCTGAGCCGCCGCTCCGAGACCAACGTCGCGGCCGTGACCGCGCTTGGGCAGGTCAAAGTCAGCGTCAACTCCGACGGCACCATCAGCGTCGATCAGGTGAAGGACTACGCCGGCAATCCCAAGCACTTCCAGGAGATTGCGCCGATGCTCTTCCGCGAGGTCAACGGGCAGAGCAAGCTGGCGTTCGTCAAGGATTACGCCGGGCAGCAGGTGATCCTAACCGACTGGCCCATCTTCGACGCCCAGCCGGTTCCGACGCTGAAGAACGAGATTCTCAACCTCGGCATTCTGATCTTTGCGGCGACGATGTTCGTTTTGACACTGCTGTTCTGGCCGCTGAACGCCATGCTGCGCTGGCACTACGGCTATCGCGCCGAACTCACGCCGCAATATCGCCGGCTGCGTTTCTGGATGCGATGGCTGTGCGCGATCAATCTGGCCTTCACAGCAGGATTCGCGGCGTGGCTCAGTTCGGTGGACGAGGACATCGCGTTGCTGAGCCGGCATTTCGACCTGAAACTACATCTGCTGCAGATCATCGGAGTGCTAGGCGTGATCGGCGCGCTGCTGGCGATGGACTACTGCCTGCAATCGTGGAAGGACGGCGCACTGTGGTTCTGGACGAAGGTCTGGAACACGCTGCTGATGCTGGCGTGCCTGGGATTCGCCTTCTTCCTGCTGAACTGGCACATGCTGAACTTCAGACTGAATTACTGAAAGGCGATTCACCACGGAGGCACGGAGGGCACGGAGAAGAAAAGGCTGGAAGAAGAAAGGCTGGAAGATCCGGAACATAGGGCTTTCCGGACCGGAAGGCAGGTCCCTCCGCTCGGGCTCAAGCCCTTGGTCGGGATGACACATTTACTTTAGGGAGACTCCGATAAAGTTCGGGTTTGAAGGGGACGGCCTTCAGGCCGTCCGTAAGCTCAGCAAAATCATTGCGGCTTTAGCCGCTGGGGCCTTAATGGAGTTTCCTTAGGAGTTTGAACGCGGATCCTTCGGCTGAGCTCAGGGCAGGCACTGAAGATCGCCTGCCTACCCTACCCGCCGACCCTCGTCCAGCACCTCGTCCAGCGCACCTGCCAGTTGCCCGGCGCGCTCGTTGTAGTCGCTGTCGATCGAGGCGAACTTCCGCTTCAGGACGTGCAGTTCGTCGGCGATATTCAGCGCGGCCAGCACGGCTACGCGCAGCGAGTCGACGGTCGAAGCCTGTTGCGCAATGAGGCGCATCTTGGTGTCGACATACTCGGCCAGCTCGGAAATGTACTCCGGATCAAAGCCGCGAAGATGATAGGTCTGATCGTAGATTTCGACGCGGACATTGCCGCCGCCGTTGCCGTTTGGCTGGCTCAAGAGACCCTCCATGTCGTGAATCGTGGATCGTGAATGGTGAATCGAAGCTCGACTAATGTCGCGATTCACGAACCACGAACCACGATCCACCACTTTCCATTATCCCGCCGACTCGTCCAGCGCCAAAGACTCAATTTGCCCCAGCATCTTTTCTACTCGGGTACGCACGTCTTCGCGTTCGCGGCGCAAGCCGACCAGTTCCTGGCGCATGGTGTCCAACTCGTCCTCGCGCTCGTTCAATTGCTCGCGCAGGCGGGCGGCATCGCGCTCGGCGACGGCCTTGGCTTCGCGCGCCGACTTCAGCTGCTCGATGGTGCGCAGGATCTTCTCTTCCAGTGACTTGAAATCTGCGGTGGAGGGCGCTTCCACTGCGTGTGCCGTCATGCTCATGAATTGACCTTCAGAAAGTGGAGTATCCGAGCGAAGTATATCGCAGAGCCGCATGTGCAAAAGTGACTGTGTTCACCATTCCGCCCGATTTCCGCGGATGGAACCTGAATGTGCAATGGGGGGCGGGATGCGTGATGTGCCGGAGTCGGTCATGGGACATGTCTGCGGCGACAACCCAGCCGCTCTGCGGCGGGAGCGCCTTGAGCCCGGGGTGTAAACCCCGGGTCGCGGATACCGACCCAATGAAGAGCCGCGCCAGCGGCGGCACGTCCTTCCGTGACGCGCCTCACATCCTGCCATCCTTTGTCTCGAGAACAATGGCCTTAGATGCCCCACACGTATACGCTGCAACTGGTTCATTGCGTCTTCAGCACGAAGGCACGGTGTGCCCTCATCCACGATCCTCCGCGATTGTGGACTTTCATGCGCGCGATCGGCAGGAATTGTGGTGTCAACATCTCGGTAATCGGCGGGACCTCGAATCACGTTCATCTTTTGATGATGGTTCCCGCGACGAGCCGGACCGCTGATGTTGTGCGTACCTTAAAGGCCAACTCGTCGCGGTGGATGAACGAAATTGGGCGCGGGTTTGCATGGCAGGACGGTTACGCCGCGATCAGCGTTAGTCCATCGCAGATTCCCGCCGTTGTGCGATACATCGAGCACCAGGCAGAACATCATAGGACGCGGCGTTTCGAAGAAGAATATGTGAGCCTCCTCCAGAAATCCGGCGTTGCGTTCGATCCGAATCAATTGTTCTGATCTGCCGCCGGGGTCTGCCGCCGCTGGCGCGGCTCTTTCATCCAACTTGGAATTCGTAACCCGGGGTTTACACCCCGGGCTCAAGGCGCTCCCGCCGCAAGCGGCTGGATTACTGGCTGATCCACGTTCGATGCGAATAATAAAATCGATGCCGAGGGAACGGACCTCACAAATCGTTACCCATCACAGACGGCGCGGAACATTGCATCCGAGAGGGATCTCGTTCTTGCCCCCATCCCCCGCATCTACTACGATTGAAGGTTCGTCCTACTGTGGGGTAATTCATGGCAAGCAGCCGCAAGTCTAACGGGAAAGCTGTCTCTGAATCGCCGGTCACCGATCTGTTCGAGGCCGGGCGTCATCCGTCGCCATCGGAAAAAGATTGGGCCGAGAAGACGCTCGCGCCCACGCTGGAGAAGGCTCCGGAGCGGCCGATCGGCGAGCCCACCGGCATCAACCTCGACGAGCACGGCCACGCGCGCTTCACCACCATCTCCAGCGTGCCGATTCGTCGCCTCTACACGCAGGCCGATCTGCCCGAGGACTGGAGCTACGACAGCTATCTGAACTATCCCGGCCAGCCGCCTTACACGCGCGGCATTCACGCCTCGGGCTATCGCGGCAAGATGTGGACCATGCGCCAGTTCTCCGGCTTCGCTTCGCCGGAGGAGACCAACCAGCGCTACAAGTATCTGCTGGAGCACGGCGGGCACGGCCTGTCGGTCGCCTTCGATCTGCCCACGCTGATGGGTTACGACAGCGATCATCCCTTCAGCGAAGGCGAGGTCGGCAAGTGCGGCGTCGCCATCGATTCGCTGGAGGACATGGAGATCCTCTTCGACGGCATCGATCTGGAGAAGACCACCGTCTCGATGACCATCAACTCGCCCGCGTCGATCCTGTGGGCGATGTATCTCGCGGTCGCCGAGAAGCAGGGCGCGGACTGGAAGAAAATTTCCGGCACGACTCAGAACGACATCCTGAAGGAATACATCGCGCAGAAGGAATACATTTATCCGCCGGCGCCGTCGATGCGGCTGGTGATTGACACCTTCGAGTTCGGCTCGAAGTTCACGCCGCGCTTCAACACGATTTCGATCTCGGGCTACCACATTCGCGAAGCCGGCTCGACCGCGCTGCAGGAACTGGCCTTCACCATTTACGACGGCGTGGAATATGTGGAGTGGGCGCGCCGCCGCGGCCTCGACGTGGACGAGTTCGGCCCGCGCCTCAGCTTCTTCTTCAACGCGCACAACGATTTCTTTGAGGAGATTGCCAAGTACCGCGCCGCGCGCAAAATCTGGTATCGGCTGATGACGGATCGCTTCGGCGCCAAGAACCAGCGCACCTGGCTGATGCGCTTCCACACGCAGACGGCGGGCGTCTCGCTGACCGCGCAGCAGCCGATGAACAACATCGCGCGCGTGGCCATTCAGGCGCTGGCGGGCGTGCTGGGCGGCACGCAGTCGCTGCACACCGATAGCTACGACGAAGCGCTGGCGCTGCCCACCGAAGAAGCCGTGCGCATCGCGCTGCGCTCGCAGCAGATCATCGCCTATGAGTCGGGCGTGGCCAACACGGTCGATCCGCTGGGCGGCTCGTACTTTGTCGAGCGGCTCACGCTCGATATGGAGAACGGGGCCTTCGACTACTTCAACAAGCTGGACGCGATGGGCGGCATGGTGGCGGCCATCGAGAAGGGCTATCCGCAGAAGGAGATTGCCGAGGCCAGCTACCAGTTCCAGCGCGCCACCGAAGCGCGAGAGAAGATCACGGTCGGCGCGAATGAGTTTGTGGTCGACGAGCCCGTCGCCGCACATTCTCTACATCGGCGAGGAGGTCGCGCAGGCGCAGACTACGCAAGCTGAATGCGCTGCGCGCCCGCCGCTCCAACGACGAAGTGCGCCGCTGCCTCGACGCGCTGAAGAAAGCTGCAGCGCAAGAGCCGACTGCCGGCGACAACGGCCAGATATCGCCCGTGAACACCATGCCGTTCATCATCGACGCGGTGAAGGCCTACGCGACGGTCGGCGAAATCTGCGACGCCCTGCGCGAAGTCTATGGCGAATACACGGAGACGGCGTTCGCGTGAGGAAGCTGTCAGCCGTCAGCCGTCGGTTGTCAGATCGCTTTTCGCTCTTTGCTATTCGCTTTTCGCTCCGTACCTGTGTCATCCCGACCGACGACTTTAGTCCGAGCGGAGGGACCTGTTGTTTCTTCTCTTGCTGTCATCCCGAGCGCAGCCGAGGGATCCGCGGTTCGCCTGACAGGTAATGGACTATCACTAGGAGCGTTGCATGGCCAAGTCCGAGAAACTTCCGCCGATTCATCCGGGAGAGATTCTGCGCGAGGATTTCATGAAGCCGCTGGGCATCAGCATGAACCGGCTGGCGCTCGACCTGCATGTTCCGGTGACGCGCATCGCCGAGATCGTGCATCAGCGGCGAGGCATCACTCCCGACACCGCGCTACGGCTGGGACGCTACTTCAACACCAGCGCGCGCTTCTGGCTCAACGCCCAGTCCAGCTACGATCTGGAGGTAGCACAAGACCAATTGCAGCCCATCATTGAGCGCGACGTGCGGCCGCTAGTGGCGTGAGCGCCCGTTGGCGCAACGCCAAATCCACGGCCGCTGAATCCGATCAATTCAAACACCACTCTTCAATCCCACGGCTCTGGCCAGCTTGGCCTGGCGGAGATCGAAGGTCCAGAATCGCTCCGCTCCCAGCTCCAAGGCGGAGGCGATGTGCAGCGTGTCCAGCGTTGCAAGACCAAGTCGAGCGCCGTATTGTCCGGCAAGCTGGACGCAGCGCTCGAAGGCCAGCTCCGGCAGCGGAACCTGCAACCAAAATCGGGAGGCTCGATCGCGCTCGAAATCCTTGGTGATCACTTGCGCCTCATCAGCAGAAAGCTCACGTTGGAAAAGACGCATTGCAACGGCATGCGCCCATTCCGCGCGATGCAGCGGTGTGAGCCAAATGCGCTTGTGATGCCTCACCAGACGCCGAGCATCGGCCGAATGCACGTCAGGAAGGTATAACGAGACGAAGAAGCTCGAGTCGGCGTACATGCTCAATAGCGCGCCCGCTTACGCGCTTCGATGACGGCATTGGTGGGAAATACGCGGTCCCCGAAGATCTTCTTCGCCCGGGCGGCGAAGTCCGGCATCTCGACGGGCGGCTGGTCTCCGTTGGCGGGAACAATGCGTCCGATGAGGCGATCCCGCTCGCGCAACTCGACGGTCTGACCTGCTTGCAGCCAGGCTTTGAGGCGGCGGGTGTCGCGTAGTTGACGGATGTTTACAGAGGGCATGACTCAATGTGTCACATCATGTGTCACATCGTCAACGCCGGGGAGTTGGCGAAGGCCATCGGACGGCTGGCTTGATGATGAGTCTTGCACGGTAAGGCTGGCGTTAGGCTGTGCCAGCCCAGTGATCGCAGGCTATAGCATTAAAGTGATGCAACGCGGCTATTTATATAGCATTTTACGGGCAATTATAGATTGGCACCATCGGTGGTTTACTAGATGGCTCTAGATTGCGCAGGAAGGCCCGCACAGCCACGTTCGAGAGGCCAGTCTACCTGGACCTCTCGGAATCGGAGATCGTGTCTTAAATCGCTTCTAAACGCGATTTCCCGTTATGGAACTGATTGATGGCAAATGGTTTAATTCCCAATTTGGGAATGCCGGGCGGGTACGACAGCTCTCTGTACCCTTGAGCGCTGGCCCTCATCCGAAACCGCCATTGTGTCACGAGGCCTGGTCTGCCCGGTGGCAAGCCCAGGTTAGCGTCCAAATGCCGGGACGCGAACCTGGGGCACCGGTATTGGACGCGGTCCGCCCTGCGCCCCTATTCCACCGCCAGATCGAACTGGAAGCTCTCGCCGCCGACGGGTACCGTCACCCGCACGGCGCGGCCTTTCTTGCCATGGTCGGCCACGGCGGCGCTCTCCGACAGCTTGCCCAGCGGATAGTAGACGACGCCGGTGACGTTGCCTCGCGGAGGAATGGTGTTGGCCAGCAGGCCGCATTGCTCGACGTAGTCGGGCGAAGCCTGGTGCTGGAGCTGGGCCAGCGGATCAACGCCCTGGGCTTCGCGAGCCCGCAGCCGGCACGGCTGATCGCATTCGGCCGGGCGGGCAGGCTCGTCCTCCGAATCCAGCGCGCCCGGAGTGTCGGTGTAGAGCAGATTCTTGCCGCCGGGCATGGCATTGCCGTTGGTGCGCGCGGCGATGGCGCGCATCATCTGCAGCATCTGCGGGCTGACCATGTCGGCGGTGATCGGCCCTTGCGGATCGTTGCCGGCCATGCCGCCTACGCTATAGCGCGCCATGTTGTAAGGCTTGCGCAGCTTCTTGGACATCTCAGCGCCCGATAGCGCAGCCACCGTGTGCCCACTGACCGCGTCTTGCAGCAACACGTCTTCCGGCTTGATCGTCACCGAGTGCGAGCCGGCGTTATACACGCGGACCTTGATCGCCAGAAATTTCCGGTTCAGCACCACGTGGGCCGCCGCGACCACGGTGTATTGCTTGCCCACGGCATATTGATACACAATCCCGTCTACATAAAATGAGCCACCCTGCGTTTTCGACGGGGCCAAAGTTTCATCCTGAGCGAAGACGGAGCAGACGAACAACAACGCGCACAGCAAGTAGCGCATGGAACCTCCGCGGATTTTGCAGGGGGAGCATTAGGTTCCATCGGCAAGCCGGGCTCGCGTCATGAGCCGCGCACGTGCGCTATTCCAGGACGCTGAAGTCGTAGATGCGGCCGGACGCGCTGCCTCCTGACGGACTCGATCCCCGTCCACTGGACATCATCGTCTGCTGACCTGTTCCCTGAAAGAAGGCGTACTCGCCCGGCTTCAAGTCGGACTCGAGCGAAATCTTGTAGGTCCTCATGGCGACATGCTCGGCCTTGAACGGAACCTCCTTATCGCGCTTGACGCCAGACTTGCCGGCAGTGACGCCGCCGAAGGAGCCAACCTGAAACTCGCGGCGGTCACCTTTCTTTTCCAGCTGAATGAGCACGTAGTCGGCAGCGCTGATCCCATCCGGGACGTACAAGTAGAACTTTGGCTGCCGGTCTTTCACATGATTCTTCGAGGTTGGGCCGTCCAGATAAGCGTCCCAATGCTCCGAGCGCATGCCGTAGGTGAAGAAGCTGCCGGCGCGTCCGCCGACTTTGGCGCGCGCCAATGCCTGGCCTTCGATCAAGACAAAGGACGCGCCGTCGCGCCAGTAAACGCCTACCTCCGGTGGCGGGAAGTTCGGATCGGGAGCAGGTGCCGCGCCGCCGCCGGCCGCAGGCGCAATGGAAACCGGCACTGGCGCCGGATTGATCATCACCTTGATGACGTCGTCGGGCACGTTGCCCGCTTTTAGAGTCTTCAGGCCATCGACGCTGGTATCGAACGCGAGTTGGTCCTGTCCCTGCGCGCTGCGAATCTTGGCAATGATCACATCATCGGCAATGCCGAGCTTGACCATGTCGATGATGTTCTGATTGGTCAGCCTCTTGGATACTTCCTGGGCGCTGACGAACGATGCCCCAGCGATGCAGAGAAGGATCGCAACAAACGCGATTTTCCTCATGGGAAACTCCTTCGGGGAGCGCAAGGGATTGCGGGGGCAGCCGCAGGCCCGGGAGCCCGGCAGGAAAGGTGGCATACCCTGCTTTCGGCAAGAGTATGCCACAGATTCACGCCAGGCGAACGGGAAAGTCTTTTGCGGGACGTGTCGCTCTTGTCTTTACTCGCTCCAGACGGCCAGCTCGTTGCCGTTGGGATCGGTGAAGTGGAAGCGGCGTCCGCCGGGAAATCCGAAGATCTCTTTCACAATGTTGCCGCCGGCGGTCTTGACCTCGCCGTAGATTTCTTCCAGCGACGCGGCATAGATCACGATGAGCGGGCCGCTGGCCTTGCCGCCGCTCGGCGCGGCAGGATGAGCGTCCTTGTTGAATCCGCCGGCCAGGCGGCCGTCGACAAAGCTGGTGTAGTCGGGACCGTAGTCCTGAAACTTCCAGCCAAAGACCTGCTCGTAGAAACGCTTGGTGGCTTCGATATCGGTGGCGGGGAACTCGATGTAGTCGATCTGCAGGTCGTGCTCTTTGCCGGGCATGTCGGAATGTCCTCGCGCCTAGAGTACATCAGCGCTCGGCCTACCCCAAAGCAAAAGGCGCGGTCACCCGCGCCTCGCTCAACTCGAATCTGTTCCGCGGCTACTGGTTGTCGCTGGCGCCGCCGGGCTGCGTCTGGTTGTCGACGCCCAGCTCATGCGGCGAGGGGAAACTGGCGGTCTCGGGATTCAGCAGTCCGGTGTGATCCGGCCCCAGTCCCAGCTTGATGAGGGCGCGGGAGTCAGGCGTGATCTTGGTCTGCCAGCCGTTGGCGGCCTGGTAGCGCAGCATGGCGTCCTTCGACGACTGGTCCCAGACGCCGGTGGGCTCGCCCGTGAGGTAGTGCTCGCGGATGAGCGCGCTCTGGATCGCGGCCGTCCGCTCCTGATCAATACCGTGCTGACCGTGTGACCGAGTGGCCGTCGCCGTTTTCACTGCACGCTTGGAGGAATGATGGCTGGCCGAACTATGATGCGTGCTGGAAACCGTGGCGTGCTTGGTGTTTGTCTTGGAGTTGGTGGTGGTGCTGGCTGTGGCCCATCCGGCCAGCGACAGCGACACCAGGAATACACCGGCGATTTTAAGTACACGTGTTTCGCTAGGCAACGACCACCTCTCTGTCACCACATAGGGGAGCTGCAAATGACTGCCCATTGTAATTAAACATTCATCAATTTGGGAACCACAAAAAGCACCCCGGTTCCCACTTTGAAAACATAGGTCCTAAAACGGAACAGAGCGGCGCCAGCCATCGCTTTTCTGTGATGCGCCTTCATCGCCCCGAGATTGCTAGTGAGTTAACACCCCGATGGTCCGCCGGACGCGCCCAGGTTAGCCCAAAAGACGGGCGAACCTGGGGCACCCAGATCGGGATGACAAGCCTTAATTACGGCAGCGTGCCGCCCATGAACACCGTCGAATTGTCGCGCGTGCCGCGGGGCCGCACCAGGAACACCACATCCTGGCCGCTCTTGGTCTGCGTCTCGATGCGACGGAAATCTTCTTCGTTGTTCACCGGCTGCTTGTTGATCTCCAGGATGACGTCGCCGCGGCTGAGTCCGGCAGTATCGCCGAAGCCATCGGGCTTAACCTCCTGAACAATCACGCCCTTGGTATTAGGCAGCTGATAACGCTGGGCCAGGTCCTGCGTGATGCCTTTGACGACGACCCCGAACTTGCTCTCCTGGGGCTGGCCTTCCTCGCCCTGCGCTTCCTCGCCACCCAGCCGGGCGGCGAACAGCTTGGCGCGATCGGCAATCGTGACCTCGACCGTCTGCTCCTTGCCGGCGCGGATGTATCCGATCTTCGCCTGCGTACCGGGTTTCAGCGAGGAGATCTCGGCCACCAGTTCGTCGCCATTCTTCACCGGCTTGCCGTTGACGGAGACGATGGTGTCGCCTGTCTTCAGGCCCGCCTTTTCGGCAGGACCGTTCGCCGTAATGCTGGCAATGGTGACGCCGCTATTGACGCCGTAGACGCGCGCGACCGCCGGATTGGGCACGGCATTGAATTGCACGCCGATGGATCCGCGCGAGACCTTGTGGTCGGGCCCGATGAGCTGGTTGTAAACGTTGACGACGGTGTTCGACGGCATGGCAAAGCCAACACCCTGATAGCCGCCGCCGCTGGTGTAGATGGCGGTGTTGATGCCGATGATTTCGCCGTTCATGTTGACCAGCGGGCCGCCCGAGTTGCCGGGATTGATGGCCGCGTCGGTCTGGATGAACGATTCGAACTGACGGTTGGGAACGATGTTGCGGCCGATCGCCGAGACGATGCCGGCGGTCACGGTTTCATTCAGGCCGAAGGGGCTGCCGATGGCCAGCACCCAGTCGCCGACGTTCATTGCATCGGAGTTGCCCAGCTTGGCTGCGGGCAGCGGCTTCTTGGCGTCGATCTTGATCACGGCGAGATCGGTTTCCGCATCGGTGCCGATCACGGTCGCAGTGTAGGTGACCGTCTCCGGATCGCCCATCAGGTTGACGCGAATCTTGTCGGCCTTATCGACCACGTGATTGTTGGTGAGAATGTAGCCCTTGGAGTCGACGATCACGCCCGACCCCAGCGAGCGCTCGCGCATATCGGGCGAGCCTCCGAACTGGCCGCCGCCCTGACCACCACCGCCGCCCGGCTGTCCGCCGAAGAAGCGGTTAAAGAAATCCTGGAAGGGATTGTCCTCGTCGCCGCCGCCCGGAGTCTGATCGTCGGGAGGAGCTCCCGGCATCATGCGCTTGTGCGGATTCTTCAGCGTGGTTTCGGTATTGATGTTGACCACCGACGGCTCCAGCTGGCGCGCGATGGTCGAAAACTGATTCGACATCTGGACGGGCGAGGGAACCTTCAGCGGCGTCGCGTCGGACGAAGCTGCTCTGCTGATTGCCCTTAACGGCCCCAGATACGACCGTGCCAATCAGGATGCCTAGCGAAAGCGTTGCCAGGATTACGACCGTCGAGGCAAAGCGATTGGCCTTGAATCTTTGCCTGAAACCTGAAGCTTGCGAATCCATTCACTGTCCTCCGGCTAACAAGTCCAAATAGAAATTATACAGTTGCCGCTTCTTGCCTGTGATTTGTGAGGGGAATCACGATGAGTGCTCAAGCTTTAGACGACCAGTGTCACGCGGTTGGTCACCAACCTGCAATAGCTAGGATGCGAACCGCGCGCGCCGGAGCTGTCAATGCGGGATGGCGGTTATTCGCAGCACGCCTCATACACCGTTTTCCCGCCGACCACCGTGCGCAGGACCTGCGTCTTCAAAATCTCCGGCGGCGCGACTTTAGTCAGATCGCGATCCAGAACCACAAAGTCCGCCAACATCCCCGGCGCGAGCGTTCCTTTCTCTTTCTCGGCGAACTGCGCATACGCCGCGCCGGTTGTATACGCGGCCAGCGCCTGCTCGATCGTGACCTTCTGCTCGGGGAAAAATTCCTTCGTCCCGGCTTCGTTCTTGCGCGTCACCGCCGCATAAACTCCGCGGAACGGATTCATCGGCTCGACCGGAAAGTCCGTCCCAAACGCCAGGCGCACCCCGTTGTCGAGGAACTGCTTCCACGGATACGACGTCTTGGCGCGCTCGGGCCCGATGCGCTCGATCACCCAATTCATGTCGGTGAGCAGATGACACGGCTGCACTGACGCGATGACGCCGAGCTGGCGAAACTGCGCGAACTGGTTGGGCGCGATCACCTGGGCGTGCTCGATGCGAAAGCGGAAGTCGCGCATGCGATCGTTCTGCTTGGCATCGCGTTCGACTTCGGCAAAGGCGTCAAGCGCCATCTGCGCCGCGCGATCGCCGATGGCATGAAATCCCAACTGAAATCCCGCGGCCGAACGCTCCACCGCCATGCGATTCAGCGTGGGCTGGTCGTATTGCGGGATGCCGGAGTTGCCGGGATCGTCGGAATACGGCGCCAGCAGCGCCGCCGTGCGCGAGCCCAGCGAGCCGTCCATAAAACCCTTGAGCATCGCAGTGTGCAGCAGCGGATCCTCGGCCGGATGCGCGGCGCGATGCTTCTGCAAGCAGGTCAACCGGCTGGTTGAACGCAATCCACTCGCTGATGCGCAGCGTGAGCTTTCCTTCGCGCTCCAGATCCTGATAGATCAGGAAGTCTTCCCAGTCGGAATAATCCTGAGCGGAGGTAAGTCCCCAGCGCGCGGCGTCGGCCAGCGCGAGCTCGATGCCACGCCGCCGCAATGCCAGCGACGGCCGCGGAGCCTTCGCCAGCATCGCCATGCGCGCCGTCTCGCGCACAATGCCGGTGGCCGTGCCGCTTGCGTCGCGATCAATCTCGCCGCCCGGCGGATCGGGAATCTTTGCCAGCATTCCCGCCGCCTTCAGCGCAGCGGTGTTGGCGACGGCGATGTGGGTGTCGACGCGCGAGAGGACGGCGGGATGATCGCCGGTGACCGCGTCGATATCCTGGCGCGTAGGCAGCTTCTCGCCCGGCCAAAGCGTGTGGTCCCAGCCGCCGCCGACGATCCAGTCCTGCGGCGCGGTCGTCTTGGCATGTTCGGCGATGCGCTGCTGCATCTCGGCCAGCGACTTCACGCCGACCAGGTTGACCTCCAGCGCCTGCCGTCCGCCATAAGCAAGATGGAGATGCGCATCGTTGAATCCCGGCATGACGAAGTGCCCGCCGAGATCGACCACCTGCGTGTGTTCGCGCTTCAGCTTGCGAATGTCGTCGTTGGAGCCGATGGCGACGATGCGGCCCTCGCGCACCGCCATCGCCTGCGCACGAGCGGGAGTCGATTCGGTGTAGATGTCGCCGTTGAGGAAGATGATGTCGGGGGCGACGCTCGTGGAATTGCCGGTTGCGGCTTTGCCTAACACGACCAAGGACAAGATCATTGCTATTGTTAGCCAATTCCTCATGAGGATCGTATCGTTCGAACTGCAGGAGGCCCAGCCGCAAAGCGGCGGTATGAAGTTAGCCCGGCGCGTGAGAGGCTGTTACGAAACTCAGTTCGCTGTTGCATCGGTGGAACAAACCATCGGAAGACAGAGCGCCCTTGGCGCGTGCATGACAGCCCAGCACGGAGCCGAAGGCGGAGTGCTGGGGGCAAGTGGAAGAATTTCTCCGAGTCCCTCGGGGACGACAGAGTTTCGTAACAGCCTCGTGAGCGCCGGGTAAGTTGGGGAATTGAGCTGAGCCGCGGCAGCGGCGACATCAGACCTTCAGGCTCTGGCCCTGTCAACCGAAAACCGACAACCGACAACTGACAACCGTTCTTCATCACATGGAATCCCGTTGCGGCGGAGGGCCCAGGTCGCGTCCCATATCTTGCATCACAACCTGCGTGTCAAGCTTCAGTCCGGCGAGCTTTTCGATCTGCCCCACGATCCAGCGGGCTTCCTCGCGGTCCGCGATGCTGTCCGCAAGTCTAAGAGTGCGCCCGCTTCTGGTCTTCAATTGAATCATGTAAGAGGCGTTCCATGCGTTTGAGTTCTGCACTGCTCCTACCGCATGAACGGATTCAATATCGCTGAATGGAATCTCAGCACCCGTACCCATGCTGAACGTGCCGCGCTGCGAAATCAGTTTCCCATTGCCAACCACAATCCGGGCCCTGCCGAACAGGCCTTGCATGCAGCCATAGACGAGCATCAGATCGAACAACCCGAAAAAGACCGGAAACAGCCGCGGCGCGCTCGAATGTGCAAGGTAATAGACAAGGGCCGTCCAGCCTGCCGTGAAGAACAGCAGGAAGAGCGTTCGTCCAGGATTGCGAAATGCTGGAAAGTAAAACTCGGTCGCGCCCTCTGGAGCGGTGGAAACCACAACTTTCGGATGTGCGGGCGCGGCGAGCGAGGCTGACACCGGTGCTGCTGCTGCAAAATTTGGGCGAAACTCCGGCGTCCAATCTGCGTCCCCTGCCGCGGCGCTCGCCCGTGCTGCTTTCGCCGTCGACCGGAACACCGGTATCTCGAAGTCCTCGGAGTAATCCACTCCCGGCACATCTGCGTGGGCATGCAGCATCCAGAGCAACTGATCGCTGGGCACGTCGTGATTGGTTTCGTAAGCTTCTTCCGGAATCTCGAACTCAACCGGAATCAAACTGCCCACCGGGCCGATCATCAGCGACGACGGCGGCACATTCTTCTCCTGCTCCCAGAGCGGCACATTGCTGGTGCTCCGCTCCTTGCCCGAACCCGTCACGATGCGGCGAATGCAGGACAGGCGCAGATCGATCCCATGTTCGGCGGCGGTATCGAGACGCAGGTGAATCTGTCCGCTGATTCGTTTGCCCGGGGAAAAGGGCAGTGCTGCGAATTCGAAGTAGGTCTGGCCGTAGCGTTGGCGGCGGATCGTGGCTCGCAGGGCGCCTGTCAGCAGAGCCGCCGGTATCAGGCACAGCCCAAGCAGGAATAATGCTTTGAGATCGCCACTGCGCAGCATAGGAGGCACGGTGATCAGCCGCCATTGGCACAAAAAGCATGCCGGTCAGGACGGTGCCAATCCACCAGCCATACAGGGTGTTGCGACGACTGCTGAGAGCGCGGCCCTGCGCCCAGTCGCTGCGCCACAACCAGGGAGATTGCGGATTCGTCTGCTTAACGGCCGCATCCCGCATCTGCCACCGATAGCCATACACCGCCCCAAACATGATCCCGGCGCCGATAATCGCAAACACGGAAGCGAAAATCGCGCCGGCTATGGGATTCGAGTTGTTGTGCACGGAAGGGGCTGAGGTGAAGAAAGCAAAAGTGGCGAACGCACCAAATGCAAAGAAGGGCAAGCCAAACAGGAACAGCACGATCGCGCCGGCTTTGGAAGGTTGCGCCACGGCGCGATTATAGGGTCAGCGCCATCAACAGACCACGGAAAAGGTTATTTCCGGGTCGCGAGAGGTGCGAGATGGGAAAACTGCCTGATGCGCCGGTTTGCGCTTGACGGGTGGGTGACGCGGTACCGGTTACTCGTCGGCGACTCCGCTGAGCGCCAGGGTGAGCAGCAGAATGCGCTTCAGTCCGAGATCGCGGCCGTTGGGGTCATACCATTCGTGGATGGTGTGAGCGCCGCCGCCGCTGCCGCCCGCGCCGATGGCGATCGCCTCGCGGCCCAGCGAGAGCGGAATGTTGGCGTCGGTTGAGGCGCGCTGAATCCGCGCCGTGTTGCCGAGCTGTGCATCGACGGCGCGAATCGTCTTCAGCAGCTGCGACTCACTCGGAAGATCGGCGGCCGGGCGATTGCCGATCACGCGAACCTCGGCGGTCAGCAGCTCCTGCCTCTTGCGGCCGGTGATCTCCGGGATGACGTGATCGACGGCCTCATGCAGCGCACGCTCCAGGCGATCGAGCTCGTCAACCGATGCCGAGCGCGTGTCGACCCGCATGGTCGCCGACTCGGGAATCGAGTTCACCGATGTTCCGCCGTGGATGATGCCGATGTTGTAGGTCGTCTTGGGCGAGACCGGAACCGGCGTGCGGGTGAAGCGATCGATGATGCGCGCCAGCGCCACGATGGGATTGGCAACGCCGAAGTCGCTCCACGAATGCCCGCCCTGTCCGCGCACGATGATCTCGTAGCGCCGGCTGCCGAGGCCTTCGGTGATGATGGTGTCGCTGCCTGCGCCGTCGAGCACCACGAGCGAAGCGATCGTTGCCGACCACCGCGGGTCTTTGTAGATGTGCCGCATGCCGCGCAGATCGCCTTCGCCCTCCTCACCGACATCGCCAATAAAGAGAATGGGCGCGGTGTTCGCCAGCCCAACGGCTTGTATTGCGGTCGACATCGCCAGCAGCGCGACGATGCCCGATGAGTTGTCAGAGATCCCGGGACCGTAGAGCTTGCCGCCATCGCGGCGCACGTGCGTCGGCGTGCCGGCGGGAAACACCGTATCGATGTGCGCGCTCAGCGCGATGAAGGGAGCGCTGGGATCGACGCCGGGCCGGATGCCGAGCACGTTGCCCAACTCGTCGCGATGAACATCGGACAGGCCGATGGCCGTGAATCGCTGCGCCAGCCACTCGCTGCGCGCGCCTTCGCCCCACGGCGGAGACGGAATGGAAGTCACTTCCAGCTGCAACTCTTCCAGTTCACGAGCGTGGGTGCGAAACCAGGCAAAGGCGTCGTGTACGCGACGCAGCTCGGCAATGCGCGCGACCTGCTGCTGCGCCGAGCGCAATCCGCGCGACTCGCTGCTGGAGACTGCCTCTGCGGAAGTCATGCGAACTGGAGGGAGCGGGGCCATGGAGGATGTTCCATGGTAATACGGCAGGGGGGTGGAGAGAAGAGCTACAATGTGGCTCAGAGGTAATTACGTAATTATGCCTGCGAATGCAGTAGTCCGCGCCCGGATCGATGGGCGCGTTAAGAATCAGGCAGCTGCCGTGCTGAAGTCGATGGGCTTGACTGTCTCAGACGCTTTCCGGCTCCTGCTGGTGAGAGTCGCAGCTGAGAAAACGCTGCCGTTTGAGATTCGGACCCCGAATGCCAAGACAATTGAGGCGATGAAAGCGGCCCGGCGTGGTGAGTTACGAACTGCCAAGAGTCCGGAAGATCTGTCGTTGGCATGAGCTTAGCAATGAGAAGTGATCTAGGTACTCGCACGCAATTCACTCGGGATTACCGTGCGCGAGCAAGCTCGTGACGACACCGGGACGACTTCTGGACGGACTTATTCCGTGGAAGTTGTGAGAGCTGCTGCAGCGAGGACCAGTCGCTGCCGGCGCGACATTAACGATCATGCTCTCACCGGCGACGTGGAAAGATCACTCGTAGATTGTCAACATCAGAAGCCCGATCATCGATTCTGATTTATAGAAAGCCGGATGAAGAGCACGATCCCTGGAACTGGTGCGCCTGGGATCACACAGCGAATTGTTCTGAGCGCATTGCGTCAGCTACGACGCCAGCTCCGCCTTCACCCCGTTCGCGGCCGTCACCGTTTCCATAATTTCTTCGTCGGTCAGCATGCGATCCGATTCCTTGGCGCGCTGGAAGATCCGGTCGACCAACTCGTCGGTCACGGGGATCTTGTGCTTTTCCAGCCAATACTGGACGTTGGACTTGCCGCTCATGGGGCCGACTTCGATGATCTGCTCCATGCCGAAAAAATGCGACGGCACACCGGAGTAGATGCTGTTGGCCAGCATGTCATCTTTCTTGCGATAGGCCTTGATGACGGCGGCGGCATGAACGCCGGTACCGGTGCGGAAGGCGTCGTCGCCGACCACGGGATAGTTCTTCGGGATCGGCACGCCGGTCGCCTTGGAGACGGTTTCGCAATACTTCTTCAGCTGCGTCAGGTCCTGGCTCTTCCACGGCTCGATGCCCAGCAGCTTCAGGTTGACCAGCATCTGATCCATCTGTGTGTTGCCGACACGCTCGCCAATGCCGCACGGCCGTTGCGTGAACGACTTCTGCTCCGGCCACCAGAGCGGCGATGGAATTCGCGACTGCCAGACCGCGATCGCAATGGCCGTGCCACTCCACGCGAATGTTCTCGCCGGAAGGCTTCACAACTTCGTTGATGACAAAGTGCATCAGCGCGACCACGCCCATCGGCGTCGCGTGACCGGTGGTATCGCAGATCACGATGGCCTTCGCGCCGTAGCGAATCGCGGTGCTGTAGAGCCGCTGAATGGTTTCGGGATCGCAGCGGGTGGTGTCCTCGGTCACGTACATGACGTCGAGGCCGAGCCCGACCGCATACTTCACGGCGTTTTCCGTGGTGCGCTGCAGGAAGTCGTCGGTCCAGTCTTCGGTGTAGCGGCGGATGGGGCTGGAGCCGATGAAGGTCGCCACCTCGACGGGAACGCCGGTGGCCTCCACGATCTCGGCGACCGGACGAATGTCGTTTTGATGCGTGCGGGCTGCGCAGTTGGGCTTGATCTTCAGCTTGGCGCGGCCGATCTCGCGCGCCAGCGCCTCGCAATGCGTCTGCGCGCGCGGGCCCGCGCCGGGCAAGCCGATGTCGAGCATGTTGATGCCGATGGCTTCCATCAGGTGAAGGATCTCGATCTTCTCCTCGATGGAAGGATCGCGGACCGAAGGCGACTGCAGCCCGTCGCGCAGCGATTCGTCATTCAGCAGGACGCGCCCAGCCGGGATCATCGACTTGGCGTAGATTGTGTTCCAGTCGTAAATCAGCTCAGAAATATTCGCGGTCACTTACTTTTTCACCCCACATTGTCCGACGTCCCACAACGTCGGAGTATCTTCTGGTAGAGCTGGCCTTAAAGGCCGACGTACCCGGCTCTTTCTTTCTTGTTGTCATCCCGACCGAGGGCTTCAGCCCGACCGAGGGATCTGCGGTTCGAGCCGGCGAAGCGGCGGCACGGGCTGCGACACACTCTCTTCAGGCCAGCGTCAAAGCGCTTTACTTACTTGCCGAGCGGGCTTTAGCCCGCGACACTCGGTTCACACGGCGTTACGTGCCGCCGGCTGAAGCCCGGCTCCGGTAAATGACAAAAATAGCTTAGGCGCTGGCCTTAAGGCCAGCTCTACCCGAAAGCTGCACTGCTGAGTCGGTGCTCCACCCCGCATCACTAAAATTATCGCCCAAATCGGCGCTGTTGATTGTCTTTATTCTTCGCCGGACTTTGGCGCCAGTCCTAATTGTGCCCGATATCGCAATCACTTGGAGGGAAAATGTCGCGGATAATGACTTCAAGTTCCCGTACTTAGACAAGCAAACCCCACGTCAGGTACGCCATCTAACGCCATTATGAAAGCAGGGCATTTTGCCATTCATACTGAAGTTCCGGGGCCGAACTGTAGGAGAGAGCAGGGAACAACTGCCGGGGGAGAGTAACGAGCACCAGTTTAATCCGTGGCAGAAGATTGTAGGTCCGGCCAAAGACGAGCTAGAGAACGAGATGGGTGATCCCGCTTGGATTCGTAAATATCTTGATCTGGCCGATCTGCTGATCCAGCGTGTGCAACGCCGGCTGGAACGTTCTCCGGTGAGGCGTGTGCGGCCTCGCCGCGACGCGGCGTAAGAATCGCACTTCGAATGACAATCAGATCCTGCTCGACCGCCGCATCAATCCCATCGACCGCAAGCCGCCCTTCAGCCTGGTAATCAAATTCCGCGCAAACAGGAAGCTGACCAGCCCATCCATCTGCTGCTGGTAGCGCTTGCCGTAGCCAAACCACCACGGTTTCGGCAGGCTGGGAAGCAGATCCACGTTGAGGTACTTCACCTGAACCATTTCCTGCATTCCCAACTCGCCGTGGGTGCGGCCGATGCCGCTCTGCTTGATGCCACCATGCGGCGCATCGGCAATGCCAAAAGACGAGATCATATCGTTCAGCATGACCGTCCCGGCCTTCACGCGCACAGCCACAGCCTCGCCGCGCCGGCGGTTGCGCGTCCAGACGCTGGCCGCGAGGCCAAAATCGCTGTCGTTCGCGAGCCGCACGGCTTCGTCATCGGTATCGAACGGCGCCACCGGCAGCACCGGGCCAAAGGTTTCCTCCTGCATGATCCGCATGTCGTGGGTCACGTCGGCAAGCAGAGTGGGAGCGTAGTAGTTAGGACCGATCTCGGTCAGTCCGCCTGCCGCCGGTCAGCACGCGGGCGCCGCGCTGCGACCGCATCATTCACCTGCTCCTCGACAATCTTGAGCTGGCGCTCGTGAATCATCGGCCCGAGCTCGGCCTCGGAGTCGATGCCATTGCCGACGCGCAGCTTGCCGATCTTCTTGCGGCACATCTCGAGAAATGGCGCGTAGAGGCTGCGATGCACATAGCAGCGCTCGACCGACAGGCAGGTCTGGCCGGCGTTCATGAACGCGCCCCAAAGCGCGCCGCTGGTCGTGACTTCGAGGTCGGCGTCTTCCAGCACGAGCATCGGGTCCTTGCCGCCCAGCTCCAGCACGACTGGCAGCAGCCGTTGCGCGGCGGACTCCGCAACCCGTTTCCCGGTCCCGACGCTGCCGGTAAAGATCAGCTTGTCGACAGGCGACTCGACCAGCGCCGCGCCGGTTGGCCCTTCGCCGACCATCACCTGGAACAGATCGGGATCAAGCCCCGCATCGCGGAACAGCCGCTCCAGCTCCAGTGCGATCAGCGGTGTGAGTTCGGAAGGCTTCAGCACCACCGCGTTGCCGGTCACGAGCGCGGCCAGAGTTTCGCTGGCCGGCGTGGAGAACGGGATAATTCCACGGCGCGATGATGCCGATGACGCCGTACGGCTCCCGCAGCAGCTTGCCGCGCTTGATGTTCATCAGGATGTTGCCGTGCGGCAGCGGCTTGGCGCGGAGAAATCCGTGGGCATGACGAATGCAGAACTCGGTCGCGTCGAGCACGACCAGAACTTCGGTGGCGAGCGCTTCGGCTGTGGGCTTGCCGACCTCGCGGCAGATCAGTTGCGAAACGGAGTCTCGGCGGTCGCTCAAAAGCCGCTGAAATCGCCGCAGAACGGCGATGCGGTCGGCAACGGAAGTTGCCTGCCATCGAGGCTGAGCCGCTTTGGCGCGCAGAACTGCGTTGCGGACGTCTTCAGGCGTGGCGCAGGGCAACTCGCCCAGAACTTCGCCGGTTGCGGGATTGGTGCTGATGAGCGTTGCAGCGCTAGCGATTTGTGCTTCAGTGGCCATGGTGGTAGAGCTGGCCTTCAGGCCAGCGTTCCGCGTTTCTTTCGCTTGTCATCCCGACCGAGGACTTTAGTCCGAGCGGAGGGATCTGCGGTTCGCCCTTAGTGATTGTGTCAGGGCACGACTTTAGTCGTGCCGATAAGCCTCTTATTTTTTGCGATCCCGAGCCGGCTTCAGCCGGCGGCATTCTACCAATCACAACGGACAGCAGGTCCCTCGACTCCGCGTGCGCCCGATCCGCAAAACCAGCGGATCGGAAAGACTTGCGAACGCTCCGCTCGGGATGACAGTCTCGTAGATAGCGTTATCGCGGACCTGAAGGTCCGCACTACCTATCGCCCTAGTACTCGACGCTGACCAGATACAAACCGCAAGCGGCAGCCGTGGGTCCGGCGGCACTGCGATTGCGGGCTTCCAGAATGGTTGGCACGTCGCCAATCTTCAGCGAACCTTTGCCGACGAGCAGAAATGTTCCGACCAGATTGCGCACCATGTGGTGCAGAAATCCGTCGCCTCGCACAGTGTAGACCAATTCGTCCTTGGTGCGCGCCCACAGTGAGGAATGAATGGTGCGAACGTTGCTCAGTTTTCCAGAATGGGAAGTGTCGTCGTCGTCCGCGTCCCCACCCTGGCCAGAAGAAGTGACGGCTTCCGCCAGGCGCGCGCTTCGGTCCGGATCCGACGCGGCAAACGAAGTGAAATCGTGCGTGCCGACGACTGCATCCGACGCGCGGATCACCGCCTCCTCATCCATGGGATAAGGATCGTGATAAACGTAGCGCGCCAGAAACGGGGGACAAATATCTCCGCGATAAATTCGATAGCGATACGTCTTCGCCTTGGCCGAGTGCCGCGCGTGAAAACCATCCGGCACAACCTGCAACCGAATTCACTCGCACCGACGGCGGCAGCACATCATTCAGCGCGATCACCAGATTCTTCTCCGGGATCGGGCTCTCCAGCTGCACCGATGCCACCTGCGCCAGCGCATGAACTCCGGCATCGGTTCGTCCCGATCCCTGCGGCAGGACGTCTTCGCCGGTCAGCCGTTTCAGGCAATCGGCCAGGGTGCCTTGCACGGTCGGCACGCCCGGCTGGATCTGCCATCCATGAAATTCCGAGCCGTCATAGGCCAGCGTGATTTTCAGATTGCGGCGCATTTGTCTCACACTATATTGATTCTCACCAACCTTTTCGATCTGTTAAGCAGTGTAAAGCTATGTAAAGCGGCCACTTGTCGCAGTATTGTGTCGGCTATACTAACGTTTCTGCACCGCGATCTGGCGGTTTGCAAGAACGATCACCACGGAATCACGGAAGTCACGGAAGCTAATCTCCCAGCGCATTCCGTGTTTTTCGTGCTTCCGTGGTGAATATGTGTATGAGGTTGAGATTAATCTCCATCCCCTGCGACGGCATCTGAGATCGAATCTCCGCCGAATTGTCCAAAATCAAAGACTCCCTGACCCGTCCTTCCAGGAGAAGCGAAGCATGTTTGTTTCCAGTCCGACATCCAATCGTCGTGCCTCTCTCCCAGCATATCTGTGTTCGCTGTTGCTGATCGGTCTGCTCACCGGCTTCAGCGCGGCTCAAGATTCGGCGCAGCCGTCGAGCACCGCGCCTGCGGCCCAGCAGCAGAACACTCCGCCGGCCACCCAGCCAGGGGCGTCGGACTCGAACTCCGCGCCCCAGCCAGGCCAGGCGCAACAGCCCACGCCTACTCCGGCGGAACTGCAGAAGCAGACTTCGACGCTGACAGCCGCTGCCGCAGGCGCCGGCGCCGCAGCACAATGCCAGTGCCCATCCCTATTCCGAGCAGGATTACACCCGCGGACGCTGGCAGTGGCCCAATCCCTTCATCATCTATGCGCCGCGCAGCGTGGCTCCGCTGCGAGCGCAGAATTCGACTCAGGTCGATCAGATTATCCAGGACGGCAAGATGTACTTGTCGATGAACGATGCGGTGGCGCTGGCGCTGGAGAACAATCTCGACATCGGCATTCAACGCTACAACCTGTCGATCGCCGACACCGACATTCTGCGCACGTCTTCGGGCGCGGTGGCGCTGGGCGTCAACGCCGGACTGCTGCAGGGAACGCCTGGCGGTCAGACGGGCACGACGTCGGCCGGTGGCACCGGAACTTCGACCACCGGGGCAACCGGTACCGGTGTCGGCGGTACTTCGATCGGCGTCGGTGGCGCCGGAGCGGGTGCGGCCGGTCTGGTCACTTCAACCCAGGGCGAAGGACCGCCGCTCGACAGCTACGACCCAGTCATCACCGGCACGGTACAAATCGGACATTCGGTTACGCCGGAATCCAATACCGTCTTCACCGGTACCAACGAGCTGTACGAGAACACCACGACAGCCAATTTCAACTACACTCAGGGATTTCCAACGGGAACGCTGCTGACCGCCGGCTTCAACAACACCCGCCTCTGGCAGAACGCCATCTTCAACACTCTCAATCCCACGCTGACGCCGAGCTTTACCTTTCAAGTGCGGCAGCATCTGCTGCAGGGATTTGGCTACGATCCCAACCTGCGCTACCTGCGTATCGCGCGCAATAACAAGATGATCACAGAGATCACCTTCCGCGACCAGATCATCACCACCGTCTCGCAGATCGAGAATATTTATTGGGATCTGGTCAACGCCTACGAGAACGTTGAGGTGCAGCAGCGCGCGCTGGATCTGGCGAACAAAACGCTCTCCGATAATCAGAAGCAGGTTGCGCAGGGAACGCTGGCGCCGCTGACCGTGGTGCAGTCGCAAAGCGCCGTCGCTACCGCCAAGCAGAACCTGATTGCCGCGCAAGTGGCCCTTCAGCTGGAACAGTTGCTGATGAAGAACGCGGTCACGCGCAACATGGCCGACCCCATCCTCGCCGTCGCCCCGGTGATTCCAACCGACACGCTCAACACCACGTCGGAGTACGAGGTGGGTTCGGTGGACGACCTGATTGCCGCAGCCATGCGGCAACGGCCGGAGATCGCGACCACGCGCCTGACCCTCACCAACAACATCATCACCAAGAAATCGCTGCGCAATGAGTTGTTGCCGACGCTCGATTTGTACGCCTTCTACGGCGCTAACGCGTTAGCCGGCCCGGTGAATGGTTTGTGCACCGATCCCACTCGCTGCGCTCCGCCCGGATTCCCGACCAGCTACGCCGGCGCCTTCGGCAATTTGTTTAACAGCTCCGCTCCGGACAAAGGAGTGGGGGTGAATCTCACCATCCCGCTGCGCAGCCGCCAGGTGCAGGCCGACCAGGTGCGTAACGATCTGGAATATCGCCAGGCGCAATTGGCTCTGTTGCAGACCGAGAACACCATCCAGCTTCAGGTTCGGCAGGCGCAGTTTGCACTGACCCAGAATTGGGTCGCGCTGCAGGCGGCAATCTCGGCGCGCGACTACGCCGCCGAGGCGCTCGATGCCGAGCAGAAGAAGCTGCGCATGGGAGCCTCGACCGGCACGCTGGTGTTGCAGGCTTCGAGCAATCTGACTGTGGCTGAGTCCAGTGTGCTCGCCGCGGCCACGAACTATGAGAAGTCCAAAGTGCAGCTTGATCTTTCCACTGCCGATACGCTGGCCAGGCTCGGGATCGATCTGACTGACGCCGAGTCCGGCAAGATCAATCATCCGCCGGTGGTGCCCGGAGTGGTTCCCGCAAGCGCGCCCAACCAGCTGACCACGCCGCACCTCGTGCCCCTCGGTCCGGGAGGGCCGGATGTCCCGCAGATGGCGCCCCAGCCGGGCCAGCAGCCGCAGAATCCCACCAGCAGCCGCAAGCCTACGCCTCCGCAAGCGCAGATGGAGGTGCCGCAGTAAGGCAGTTTCGAGTTTCAAGTTTCAAGTTTCGAGTTTCAAATTCAACCCTGGTGCCGTTCCAGCTTGAAGACGGCAGTAAGCCAGTTTCAATTTCAAGTACGAGCGAGCCGCGCCATGCGGCGGGAGCGCAGTGAGCCCGGGGCGTAAGAGGCTGTTACGAAACTCAGTTCGCTGTTGCATCGGTGGAACAAACCATCGGAAAACAGAGCGCCCTTGGCGCGTGCATGACAGCCCAGCACGGAGCCGAAGGCGGAGTGCTGGGGTCAAGTGGAAGAATTTCTCCGAGTCCCTCGGGGACGACAGAGTTTCGTAACAGCCTCGTAAGCCCGGGGTGGGGCAGCAGCGAATGTCCGGAGCCGCGTCAGCGGCGACAGTTGGTTGATTTTTGACAGCCACGACAGGCTGTCCTACTCTCAAGGCAGGTTTCGCAGACGTGTTTTGTACCGTCGAAGGCTCCGAGCGATCGGGGCCTTTTGCATTGGTGCCGGAAGTCATCTCATAAATGCTTGTGTCAGGGCACGGCTTCAGTGTCTGCGTGAGAGCTGAGTTTACAAAATCGTGGTGGAACGTCGCGAACGTTGAGTAGCCACTCAACCAGCGCCTCGGGCGCGAAATAGGAAAGCCCAGCGCTTCAGCGCTGGGTGAGTGGTAGAAGAACTTCGAGGCCCCCGGGGACGACAAGGGTTCTCAGGCTTCAGTCGTGCCGTATCCCACTCATGAATGACTTGGGCTTTAGCCCCTGGAGGTGCTGATTTTGCAGGGGCTAAAGCCCGGCGGTTGGATGCATTCGTATCGGCACGACTAAAGGTCGTGCCCTGACACAACCCGGAACGATTTATGAGATGACTTCTCGTTTCGGGTTTCAGGTACGGATTGTCATCACGAGCGCCCGGACTCGAAACTGTCTTCTGAAACTTCGAAACTGCTTTTTCTCCCCGCCGTGACAGAAGTCATATCCCGCGCTCAATCGCTCCTCTACAGTTCAGTTGTGGCGGCGATTTCCGATTCCCTGACACCCGCCCGAGGAGATTGAGCAATGTCTATTGAAACTACGCAAACCGTTGGCGAACTCGCCGCCGCTGTGCCGGGTGCAACCCGTGAATTCGAGAAGCTGGGCATCGATTACTGTTGCGGTGGCACCCGCACGCTGGGTGAGGCTTGCGCCGAAGCCAGCATCACCGTCGAGCAGGCGCTCTCGCGTCTTCAGGAAGGCCTCGCAGCCGCGCAGCCCAAGCCTGAGCGCAAATGGAAAAAAGAGCCTCTCGCCGACCTGATCGCCCACATCACCAGCACGCATCACGCCTTCGTCCGCCAGGAATGCCCTCGGATCGACGCTTTGGCTGCCAAGGTCCTGTCGGTGCACGGCAAGAATCATCCTGAACTGCTCAAGGTGCAGAACCTGTTCAGCGCGCTGGCCAGCGAACTCGGCGTCCACTTAATGAAGGAAGAGCAGGTCCTGTTTCCCTACATAGTTCGCCTGGAAGAAGCGATCGTGGCCGGCGAGCCGGCGCCACCGGCAATGTTCGGCACCGTCGTCAACCCGGTGCGCATGATGATGCAGGAACACGACGGCGCGGGCGACACCTTGAAGCAGCTGCGCGCCGTCACCAGGAACTACGCGGTTCCCGCCGATGCGTGCGTCAGCTACGCTGAACTGTACAAGGCGCTGCAAGGCTTCGAAGCCGATCTCCACCAGCACATCCATCTGGAGAACAACATCCTGTTCCCGCGTGCGGTGGCGATGGAAGGCTGAAAGGCAGCGATTAGCAATTAGCAATTAGCTCTTAGCGGACGCTCGTCGACCTCTCAACGATGTGGCCGAGAGGTCAGGTTGCGAGCACACACTGCCCGACTCGTTCTTTGGCTAAGTGCTAAGTGCTAAATGCTGGTTGCTAGTCGCTAGTTGCTTCCTCACCCGCTCTCCTGCTCTTTTCGCAGCCGTCTCGTCTCTGCCAGCAGCGCCATGCTGTGCATCAGGTTCTGCATGGTGACGATTCCTACCAGCCGTTCTTGATCGACCACTGGAATCATGCTGAGGCCCCGTCCGCCGAGTTTGCGAAAGGCTGTGGCCAGCGAGTCCGAGCGCTGTGCGATCTCAAACGCGCGCACCATCGCCGACTGCACATAGCCATTGCCGCTGCGGCGCAGCGCTTCAATAATGCGCTGCTTGCTGATCACGCCCACCATGTCGCTGCCGCGCACGACCGGGAAGTCGTCTTGCAAGGTGTGCACGGCTTTGTGCAGCGCGTCTTCCAGCGTGTCGGCAGGCGAGAGCGTGGAGAATCCGGTGAGCATCACGTCTTCCATGCGGACGCTCTCCAACACCGATTGGAAGACGGCCGAGCGATCCTCCAGCTGCGCGCCGACGAAGAGGAAGAAGCCAATCAGCATGAACCAGGGATTCCACACCCCAATGAAAATCATGATCATGGCGAAGCCCTGGCCGATGGTGACCGCCAGGCGCGTGGCGCGCACGTACTCCATGCGCTCGGCCAGAAACGCGCGCAGGATGCGGCCGCCATCCATGGGATAAGCCGGCAGCAGATTGAAGGCGCCGAGAAAGACGTTGCTCCAGAACAACGCGCGCGGCAGATTGCCGGCGTAAACAAAGGGATGCGCCCACAACTTCGCCTGCGGGAAGAATGCCAGGATGAATGCGCCGGACGCGGCGGCGATGATCAGGTTCACCAGCGGTCCGGCAACCGAGATGCGGATTTCGCGCGCGGGATTGCTGCGCTGCGTGGCGTCGTCCATCAGCGTGACGCCGCCGATAGGCAGCAGAATGATGGAGCGCACCGTGACACCGCTGCCGCGAGCCACCAGCGCGTGTCCCAGCTCGTGCAACACCACGCATCCGAAGACGATGCCGACCAGAGCCAGGCCGCGCACCGCGCCGCTGGTGCCCATCGTAGCCGACTGCGTGAACCAGACAAACGCCAGCAAAAACAGGAAGGTCAGGTGGATGCGGATATCCACGCCAAACAAACGTCCTGCCGGGATCGACCAACTTCTCATGCGTGAAGACTGCTCCTTGGTACATTCTATAGAAGCAACTAGCATTTAGCAGTCAGCAGTCAGCAGTCAGCAGTCAGCAGTCAGCAGTCAGCAGTCAGCAGTCAACGGTCAGCGGTAGCAAGTGGCTGGTGGCCACGTCCGTGAACCCGTCGCTGCCGGCGGGGACATTCGTCGAATTGGAATTGCTAATGCAGTTGCTAATGGCGACGAGCCACGACGAGCCAATGGCCAATGGCTGATTGCTGATTGCTGATTGCTGACTGCTGACTGCTGACTGCTGACCGCTTCTTCCCCCATGCGCGTCATTGCAGGCCAATATCGCAGCCGTCCGTTGAACTCCTTACCGGGCCTCGATCTGCGCCCCACCAGCGATCGTCTGCGCGAAACTTTGTTTGACGTGCTCGGCGCGGCGCGCAGCCTAGAAAACAGCGTCTGGCTCGATCTCTACGCCGGAACCGGCGCGGTCGGAATCGAGGCACTGAGCCGCGGCGCGCGCGAGGTCTACTTCGTGGAATCGGCGAAGAAGCACGCGCGGCTCGTGCGCGACAATCTTGCCGCGCTGGGAATCACGCAGGGATTCGAAGTGCACGAGCGCGACATCGCGAAAGCGCTGCAGTTGCTGGAGTCGACCGGCGTGGTCTGCGATTTCTGCTTTCTCGATCCGCCCTATCGCATGCGTGGCGAATACGAGCGCACGTTGGGGTATCTATCGCAATCGCGCTTGCTGCAACCGTCGACCATCGTCATCGCCGAGCACGAGAAGAAGTTCGATCTCGACGAGCGCTTCGGAGCGCTGGTGCGCTATCGTCGACTGGATCAGGGCGACGCCGCGCTGAGCTTCTACAAGCTGGGATGAGCTACTGCCGGATCACGAACCATCCGTCGGGGCGATGAATCCAGTATTCGCCGGTTTCCATCGTCCAATCCGGATGGCCCGCTTTATTCAGCTTCTTCGACGTCAGCTGAATCGGCGCGTTGCCGCCGGCATCGGTGACAACGAACAAGCGGCCTTCGTAGGCGCTGTCCACCTTCAAGTTGACCGGCAAGGGTTCCACCTTGGCTTGGGTTGCCATCTCGGTCATGTTCGCGCTGAACTGAGCAGGCGTGCCGATTGACGCTTCTCCCAGGAATCCCACCAGATCGTTGTACATGGGCTTGAGCGCAGCTTCGATCGCCTTGGCGTCGTGACTGGCAATGGTCTTGTGCAGCGCGCGCACGGCAACCAGCACGTCGTCCTTGTTGCCGCTGAACGGTTGCGCTTCGAGGAATGCCCACTTGGGGACGTTCTTCAGCACCATCGTCTTCTCGATCTTGCCGCTGCCGGTGATGGTTTCACTGAATAGCGGGTGGTCGAGGTCGCTGATTGAGCCGGTCGCAACAATGCCGATCACCACCGTGGTGGCCTTCGTCTGCCCCTTCTCCGGTCGCGCTTCGACGGTGACGGCATTGGGCCCGTTCTTGGCGAAGAGCGCGAGCGTGCCCAACGAATCGGTAAGCGGTCCGCCCTCTGGGACCCGCTTGGACGAGAAGTTGAGAACAGGAACGCCGTTGACGAAGACCTGTCCCTGCGACCCGTCGTGTTGAATGTTCAGGAGCGCCTGCTTGGCGTCGATCGGTTTGGTCTGGCCGGCGGCGGGCAGAACTCCACAAAGCGCCAGCAGAAAGGCGTACTTCAGCTGACTTTTCATGATCCGTGCATTATACGGGTCTTACCCCCGTTGGAACACGGCATTGTGCAGGGTGTCTCAGCGCAGTACAATCTTCGCTCCGTCACAACATAATCCCATGGCCCAACCTCAGATCGCGCTCTCTGCTTTAGCCAAGCTCCGCAGCAACTTTGCGGGAACCGTTCTTCAACCTGCTGATGCGGACTACGACAACGTCCGCGCGCTGCACAACGGCCTGATCGACAAGCGCCCGGCAGTTATCGCTCGCTGTCCTCAACGAAGCCGACATCGCTGCGGCCATTGCTTTCGCGCGCGAGCACGGCCTGGAGATCGCGGTTCGTGGAGGCGGTCACAACGTCAGCGGACGCGCCAGCGTCGAGGGCGGGGTGATGATCGATCTTTCCCTGATGAAGACGGTAACCGTGAATGCCGCGACCCGGCGCGCGGTCGCGCAAGGCGGCGTCACCTGGGGCGAGTTCAATCGCGCGACGCAGGAGCACGGCCTGGCGACCACCGGCGGAGTGATCTCGACCACGGGCATCGCCGGACTGACGCTCGGCGGCGGATACGGCTACCTGGCAGGGAAGCACGGGCTGGCGACCGACAATCTGGTTGCGGCAACGGTTGTGACGGCAGAAGGGAAGACCGTTCGCGCCAGCGCTTCCGAGAATCCCGATCTCTACTGGGCGCTGCGCGGCGGCGGCGGCAACTTCGGCGTGGTCTCATCCTTCGAGTATCAACTGCATCCCGTCGGACCCACGATCATGGCAGGCGCCATCGCGTGGCCGCTTGCCCAGGCGCGCGATGTGCTGCGCTTGTATCGCGAGTTCACCGCGTCAGCGCCCGACGAACTCACCTTGCTGGCGGGAGTGGGTCATGCGCCGGATGGTTCGGGCGCGAAGGTAGCCATCATCGGGGCTGCGTATATCGGAGCCGTGGAGGATGCCGAACGACTGCTGCGTCCCATCAAAAAGTTCGGATCGCCGCTGTTCGATATGATTCAGCCGACGACTTACTGTGACCTGAACGGCATCTTCGACGTCGCCTATCCCAAGGGCTCGCAGTACTACTGGAAATCCAATTTCCTGGCCAACCTGGACGACGACATTATCGACATAACCATCGACATGGTGGAACATTGTCCTTCGAAATACAGCGGCATCTTCCTGGAGCACTGGCATGGGGCGCTGGCTCGCGTGCCGCAGGCCGACACAGCGTTTCACCATCGTCGCGAGGGCCACAATTTGCTGATCCTTGCGCAATGGCAAGATGCTGCGGCCAGGGACGAGAACGTTGCGTGGGCGCGCCAGGGCTTTGCGCGGCTGGAGCCTTTTTCCGCGGGAGCGCGCTACGTGAATTACATGGATCAGGATGACGCGGCGGACATGGCGGGACCCTTCGGCGTGAATTATGCAAGGCTGGCGCAGGTCAAGGCCAAGTGGGATCCGCGAGAACGTCTTCCATCTCAACCAGAACATCCAGCCGGCAGGAGATTGACCTGCTTGGCTAAGGCGTGATCTCCCATACGACGCCGTAGCCGTATTGGCCGCCGGCCCCTGCGGTGCCATAGAGATTTCCCTGGGCGTCTAACACCACACTGCCATAGGGACAAAGTCCGTCGCTGCCTCCGGTAAAGTCATGCAGGTCGGTCAACGTCCAGCCGTCTGGCGAGGGACTCAGTTTGAAAACCGAGCCGTTGCCGTACGCTCCATCGTCGTAAGCGGTGCCGTAGAGATTTCCAGCGGCATCCGCGGTCAGGTTTCCGTAAGACCCTCCCCCGGCGGGGCCGACGAAGTTGTAAAGCACGTTCTCCGCATAGATCGAATTCAGCTGGAAAGCTATGCCACCTGCATTCAAACCGCCCGAGCTGGTTGTACCGGTGAGCAGGCCCGAGGGGTCGAAGATTACGCCGCCGATGGGCGCGTATCCGTCGTTCGGTCCCTGAAAACTATAGATGGCGAGTTTCCGTCCAGCTCGATCCTTCAGGTGACAACTGAAACACTGTGCCGTTCGCGGCGATGCCGCCGAATTTCGTGGTGCCATAGAGATGCACGTCACCACGATCAAAAGTCAGACCGGCGAAGGGGTTCGCGCCATCGCTTCCGGTTCCAGTAAAGCTGTAGAGCACCTTTTCCGTCCATCCGCGACCAACCGGCGACAACTCGAAAGCTGTCCCACATCCGTTGCCGCTGCAGCCCGCGCCGCCGCCGTTTTCCGTAGTGCCGTATAGGTTTCCCGTCGCGTCAAAAATCAGGTCACCCAACAGAGGGTTCGCTCCGTCGCTGCCGCCATTGAAGCTATAAAGTACTGTTCCGACCCAGCTGCACAACGTCGTCTTGCAGACGGTTGGTGACGGTCGCAGATTGAAAACCGTGCCGCAGCCATAACCGCCGCTACAACCAGAATTTCCTCCGGCATAGGTGGTTCCGTAAAGACTGCCATCTGTGCCGATGATGACTCTGGCGGTCGGCCCCTCGCCGCCGGCGCCGCCAGTAAAGCCGTAGAGCGGATCAAATACCCACCCCGAGCCTTTGTGCGAGAGCTCGAAGACCGCGCCATAGCCTTTTCCGCCCGCACTCGCCGTCCCATACAGATTGCCTCTTTGATCCATGCTTAAGCCGGCATAGGGACTGCTCCCGTCCAATCCGCCAGTAAAGCTATGAAGTACGGTGAAGGTTTGAGCTTGCGCCGATCGCGCTCCCAACGTTAGTGCACCCAGTAGCGTCAGTCCGACGACTAGCCTCCGCAGGCTGTCATCTGAAGTTGATGTGGAGTGTTGTGATGGGTTCTTCATGAGGGTCCCCTCTCGATTAACGGCATGTTTCAAGTGGGACTGCATGAACTGGTCGCGCAGGTCCGCGATTTCATGCAGTGCTTGCGATGAGCAGGCGAGTTGTTCCCACGCATTCGAACACCGCGAATGAATGCGGCCGCTCGGCGATTTATCTTTGAATGACAGCGTTGCTCTGCACGCTACGGCGTGCTCTCCGAGATGGTTCCGAACCCCAAGGCTCCGTTGCGCGAAGCTGTGCCATACAGATTGCCCTTCGCATCGATAGCCACGGTGCCAAATGGATACTCCCCGTCGTTACCGCCGGTGAAGTCGTACAGGTCGGTAAAGGTCCACCCGCCGCCCGACGGCGTCAGCTTGAAAACTGAACCGAATAGATGAGCGCCGCCGGCAAACGTTGTCCCATAAAGATTGCCCGCTGCGTCCATAGTGACGTCGCCATACGGTCCGAAGCTTCCAGCAAAGCTGTGAATCACGTTGTACATCCACCCGCCGTTGGAGGGCGTCATTTCAAAGACCGTCCCCGCGCCATCCGGGCCGTTGAAACTGGTTGTCCCATAGAGATTGCCGGCTTGATCAAAAATCACGCCAGCATAAGGGGCGGATCCATCGGTAGCTTCTTGAAAGGTATAGAGAGTGCTTTGCGTCCATCCGGATCCAGATGGCGTCAACTCGAAAATCGAGCCATAAACTGCCATGATGCCGCCTTCATAGGTCGTACCATAAAGATTGCCGGCCTGGTCGAAGATGACGCCATTGTAGGGATAGATACCCGAAGATGCGGTCATGTTGTAGAGAATGGTTTCCGTCCAGTTTTGGCCTGACGGAGTCAGCTCAAAGACAATGCCCTTGCCGTTGGTGCCGCCCTGGATCGTCGTGCCGTAGATGTTGCCGGAGTGGTCGAACAGCAGATCGCCGTATCCGGGAATGAATCCGTCGCTGCCTGATCCGGTGAAGCGATGAAGCACCTTCTCACCCCAGGAGCAAAGTTCCGCTTTGCAGACATTTGCGGGACGCCCCATATTGAACACCGTGCCTACAACTCCCTGGCCCATGCCATCATCGGAGGTCGTACCGTAAAGAGTGCCGTTCGGGCCTAAGATACCCTGGCGATCGGAGAAGCCCCGTCGTTGCCACCAGCAAAGCTATCGAGCCGACTGAGCGTAAATCTGGTACCCCTGCGCGTCAGCTTGTAGACCGTGCCCGCGATGGCGCTGCTCGCGCGCAATCCGCTCGACAGAGATTTCCTCTTTATCCAAAATCGGCCGACGTGCACGTGCCGCTCCGTTCATACCGCCAGTGAAGGTATGAATCAGTGTGAACGTCTACCCTTGTGCAATTTGCGCTCCGACGATGGCCAGAGCAGGCGCGTCACATGGCGACTGCGACGGCGCCTAAGCTGATGTTGAAATCCAATTCCGATGTTTCCTAAGGCGCTGCATGATCGAACTCCTCGTTCACAGCGAAGATTGCCTTTTGCAGGACAGTGCTTCAATCCCCTAAGGCGTAGGCTGCACGCCAGTCGGCGATGCCTCGCAGCTTATCGCACAACGCTCAGACTCCAGGAATTTGCACTTGGAATAAAAGTGGCAGGTATTATGAGCTGGTTATCGCCAGAGGACAAGTCTGTTTGTCACAGCCGCGCTACATTTGACCTACAATTCATACAGTAACGAACACTAATCGCGGCTCGACGAGCGGCAGCTCACGCCGGGCAGCCCAGTTCTCGAAACCCACGACAGCTCTCCTGAAAGCGTGCCGTTCCAAAAATGTCCTTGCCGCATGTATTCCGGCCTTAATCCGGCGGTGCATTCGTATCTCTCGCCGCATCCTGCCGATAACTGAAGTGGATGGAACTTCCGTTCCTTGGGAGACTGTGTCGCGACTGGGTGTCGCCGCTCCGCGGCTCTCTATTTGTCCCACCTGCCCGCGGGCTTACGCCCGCGGCTAACACAAATGTCGCCGCTCCGCGGTTCGGTCGCAATTCCGACTGTTTGTTCCACCACGAAATTCGGATTTGGGTTGCGACACAGTCTCCTTGGGGACGGGCCATGTTTATAGGGGAACAAAAAATGTCTCGCCCCGCCGAGGTCGAAGAGCGAGGAAATGAGTGGCGAGAGCAGCGAATTGCCGCAAGGCCGAGGCTGGAAAACAGTTGGCGGCTGGCAATCCAGCTCGGATTGTCCTTCGCGCCCGCGGCTGAAAACTGGAGGACAGTTCGGTGAATGGCTTCATTGTCATTGGCACCTCGATGCTGCTATCGGTCGCAGGATTACTGATCGTGCGCCGCGGGGTTAGCGTTGCCTGGCTGAGGCGGCATCACGAAGCTGCCAGTCATTTCTTCGTGATGGTTGGAACGCTCTATGCCGTGCTGATTGCTTTTGCCGTCTTCGTAGTTTGGACCGAGTCCAAGGAAGCGGGCACCAACCTGGAACACGAAGCCACCGAGGTGGCCGACCTGTCTCGTCTGTCGACCGCTATGCCTGACCCGCTGCGCCGAGAGATCACCGGCGCGCTCATGGAATATCTCAACAGCGTGGTAGAGGAGGAGTTTCCGAATATGGAGCAAGGCCGGGACAGCCAGCGTACCTGGACTGCGGTCCAACGTCTGTGGGATGTGTATGGAAGCAGTCAGCCCGAAACCGCCCGGTCGCAGGTTTACTTCTCCGAGTCGCTAAGGCACTTGACCCAGTTGTCAGACTATCGCCGGAGCAGGCTTTTCACCAGCCATGGCACGGTTCCTGCGGCGCTGTGGCAATTGCTGGTTTGGGGTGCGGTCCTGCTGATCGCCTTCAGCTATTCTGTCGGGCAGGAGAGCGTGTGGTCGCAGGCTGCGATGGTTGGGGCGCTCGCCGGAATTCTGGCTTGCAGCTTGTTTCTAATAAAGTCGCTGGACAACCCTTACTCGGGAGTGACCCGCGTTACCCCGCAACCATTCACGCTCGAACTGCAGCATGTAGGCTCGAGGATGCCAAAGTGAATCGCGCTTCTCCGTCGATGGCGTTTACGGCGTGAGTTCCCAGGCGGTGCCTTGTCCATCTGCGCCGCCCATCGAGGCGGTGCCGTACAGGTTCCCCTCGCCGTCGAGTATCAGACTGCCGCGCGGATAGATTCCATCATTGCCGCTGAAATCGTGCAGATCGGTATAAGTCCAGCCGCCACCGGAAGGGCTCAATTTGAAAACGGTGCTGGGGTCGATGGTCGTGCCATAGAGATTTCCAGAGGAGTCCATGGTCAATCTCACATCCGGGCCGTTATTGCTGCCGGAAAGGTTGTAGAGCACGCTATAGTTCCACGAGCCGCCTGCGGGGGTGAGTTCGAAAACCGCTCCGCCTCCGTTTTGTCCTCCTTCGAAGCTGGCGCCGTAGAGATTGCGCGCGGAATCGATAATCAGTCCGGCGTACGGCCGCTGTGCATCGGGCATTCCGTCGAAGCGGTAGAGGATCTGCTCGCTCCAGCCCGATCCCGACGGGGTTAACTCGAAGACAATACCGCAGCCTCCCTGGCAGTTGTTGATTCCTCCATAGGGAGTGGTGCCGAAGAGGTTGCCGGCGCCGTCGATCACAACGCCATCGGTTGGCTGGTTGCCATCCTGCCCGCTCTGAAAGCTATACAGGACGCTCTCGGTCCAGTTGCCGCCGGAGTTTTTCAGCTCGAACACCGTGCCGTAACCGAATGCGCCTCCGGCTTGCGTGGTGCCGTAAAGGTTGCCGGCCTGGTCGAAGATGAGGTTGCCGGTGGGCTGGTGGCCGTCCGAGCCCGCGGCGAAGCGATAGAGCACGGTCTCCGTCCAGTAGCAGATGAAGCTCTTGCACGCGCTCGCAGACGGCTGCAGCTTGTAGACGGTGCCGAAGCCGGAGCCGCCGGTCGACGCCGTGCCGTAGAGGTTCCCATCGGGTCCGAAGATAACTCCGCTGGAAGGATTCGCCCCGCCGCTGCCCTGGGCTGGAAAACTCATACAGCGGGGTGAGCGGCCAGCTGGAACCGTTTTTTTTCAGCTTGAACACGGTGCCGGCAGAGCCATTGAGACCGCCGGTGTGGGCCGTACCGTACAGGTTTCCGGCGCGATCAAAGGTCAGGCCGGCAAGCGGGTCGGCTCCGTCGCCCCCACCGGTGAAGGTGTGCAGAACGGTGAAGGTCTGGGCGCGCGCCGGCGAGGCTGCGACGATCAGCAACATTGCGATGGCGATGGCAACCGCAGTGATCCGCAGATCAATCCCGCCGCTTCGAGTTATGATTTGTGCTGAGTGCTTCATGGCGAATTATCCTCCGCAAAGCCAGCCGGGTCTTGGTTGCCGGAATGTCCTTATCCCACATTGTGGGACACCTAAGAATTCTCCTGACCACTGGCAAGTGGCCGCCGGAAACTGATTCTTACGGTGTGATCTCCCACACGATGCCGCAGCCATTGCGGCAGTTCTCCGATCCGCCGTACGAGGCGGTGCCGTAGAGATTGCCCTGTGCGTCGATCACGACATTGCTCACCGGAAACTCTCCGTCGCTTCCGCCGCCAAAGTCGTGGAGGTCGGTCGAGGTCCAGCCACCGGCTGACGGAGTCAATTTGAAGACCGAGCCTCTACCGCGGCCGCCTCCGGAGGAAGTGGTGCCGTACAGGCTGCCAGACGCGTCCATCGTCAGGTTGCCTTCGAGGCCACCGATGTTAAATGTGAAAAGGATTTGGACGAGCGTCGTGTACGTCCAGCCGCCATTGGACGGGCTCAGCTCAAAGACGACGGGATCGGGATCTCCGTCTTCGGTGCCGCCGTATAAGTTACCCGCCTGATCGATGATTACGCCGGCATAGGGACTGAATCCGCCGTTGTCTAATTGAAAGTAGTAAATCGTGTTGAGAGTCCAACCCGAAACTGAGGGGGCCAGCTGGAAAACTGTGCCCTGCTGGTTCTCGCCGCCCTCGGACGCAGTCCCATAGAGATTACCGGCGTGATCAAGCTGCACGCCGCCTATCGGTTCTCCCCCGTCGAGGTCGTCATGGAAACCGTGAAGGATGGTATGCGTCCAAACGCCTTGCGCGGGCGTCAATTGGTAAACGCTTCCAAAACCGTGCACGCCTTCATAAGTCGTACCGTAGAGATTTCCGGCGGAGTCGAAAGCTAGCTCGCCTTCGGGGACCATCTCCGTCGGAGCCGGAGAAGGAATAAAGTTGTGTCTCCAGCCAGGAGCAACTGAAACCTTTGCATAAGCTAGGTTGAGGGCTCAGCTTAAAAACGGTGCCACAGCCCTCTTCACCGTTTCCCCCACAGGCATCGGTCTGACCGCCATGGAAGGTAGTGCCGTAAAGGTTGCCGTTCGATCCAATCACAACTCGGCCAGCCGGCCCGGAACCATCGGGGTTGTCCTGGAACTGGTAAAGCGAGTTGAAGATCCAACCGGAACCACCGTGGGCCAGCTTAAAGACCGTACCGCATCCACCGATGTCGCCGCACTGGCTTCCTTTGTATCCCCCAAAAGCGGCTGTTCCGTAGAGATTACCGGCACGGTCCATGGTCAGGCCCGCAGAGGGGTAGCTGCCATCCAGTCCTCCGGTGAACCTGTGCAGGACGGTGAAGGTCTGGGCGCGCGCTTCGCTTGCGGCAAGCATCAGCACAAGAGCGCCCAGAATCGCCGCGGGCGCCTTCCACCAATCCATTTTGCTGATACGTTTACAGCCTGCCCGTGAGTGTTCCATCGCCGGTCTCCCATTCTCTATTCGTTGTGCACGACATTTCTGGTTGATCAGGGCGTGACCTCGAACACCATCCCACAACAGCCCAGGTCGCCGGTGGTGGTGCCATAGAGGTTTCCGGCTGAGTCGAGAATCAATTCACCCTCGGGATTTCCGCTGTATTCGCCATGGTTCAGGTTATACAGCGAGGTGTACTGCCAGCCGCCATTGGAAGGCGATAACTGGAAGACGCTGCCGCATCCATAGCCCGAGCAGTTGTCGCCGCCGCCGGTGAAAAGCGTGCCGTAAAGCGTGCCGTTGGAAGTGCGCGCGAGGGTGCCGGCAGCGCCGCCGAGTCCTTGCAGTTCGGGGCTATAGATTACGCTGAAGTTCCAGTTGCCGTTCGAGGGCATCAGCTCGAAGATGGCTCCTCCATTATTTGCGCCCGCGTAAAAGGTCGCACCGTAGAGATTGCCCTCCGGATCAACAACTACGCCGGCATACGGAATTTCTCCGTCGTCTAAGCCCTGAAAGGCGTAGAGGACCTTCTCCGTCCAACCGGAACCGGAGGGCGTGAGCTGGTAGACGGTGCCGTAATTATTTCCACCCCCTAAGGTGGTGCCGTAGAGATTGCCGTTCTGATCGAAGGTCACAGCGCTGAAGGGACCGGAGCCATCAGGCACACCGGTGAAGCTGTAAAGCACGCTCTCGGTCCAGCCGGAACCGGAAGGCGTCAGTTTGAAAACGACTCCGTAGTCTCCCGTGCCGCCCCCGCCGGTTGTCCCGTACAGATTCCCGGCGCTGTCGAAGATGACTCCAGCGTTGGGCACGCCGCCGTCAGCGCCGCCGGTGAACTGGTACAGCAGGGTCTCGGTCCACGGGCAAAGGAAGGACTTGCAAACCGTCGCCGGCGGCGAAAGCTTGTAGACGACTCCCGAAGAATGCTGTCCTCCGCCGCTGGTGGTGCCGTAGAGGTTGCCATCGCGACCGATGGTTACACCTCCAACGGGCTCACTTCCGCTGCCGAGATGAAAGCTGTACAGCGGGTTCAGCACCCAGCCGGAGCCTTTGCGAGCCAGCTTATAAACCAGCCCCTCTTCATACTGGCCGCCGCCGTAGGCTGTGCCATACAGATTTCCAGCCGCATCCATGGTGACGCCGGCGATAGGCTCTGCTCCGTCCGGGCCGGTGAAAGCGTGCAGAACGGTCAAAGTTTGCGCGCGTGCGGTTGGGACTGCGGCGAGGATTGCCACGGCGATCGCCAAAGCAACGAGCGTTGCTTTTCGCGCGCGTAAGGTAATGTCGAAAATCGAAATTGCGATCTGCTGCGCCATAACCGATTCTCCTTTGCGGCTCGTTGAGGCCGAAGAGTAGCACGCGCTTCCGGCGGCGCACCTTAATTTTGGATTACGGTTTAATCAACTGATACGCCGAAACTTAGCCATCGGTTGTTGCCGAGTGAATTGGCGATGTAGGCCATCCTTACCTTGCCCTGGCTGCTCAGCTTCACTCGGCGTTTGGGCAAACCGTGCACAGGCGCGGCAGGGTTATACGGAAGACGATCCCATAGCTTGCCTTCCCGCCGGTTCCAGCCGCGCCGTACAAGTTTGGCCCCAGTTGCACCAGCGAGGCGGTAGACAGAGAGCCGTCATTCGGACCTCCGGCAAAGTTGTGCAGCGTGGTTAGGGCGCCGCTGGGCGTGATTTTGAAGACCGTGCCGGCGGCGTGGGTCCCGCCCTCAAAGGTCGTGCCGTAGAAATTGCCGTCGGTGGCTTGCAGCAGCGTGGCGTAAGGGTACGCGCCATCGCTCGCTCCCACAAAGCTGTGCAAGGTGGTAAAGGCGCCGGTGGGAGTGATTTTGAAGACTGTGCCGTCGCCATTGGCGCCGCCGGCCGACGCTGTTCCGTAGAAATTGCCGTCACTGGCTAGCACCAGCCCACCATACGGTTCCCCGCCGTCGCTGCAGTTGGGTTGCGAGCAAAAGCTGTAGAGCGAAGTCAGCGTGCCGTCGGGCGTGATCTTGAAGATCGTGCCCTGGCCATTGATGCCGTCGATCCCGCCGAGGTTCGTGGTTCCATAGAAATTGCCGTCGCTAGCCTGCACCATCCCGGTGTAAGGCCAGTAGCCGTCATCGGCGTTGAACCGGTGCAGCGTGGTCAGGGTGCCGCTGGGCGTGATTTTGAATACCGTGCCACACCCAACTGGTGAGCATGACATCCCGCCATCGAAGGTTGTTCCGTAGAAATTTCCATCGCTGCCCTGCACCAGCGGGGCAGAAGGGCTGTATCCGTCGGAGCAGCCGTTTTGCGAACAAAAGCTATACAGCGTGGTCAGCGCACCCTGGGGGGTGATTTTGAAGACCGTACCGCAAGTCCCGTAAAAGCATCGGGTGCCGGTCCCGCCGACCTCGGTTGTTCCATAGAAGTTGCCGTCGGTGCCCTGCACCAGCACGGGCTCGGGGTCAGCGCCGTCGATGCAGTTTTTCTGCGAGCAAAAGCTGTAGAGCACGGTGGCTGTTCCGGCGGGGGTGACCTTGAAGACCGTGCCGCAGCCGTCGTTGCTAAGGCAGTTACCATTCATGTTGGCTCCGCCCCCAAAAGTTGTTCCGTAGAAATTGCCGTCGCTGGCGTGCAACAGCCCGGCCTCAGGATTAGCGCCGTCGCTCGGCGGTCCCTGAAAATTGTGGAGCGTGGTCAAGACTTGTGCCGGCGACACAATAGCGGTCGCGGCGCAGAACACGAACAGGATGCAAGCCATCTTCAACAACCTAGATTTGTTCACAGTGTCTCCTTTTAGGGTCTCGCGCCCGGCCCGCACCAGAGTTCCGAGCATTCCGCAATGCCGTGTCAAATTGAGCGAATTGCCATCCCAGCCGAGGGAATCGCTACACGGGAACGAATATCATCGCTGATCTCCCGAAAGGGCAACTTAATTTTGGATTACGATGTAATGGACTGACAGACAGCGGGTTAGCTCACCTGTTTCAAAGTGATTGGCAGGAACAGACGATAGCACAAGCGGTCTCAAGTGGCCGGGTTACTGGGGACATTGGGACTCATCAACAAGGCGTGACCTCGAACACGCTTCCATCTCCGCCTGGCGTCCCGCCCAATGTGTGACTTCTGCCACGGCGAATTGGGTGTATGCGACGAATCAATCGTAATCGCCAACAGCGACTGAAGAGAACACCTCAGGCATGAAGTCCTAAGCCCGGGCAGCGCTCTCCCAGCAATTCACTTCTTAAGCGGAGCGCCCGCACCCGCGATCTCCCACACCACGCCGCAGCCCAGTTGGCAGTTTCCCCCCTTACCTCCGTATATGGTTGTGCCGTAAAGATTGCCCTCTGCATCGAGCACCGGGGCGCCGTAAGGCATATAGCCGTCATTCCCGTCGAAGTCGTGGAGATCGATCAGGGTGCAGGTTTGGCTGCAATTGGTCAACTCGAATACACCGACTCCGTTAGAAACAGTGCAGACCCCAAAAAAATTACCGGCGCTGTCCACGGTGACGCCACCGTAGGGTTGGCAGGATGAGAGAAAGGGGTAAAACACGGAGGGGGCTGAACCCTCCGCCCGAGGGCGCAAGTTTGAAAACTATGCCATCCAGGTAGACGGAGGATGAGTAAATTGTGGTGCCATACAGGTTGCCGGAGCCATCGATGACTAGGGGGCTGTAAGGGTAATACGCACCCGCCAGGCCGGCACTCCCCAGGTCGAAGCTCACCAGGACATTCTCCGCCCACCCTTCGGCCGAAGGCACCAGCTGGTAAGCCGTCCCGCAGCCATAGTCGCATCCGCGTCCGGTTCCTCCGTTGCCCGTGGTTCCATACAGATTTCCGGCGCTATCGAAAACCATGCCCGCGAACGGGTACGCCGCGTCCTGATCCTTGCCGAAGTCATGAAGGATGCTCTCTGTGTACTGGCCGCCGCCTGAGGGCGTCAGTTCGAACGCGGTCCCTCCGCCATACTCGCCGCCGTTCGTCGTCGTGCCGTAGATGTTGCCCGCTGGATCGAAGATCAAGTTCTCGACCCACGGGTTGAACCCATCCGGGGATCCGGTGAAGGTGTGCAGTACGGTTTCGTTCCAATAGCACGTAATCGACCGGCAAATCGTGGACGGTGGCCTCAGCACGAAGACGGTTCCGTGGTTTTTATAGCCGCCCTGTTGGGTCGTGCCATATAAAGCGCCATCGGGGCCGAACACCACTCCTCCGATAGGGTAGGCGCCATCGCTCTTCCCGGTAAATTCGTACAACGGAGTGAAGACCCATGTGGAATTCACCTGGCTTAGCTTGAAGACTGTGCCACTACCGGTGGTCCCCCCCGATCTCGCCGTTCCGTACACGGCTCCTGAAGGCCCAACTGTAACCCCGGCCTCGGGATATGCTCCGTCCGTTCCCGCGGTGAAGTTGTGCAGTACGGTGAAGGTCTGCGCCTGCGCGGTGGGAAGGATCGCAAGGAGTGCCGCCACAACGATCAGCGAGACGAGAGCGACTGTTCTGAGGCGCAAGCTAAGGTCGAAAATCGAAGCCTTGTTTTGCCGTTGGACCACGGGACAACTCCTTAAAGCTGATTCGTCGGCAAGAGAATAGCACGCTAAGTGCTCACGTTGGTGACTGGATTTCAAGGGCTGTCTCCCGGAGCAAGTGCGGATGCTAAGGGACCGGTGGCACGATACACTCTTCCGTGGAAAAGGAGAAGACCATGGCGATACCCGGCCCGCACAAGCGATGGAAGTACGATCTGCATCCCAGCGTGCGGATGGCAGATTCGATCATCAAGGGGATGAAGGAGAAGACCGGCCGCTCGATTGACGAGTGGGTGCGGCATGTGAAGCAGCATGGTCCCGCCGCCGAGAAAGAACGCGCCGCGTGGCTGAAGACAGAGCACGGACTGGGCACGAACTACGCTTCGTGGATTGCCGGCAAGTCCGCGGGCAAGACTGACGCCTTCGAAGACGCCGACCAGTATTTGAGACACGCGGAAGATTTCGTTGACAAGATGTATGCCGGGCCGAAGGAGCATCTGCGGCCGATCTTCGACGCGATCCTGATCTACGCCAAGACGCTGGGGAAGGACATCGGCGTCTCACCGTGTTCGACCACCGTTCCCATCTATCGCAATCACGTGATCGCGCAGATCAAGCCGACCACGCGCACGCGCATCGATCTTGGCCTGGCGCTGAAGGACACCAGGACGCCGAAGCGGCTGATCGATACTGGCGGGCTTGCGAAGAAAGACCGCATCACGCACCGCATCGAGATCGCCAGCATCGAGGAATTCGACGACGAAGCGAAAAAGTGGATGAAGAAGGCGTACGAGATGGATGAGTAAGAACGGGTGCCCCACTCATTCGCGGTTTTCGAATGAGTGGGTCTTCGAACTGGATCCCCGTAATCACAGTATCCGGTACGTCTCATCACTGAAGTCCACCGTACTCCTCAGCTAACGTCGAAACAATGACGCAAGGCCTGGAGCGCTGGTACGGCGGGCACGATTTCCATTTCATCACTTGCAGTTGCTACCAGCGGGGCCCCGAGCTGGGATGCGTCGAGCGGCGCGATCTGCTTCTGCGTGTGCTGGAGCGCGCCCGGCAGAAGTATCGCTTTGTCGTCCTTGGCTACGTGGTGATGCCGGAACATTTTCATCTACTCATCAGCGAGCCGGAAGTAGGCGACCCGTCGGTGGTGATGAAAGTCATCAAGGAGCGCTTCACCAAGCTGCTTCACCACGGCGGAGTGCGTACCGCGCCGATCTGGCAAAAGCGTTTCTACGATTTCAATGTCTGCACCCGGAAGAAACACATCGAGAAGCTGCGGTATATGCACCGGAACCCCGTCGAGCGCTGTCTTGTGGCCGCACCTGAAGACTGGAAGTGGAGCAGCTTTCGAGCATACGCTTGCAACGAAGAATACTTAGTGAGAGTGAACTGCCAGGAGTGGCCGATGACCATTCAATATGACGCTTCGAAGACCCACTCATTCGAAAACCGCGAATGAGTGGGGGACCCGGCAGTCGCACCTCGCCCTGCCTTATACTGCTCCTACCGTCTTCGCTGACTTCAGCTAAACCGTCGCACCCATGGCAAGCCCCGGATCGATAAAACCCGACACCCGCGGGGTCTTTGCCCAGCGCGACTTTCGCACGCTCTGGCTGGCGCAGTTCGTCTCCGTGTTTGGCGACTTTCTGGCGCTGTTCGGCGTCATCAGCCTGATCACCTTCCGCTGGCACGGCACGGCCACGCAAGTTACCTACCTGTTGATCTCCTACATGCTGCCGCTGGCGATCGTCAGCCCCATCTCCGGCGTCTTTGTCGACCGCTGGCCGGTGAAGCGGGTGATGATCTCCAGCGACTTGATTCGTGGCACGCTGGTCTTGCTGCTGCCGTGGGTCACGGACCTGCGGGAGTTGTGCGCGGTTTTCATGGCGCTGAGCGTGGTCTCCAGCTTCTTCGCGCCGGCCCAGTCGGTCGCGCTGCGCACGCTGGTGGCTCGGGAAAAGCTGCTGTCGGCGAATGCCCTGATGTCGCAAGCGTTCTACACCGTGCGTCTGCTCTCGCCGGTGGTGGCCGGTGCGCTGGTGGCCTGGTTGACCGAGAAGGCGTGCTTCTACCTTGACGCCTTCAGCTTCTTTTTCTCGGCTGCCATGATCAGTACCTTGCTGATCCGGCGCGAACCTGCACCGGGCAGTACATCGCTGAAGGGCTTTCTGGCGCAGCTGGTCAGCGGCAACCGCTTCATCTTCACCCATCCCTCGCTGGCTTTTGTGATCACCTCGATGGTCAGCGCCATGTTCGTGATGAGCTGCATCGGCCCGCTGTTTTCCATCTACGTGCGCGACATCCTGCACTCCGGCGTTTTCCTCTACGGCATTGTGAGCTCGGCGGTAGGCGTGGGACTGATCACAGGCACAACCGTAGTGAAGCGCTTCGGCCGCAGGCGATCCAATAAGAGCGTGGTGCTGTCGGGGCTGGCCATCGCCTCGCTGGGCGTGGCCTTGCTGGGGATCTTCGGGACGATTCCGTCAGGAGTAGCCACCACCTTCACCATGGGCTTCGGTATCAGCTTTGTGGTGGTTGCGGCGCAAACCCTCATCCAGCAGGAGACGCCGCCGGACATGCTCGGGCGGGTCAGCTCCAGTTACATGTCGGTATTTTCTCTGGCGCAAACCGGGGGACTGCTGCTGTCGGGACATATCGCGGTATGGTTCGGTATCCGGGCAGTATTTCTGATGAGTGCAACCGCACTGGCTGTGATTGCGATCGCCGGACTGATCCAGCACAGGCCCGCTGCCGTCGCCGCGGCTCCCGATGGGGCAGAGGACGCAGGATGACTTGGTGCGGCCAATCAGCCGTTACTTGATCTTGTTTCGAAGACCCACTCATTCGAAAACCGCGAATGAGTGGGGCACCCGGCACAACTACGGCATAGTGTATGAGATCACGCCGTAAGACCTGATCAGGCGCGGGGTACGCGCTAGTGACGTACCCGCATCACTGCCCGCCCGTTGGCCTGATAAGAGGTGGGCACTCCGGGAAAGTTGACGATCGTGCCGTAGTTCATCTGCGTGACCACCTGGACGCATTCAACGATCTGGCCGTTGCAGGCGGCCAGGATATTGGAGCAGGTGCTCGGTGCGGGCACCGGGTACGTGCAGGAGACCCCATCCCCGGTGTCGCACATGCAGCCATGGGTCGGCGCACTTGGGAAGAGTAGCGTGCCGGGAAGATTATTGGTTTTGGTGTCGTTAGTGGCAGCGTTCTGCATACCGGTAGTGTCCGACGCGGTAGTTCCGGTCTGCGACCCATACTCCACGCCCGCAGTAGCGGCGTTGTTCACCATAATGGTGACGGCGGCGGCGCGGCCGATGTCCGTTATCCCCACCACCAGCAGACACAGGATCGGAAGCAGTAATGCCACCTCCAACAGTGACTGACCAGCCTCGTTCGCCGGCGACCGGCGTTCTACCTGCTCCTTGTTGCTCGCTGCGGTTAGCCCTTCCATCCATCCACTCCTTTTGCTACTCAACCAGGATCGCGCTGTTGACAGGAGACAAATTGTTGGGCAGCACATTGCTATTAAGTTGAGCATTGCCGGTGAACTCGAGTTGGTAGGCATCCAGGATGACGGCGTTAGCCAGGGAGGGGTTCACTCTGCCCGCATAAGACAACTTGGTGGTCGGGAAGTAGAAAACGCCGCTGTAGTTGGTTTGCCCCGAACCTGAACCGTTTCCATTAAAGAAACTCGCCGCGCCCGCCCGCCAATATCCCACGGTCCTGGAAGAAGAGGATTCCCGCCTGTGCCCCGGTGGTCTGGGGGTTCAGGGCGATATTCGCGCCGGGGGCGATGTTAAGGCCCCCGTAACGCGGGGCCGGTGGTGAGATAGAAAAGTACTCCGCCGGAATTGCTGGTCAGGGTCGTATTAGTCCGGAGAGACAATGAAGCTACCCTCGACAGTAATAAGCCCGGGGCCGAACGTGGCGGTCGTGCCGGAGGGAATCAAAATTCCGCTGCAATAGGTCCCGGCGGGAAAGTTGACCGTGCCATTAATCATCGATGAATGCTGACAGCCGGACGCCGGCGTAGGCGCCGCTATGCTGGCGAGGGGATCCTGGAACTGCGCCATCATCGTCTGCGGGCAGGACGCGCCTGGAGCGTTCCACTCGCACGTGAACGCACCTGTGGCACCGGTCCCGACCACGCCAATGTAACTGGCGACGCTGGCGCCTGTGCCATTCTCAACCAGCGCATTTGCGCTGCTCGACTCGACGTACATCGCACAAGAAGGAGATCCGACGTGGACCCCGCTGTCGATCACCAACGTGTTGGCGTCATCATTCGGATCCAGGGCAAAAATGCAACCCGATCCGTTCGACACGCTGGTAGCTACCGCGCGGCTACTCACGTTGGTCGAGGTGTAGCCGACAACTTTCATGAAAAACGTGGGCCGCGCCTGCGCGACGATCACCTCCACGTACCCGGCCACTCCCAGGAAGGGATCGCCAGGAGTCACCGGAGGATTGTTCACGGCCACGCAGATCGTTGAGCCGGAAGGCAAACAGGTGCCACCAACGACCACCTGATCGGCGGTGAATCCGTTAGCCATGGTGTCGTTGGTTGCTGCCTTCACGTAGTTGCCGTTATAGACGAGGGCAGAAGCTGCCGCCAGCGCGCCGGCGTCGGCCGCCTTTTGCATCTGCTGCTTCTGGTAGCGCAAATATCCGACGTCCACACCCAGGCCGGCCATCATCATCAGGACGACCAGGGCCAAGGCGGCCAGTACCATAGCCTGTCCTTCCTCCGACTTACCGAAATGTCGAAGTCGCAGTCTGCACAGTGGATTACTTGGAAATTGCACGATCACCCATCCTCGCTGAAGTGGCATGTTCGCTCCTTTCGCGGTGGTACCGATTGCACGAGCCTGGACTCGTCAGGAGCAAAGCAAGGGAACTTAGGAAACCTTGGGAGCAGCTATCTACAACGTGGTTAAGAATTGTGATGTGAAAGGCCGGTAAAAGCAATCACCCAGAACGGCCTTTATGGAGTGGCACCCGCGCTGTAAGTAAGGCGCTATTCATCCCCCACGCATAGGTAGGCTTGCCTGGCGCTGAGGGGTGGGTAACCTGACAGGTAATCTCTGGAATCGTCTTCCCGTCGTCGGTCCGCCGATTTTCTTACCAGTAAGAAAATGTACTGAAGTAAGAAAATCTTACTTTCGTCAGAAGTAAGTAAAGTAAGAAATCGGGGAAAGTAAGTAAAGTAAGAAAATCTGCAAGAACAAGTTGTCGCCTCATTCCTGGAACAGCTGTAAGCTCATTTGATTGAACCTGATAGAGATTTTCGACGTTCGCGCCGGCTGACTGCTGACTGCTGATTGCTGATTGCTTCTTCTATTCCGCATGCCGCCGCGGCACGCGTTTGGACAGATTGCACAGCGTCTCATAGACCACGGTATCGGAGCTGCGTGCCAGATCCCAGGCGGTAATCTGCTGGTTGCCGCTACGGCCGATCAGCACAACTTCATCGCCGATTGCCGCGCCCGAGCACGTGGGTCACATCGATCAACGTCAGGTCCATCGAGACGCGCCCGACGATAGGAGCGCGCTGCCCGCGTATCAAGACTTCACCGTGACCGACCGAGGGATGAATGTGGCAGAGAGCGGGATCGTGTCCGTTGCGCACCGAGACTTTGCGCGACAACCCGTCTCCATATCCCACCGACACCGCGGCGATGCGCGCGGGCGCGGGCGTGACGTAAGCGCCGCCGTATCCCAGCGGCTGACCGGCAGGAACATCGCGCAATCCCAGAACATGCGTCTTCCACGAGAGCACCGGCTTGAGCGGAAGATGCGGCACCTCGCTCACCGGCTCGCCGTCGTGGCGCGACAGTCCGTACTCGTATCCATAGAGCAGCAAGCCGGGCCGCACGAAGTTGTGCCACGTGTTGGGACGGCCTTCGACTCCGCCGCTGTTCGCCAGATGACGCAGCGAGCGGATGTAATCCGTGATTAGCCAGCGTGCGCAGCGCGGCGTCGTAGGTCGAGATCTGGTGCGCGGTATGCTCGTCGTCCAAAACTTCCGACGATGCGAGATGACTGAACACGCCCTCGAGTTCAATCTCCGGCAGCCGCTTCACGCCTTCGGCAAATGATTCCAGGTCCGCCAGCGGCAATCCCATGCGCGACATGCCGGTGTCGATCTTCAGATGAATCGCAGCTTGTTGCGTCAGGCCGAGCCGCGCAGCCGCGCGCGCCAGATCCTGCGCCTGCTCCAGACGAAAGACCGCAGGCGTCAGCGAATTGCGCAGCGCTTCTTCTTCCTCGCCGCGATACAGCCCGCACATGATGAGGATTCGTCCGGTGACTCCGACCTCGCGCAGCACGATGCCTTCATCGGTGGAGGTGACGCCGAACCACTTCGCGCCGGCCTGCTCCAATGCAGGCGCGCATTCTTCTACGCCATGTCCGTAGGCATTGCATTTGACGACCGCGCAGATGGTGACGCCGGCGCCGACATGCTGCTGCACAACGCGGAAATTGTGCTTCAACGCGGAGAGCGAAACTTCCGCCCAGTTGGGCCGGGTTTCAATGCGGGAGGATGTGAACGTCGTTGCCAAGCTTTGATTCGATGATACGGCAGCGAGCGGCAGATGACGAGCGGCTGCCGCGAAAGGAAACTGGAGCGTTAACGACGTGCCTTGGTTGGGTAGTGCGGCGCTTCAGCGCCGCGTTCAAGCGCTATATTTTTTTCCTGAGCCGGCTTCAGCCGGCGGCACAATCTTTCTTCGAACCTCCGGAGGCTCCGGAAAGAACCACAAAAAAATCACCTTACGCTGCCAACCCTTCAAACACCGCACCCATGGCCTACATCCTAGTTAGTGGCCTGGCTGCCGGGTTTGAAGGGAGGATCAATGGCTGAGGTTTGGCGCACGAGTGCGGAAACACCAGAGGCTTCTACGAACGTTACCCCGACGGAGGATGCGGCAATAGCCGCGAGCCTGCCAGAACCGCTGCCGGAGCTGCCCGTCACTACCGCCCCCGCGAGCAATCCCGCCTGGAATCGCTCCGCCGAAGCGGTCGGCCGCAGCGTGGGCACCGCAGTGAATGAGGTTCGACGCCTGCCACGCCGCCTGGACGATCTGAGATCCCGCATCCATTTGGTCAACAAGAATGCCGCCGAATCAGCGCGCGACGTCCGCAACTCCGCCGAAGCCAAAGCCGCAGAACTGCGCGACGCGGCCGAGCTGGGCCTGCTGGAGTTGGCCGACAAGGCCGCGGTCTACACGTCGGACATCAGTTGGCGCGCCGGCGACCGGCTCGATAACCTTCGCCGCGAGGCGTGGTGGAAGCTGGAGGCGGTGCGGACGATCGTGCGCCATCGGGCGGCCAACGTGCGCCGCTGGAAACCTGAGCGGCCGCTGCAAGTCATCGTGGTGAGCGCCAGCGCTGCCTTTGCTGTAGGAGTCTTGCTGCGGATCTGGAGGTCGAACCGTGATTAATGGAAATTCAAAGACCGTGATCGAAGTGGTCGAGGACCTGCGTGACGAGTTCATTGCGTTCATCACCACCCGAATCGAAATGGTGGAGGCGGAGTTTGACGAGAAGGCGCAAGCCATCAAAATGTCAGGCCCGCTGCTGGCAATCGGCATGTTGGTTCTGGTGACGGGGTGGCTGCTGTTCTCCGGCTTCCTGGTCTGCATGATTGCGCAGGCCTTCGCGCCCAATCCGTGGAACTGGGCGCTGTCTTGCCTGGTCGTCGCGGTGTTCTATGCGATCGTCGGCGGCGCCGCGGCATACATGGCATGGGGCCGGCTCAAAGAAAAAGGAGTGAAGCCGGAGCGCACTCTGCGCGTCTTGAAGCAGGACGGTTTGTGGTTACAGACAGAGGCCAAGGAGCGCATATGAGCGAACAGATCGCCAGCCAGCTTTCGCCCGATGTTCTGGAGCAGCGCGCCGCCGAGCAGCGGCAGCGCATTCACAATTCGGTCGACCAGTTGAAGTCGTCGTTGCAGGAAACGGTTCGCGAGCATCTCGACGTGGAGAACTATGCGCGAACCTACATCTGGAGATTTGTCACTGTTGCTGCCGGAATAGCGCTGATCAGCGGATACGGCGTTGCCGGAATGTTCACTCGTCGCTGAAAGCTTGAGGCTCATACTCTCTTTCAGACCCTGGACTAGCTGGCTCGAAAAATCAGAGCGCCGCAGGCGCGTGCATGACAGCCCAGGACGGAGCGCAGCGGAGTCCTGGGTAGAGTGGCAAGGAACCAGAGTCCCCTCGGGGACGACACGGTTCTCAAGCACACTCCTTAGTCGACGAGGGATCCGCAGTTCGACTTTCTGTTTCACCGGTAGCCCCAGAATCACTACTTCCACCTAAGAGCTATTCCATCTTTCTCTGTACGTGGTATAACTCCGTCTTGGTTCTACGTAACCCGTAGTAAGAACGTTAGTGCCGCCTGATCAGTTACCGGCTATGCCACTTGGCTAGTAACTGACTGCGCCACGCAGGAAGGCTCCTAACCTAACCATGATCAACGTGATAATCGCTGATCACCAGGCGATCTTTCGTGCTGGTGTCGCAAAAGTTCTGGCCGTCGAAGAAGATCTCCGAATCGTTGGCCAGCCGCTCACAACCGAGGCCATCCTCAACGCCGTCGACAAACTTCGTCCGCAAGTAGTAGTTCTGTCGACCGGCTTCATCACTATGCTCCCCGAGATGCAGGAGGTCGCACAGCGGCGCAAGATTGCCGTGCTGATGATCTGCGACAACAACGAGAATGCCTCCGACTTCATGCGCATGGGCGTGCAGGGAGTCATCTACCGCTCGGCCAGCGGCAATATGGTGGTCGAAGCGGTGAGGCGCCTGGCGCAGGGCCAGGCCTTTCTGCAAGGGCCGAACTCCTCCGAGGTCGAAGTCAGCGAGGACCTGGTTGGCATGCGCGTACGCAACCGGCTCTCCGAGCGCGAGCTGCGAATCATCGCCGCCATCGTGCAGGGCTACAAGAATCGCGAGATCGCGGCCCAGCTCTACACCACCGAGCAGGTCGTCAAGAACGCGCTGCGAAATATTTTCGACAAGATCGGTGTCTCCGACCGGCTGGAGCTGGCGCTGTTTGTGGTGCATCACCGGATTCTGGCGCAGGCGACCGCGTCAGTTCCGCTCACTCCATTGCGTCCACAACCGGCAATTGCCGCGGTCAAAGGTCGCATGGAAATAAGTGGGCGTTCGGCGACGATTCACTAGACGCCGACTTTGGGATTTGCAAAAGGGATTAGCGAGAGAGCAAAGGGCTTGGGTTCTTGCACAGTGTGCCGCGACCCAAGCCCTAGTTTTGTGAAAACTCTTGTGCCCCAGGTTCGCCCTTCGTTTGGGCTAACCTGGGTTCAGGTAGAGCCGCCCTTTGCGGGCAAACAGCAGGTCCCTCCGCTCGCCGCTCAAGCGGCTCGGTCGGGATGACAAGTTGCTGATGTCGCTTTATTCTTTACGTCGCGGCGTGATCGCTGGTCTTCAATAACTCATTGACAATCGTGACCAGCTCTTCCGGATTGACCGGCTTCTCCAGATAAAGATCGGCGAGCGGCTCGGCCGCCTGAAAGGCTTCCGCAACATATCCCGAGACCACGACCACCGGCATGGTGGAATGCGTCTTGGCGGCCTGCACGATGGCGCGGCCGTTAGCGTCGCCCAGCCGCCAGTCGGTGACTACTGCGTCGTAAGTGTTCTGCTCGATCTTCTCGATGGCGTCACGCGCCGATGTCGACGGCGTGACCTGGTGTCCGGCGGCCTGCAAGATGGCACACTTCAGCGAGACAATGTTCGGTTCGTCGTCCACGCAAAGGATCCGGGCCATAGGTTTATCCTTGGACGTTCTTGGGTCGGAGTGCCGGTCTCCAAACTAGGTGCAGGTGGTTGCGATCCAACCAACTTCCAACTTGCCCGCTATTGTTGAGCAGTAGCAGCGCGATTGTCAAATGCGGATGGGCGTCAGGCCTTAGAGCGCTGTAACTCGCGATAGGCTTCGCTTTTCGACAAGCCGAACTCCTTGGCCGCCTGCTTCAGCGCAGCCTTCTCGTCCAGCTTTTCCGCCTTCACCAGTTCCTTCACTCGCTCGGCCACGGACTTGATGGAATCGGGTACGTGGGGAACCTCGTCGGCCTTGCCGATGAGCAGCGTGATCTCACCTTTGACCTCGCCGCGCTTCTCCAGTTGCGCCAGGACTTCGTCGGCGCGGCCGCGCAGAAACTCCTCGTGCAGCTTGGTCACCTCGCGCGCGATGACTACGTGACGGTCGGCGCCGAGCACTTCAACGATATCCCGAAGGCTCTCCACAATCCGATGCGGCGCTTCATAGAAGATCTGCGTCCGCGGAGAATGACGAATCGCCTCGATCCCGGTTCGCCTGGCTCCCGATTTTGGCAGGCAGGAATCCGCCGAAGCGGAATGAGTCAGTCGGCAATCCGCTGGCAACCAGTGCCGAGAGAAACGCCGATGCGCCGGGAATCGGCACCACGCGAATGTGATGGCGCACCGCGAGCGCCACCAGCCGATATCCCGGATCGCTGACGCCCGGCATGCCGGCATCGCTGACCACGGCAACATTGTCGCCGCGCTCCAGGTGAACGATCAGCTCAGCCGCGCGCGTCAGCTCATTGTGCTCGTGATAGCTGAGCGTGGGCTTTCTGAATGGCGTAGTGATTGAGCAGCTTGGCCGTCTGCCGCGTGTCCTCGCAGGCGATCAGGTCCACTTCCTTCAGAACGTGCAGCGCGCGCAGAGTGATGTCATCCAGATTGCCGATGGGCGTGCCTACCAGGTAGAGCGTGCCTCGTTCGACCGGATCGTCATCTTTGCTGGCAGCGTATTGTGGCATTGCCTTAACCACGGGGCAAGTGTAGCACCGCAGCCGAGCCAATTCAGTGACGCATGAAGGTTTCGTCCGGCAGGAGAGTAGGGCGTGACTGGAAGCAATCTCATAAATCGCTTTGTGTCAGGGCACGGCTTCAGCCGTGCCATTATCGGGCCAGATAAAGACCGGGCTTCAACCCCTGTGTGATATTTGCAGGGGCTGAAGCCCTCACATTCATCATGCGTCGTTCGGCACGACCAAGGTCGTGCCCTGACACAAACCGCAGGGATTCATGAGATAGGCTTAGGCTTTGTTCAGTTGCGCTCGGGCGACCGTTGTTCGTAGCGGAAATAAAACGTCGTCGAGCGTCACGTGGCGACGGAAGCTTGCTTCGAATCTTCCGGAAACTCCATTCCCGCCTTGCGCAGTCCGTCGATCAGCTGCTCGATATGCTCGGCTTCGTACCACTTGGCATACTCCTGCCGCGCCACTGAGGCGAAATCGGGACGCAGCGCCAGCAATGCCTGCAGCGCCTTCCGCGCTTCTTCGCTTCGGCCTAGCTTGCCCAGTGTCGCCGCTCGCGCGGCCTGCGCGTGGAAGTACCCATGCAAATTCATGCGAGCGAGCGCCTCCAGCGCCTCCTCGTACTTGCCCTGGCGATAAGCGTTCGCCCAGATGGCGATCTGAAACCAGCCAGGATAGTAAGGGTTGAGCTTCATGGCCGATTCCACCATCGCACAGCCGCGATCCCAATCGCCTGTCGTGGCGGTCAGTAAGCCAAGGTAGGCGACGGCCGATCCATCCATGGGATTCAGTGTGAGGCTCCGCTCTGCGGTTGCGCGGAAGGCGACGATCTCTTTGCGGAAGTAGTGAACCGTGGCCAGCGCGTAATAGCAAAGGGCGTTGGTGGGGGCGAGTTCTACGCCACGCTGTGCCGCCGCCAGAGCGCGGTCGAGGGGATTCGCTCCCGCGTTAAATCCCTGGGCAAACTCGCCGCGATAGATCATGGATAACATCGCCCAGCTGTCGGCATGGCCCGGCGCTTCGCGAACCGCGCGCTCCAGGATACGCCGAACGATGGCATGCTCCTCGGGCGTGAGGTGCGCAAAGTAGCTGAAGGTGCGAAGTACGGCCTCGTGTGGAGTCAGAGCCTCTTCGCTCTTGCTGCGCAGCACCTCGCTCATGCTGCGCGGCAAAACGCCGTACTGATCGGCGACCGTCGCCACAACGCGGGGGACAAGGTCGTCCTGCAAATCGAAGATGGCGTCGGGCACAAACGCGCGCTCGTATGTTTCCGCCCAGAGGTGTGTTCCCGTGACCGTGTCTGCGAGCTGTACCGTCAGCCGCAGCTTCGCGCCGGCCTGGCGCAGGCTGCCTTCCATCACATAGCGCGCGCCGAGCTCTTTGCCGATGGCGCGGACATCTCCCGACTCGCTCGAATACTTCGCCGTCGATCCCCGCGCAATCACGCGCAGATACGAGAAGCGCGAAAGACCAGTGGTGATCTCATCCGTTAATCCTTCGGCGAGCGACTTCAAATCGGCGCTGCTTCCCGTGTGCTTGAACGGCAGCACCGCGACCCAGAAGCCGTCGGAAGCTCGCGATTCTCCCGAAGCGGTTCTCGTTGCGATTGGACCGGAAGAAAGTGCGGCAGACGGCGCAGCTTCGTCACCGATATCGAGACCCGCTTTTCGCAGGCCTTCGAGCAGGCGAGTCACGAGTTCCGGATCGTACCGCGACCGCCACGCGGCAAGTATGATCTGGGCGGCCTGCGGATTGAGTCTGAGCAGTTCCTGCACCGCTTTGCCGGCTTCCTCCGGCTGGCCAAGTTGCCCGTAGATTCCCGCCAGCAAGGTATGGGTCCAGAGAAAGTTTGGCAGGTTGATTTTGAGCGCGTAGCCCAGCGCGGCCTGGTAATCGCCCTTGCGGTAGGCATTCATCGCAAGCGGGAACCAGAACCAGCCGGGATGATTGGGATTCAGCTGCAGAGCGCGCTCCACCAGCCCGCAGCCGCGCTCCCATTCACCGGCGTAGGCAATGAAGCTGCCCAGGTGCGCGACGTTGCATCCGTCCAGCGGATTGAGCGCGATTGCCCGGTCGGCCGCGGTTCGGAACGCGGGAATCTCTTTCCGGTAAAAGTGAGCCAGAGCCAGGGCGTGATAGCCGCGATGGCCGGAGGAGTCGAGTTCGACGGCGCGGCGCGCAGCCTTCATCATGCGCTCCAGTGGATCGGGTTTCGGGTTGAAGCCCGATTCGAACTCGTCCTTAATACAAAGGGCAAGCAGCGCCCACGCGTAAGCGTAGGTCGGGGAGACTTCAACCGCCCGCTCCAGGGCGTCCCGAGCGATCGCATGTTCTTCCGGAGAGACGCGCTCGGCGTAACTGAAACAGCGCAACACCGCTTCGTACGGGCTCAGCTGCTCGGGATTCTTGCTGCGAATGCTTTCGCCCATGGTGTGCGGCAGAATTCCATGGGCGTCAGCGACGGTGGAGACGATGCGGGGAACGAGTTCATCCTGCAATTCAAAAACGGTTTCCGGATCGAAGGCGCGCTCGTAGGTCTCCGCCCACACATGCGAGCCGCTCATTGTGTCGGCAAGCTGCACCGCTACTCGCAACTTGCTGCCGGCGTGCCGCAAACTTCCTTCCATCACGTAGCGCGCCCCAAGCTCTCTGCCGACAGCCCGAATATCTCCAGTCTCGCCGGAGAACTTCGCCGTCGAGCCGCGCGCGATCACGCGCAGGTAGGAGAAGCGCGACAGTCCGGTGACCACTTCCTCCGACAAGCCTTCGGCTAATGCCTTGAGATCCTGATTACCACCGTTGTACTTGAACGGCAGCACCGCAACCCAGAAACCTTCATCGGCGCGGGATTCGCCCGAGGCGATTCGGGCAGGGATTGCACCGGACAACGGCGCCTGCGGAGGCACGGCATCGGCAATCTCCAGCCCAGCCTTGCTCAAACCTTCTAGCAAATGCTCCTTCAGTTCTTCGTCATGCCACTTTTTCAGCTCGTCACGCGGGAGGTCTTTGAAGTTAGGCCTGATCCTGAGCAGCTCCCGAACCGCGCTGCCCGCTGTCTCCCGTTCGCCCAGCTGCCCATTCGCGGCCGCAAGCAAAAGTTGTGTTCGCCAGAAACCCGGCAGGTTCACCTTGAGTACCGTCTCCAGTGCTCCCCGGTAGTCGCGCTGGCGGTAAGCGTTAAAAGCCCGAGGGAACCAATACCAACCCGGATGGTTGGGATTGAGTTGCATCGCGCGGTCGGCCAATGCACAACCCCTTTGCCAGTCTCCGCTATAAGCAATCAGCATGCCGAGATAAGCGAGGGTGTATCCCTCCATCGGGTTCAGGACGATCGCGCGCTCAGCTGCGGCGCGGAAACCCGGTACGTCGTGCAGGAAGAACAACGTCGAGGCCAGGGCGGCTTGCGCGAGATGGTTGCTCGGGCCTGCGTCCAGGGCCCGCCGCGACGCGGCCAGCGCCCGCCCCAGGGGATCTGGCTGCTGATTGAAGCCGTGTGTGTATTCTTCGCGATACAGCCACGCCAGACTGGCCCAGCAGTCCGCGCGATCGGGAGGCTGTTTCACGGCACGTTCCAAAGCCGTTCTTGCGGCCAGGTGCTCGGCTTCGTTGATGCGCTGGTGGTGGCCAAAGCTGCGCAGCACCGCCTCGTAGGGAGTGAGCGTTTCAGGGTCGCGATTGCGCAGTGCGTCGGTCATGCTGTGTGCGAGGACACCCTGTGTGTCGGCAACCGTGCAGACAATGCGGGGAACAACCTCGTCCAGAAGTTCCAGCGTCGCATCCGCCTGAAAGGGGCGATCATAGGTTTCCGCCCACAGGCCCGCGCCAGTAACGGCATCAACCAGTTGTACGGCGATGCGCACTTTGGCCCCCGCCTGGCGCAGGCTGCCTTCCATCACGTAACGTGCGCCGAGCTCCCTACCCACGGCACGTACGTCTCCCGATTCGCTGGAATATTTCGCCGTCGAGCCACGCGCAATCACGCGCAGGTAGGAGAAACGAGACAGGCCTGTGACCACTTCCTCCGACAAGCCTTCCGCCAGTGCCTTCAGATCCTGATTGCTGCCCGTGTATTTGAAGGGCAGCACCGCGACCCAGAAGCCTTCCTCGGAGCGGGCCGCGCCAGAGTCCGCAGCAACCGTGGTACGCACGCTTGATGTGGAAGCGGGCGCGGGGCGCGTGACGGTTCGCGACAGATCGCGGAACTCATTGCTGACATCGCGGGCTGTCTGCACCCGATGGCGCGGCTCTTTTTCCAGACAGCGGCGGATGACGCGCGCGATGTCGGAAGACAATTCCGGACGTACGTCGGTGACCGACGGTGGACTGTCGCGCAGGATCGACGAAATCAGTTCCGCCGAGGAGTTGCCTTCGAAGGGGCGGTGCCCGGTTGCCATCTCATGCAGCATCACGCCGAAGGAAAAAATGTCGGAGCGATGGTCGAGCGGGCGCCCTGAAACCTGTTCCGGCGACATGTACGCCGGGGTTCCCATCACCATGCCGGCCTGGGTGTAGCCGGCCGAAGCCATGGTTGCGCCGTTTGTCGTCTCGCTGCCTACATCTTTTGCCAGACCCGAAATCCAAAACCTTGACCCGGCCTTCATTCGTCACCATCACGTTCGCGGGCTTCAGGTCGCGATGCACGATGCCTTTCTCGTGCGCTGCGGCGAGAGCCTCGGCAACCGCGCCGGCAATTTCAATGATCCGGTCCGGCGGCAAACCATTCGCAGAGATCAGCCGATCCAGCGGCTCGCCCTCGAGCAATTCCATGGTGATGAAGTGGACGTTATCGGATTCCTCGACCGAGTAGACCGTGACCACGTTGGGATGATTGAGCGCGGCAACGGCGCGAGCCTCGCGCTGGAAGCGGGCCAGCCGGTCGGGATCGTTGGCCATCGCGGGCGGCAGAACTTTAAGAGCTATCTCCCGCGCCAGCTTGGTATCCGTCGCGCGGTACACCTCTCCCATTCCGCCCGCGCCAATTGCGGCGCTGATGCGGTAGTGGGCCAGCGTGCGACCAGCCAGACTGGTTCTTGCCTCGTCGTTCACTTACCGGGTCTCCACGCCTGAATGCCTGAGTAAAGGTAGCGCCGATTCTACACCAGATGCATTTCCAAAATTGAGTCTCGTTTTCGGACAATACAGAAAGCGCCGCCAGGTTTAGCCGCCAAAATCACGCCGCAGCCAGGCGGCAACGTTGACGACTATTTTCATTGATACTATTGATGAAGCTATTTTTGAAACCGCCTATGACATCAACCATTCAAGCAGTCCCTTCTTCCTCCCAGCAACCAACTTTGGCGTACGATCCGTTGCTCGACGACATTGGCTACATGACCTGCATGACCCTGGTGCTGCTGGGCAATTACGCGCAGACCGGGCATCTGGGCGGACCGCTGGCCTACACGCCGTACAACGTTGCGGCGCACTTGGCCGGTCCTGAAAACGGTGGACTGCGTTACGACTACCGCCGGCCGAAGCATCCTTACTCCGACAAATTCATGATGGCGGCGGGCCACTCGGTCCCCACCTGCTACGCGCTGTGGATGATTCTGGGCCAGGCGCTGTATCGCAAGTATCAGCAGACCGGCGATCCGCGTTATCACGTCGACCCGCACGCTGGCGATGCTGGCGATCGATGCGCTGGGATTTCGGCGCGGCGCGGGCGCGCTGAAGACGCTGCTGCGCGACAACGATCTGGAAGACAATCCGCTGTTCGCGCAAGCGAAAGGCCGTGGCATTCGTGCGCTCCAGGGACATGCCGAAAGCACCGACGTCACCAACGACGTGAACGGCGGGCCTTCGGGCATCGGCATCGCGACAGCCGCGGGCAAAGCGGCGTTCTGGGACATCGCGGGGGCGCCGGCCTCGCCGAAGATCATCGCGCTGGAAGGCGAATTTGCGCTGACCGAAGGTCACGCGCAGGAGTTGAAGACGCAAGCGCTGGCGCTGCAAGTGGGAAAGCGTTTGCGGGTGATGGTCTCCGACAACAACGCTGGCATCGACGATTGCCTCATCGGCGGCAAGATTGGCGGCGTGATCGCCTCGCAGTTCTGCGAGGTCTACGATCTGGTGGGCCAATGGACGTCGTATGGCTGGAACGTCTTCACGCTGGCGAATGGTAACGATTACGGCGAAGTAACCGCGGCGCTGAAGGCCATGGACGAAGTGGACCCGCAAGACCGCCGTCCCATCGTCGCCATCGGCAAGACCATCAAGGGCTACTGGCCCGCGGCCGCCGATGGAAAAATCGCCGGCTACGGCGATCAGTTGATCAGCTACCCAAGCCATCCCTACGCGCTGAAGATGAACTCGGAGTATTTCCTCGCGCTGGCGTCGACCTTCGAGAAGCATTACGGCGTGGAGTTCGAAGGAATTCGCAAGGGCCCGGTCACCAACAACCGCGAGCGCTTGATCCAGTTCAAGACCAACATCGACGTGGTGATGTCGCTGCTCGACCGCAACGGATTGGGCGACCGCCTTGCCGATCGACTGGTGGAAATCGGCGACACCGTGCGCGATGACGTGAAGTTGCGCATCTCAGCCTCGACCGATCCCTTCCTCGACGATCGCCTGCGCGTCAAAGCGCTGCCGGAAGAACCGCAAAAGGTCTCGATTCGCAATGCGATCTCCGGCAAAGAAAAAGAAGTCAGCATTGCGCTGTTCAAGAAACCGGGCGAAGTGGCCGGAGCACGGCGCGGCATCTCCGAAATCATCAAGTGGATGAATTACGTCACCGACGGCCGATTCTTCACCGTCGCCGCCGACCTTTCCGAGTCGATCAACGTGGAGCACGGCAGTTTGTGGGGACACTACAGTCCCACGGACAATCCGCTGGGCACGCGTTTGAAAGCGCCCATCGAGGAAGCGGGCAATGTTTCCACCGCCATCGGGCTGGTGAGTCAAAGCGCTTCCGTCGATCCCGAGAAAGTTCGCCGGCGTTTGGGCTTTGAGCGGCACCTACGGAGCGTTCACGCCGCTGATGTACACTCCGGCGCGGGTCTGGAGTCAGCAAAATCAGGACAGCAAATTCCGTGTTGGCGTGTTGCACATTCTCGCCGCGCACTCCGGTCCTGAAACTGCGGCCGACGCGCGCACCCACTTCGGCATCTTCGCGCCGCAAGTGTGGAAGCTGTTCCCGCGCGGTCAGGTGATCAACTTGAGCTTTTGGGATTACAACGATGTCGCACCCGGCTATTTCGCGGCGGCGGAAATCGCAGCACGCGATCCGCACGTGGGCATCATCACCATCGAAGTGGCGCGTCCCGATTTCCCGGTTGCCGACCGCAGCACTTTCGCCGACACCGATCTTCGCGCTGCGGCCAAAGGCCTGTACGTGATCCGCGATTTCGTGCCGGACAAGCCGCGCCACGGTTACGTGATTGCTTCGGGATCGAGCTCCACTTTCAATCTGGTGAAGGTGCTGCCGAAACTCGAAGCCGCCGGCGTCAACGTGAAGGTGATCGCAGTGATCAGCGAGGACTTGTTCGATCGCCAGCCGCAAGCCTATCGCGATTCCGTGCTGCCGCCCGAGGCTCGCTACGATTTGATGGTCGTCTCAACCGGCACGCGGCGCGTGTGGCCGCTGCGCAACCTTGGTCCGCTGACGGATGAGTATTCACTCACCTCCGACTTCGACAATTGCTGGAGAAGCGGCGGCCTGGAAGCGGACGTGATCACGGAAGCGCATCTCGATCCCGATTCGATTTTCCGGGGTGTGGAGCGATTCGCCAACGAACGCGAGCGCCGCATCGGCGATCAACGCAAGATGATTGGTTAGGGAAACTCTGATTAAGTACAATAAAGCCCCCAGCGGCTAAAGCCGTAATGATTTTGCTGAGCTTACGGACGGCCTGAAGGCCGTCCCCTTCAAACCCGCGCTTAATCAGAGTCTCCTTAGCGGTTGTTTGTGCCGTCGGCTAAAGAGGCTGCTGAAAAGTCGAGAAGCAGATCCCTCGTCGGCCTGAAGGCCTCCTCGTGATGACAAAAACAAAAGACTTGCAACGGCGCAGCTGAAGCTGCGCCCCTTCAAATTGCAATCGCGTCCCGGCGATTGACGTGTACCCGCACGCGCCCTATGATTCACATCCAATGAGCAGGGGCTGACGTGATCGAGACCACCATCTCGCATTACCGCATCGTCAGTAAGATCGGCGGCGGCGGCATGGGCGTGGTCTACAAAGCCGAGGACACGCGGCTGCACCGATATGTCGCCCTCAAGTTTCTGCCGGAGCGCTTTCAGGGCGATGCTCAAGCCCTCGCCCGGCTTCGTCGCGAGGCCCAGGCTGCCTCTGCCCTGAACCATCCCAACATCTGCACCATTTATGACATCGGTGAAGAAAATGGCGTGACCTTCATGGCCATGGAGTTTCTCGATGGCATGACGCTGCGACATCGCATTGCGGGGCGGCCGCTGGAGATCGACGATCTCCTCTCGCTGGGCGACGAAATCGCCGACGCGCTGGACGCGGCGCAGACCAAAGGCATCATCCATCGCGACATTAAGCCGGCGAACATCTTTGTGACCGAGCGTGGGCACGCCAAGGTACTCGATTTCGGCTTGGCAAAGCTGACGCTGGACTCGACCGTCACTCCCGATTCCGATACCCAGTCGGTCGACTCCGACCTCGAGCATCTGACCAGTCCGGGGGCGATGCTGGGAACCGTCGCCTACATGTCGCCGGAGCAGATCCGCGCCAAAGAGCTCGACTCGCGCACCGATCTGTTCTCGTTCGGGGCGGTGCTCTACGAGATGGCGACTGGCAAGATGCCATTCCCGGGCTCAAGTTCGGGCGAGATGATCGGCGCCATTCTTCATCTGGAGCCGGAGCCGCCCTCGAAGCTGAACCCACAAGTTCCCGTGGGATTGGAAGCCGTGATTCTGCGGGCGCTGGAGAAGGATCGCAGCCTGCGTTATCAGCACGCCTCCGACATGCGGGCGGAGTTGCGGCGACTGAGGCGCGATACCGAGAGCGGGCGCTATCCGCGGCCAACTACGGGAACCATGAGTGCCTCCAGCGTGGAACAGGCTCGGCCGGATGCGCAAAGCCAGCCCGCGCTCAAGAAGAAATGGTGGTTGGCTGCTGTCTCCGCAATCTCTGCTGATCGCAGTTCTAATCGCAGGCGCGCTCTACTTCAGGGCAAGGCAACGTCCGCGGCTGACGGAAAAAGACACCATCGTCCTCGCCGACTTCGACAACAAGACGGGTGACGCCGTCTTTGACGACACGCTCAAGCAAGGGCTCGCAGTGCAGCTGGAGCAATCGCCCTATCTCGACCTGATCTCCGATACCAAGGTGAATCAAACGCTGCAGCTGATGGGCCGTCCTGCCGGTATTCGGTTAACGCCGGAGGTGACGCGCGAGATCTGCCAGCGCACCGGCAGCAAGGCCATGCTCACCGGCTCGATTGCCGGCGTCGGCAAGCAATATGTCATCGGACTGAAGGCCATCAATTGCGATACCGGCGACGTATTAGCCGAGACTCAAACTCAGGCTCAGAAAAAGGAAGGCGTACTCGCCGCACTGGATTCGGCTGCGGTTCGCCTGCGCGGCGAACTGGGAGAGTCCCTCGCCTCGGTGCAGAAGTATGCCACGCCTTTGGCCGAGGTCACCACGCCATCGCTGGAAGCGCTGAAGATGTACAGCCTGGGACGCAAGACCTGGGCCGCCAACGGCTGGACCGCACCCTTGCCGTTCTACAAACGCGCCGTGGAGCTCGATCCGAATTTTGCCGTCGCCTACAACTACATGGCATTTTCCTATGCCAATCTTAACCAGCTCGACCGCGCGGCGGAGAACGTGCGCAAGGCCTATGCCCTGCGCGACAAGGTGAGCGATTGGGAGCGCTTCTTCATCGAGGCCAACTACTACATGTTCGCCACCGGCGAGTTGGATAAAGCCGCCCAGGTCTTCGAACTCTGGCAGCAGACTTATCCCAAATACGATTCGCCCTACGTCAACCTCGGCTTCATTTATGGAACGCTGGGGAATTGGGAGAAAGCCGCAGTGGAAACTCGCGAGGCGGTGCGCCTGGAACCCAACAACGCGATGATCTACATCAACCTGGGCGCCGCCTATGTCAGTCTCAACCGGGTCGATGACGCGGCTGCAGCCTACCAGCAGGCGGAAGACCGGCATCTGCAGAGCGAGACGCTGCTGGCCAACCGTTATCAGCTGGCGTTTCTCAAAGGCGATGCGGCGGCGATGGCGAAGTTCGCCGCGGCGGCGGTAGGCAAGCCCGGTACCGAGGACCTGGTGCTGGCCTCGCAAGCCGATACCGCGGGCTGGTACGGCAAGTTGCAGCAGGCTCGCGATCTGACCTGGCGTGCCATGGATTCTGCCGAGCGCAACGACGCCAAGGAGTCGGCCGCAACGTATCAAGCGGCCGCAGCTTTGCGCGAGGTGGAGTCGGGCAACGTGGAGCGTGCGCGATCGGATGCCCAGGCGGCATTACGTCTGGCTCCCAATCGCGCCGTACAGGCGATGGCCGCATTGGTTCTGGCCCGAGCCGGGGAAGTTGCGCAGGCGCAGAAACTGGCGGACGATCTCGACCAATCCTTCCCGCTGGATACCCTCATCCAGCGCTATTGGCTGCCGACCATTCGCGCCGCGCTCGCGTTGCACTCAAACAATCCTGACCGTGCCGTCGAGCTGCTGAAAGTGGCAACTCCGGTCGAGCTTGGCCAGCCGACGCTGGCAACCGTCTTTCTATGCCCGGCCTACGTGCGCGGAGAAGCTTACTTGATGCTGCACGACGGTCCTGCAGCCGCCGCGGAGTTTCAGAAATTCATCGATCATCGTGGGCTGGTGGTGAATTTCCCCTGGGCCGCGCTCGCACGTCTGGGAATCGCGCGCGCCTACGCGCTTGAGGCTGCAAAAGACCCGGCGTATCGCGAGAAAGCCCGTGCGGCCTATCGCGACTTCCTTACTCTCTGGAAGGACGCCGATCCAGACGTGCCTGTCCTGATCGAAGCCAGGAAAGAGTTTGCCCGCCTGCAATAGCATCGGGCGTGGCATGACCCGTAAAGCGCGTCTCGCTGGTCTCGGCTACGGCGTCAGCTTCCACACCACTCCGCACCCGCCGGTGCAGTAGGTCTGCCCTTGTCCACCGGTGATGGTGGTTCCGTACATGTTGCCCTGGCTGTCGAAGGTGACGCCCCCAAACGGCGCGGCGCCGAAAGGCGCACCGCCGTCTACCGTGAGGAAGCTGTGCAGGGTTTGGTAAGTCCAGGAACCGCCGGCATTGACCAGGCGGTAGATGGTGCCATTATCGCCACTGCCGCCGCCCAGCGTGGTGCCGTAAAGATTCCCGTCGCTGCCCATGGTCACGCCCGCCACGGGAGCGGCTCCTTCGCCTGCGGAGAAATCAAACAGATGCAACACCGCGAAGGTCCACCCGCCGCCGGAGGGTGACAGCTCAAAGACCGAGCCGCTTGTAGCGTCGAGACCGCCGGAATAGGCGGTGCCGTAGAGATTGCCCTGGGCGTCAAAGATCAATTGGCCCTGGGGTTGTTTTCCGTCGGTGTCTTGAAAGGAGTGGAGGACGGTTTCAGTCCAGCCGCCGTTGCTCGGGCTGAGCTCGAAGACTACGCCGTAGCCGGGTACACCGCCCTCGTGGGTGGTGCCATAAAGATTTCCGGCGTTGTCGAAGGTAAGGCCGCCATAAGGTTCGGCGCCGTCATCGCCGCTGAAGGTGTGAATGACGGTTTCGCTCCAGCCGCCGCTGACCGGGCTAAGCTCGAAGACTACGCCCAGATCATTGGCGCCGCCCTGCTCGGTGGTGCCGTAGAGATTGCCCGCCGTGTCGAAGACCAGGTTACCGTAGCCGGGATACTTGCCACCGGGACCTTCGAACTCGTAGAGGACGGTCTCCGTCCACTGCTGCAGAGCGGTGCGAGGAGCCGTGGCCGGTGGCTGCACCTTGAAAACTACGCCGCACAAGCAGCCTTCCTCCCCTCCCCCAACGGCGGTGCCGTAGAGATTGCCATCGGGCCCTTTGATGACCCCGCCCTGCGGACCCAGGCCTTTATGGCCGTTGGAAGGCAGCGAAAGCAGCGTCGAGAAGAGCCAGCGGGAGTTAACCGTCCGCATCTCGAACACGCTGCCCCAAATGTTATAGGTCGTGCCGTAGAGATGTCCGGCCTGGTCAATGGTCAGCCCGGCCGTCGGATTCTCGTGCGTGTCCGTGCCCTGGAAGAAGTAAATTACGCTGTAAGTCTGCGCCTGCACCGCTGGGACGGCGGCAACGGCGATCACGAACGCCGTCGCGAGGATCAGCACAGTTGTTCTCATCCGCAAGTTGATGTCGAAGAGTGGGACGGCAATCCGCTGCTGGGCCATGATGACTACTCCTCACCGCTCATTTGTTGCCGCGAAGAATAGCACTCGGCATGAAAGCCGCAACTTAATTTAAGATTACGGTCTAACAGACTGACAGAGAAATATTTAGCTCGGGCTGCCTGCAAGATAAATTGGCGGCAATCAGGCTATGGGGCTAATGAAATGCTCCGCCGCCGAGCGGGATTAGCTTATATCGGGAGGATCGCCGAGCGCACATCACCTCCGTCGGCATCGATCGAGCAAGGCCGCGCTTCACCTCGTTGCTTTGGGGCAAGCTGAAACCGGATTTTCTTTACGGCGTGATCTCCCAGACGACGCCGTCGCCATAAGCTCCGCCATCGGCGGCAGTGCCATAGAGGTTGCCGCCGGCATCGAAGATCACGCCAGCTTGCGGAGTGCTTCCGTCGCCGCTACTCGGGTTGAAGTCATGCAGGTCAGTCTCGCTCCAGGTGCCTCCCTGCATAGGCGTCAACTCAAACACCGTGCCGACATTGTTAGCGCCGCCAGAGCTCGTTGTGCCGTATAGGTTCGCCGGCGAACCGAAGAAGGCGAGGCCCCCGTAGGGAGCGCTTCCGTCGATGCCGTCAAAATTGTAGAGCACAGTTTCTGTCCAACTGCCATTCGATTGCGGCGACAATTCAAATACTATTCCTACGCCAGAGCTGCCACCGGATGTGGTGGTGCCGTAGAGATTGCCTGACGCGTCGAAAATCAACCCCGCCACGGGAAAGGCTCCGAGTGTGCTACCGAAGTTAAACAACACGGTCTCGGCCCAGGATCCGCCGCTGCCGGGCGACAGCTCGAACACCGTCCCCAGCCCAAAGCTGCCGCCGAGTTTGGTCGTGCCGTAAAGGTTGCCGTGGGCATCGACCACCAGTCCGCCGTAGGGGGAAATACCATCCTGGCCGTTGACGCCGCCAAAGCTATGCAGTACGTGCTCCGTCCAGCCGCCTCCCTGCTTGGGCGATAATTGGAAGACTGTGCCATTGCCGGTAGTGCCGCCTGCCTGCGTAGTGCCATAGAGGTTGCCGCTGCTATCGAACACGACGCCGCTGTAGGGATAACCCCCGTCCGTGCCATTCAGGTTGAAGTAGTGCAGCGCTTGTTCGGTCCAGCCGCCTTGCTTAGGCGAAATTTCAAATACTGTCCCCACGTCGTGAGTGCCGCCAGTCGTAGTCGTTCCATAGAAGTTGCCGGAGCTGTCCAGGGTCAAGCCGCCGGCAGGAGAGGCTCCATCCAGGCCTTTGCCGAAGTTGTGCACCAGGGTTTCCGTCCAGCCTCCGCCATTGGCCGGCGCCAGCTTGAATGCCGTTCCCGAATCGTACCCGCCGCCTTGACTGGTAGTACCGTAAAAATTGCCGGCGCCATCGCTGATCAAGCCGGCCGAAGCGATAGCCCCGTCCTTGCCATTGAAGTTGAAGCTGTAGGCCACGCTTTCCAGCCAGCCTCCGCCTTGTTGCGGCGCCAGCTCGAATACCGCACCCGCACTCTTGGCCCCGCCGCCGAAGGCCGTGCCGTAGAAATTGCCGTCCCCACCGCGGATCAGAGCTGCCTGGGGGAAAATACCGTCCGCGCCATTGAAGTTGAAGCTATACAGCACGTACTCCGTCCAGGCGTTGATGGTTCCCTGCACGAACTGGAATACCGTCCCGAAGCCATTCGTGCCTCCAGTGCTGGTGGTGCCGTAGATGTTTCCGGCGGAGTCTAACAGCAGACTGGACAACGGACTAATTCCATCCAGTCCGTTGTTGCTGAAGCTGTGCTGCACAATCTCCATCCAGCCGCCGCCCGGCTGAGGCAACAACTCGTAGAATGTCCCTTTCCCGTGGGTGCCGCCGGTCAAAGTTGTGCCAAAGAGATTTCCCCGGGAATCAAAAAGCAGGCCAGCCTCCGGGAAAATGCCGTCCACGCCGTTATTGTTGAAGTGGTGCAGGACGGTTTCGGTCCAGCCACCTCCTTGTTTCGGCTTCACTTCGAAGACTGTCCCGAAATTATGAAGGCCGCCTTCCTGGGTCGTGCCATAGAGATTGCCCATACCATCGAAGATCAAGTTGGCGAGCGGAAGTGCTCCGTCTGTCCCGCTGCCGAAATTATGGATCACGCTTTCAGTCCAGCCTCCCTGGTTGGGCGTCATCTGAAAAACCGTCCCCACTGCGTGACCGCCGCCAGCGTAGGTGGTGCCGTAGAGATTGCCAGCCGCATCGAAAATCAAGCCGGCTCGGGGAAAAGCGCCATCCGATCCATTACGAAAGTGATGCAGCGCCGTCTCCGTCCACGTACCGCCGCTTTGGGGTGTCAATTCAAATACCATTCCTGCGGCGTGGCCGCCACCTGCGCTGGTTGTGCCGTACAGGTTACCGTTGGCATCAAGAATCAAAGCGCCCACCGGATTGGCTCCATCCGTACCTTGGCCAAAACTGTGGAGCAGCTTCTCCGTCCACCCTCCTCCCTGTTGCGGGATGAGCTCGAACACCGCTCCCGCGTTATAGGCGCCGCCGGCAAAGCTCGATCCATAAAAATTGCCGGCGCTATCCGCGACCAGGGCGGCGGAGGGAAACGCCCCATCCATGCCGTTCGGTTGGAAGTTGTGTAGCACGCTTTCCTGGCCATTTGCCAGACTGCCGGGCGCAAGCCACGCCACCGTGAGGACAACCAGAACCGCCTTCAACCCAACGGAAAATCTATCGCTTTTCATGGAGCGCTCCTCTGACACGGAACTTCCTTCAGCATCGTGAATGGTGAAAACAGGCAAGCTGGACAATCTGAGGACCGGACTATCTGAATCCGGTCCTCCGATGGCTCACAATATATGCCGGATTATGGATTCTTCAGCAGACATATTTTGGGTGGGACATGCTTGTATACGGCCAGCTCTCATTGAGGCGGCTGCGATTTCGCCCTCCGAATTGCGATCATTCTGGAATGAAGCCCATCGGGCGTGGATAACTTCGGCCTCACGGGGGCGACCAATCTTCCCTAAGCCCATGGCAAAGTGGGCTCTCGACCGAGCCCACCGCACGGAAACCATCAGAAGGCGAAACGACCGCCGATGGTGGGAGCAGTGTTGTTGTTGGAGAAGTAAGGAACGCCGGGGCCATGAGGTATCGCGATGGCCAGACCGCCGGTCACCCAGGAATACGCCAGTCCGGCAAACATGTCGAAGCGCGGGGTGAAGTGATGATCCGCATAGAGCGATCCCTCGTTAAGAGTGCCCGCGCAGGAGGCGCGGAAGTTTGTGACCGTGCAGGTTGGAGGAACACGGAAGGTGTTTTGCCGCTGCTGATACCAGGCAAACGTGATGTCGGTTTTTTTGTCGAAAGCGTATTTCGCGCCCGTCCACCAGATATTCACTTGCTTTTGTGAATCAAGATTGTTGTCCTCGACTCCGCTCATCTGATAACCGCCCTCGTCCGAAGCGCCCACGCCCAACGGGTTGGTCGGGTTGTTCTGCCAGATGTATTCGAAGCCGCCATAAAACTTGAAGGGATTCCACACATACTTGGCAGCCACGATAATGCCGTGATTGTCGGTCACGATGCCATATACGGTGCCGGTCGTCGCAATCACATTAGGCCCGGTGATGGGGTTGGTATTGATGCTGTTAATGGTCGACTGATACGGCTGCGTCGGACTCTGCGGCCCCAGCAATGGGTTCAGCACGCTGACGGCGTCGTTGTAAAGCTGGTAGACGACATCGACCGAGAAGTTGTGGTAGGCTCCGCCGACGTCGACGCCAAAGGCGTTGTTATGCGCCGATACCGCCGTGCAGTTGGCAGCCGTCCAGGTTGGGGAGGCCGAATAGCAACCGCCGACACCGTCGGCCCATTTATACATCGCGCCCATATGGACCGGGCCGTAGGCAAGGCGATACTTGATCGCGTCGTCCCAGCGGGAGTCGTCGGTGTCGCCGCCGCCGGCCATGGTGCCGTTATACCCGATGTACGAAAAGGCGTAGCCGCCGTTGGCCGGATCGTATTGCAGCATCAAATCTGTGCCCAGAGAGCGCTGACGGCCGAAGGTCAGCGTGCCGAAAAGCTTGGACGATACCCCACCATAGATTTCGTCATTGAAAGGTTGGCCCGCGCGCGTGCCGTCGATGGCGAACGAATAGCCGGCCCTCGGCAGGCCGTTGTTGGCGATCTGCGTTGCCGGCGCATTGGCCAGCAAGCCGGAATTCGGATTGATTCCGGTGTTGGCGTTGAACACCACCGCCCAGCCCGGCGCAAACTCTTCCCTGGCCTTGATGCCCAGACCCGTCTGCTGCAGGTTATTCACCGCGGGGAGCCATCGATGTTGATAGCCGTTCCGGTTCACCAGAGATTCGCCTTCGTAGTTATAGCCGCTAACCGGCAAACCGTGGGTAACGTAGCCGAGACCGATGTCATAGGCGCCGTACACCGTGATGCCATGCCACGTCAGGGTGCAATCGGTGGTGAGGAACTCATGGCCGCTGGCGCAGGCGTCGGGACCGCTGCGCTGCATCGCAATGTCGACCGTGGCATCCTGGCCGGCAGTCAGCACGACGTCGCTCCGAACCTGCAAGCCGAATCCTGTCTTCGAGACCCGGATCTCATAGGTGCCGGCCGGTGCGGTGAATTGGTAGTGTCCCGCCGGGTCGGTCTTGATGTTGAGATTCAGTCCGGTGCTGACATTGCGGGCAACCACCTGTGCGCCTGTGATCGGAGCGCCGGTTGGATCGGTGACGTGGCCCGACAGACTGACCGTCACCTGGGCCGCCGCCGGTAGCCAATACAGGAAGAAGAGACACAGCACCACACCTCGCAGACAGCAGAACTTCGCAGGCATCCTCGCCTCCTGAGGGAGATTTCAATTGGTGTCTGTACCGGCAAATGCAGAATCACAGATTTAATCGGATTGAATCGTTAATGTCAACCGATTCTAGTCAGGTAGGAGGATCGTCACTTCAGTGAAAGTGATCAGCGCGGCCGCAATCAGCCCCGCGCGTGAGCAGACGTTAGCGTAAGCTATCCGGGCCGGAGTTGATCAGTCGTGCCAGCCGTTTTTGCGCCGCGACAGCTTGCTCCTTTGGGGAAGCAGTTTCCACAAAACGATCGAATCGACGCGCTGAAGCGCATCAGGCCCCAAGCGAGAGGTGAACGTATATGCGTCTAATTCGTGGGATGGTTTGTGTGTTGTGCTCCGTGCTGTTCTGCGGCCCGGTATCGGCTGAACCGGAGATGCCATCGGCGCCGACGGCCCTGCTCAACCATCTGGCCGGCACGTGGGTCCTGCGCGGCACCATCGCCGGCAAACCAACCACGCACGATGTCGAAGCGGTGTGGGTATTGAACCACGAGTATGTGCAGCTGCACGAAATCTCGCGCGAGAAGAATGCCGGCGGCGGCCCGGCGTACGAAGCCATTATCTACATCGGTTGGGATGCGAAGGCACAGCAGTACGTTTGTCTCTGGCTGGATTCAACGTCGGGAGATGGTCTGTCGTCAGGCGTGATCGCCCGCGCAAACCCAGCCGGAGATTCGATTCCCTTCATCTTCCAGCTCTCGGCTTCCGATCAGATACGCACAACCTTCAGCTATGACAAAGCTACCGACACCTGGCAGTGGCTGATCGACAACGTGGCCAACGGGAAGACGCAACGCTTCGCCGACGTGAAACTTAATCGAGTACGGTGAGGCAGATCCGACACAACATCGCCACGACAGGGGTGCTTCGCCTTATCCGGTCGGTCTGGATCGCTTATGCTAACCGCTTACAATAGCAACCTGGTTTAGCGCCGACGCCGGCGCAGGTGCGAGCGTTGTCGCGCCGCAGTGAAGCGGCTCGATACCAAGGAGACGAGATTGCCATCAGTCATCATCAGCGGAAGCAGCAAGGGAATTGGATACGAAACGGCACTGGCCTTTGGCCGCGCCGGATACAACGTCTTTGCCACCATGCGCGATCCTGCGCGCTCGCCGGAGCTGGCGGAAACCGCCGCCCGTGAGAGATTGGCCATCACCGTCTTGCCCATGGATGTTGACTCCGACGAATCGGTCAGCGGAGCGATCGCCGGCATTCTCAAGAACCACGGCCCAATCGATGTGCTGGTCAATAACGCAGGCGTGGAGCGCGAGGGTGCTGTGGAAGAGCTTCCGCTGTCCGAATTTCGCGCCGCGATGGAGACCAATTACTTTGGCGCGCTTCGTTGCATTCAGGCCGTAGCCGCGCACATGCGGCAGCGGCGTAGCGGATGCATCATCAACGTGACCTCGGTCGCCGGACGCATTGCCTGTCCGCCGATCACGGCTTACGCCGCCTCCAAGTGGGCTCTCGAAGCCCTGAGCGAAGCCTTAGCAGGCGAGATGAAGAGCTTCAATGTGCGCGTCGCCGTCGTCGAGCCTGGCATTGTGGACACTGCGATGGCGCGGCGCATTCAAGGGCACGCCGAAAATTCCGCTTACCGGCAAACCAAGCGCTTCGCCTCGCTGTATGAAGCTGCACTCAAGACTCCAGTGCCTCCCGACGTGATCGCCGGCAAAATTGTCGAAGTTGCGCAGAGCGGAAGCTGGCAACTGCGCCATCCCGTGGGACCCGATGCCGTCCCTTTTCTCCAGTGGCGCAGCCAGATGACGGACGAGGAGTGGGTAGATTTGATCGCCGCTGACGATGAGACCTGGTATCGCAGCATCGAGCGCGACTTCGGCCTCGATAGCCGTCCGGGCAAGTAACCATCAGAAGGGCGCGACAGCGAGGATCTCAAGCACATCGAAATCGTCGTCATCGGGCTTACGGATGAAGCGGACGCGAGCCTTGACGCGGGCACTGAGGGAAAGGTGCTCGAGCGAGGCCCGAGGTGCGTGGCGATAGAAGTCCTGCAGCTTCGCGAAGTAGTCGGGCGTGAGGCGCATGAAGGTTACGCTCAACTGGCGGCGCGGGACCATGCCGGGCGGATAGGCAGGCAGGCGCGCGAGAGGAACGGCGAGGTTCCGGCACATGCTGACGTCACGATTGGTGGTGCGGATGCAATAGTCCATGTTGGCGCACTGCTGGGCGGTTTTGCCGAGGCAAAATTTCTGCAGCGGTTGGGGAACCCACACCAGATGAATGGCATTTTTGTCAGGGTTGGGCTGAGCAGACTGCACGAAGAGAATCACTTCCATCTCGGTGGACGCCGGCTGAGCCACGGCGCCGGCGGATTGGGCATGAGCCATTGCGGGCCATGCGAACAAGGCGACGGCACAAACGCCAATTCCAAAGACGAGAAGATTCCTTCCGTGAAGTAGCGTTCCTTGGGCTGTCATGGATGGTCAGGCCATTGTGCCACAGCCAGGGTCACCCTTTTGATTTCCGGTTGGGGAATAGGGATTGTGAGTGATAAGGGAATAACGCCAACCATCAGCCGGGAACGACACCAACTCCCCAGTTTTCGTTGACGTACCCATTGACCCACGTTAAGATTCGCGCACGTGATCGGCCAGACTATCTCCCACTACCGCATCCTGAGCAAGCTGGGCGGCGGCGGAATGGGCGTGGTTTACAAGGCGGAGGACACTCGCCTCGACCGTTTCGTCGCCCTCAAGTTCCTGCCCGAAGATGTCGCTCATGATCCCCAAGCTCTAGAGCGATTCCGACGGGAAGCCAAAGCCGCGTCGGCACTCAATCACCCCAACATCTGCACGATTTACGACATCGGCGAGGAAGCTGGCAAAGCCTACATTGCCATGGAATTCCTCGACGGCATGACGCTGAAACATAAGATAGCCGGCAAACCCATCGAGCTTGAGACGTTGCTGAGCCTGGCAATCGAGATGGCGGACGCGCTCGATGCGGCTCATGCCAAGGGAATCATTCATCGTGACATCAAGCCGGCAAACATTTTCGTTACCGATCGGGGACACGCCAAGATTCTGGACTTCGGCTTGGCGAAGGTGACGCCCAACTCTTCCGTCAGCCTGGCTGGATCGGGCAACACCGGCACTGTCGACGAGAAGCACCTCACCAGTCCGGGAACGGCGCTGGGCACCGTTGCCTATATGTCCCCGGAGCAGGCGCTGGGCAAGGACACGGATGCCCGCACCGATCTGTTTTCGTTTGGCGCGGTGTTGTACGAGATGGCGACCGGCCAGCTGCCCTTTCGCGGCGACACCTCGGCCGCACTGTTCGACGGAATCCTCCACAAAGCCCCTACCGCACCGGTGCGCCTGAATCCCGATTTACCTGTGGAGTTCGAGCACGTCATTAATCGGGCTCTGGAGAAAGAACGTGACCTGCGCTACCAGCATGCATCGGATATGCGTGCCGAGTTGCAGCGACTGAAGCGCGATACCGATTCCAGCCGGCGCATCATCGCCGCCACCGACGAAGCGGCGCCGGCGTCCTTCGCAGCGGCAGCGGCGGCGAAACCGGCTGCGAGTGGTGCGGTGGTGGCAGCGCCGGGCTCGGGCTCCGCCTCCTCCGCAGTTTCGACACAACTCCCGGCCCAGGCCAGTTCTCCTGCGCTCGCGGCACCCGCGCGAAAACGCTGGCTTGTCCCCGCTACTCTGACGTTGCTGGCGGTCGTGATTGCGGGCATAGCTTTTTACTCTTACAAGCAGCGCAAGCCTGCCCTCACGGAAAAAGACACTCTCCTGCTTGCCGACTTCACCAACACCACCGGTGACGCGGTGTTCGATGGCACGCTCAAACAGGCGCTAGCCGTGCAACTGGAGCAGTCTCCGTTCCTGAATATTTTTTCTCAACAGCGGGTGAGGGAAACACTGGGCTTCATGGGCCGCTCTCCGGATGAGCGGCTGACGAATGATGTGGCGCGTGAAGTCTGCCAGCGTGCCGGGGTTAAGGCGATGCTGGCCGGTTCCATCTCCAATCTTGGCAGCCACTACGTTATCGATTTGCAAGCTTTGAATTGCAGCACCGGAGATTCCATTGCCCATGAGCAGGCCGAGGCCGAGAACAAAGAAGCAGTCTTAAAGTCGCTCGACAAAGCTGCCACCAGCTTACGCGGCAAGCTGGGAGAATCGCTCGGCTCCATTCAAAAATTCGACACGCCTCTGGAGGCTGCAACCACCTCGTCGCTGGAAGCCCTGAAGATGTTCCACCTGGGCGAGACCGAACGGCAAAAGTCCGAGTTCGAGTCCATACCGTTCTACAAGAAGGCGATCGAGTTCGATCCTAATTTTGCATTAGCCTACGCCCGGTTAGGTCAGATTTACCACAATAGCGGTGAGGGCGAGAGCGCCGTGCAATATATGAAGCAGGCCTACGAGCGCCGCGAGCGAGCCAGCGAACGGGAGAAGATGTATATCACCACGCGCTACCACTTCATCGTGACTGGAGACCTCGACCAAGAGATCGAAGCCTTGAAGTTATGGGAGCAAACGTATCCGCGTGACTACGCGCCCTTTCTTTCGCTCGGCAACATTTACGGAATCCTGGGAAAGCTTGATGAGGCGGTACAACAGACCCAGGAGGCGTTGCGGTTGCAACCCTCCAGTTTTCTTCCCTACGGGAACCTGGCCTTCTTTTACCTTGACCTCAACCGCTACGACGAAACGAAAGCGATTATCGAGAAAGCTACAGCGCAAAAATTGGACCAGATTGGAGTTCACATTGCGCTTTACTATGTCGCTGTCATTCAAGGAGACGCGGCGGGAATGCAGCGCCAGGTGCAATGGGCACAAGGGCGGCCGACAGAGACTTTCATGACTGCGGCCCAAGCCGCAGTTGAGGCCTTCCACGGTCGCCGCAACAAGGCGCTGGAGATGAACCGGCAGCTAGTTGACACAGCTCAGCGCGCAGGCCTGAAAGGATCCGCGGCCCAGACCTTGCTGAGCGATGCGAACATAGAACTGTTTCTGGGAAACAAGTCGGCTGTGGCTCCCAAAGTGAAGCAGGCCCTTGCGCTTAGCCCTGACAAGCTGACCAGGATGGCCGCAGCTCTTAGCCTCGCCTATGCCGGCTCGAACCGCGAGGCGCAGGCGATCTTCTCTGACTTGCAGAAGGAATATCCCGACGACACGGTCAACAACCGAATTGTTGATCCCTGGCTGCAAGCCGCGATCGCGATTGACCAGGACCAACCGGCGGCGGCCATTGAGCTGCTGGAGAAGGTCAAGCCTTATGAGCTCGGTACCTTCGCTGGTCTTATGCCCATTTATGATCGCGGACGCGCCTATCTAAAAATGAAGCAAGGCAAGGAGGCGGCGGCAGAATTCCAGCGGGTGCTCGATCACCGTGGAGTCGATCCTTCCGGTCTGGAGTACCCGCTCTCCTATCTGGGCCTGGCCCGCGCGTATGCTCTCGAAGGCGACAGCGCCAAGAGCCGCACCGCCTATCAGGATTTCTTCGCGCTGTGGAAAGACGCCGACCCGGACATCCCCATTCTGCAAGAAGCCAAGGCGGAATACGCCAAGCTGTCGTAGGACGCACGGCCGCACAGCTTGCGACACGTGAAATATGGCAGGTGTTGTTATCAGGCGTTAGCACAACCTAAGCAAAAGAGCTCGCAGCTAGTCGCTAATTGCTAGTCGCTAATTGCCAGTTGCTTCTCTTCCCACCATCCGGTCGTAAACCCACAACAACATCGCCGTCACCAATCCCACCGCGACGATCACCACCCACATCATCTGCGGCTGATGTTTCTCCTCGCCGAAGTGGCGCAGCAGCCATCCGCCAAACGGCCCGCCGATCAGCGACCCAATCCCGAGCGGCAGAAACGCGAAGCCCATGTACGTCCCCTGCTGTCCCGAGGGCGCCAGTCGCGAGATGTATTCGTAATAGCGCGGCGACTGCGTGATCTCGCCGAGCGCGACCGCAACCAGCGTGACCACCACGCCCGGCACCGTCGGCCAGAAAATCAGAATCACCCACGCCAGCGATGTCACCAGCGTGCCCACGATGATCGCCTCCAGCGCATGCATCCGCTGCGTCAGCAGGTTGATGCCGATGGTCAGCGTGATCACCACCAGCGGCCCGGTCGCCAGTAGCAGTTCGGTGTCGGCGCTGGCGCTGACGTACGCGTGGATGTACAGCGGCAGCGTGAGGAACAGTTGCCAGTAGACGATCCAGTAGCCGGTGAAGATCAGCAGAAACATCATGAAGCGCGGATTGGTGAGGACCGTCCAGAAATTTCGCCCGGCCTGCGCCAGGCTGGCGGTCTCCACTTCGTCATGCTTGCGCGGCTCGCGGAAGAAAATCAGCACCGCGATGAACATCAGGAAAACACTGAGCGCCGCCGTGCGGAAGACGTTCTCCACGCTGAGGTGCTTGTGCACATACGACGCGACGATCGGGCCGAAGAAGCCGCCGATATTCACCAGCGTGTAGTAAATCGAATAGCCGATGGAGCGAACGTTTTCTTTGGACGCGCGCGCCGTCGTGCCCACCACGCTCGGCTTCACCAGCGCCACGCCCAGCGCCGGCAGCGCGAGCACGAACGTCACCAGCACCACCAGCGGTACGTTGTTGCGAACCGGCGCCAGCCACGGCGCGCCCAGCGATCCCAGCAGAAAATACGCGCAGCTCAGGATGATGTACGCGAGCGACAGCGCGCGCCGGAATCCCATGCGATCGGCCAGCGTTCCGCCGAAGACCGGCAGAAACCACACCAGCCCGCCGAACAGTCCGGTGAGCGTGCTCGTCTGCTGCGTCGGGAAATGCAGCACTTCGTGCAGGTAGCGCGCCAGCGAAGCGAAGGCCGCGTAGTAGGAGAGCCGCTCGAAGAGCTCGCTGAAGTTGGCAACCCAGAAGGGCCGCTCGAATCCGGTGCGAATGTCGTGCCAGCGTTGGGAAAAAGTCATCGTTGTCGGTTGTCAGTTGTCAGTCAGCTATCGGGCAGCAGCTGTGGGCCGTGAGCCATGAGCTATGAGCTGTCACCTGTCGTCGTCCCTCTCATACATCAGACGTGTCATCCCGACCAAGGACGTCAGCCCGCGCGGAGGGATCTGCGGTTCACCGCTCATGGCTCACAGCTCACGGCTCATGGCTAGCCGCTCTCGCACCTGCTCCGCCGTCAGCCCCGCCACGCGAATCACTTTGTTCCGGCTGCTCTCGCCGGCGGCTATCGTAACTGACGAGCGCGCCACATTCAAAACTTCCGCCAGAAACTTCACGCAGGCCTCATTCGCGCGGCCTTCGACCGGCGGCGCCGTCAGCGCCAGCTTCAGCGCCTCACCCACTTCTCCGACGATGGCATTCCTCTTCGCGCGCGGCTGCACTCGCACCTGGAACGTCGCGCCGCCGGGAGTGTCGCGAATTGTGATCATGAAAGATAGCTGTGGGCCATGGGCTATGAGCTAGCCCTTGCTAGCTGCCGGTTCTCTCGCTGAACAGTCAGTAACGCTTGTCGCCTGAGCCAAAGGACGCCGCTGCGATCACAGCTCGTGGCTCGTAGCTCGCGGCCCATAGCTCACGGCCCATAGCTCACAGCTGCTTTTTCCTCTCCCCAAAAATCGCCGTCCCAATCCGCACGCAGGTCGAGCCCTCCTCGATCGCCACCTCGAAATCGTGCGACATCCCCATCGACAACTGATCGAGCCCAACCGTCGGCAATTGTCGCGCCGCCAGGCGATCGCGCAGCTCCCGCAATCGCCGAAAGTACGGCCGCGCGCCTTCCGGGTCTTCGCTGAACGGCGGCACCGTCATCAAGCCGCGAATCCGCAAACTCTTCCACTCCGGCGCTCCCGTCAGAATCTCCTCCAGCTCCGCCGACTCCGGTGCAATCCCGGTCTTGGCCCTCTCACCGCCGATGTTGATCTCGATGAGCACGTCCTGCGTCCTGCCCAGCTTTTCCGCCGCCGCGTTCAGCCGCTCGGCCAGCTTCGCCGAATCCACCGAGTCGACCGCATGAAAAATCTCCACCGCTCTCGTCGCTTTGTTCGACTGCAAATGCCCGATCATGTGAAACTGCGCTCCAACAAGTCCAACAGCCGGCCTGGTCGGCGACCCCGCCTTCTCGGCGCCGCGCAATTTCTCCAGCGCGTCAAACTTCTCGGCAAACTCCTGCACGCGATTCTCGCCAAACAACCGCTGCCCGGCCTCGTATGCCTCGACGATCCGCGCCGCCGGCTGCGTCTTCGTCACCGCCATCAGCGCGATGTCATCCGGATTTCGGCCCGACCTTTTCGCCGCGCGCGCAATCCGCTGGTGAATAATCGCGAGATTTTCGCCAACGCTCATGGAACAGCCATTGTACGGCGCGGCGGACGGCAGCTTCCCCTTAACCAGCGCTATCCGCTATGGTTATTCCGAGTCCAAGTAGCTCAGGAGTATCGCCGTGTCGTACAAACTCAGACTGCTTTGCTTCGTCGTCCTCGCCTGCCTGCCGGCCTTCGCCACCATCGAGCGCGGTGTCATGCTGCGCGAAGGCGTCATCTACGTCGACCCCAGCACCGATTCGGCCAAGCTCTCCAACATCGGCCGCGGCCGTGAAGTCGCCGTGATGCAGCGTTCCAAGGGCTGGGCCAACGTGATGGGCACGGTCGGCGTCGGCTACGCGCCAGAAGATCCCGAGACCCAGGTCGAGCGCAACGTCACCGGCTGGGTCGAGGACAAGGGCATCATCCTGAGCTCGACGCCGGACGGCGACAAGATTCTCTTCGGCGAGGCCTTCGACTCCGAGCTCGAAGCCAGCAAGCGCGGTGGCCGCCGTAACGCCGCGCAGGATGCCATGCGTCTCTATGGCCACATTCCCGCGCTCTTTCCGCAGTCGCCGCTGGCTGCCGAGGGAGCGTATCGCGCCGCCGACATTCGCTGGCAGCTCGAAGCCGCCGATGCCGCCTCGCGCCCTTCGGCCAAAGAACGCGATCCCGCGCTTCATGTCCAGATTGACGAAGATTTCATGAGGCAGGTGATGAAGAAATATCCGCACACCAAGTGGGCCGATCTTGCTGCCTATCACCTCATCGACAACAAGCTGTGCGGCGATTGGCAAGCCGAAGCCAAGTGTCCGGAGACGGAAGCGGCGATGTACGTCAAGTACGCCGACGAGCATCCGCAATCGCCCAAGACGCCCGAAGCGCTCTACAAAGCCGCGTGGCGTTACTCGGCGCTGATCCAGATCTACACCACCGGCAACAACCAGAAGAAAGCTGAGGAGTCGTCCGAACGTTCGCTCGCGCTCGCCAAGAAGCTAATTGCGCAATACCCCAACGACACCGACTGGTCCAGCCGGGCTGACCGTCTGGTATACATGGTGACGAACAAAATGCCCACCTGGGGCATCACGGTGGAATAATTTGCCCATTCTTGAAGCGATCGTCCTCGGCATTGTGCAGGGGCTCACCGAATTTCTGCCCGTATCCAGCACCGCTCATCTTGCGCTCGTGCCCTGGCTCGTCAGCACGGCTCGGCATCGCCAACTGGCCCGATCCCGGCCTCACCTTCGACGTCGCGCTGCACGCCGGCACGCTCTTCGCCATCCTGCTGTACTTCTGGCGGACGTGGATCCAGATCATCCGCGCCGCGCTGGGCGGCAAGGTCGTTCGCTTCTCCGAAGTCCGCGACGACGTGCGCGATCTGACGCCGGCAGAAGAGCAACGCGAGCGTCAGTTGCTGTGGTTCATGATCGCCGCGACCATTCCCGCCGCACTTGCCGGCGCATTGCTGGAAAAGCATATCGAGACCACCTTCCGCGCGCCTGCGCTCGTCGCATCGATGCTCATCGTCGTTGCCGTCATCATGTGGATCGCCGAGCGCATGAGCAAATTCGAGAAGCCGCTGCCGCAGATCGGCCTGGGCGACGCCCTGACCGTCGGCGTGATGCAAGCCTTCGCCGTGATCCCCGGCGTCTCGCGCTCCGGCATCACCATCACCGGCGGCCTCTTCCGCAACTTCACCCGCGAAGCCGCCGCGCGCTTCAGCTTCCTGCTCTCCACCCCGATCATTGGCGGAGCGGCGCTCTTCAAGCTGCATCATGTGATGAAACACGGTCTGCCCGCAGGCGAAAGCGCACCTGGTTCCACCGCATTCGCTGTCGGAATCATCGTCTCGGCACTGGTCGGCTACGCGACCATCGCCTGGTTCATCCGCTACCTGCAAACCAAGACGCTGACCGTCTTCATCGTCTACCGAATCCTCTTCGGCATCGCCGTCCTGCTGCTGGGACACTGGGCCCTCTATAAGGGCTAGTCGGTTTCGTTCGGCGGATTGCACCTCGCTCGTCTTCATGGGCTGAAGACGACGATTCGCCATTAAGCCGAATTTTCTCGAATTTTTGTGATGTGTCATCCCGACCAAGGGCTTCAGCCCGCGCGGAGGGACCTGCTGTCCGTGCGCAGTGCCCATCACTCTTGTCATCCCATGAGGTGCGCTGGCTCACAGATTCCTGGCACCCCATCACGGATCATGGCTGCATGGAGCACCGATATTACGTCTACATTCTCGCCAGTAAATCGCGGGTTCTCTACGTCGGCGTAACGAATGATCTTGGCGTACGAATCCGCCAACACCGCAGCGGCGTCTTCGGCGGATTCACGACCGACTACAAGATCCACCGTTTGGTCTGGTACCAATCGTTCCAATGGGTTCAAGCGGCTATCGCCCGAGAGAAGCAAATCAAACGCTGGCGTCGTGAGAAGAAGGTTGCTCTCGTCGAACTCGAGAATCCGACATGGGAAGACCTCTCAGCTGAATGGCGGGAACTGGCCCGATTAAAGTTTCGAGATCCTGCCAAGGACAGAGACAGCAGGTCCCTCCGCTCGGACTTAAGTCCTCGGTCGGGATGACACACTATTGAAATTCGCATGGACACCCCCGAACCATGCTCCTAAGAAAAGAATTTGCACGATTTTCGTGTACACTATTCTCGTATGAAGAACATCACCCTCAGCGCTGATGAGGAGTTGATCGAGCGCGCCCGGCTGATCGCCCGCTGCCAGCACACGACGCTAAACGCCGTCTTTCGCGAATGGCTGCAGAGCTTCACCGCGCAGGCGGGAGACGAGCGCGAGTTCGACGCGCTCATGCGGCGGCTGCGTCACATCCGTTCCGGCGGTCCCTACACGCGGGACGAAATGAATGAGCGCTAGGTTTTTTCTCGACACCAACCTCTTTGTGTATTCCCTGGAAGGACACTCGTCGGCGAAGGCGCGGCGCGCGACGCAACTGATTCGGCAGGCGATCGCCACGCGCAATGGCATCGTCAGCTACCAGGTTGTGCAGGAGTTCTTCAATGTCGCGCTTCGCCGCTTCACTCCACCGATGACTTTGCCCGAGGCTGAACAATATCTCGCGACGGTGTTCCGTCCTCTGCTGGCGATTAATTCCTCGAATGCTCTCTACGCTGAGGCACTGCATCTGCAAAGCCGGCATCGTCTCTCGTGGTACGACTCGCTGATTGTTGCGGGAGCGATGGAAGGCGAATGCCAGCTGCTCTACACGGAAGACCTGCACGACGGGCAGAAGTTCGGCGATCTGCAAATCGAGAATCCGTTCCGCTAGCGGCGAACACTCGTCACAGAGGTCGCGCGCCAGGTAGGCTGCATCGTCGCCTATCGGTTGAATGCTTGTCCTGAACCTGATTTAGGAATTGACAACGCTGTTGACTGCGGGCAGAATTTCAATCTCCGGCCCTGGCTGTACGGCTCCCACAAAAACTTGGCTCGAAAAGGAACGCCCATGCGTCGAATCAGCGTAGCTGTGTTCGCGACCATCCTGGTGTGCGGTTGTGGTGTACTCGCTCAACAATCCGACAACTCGGCCTCAACCGCTGTGCCCGTCCTCCCTGCCGGCACGGTGACGGGAAGCGGGACAACGAACTACATCCCCATTTGGACTTCATCGAGTGCGCTGGGGGACTCGGTGATGTACCAGACGCTTGGGGACGTGGGAATCGGTACCACGAAACCCGCGGTCAAGCTGGATGTTAATGGAATAATCAACGCCGCCATGAATTACAGAATTGGCGGCAACACCGTTCTAAGCATCGGAAGCGCCGCTGATGACAATCTGTTCGTCGGTGTGGGCGCGGGCGCGCACGATGTGGCGGGAAAGGGTTTCGACAACGTGCTCGCCGGGTTCCAGGCCGGCTACAGCAACACCACGGGTAACGAAAACAGCTTCTTCGGCTACAATGCCGGCTACAGCAACACCAGCGGCGCCGAGAACGTCTTCTTCGGCCTTCAGGCCGGCTACAACAACACTACCGGTATCCTGAACACCTTCTACGGCTATGATGCCGGCATCCTCAACACCACTGGAAGCTACGATGTGTATATCGCCAACGAGGGTCCTTCTTCCGGGAGCGAGTCGTACACTATCCGCATCGGTGACGTGCACCAAACGGCCGCCTATGTCGCGGGCATCTTTGGTTCAACTTCGTCGAGTGGCATTCCGGTTTATATCAACTCCGAGGGCCAGCTTGGGACTTCCAGTTCCTCAGCACGCTTCAAAGAACAAGTGCGCGACATGGGTGACACGACTGACGCTCTGATGAAGCTTCGGCCCGTGACCTTCCTCTACAAACCCGAATACTCAGAACGGCGAGCGCACGCTGCAATACGGCCTGATCGCCGAAGAAGTGGCGAAGGTCTATCCCGAGCTCGTCGCCTATGACAACAGATGGCCAGCCGTACTCGGTGCGCTATCAATATCTGAGCACGATGCTGCTGAACGAAGTGCAGAAGCAATACCGCCGCGCGGAGGAGCAATCGGAAATCGTCGCTACGCAACAGGCGCAGATCAAAACTCAGCAGCAGGAGATCGAGACTCTGCGGCAGCAACTGCAATTGCAGAATGCGAGTTTACAAGAGCGACTTTCGCGGTTGGAGAAGCTGGTGAGAGTCAACACTGCTGAGATTGCTCCGAACGGACCGAGCGGAGCACAATAAACGATTCGAACCGAATCCCACCCAAGGCGGGTGCCCCCGTTTCGCTGTTCGAGACGTGAGCGGAAGATCGTTGCTGGGCACGGAAAGCGGACGCCATGAATCGTCGCCTTCTTGTTGGCCGTTGCATTACAGCTGCGATCTTGCTGCTGGCGCTGTTGCTCACGCCCGTCAACATCTTTCCCTGTGGTACGAGCTCTCCCGAGCCGGTCTTTACGGTGCGCGGAAGTCCCGATGCGCCATTGGCACTGTTCGCGGAGGGCAGGCTGGGGATCGTCCTGCCCACCTACTACCGCACCTATCTCGTCGTCGCGTACCGGTATCTCGCAGGCAAGCCATTAAGCAAGGAGGAAGAAAGGGCGTTCGTGCAGGCTTGGACGCCGAACTTTGCGCATCTGTCGTCAGGCGAGACCGCGCTGGCTACCTGGAACAAAGCGCGAAGCGGTGCGATACCGGGGTCAAGCTACTTCCCACCTTCTAGCCATATTGACGCCTACAGGGTCGTCCAGGGTGGGTGGCATCAGTATCTGAACTGCGCAGACGATGCATTCCTGAGCGCCGCAAATACAGCGAATAACCTCATCAAGACCTTTGGCGCGGGCAGTCCGGAGGTGCGCGATTGGGTGCGAGCGCAGGACACGGTGTTCGATAACTGCGGGCCGGTGGTGCAATTGCCGGTCACGCCGGAACGTGCCTCCGAGTTGCGTCCCCGCATACCTCCCGCTGCCACGATTGAGAATGCGGTTCTGAAGCAGGACCGTCAGTATCAGATTGCGTCGGCGAACTTTTACGCTGGCGAGTTTCAAACCGCCGCGCAACAGTTCCAGCAGATCGCGGACGAGCGCGAATCGCCCTGGCGCATGTGGGCGCCGTATCTTGTCGCACGCTGTTACATTCGCGAGGCGACGCTGACCGCACCTAAGGGCACCAGCAACGGGAACGCGACACCTGACGATGCTCCGCGCTTCAATGTCGAGCAGATGACGGCGGCAGAGAAGCAACTTCAGAGCATTCTCAAGAACCCGTCGATGGCGGCCATCCATCCCGCGTCGCAGAAACTGCTGAGCTATGTGGAAGTGCGGTTGCATCCCGAGCAGCGCCTGCACGACGTGGCGCAGCAGCTTGGCGGGCGCGTTCCGGCGAGCGACATCGCACAGGATCTCACCGACTTCGAGTGGATCCTTCAAAAGCAGGCGCGGAGCAGCAATGGCATCAATTCGCCGAAGTTCAACGACTGGCGTAAGAGCGTGGCTGAGCGCGGGCTGCTCGATGACCTCACCGACTGGGTGCTGACCTTTGAGCAGCAGAGTTCTGAAGCGCTGGCTCATGCGCTCGAACGTTGGCACGCGACTAAATCAACGGCGTGGCTCATGGCGGCACTAAGCAAGACCCAGGGAACAAACGCCAAAGCGCTCGCCGACGTAGCCGCTGCGATCCCGCAAAGTTCTCCGGCATACGAGATGGCGATCTATCAGCGGGCCCGGTTGCTGATCGAACAAAGCAAGCAGCAGGATGCCCGGCAGTTGCTCGATGCCAACCTGCCGCGCTTCGAGAAAGGCCCGTTGTCGGCGTTCAATCTGCTTCTGGCGCAGCGCTTCGCGGTCGCTGCCGATTTCCATCAGTTCCTGCAATACGCCCCGCGCACGCCGGTGGAGTACGTGGCATACGACTACCTCGACTGCCCCGGCTGCCCCGAAACGTCTTACCCACAGGATGTCGATGCCAAGCCGCTGCCCAAGCTGCTGGACGCCGATTCCGTCACCATCTTCAACCAGCGGCTGCCACTTTCGCTGCTGACGGAAGCCGCGACCGGAGTCAGTGCTGCCGTCGGAGTTGCGTTCCAATATCGCGATCGCGACGTGGACGCGGGCTGCGATTGTCGGCGACACTGCCGCAACCAAGAAAGTCGGCGCGGTAACCGTCGATGCGCATCCCGAGTTGCGCGATTACCTGGCAGCATACGAAGCCTCTACTTCAGTGCCTGCGCGTTCTTTCGCGGCGACCTGGACGATGCTGCACTTCCCCGGCATGACGCCGTTCCTCTCCGGCGGCGCGTTGCGCAACACCAAGTTTGGCGACATCGACGAATATCGCGATAATTGGTGGTGCGGGGGCCAGTTTCCCACCACGGCTTTGCCACCGGGCACAGTGTCCTACGGCAACGGCCCTCCGATCGATCCTGCGACGGGAAAGCAAGCTGTGCCTGTGCCGGTGGTGCCGCCGCCGTTCCCGTCATTCCTGACCGCAGCCGAGCGCGCGAGTGCCGACGATCAGCGAAGCAAGCTCGCGGCTCTTGCTCCGGGACCGGTTTACATGGGACGCATAGTTCTGGAGTGGGCGAAGGCGCATCCTGACGATCAGCGCCTGCCCGAGGCATTGCATCTAGTGGTCCGAGCGACGCGCTACGGTTGCAGCGACGACCAGACGGGAACGATCAGCAAGCAGGCGTTCGACCTTTTGCACGCACGTTATCCCGATTCAACCTGGGCCAAGCAGACGCCGTATTGGTTCAAGTGAGATGGAGAGACGCTTTGGCACAGGTTAATGGCTAAACATCGAAAGCAGATATGAATGTTATAGGCAAGAATTAGGACCCTGCTGCTTGCCGGCAGCTAGCCCCTAATCCCCAGCAACTGACTATAATGTTCTGACGGGGCGAACTGTGGGTCTCGCCTCGCATTTGAATCCACGAAATAATCCTTAGCATCAACGCCAACTGGAGGACGATACAGAATGGCACATGAAGTTCCGCCGCTGCCGTACGACTACGCTGCCCTGGAACCCTACATCGATACGCAAACCATGCACCTGCATCACGACAAACATCATCAGGCCTACGTCACCAATCTGAATGCCGCGCTGGAGAAGGCTCCCGATATGCAGAAGCTGAGCGGCGAAGAGTTGCTGAAAGGCCTGGAGAACGTGCCCGAAGCGATTCGCGGCGCCGTCCGCAACAACGGCGGCGGCCACGTCAATCACAGCATGTTCTGGAAGATCATGGCGCCCAATGCCGGCGGCGATCCCACCGGCGCCATCGCCGACGCCATCAAGAACACCTTCGGCGACTTCAACGCCTTCAAGGAGAAGTTCAACGACGCCGGCCTGAAGCAGTTCGGCAGCGGCTGGTCGTGGCTGGTGCGCGACAATTCCGGCAAGCTGCTGGTGATGAGCACTCCCAACCAGGACAATCCCATGAGCCAGGGCTTCTACCCCATCATGGGCAACGACGTCTGGGAGCACGCGTACTATCTCAAGTACCAGAATCGTCGCGGCGACTATCTCAAAGAATGGTGGAACGTGGTCAACTGGGCGGAAGTCAACAAACGCTTCCAGGCCAGCGGGAAGTAACGTTTCAAGAGTTATGAATCGTGAAAGGGTGCTACGCGGCACCCTTTTCGTTTGGACTTTCGAGCACGGCAATCTCGTGTTCACGGCCGGCAGATTGCGCACGGGGGAACGACGGCCGATCCGATCCGGAAGATGGTGCCAACGCCATAGGCTCCGCCTTCAACAGTCGAGCCGTAGAAATTCCCATCTGCGCCTTGCAACAGCCCAGCGACGGGGCCTCCGCCGTCCGCATAATCGAAAACGTGTAGCGTGCTCAGGGTGCCTGTAGGAGTGATTTCGAACACCGTGCCGGAGCCTTGGCCATTGCTCCCACCACCGCCGCCGGTTGCCCCGTAGAAATTTCCGTTGGTCGCTTGTACCAGTCCGGCTGAAAGTCCGTGGCCGTCCGTGCAAGGAGGTGAAGCGCAAAAGATGTGGAGCGTGGTCAGCACGCCCGAGGCCGTGATTTTGAAGACTGTACCGCAACCGGGCTGCTCGCCGTTGTTGCAGTAGGTTAGGCTACCACCGCCGTAGGTTGTGCCGTAGAAATTGCCATCGCTTCCCTGGACCAGCGCGTCCCAGGGGCCCCAACCGTCCGAGCAATTCGGTTGGGAGCAAAAGCTGTAGAGTGTGGTCACGCACACCTGCGGGAGTCATTTTGTAAATCGTGCCATCGCCATAGGCGCCAGCCGCATTGGTCGTCCCGTAGAAGTTCCCGTCGCTGGCTTGCACCAGCCCTCCGATAGGCACGTCGCCGTCGGAGCCGTCGAAGCTGTGCAACGTTGTGAATGCGCCGTCGGCGGTGATTTTATAGACGACGCCACATTGGTTTAACCCGCAGTAGTTGGCCCCACCCCCCGCTGTTCCGTAAAAATCCCCGTCGCTACCTTGTATCAGCGTGCCTTCAGGGTAATAGCCATCGGTGCAGCCGTTTTGCGGACAGAAGTTGTACAGCGTGGTCAGTGTGCCGGTGGGCGTGACTTTGAAAACGGTGCCGTAATCATTCGCTCCGCCCTGGGTGGTGGTCCCGTAAAAGTTGCCGTCGCTGCCTTGCACCAGCCCGGCGAACAGATTGTAGCCATTTGAGCCGTCGAAGCTGTACACCGTGGTCAGAGTTCCCGAGGCGGTCATGCTGAAGACTATGCCATCTCCATACCGCCCGCCCCCAGAGGTTCCGTAGAAGTTTCCGTCGCTGGCTTGAATCATCGCCGCCGACGTGCCACCGCCATTCCTTCCGTTGAAATTCACCAGAGTTGTGAAGTAGATGCCCTGCGCCGGCGTGGCAATCGCTGCCGCAGCACAGAACAAACAGACCATGCACACCTATCGCCGGCAAACTAACTTTCTTGAACACCGCTCCCTTGCGCCTGCTTGTGCGTATTGCACGAAGTAAACAGATTTATGAGTCCGTAGATTTGTCATCGAAGTCCACCTCGCTGTGATCAGCTTGCGATCGATCGAAGGATGCGGAGAGTTGGAGTCGTAAGAGGCTCGACAACCGGGGACGGTGAGCCGGCGGCAGATCGATCGTCCTACCGTAGCTTTGCCACTCACCTGAAGGCGCGAATCGTCGGAACATAGTAAGCGCGTTTTTCTCCCGGACAGAACTTGCTGTTCGATTGACCTCCTCTACTCCGCGTCAACTCACGGACGGCAGGTTGCGCATGTATGAGGCACGCCGATGCGGAAGACCGTTCCGTAGCCGTAGCTTCCGCCGGCGGAGGTTGTCCCGTATAACAACCCGTCCCGGCCTGCACCAGCCCAGCCCTAGGCTCGTTACCATCCGAACCGTCGAAGACATGCAGCGTGATCACCGTGCCGCTCGGGTTCATCTTGAACACCGTGCCAGAGGTGTTCGCCCCGCCATACACAGTTGTCCCGTAAAAATTCCCGTCGGCGGCTTGCACCAGTTGGTCCACACATCCGTTCTCGGCGTTTCCTTCGCCGTTCAGCGTCGTCACTGTGCCACCTGGGGTCATCCTGACAAGGAAGGTATAGTTCGTCCCGTAAAAGTTCCCGTCCCTGGCCTGCATCAGGGTGGAATAAGGTGTGTCGCCGTCCGAGCCGTCGAAGCTGTGCACCGTGGTCAGTCCGCCCTCCGGGGTGATCTTGAAGACCGTGCCGCAGCCATAACCTCCACAGTTATCGCTTGCACCGCCCCAGACGGTCGTCCCGTAGAAGTTTCCGTCACGTCCTCGCACCAGCCCGCCGTAAGGGGTGCTGCCGTCCGCGCAGCCCGTCCACGGACAAAAGCTGTACATCGTGGTCAGGCTTCCCGCCGGCGTAACTTTGAAGACCGTGCCAGCGTCATAGGTTCCGCTCTCTGGCGCTGTCCCATAGAAGTTCCCGTCGCCGTCTTGCACCAGCGCAGAGGAAGAATTTTGGCCGATATCGACGTAGAGATTGGCCAGCGTGGTCAGGCTCCCGCTGGGCGTGATTCTGAAGACCGTACCAGCACCGCCGTTCCCCCAGCTGACGTTGTTCCGTAGAAGTTTCCGTCACCGGCTTGCAACAGCCCGCCTCTAGGGTAGGCGCCGTCTCCATAATCGAAGCTGTGCAGAGTGGTCAGCGTACCGCTGGTGGTCATCCTGAAAACCATGCCCTGGCCCCGTCCCCGCCAGTCTCGGTCATCCCGTAGAAGTTGCCGTCGCGTGGCTTGGATCAGAGGCGCCGTCGCAATTGCCAGCCGTTTCTCTCATCGAAACTCACCAGCGTTGTGAAGAAGCTGCTCTGCGCCGGCGCGGCAATCGCTGCCGCGGCACAGAATAAACACGACGATGCATGCCATCGCCGGCAAACTACTTTCTTGACACCGCTCCCTTTGCCGCTTTGCGACGGGACGAAAGTAAACGATCTGTGAGTCCGTAGATCTGTCATGGAATCACCTCGCTGGGATCAGCTTGCGACGATCGAAAGATGCGAAGAGTTGGAGTCGTTCGAGGCTCGACAACCGGGGACGGTGAGCCGGCGGCAGCTCGATCATTCCTGCCGCCGCTTTGTCCACTCATCTAGGGCGCAATTGGGAATCGCAGAAGAATCAGCCTGGGCTCTAACCTTTGATCTTTATCCCGTGCTCCGGCAAGCCGCAACGAAAAAGGAAGGCCGCCTGTCCCGATTTCATCTTCGATTCCCAATACGGGAATTCGCCGCCTTCGCCCTCGCGTCCACCCCTGGTCATCTTTTACATCTTGGTGACGAATCCGTGACAACCACGGTCTCGGCTCGGGGTAAGGTCTTTTCGCCCACCGCGCCTATGCGGTAGGGTGTTCGATACTCCAGTTCACGCTGTCGCTCTGGATCGAAGGGAGATCGCGATGCTAAAGAACATTCGTCCCTGCGCCACTGCTATCGGTTGGGCTATCGCCGCCACCTTAACCCTGGCAATCTTTGGCGCCGCTTCGCTGCATGCTCAGACCTTCAGCGTGGTCTACGCCTACACTGGCGGCAGCGGTGCCGCGCACGCCATCGGCGGCTTGGTCATGGACCGCCGCGGCAACCTTTATGGAACCACTGCGTGGGGTGGTGAGGATACTCCCGGCAACGTGTACGAGCTCAAGCGCACCGGCTCCGGTTTCGTCTACAACGAGCTGTTCGACTCGGGCAGTGGTGTGAAGGGCGACTTTCCCTGGGACGCTCCTACTTTTGGTCCGAACGGCAGCCTCTACGTCAGCATGAACGGCGGAGGAACCGGCGGCGAGGGCACGATTATGAACCTGCAGCCGCCCGCGGAGTTCTGCCGCAGCGTATCGTGCCCATGGAACGCCACCGACCTTTACAACTTCAAGCGCGCCAGCGACGGCGGCAATCCGCAATCCGGAGTCGTCTTCGACAGTCAGGGGAATATGTACGGCGCGGTGGTGAACGGCGGCTCCGGCTACGGCGTGGTCTATGAGATGACGCCCTCGGGCGAGGGCTGGACCTATCAGGTGCTCTACACCTTCACCGGCGGAGCGGATGGCGCGAATCCCGACTCGCCGCTGATTTTCGATTCCGCCGGCAACCTCTACGGCGCGGCGATGTCCGGTGGGTCGCACGGCTGCGGCGGCTTCGGCTGCGGCACAATCTTCAAGCTGTCGCCTTCCGGATCGGGCTGGACCGAGACCACGATTTACAGCTTCAAAGATGGCAGTGATGGCTCCGCACCCTCCGGCAATTTGGTCACGGACGCCGCCGGCAACCTCTACGGCGCCACCGCCGGCAGTGACGCCAACATCGGCGGGACGGTCTTTGAACTCACTCCTTCAGGTGGGAGCTGGACCTTCACTCTGATTTACGATCTGCCGGGATCAGGAGCGGGACCGTTCGGAGGCGTGGCTCGCGACAGCGCAGGCAATCTCTACGGTGCGACCTGGGGCGACGGCGCCTATGGCCAAGGCAACGTCTTCAAACTCACCCCAACCGGCAACGGCTGGACCTTCACCAGCCTGCACGATTTCACTGACGGCACCGATGGCTCGAATGCTATGGGCGCCCCGATCATCGACAGCAACGGCGTTGTCTACGGCACAACCTATGACGGCGGTTCGCCCGTCTGCGGCGGATGCGGCGTGGTCTACCAGGTCACGCCGTAAGTTGAATATTTCGACTTCCCGTGCACGGCGTTACCCGCCTCGCAATATTGGCAGTGTCTGCCCCACATCCGCTCGTTGTATGATCATGGCGAAGGTCGCGGCGCAGAGGATTGCTTGAGAAGGGATCTTACTCAAAGGCAGGCGGCGATGAAGACCAGGCTGCTGGCCGCCAGAGAGACGTTCTGGCACTGCGCCTTCCGCCCCATGTGCGTCGAGCACGATCCCAAGGCTGGACCCGAATCCTGCCGCTGTTGCACCGAAAGCACCCTGCAAGAACTGGTGCGCCGATCCCACGCTTCCCCACGCTAAGGAATCGTTACCGAATCCCCACCTGCCCTCGCACGCTCTCGATCAGCTTCTGCGAATCGTATCCCACTCCGTCCTTGAACACCGTCTCCACATTCTCGATGTCGTCGATCTTCTTCGACGGATCGCCCTTGATCAGCACCAGGTCCGCCTGCTTGCCTACTGCGATCGATCCAATATGATCCTGCTGTCCGAGATAGGTTGCGCCATTCATGGTGTAGATCTGGATCGCTTCCACCGGCGTGAATCCCGCTTCCACCAGCAACTCGACTTCGCGCTGATCCCCGAATCCCGGCAGCACGCCGCCGTTGCCTGTGGGATCGGGCCCGGCAAGCAACAATCCTCCGGCCTTCGCGAAAGCCAACTCGAATTCCAGCTCCTTCTTGAACAACGGCGGTCATCGGCGTATCCAGCGGAATGCGCGCCCGCGCAACCAGATAGCTTTGCTCCGACTCAGCTGCCATGGCATCGAGCACTCGCGTCTGCAACTTGGGCCGCCCCGGCAGCCACTGCCTCAAACACCGGCAGCGTCGAGGTGACGGCAACATGATGCGCGATCAACTCGTGAATCAACCCCTGCACCTGCGCACCGCTCACCTCCAACGTCATCCAGCTCTTGCCGCCGCGCGCGCATTCATCCACTTTCTTGTCGCCGACGAATTCCGTATCGGTGAACACCGGGCCATGCTCGAAGTCATCGATGCCCAGCGCGATCGCCTCGTGCCACGTCACCGAACACAAATGTCCCGTCAGCTTGAAGTGCCGAGCGTGCGCCTCCTGAATCGCCGCTGCCAGCTCATCGCGCGTGATGTTCATGTAAGCCTTGTACGAGGTCATGCCCTCGTCCGCCCAGTAATCGACCATGCGCTTGGCATCGTCCACACCGGTCAGCTCATGCATCTGCGCAAAGAACGTCGGCTTGCCTTCAAGATAAGGAGCGGTCAAATCAATCTTCGGCCCCGGCATCAGCCCGGCATCGATCCTCTCCTTAATTTTGATATCGGTGTACGGCTCCAGACTTCCCGTGGTGCGCATCGTCGTAACGCCTGCAGCCAGGTACAGCCGCGGCGCGCTGAACGGCAGCTCGACAATCGCCAATCCAGGCTCCTCAATCTCGCCCTTAGTGAGCTGCACGGAGTAGGAGTTGGTGTAGTAGAGGTGATTGTGCATCCCCACCAGTCCGGGAATCACCGTGTATCCCGTGCGGTCCATCTGCTGCGCGTTGGCGGGAATCATCACCGTCCCTGACGATCCGACCGCCTGAATCTTGCCGTCAGAGATCACAATCGACTGATTCTCCTTCGCCGCCGCCCCCGTGCCATCGATCACGCGCACATGGTTCAAGACGATGACCGGCGCGTGCACGCTGATGAAGGGGGTGGTATCGTTCGGCGGCGGAGTCTGCGCCACACAAGCGCCGGACAACAACACTACAGCAATCAACCATCGGCTCATTCGCCAGTCCTCGTGCGATTGGCTCACGCGCGACCGCGGTGCGCATCGCCTTTCGGTTTTGTAATAGCTGGCAACTATATCAAAGGGTAGGGCGTGCTCCGACTGGGTTACGTGCGTGATGGGACATTACACCAGTTCCCGCGAATTCCCTCTGCCGACGAGTTTCAACTACAGTGTGATTTCCCAAACTCCATTCAGTTTTTCCGGCTATTACATCAAGTCATTCGAAACAAGAGACCATCGGCTCGGAGTTCTGGCACTTCTGTAGCTGCCTACTAGCACAAATGGCAGTTCCCCCCACCCCAGTGACCGGCGTCCACTAACAAGGCAGTGTGCGCCTTTCCTGCGACGAGTATGCAGGACAGGAACAGAACAGGAGAAGTATGGATCTTGGAGCAGGAATACGAAAATTCGCGGTGGGTACGCTTGCCATCTCCAGCGTCATGCTGGCTGGTGGAACGCTCCCAAGCGCAGCTCAAAACACGAAACCCAACATTGTCATGCTGATGACGGATGACACTGGATGGAATGACTTCGGTGCCTACTCCAACGGTGGCGCAACTCTTGGCCACCCGACACCGAACATCGACAAGATGGCCAAAGAGGGTGCGGTCTTCACTAGTTGGTACGGCCAGGCAAGCTGCACCGCAGGCCGTGCCTCATTCATTACGGGACGCATTCCGATCCGCTCGGCACTGTCCATCGTGGTTGCCCCGGGCGACGAGAACTACCTCAAGCCCGAGACCCCAACCATTGCCGAGTTCTTCAAGAAGAACGGCTACACCACATACTTCTCCGGCAAGTGGCACCTCGGCGACAAGCCGGTGGCCTACCCGACCAATCATGGTTTCGATGAGATGAAAGAATTCGCCGCCTATTACGCCGGCGTGTATTCCTACCCTGACACTTCCAAGTGGTTTCATCCCTGGTTTCCCTCGTACAACCCGGAATTCCAAAAGGCGTGGGACTCGGTTGTGAACTTGAGCGAATGGGAAGGAGTGGCCGGCCAGCCTGCCAAGCAGGTTGCCACCATCACGTACGACTACATGGCGACCATGGACGAACGACAGGCCGACTATGCCGTCGACTATATTAAGACCCATGCCACGAGCGGCAAGCCGTTCTTCATGGATGTGAACTGGATCAAGATGCACAACCCGACGAATGCCGCCCCGGACTTCCGCGGCAAGTCGCACCTCGGCGATTACTCCGACTCGCTCATGGAGATGGACGCCGATATCGGTAGAGTGCTGGATGCCATTCGCCAGTACGCTCCCAACACCATCGTGATTCTGACCGCCGACAACGGCGCATGGCTCGATGCGTATCCGGATGCCGGAACCACCCCATTCCGCGGCGAGAAAGGCTCAGCTTTCGAAGGTGGCTGGCGAGTACCGGCCATCATGACGTGGCCCGGCCACATTCCGGCGGGCTCAACCTACGGCGAAATGATGTCGCACATCGACTGCTGGTCAACTCTGGCAGCGATGGCGGGCATCACTCCTCCGCCTACCGGCGAAATGAAGGATAACAACGGCAAGCCGATCTACTTCGACAGCGTTGACAACAGTTCGTACATTCTCGGCAAGGCTCCGCACTCGGCGCGCAAGTCGTGGGTCTACATCAATGGCGAATATCTCAATGCCATCCGCGTCGATATGGCTGGCGACACGAACCAACCGTGGCTGAACATCGCATGGAAGTTCGTGTGGACCGCGAAGGATTCCTGGCTGGGTCCGACGCAGAGTCTAGGCTCTATCCCGGCCGTGTACAACCTCACCATGGATCCCTTTGAGCGCTACGACATGGTGTTCAACGGAGCCGAGGGCGAGATGAACGGTCTGAGAACTTCGCCCGGAAGGTACGCCGGCGAGGATAACGGGTGGTCAGCAGGGCTCTACAGCGTGGTACTTGCTGACTTTGACAAGACGATCATCAAGTATCCGAGCATTCAGCGGGCTCCGGGGGGAGCCTCGAACGATCTGATACCGGATTTGCAACATCCTAAGAACCCGGTACCAGCCCTCGATCCAAACAACCTACCGAAAGCAATGCCTGCGGCCGACTAAGTCGCAGCCAAAACAAGGGGCGTGCAGATGATGCACGCCCCAATCTGGTCACTCGCTCCTGCGCGACGTTCTGAGGCAGAACCAACTCCCGCGCTCAAGCCTTAGGTTGCGCCGCCGGCTCGCCTCCGCCAAATCCGCAACGCCCGCGCATGCCCTGGCGAAACTTCTCGCGCTCCTCAGGAGTCATGTGCTCCATGCGTTCCGCCCAGCGGCGGCGGAAATGGCGAGGGCCAAACCCGTGTCCACCAAACCTGCCGAAGAGGATCCGGCACAAAACCAGCAAGCCCACCGCCTGCCAGAAGGTGATCATGCGCCAGCCAAACAGCGACGGCGCCAGCCAGTTCCACAGCTGCTGCACACCCACGCCGACAGCGCCAATAACGACCACCGCAATAAAGATTCCCAATATCACTTTGAATACTCGAGTTACCGATTTCTCGATCATGTGCATGTCCTCATCTTTCCCTGAACTCGTCGTAGATCTTTTGCAGCCGCTCGCGCAGATGCAGTACCGCATACCGTTTACGCGAGAGCAGCGTATTCACACTCACACCGGTTTCCGCCGCGATCTCCTTGAAGCTGAATCCTTCCAGCTCGTGCGCGACAAACACCTCGCGCTGCTCGTCGGGCAGCTCGTCCAGAGCTGCTTCCAATTCGCCCAACAGCACCTTGCGCGCATAAACCGCGTCAGGCCCGGCGTCCGGCGAAGGCAGCATGTCTTCCAGCTGCAGTAGCTCGCCTTCTTCATCCTCGATCGCAGCGTCGCTGAAGCTCTCCGGCTTCTTCTTGCGGAAGAGGTCGATAATCCGATTGCGCGCCACGCGAAACAGCCAGCTGGTGACATGGTCGATCGGTGTCAGCAGGCGGCCGGCTTCCACCAGCTGGTAGAACACGTCCTGCAAAATGTCTTCAGCATCGCGCGGATCGGCGACACGGCGACGGATGAAGTTGCCCAGCCGGGATCGCTCCCGCTTGACCACTTCGGAGATCCGCTGGTCCTGCTCGATCGCCATTCGCTCCAGGCTCGCCGCGTCCTTCATCCACTTCTGTAGACGGATGAGGGGGTAGGAATATTGTAGGGAGAAGGGAATAGGTCAGTTTGAAATTGTGTTCAACCGACGTTGGGTGGGACACCCCTTCAGCGGTGCCGTTGAAAATAAGGACAGAAGCGCCGGCTTTACAGGCCGCTGAAAAACTCGGATTGCAAGCGCTTTGTAACAGGGCACGACTTCAGTCGTGCCGATAGGCCGTTTATTTCTCTCCCGAGCCAACTTCACAGGCCGCTGAAAAAGTCGTCATCGACCTCCTGTGCCGTCGGCTAAAGCCGACTCAGACGAGGAAACAAAGGGCTTAGACGCTGACCTGAAGGTCAGCTCTACCCGAAAAGCGCACGTGCGACGACTTTTTTCAGCGGTCTGTAAAGCGTGCTCCACCCTGAAAGTCAGTCCATTGACTTCGCCCTCCGATTCCGTCACAATCTTTCAACTTTTCACAATCCCAACGATCTTGTTTTCACGCCCAATCAGTCCGCCGATCCGATCAGGGCACAGGACTGTCGCGGCGATGGCGGCATTTGGATAGAACACGGAGACCCGAATGAAGAACCTGGTGATGGCACTGGCAGCGGCTGCAGTGTTGTGTCTGCTACTCGCGGATCGCACTTCCGCTGCGCCGGCTAGTAAGACGCAGATCGCGCGTGGCGAGTATCTGGTGAAAGCCATCGGCCAATGCGGCGACTGCCACACTCCATTCACCATGACCGGCGGCTTCGTCATGGACAAATGGCTGCAAGGCAAGAAGCTGGAATTCGGGCCGCTCATGCCGGTTCCCATCTGGGCCGACACCTCACCCAACATCGCCGGACTTCCCGGTTGGGACACCGAGAAAGCCGTGCAGTTCTTCATGACCGGCCTGGCGCCGAACGGACAGCCGGCGCGGCCTCCCATGCCCCCATACCACATGAACCGCGAGGACGCAGAAGCCGTGGTGGCCTATCTGCAATCGCTAAAGCAGTAATCGGTCGCAGCTGAATTTTCCGAAGAGAGCGAGCCGCGGACATCGACCTCGGAGCCCGGGACAGATTCAGTTAAGTCCAGGAAGCAGGGGGCGAATGACTGGAGTCGAGCAAATTGCTCCAGATCCTGCCCTCACGGAAATTGTTGCGGAAAACATCGAACATGTCTGTAAAGCTCAGTGTGAGAGCCCCTGAAAAGCACTCTCCGGCGAAAAGCGAATAGCGTCGTGGCGACTACTGTTGCGGCTGCTTGGCCGCCGCAGGCTGCTGGTCGTCGGGCAAAGGCATCATCAGACCGCCATTGGAATTCGCCGGCGCTTGATCCTGCGACTGCGGCGGACGATGAACCACCGGCGGTTGCGGCTGCGATTGCGATTGCGGCGGACGCGGGACGTTGTACTGGTTCTGGTTCTGCTGCTGCGGAGCAGATTGATTTGGCTGCGCGGCGGGCGGCTGTTGATTATCGGGCAGCGGCATCAGCAATCCGCCATTGGAGTTCGCCGGCGCTGCGCCTTGCGGAGGCTGAGACGCCGGCGGTTGCGCGTTGCTGTTGGGCGCGGGAGCGGCAGGCGGCTGCTCGTTCTCGGGCAATGGCTGCAGCAAGTGATTGTCGCTCGGTTCGGACGCAGTCGGCGCGGGCCGGGGATTGTCGGGCAGCGGCTTAGGGGGAGCCGCCGGCTCCATCACCGGCTGATCGTTGCGATAACGCAGCACCACCGGCCCGCCTTCGGCGCGGCGCAGCGCAGCCTGCTCTTCGGTAGCTTTGTTGACCGCATCATCACTGTCACCGGCGACGGCCGACAGCTTCATGCCTTCCACATCTTTGCGCGAGGCGTAGGCGACCTTCATGCTCGACTGATCGGCGGCGCGAGCCTTGTCGTAATAGTAGTCGGCGGTCTCGCGGTCGCCATCCATCTCCGACAGATAGCCCATATTGTTCAGCGCGAACGCATTGTGTTTGTCGAGCTCGTAAGCCTTCTCGAAGTACTGCCGCGCCAGCTTGTAATCGTTGCGGTTGATGGCCGCGACGCCGCGCGTGTTCAGGCGCGCCACCTGCGCAACTACGCTCTGCTCGTGATCCATCAGATTGCGAACCTTGTTGGCATTGCCTTCGGCGATCTGGCTGATGCCTTTGCCGCGCCAGTTCTTGTTGACCGTAACCACGATCGGCGTATCAGAGTGCTGACCGGCGGCCTGCGAGTAGTACTTGTAGGCGTCCTCGAGCTCGCCTTCTTTTTCGCGCGCGTAGCCGAGATTATTGAGCGTGAACGGATTCGTCGGATCAAGCTGCAACGCCTTCTGTAGCGCCAGGTCGGCTTCCGGAGCCTGATCTCTCTGCAATAGCCCAATCGCGTAGACGTTGATGCGATTCACCTGCATCTTGCTGTCGGCAGCCATGCCGGCAATCTGGTCGACGGGCTTGCCGATGGCGGCGCGCTCGGTCGACTTGTAGACCACGGCGTCAGAACCCTGCGCCTGCGCCAGATCGTAATAACGCTGTGCGCGGTCGGCCTGGCCTTCGAGCTCGGCAATGTAGCCGAGATTATTCAGCGTGAACGGATCGTTGGGATCGATGAGGTACGCCTTGTAGAAGAGAGCTTTGGCGCGCTTGTAGGCGTGCTTCTGGACGTCCTTGACGCCGTCCTGATTGAGCTTCTGCACCGGCGTGGGCTTGGTGCGCTTGGGAATGCTGATGCGGACATCGTGGTCATCGGCCGCTGCCGACAGCGCGAGCGCGGACAGGAGCAGGGGAATCAGTACTAAGCGCCGGGAACAGGACATTGCGCCTCCAGAAGCAGTGGCTAGTGGTCAGTGGCTAGTGGCCAGTGAGACTGACTCCTATCCATTAGGCTTAGATGGTGAATTGCGGGTTTGCGTTGGCAGGTAGCGTCCCCTTCGAAATCATTTGGCGGATCGCGGGATGACATCGCCGGGCGGCCGTCAGAAACTCTTGACAAACCGTACGCCGTGGCGCGAAATACTTGCGGGCGATCCCACTGGCAACCCTTGGCCTGTTACGTCCCCAACCAATCCACTCGACGAAAGGAGCGCCTGATGCGCCACGTCAGCGTTCTTGTTGTCCTATTCAGCTTGCTGGTACTGAGCGCCATCAGTCCGGCCCAACAGCCGGCCACCAGCGCCGTTCCCAATCTTATTCGCTACAGCGCGACGTTGAAGGACGCCGCGGGAGCTGCGCTTCCTGCGACGACCGTGGGCGTCACGTTCTCCATTTACAAGCAGCAGGACGGCGGTGCGCCGGTCTGGATGGAGACACAGAACGTCACCACCGACGCCAACGGGAATTACACCGTGTTGCTGGGAAGCACGACCGCAACCGGCCTGCCCGGGGATCTGTTCTCGCAGCAGGAGCAGCGCTGGCTGGAGGTCGAGGTGCAAGGCGAAGCTGCGCAGCCGCGCGTGATGATGGTCAGCGTGCCCTACGCCTTCAAGGCGCATGAAGCGGAGACGCTGGGCGGCAAGAGCGTTTCGGATTTCGTGCTGGCCAACGGCAGCAACTCGGCGGCGAGCGCCGGATCGGCTGCGCCGCAAGGCACCATCACCGGGTCGGGCACCGGAGGCTATCTCGCCGGATTCACCGGATCGGGGGCCTCGACGACGATCGGCAACGTTCCCTTGACGTACACGACGAACACCGTCGCCGTGCCCGCGGGCAACGTGCTGGATGGCACTGCCGGCGAGGTGAAGGTCGCGGCGCCGGTGAATACTGCCGATGCGGTTCCGATGGCTAACAGTTGCGGGAGCGCGCCGGTTTGCGTTACCCACACCAACGGACCGGCCAGCAGTTATTTCCCATCGAGCAATACGAATGCAGCGCGCGGGGCCGCACTACTGGCGGCGTTTGCAGCGGCGACGAACGGCGATAGCGTGCATCTGGCGGCGGGAACTTTCGATCTCGGCACCAGCGCGCTCGATCAGAGCCTGGGCGGAACGACGGCGTGCGTCAATCTGCTGGGATCGGGCAAGTACTCGACGGTGATCACCAGCAACTATCGCTCGGCGTCAATTTCTTATCCCGTAGTGCGAGCGGGAAGCTACTGCACGACCGCCGACCTCACCATCACCAACACAGGTGGCACAACTCCCAGCCTCGGTTCGGTGTGGGGAGCGGCCGACCCGGGCCACAACCATCCGTTCGTCCACGCGGTGGTGCGCAACGTGGCCATGAATGGAAATGCCGATGGCATCTACGTAGCTGAGACCGGCGCCAGCTATGAGGCGTACAACCTGACCATCAACACGACCTTCGACCTGGTCACCATGTCGGATCCGGCGGGGACGTACAGTATCTACGACTCGGTGCTCGACTCGAACGGAAGCTATACCAACCTCACCTATCCGCACTGCGTGTGGACGCCAACGCTTCTTGCGTCGACCACCGTGATCAACGTCTTCAACACCCAGTGCATCGCCACCACCAATCAGCCCGTGCCGACCTTTGGCTATACCGCGCAAAAGGGCACTGTGCTGAGCATCTATGGCGGGAGCATTTTGACTTCCGGAGGCACGACCAATACCGACCTTCAGCAAACCAGCGGAGGCGTGCTGAATATCACTCCCGCGTTGCGGTTCTCTCCGGCGAAGACCAACGGAACCATTACCAGCGTACCCGGCAGCGCAGGAGGGCCGGTCTTCTCGGGGCCGCAAAGCGTCGCCACTACCACCACGGTCGGCTACCTGGGAAACGAAATCACGATGAGCACACCGGCCGCCGTGGGGACCTTCAGCTTTCAATCGCAGATCATCGTGACTACGGCAGGGTCGGGTGGAAGCTGCAGCCAGGGACAGATCGGTCTGCAACTGGAATGGACCGACGCCGACACCAACGTCCAGACAACCGGACTCAACAACGTGACCTTTCAGAGCGGTACTACCGCTTCAGCGACTACCATCGGAAATGCCGACGTCAGCGGAACGTTAGGTACCATGTATTACTCGATTCCTCTCCCGATTCACGCTGCGGCGGGGACGTCGATCGCGTATCAGGCGTACCAGGTCGTCGCTTCCAATTGCGCAACGCCGCCGGTCATCACCATCCGCCCCGCCCTGCGGTACATGGGATATTGAGTGCGTCGCTGACGCTCGAACATTTCACAGGCTGCTGATAGCTTCGTCCCGCAGAGTGGTTTAGGTAGCGCTGCTCCTGTCAGTGCACCCTGCGAAGATACCACCTCTCGCCTCGACGGGTGGACTTCAGGCGCAAGAATCGAACCCCGAAGGGGTGGAAACGCATTGTAGCCCAGGACGGAGCGAAGCGGAGTCCTGGGTAACGCAGGAAATTGTCCTTGAGCCGCGTAGCGGCGGCAGAGATTCTTACGCAAACGCTTTCAGGCGAGCCTGTCTCAGCCGGACTGCTCCTCCCAGGCTTGCTTTCGGTAATCGTGAAGACTGCGCAGAAGCTTCCTGGTTTATCGTCGAGCCACGAAGCGCCAACGCATACGCGGCATTCAGCGGCAGCGTCCAGAACACCTGCACTGGCGAGCGCGCAATCCGCCTAACGATGCTGCGCCCCGAATAGAAGCGAGCGTTGGTACGGCGAAAGCCTGCCAACAATTCCTCGGCGCTCATGTGCCGCGGCGTGAAGACAACGTCGTCACGGCCGTTGTACTTGGTCCAATCGCGGCTCAGGATTCGTCCTTCCGATTCCAACTTCTCGATACAGCCGCGTTCCGGGAAACGGCGTCAGGATATTGAAGGTCGCATTCTGCACCCCGCAGGATTCCAGAAACTCCAGCGTGTCGTCGAAGACGGCAGGAGTGTCGTGATCGAAACCGAAGACGATGCCTGCCTGCACCGCGATGCCGTGCGCGTGAACGCGCTCGATGGCGCGGGCGTAATCCTCGACGCGATTGAAGGCTTTCGACACCGCGTTGAGGCTGGCCTGCGAGATCGATTCGAGGCCGAGGAACAACTGCTTGCAGCCGCTGCGCGCGGCCAGTTCGAGAAATTCATCATCGGCGGCGGCGTGAATGCTTGCCTGCGCGCTCCACCACTTGCGATGCGGAGCGAGCGCGCGAAACAACTCCTTCGCATAGGGAATGTCGCCGGCGATGTTGTCGTCCCACAGGATGACGACCTTGCCGGGAAACGAGGCGTACTCGGCGGCGACCGCCTCGACTGGCCGCTTGCGCAGCTGACTTCGGTACATCACTGCCAGGGTGCAGAAGTCGCAGCGATATTCGCAGCCGCGCGTCGCGAACAGCGCGCCGGAGGTGTGATCGCGACGATGAAACAGATCGTGGCGCGATGCGGGTGCATGATCGAGCGAAGGAGTGTCTTCGCAGCAATATCGATTGCGATAGCGGCCGGCGTCGAAGTCAGCGAGAAACTGCGGCCAGGTGGATTCAGCTTCGCCGACGAAGATCGCGTCCGCGTGGAGCTGAGCTTCATCGGGCATGAGGGTGACGTGCGGCCCACCCAGCACGACCGTGATGCCGCGTTGCCGGAAGCGCTCGGCGATGTCGTAGGCGTGTTGCGCGCTGGGAGTGTGAAAGGTGATGGCAACGACGTTGGCCGCAGTGTCGAAGTCGATGGGCTCTACCGCCTCGTCGATGTGGCGAACGCTCCAGTGCGGCGGGACGAAGGCCGCGAGGTACGGCATCGTGACCTGCTGAAAGTTCAGCACGCGCGAGCGCCGCACCCGAAGGATGTCCGGCGAAGACGCGGTGATCAGCAGCAGGTTGCGAGTCGGGGGCATGTTGCCTGTTCAGGCCATCGGCGGATCGCGGAAAGCGCTTGATGGTAAGTGACGCAACTTGAATCTTACGCTGCTTGCGATCCGAGGCCGTCAGCGTAAACTGGCGGCATGGCGCTCGAAGACGTTCGCACTCCCAGGGAACATGACCGCGTGACCGCCCAAGCCCACAATGGGGTCTATTCGGTCGTCGAGGTCAATACTTCCGCGAAGACCGTGTCTCTACAGACGGTAACCGGCGACGGCCCAGTGATAACGGGTGTGCCCTGGACAACTCTCGCGTATATGGATGAGGAAAACGCCAAGCAATCGGCGGAGCGGACCGACAGGGAAACTACCGGCCGCTAGTAACTCGTCAAACCCTGGAAGCCTATACAGGCCCTCTCAGGCCAGTGTAGAATGGGCGCGCTTTCGCGGGATTAGCGAAACTCTGATTTACAACTCCTGACGATTTTCTGCCAGCCAACGTAGCCGGATATTCGGCTACCATCCAGTCAGGCGCAGCCGCGAGGCCACAGCAACATGGGAGCGACCCCGAACTTACAGCCCGCGTTGGCGACGGACTCAGCTTCCGTAACCGGCGTGCCAGCCTCGACGGCGGGCAACTTGCAGCTGGTTGCCGATCGCACCTTCCTGCGCGTGAAGACCACGGTCGTGGTGGGCTTCGCCGCCAGCATTCTGCTCTCGCCCAAGCTCTGGGTCAGCACGCGATTCTATCCCGTGGTGCCCGTCTTCCATTGGCTGCCGCGCATTCCGTTTCCGCTGGACTACGTCTGCTTCGGCGTCTTGCTGGCCCTGCTGGCCGGAATCGCCTTCGCCGCGCGGCCGCGAATTTACATCCTCACGTTTGTCACGCTGTTCGCCGTCTACTCGCTGTGGGATCAGACGCGCTGGCAGCCGTGGGCTTATCAGTACTGGCTGATGCTGATCGCGCTGGGCTGTTTCTCGTGCAACGCCGGCGACCTCATCGGCGAGCGTGACGCCCTCAACATCTGCCGGCTCATCATGGGCTGCACGTATTTCTACAGCGGCTTTCAGAAGCTGAACGCCCGCTTCTTCGCCGAGGGCATGCCCTGGGTGCTGGGCACGCTGCATGTCCACCTCCCCGGTTTGGAGTACATCGTTCGCATCGTCCCGTTCGTCGAGGTCAGCATCGGGCTGTGCCTGCTGACGCGCCGCTTCCGCAAGATCGGCATCGTCAACGGCATCATCATGCACCTGTTCATCCTGTACAGCTTCGGCCCGCTGGGGCTGAACTGGAACAGCGTGGTCTGGCCGTGGAACGTGGCGATGATCGCGTTCCTCCTGCTGCTGTTCCGCAACACCGACGTAACCTTCGGCGACATCGTGTGGCGCAACCGCTTCGTGTTTCAGAAAGTCATACTGGTTCTCCTGGGCGTGTTGCCGGCGTTGAGCTTCGTTGGCTTGTGGCCGTCCGATCTGTCGCTGTGCCTGTACACCGCAAACCTGACCGAGGCGCAGGTGCTGGTGAGCGAGCAAGTGAAGCAGCAGCTTCCGCCGGCGGTGCAGCCGTACGTCAAGACCCTTGGCGGACATCTCATGCTGCGCACCCAGGATTGGTCGTTTGGCGAACTGAACGTCCCGCCCTACGCGGAGATCCAGAGCTTCACCGCCATCGGCAACGCCGTCTGCAAATGGACGAACTACTCTCCGGACGTCGTGCTGTCGGGATTTGAGAAGAACACGCTGCTGGGTCCGGGCAAGGAGATTCGCAATACCTGCTTTGGGACAATGACCAACCTGCACCCGTAGGGATGCCGCGCCTCAGGGCAAATAGACAGCTGAGCCGCTGACCTGAGAAGGCCAGCACCACACGCATATGCGCTTCATCGCCGCGTATCGGGGCTGCCTAGTTCTTCGGTAGAGCTGGTCTTTGAGATCGTGTTGCAACCGACCAAAGAATTTCGCGGTGTGACAAACCGCCCGATAGGGCGAAAGTAATTAGCCCAGCGCGGAAGCGCTGGGTACGTTGCATTATTGGGATTGAGCCCCTTTAGGGGCGAGATTTGTGTTAGCCGTGGGCGTGAGCCCGCGGTGCGAGCGGGAAAAACATCTGAGCCGCGGAGCGGCGACATGGTCTCACCAGGTAGTGGCCACCGACGCCACGCAGCGATGGCCACTACTCTTCCAACGCGTCAAGTTGGGTAGTATTATAACTACTATCAAGCTTTTGCGAGCAGTTTTTACATGTCAATACTGCGAATCGCAACAATAAGCCGCAATCGATTGATTCTGCTAGAGATATAAAGTCGCCAAATCGCGCAAGAATCCGGCTGGAAAATGCTATAATGAAACTAGAATCGAGAAATCGAAAAACCCAGCCCACCCGGCTGGGTTTCGCATTTGGGGCAGGGTCTCGCCCCCAACGTCGCATTCCGCAGGCAAGGCCAGCATCACCTTGCTCGCTCAGATCTGCGACCCCTCCGTCAGCACCTGCGCCAGCAGCTGCGGATCGACGTTGCCGCCGGTGACGACGGCGACCGCCCTCTTCGACTCCGGTAATTCCTTCGAGTGAAAAAGCCAGGCCGCGAAGGTCACGGCGCCGCTGGGTTCGGCGACCATGTGCGCGCTGGTGACCATGGTCCGCATCGCCGCGCGAATCTCGTCCTCAGTCACGGTGACGATATTGTCGACGAAGCGGCGAATGTGCTCGAAGTTGATGGGCCCGATCGATTGCGTGCGCAGGCCGTCGGCCAGCGTCGAGGAAACGCGCTCGGCGGAAAGCTCGACGACCTTGCCGCTGCGGAAACTTTGCTGCGCGTCGTTGGCCAGCTCGGGCTCGACGCCGACCACCTTGGCGCGCGAGCCGCTCAGCTTGATCGCCGACGAGACGCCGCTGATCAACCCGCCGCCGCCGCTGGGCACCAGCACGAGATCGACGTCGGGCATGTCTTCGAGAATCTCCATGCCGACGGTGCCTTGCCCGGCGATGATCTGCTCGTCGTTGTAGGGCGGCACGATGACGTAGCCGTGCTGGCGCGAGAGCTCCTCGGCGCGCTGCATGCGTTCGGTCGAGGCCGGCCCGACGGTGACGATCTCGGCGCCAAGTGCGGCGGTGCTGTCGACCTTGAGCCGCGGCGCGTTGCGCGGCATCACGATGACCGCCTTCACCCCGAGCGCGCGCGCAGCGTACGCGACGCCTTGCGCGTGATTGCCGCTGGAGTAGGAGATCACGCCGCGGCGGCGCTCGTCGTCGGTGAGCGAGGCAATTTTGTTGTACGCCCCGCGCAGTTTGAACGAGCCGATGGGTTGCAGGCTCTCGGGCTTCAGGAAGAGCTGGCCGCGTCCGGCGTCAGGGCCGTTAGCCGTCGATTCGTTTGCCGGCGGGAAGTAGGCGATCAGCGGCGTGCGCACGGCGATGCCGCGCAGGCGTTGCTGGGCGAGTTGGATGTCCGCGAGGGTTACCATGGGTTGATCGCAGTCGCTAAGGAAGTCGATGCACAACAGCTTTGAAGGGGCGCACCTTCAGGTGCGCCGTCAAAGAGCATTTTCAACTACTGAGCCGGCTTCACAGGGCGAAGAAGTCGGCCGCGCGTGGTTTTCGGGTAGAGCTGACTTTAGGTCAGCGTCTAAGCCGTTTACTTCCTCGTCTGAGTCGGCTTTAGCCGACGCACAATACCCTGTCACTGACTTTTTCAGCGGCCGTTCAGCCGGCGGCAGATCTGTCGTCGACTAAAGTCGACTCTCCAAAATAAACCCGCTGCGGGACGCGGACCTGAAGGTCCGCACTGCCAGCATTCACCCCGCCGGCAAAACCGGTCCCTTGCCCGCTTCCGTCGCGCGCGCGGTGCGAATCATCTGCGCCATCCAGTGTATAAGCGCGAGCTTGTCGCGCAAGCCGACCTTGCTGCCGACCTCCACGTGGCCGATGGCAGGACTCACCAGCGCCGTGACTAAATACTCCTTCGGAATATCGCGCGCCAGCCACAACAGCTCCGTCGGCGGGATCACGGTGTCGTCGGAGCCGTGCAGCAGCAGCACCGGCGCGTGCACAAATGCGAGATGTCCCGCGGGCGACGCCGCGCTGAGCTGATCGCGGCGCTTGTCGATCTCGGCGAGGATTGCCGGCGTGAGCGTCTGCCGCTGCTTGTGGTAAATGTCCTGCATGACCTGCTGACCGGCGGGAGACATCTTCGCGGTCAGCGCCTCCGAACCTTTGCCATCCCCTGAGAGCAAGCGCTTGAGCGCGTCATGCGCGAGCAGCGAATCGTGCGGCGAGAAAAAATCCTGCGGCTCGTCGTAGACGACAATCAGCGGCCCATACTCGTGCGGCGCGAGATGCTCGACGGTTCCATCGGGACGAGGAGCATCACCGGTGGCGAAGAAGCGCAGCACGTGATCGAGATCGTAGTAGCCGCCCACGGAGGCGATCCACGCGATCGACGGCGCGTACTGCTGATCGCTCGCCGCCAGCAGCGCCAGACCGCCGGAGAAGCTGATCGCCAGGATGCCGACCTTCTGCACGCTGAGTTGCTGCGCGAATGTCTGCGCGGCGGTGCCGATCACGTCGGCGGACTGCGCTTCGACGCGATAGTCGGCGATGCCGGGGACCAGCGGCGTCATGACGAAGAAGCCGCTGGCCGCGAGCGATCGCGCGAAGCCAACCAGCCGCGGCTCATTGATGCCCAGCTCGTGCATGCCATGCACGACAACAATGCCCGGCGCGAAGCCGACGCCACGCGGCAGGTAAACGCGCGCGGGAATCGGTTGCCCGCGAAAGTCGAACGTGGTGTCGTGCACGTCGACGGGATGTACGTCGTAGTTGGCGATCCAGCCGCTGGCGTGCGGATCGGAAACGCGCGCCAGAAGCGAAGCCGCTCGCAGATAATCCTGCGCGATGGGATACAGCAGCGCGACCACCACCGGAAGCAGCAGCAGGAGCCACGCAATCAGTCGGACTCTGCGCGACGGATTGCGGCCTTGCCAGGGAACGGTGGTCATCAGGTGCGCGGCGGCCGAGCCGAAACGGCGATGTGACGCTCAGCCCGCGCTAGCATGGTAGCAAGATTGAGGATCGGTTAGCTCGCGCGCAATGCAGGTGCGCGAAGACGGCGGACTTTGATTTTGCTCTCGGACTTGCGCGCGCGGGCAAGATCGTAGGCGAGTTGCATTCCCAACCAGGTTTCCGGCGTGCTGCCGAACGCCTTGGTCAGGCGGATTGCCATCTCCGGACTAATCCCAGATTTTCCGTTGACCACGTTGTTGAGGGCTTGCCGCGTGACGCCGAGCGCCTTTGCGGCCTCGGTCACGGAAAGGTCCAGAGCTTCCAGGCAGTCGTGCCTGACGATGCTTCCGGGATGCAGCGGGTTCTTCATAGGCATGTTCTTGCCGTCCTCAGTGATCATCAATCAGTTCGACGTCAAAAGCGTCCGTTCCGACGAAGCGGAACACGATGCGCCAATTAGCGCGGACCGTCACCGCCCAAAAGTCTCTGCGATCTCCCTTCAGGGGATGCAGGTGGTACCTGGGCAGATCCAGGGCTCTGCGGCTCGGCAGCCGCATCGAGCATGGTCAGAATGCGCTCAACCACGGGCAATAAATCGGTACGAATGCCGCGACCATCGCTCAGCTCATAGAGTCGCCTCAGGCCTCGGTGCTTGAAGCTTCTGATCACCTCAGGTCAACTGTAGCGTGACAATGGTCAGTTGTCATCTTTGAGAGGGCTGCTGAAGTTGCAAAGTCGTAACGCTAATTCGCCTTCTTCGCCAGCTCTCCGTGATAGTTCAGGCTCTTCAGACCCAGGAAGCGCGCCGCCGGTCCGAGTTCCTCTTCGATGCGCAGGAGCTGGTTGTACTTGGCGATGCGATCGCTGCGCGAGGCCGATCCGGTCTTGATCTGCCCGGCGCCCGTCGCCACTGCGAAGTCGGCGATGAAGCTGTCTTCGGTTTCGCCGGAGCGATGCGAAATGACGGTAGTGTAGCCGTTTTGCCGCGCCAGATTGATCGCATCCAGCGTCTCGCTCACCGAGCCGATCTGGTTCAGCTTGATCAGAATCGAATTGGCCACGCCGGCATCGATGCCGCGCTGGAAGATTTCGATGTTGGTGACGAAAATGTCGTCGCCGACCAGCTGAATCTTGCTGCCCAGTTCGTCAGTCTGGAGTTTCCAACCCTCCCAGTCGTCCTCGGCAAAGGCGTCCTCAAGCGACACGATGGGATACTGCCGCACCCAATCCGCCCAGAACTTCACCATCTCCTCGCTGGAGTGCTCGCTCTTATCCGACTTCTTGAAGACATATTTCTTCTTCTCGCTGTCGTAGAACTCGCTGGCCGCGGGATCGAGCGCCACGGCGATCTGCTCGCCCGGCTTGTAGCCGGCTTGCGTGATCGCCTCCAGGATCACCTCGATCGCCTCGGTGTTGGATTTGAGCGACGGCGCGAAGCCGCCTTCGTCCCCGACCGCGGTGTTGTATCCGCGCTTCTTCAGCACGCCCTTCAGCACATGAAAGGTCTCGACGCCCCAGCGCAGCGCTTCGCTGAACGACGTCGCGCCCACCGGCATCACCATGAATTCCTGGAAATCGACATTGTTGTCGGCATGCGCGCCGCCGTTGAGGATGTTCATCATCGGCGTCGGCAGCAGGCCGGCGGTAAATCCGCCGAGATACTGATACAGCTCGATGCCAAGGTGGTCCGCCATCGCGCGCCCGGCCGCCATCGAAATCGCCAGGATCGCGTTCGCGCCCAGCTTGCTCTTGGTCGGGGTGCCGTCCAGCGCCAGCATGGTGTTGTCCAGCTCGCGCTGATCGCTGGCGTCCATGCCTTCGAGTTCGGGTGCGATGACTTCGTTGATGTTGTTGACGGCTTTCAGCACGCCTTTGCCCTGATAGCGGCCCTTATCGCCATCGCGCAGCTCCAGCGCCTCGTGCTCGCCGGTGGAGGCGCCGCTGGGAACCGCCGCTCGTCCGCGTGCTCCGCTGGCAAGAATGACTTCGGCTTCAACGGTAGGATTGCCGCGCGAGTCCAGAATTTCACGTCCAAGAATGAGTTCGATATCAGTCATGAAAAGTCCTGTGTCTGCCGCCTGTGAATTCGCGTGGATGCGAGGCGGAAGCGGGTGGGAACCAGCCATTATACGGGAGCACGGCAGCCGCCTCTGTGACCTTCGGCACGGATGCGACAGGCCGGCGCCGCGTCAGCCCGCGCAGGGAGCTGGCTTTGCCATTACAATGGCTACAGAATCTATTTGCGGCCTTGCTGCCGGTTGAGTATCCTCTTTCCGGAGCATTCTTTCTGCACTAATAATGAGGCGTGCTACCGGCGCCAGTTAGTCAGCGCGCGGCCGCCTTACGGAGTTCAAAGAACATGTGGAAGCGAAAAGAAGACGAGTACATTCCGCCAGCCGAGTCTACTCCCAGCCCGTCCTACACGCCGACCGCGTCCGCCCCGCCGCGTCCGCCTGAACCGGTTCGCAGCGAGCCGACGCACGCCAGCCATTCCAGCGAAGTTGCCACCATCGGCAAGTCGGTTGTGGTCAAAGGCGAGCTTTCCGGCAGCGAGGACCTCATCGTCGATGGCGAGGTGGAAGGCTCCATCACGCTGCGCGGCCAGAGTCTCACGGTCGGTCCCAACGGCCGCGTCCGCGCCAACATTGAAGCCCGCAACGTGATTATCCATGGCCGCGTGGACGGCAACATCCATGCTTCCGACCGCGTTGATCTGCGCAAGAGCGCTACCCTGAGCGGCGACATCGCCACCGCGCGCATCTCCATTGAAGACGGCGCATTCTTCAAAGGCGGAATCGACATTCAGAAGCCCGAGCCCGGCCCCAAGATCGAAGCGAAGCCGCAAGCCTCGGCTGCTGCCGCACCTACGCCCGCGCCAATCAGCACGCAGGGCACGCTGCTCGAAACCAAAAAGGCGTAAATCTCAGGGCGCATCTCGCGGTGCGCCCGCCTCTTCCGCTCTCCAGACATTGATGCTTCTGCAGTCTCCACCTACAATGTTCTCTTGTGTCCCCCAGCATCTTCCAAAAGTTATTTGGTTCTCGGAAATCTACGGATCCCGATATCGCTCCCGGCGAGAAGATCAGTCGCAAGTCGACCGGTTTCAGCGAGTTCATTCGCGGCATTTCGCGCGAGCAGAATCTGAAGATCCTGGATCTGGGCTCAACTTCGCCCGCTAACATCACGTTCATGACCGGGCTTGGCCACCGCTTTCAGCAGGAGGATCTGTTGCGCTTGTCGAATGACAAGTCTCTGCTGATCGCCAACAGCGAAGGCGGCAGCAGCATCGATATTGATCGCTTCCTGCGCGACAATCTTTCTTTCGGTCGGGACGAGTTCGATGCGGTGATGTTCTGGGATCTTGCCGACTTCCTGCCGGAGATCCTGGTGAAGCCGGTAATCGAGCGCATTCAGATTGCGATGAAGCCGGGTGGCACCATGCTCGCGTTCTTCCACACCAAAGACGCCGGCCCTGAGGCGCCGTTCTATCGCTACAATATCGTCTCGAAAGATACGCTGGAGTTGCAACCGGTTCGCGGCTTCCGGCTGCAGCGGGTCTTCAACAACCGCCACGTCGAAAACCTCTTCCGCGAATACCAGTCCATTAAGTTCTTCCTCGGCCGCGACAACATGCGAGAAGTGTTGGTGATTCGGTAGGGAGTGCCGTCTCTTCGGATGGAGCTTGAGGGCACATCCGCCCTCTGTGTGCCGCCGGCTGAACAGGCTGCTGAAAAAGTCGATTGTGAAGTGTCTTGAAGGGGCGCAGCTTTAGCTGCGCCGTTTCAAGTCTATTGTTTTTGTTATCCCGAGGAGGCCTTCAGGCCGACGAGGATCTGCGTTTCGACTTTTTCAGCAGCCTCTAAAGCCGGCTCTGGACGAGAAATAAAACGCTTATCGGCACGACTGAAGTCGTGCCCTGTTACGAATCGTTCGCACCGCGATTTTGTTGGCAGTGTGAAGCCGACGCAACCGGACAGCCGGCCGGACGCCGGCGCAACCTGAAAATCAGCTGTCTTTCGCGCGGGCTTGCGCAGGGCGGGACTCGGTTCTGCGTGCTGCGATCAGCGTTGGCTCGGCAGCGGAAATTACCTGCCCTTTGCTCGGGCCTCTGCCTGCCGGATGAATCGCGTAGGTCGGTTCGCAATGTGCTCCGCGCGTATCAGCTCCGGGTTCAGCCACTCGATCACCGCCGCATATCCCAGGCTCTCGGGATCATCGCTCAGATAATGCGGCACCACCGCGAGCACGTGAAAACCCTCCCGCAGTTGGAAGCTCAGCGTTGGATCATGCTCCAGTCCTTCCACAACTTCTACGACGTACTCCTCCGGCTTCTGTCGTGAAGCAACACCGGAATACCCGCGCAGTCTCGATCCGGCACGAATTCGCAGCAGCCGATGCGACTCCGTCAAGGCGCGTCGCGCAGCGTAAATTTTGTCGCCGATACCGTGGTGCTGCAGCGTGGGGTCGACGATCACCTCCGCTCCATACAACGTCCGCCCACGTTGCGGATCGTGATTGGTGAACATCCCATCCGCGGTGAACTGCTCCCAGTTCTCCAGCAGGTTGTAATCCTCCCAATCGATGATCAGGCTCGCGCTCATGCCGACAACCGTCTCGTCGGCGCCGTGCACGGCAACAAATTGGCCCTCGGGAAAAACACGCAGATGCGATGACAGCTGTTCTGCATTCCACGGCGGCGTGTCGGGATAAATTCGGCGACACAGTTCGGTGATGCCGGCAAAATCGCGCGGTGCGGTGTTACGCACCACGACTGGGTCTTGGCCCTGGCTTGAAGGTTCCGCAATCATGGGTATGCAAGAACAACGAGTCCGCATTCTAAAACGTCGGCAGAATGAAAAAAAGCATTACGATGCCCGGCGCGTCTTACGGATGATATAGGGCATTACGCCCGGCAGGCGCAGCAGTTGGAAGGCAGCTGCCTGGCCCGCCTGCGGCAGCGATAGTAATGATCTAACCCGCGACGCCGTCGCGAACAGCGGTGCGAATTGCCGCGTATATTCGCGCTGATAAGTTGCGACCGATCCGCTCAGCGGCATCTCATCCGCCAGAAACTTGCCCACACATTTCGCCGCTAATCGCCCGCTGCGCAGCGCGATGGAAATGCCATCGCCCACGAATGGATCGATGAACGCGGCCGCATCACCGGCATACATGACGGCACCTTGCACCGGCTGCGGTTCGTGATAGATCAATGGAGAGGTGCTGACAGGCTGAGTTACCGCAGTCCATCCAGCTGCACGCTCGGCCAGCTTTGGATGCAGCTGAAAGGCCCCGGCCAGCGCTGTCGCGCAGTCCGAGCGAACCATCGCGCACGCATTGACCACATCCTTCGACACTGGTTGTACTCCGCAATATCCGTGCTCAAAGAAATACAGATCGGTCGTGCGGCTCGCATACGGCTCGCGAAAGTGCCCCTTCACGCCAATCCACCTTGGCCCCGCTGGAACGCTTCGATCAGGGGTGAACTGCGACCATCGCCCCGCCGCAACGATCAGTGCCCTCGCGCAATACGTTCCGTCTGAGGTCGTCAATTGAAACGGTCCTTGACCTGCGACGGCCAACACCTCACAACTCGGCCTCGCCTCAACTCCCGCTGCGTGTGATGCCTGCCATAGACTGATCGTCTAGATCGTAGCGAGTGATGCTCCTTGCGGCAGGAGAAATCGGGGCTTCAATCTTTCGTTCGCCGAGAAATAGACGCGTGCGATCGGTCGTCAGCGCCGATTGAAGTAACAGCCGTCCCGCGGGCGATTCCCGCAGCAAATCCGCAAGCAGCTCCAGCGCCTCGCCGGAAACAAACTCACCGCAGACTTTGTGGCGCGGGAAATCGCGCGCCTCAAACAACACCACGCGAGCACCCAGACGCGCCGCGGTTATGGCTGCCGAACTTCCCGCCGGGCCACCGCCGATGACCGCGAGATCGAAATTGAACGAAGCAGTTAGCATTTAGCACTTAGCACTTAGCATTTAGCTGACTGCTGATGCTTACTGCTGACTGCTGACTGCTGACTGCTGACTGCTGACTGCCGCTTTTCCACACCACCACTCCCATTCGATAAAGATAATGCCTCGAAATCGTGATTCGCTGCGCTGGCAGTCTTTCCAGTATTCGCCGCATTTCATCAATGGTGTACGCGTTTCGTACCGATGCCGGCGCATCATGCCAGGTCATGCGGCTGCGACACAACGGCAACCCCGCGTACACCAGCCACAGATGCAGGCGGCTACGAATCACGTCGTTGATTAGTAGCGCTCTCCGGCTAACCCGCAAGGCCTCGCGCGCAAAGGCCTGCAACGCGTCGGGCTGAAAGTGATGCGCCAGGAGCGAGCAGCTCACCACATCGAACGCGTCATCGCGAAACGGCAGCCGCAGCGCATCGCCTGACACCGAGGCAACACCGTTGCCAGGAAGATGCGACCAGGCCCGGTCGAGCAAGGTCACCTTCAACTCGAGACCTTCTCTCGCCAGCAGCCGTCGCGCCTTCTGCGGCAGGTCTCCGGCGCCAGCGCCCACCTCCAGCAGCGATAGCTTGCGGCATCCGCTTTCGGCAGCCACTCGCCGCAACAAGGCCGCCGTGGTTTGCGTTCCGCCAAACCAGTCGTTGATATGACGCAGATCCACCAGTGAAGACGCGACTTCATCTGGCGTTCCCAGATCGTCGTCGAGCAGCTCGGGAATGATCTTGCGTTGCATAACGACCCAACGTGTGCCGCGCAGTCCTGTTCGATGGTATCAATCGGGCAGGGGGACGAAAACCGCACGCCTTAACCTCAGCGTCCACGGCCTATCGACAGCAGGTATCCCTCTACTCACAGGTGGAACTCAAAGCGCCACTGTTGGAAACTACGTATGGCTGGCGATGCGAGTCAACCCAACGCTCACGCGATTTCTGCCGGATTTTGCCTGTAATTCGCTGTCGGCGCAGGTTTTGAAGTTTGGAGGACTACTTGCTCACACAATCGGCAAGTCGGTCCGGCGGAGTGCCGGCTGGACGAGCAAGGCCGGAACCAGGGGAACAGCGGTCTTGTTCGTACGGAATCGGAAAACCAATGGGACTGTCTCTGCCGGGCCGACAGACTGCTACCTTAACCCGCGAAATCGTCGTCCTTAAGCACTCACCGCGTGCTTTCGTGAGCTGAATTTTTCTATAATCTCGAAGGCACCCCGGTTCGGGAAACCCGCCCCATATGCAAAACGATAAGCAACGGAAGCATAGGGCAAATCGTCTAATTATGGTAAACGTTAGTACTTAACAGGCAGAGGTTTCGTGCATTCGCGTCGCAATTATGTTTGCCATGTGATGGCAACGCTGTTGACCGTGTTGCTCACCGCGCCGTTCATGCGGTCGCAACAAAAGCTCGACATCGATCCGCTTGAGCTGGTGCGGCGCGCTTCGCAAAACGAGATCAAAGCGAACAACGCTGAGCATTACTGCATGTTCCGCGACAGCATCGACTATAAGGACCATTCTGTTTCGCACGAGATCATTCGCACTAACCAGGGCGGCCTGTGGACCACGCTGCTGGTCAACGGCAAGCCCCTGACGCCGGAAGAACGCCAGAAGGATACCGACCGGGTGGTGAAGTTCGCCAACAATCCTGACGCCCGGCGCAAGCGGCGCGAGGCCAATAAAGCCGAGGACCAGCGCGCTTCGCTCATGCTAAGCAGTATTCCCGACGCCTTTTTGTTCACCTACATCGGCACAGATCGCGGGCCGGCAGGCGACGAACTGGTGCACTTGCGATTCAAGCCCAATCCCAAGTTCAGTCCGCCGAATCATGAGACCGCCGTCTATGTTGGTATGGAGGGCGAGCTGACCATCGATCGCAAAGCCATGCGGATCGCGAAGATTGATGGCACCCTCTTCAAGGATGTCGACTTCGGGTGGGGAATTCTGGGCCGGCTCTACAAGGGCGGCAAGTTCATCATCGTGCAACGCGATGTTGGTGGCGGCAATTGGGAGGAAGTGCAGGAGACCCTGCAATTCAACGGCAGGATTCTGATGGTGAAGTCGCTGACCATCTGGTCCACCGAGACCATGACTGACTTCCGCCCTGTGCCTTCCAACATCACGACCGCACAGGCCCTGGATCTATTGCAGAAGAGCGCGGACGTCGTCGCCGAAAACCACAGCGGCGTGAGCGAGGCTCAGAACAGTCATAAGTGATTTAGCGCATCCGGCGGATTTCATTTTAAGGTCTCACAACGCACCGTCAGCTTCTCGATCAAATCCTTCCTGATCTCGTATCCCCGACTAGGCTTGTCGCTCACGGCAATCGTTCCCTGCGGCGAGACTTCAACCTCGGGCTCGATGATGTCTTCCTTCCAATAACGCTTCGACGCCGAGACATCTCCCGGCAGCTTGAAATTCGCCAGCGTCGAGAGTGCCACATTGTGGGAGCGCCCGATTCCCGACTCCAGCATCCCTCCGCACCAGACGGGAACGCCAAACTTCTGCGCCACATCGTGCACCGCGATCGCCTCTGAAAATCCACCTACTCGTCCAACTTTGATGTTGACGATGCGGCACGCGCCCAACTCCAGCGCAGCTTCGGCGTAACGAGCACTGTGAATCGCCTCATCCAGGCACAGCGCCGTCTGCAATTGTTTCTGCAGATCGCGCGTGGAAGTAGAAATCATCGCTCCACAGCGGCTGCTCGATCATCAGCAGCTTGAAGCGATCGAAACTTTGCAGATGCTGTTCATCGGCCAGCGTGTACGCGGAATTCGCGTCGCAGCTCAACAGAATTTCCGGCCAGCGCTTGCGGATTTTCTCCAGCACCTCGACATCCCAGCCCGGCTTGACCTTGATCTTGATGCGCTGGTATCCGGCGGCCAGTTCGGTTTCGATCTTCTCCATCAGTTGCTCATGCGAATCCTGAATGCCGATGCTCACGCCGCATGCGATCTCGCGCCGCGTGCCGCCCAGCAGCTTCCACAACGGCAGCTGTTTCTGCTGCGCTTCGGCATCCCACGCAGCATTCTCAAGCGCAGCCTTGGCCATGCGATGCTCACGCACCTGCGCCAGCAGCGGAGAAACATCGCGGCCGGATTGCAGCGTCTTGCCCAGCAACGCCGGTCCAAGATATCGCACGATGACGTCCCACGCGCCGTCGATGTACTCCTCGCTGTAGTACGGATTCTCGCCGGCGACGCACTCGCCCCATCCTTCCAGGCCATCGCAATGCAATGTGACCAGCAGAACGCGGCGGGTGTAGGTGCGTCCGAAGCTGGTCTCGAAGAAGTGAACGAGCGGAATTTTCAGCTCGCGCAGTGTGATTGCTTCAATTCGCATGCAGTCACCAGTTATACTGCCCGCCATGCACCAACTCCAGCGCGAAATCGAGCGCCTCTATGCGATGCCGAACATTCCGCAAGAAGACCTTGCCGTATTCGAGAAATTTGTGCGCTTTCGCGATGCGTTGACCACGGGAGAGATTCGCGCAGCCGAGAAGATCGCCGGCAAATGGCAAACCAACGCCTGGGTGAAGCAGGGAATTCTGCTCGGCTTCCGCATCGGCAAGCTGGTGGACAGCGGCGATCCCAAGGTGCTGACCTTTGTCGACAAGGGCACCTATCCGGCACGCCGCTTTGCCGCGCGCGAACAGATTCGCGTTATTCCCGGCGGCTCGTCGGTGCGCACCGGCGCCTATGTGGCCGCGTCGGTGGTTTGCATGCCGCCCATGTTCATCAACGTCGGCGCTTATGTTGACGAAGGCACGATGGTCGATTCGCACGCGCTGGTGGGCTCGTGCGCGCAGGTTGGCAAGCGCGTCCACATCAGCGCGGCGGCGCAAATCGGCGGCGTGCTGGAGCCGATCAACGCCACGCCCGTCATCGTTGAGGACGAGGTGCTTGGTCGGCGGCAATTGCGGGATCTACGAAGGGACACAGGTAGGCGCGCGAGCGGTACTGGGAGCGGGCGTGATCCTGACGCGGTCCACGCCGCTGTTCGATATCGTGAAGGGCGAGATCTATCGCGCTACCGAAACGGATCCGCTGCGCGTGCCGGAGGACGCGGTCGTGGTGCCAGGTTCGCGCGCGATCACGAAAGGGAAGGCTGCGGAATGGGGATTGTCGCTGTATGCGCCGGTGATCGTGAAGTATCGCGACGAGCGGACCGATCGCGGCGTGGAGTTGGAGGACCTGCTGCGATAGTTATCCCGGCGCTGGTTTGATGGTTCTTGAAGGGGCACGGCTTTAGCTGCGCCGTTGAAGTCTGAGATAAGACAAGGCTTTAGCCGACTGGGGGACTTCGGATTTCCAAGCGGCTTGGGAAAGGCGAGTTTCCTCAGCGGCTAAAGCCGTAACTCAGCGGACTCTTACGGCACGCCTGAAGGCGTGCCCCTTCAAAGCGAACGATTTTCAATGGTCACCCGTCGCCACAGCTTCACCCTCTTGATCGCGGCAGTCGCTGCGATCGGCGCGCTGATTTGCTCACGCTTCGGCGGACCGGCGGCAATCACGCTGTTTCCCGCTTTGCGCTGGATTGCGCTTGCCGCACTCATCGTCTACGGCTGCCTGCGCCGCACGCTCACGGCGTGGATCTTCATTGCCATGCTGTTGGGCGCCGAAGTAGGCCATGACTGGCCGCATGTTGCCGAACATCTGCGCGTCCTCGCGCTCATCTTTCTGCGATTGATCAAGACCATCATCGCGCCGCTCGTCTTCGCGACGCTGGTGGTTGGTATTGCTGGACACTCCAACCTGCGCCAGGTCGGGCGGCTGGGACTGCGCTCCATCATCTTCTTCGAAGTCGTCACCACCATCGCGATCTTCCTCGGGCTCGGCGCTATCAACCTCAGCAAAGCGGGCGTCGGCGTGCAGTTGCCTACAACGACAGCTGCAGACACCGGATCGGTTTCCAAGCTCAGCGCGGAGGACACCATCCTGCACGTCTTTCCAGAGAACATCGCGAAAGCGGTTGCCGATGGCGCAGTGCTTCAGGTTGTCGTCTTCAGCCTGATCTTCGCCGTTGCGCTGGCCATGCTGAGCGAGGAGAAGCGCCGCCCCATGCTCATCTTCTGCGAGAGCCTGAGCGAGGTGATGTTTAAGTTCACCAACATCGTGATGTACATGGCGCCGCTCGGCGTCGGCGCGGCCGTGGCCTACACTGTGGGACATACCGGAATCGGCGTGCTGGGCAGCCTGGTGAAGCTGCTACTGACCCTGTACGCGACTCTCATCGTCTTCATCCTCGCCGTGCTCTTGCCGATCGCGCTGATGTTTCGCGTTCCGCTGGGCGCATTCGTCAAAGCTGTGGCCGAGCCAGTCACCATCGCGTTCGGAACCGCCAGCTCCGAGGCCGCACTGCCGCGCGCGATGGAGGCGATGGAAGCCATCGGCGTTCCGCGGCAGATCGTCGCCTTCGTCATCCCGACTGGCTACAGCTTCAATCTCACCGGCAGCTCGCTCTACCTTTCGGTCGCGGCGATCTTTGTCGCGCAGGTCGCCGGCATCCATCTCTCGCTCGGCCAGCAGCTGATGATCATGTTGACGTTGATGCTGACCAGCAAAGGCGTTGCCGGGGTTTCGCGCGCGGCGCTGGTGATTCTGCTGGCGACCGCTGCGTCAACGGGTCTCCCGACCGAGCCTGTGTTTTTGCTGCTCGGTGTGGATCAGTTGCTCGACATGGGACGAACCGCGGTGAATGTTCTGGGAAATTGTCTGGCGGCCGTAGTCATGGCCAAGTGGGAGGGCGAGTTCGCCACAGAAGCGGTGTCGCCTGTCGTTACTGCGGCGATAGAATGACCCGTTTTCGGGCGTCCTCACACCTCGATTGCCGTTAGTTGTAGCCGCCGCGGTCTCAGTAGGTGTTGCCGCTAGATCGCGATCACCTGCCACGAGAAGGAGCGGAATTCGGCCAGGCGGCGGAAGTCTCGCTCATTCGTTGTCAGCACACGAATGCCTAAGCGTCCCGCGCTGATCGCGATGAGCGCGTCATTGGTCAAGCGCGCCTGCCCGATTTGTTCGTAGTCGTATTTTGCTGCCAGACGCGCCAATACCCGACCGGTTTGTGTCCAGTCGCTCAGATTCGGTACCAGAATTCGCTTGAGCCGATCAAAGTCTCTTTCCAACCGCTCGACCACCTTACGCTCGCGATCGCCGGATCCGGCGTAGAGTTCCTCCAGCACGACCGAACTTAACCATAAGGGAGCATCGCCGGCCATGCGCCGCAGCGCAATGATCGCCAGGGTGCTCCGTCGCAAGGAAGCTATATAGACAGACGTGTCGAGCAGAGCGGCCTGCATTTAATCGAGCGCGCCATAAACGTCTCGAATCGTAATGCCACTCTTGAGGAAGCGCTCGGTGGCGTCGAAAGCAAGGCGATTCTTCTTATGTTCCGCAATGGCGAAGTCCAGGGCGCGTTCGATGGCTTCGGTTTCGGTCTTGGCCTGAAACGCTCTCTGGGCGCGTTTGATCTTGGCAGAGTCCAATTGAAAGTGCTTGTGTACTCGCTTGGCGGAGGTTGGCATGAAATTCCATTGTATCAGGGATGTACAAAATAAGTCGTTCCATGTACATAGTGGAGGGGCTGCAGAATTTCCTGGTCTCGAAAGCCGAGATACACCAGTTGCCGGTTGACGGCACCCACATTAACCGGTGCGACTTCACGTCCTGCTGGCGGGCAGGGGAATGGCATTCTTGGCCTGCCGCATCTGCAGATGTTTCTGGCGGAAGTGTCCGATGGCGCGCTCGCCCCAGACTTTTACGAAGTAGTAATTCAGGCCGGCTCCGATTGCCGAGCTGATAATCGGAATCAAGCGCGCGGTCCACTTCTCCACGATCTCCGCGCTGGCGCTGACAGCGATGCGCTGAATGACGCGCGGAATGAATCGCCTGACAACCTGCTTCTCTACCAGCTCGCGGCTGATGTCGACGCCCGCTGCGCTGGCTGCAGCTACCCACAGCTCCGCTTCTTCCTCGTCGGTGTTGTAGGGGAAGCCGTAGAGCAGACTTAGCTTCTGGATCATGCGCAGCGTGATAGCGGCGAGGATGCCGAGATCAGGCAGCATGGTGAGCAATCCGCCCAGGCCAAAGCCGGCGCCTTCCGCGGCGGCCATACGCATGTGCGCGCGGATGGTTTCCTCCGCGATGCTATCCAGAACTTCCGGATCGACGGAGTAGACGCCGTCGTAGGTCACGACAGGCAGGTCGTAAGCGATGCGCAAGTGTTGGAGATAGTGCTCGGGATTGACCTTGACGGTGTCGTAGGCTTTCATGAAGGCGCCGCGGACGGCGTTTTCTACGCGGCGACGAATCCAGGATTTCGATGCGGTGTGGGGCATGATGAGTGGTTCCAGTATATGTCCGTTTGATGCTGTCTTTCCGCTGAGCGGCGTAAGCGCTCGCGTGGCAGGAACCGAACCCAGTATCCCAAATGACGGGATGAGTGGGGCACCCAGCTCGACTAGCGTCGTGCGGCCATGGGGTCGGCTCGCTACGCTCAGGATGACACGCATTTTGAGGATATAGAGCTCCTTCGACTGCGGCGCCGCTCGCTGGCGCGAACGCCGCCTTCGCTGAGGAAGATACCTTCGCGGGAGCCTGCGACTCTCACGGCTGCGCGCTGTGCTAGCATCGGACTTACAGATGCCAGCTGGAAAACTGCAAGTCATTCCCCTCGGCGGACTCGGCGAATTCGGCATGAATTGCATGGCCATTCGCTGGGGTGACGACATCATCGTCATCGATGCCGGATTAATGTTCCCCGAGGCGGAGCTGCTCGGCGTCGACATTGTCGTTCCCGATCTCAGCTACCTCATCGAAAATCGCGCGCATGTCCGCGCCCTCGTGTTGACGCACGGACACGAAGACCACATTGGCGCGCTGCCGTGGTTCCTGTCGGAATTCAATGTTCCCGTATACGGCACTGAGTTCACGCTGGCCTACGTCGAGGGCAAGCTGGAAGAGCACGCGCTGCTCGACGATGCGGTGCTCAACGAAATCAAGGCCGGCGAGCGCTTCAAGATCGGTCCATTCACCATTAATCCCATTCAGGTGACGCACAGCCTGGTGGATTGCGTTGCGCTCGCGATTCATACGCCGGTGGGCACGCTGATTCATACCGGCGACTTCAAAGTCGATCCGACGCCGACCGACAACCGGCTCTTCGATCTGCATGCTTTCGCTGAATATGGCAAGGAAGGTGTGCTGGCGTTGTTCCAGGATTCGACCAACGTTGAGCGCCGGGGCTATACGCCAAGCGAGCGCGCGGTGCGAGCAAAGTTTCAGGAGATCTTCGCCCGCGCCGATCGCCGGCTCTTCATCTCTTGCTTTTCGTCATCGATCCATCGCATCAAGCTGGCCTTGGAGCAGGCATTTGAGAATGGCCGCAAAGTCGCGCTGGTGGGGCGTTCCATGACGGAGTCGTGCGAGATCGCGCAGGATCTCGGCTATATCGACGTTCCCGACGGCCTGCTGATTCACCCGGCACAGATTCGCGACTTCCCGCCGGACAAGGTTTGCGTGCTGATCAGCGGAACGCAGGGCGAGCCGATGTCAGCGCTCTCGCGCGCGGCGGTCGACAATCATAAGCACGCGCGCATTCAGCCCGGAGACACCGTCGTGCTCTCCTCGCGCATCATTCCCGGCAACGAGAAGGCGATTTACCGCGTTGTGGATCACCTTTTCCGCCGCGATGCGCACGTGATCTATGACGATGGTTCGTCACCGCCGGTGCATGTCAGCGGCCATGCCAGTCAGGAAGAGCTGAAGCTCATCATCAACCTCGTCAAGCCGCAATACTTCATTCCCATCCACGGTGAATATCGCCAGCTGAAGCTGCATGCGGAGATGGCCGGGGCGATGCACGGATCGGTGGGCAGCGTGATTCTGCTCGAGAGCGGCGATGTGCTTGAATTCGACGAACTGGGCGCGCGCAAGACGGGCAAGGTCAACATCGGCCGTGTCTGCATCGATTCCAACTCCATGGGCGATGTGGTGGAGGATCTTGTCATTCGCGACCGGCGTCACCTCAGCGAAGACGGTATTGTGCTGCCCATCATCGCCATCAACAAGCTGACCGGCAAAGTGGAGACGTCGCCGGAGATCGTGATGCGCGGCTTCGGGGCCAGCATGAGCGAAGAGGACGGCTTCCTCGACCAGGCCCGGCGCACGGTGATGAACACGCTGGAATCGTCGAGCGATGAGGAAAAGGGCGACTACGGCATGATCAAGGAGAAGATCCGCCAGGATCTGAAGCGCTTCATCGTAAAGAACACCTCGCGCCGTCCGCTGATTATGCCGGTGATATTGGAAGTGTAGGTTTCGAAAACCGCCCAACGACCGACGACCAGCGTCTGATCCCTCGCGCCTCGTGTGTATACTCCGGGCAGTCTTACCAGTGAGGCTTGGCAAGATGCCTACCTTCGACGCACCTGAACCTCGGGGATCGAGAGCCGTGCGTCCGTTAAGCCGCCGCGATTTGCCTGTCCTGTTTCTCCTTCCTGCGATTCTCTGTGGCTTCTTCGCGGTTTTCCTCCCCGTGATGGCAAAACTCGCTATGGCCACGGAAAGCGATCTGAAGTATGTCGCCGGAACAGTCGAGCAAGCGCCTAGATGGTTAAGGGGAAGGAGTGGCGGCAAATTACCAATCATAGAAATTCGCGTCGAAACGGATGACGGTTCGTACGTCCTTCATGAGCAAGACTTAAGTCACGCACGGGACGTCATGAATTTGAGACCTGGCGATCGAATCACCGCGCGCGTGAAGCCCGTCGCTAGCTACCATACTGTATGGGAGCTGAAACGCGATGGAGTGACGATTCAGAGCTACCAGGAAAGCTATCTATATCAGGCCGCGCAGAATCAGCAGGCGGCAACCGACGCGCTCCTGTGCGGGTTGGTGGCCGCAATATCTCTGACAGTGGCCCTGGCTCTGAGGATGCACTTCGGCACGTGGCGGGATCCAACCTACTCGGCTTCGGGAGCGGCAACCGATTAGGAATGGCTTTCTGAAAGTCCCGTTGCATGCACTTGCAGTCCCTGCCGGGAACCTGTTGTAGCGTGCCCCAGGCCACGTCGCCCTGCCATCGCCAGTGTTCACGGCGCCAATGGTCTCCAACACCACCATCGTGTTCTATGCAACTACCATAAAGGGTCATATATTTATCGAAAGCAGTTTCCAGACAATTTGTGAGCAGGAAAGGATCTCCAATGTTCAATCGTGAGGGTCCGATCAGCATCGCTACGCCTACGCCCTCTTCGTCTGATACCACTTCGTCCAACCCGTCTTCGTCCAACACCACATCGCAAAAGAAGCCTCCGGTGCGGGAGATGCCTGCCGTGCGGGCCGGCTACTACCGGGAAAGAAGTTCGATCTGGAAGTATGTGCTGGCGGCCGCGGCCTCCATCTATATCATCGCGTCGTCCTACTTTATGTATTTCACCTACAGCGTCTATGAAGTGCGGCCCAGGATCATTGCCTTGGAACAGAAGCAGAAGGCTCTGGAGGCGCAACAGGCTGATCTGAACAAACACCTGCATGCCAGACTGTCGGAGTTCAAGGACTCGCTGAGCTCCGAAGTTGACACGACGAAACAGGAGATCACCCTGCGCGCGGCTGCATTGGAGGAGCAACAGAAAACTGCCGCGGCGCGGCTGGCTTCGGTGCAGAACCAGGAGAGCAAGAAGCTGGCCGCGGTAAGCGGCGAAGTCAGCAGCGTGAAGAACGACGTCGGGTCGGCCAGGGCCGATATCCAGAAGACACAAACCGATCTGGTGGCCACCAATGCCAGTCTGGTTGCAACCAATGCCAAGCTGGAGCGCGCGATGGGTGATCTGGGCGTGCAGAGCGGACTGATCGCGCACAATGGAAGCGAATTGCAGGAGTTGAAGCGGAAGGGTGAACGTAATTACTACGACTTCACTTTGCAGAAGAACACGCGCACCCGAGTTTCCAACTTGAGCCTGGTGCTGAAGAAAGCCGATCCGAAGAAGAGCACATTCACTCTCAGCGTGTTGGTGGACGACAAGGCGATCGAGAAGAAAGATCGTACCCTGGGCGAACCCTTGCAGTTTTACACCGGCCGGGATCACGTGCTCTACGAACTGGTGGTCTTCAACGCTAAGAAAGATAGCGTCAGCGGCTATCTGTCGACGCCGAAGAGTGCGGCTCAGCCGACCACGCCGTAGGTTCCAAAGGGAAAATAATACCGCCAGTTTGATGCAGCCCGGCGCTTCGCGATGAACGCGCTGGAATCGTCGAGCGATAGGGAGAAGCGCGATTACGGCATCATCAAGGGAGAAGATCCGCCAGCATTCGAAGTGCTTCATCGTGAAGACACCTCGCGCCGGCCGACGAGCAATGCCGGCCTGAGAAGTTTCCGGAGACAAATCTTTGACAAATTGATTACACGGATGTAGCAAGTCTTGTTTGCATTGCGTGGTATGGTGCGCGATTGGGCGGTCATTAAGTCGCGCCAGTTCTTGCGATGCGAAAGGACCAGTTCCTCATGACGAAGCTTGCGCACGATCCGGGTCAGATTCCAGAGACAGGCCGGCTGGCAGCAACGGCAATGTTTCTGCTGGTGGTTGTCGCGGCGCAATTCGCGCCGGCACAAACGTTGATCGTACTTCACAACTTCACCGGCGCAATCGACGGGCAACACCCCTATGCAGGCGTGACGCTGGATCGAGGCGGAAATCTCTACGGAACCGCCTACGAAGGCGGCACTGGCGCCGGTACGGTCTACAAGCTGAGCCATCAGGGCTCCGGTTGGATCTTTAACACGCTCTCTACTTTTGCCGGCGGCGGAGCCAGTCCCTATGCCGGAGTAGTCTTTGGCGCAAACGGCACGCTTTATGGCACCACCTCCAAGGGCAGCGCCAACGGAGGCAATGGCACGGTCTTCAATCTGAGTCCCCCACCAACCTTTTGCAAGAGCTCATTCTGCCCCTGGACGGAGACCCTGCTGTACAGTTTCACCGGATCTCCCGACGGATATGGTCCGGGATTGGGCGACGTCACCTTCGACCCGGCCAGCAATATCTACGACACCACCTATTCCGGCGGCAGTGGCTATGGCATTGTTTACCAACTGACGCCCTCGGCTGGAGGCTGGACGGAGAACATCCTTCACTCCTTCGGCTACGGCGATGGAGCCTATCCTTATAGCCACGTGATTCGCGACAGCGCCGGCAATCTCTACGGCACGACGTGGGGAGGCGGCGCAAATGACGGCGGCACAGTCTTCGAATTGACTCCTTCCGGATCGGGCTGGACACATACTGTTCTCTACAGCTTTCAGCCGGCAAGCGACGGCGGCAATCCCTATTCCGGCCCGCTGTTCGACTCGTCGGGCAATCTTTACGGCGCCACCAGCAGCGGCGGCTCGGGCGGCGGTGGCACAGTGTTCGAACTGACACCTTCAGGCAACGGCACCTGGACGTATTCCTTGATCTACAGTTTTACCGGTACCAATGATTGTGGGCCGCAGAACAATCTGACCATGGACCAGGCGGGCAATCTCTACGGCGCAACCTATTGCGACGGTGCGAATCAGCTCGGCAATGTCTTCAAGCTGACACCGTCGGGCAACGGTTGGACCTACACCTCGCTGCACGATTTTACCGGCGGCAGTGATGGGGAAATTCCGTTCTGCAGCGTGGCCCTCGATGCCGGCGGCAATCTCTACGGCACCGCCGTCACCGGCGGCTCCCGCGGCGACGGTACCGTCTGGGAGATCACGCCGTAAGCACTGAACGTCTTGCATAACCAAACCAGACTGGCGTCACTCTTGCGGCCACTTCGATTCGAAGGTGGACAACTGTGACTCCAGTTGCCATTGCAGATTTGCCTTGGCGCTCTTCTGCAGATAATCCCGGCAGCCCGGCGAAGCAGTCGAATGTGCGCTCCAATCCGCCGCACATTCCTTCACCGGAGTGAAGCTGCGAGCATCGCTCCACAGGCTCGCACCGGGAAGAAAAGAATATTGCAGGCTGGCTCGTGTCATCTTCTTCAATTCCAGGTAAGTGAGCTTCTGATCGGTTGCTCCCCGAAAAAACTCCTGCGTCATATCCGAGCGCGATACCCCTTCGTCATCGGTGGCCAACGCAACCGGAACGCCCGCACGCATATAGTCACGCAAAGGATGACGCTGTCCCTCAATGCCGAGAATGGTAGCGTTGCTGGTCAGGCAGATCTCAATCAACACATTTCGCTGCGCCAGTTCCTGCAGCAACTGGTTGGGCCGATCCTCATACGCCAGATCCATTCCGTGACCGATACGCTCCGCACCTGCGATCTCGACCGACGAGCGAATATGAAAGCTCAGCTCTTCCGGAGGAACCATACCTTGCGCCAATTCACCGGCGTGCAAAGCAATGTGAACTTTGGGATAGACACTGTGCAGGTACTGCAGCATCTCCATGTGCAGCGCGAAATCGCGCCGGGATACATACCATTCTTCCGGCTGCACCAGATTGACGCCAACAAAGCGCGGATCGGCGCTGGCCAGCTCGAAGCCTAATACCATTTGTGCGAAGACCAGTTCCTTGGGAATGCCGCGCAAAACCATGTACTGATAGCGCTGCGTGATCTTGCATCCCGGATCGGGTTGCGCCGTAGCGCAGCGCAGCGTCGCGTTGCGAACCACTTCAGCGTCGTCCATCTCCTTGCGAGCTGCGGCCACCACCTGCGCCATACCATTGGCCAGCAGTTTCTGCCGCTGCTGCGGAAGGTCGTTCTGCCAGCCGCTGCGGTTGGCCAAAGCTGCCGTGTCGGGGAACGCAGGTGCGTGCATCAGCTCCTGGTAGATCTCGTGTTGTGAGGCGGCGCGAGCGGCAGTTTCCGCCAGCATTCTGCCGGTGTTGCCGTAGCTGGCGACGATGAACTTGTCGAAGGTATCGAAGAAATGATCGTGCCCCGATAGTCCGGACAGCTCCCATTTGCGCATGGAGTAGGCGTCGACCATGTCGCGATAGAGAAAGCGATCGGTTAAGGCATTCCGGGCCGGCACCGTATTCTTTGGGCCTCCGCAAGGCGGCTCGCTCAGATAGAAGCTTGCGGGATCCACGCACAGACCCTTCTCGACCGCCCATTCAATAAAGGTCTCCGCATAGATTGCACCGACAAGATGGTTGTGCAGGTCTCCGCCTTTTGGCATCTGGCGAAGAAAGATCAGCAGCTGATTCGGATCATTACGGATACTCTCAAAATAAGCTTCCGTGCGGGCTTCATTCGACGATCTTTGGGGATCCGCTGCTATGGCAAATGTGCTGAGAACAAAAAGCGCTAGAGCAAGAAAGATTCTCGCGCTGGTGGTGCGCGCAGTTGGGCGTGACGTCATCCGCACTCTCCGAAAATGCTTTGTGACCAAAGCTTGCACCCGGTCCAGGCCCGACTGGCATTGTACAGATGACCGAACGGCAAGCGGGTCCGACAACCGCCATCCGGTGCGAGTGGGGACTTCCGTCTCTACCATGGCGCCGGCTGCTCCGTATTTCCATGATGCTGTCATCCCGACCGGAGCGTCCGCGCTCTTTTCCACCCGCATCAGTTGCGGGTGGGCGGACGCGGAGTGGAGGGACCTGCTTTCCTTGATTTCCGCCAACTGAACACCGCCAACTGACAACCGACAACCGGTGTATCCTGCGGGTGCCCCAATCATCCCGTCCTTTGGGATGAGTGGGCGGACGAAACGCCCCCTTGTCATTGCCCGCCGCCCTGTCCCGGAGTTTATAGTCAAGGGTTTGCTTGCCAGTCCGGAAGCTTCCTACACCGGACCCAGCCAACGCCAATGCGCGGATCCCCCGCCTCCGGAGTCTCATGATGAAACGTATCGCCCTTCTTCTCTCTCTTGTCGTGCTCTTTCTCGGCAGCTCGATTTATGCCGACGAAGGCATGTGGCTGTTCAATGCATTTCCCAAAGATAAAGTGCAAGCCAAGTACGGATTCGCGCCCGACCAGGCGTGGCTCGATCATGTTCGACTGTCTTCGGCCCGCGCTCCCAATGGTTCCTCGTCGTTCGTCTCGCCTGATGGATTGATCTTCACCAATCACCACATCGCGCAGGAGTGCATTCACGATCTTTCCACCAGCGGTAAGGACTACATGAAGCTGGGATTCTACGCGCCTACGCACGCGGATGAAGCCAAGTGTCCCGGCATGGAGTTCGTGGTTCTGGAAGACATGACAGATGTCACCGCGAAGGTGAATGGTGCGGTGAAGCCGGGAATGTCGACTGCCGATGCGGGCAAGGCGCAGCGCGAAGAGATCGGCTCGCTGGAGAAGGGGTGCTCGACCGAGGGCATGCGCTGCGATGTCGTCAATCTCTACTCGGGCGCGATGTACAACCTCTACAAGTACAAGAAGTACGATGACATCCGGCTGGTCTTCGCGCCGGAGTTCGACATCGCCTTTTTCGGCGGCGATCCCGATAACTTTGAATATCCGCGTTACGATCTCGACATCTCGTTCTTCCGGGCTTACGAAAACGGCGAGCCGGCGAAGATCAAGGATTACCTGAAATGGTCACCGAACGGCGCCGGCGATAACGAATTGATCTTCGTCTCCGGACATCCCGGCCGCACCGGCCGTATGCTCACCATGGATCAGCTCGGCTTCCTGCGCGATTATCAGTTCCCGCTGCAGCTCAACTCCTACACCCGCCGCATCGATGCCCTGCAGAAGTTCAGCGCGCAATCGCCGGAGAACGAGCGCCAGGCGCAGAGCGACGTCTTCGGACTGCAGAATTCGTTTAAAGCGGTCACTGGCTATCAAGGTGGATTGAAAGATCAGGAGCTGATGGCCAGAAAGGCTGCCGGCGAAAAAAGTCTGCAGGAGTTCGTGAATTCCGATCCGACGAGGAAGCAGGAATTCGGCGATCCCTGGGCGGCGATCGCCAAGGCGGTCGATGTGCAGAAGCAGATTTACAAACCGCTGTTCTATCTCGACGGCCTGGGCGGATTCCGCGGCGATCTGGCTGCTTACGCCCGAGTCATCGTGCGCGCGGCAAACGAGAAGCAGAAGCCCAGCAACCAGCGCATCGCTAATTATCAGGACGCACAATTGCCCACGCTGCAGCAGCGGCTGTACTCCACCGCCCCTGTCTACAAGAACCTCGAGCAGGTCCTGCTGACCGAGAGCCTGGGCGAAATGCGCGATGGGCTGGGTGCGAACAATCCCGACGTGCAGAAGGCGCTCGCGGGCAAGACTCCTGATGAGCGTGCCAAGGAATTGATCGAAGGCACGAAGCTGGAGGACGTTGCGGTTCGCAAGCAGCTGTTTGAAGGCGGGTTGAAGGCCGTCAATGCCAGCACCGATCCGCTGATCGTCCTGATGCGCGAGATCGAGCCTGATGCTGCGGCCGTACACAATCAGAATGAAGACCAGGTGCAGTCGGTGCTGCGGCAGAGCGGCGCCAACATCGGCAAAGCGCTGTTTGCGCAGAAGGGCCTGAGCGTCCCGCCGGATGCGACCTTCACGCTGCGGCTGAGCTATGGCTCAGTGGAAGGCTACAAGCTCAACGGCAAGGATGTGTCGTGGTTCACGACCATGGGCGGCGCTTACGAGCACGCAGCCAAGCATGGCGATAAGCCGCCGTATCAGCTGCCGGAGAGCTGGGTGAAATCCAAGTCCGCGATCAACCTGCAGACGCCGTATGACACGGTCTCGACGGCAGACATTATCGGCGGCAACTCGGGGAGTCCGGTGATCAACAAAGCGGGCGAAGTGGTCGGCATCATCTTCGACGGCAACATCGAGTCGCTGGAGTGGAACTTCGCATACAGCGACAAAGTGGCGCGCGCCGTGGAAGTGGATAGTCGCGCGATCACCGAGTCGTTGCGCAACATCTATCACGCCGATGGCTTGCTCAAGGAGCTGATGCCGGATCAGACGGCAAGAAAGAAGTAGCACGATAGAGCAGTGCGCAGCTGAAATGGGGCAGCTCGATTAAGCCGTTGCTTCGAATGAGACGGCCTTCAGGCCGTCCTTAAGGCCGCAAAATGACTGCGGCTTTAGTCGCAGCCAGTACAAGCAAAACGGGCGCGATCAAAGGGTCGCGCCTGTCCTGTTTATGAATGGGGTTATGAAGCTTTACGCAGCGGTAGCGGATTCGTGCTTGGGAGCGATATTCGCAGCACCCTGGTGCATCTCGCGATAGTGCTTCGGTGTCGCGCCGACCAGCCGGCGAAACACGCTGGTGAAGTGGCTCTGGGTCTCGAATCCCACTTGAGTCGCGATCTCGGACAGCGGTGTTCGGCTCTCGCGCAGATGCTCCTGCGCGCGCTCCACGCGCTGCCGCATGACGTACTGATGCGGCGTGATTCCCGTGCTCATCTTGAACAGCTTGGAGAAGTAATACTGGCTCATGCCGACGACCTGCGCCAGTTCGGTGACCGACAAGTCTCGGGCAACGTTCTCGCGGATGTGGCTGAAGACGCGCTGCAGTCGACGAGGCGGTAGGCCTCCTACTACTTCGATCGGCGCCAGTGTCGCGTTGAGATAAGCATTGACCACTTCATGCGCCTGGTCGTCCTGCAACGAATGCAGAGCCAGCACCAGGACATTCATGCCCTCGACCTTGGCGCCAATATGGGCAGAATGCGCGTCGCTGCAAAGCGCAGCGCGGACGCCCGGCACGCGATTGGCCGCGACCGAAGCTCCTACGCCTCGACTGCTGATAATGATCCCGCGCTCGGTATCGTGACGCAGCACCGACAGCGCTACCTGTTCGGCATAATCCGTACGAATTTGACCTTGCACCGGCGGCGCAGCATCGATCACTTCGTGACCAGCCGCGGTCAGTCTGGCAGCAAGCCGCTGCTTAGCTTCATGTCCTGAATCATCAGAGGCGATTGCGATTTGCACTGATTTCCTTCCTTTCAATCTGGTGTTAGCCCTGCCCGGCCGTACCGTCGCCGGTGTCTTCTCAAGACGATGCCAGGGCTGTTTCCTCGGGGCCGCCGGACGAATCGCTCCGGCACGGGCGGCAAGCTTCCGGCAAGCCTTTGGCTGGCTGTGCCATCTGTTCCACCCAGTATTGGTTCATCACATCGGAGCAGCGCAAGGTCGCGCCGCGCTGCAGCAACTTATCCAACAGCGCCTGTCCCGATGCGTCCATCGCGGTCACACCGCACAGGTCAACTGTCACCCGCCCGCAGTTTGCCGGCGGACCCAAATCCCCAAATACTCTTTGAAGCTCGTCGACCCATGGGCCAACCAGCCGGCCTTCCAAAATCAGCGAGAGATCGCGACCGTTTTCTTCGACGCTTATTCGTAGCACTGCTACTCTCGCCTTCCTTTGCAACCTTGGTTCGGAGACCTAGCGCCCCATCCTGGAGACGTTCTACAGCCTCGCATCGTCCAGTCGACGCCCAGACGCCAGCAACCTCCGAATTGTGTGCAACCATCATTCCAATGCTCAGCGTGCAGGCAGTGGATAAATACCCGCCATTCGTACCACCCGACCGCGGACTTGGCCCAACCGTGAGCCGAAGTGTCGATTTACGAATGTCGGAAATTTGGCATTTGTGTCGGATTTCCGACATTAGGCGTCGGCCGCGTCCAACCGCGAGATTCGCAGCTTCGCCATTCGGTAGATAAGGGAAGTGCGCTTCATCCCCAGTCGGGCGGCTGCGCCCATTGGCCCGCCAACCACCCAGTTCGACTTCTCCAGCGCTTCCAGAATGTGGACCCGCTCCAGCTCCCGCAAAGTCCTGGACTCATCAACGACCGCAGGTTCGGCGTTGGGGGAGCTGAACACCAACTCGGAAACCGGGGCGCGCAATTCGCCGTCTCGGCTCAGGATCACGGCCCGCTCGATGAAGTTCTGCAGCTCGCGAACGTTACCCGGCCACGAGTATCTCGTCATCGCGTCCAGCGTCTCCGCCGGAATTCTCTGCAATTCGCGATTCATCCTCCGGGCGTACTTGCTGGTGAAGTAGCGCGCCAGTAGTGGTATGTCTTCCACTCGCTCGCGCAACGGTGGAACGCTGACGGGAAACACATTCAGTCGATAGAAGAGATCGCTGCGGAACTTGCTCTCACCCACCATGGAACTGAGGCTGTGGTTGGTGGCTGCGATGACGCGCACATTGACTCGCCGCGTCGCCGTTCCACCCAGTCGCTCGAACTCCTGCTCTTGCAAAACCCGCAACAGCTTGGGCTGCAGTTCCAGCGGTATATCGCCAATCTCGTCCAGGAACAGCGTTCCCTGATCAGCCAGCTCAAAGCGGCCAATCTTGCGGGCAATCGCGCCGGTGAATGCCCCTCTTTCGTGACCGAACAACTCGCTCTCCAGCAGGCCCATGGGAATCGCGGCGCAGTTAATCTTGACGAAGGTCCGATGCCGTCGCGAGCTGCGGTCATGGATCGCGCGGGCAATCAATTCCTTGCCGGTTCCGGTCTCACCCTGGATCAGCACAGTCGAGTCGGTAGGCGCGACGGTCTCCACCTGCGCCAGCACATGACGCAGAGCCGAACTGGACCCCACGATGTCCTCGAAGTCCTGCTCCGCCCGGATCTCCTCCTCCAGGTAAGACTTTTCTTCGCTCACCCGGCGAGCGCTCTCCGAGAGCTGATGGTGCTGCAGAGCATTGTTAACGCCGATGGCGATTTGCCGCGCGACCTGCTGCACGAATGCAATGTCGGTCTGGCTGAAGGCGCATTCGGTGCGGCTGCCCAGCGTCAAAACGCCAACACTTTTTCCGGTGCCGTTGGGGATCAGCGGCAGAACCAGGCTGCAACGAAGCCCTTCGCCTTCGACCACGCGAGCGCCATTGGGGTTGGTAAACGGTACGGAATGCGGACCGCTGCCCACCAGAAGAGTCTGCCCGGTCTGGAAGGCTCGTCCTGGATTCGTGTTGCTGATCGACACCAGCATGTCCTGATGGAGAAATCCCCGGCCCTCGGGAAAATCCAGCGCATGGATTCGCAGCATGTCGGGATGCTGGGTATCGGGCAGCATCAGCGTCGCCGAATCGTGGGAGATGACTCGCCGCAAGCTCGCCGAGAGCGCCCGAAACAGCTCGCGCAGCTCCAGGTTCGACACCACACTGTTGTTGATGTCGAGTACCAGCTGCAGCCGGTCGCGCTCGTGAGCCAGTTCCTTTTGCAGCGACAAACCTTCTTCATAGCGCAAGCGCGTTGTCCATCGCCACCGCGACCTGCGCGGCCACCTGCTCAGCGAACCTCAATTCCTCATCGCTATATCCGCCCGCGGCTGAGCGGCCGAAGGCCATTGCGCCAATGCGACGGTGCGCCGTGGTCAGCGGCAGCACACAAAACGATTCCACCGCATGTTCGCGCAAAAGCTCGAACGCGCGTCGGGTGGAATCGGCGCAACTCGCTCCAAGGAGCCAAAATTCCGCAGCTCCTGGCACGTCCAAACTTCGCCGGAAGGCGACTCTGTAACCGGGAATTCCAGGCCGGGCGTAGACTCCGTCTTTTGCAGCGACTGCAGTACGTGCAGCCGCATCACCTGACGGCTGTCGTCGTGCAGCGCAACACTGAGGTAATGGAAGCCCAGCAGCGGACGGAGGCACTCAGCTAATTTCTCGAACAGTTCTGACAGGTCGCCATGGCTGGCGATCACGCGCGATACTTCCACCAGCGCCGGATACGTCGGACGAGATGCATCAGCTGCGTACGTCATAAATCGACGGAGACTTGGCGCGGCGACGAGAAAGGCTCCCGCTGATTACGTCCGGCGACTGAGCGGTGGGAATGAATTTCTGGCCATTTTCCCCACAATCAGGCAAGTCGGGAGCGCGTCTTGCCACTTACTGCTCGTGTTTGATGATATTAGAGCAGAAAGTTCCAGGAATTTGTCCAAATCCCCCATTTAGCGTCAATTCTTAACCTTTCTTTACGGAGCCACCGTCGTCTACCCAGCCGGTGGTTCTTGACGCGACGGAGTCACCCATTCTTGACCTGCGCGATATACACTTCCAACGCGACTCTCTCGAGCGGCCCGTAGGCATCGGAGTTGTTCGCTTTGAAAGGGCACAGCTTAAGCTGTGCCGCTTCAGATCCTTTTATTTTTGTTATCTCGACCGAGGGCTTCAGCCCGACCGAGGGATCTGCGGTTCGTATGCGGCGCACAAAGCTTCCGAGCTCGGAGGACATGAGTCGAGGCACGACCTTGGTGTCTGCGTGAGAGCCGAGTTTACAAAATCATGGTGGAACGTCGCGATTGTTGACTAGCCACCAAACCAGCGCCTCGGGCGCAAAATAAGAAAGCCCAGCGCTTCAGCGCTGGGTGAGTGGTTAAGAAGAACTCCGAGTCCCCCGGGGACGACATGGTTCTCACGCTTTTTTATTCCCCGCCGGCGTCACCCGGCGACACTGGAGAGCATCTATCGTGAGCGGAAAGAATCCGGCCCCAGGCGGCCCAGGTATCGAGCCCCGTTGGACCGCGGGCGCCAAGGACGCAGTAGGAACGGCTTACGCCGTGTCCAGTCGCCTCTGGTATACGCTGGCCCGCGGCATCAATACCGAAATCTACTATCCCACCATCGATACGCCGCAGGTTCGCGACATCCAATTCATGATCACGGACGGCGAAACCTTCTTCCATGACGAACGCCGCAACACCATCAGCACCGTCGAGCTTCTCGACCCCGACGCGCTCGGCTTCAAGATCACCAACACCGACCCTGACGGCCGCTACGTTATCGAGAAGCAGATCATCGGCGATCCCCACCTAAACTGCCTGCTGATTCATACCAAGTTCATGCCCGCGCCGCAGTGGCAGGGACGGCTGCACCTGTACGTTATTTGCGCGCCGCATCTGAACATCGGCGGTTGGCACAACAACGGCGAAGTGGTTTACGTGAAAGGCCGGCGCTTCCTGACCGCCTACCGCGACAATGTTCACATTGCGCTCGGAACCCGGATTGGTTTCAGCAAGCTTTCCTGCGGTTACGTAGGCGCCTCCGATGGCTGGACCGATCTGGCGCACAATCTCAAGATGGACTGGGAGTACGACTGTGCGCTGGACGGAAATATCGCGCTGACGGGAAAGATCGATCTCGACCTTGGCACCGAATTTACGCTCGGCCTAGCCTTCGGTCGCAGCCGCCACAGCGCCGGCGCCACGCTGTTCCAATCGCTGTGCATCCCCTTTGAGACAAATCTCAAGAGCTTCATTGATCAGTGGCACCGTACGCGCAGGCGGCTCGCGATTGTCGACATGAACCACGACAAGATTTCCAATGCCGCCTCATCGCTCTTTGCTCGCAGCATTAATCTGCTTGCTGGCGCACGAGGACAAGCTCTATCCCGGTGCGATGATCGCCAGCCTCAGCATTCCCTGGGGCGAGGACAAGAGCGATGACGAACTGGGCGGCTATCACCTGGTCTGGACGCGCGACATGGTCCATGCCACCACTGCCCTGATGGCCGCGGGTGATACGGCGACGCCGTTGCGCGCCATGATCTATCTCGCTATAGCACAGGCCGAGGACGGAGGCTTCTTCCAGAACTTCTGGATCGATGGCCGTCCCTACTGGACCGGCGTGCAACTCGACGAAGTTTCCTTCCCCATCATCCTGGCCTGGCGGCTTTGGAAGGCCAAAGCGCTGGGAGAATTCGATCCTCATATCACCGTGGTTCGCGCCTGTTCGTATCTGATCCGCAAAGGTCCGGCCACGCGTGAAGAGCGCTGGGAAGAAAACGGTGGCTATTCGCCTTCCACCTTAGCCACCAATATCGCTGCACTTATCTGCGCTGCCGAGATGCTGGACGCGCGCGGCGATCATGGCACCGCCGACTTTGTGCGCACCTATGCCGACTTTCTTGAGTCTCACGTTGAGAAGTGGACCGTCACCAATCAAGGGACGCTGCTGCCCGGCTGTGAAGCGGCATTACATTCGCATCAATCCGGCCAACAGCCAGGAAGGCGCGGTTGGCGATGAAGATCCCGACAAGGGCGAAATCGTCCTGGCTAACCAGAAGCCCGGCGACCGCTCAAGCTATCCCGCCAACGAAATCGTGGATCATGGATTCCTGGAGCTCGTGCGCTTCGGGGTTCGCCGTGCGAATGACCCGCTCATCGAAGACTCGCTCAAGGTGATCGACGCGGTTCTGAAGGTCGACACCCCGAACGGACCTTGCTGGAAGCGTTACAACCATGACGGCTACGGTCAGCGCGCCGACGGGACCTCCTTCAAGGGTTGGGGAGTTGGTCACGCGTGGCCGCTGCTGATGCTCGAACGCGCTACCTACGAACTGGCGGCAGGCAGAAATATTGACACCTATCTGCGCGCGGCCGAACGCTTCGCCACCGGCATCGGGTTATTCCCGGAGCAGATCTGGGATCTGCCCGGACATTCCGGAGCAGCACATGATTTTCGGCCAGGCGACTGGCGCGGCTATTCCGCTGCTCTGGGCGCACGCCGAATATGTCGGATTACTGCGCTCGATGGTGGATAACAAAGTCTTCGATCGCATCGATCCGGTATTCGAGCGATATTGCAACGATAATCCCCGGCGAGTAATCGAAGTATGGAAGATCAATCGCCAGGTGCAGAAGGTGCCGGTGGGAGCTTTGTTGCGCATCGTGGCGTCCTCGCCGTTTGTACTGCACTGGACTGATGACGAGTGGAGAACGCCGCGGGACACTAGTTCCACGCCCACCTCGTTAGGCATCGAGTACGTGGATATTCAAGTCGACGCAGCACAGAAGGCGCCGCTGCGCTTCACCTTCAAGTGGCCGGTGGACAATCAGTGGCAAGGCAAGGACTACGCTGTCGAGGTCGAGCATCCCACAAAGAGTGCGACCGAAAAAGTACTGGAGAAATCGAGCAGCGCGTAAGCAGAAGGGCACGACTTTACATGCAGCTAAGAACTCCGGTTAGGGAGCGCATGTATCAGGACACGTCTTCAGACGTTGCTGTGAGGAAGTGTTGCTGCGAGCGCTTTGTATCAGGGCACGACTTCACAGGCCGCTAAAAAGTCGTTTCGAGAGCTTTGTAACAGGGCACGACTTTAGTCGTGCCGATACGCAGTCCCTTTTCTTTTGTCATCCCGAGGAGGGCTTCAGCCCGACGAGGGATCTGCGGTTTGTTCGCGGTGGAATGGTCTACGGGAGCCGTGCTGACCACTCCTGAAGACGAGTCTGTATCGATAGTCCCGCCACAGGCGAGACGAAAGTAATTAGCCCAGCGCGGAAGCGCTGGGTGTCGCCGCAATCAAAATTCCCCAGTCCCGGCAGGGACGGCACAATACTACGAAAGGCGGCCCTCATTGAGCCCAACCGAAACCGTTCAAGACAAACACGCCGCAACCGATTCTTCCACTCAGCAGCTCGAACTTCTCTGCATCAACACCATTCGCACCCTCGCCATGGACGCCGTCCAGAAGGCCAACAGCGGCCATCCCGGCACGCCCATGGCCCTGGCCCCGCTGGCATTCACGCTGTGGGATCGCTATCTCCGCCACAACCCGCGCCATCCCAAGTGGCCCGGCCGCGATCGCTTCATCCTCTCCAACGGTCACGCCTGCATGCTGCTTTACGCCATGCTCCACCTGACCGGCTACGACATGTCGCTCGACGACATCAAGCAGTTCCGCCAATTCGAGTCCAAGACCCCCGGCCATCCTGAGTACAATCACGTCCCCGGCCTCGAGGTCACGACCGGCCCGCTGGGCCAGGGCGTGGCGAACTCCGTCGGCATGGCGATTGGGCAGCGCTGGCTGGCGGCCAGGTTCAACCAGGGCGACTACAAGCCCTTCGACTATCGCATCTACGCCATCTGCGGCGACGGCGATCTGGAGGAAGGCGTCAGCAACGAAGCAGCGTCGATCGCCGGACATCTCGGCCTCTCCAACCTGATCTGGTTCTACGACAACAATCACATTTCCATCGAGGGTCCCACCGCGCTGGCCTTCAGTGACGACGTGGCGACGCGCTTCCGCGGCTGGCACTGGAATGTCCTGCATGTCGCTGACGTGAACGATCTGGATCTGCTCGACGTGGCCATCCGCGCGGCCCAGCGCGAAGAGTTTCGTCCAACGCTCGTCATTGTCGACACCCACATCGGCTATGGTTCGCCCAATCGGCAGGACACCAAGGAAGCCCACGGCGAAGCTCTGGGCGAAGACGAAGTTCGCCTCACCAAGATTGCCTACGGCTGGCCTCCCGACGCGCACTTCCTGGTCCCCGATGAGGTTCGCGAGCACATGACCAATGGAGCGGTGGAGCGCGGCGCGAAATGGGAGCAGGAGTGGGACGCGAATTTCAAGAAATGGAGTGACGCGAATCCCGATCTTGCGAAAACGTGGCAGCACATGTCGAAACATGAGCTGCCCGACGGATGGGACAAAGACATTCCGTCATTCCCCGCGGACGCAAAAGGCATCGCCACCCGCGACTCGAGTTCGAAAGTTCAGAATGCGATTGCAGCCAAGGTACCGTGGCTGCTCGGTGGCTCCGCCGATCTTTATCCCTCCACGAAAACGCTCATCAAAGATGGCGGCGACTTCGAGAAGGGCAACTATGGCGCGCGCAACTTCCACTTTGGCATTCGCGAACACAGCCATGGGCTCGATCATCAGTGGCATGGCGCTATCGGATCTGCGTCCTTACGGCGCGACGTTCTTCATCTTCTCCGACTACATGCGCCCCACCATCCGCCTGGCTGCGATGATGCAGCTGCCGGTAATCTACATCTACACCCACGACTCGATTGGCCTTGGCGAGGATGGGCCCACCCACCAATCCATTGAACAGCTCGCGTCCTTCCGCGCGATCCCGCACATGATGACGATCCGTCCGGCAGATGCGAACGAAGTTGCCGAAGCCTGGCGTGTCCTCATGCCGATGAAGAATCAGCCGGTCGCGCTGGTGCTCACGCGGCAAACCGTGCCCACCTTCGATCGCAGCAAGTACGCCTCGGCGGAAGGACTGGCGAAAGGCGCCTACATCCTTGGCCGATTCCGGCGGTACGCCCGACGTCATCCTCATCGGCACCGGCTCGGAAGTTCAGCTTTGCGTCGGAGCCTACGAGCAGCTCACCGGCGAAGGCGTGAAGGCGCGCGTGGTCTCCATGCCGTCATGGGAACTGTTCGAGCGCCAGCCTGACGAATACAAGGCGAAGGTCTTTCCGCGCGCAGGTGAAGGCGCGAGTTGCGGTAGAAGCCGCAGCCAGCCTGGGCTGGAGCAAGTACGTTGGCCCGGACGGAGATACGGTTACCCGCGACGACTTCGGCGCATCGGCTCCGTACAAGGACATCCTGAAGCACTTTGGCTTCACCGTGGACAACGTCGTCGCCAAAGCGCGCGCCGTCATAAAGAAAACCAAACCGTAACATTTCGGGCTTACAATTGGGGCGTGGGATGGCGCCGGCACCTTGTGTCGGCGCTGTGCTGTTTGTCGGGTAGAGCTGGCCTTTAGGCCAGCGTCCAGGCCGTTTATTTTCTTTTACTGAGCCGGCTTCAGCCGGCCGTTGAAAAAGTCGATTGTGGAGTGTTTTGAAGGGGCGCAGCTTCAGCTGCGCCGTTGCAAGTCTGTTTGTTTTGTCATCACGAGGAGGCCTTCAGGCCGACGAGGGATCTGTTTCTCGACTTTTTCAGCAGCCTGTTCAGCCGGCGGCACGCCCTTCCACCGCGATAGGAGGTACTTGATGGACAGCACATCTTCCCTCGGCAACTACGACGCCGCCTTCCGCGCCGCCCTCGAACGCCTCGACCACGATCAGTCCGTCGCGCGGTTGTGGAAGAAGGATCCCACGCTCTGGAAGAGCGAGCCCGATCAGCAGGCCATCATTGCCAATTCTCTCGGCTGGCTCACCGTTGCCGAAACCATGCAGTCGCACATAGCTGATCTTGACGCATTCGCGCAGAACGTCAAGAATGCCGGCTTTGAATTCTGCGTGGTGCTGGGTATGGGCGGCTCGAGTCTGTGTCCGGAAGTCCTGGCGCATACCTTCGGCTCGCAAGCAGGCTTCCCTCAGCTCTACGTTCTCGACTCAACCGTTCCTACCGCGATCCGACATCTCGAGCAGAAAATCAACCTCGGCAACACCCTCTTCATCGTCGCTTCGAAGTCCAGCCTGACCACCGAGCCGCAGCTCTTCCACCGCTACTTCCGCGATCGCGTCAAACGCATCAAGGGCGATACCTGTGGTGAGAACTTCGTCGCCATTACCGATCCCGGCAGCCAACTTGCCAGGGAAGCTGCCCACGGCCACTTCCGCCGCATCTTCCTGGACATGCCGGACATCGGCGGGCGCTATTCGGCGCTGTCGTATTTCGGCCTGGTGCCGTTTGCGCTGATGGGCGGCGACATCAAGGCGCTGCTCGACCGTGCCGTAAGCGCTGCTGGGAGCTGCCGCGATTCCGTGCCGCTGAGCGAGAATTCCGGAGCGCAGCTCGGCGCTGCGCTGGCTTCTCTCGCCGGCGCTGGACGCAACAAACTTACCCTGGTCACTCCCTCCTCCATTGAGCTCGCTCGGCCTGTGGATCGAACACCTGCTGGCTGAGAGCACCGGTAAGGAAGGCAAAGGCATCGTCCCGATTGCCGGAGAACCGCTGGGCGCGCCTGATGTGTACGGCGACGACCGCGTCTTTGTGTACATCCATCTGGCATCGACCAGCAGCCCCGACATTGAGTCGAAGCTATCGGCACTGGAGGCTGCCGGACATCCGGTTCTGCGTCGCACCCTTCGAGATACCCTCGATCTCGGCCAGGAGTTCTTCCTCTGGGAATTCGCTACCGCAATTGCCGCCTCACTTCTCGAACTCAATCCCTTCGATCAGCCGGACGTGCACGAAATGAAAGCCAATACCGTGCGGCTCCTGGCGGAGTATGCGCAGAACGACTCGCTGACCCAGCAAAAGCTGGTGGTTGCCGACACCACGCTGCGTATCTTCGCCGATGCGGAAAACTGCGACGCACTGCGGCGCGGCGGCTCGTCGGTGCAGTCGATGCTGACCACGCATCTTGCACGGCTGAATCCTGGCGACTACTTCGCGATCGCGCAGTTTATCGAGGAGCTGAAGAACTTCGATTCTCTGGTACAGGAAATTCGTTTGGTTGTGCGCAATGAGAAGAAGGTTGCTACCACCACGGGCTATGGCCCGCGCTTTCTCCACTCCACCGGCCAGTTGCATAAAGGAGGCCCGGATACCTGCGTGTTCCTGCAGCTCACCTCCGAGGACATCAACGATATCGACGTACCTGGCGAAAAATTCAGCTTTGGCGTCTTGAAGCAGGCCCAGGCGCTGGGTGATTTTGAAGCGTGGGCCAAGCATCATCGCCGCGCTATCCGCATCGACCTTGGGCGCGATGTTGAAAAAGGTCTGCGGCGTCTTCTGGCTTTGGTGAAGGAATCGGTCGCGCAGCCTGTCGCCGCCGCGGCTGCGGTCAACAAGTGAGCCGCGCGGTGCCGCCATGACCGCAGGACTGAACCGCAGAGTTTGCCTGAGGACTGATTGCGCCAGGTTCTGGGTCAGAGCTGGCCTTCAGGCCAGCGCCCCCGGCTCCTTCCATGTTCTGTCATCCCGACCGAGGGCTTTAGCCCGAGCGGAGGGATCTGCGGTTCGAGCCGCGGAGCGGCGTACATTTGCGCTAGCCGCGGGCGTGAGCCCGCGGTGTAGGTGCGATAACATCTGAGCCCGGACAGCGACACGGGTTGCGACACAGTCTCTTCAGGGCATGTGTCACAAGCCGCCGTCCCGTCGTGCTGAGTCGGCTCAGCCGACGGCGCCAGTGACGCCGTCCTGGGTAGGCATGTTATTCATAGAATTATGTCCCGGCAGGGACCGCCCGGCGAATCGCCGTCGGCCCGAATCCTTTATCCCTTCACCGCATCTTGAGACAAAGACCAAACCGGAGCGTACTCATGAGCACACTCGTTCAGCCCGCACCGCAAAAACTCGAAGCCCCCTCGTTGCCGAAGGGCGATTCCTGCCTGGTCGTCATCTTCGGAGGCACCGGCGATCTTACGCGCCGCAAGCTTATTCCTGCTCTGTTTGATCTGGCCTGCGTTGGCTGCACCATGCCCAATTTTCAGGTGCTGGGAATCGGGCGGACCAAGTTAGCCGACGACGACTTTCGCGCCCGTTTGCGCGAAGGCGCCGCCACCTCCAAAGACACGCGCAACTTCAGCGACGAACGCTGGCAGGATTTTGCCGACAGGCTGCACTATCTGGTCGGCGATGCCAGTCAGCACGATTTCTTTCCGCACCTCAAGGCGAAGATCGAGGAGCTGCAGAAAAACGGCGCCAGCAAGAACATCCTGTTTTACATCTCGACTTCGGCTTCGTTGGCGCCCCCCATTGTGCAGGGCTTGGGCGAGGCCGGTCTGGCTCGCAATAGCGAAGGCTGGACGCGCATCATCCTGGAGAAGCCGTTTGGCCGCGATCTCCAAAGCGCGCAGGAGCTGAACGAAATCGTCTCCCACGTCTTCGACGAGAACGCCGTCTATCGCATCGATCACTACCTCGGCAAAGAGACGGTGCAGAACATCATGATGTTCCGCTTCGGCAACTCCATCTTCGAGCCGGTGTGGAATCGCAATTACGTTGAGTACATCGAGATCACAGCCGCCGAAACACTTGGCGTCGAAGGCCGCGGCGAGTTCTACGAAGAGACCGGTGCGCTGCGCGACATGGTAGCCAACCACATGCTTCAGCTGCTCATGCTGACCGCCATGGAGCCTCCGGTGTCGTTCGATGCCGACACAGTGCGCGGCCAGAAGGAACAGGTACTGCGAGCGATCCGGCCCATGACGAAGGAGGAGGTCGCGAAGTTCACCGTCCGCGGGCAATATGGCCCGGGAAAGATCGACGGCAAAGCTGTGCCCGGTTATCGCCAGGAGCCCGGCGTCAATCCGAACTCGCGCACCGAAACCTATGCGGCGGTGGAGTTCCACGTCGATAACTGGCGCTGGGCGGGAGTTCCGTTCTATGTGCGCGCCGGGAAGCGGCTGGCGAAGCCGCTGACGGAAGTAGCGGTGCACTTCAAACGCACGCCGCAGGCGCTGTTCTCGCGCAACCCCGAAGATGTGCACCACAACGTCATCGCGTTGCGGATTCAGCCGAACGAAGGCATAGCCCTCAGCTTCGGCGCCAAGCAGCCCGGCCAGGAGATGCGCGCCATCCGCGTAGACATGGATTTCTCCTACCACGAGGCGTTTGGAACGGACACCCCCGCCGCCTACGAGACGCTGCTGCTCGACGCGATGCGCGGTGACGCCACGCTGTTCACCCGGCGCGATGAGGTGGAAGCGGAGTGGAGGATCATCACGCCCATCGAAGAGGCTTGGGCTCAGCTTCCGCCGCCGCAGTTCCCCAACTACCCAGCCGGTAGCGAGGGACCGGAGTCCGCCAATCAGCTGATCAAGTACGAACGCAGTGCCTGGCGCTCGTTGCGGGCCTAATTCAATTTAACAATAATTATATCAATAGCTTAGCAGGATACCATTAGCTGACTACCCTGCTTTTCCCAATGGGGGTTTTTTCTCTTTTTTTCTTGTTGCAATGGCACAAAACGGCCCTATACTCGTCGCACCACTACGTCGTGAGCTTGCCGGTGCCCAGGTTCGAAAACCCAAACCCGGCAAGCCGGACAAACAAGGAGCTGAAAATCCTCAAATGAAAAGCTTACTGAAGTGTCTGCACAAGGAAGAATCTGGCCAGGACTTGATCGAATACGCGCTAGTAGGATTGATCGTCGCGTTGGGGGCGATCACCGGCATGGGGAAATTAGGTGCCTCGATCAATGCCGAGTTTTCCAAGATCGCCAGCCGCCTAAGCTGACGGTTTTTTGCCGTGGGGAAGCAGGCTATGGGTGCGAAGTTGTCGGCCTGAGGCACTGCAAAAGATGTGGGGCGGCTAGCGGACCAACCGCCCATGGCTTTGCTTCTTCCACTAAGTTCGCCATTTCAAAGCACCATCTCGCCCGCAGCGATCTGCCGCACCAGTTCCCGGTCGGCATCAAGGAAGTCCAGCTTAGGCAGCTCTCGGCGATTCACCCAGCGTATCTCGCGGAAGATGCGATTCTGCATCTCGCCTTCGTAGCGCTCGACTACGAAGAAGTGCAGCTCCACGGCATTGCCATTGTGATAGTGGTGTTGCAACTGCGCGACCTTGGGCCCAATCTCCGCATGAACACCCAGCTCCTCCTCCAACTCGCGCCGCAGAGCCTGCGGACCGTCTTCTCCGGCCTCGATCTTGCCGCCGGGAAACTCCCACTTGAGCGGCAGCGCCTGGTATTCCGTCCGCTGGCAGCAGAGAATCTCCTCGCCACGCACCATCAATGCAGCCACCACTTGCTTGATCATCGAATCGCTCCGCTCCTTACTGCTGAGCTTGACCGTATGCTGCTCTTTCCAGGGAATGGCCCACCAGCCGCGCACAATGCTCCACCAGTTGCCGGTCGTCGTCCTTGAATGCCGCCGGGGTATGACTGTCGACGTCGAGTTCGCCAACCACTTCGCCCTTCACCGTGATTGGCACTACGATTTCGGACCTGGTCTCGATCGAACAGGCCAAATATCGAGGATCGGAATTCACATCATCGACGATGATGGTCCGTCCCGAGGAGGCGGCTGCTCCGCAGATGCCCTGATTCAGCGGGATGCGTGTGTGCGGCGTCACCGCCCCAACATAAGGCCCGAGTACGAGCATCGGCGCTTCGCCGTCCTTCGCCTTTTCGATCATGTAGAACCCAACCCAATTAAAATGGGGAAGGCGTTCCTGCAGCCGGCCCACGATAATGCTCATAAGCTCGTCAGCGTCGCCGGCGGTATCAGCCAGAGCGCTGAGCTCCTTGGCAAGATCCTGTTGTGTTGTCGTCATAAATGGCTTTCCTATGATACGTGCGCTCTTAGCCTTCCGCTCTTAGCTTTTAGCAAGCAGGTGCGAGGCGTTTTTATCGCTAAAAGCTAAGGAGACTCTGATTAAGTTCGGCCTTGAAGGGGACGGCCTTCAGGCCAGCGGCCCGGCTTCAGCGTCCCCGGCTCCTTTGATGATTTGTCATCCCGACCGAGGACTTCAGTCCGACCGAGGGATCTGCGGTTAGCCGCGGAGCGGCTCCACGGGCCGCGACACAGTCCCTTCAGACCGTCCGTAAGCTCTGCAAAATCATTGCGGCTTTAGCTGTGAAGTTTCAATAGGTTGTTGTCCATTCGATCAAGAACTGTGATGCTGAGGTTGCGAACAACAGCAACTACAGGAGACCGAATGGACTACCACCATCATGCTCGACTGACGATCTACAGTCGAGAGCGTCTTGTAAATAGTGTTATAGACGGCCGGCTGAGCTTGAAGGAGGCCGCGGCCGAGTTCAAGCTCAGCCGGCAGAGTGCTGCCAAGTGGCTGCGGCGCTTCCGGGAGGGCGGCACGGCCGCCTTGCGGGACCGCTCCTCGCGTCCCATCGCTCCCCGCGCAGCGTGTCCCCGGCTGGGCTCCAACAGGTAGAACGGCTGCGACGCGAACGCTGGACTGGGGTGCGGATCGCCCAGGCCACCGGGCTGAGCCGAGCTACGGTGAGCCGCATCCTCACTCGCTTGCACCTGAATAAAGTCAAAATGCTGGAACCACAGATACCCATCGTGCGTTACGAACACGCCGCTCCCGGCGACCTGCTGCACATCGACATTAAGAAGCTGGCCCGCATTATCAAGCCCGGCCACGGCATCACGGGTAATCCCCGCAATCCCCCCTTCATGAAGCTTAATCAGACTTTCCCTAACCGCTGATCTGCCGAACCCCCCGCGGCCGCTCGAACTGTTCCGGATGAATGGCCCATGCAATCGCGTCCAAGCCGCCGAGCAGGCTGCTGGCCGGTGTATTGAGCAATTCGTCGTTGATGCAAAAGACCCGCCGATTCTTGACGGCAGGCGTCTCCCGCCACCCACGCTGCTCAACGATCTTCTCTAAGGGTACGCGGTCGCCGGCGCCGCACCACGCCGCCAGGATCACGTCGGGTCGAGCCGCAGCAATCTCCTCAGCCGTCGTCGTCTTTCCAGGCACGCCGATAAACTCGCCTCCTCCGGCTTGCACCAGCTCAGCCACCCACAGTTGCGAAGCAATAATCGGTTTGCCCCACTCTTCGCAGAAGACACTTGCTCTCGGCCCACTCCCCGCACGCTGTCGCACCTGATCGATGCGACCTTGCATTTTCGCGACGATCGTTGCACCGCGCTCACTCTCGCCCATAATTCCCGCGATGCTCATGATGTCCATGTAGATATCGGCAAGTGCCCGCGGTGCCAGTCCAAGAAATCGCACACCCGCCTTCAGGATTTCGGCGACGGCTTCGAGTTGATACGGAACCGAAGCCAGCACCAGGTCAGGATGGGCGGCGAGAATCTGCTCGGTCTGCGCCGTCCAGGAATCAGATACGATGAGGCGTGAGCCGTCTGCAACCTCCGGGCACACGTCGGCACAGTATTTCGTGCAGGCGACGAGGCGCTCCAGCAGGCCTAAGTCTCGCAGTGTGACGGTCGCGCTCGGTTGCAAGGAGACAATTCGCTGCGGGGTGTATGCCCTGGTATCCAATCACTTGGATTATACGAATCGTCGACTATAGAGTTTTGCCTCGACAGGATAAGCTGGTAGAGGCGCAACACTTGCAGTAAGGGTGGAGCACGCCTCAACGGGCTGCTAAGAAAGTCGGTTTTAGAGCGCTTTGAAGGGGCGCAGCTTTAGCTGCTCCGTGCAAGTCTTTTATTTTTGTCATCCCGAGGAGGCCTTCAGGCCGACGAGGGATCTGCTTTTGACTTCAGCAGACTGTCAGGCGTGCTCCACCCTGGCACCGACACTCCTCGGGCACCGGACACATGTACTCGGCCGAACTTCTCGATCACTTCCAACATCCCCGCAATGCCGGCGACCTGCCGGACGCAACCGCCCGCGCCCGAATCGAAAATCCTGCCTGTGGGGATGTTCTGGAACTGGCAGTGAGGATCGCCGACGGGCGCATCGCCGATATCCGCTTTCGCGCCAAGGGCTGTGTTCCAGCAATGGCCTGCGCGTCGGCCATCACCGAACTGGCAAAGGAGAAGTCGATTGAGCAAGCGCGGGCAATCAGCCGGGCGGACGTAACCAACGCAGTTGGCGGACTGCCACCAGCTTCAGGACACGCTGCACAGCTCGCGATCGACGCCTTACACGCCGTTTTGAAACCTGCGACCTGACGCCTTCGGACTCGTTGCCCGTAACGGAAGATCAACAAGTGAATCCCCGGAAATTAATCACACCCATTTGCGAATTCGGTGCATCTTAAGGCGTGGCAAGCTTTTGCACTTGCCATCCAGCAGGGAAGCTGGGTACGATAGAAGCGTCCTCCAATCGCCGCACTTCCCGTGCCGGCGTTCCTCGCGCCGAATTTTCCGAGCGCCAGACGGACGTACTGAATCGATTTCAGCGAAAGCATTAAACCGCGGCCACGCCAGCGATTAAGCAGAACGCAACTGCGCGGGCAACAACACGCGGTTCATAAATGTGGGATCCCGCTACCTGCGGGTCAAACATAAAGAGAGAAGCATGGATCAAGGATCGAATCCTCCTTCCGGACATCCCGGAGGGAAGGGACGTAGACGGCGGCGCGGCCGCCGTGGACCCGTTTCGCACGGGGCAGCACCACAACAGCCCGGACAAGGACAGCAGCGACCCGGCAAGAACCGGCCGCCCCGCCGTGGCGGACAACGGCCCGGCAGCCAGAACCCGCTTGCCGGCGGCGTCTACACCGCGCCCATGGATCACAGCTATCGCGCCCTGCAGAACAACAACAACAACGGCAGCCCGCGTAAGTCGAACCGTGGCCGCATGGGCCAGGGGCCGGGCAGGCCTTTTCTCCCGCAGGAACCGGAGCCTCTACCGGTGATGTCGGAGAGCGCGCCCACTCGCATCTTTGCCTTCGTCGACGACTTGTTCTTCCTGGCCAAGATCCAGGAAACGGCGCGCAAGCTGAACGTGAAGGTCGAGTTCGTCAAAACCGAGAAGGACCTTCAGGAGAAGATGGGTCAGAACGGCGACGACAAGCCCTCGCTCATCATCTTCGACCTGAACAATGTCGGCGCGAAGCCGCTCACCCTGATCCCCAAACTCAAGGCGAAGCTGAAGAAGGCGACCAACATCATCGGCTTCGTCTCGCACGTGCAAGGCGACCTGAAGATGAAGGCGCAGGAAGCCGGCTGCGACATGGTAGTGCCGCGCTCGGCCTTCTCGCAGAACCTGGCACAAATCCTACGCCGCCACGGGGCGCCCGACGAGATAGAGGAACAGGGCCGTCAGCCGCAGACGCCGCCAACCTCGGCGCCGTAGCTGATCCAGTGGAAGCCCTGCGGGGCGGCGCGGTTACCAGGCTTGAACCTGAATACTTCGATTTCTTGCGATAACGCCTGTTCCCGCCAATAAGGTTGGAACAATCCACCTAAGTCCTTTCCTCTCAGTTTGCTACACCGTAATGCAAAATTAAGTTGACCCTATGGCTTGCCCGGCCGAATAATCGCGCCCATTCGTAGACGGCAACTCTAAGCGAAGGATAGGGGAAACAGCATGGCCAGATATCAGGAACGAGCCTCTTCACTATTGCTCACAGGATTGTTCGCAGTCATCGTTCTGGTCAGTCCAACCGCAGCGCAGGCGCAAACCTATCATGTGCTATACAACTTTACCGGCCATGCCGACGGAGGAAATCCTGTCGGTCCGCTGGAGCTGGACGCGCACGGAAATTTGTATGGCATGACGAGCGATTACGGCGGCGGAAACTGCTCATTTGGCGGCACGGTTGGTTGTGGAACGGCGTTTCAGTTGGCGCGTCGAGGTTCGGGATGGATTTTCTCTCTCCTGCACACGTTTACCGGGGGCACCGACGGGCAGTCCCCTAGCGGCCGCATGGTCTTTGGGCCGGATGGAAGTCTCTACGGCACGACGGTCTTCGGCGGCGGTGGCAGCTGTACCTTCGGTCAAGGTTGCGGCACCGTCTTCAACCTCAGGCCCTCTGCCAGCGTTTGTAAGGCCGCACTTTGTCCATGGTCGGAGACAGTGCTCTATCGCTTTACTGGCGGCAGCGACGGGAATTGGCCCCAGCTTGGCGACCTGGTCTTCGATCAGTCCGGCAATATCTACGGCACGACGCCGAAGACCGTTTACGAATTAGCGAATGGTACGTGGGCCTTCAACCTGCTGTTCGCCTTCACCCAGCAGGATGGCGGCTGCTGTTCGTTCAGCGGCGTGATCTTCGATCAGGCTGGAAACCTGTATGGCACTACCTACGCTGGCACCACTGGCTACGGGCTCGTGTTCGAACTCTCACCTTCCGGCGGCGGTTGGACCTACAACACGCTGCACAACTTCAACGTCGGGACTGACGGAGGCGAGCCGCAAGGCGACCTGATCTTCGATCAACAATGGAATCTCTATGGCACGACTCCACAAGGCGGAGCAGGTGATGCCGGTACGGTCTACGAACTGACGCCATCGAACGGCTACTTTTCCGTGCGGCACACGTTTTATGGTGGAGTGCAGGAGGAAGGGCCATTCGACGCGGTGGTCTTCGATGCCAACGGCGATCTCTATGGCACAACCTACGGCGGCGGTTCGCATGATCGAGGCAACGTCTTCAAGCTGACCCCTTCCGGCGACGGCTGGACCTACCAGGACTTGTACGATTTCACCGGCGGCAGCGACGGCGGAACGCCCGAGGGCAAGCTGGTGGTTGATGCCAACGGCAATCTCTACGGCACGACCTCTTACGGCGGCAGCAGTGATTGCAATGGAGGTTGCGGCGTGATCTTCGAAATCACTCCGAACTGAACTTCGTCGGCGCGCAGTCGAGGTTATCGCGGATCCCGGAGCATACTAAGTTGGCGTAACATCGCCATATCGCAAGTAACGGGCTCTACCGAGAACCCAACGGACGAAATCGCTGTGCGTCGCGCGGTAGTAGTGCCGCCGGCCTCAACTCTGCCGTTCGACAAGAAATCCCTGATGCAACATGCTCGAGAGGAGTTCGTTAGCGCTTTGCTGCAAGGCGGCTTGCGTGAACGCTGTTATCGCGCTGTCGATCGGCGGATTCGGCGTTCCGTCAGTAAGATATTGATCAACCACCTCTCGCGCTGAGTGTTGTCCATCGAGCGAGCGCAAGAGCGGTTGGAACGAGCCATCCACCTCTAACTCCAAGCCTGAAACTTTGTTGTAGATTGCGCAAGATGCATCCGGGACGTCGTAACTCCGGATCTCCACGTCCGGAGACAGAGCTAATACCGTTCCCGCCGTCCAGCCATCACCCAATGGCTGTCTTGATGCATCCTCAAGCGACAGCTCCCCATGCTTCATCACCGCGTGCGTAAGGCAGCCACCCTGGCAGCCCCACAGTTCCCGGTAGCGACACTCGTCACACTCGTCCATCGGGTACAGATGGGATTGGTATAGCCCCATGGCCTTACGGTAATAGGCCACGATTTCTTGCAGGTCCTTAAATTCGTCGAGATGGCGATTCCACATCTTCGAAAGGCAGAAACAGCACCACACGTGCAGATCGGGTCCAATATCGATGACCGGCTCGCAGTGCATATTCCGTTGCAGATCCACAACCCCCTTCATGAATAGCTCACCGGCCTGCTCGTAGCTGAACATGCACAGCGGAACTGCATTGTCCATCTTTACCTGCACGCCGCATTCTTCCGCTCGCCTGGCAAACTCCACCACGAAGGGAGCCATTGCCTTGTAGTCCTCGAGTTTTATATAGGCGTTGTTCGCTCCCACCACCGGCAACGAAAAACTCATCCGCACATTGTTGATGCCGTACTTCTTGGTGAACTCCAGCACATATTCGTATCTGGGCTCTTTCTCGAAAATATTAAAGCTTAGTGTGATACCGTCTCGGCCCGAAATTGCGGCCAGATTTCGTTCTATCCGCTCCCATATTTTGGGCGCATAACGGTCGGGATGATCGACGTTCAGCAGGAAGAATAGGCGTCGCGGCGATATACGCTGGAACAGGCTGTTATAACTCTCTGGCCAGGTTGCATTGCTCATCACGTCGACACGCATTCCGTTCTCCAGCGCCATTTGCACGATGCGAGGGAACTCTGGATGAAGCGTTGGCTCCCCGCCCATGGCCCGAAAGCAAAGATGGTTGGATCGCTTCAAAAAGCCGATCACCTTCTCAACATCGCTCATAGCCATCGTTAGCTTGTTTCCGTCGGCCAATCTCTCTTGTGCAAAACAGTATGGGCACTGCAGATTGCATCGGGTCGTCAGCAGTACATTGGCCATATTCTCCCCCTTCTTTGGACACCGGCCGGCAGCGATCCTCTTGCTACCGACCGATGTGTTCGTGCTCCATCAGTTCCTTCTTGAGTCCGCTACAGCCAACGCTACTTCTTATTACGGCCGCCTGAACGGAGACCGCCAAGTTTGCGGACTGCTTCAAATTGAACAGGGCCGGCCGGATTGCCGGCGACAAAGTAGGAGATTGGCCCTCCCCTATAGGAAACTGGCCTGTAAGAGATTGGCCCCCACGTGTAAAAGATTGGATAAAAGATCGGATAGAAGATTGGGCGATACGACAGGATGTGGGTGGCGAGTGTCGCCTTCCACAGCACGTCAATGGGATACCCGACGGGACGTGGGATTACCCGGCCCGCCTTGAATTCCTCCACCAGGTCCCTGAGCTTCTTCACTCTCTGCAGCTGTTGCAATTCTTCCGGTTCGAGAGTAACGCTGAATTGCTTTCCGATCTCCTGCGGTTTTTCCAGCAGCCTGGTGAGCAGCTCTGGATCTTTCTCGCAGGCCTGCATCAACTTCCTGATTCCTGCTTCTGTACTCATCATCTACCTCCTCATGACTGAAAAGGTGCGCGCACGCGTTGAATAGCCGCGCGCTGGCAGATTACTGTTGGCGAGGGTATGCGATGGCGAGTTTCACTGCTGTCACTGCTTATTGCGGGCTATCAGAGGCAGTCGCACCAGAGAAGAATTCAATCGAAGGGCCCGGGCTTAGTCTTCCAAGCTGCTCCTACGTCTATCAGGACCCGCGCCTCTGGGGTTACGCACTGTCGATGGGAAAGTGCTATTGCCAGAGGCTGCCGACACTGTATCGCAGCGTAAAACCCGATTGCAGTGCCACAACTCACAACCGAGAGTGATGGGGAGAACGCCTTCTTTTTGCTAGCTGCCGTGAAGTCGCCGCATCGCCAACAATGGACATATCACAAAACTGCCGTCCCGCCCTGCGGGACGATTCAGCTTAGCCCAGAGCCTGCCCTGAGCCTGTCCAAGGGACGAAGTCCTGGGTACGCGTGTTATTTATGGGCCAATGTCCCGGCAGGGACTCTGTCTGTTGGTGTTGTGAAATCGCCGCATCGCCAATAACGCACGCGTCACACCACCCCCGTCCCGCCCTGCGGGACGACTCAGCCTAGCCCAGGACGAAGTCCTGGGTAGGCAATCCAATTAGAGAATTTCGTCCCGGCAGGGACCCTATCCAAACGAGCGATATCATTCCGTCTCGCGTTTTTTCCCCGGCAAACTCGCGGGGTTTTCGTGAGTCCGTTCGCGGAAGCGCGCTTTCATCCCGGTCGCCAGCGATATCGCATTCTCGCCAAATCGTTCCCGCAGACGATCGGCGGCTGACAGCGCCTGGTTCCACTTCTCATGCGAACGCTGCCCATCCAGGCTGATCTGCTCGCTCTCCTCTTCGAAATTTGAGACGTGAACTCCCAGCAGACGAATCGCGTCGCCCTTCCAATTCGCGCGAAACAGCTGCCGAATCGCAGCGAACACCTCCGAATCCACCGCTGTGGGACGCGAAAGCGAATGGGCCCGCGTGATGGTATGAAATCCCGTATCGCGCAGCTTCAATTGCAACGTCCGGGCGTGCAGCTTCTGTTCGCGCAACCGGCGGCAGACCATCTCCGACAGCCGCGCCAGCGTCGACTCCAGCTGCTGAGCATTGCTGGTGTCCTGCGAAAACGTGTGCTCGTGACTGATGGACTTCGGCCCCTCCTCCGCGCCGATGTCGGCATCGAACCAGCCTCCGGCATCAAGGCCGCGCGATTTGCCCGCCAGCGCAATCCCGAGAGCGCCGAAATTCCGCTCCAGCCAGCGCTCATCGTGAGCTGCCAGGTCACCCACTTTGTGGATCCCCTGATCCTGCAGCCGCTTCTCCATCACCTTTCCGACGCCGGGAATCTTGCGCACATCGAGCGGCGCGAGAAAATCAACTTCACCGCCGGGCACAATCCACAACACACCGTTGGGCTTCGCCTGATCGGAGCAGACTTTGGCTACCAGCCGCGACGTGCCGATTCCGATCGAGCAGTTGAGCTGCGTCTCGGCTTTCATCATGTTGTGCAGCGCGTGGGCGGCGCGCATCGGCGGGCCATGCAGGCGCTCAGTACCGGTCATGTCGACGTAGGCTTCGTCGATAGAAACCATCTCCAGCTTCGGCGAAAAACGGTTCAGCACCTGGTAAGACCTTGGCGGAGTAGTCGCGATAGCGCTCAGGATGCCCGTCAACAAAGATCGCCTGCGGGCAGAGCTTGGCTGCCGTGCGCAGCGGCATCGCCGAATGAACTCCGAACTTCCGCGCCGCATAAGACGCAGCCGACACCACCCCGCGCTCGTTCCGCTGGCCGCCGACCACAACCGGCTTCCCCTTCAGCGAGGGATCGAAAAGCTCCTCCACCGACACGAAAAACGCGTCCATATCGACGTGAAAGATGGTGCGCTGGGCGGAGGTCATGCTCAGCGCGATTGTAGAGCAAGTTGCCAAGCTTGGATCTCTGCTTGTGTTTTGTCGGAATCCGGTGCAGAATTCCGAAACACTCCCAGGGGGACAGATGCAGCGGTCGAACGGTGACACGCGTTGGGTATTTCCGGTCTGGCTAGCTCTACTCGCAGTCTCGGTCCTGATCAACTACATCGATCGGGGAAACCTGGCTGTCGCGGCCCCGCTGCTCAAAGACGAATTCCGCATCTCCAACACCCAGGTCGGCGTGCTGATCACCGCCTTTTTCTGGACCTACACCGCGGTGATGATCGCCAGCGGCTGGATCGTCGACCGCTTCGACGTCAATTGGATTTTGGCGGCGGGATTCGTGGTGTGGTCGGTGGCGACTGCCGCAACTGGGCTGGCCCACACCTTCGCCCTGCTGATCGTTTTCCGGATGCTGCTGGGCGTGGGCGAATCCGTGGCCTTCCCGTCCTACGGCAGGATCATCGCGCAGAATGTGCCGCAGGAGCGACGCGGCATCGCGAACGCTGCCATCATCGCCGGCTTGAGTCTGGGCCCGGCGGTGGGCACCTTCGCCTGCGGCATGTCGATGGCGCGCTTCGGCTGGCGTCCTGTTTTCGTCCTCATTGGAGTGGTTAGCCTCCTGTGGATTATTCCCTGGCTGCGCTACAAGCCGGCTAACCCCATCGCTCACCACGGCACCATCGGCGCAGTATCCGCGTTGGAGATCTTTCGCCGCCGAAACTTCTGGGCGGCTGCGCTGGGGCAGTTCTGCAGCAACTATCCCTTCTACTTCATGATTGTCTGGCTGCCGCTCTACCTGGTCCACGAGCGGCACCGCACCATGCAGCAGATGTCTCGCGAGGCCGCCTTCTTCTACCTGGCGTACGCGCTAATGGCGCCCATCACGGGATGGCTGGCTGATGCGTGGATCCGGTCTGGGCGGGATGTCACCGAGGTGCGCAAGGCAGGCATGGCGGTGGGGCATAGCGCGATCCTTGTCGGCGTGTTGATGTGTAATGCCACCAACGCCCATCTTTCGTTTGCCGGCATGATCGTCTGGGGCCTCGGCTCTGGTTTTGTCGGACCCAATGTCTACGTCTTCGCGCAGACCCTCGCCGGACCGCGGGTCGCAGGCAAATGGACCGCATTCCAGAACGCCTTCGCCAATCTCGCGGGCGTGGTGGTGGGACCGCTGACCGGCTGGATCGTCGATCGCAGCGGACATTTCTCGTCAGCTTTTATCATCTGCGCAGGATTCTCGGCCCTCGGCGTAGTGTTCTGGGTGCTGTTTATGGGACGGTTGGAGCAGATCGAATGGCAGGCGGAACCTGAACCGGCGCTGGCTGCCAGTCAAGCAGCATAGCCTTCATCGTGAAAATAGAGACTACGGAAGGGTTCCGGCAGCGGCGCTGCCCAGAGGATTCATCTCGGTAGGCTCATTGGCCTCAGACCAGGCGCTCTTCATGTCGTTCCGGCTGGAGTACTTCTCGTACACCACGACGTGGAGCACCGGCTGGCGTTCCTCGATCGGATCGACCATGCCCTGCGCCTGTAGCGGGAGCAGATAGTCGCGGATCCACTCGTACTGCTCGAAGGTCAGCCCGCGGCGGGACATATCGAAGGTCACGCCGGTCAAGTGCGTCGAGGCGGTGTCGCCAAACTCCGGCGCCGCAAAGCGATTCCACTGGCGGAGGCGATGTTGCTGCTCAACGGTGCGAACCATCGAGGTGATCAGTATCGAGGAATGAAACTCGTTGTAATAGGCCTCGGTAAAGTCTTGCAGGAATTCGCGCGTCCAGGGGCGGCAATAGTGCCGATTCTCGGGTAGATCGGGGGCAAACTTCAGACCGTCGGTTTCCTGCACGTTAACCAGCTCTTGGGCAAGCTCATAGCGTGTCAACTCGTAATCGTCGGCTATGCGCGGCAGCTGCAGTCGATCCAGCTCTTCGTTCTCGCGCACCAGCATGTCGTGGGAGCCGGGGAACATGGGACTCCAGCGGCCCAGGCCGACCTGGTAGCGACCCCGGTGGGTAGGCACGGCAGTTCTCAGGACTGCGGTGTGTCCGTGGTGAACCCTGGCGTGAGCTACAACCCGAGAGGCGGCGTTAAGCGGGAGACTAACAGCCAACGCGACAGCGCACAGCAGCAGCGCAAATCCCAGCTTGCGCTGTGGAACATTTGACACGAATTGCGAACCTAATTGACCCGACGACCAGATGCTTAGAAATGGCAGCAAAAGCATAATCTCCGTAGTGGAGCGCTACAAAGAATAATGAATAATGGATTATTACAACACAGAAGTGCAGAACGGCCAAGCCTTTCCGGAGGCTAGAGATGACCCAAAAGAGTCATCCTGTGCAAAAACGGGAATAATTAAACCGACGCTGTCGACCGCTCTCCAGCCCTAGTTCTCGCCCCGAAACATCATCTCCGTGATGGTGAAGTCGTCGGTCAGCGGAGTGTCCGCCGCGGAAGTCCGTCACCGATTGTTCAATCGCCACCAGCCCCTGCTGGCAGCACAACTCCAACCTCTCCGTCCCGAAGAATTCGCCGCTGGAGTTTTCCGCTTCGGTGACGCCGTCCGTAACCAGCAGCAGGCGATCGCCGGGTTTCATCTGCAAGGTTGATGCCTGGAACTCCGCTCCCGGTACCAGGCCGACCGGCAGGTTGCCTTCCTCCAGCTTGATGATTTTGTCATCCGAGACCAGCAGCGGTGGCACATGGCCGCAATTGATCAGCTCAAGCTGTCCGTTGTTGAAGAGGCGCGCGACCACCAGCGTCGCGTACTTCTGACCGGCGACCTTCTCGCACAGAAAGCGGTTGACCGCAACCATCATCTCCGGCAGCCCCGAGTCGCCGGACAGATGGGAATACAACATCCCCTGCAAAATCGAAGCCACCACGGCCGCGGAAACGCCCTTGCCCGAAACGTCGGCCACGATCAGAGACAAGCCTTTTTCGGTGTAGACCAGATCGAAGAAGTCGCCGCCAATATCTTTGCAGGCATAGCTGACCGCGTTGACCTTCGCAAAGGGCACGTCAGGGACGGTCACTGTCATCAGCCGCTGCTGGATCTCCGCGGCGATGGTCAGCTCCTGACGATAGCGCTTGGCGGCGTCCTCAGCCTGCACCAGCGAGGCGTTTTCCACCAGCGTTGCGGCGCCGTTGGCGATGGTGCGCAGGATGTCGTGGCTTACCGACGACAGTTTGCCGGAGAGGAAATGCGCGTCCAGGTACAGCACACCTTGGACATTGCTCTGGTTGCCGGCCTTGGTGTCGTCCTTAGCCTTGTCCTGGATTACCGTCTTGCGCAGGGGAATGCAGATGACGCTGTGAAGATTGTGAGCGACCACGCTCTCGCGCCCGGCCAACTTGCCGGTGTCGTCGGTATCGGTGACCAGGAATTCCGAGGCGCTGTTGGCCGCGTCGCGCAAGACCGATCGCGAGATAGTGCTGTCGTCGCTGATGCTTTCGCCGCTCTTGTTGCGGCCGGCGGCCAGCCGAAGTTCGCCATCCGCGTCGCGCAGGAAGACAAAGCCGCGTTCGGCGAGGGTCAAGCGCAAAGCCGCTTCCAGCAAGGTCTGAAGGACGTCGTCGAGTACGCCGGAGGTGTTCAGCTTGCGCGCTGCCTCAAGAAATACGTTGAGCATTTCCAGGTCGGAGCCCGCGCCGGCGGCCGGTTTCCAGGTAGAGAACTGGCTCAGGAACTGCTGCGCTGCGCTCGAGGGAGAGCGGTCGGGACTGAACAGGACATACGCCGCACCTTGGACGCCGAACTCAATGTGATCATTGCGGCCGAGCTTGCGACGGTTGATGCGCTCGCCATTGACGAAAGTTCCGTGGCGGCTGCCCTGGTCGACGATATACATGCCGTCGGCCTCGCGCAGGAAATGGGCGTGCTCGCGCGAGACACGCGGATCTGCCATCACCAAATCGCGATCCGTCCGGCGGCCAATGGTGAAAGGGTAGTGGTCGAGCACAATGGTGCGCCGATCCGTACCTTCTACCACCACCAGCACGGGAGGATCGCTGGTAGACGACGATTCGGGTTTGCGCAACCAGATGCCGGTAGCGCCCATCAGGCCTGTCTCCTCGATGACGCTGGCGCGGAGAAGTCATGCCACGCAGCTGTCGTTAAAACTATAGTCGAAGTGGGCGAGAGCATCCACTCTTGTTCTGCGGCCGCGCCAGCTGTTGGGTCAGACTCAGTCTCGAAGCTCCTTACTTTCCACCCACGAATTCTGCCTTTCGTCGTACACTGTTTCCCATTGTCGGTCCGTTCAGCAACTCCAAGGAGAGACTAGTGAAAGCTCAAACCCGCGCCGTCTTCGCAGTGCTTTCGGCTGTTCTGCTGCTGTGCTCCTGGGCCGTGGCGCAAGTGCCGCAGCTCACCCCGTTTTCGGCCGACGTCCAGGTCACCTCAACTCGCATGAAGGGCTCATCGCAGGAGATGAACGGCAAAATTTATATTGACCGCGGCCATATGCGAATGGATATGAGCGGCGGACCCATGGGCGCCGCCATCATGATCACTAATCTCGCCACCAAGACCACCGATACCTTGCTACCCGCGCAGCACATGTACATGGAATTCAATGCCAACCAGGCGCAAACCCACCGTCCTGGCATGGGGCCGAACATCAAATCCTACCCCGATCCCAACGACCCCTGCGCCAATCAGGAGGGAGTCACCTGCAAGAATCTCGGAGTGGAGCAGGTAAGCGGGCGTAGCTGTGTTCACTGGCAGATCACTGACAAGAACGGGAAGGTCGGCAACGTCTGGATCGACCAAAAGCTCCACTTTCCCATCAAGGCTGCGGACAACGACTCCAGCTGGGAGCTGACCAATATTCAGGAAGGTCAGCCGGCCGCGAGTATGTTCGAGATTCCTCCCGGATATCAAAAGATGGACATGGGAAGCATGCAAGGGATGCGTCCTCCGCAGCAGTAGACGCGGAGAAGCCGCAGTTGCGGAACGCGCGGCCTGATTGCCCGTCCATTAGCGATCAGGCCTGGTTCCCCGGCGGCATCGAAGAACAGCTATGCGCGTTGAATCCAGTGCAGATGCGGCCCGGGTCGAATCCTCGCCAGCCAGTTCCCGGAATCGAAGCATCATTTCCTTTCTGGAGAAGTACTGCGTCGTTATCTGCCTCGCGTTTGTCGCGATTGCGTGTATCCGCATCGTCTCCACATATAACGCCCTGAGCTTGACCATCGATGAGCCAGTTCATCTGGCAGCCGGGATCGAATATCTCGCCAACCACGCCTATTCCGTCGACGCTGAACATCCGCCTCTTTCGCGAGCAGTGCAGGCGCTTGGGCCTTATCTTGCCGGGGCGCGGCCGCGCGGCTTTACCGAAGCTCACGATCAAGGCAATGCCATCATTGGCTACTCTGGGCATGTCGACAGAATGGTTTTCTTGATGCGGTTGGGGAATCTCCCTTTCTTCCTGCTCGCCTGTGGAGTGGTCTTCTTCTGGTCCCGCCACGCATTCGGGAAGGCGACGGCTGCATTGGCAACAGCTTTGTTTACGTTGCTGCCCACCATCCTGGCCGATGCTGGACTCGCAACCACCGACCTGGCCTTAGCGGCAACCGCCGGGGCGGCCTTCTTGACCGCCGTACTGTGGGCCGAGAAGCCCACCTGGCTGCGGGCGTTGCTGTTCGGGCTCTGTGGAGCGCTGGCGCTACTGTCGAAATTCTCGTCGGTGGGCTATGTCCCATTCTCGCTGCTGCTGGCGTTCCTCTGCTATCTGCTGGTGGTCCGGCCGAATCTGCCGATCGCTGTGGAAGCTGGCCCGCGAGCGGATTGCCACGTTCGCACTTGCCGTCGTGACCTGCGCCTTTGTCGTATGGGCGGGATTCTGGTTCTCCATTGGCCCGATACCAAGGTTTCACATCAGCCTGCCGGCGCCGGAGCTGTTTGCCGGCCTCTCCATCGTCCTCAAACACGACGCCGAAGGACACGGCGCGTTCCTGTTCGGCCAATACAGCAAGACCGGCTGGTGGTATTACTTCCCGGTCGCGCTGGCGCTCAAGACGCCAATTGCTTTCCTCATCCTGGCGATCCTTGGCGTTGTCGTTTGCTTCAAGAAATGGCGACAGCTGCAATATCTGATCCCACTCGCGTTCTGCCTGGCTATTCTGGTGCCGGCCATGGCGGGACGAATCGACATCGGTATCCGCCACATCGAGCCAATCTACCTCGGTCTCTCGATCATCGCGGCCCTTGGCTTGATGTGGCTGCTGGAGCTTCCGCGTTACCAGACTGCGTCGACCCTGGCCGGCCTGGCGCTGGTAGGATGGATGGCGGTTTCCGTGGCGCTCGTCCATCCCGATTACCTCACATATTTCAACGCCTTTGCAGGCAGGCACCCGGAAAATATCCTGGTGGATTCCAATTACGATTGGGGACAAGGGTTGAAGTTTCTTTCGGCTCGATTGCGCCAACTGGGCGCGCAGCAAGTCGCGTTGGGATCCATGGACGGGGTGGGACGGCCACGATATCTAGAGTCTTGGTATGGTCTGCCGACGATAACCTCGCTCGACGAGAACGTCCCAACTCCTGGCTGGAGCGCGGTCAGCGCGACCTGGGATAAGTCCTACCGACTTCAATTACTGGGAAACCATCCAGCCCAGGCCTGGTATGACCGCATTCCGCCCACCGAGCGGATTGGCGTGTACTCGCTCTATTACGTTCCCGAGGGTACGAGAAGTGCGTTCCCTCAGCAGCCAAGTTCGCAAAGCCCATCATCGGCAGTCCCTCCGGCGGAGTCTCACTGATGGTGCAGCCGATGTCAGGCGAGACGCCAGATCGCGGACGGGATGAGCCGGTTTGTTCGAGTAGTTCTCCCAAGCCGTGCCTCTGGGACAGATGGATTGCCCCGTTCCTCGAAAAATATTGCTTCTTGCTCTGCTTGTGCCTGGTGGGTATCGCGTGCGCCCGCATTATCTCGACCTACAATGCGCTGAGCCTCACTTCCGATGAAACCTTTCACTTCGCGGGCGCCATTGAATATCTCACCAAGCAGAGTTTCGGTTTCGAGGTAGAAAACCCGCCTGTTGCCCGAGCACTGGAAGCGCTCGGACCGTACCTGCTTCTGCAAGCACGTCCAGTTGGAAGAACCGATCCGCGGCGAGAGGCCGTGGCCATAATCGAGCGCACTGGCCACGTCAACCGTTGCATATTCTTGCTTCGACTGGGGAGCCTGCCGTTCTTCTTGTTGGCCTGCCTGGTAGTTGCGTACTGGTCAGGACGTGCCTTCGGCAAGCCCATTGCCGTGTTAGCGACTGGCCTGTTCACCTTATTGCCCACCACGCTGGCAGATGCGGGGTTAGCCACAACTGATATGGCGTTGGGCGCCAGCGTAGGAGCTGCTTTTCTTGCTGCTCTGCTCTGGGCTGAGAAGCCTACATGGCCACGCGCCCTGCTGCTGGGAACCTGTGCCGCCCTGGCGGTCCTGTCCAAATTCACCGCCATAGGTTATGTGCCGCTGTCCATGACTCTGGCGCTGGCATGTTATTTGGCGGTGCGGCGCCCCGACTGGACAACCTTGCGGCAGCTCGCGAGGCAACATGCCGGGACATTTCTTCTCGCCGTCGGAACCACGGTGCTGTTGGTATGGGCCGCGTATGGCTTCTCGTTTGGGCAAACGCCGCTAATCCATGGCAGAGTCTTCGTGCTGCCGGCTCCGGATCTCTTTATGGGCATCCGAGCCGCGCGAAATCACGTCAACGCAGGACATCCAGCCTTCTTACTCGGCAAGACTAGCAACGAAGGATGGTGGTATTACTACCCAATCGCGCTGCTGGTAAAGATGCCAATAGCCTTCCTAATCATGTCAGCGATCGGGATTTACGCTTGCATTAAGGAACGCGCGCATCCTGCGTATTTGTTTGTCCTGGCCTTCTGCGCTGCCATCCTTCTGCCGGCCATGGCTGGCTCGATCGACATAGGTATTCGCCACATCGAGCCCATTAATATCGGTCTTTCAATCATTGCTGCGCTGGGTCTCGTACAACTGCTGCAAGCGCTTCGTCCGCAACTCCTTGCGGCGCTGGCGGCGGGGGCTCTAGTGGCGTGGATGACAGTCTCGGTCGCTGCTTACCATCCCGACTACCTGGCGTATTTCAATGCCTTCGCTGGACAACACCCGGGCGATGTCCTGACAGATTCCAACTACGATTGGGGACAGGAACTGATCTCGCTTTCCAAACGCCTGCGTCAGGTGCACGCCGAGAAGGTTTCGTTGGCCTGCTTTGACGGGATTCAGGATCACGAGCACACGCAGGCGTGGTACGGACTGCCTCCCATCCAAGACGTAGACGCGCGCGTTCCTTCACCTGGCTGGACGGCTATCTGCCCCACAATTGACAAGTCTTATCGATCACTAATGTTGCCCGATGCACCTGGAGTCATCCCCTGGTACGACCGAGTCGCGCCCACGGAGTATGTCGGCTCTTTGGCGCTCTACTATATCCCTGAAGGCCTCTCAGGCGCGTCTACTCCATCATCACCGCATCAGGCTGCTCCCTCGGCGGAGGCTCACTGATGGTGCAGCCGATGTTAGGCGAGACGCCCGATCGTCCGCCGGAGACACAGCTCATTCAGAACGATCCTGCGGGCAAGAGCACGCGGGTCAGCCGCAAGTCAGTTATCGCGCTCGCCGTTTTACTCAGCTTCTCCTTCGCCTTGAACGCGGGCGTTGCAATTAAAGCCTCCATCACAACGGATGAACCGCACCATCTTCTTTACGCCAAGCACCTGATGGCTCTCGAGGCGGACCGCGTCCTTCCCGGCTACTGCGACAGTCAGATGCCGATTTCCGTGTTGAACGCGCTTACGGGAAAAGTTGGTGAGTACATTGAGACCCATGACTTGTTTCCTCAAAGACGTGCCGCGCTTAACCGATTGAAGGCAGCTCGGCTTGCCACCATCCTTGCGACGCTTGGCCTGAACCTGCTGGTTTACCTTTGGGCACTCGATCTTTATGGCGAAGTCCCCGCGTTTGCGGCTTGCCTGCTGTGTACGCTTTCGCCCAACCTCATTGCGCATGGAACATTGGCCACTACCGATATGTACTTCGCGCTCGGAGTGGTGGCATCGCTATTTTTTGTTCGCCGATATCTACTTCAGCCCACGTTGCGAAATGCGGTGGTTGCTGGACTGGTTCTCGCGCTGGCTCAGATCACCAAGTCTTTCGCGCTCGTTTTATATGTGGTCGCCTTCCTGGCGATCGTGCTGGTCATGCTGCGGCAGACCCCGCCGCGATCGCTCACGCTGAAACGCGTTCTTATATTTGGAGTGATTTCGACGGCCTGGTTTCTGGCCATCATCAATGTGTCGTTTGTCTTCGACCGCACCTTCCTGCCTTTGAGCGCCTATCACTTCGAAACAGCTTCATTCCAACGGCTTCAGCAAACGCCGGTCCTGCGACGGGTCGCGGTTCCGGTGCCGTACCCGTTCCTCCAGGGGCTTGATTTGATGAAGCGCGATGAAGAAACCGGACTGACTTTCGGCTATATCTACCTGCTGGGCGAGCTGCGCAATCCTGCCAGCCCGACGTTTCACTCGTTCAAGTCCTATTACGCGGTGGTGTGGTTTTATAAGGAGCCGATTGCGCTGCAGATTCTGTTCCTGTGGGGACTGTTCTGGGTCTTCAGGAATCGGCGCTTTGCAGACTTGATCACCGGAGAAGGACTGCTGCTGACTGCGGCCGTAATTCTCGTTGTCTGGTTGTCGTTCTTCAACAAGGCACAGATCGGAATCCGCCACATTCTGCCCGCGCTGGCGATTGAGACCATCATCGCGGGAGCGGCCTTCTCGAACTTCTCAAGGAAGTCCCGGCCGCAAAAGGCATTGTTTGGAGTTCTGGTTTTGTGGCTGGTTGGGTCGGTCGCGAGTTACTATCCGCGGATGATTCCCTATATGAACGAATGGGTTCACGACCGGCGCTATGCGTACAAGATCATGGCGGACAGTAATCTGGATTGGGGGCAGGAGGATGCAATGGTTGACGCATATCTCCACAAGAATCCCGATGTGCTGCTTGATCCTCCGCGGCATGTTGCCGGCCGTATCCTGGTGCGAGTCAACCGCCTGACCGGGGTTGATCGCTGGACTCCATCGGCAGCTTACTTGGACAAGCAGTACCGTCCGGTGGGCATGGTGGGTTATGCGCACCTGCTATTTGAAGTTCCTCAAGGCGATGTGTCCGCCAATCCTCCGGCTGCGGCGCACTGAATCGCAACAGGCCAGGACGCAACCTTTCACGGATTTGGGGTTTCTATTCTCGAAGACATTTTGCGAGAGAACGGTTAGATGACTGAACTCTTCTGCCGCCACAGGAATCTCTGCTGGCGGCTTCGGCGACGACTTCCGCCGGATTATTCGTAGTATTCCTAGCGCCACATAATTTTATGGCCGGCAGAATCTCCTTTGGGATGAAGCGCGCGCAGATTTTACGGCATCTGTGGGATGGAACGAAAGAGACGGTGAGACTGTGAAAACACAAAGCAAGCTTTTCGCGGCATTCCTGATTTTCGCAATGATCTTCGTGGTGCGTGCCTTTGCCGATGAAGGCGATCCGCCCAACCGCGTCGCTCGGCTGAGTTACATGGACGGAGCCGTCTCCTTTGAGCCGGCCGGAGAGAACGATTGGAGCCAGGCGACGCTGAACTATCCGCTGACCACCGGAGATCGTCTGTGGACGGATGTGAACGCGCGTGCCGAGATTGAGACCGGCAACATCGCCATTCGCATGTCGCAGCAAACCGATCTTACGGGTACCAATCTTACCGATCAGCTGATGCAGTTTGGACTGGCGGAGGGGACGGTGCGAGTCCGCGCCTTTGATCTGCGCCAGGATCACAGCCTCGAAATCGATACTCCCAATGCCGCGATCACGATTCTTCAGGCGGGAAGCTATCGCATCGATACCTACCCCAACCAGAACATGACCGTGGTCACGGTGAATAGCGGCGAAGTTCAGATTACCGGAAACGACATCAATCAATTAGTGGACAGCGGACAGGCGGTGCAGTTGACCGGGACCAATCCCGTGCAGTTGCAGTGGGTCGCCGTGCTCGGCCCTGACAGCTTCGATCAATGGTCGAACGAGCGCGACCAGAAATACCAGAACCCACAAGCGCGACAGTATGTCAGTCCGGAGGTCCCCGGTTATTACGACCTGGATGGTTATGGGAGCTGGGCCAACGAAACGGAGTACGGGCCGGTATGGTATCCCGCGAGCGTGCCGGTGGGATGGGCCCCTTATCGCTTTGGACGCTGGGTGTGGGTTGAGCCGTGGGGCTGGACGTGGGTTGACGATGCGCCGTGGGGATTTGCGCCCTTCCACTATGGCCGGTGGGCGCTGTTCGGTCCGCGCTGGGGCTGGATTCCTGGGCCAATCGGCGTGGCGCCGATCTATGGTCCGGCGTTTGTGGCCTTCGTGGGCGGTCCCGGATTTTCGGTTGGCTTTGGCGCGGGAGGCGTTGCTGCCTGGTTCCCGCTCGGCCCCGGTGAGCCGTTTTATCCCTGGTATCACCACAGCGATGGTTATCTGCGGCAAATCAACGTCACCAACGTTCGCAACATCAATGTCACGAACATCACCAACGTTAACAACATCAACAATATTCACTACCGCTACCAGACGGTGGGGACCACTGCAGTTAACTCAAATACATTTCGCAATGCGGAGCCTGTGATGCGCAACCAGGTGAAGGTAAATCCGCAGCAGCTGGCACGTGCGCAGGTGATCCCGCATCCGCAGATTAATCCGACGCCGCGGGCTATTGCGGCCGGCACCAACGCAACCCGGCCGCCGGTCGCAGCGCAGCGGCCAGTAATTGTGCAGCATCCGCCTATTCGTACAACGGCAACCGCAGCCCCGCCGAGGACCGCTGAGCCACCGCGTCCTAACGAAACACCGCGTCCTAACGAAACACCGCGTCCTAACGAGCCTGCTCGTCCGAATCCTGAGGCGGCGCGGACTCCTCCACCAACAACTGCCCGGCCGGTGCCGCAGCCATCGCATGAGAATCCGCCGCCTGCGGCGACGAATCGTCCTGCGCCGGAGAACCGCCCGGCAAGCGCGCCGCCGGAGAATCGTCCTCCGCTGGTGGCAAAAACTCCGCCGCCGCAACCGAAGCTGACCTATCAGCAGAAGGCGCCGGCGATGGCAGAGCACCCCGGACGTCCTCTCGAACCTCAGCAAAGGTCGAATATTTACGCTGGGAAGCCTGCCGGGCCGATGCACGACCAGGAGTTTCCGCCACACGCGGCGCCGCCTGCGCCGCACTCAGCCCCCGCTCCGCACGGATCTCCCTCGAAGCATTAGGGAAGCTCTGATTAAGTTTGGCTTTGAAAGGGGCGGCCTTCAGGCCGCCCGTAAGTACCGCAAAATAGCTACGGCTTTAGCCGCTGATGTACCGCCTCTCGACTTAATCAGACTTTCCTTGGGAACTGTTTTCGTCGGAAGAGTGAATTGATATCAGTGCAGATCGACCGAGGGCTCGATTGCTCGTTTCACTACTATCCGAGTTGGGCGAAGCGTAGTTCGGCGCGACCTGCGCTTCGTTCCGAACCGGAACCTTCATAGCAAGCAAGAGAGCAATGCAATTCACAGGCGAATCGCGGCTATAATAGTCGCACGCTCCCAATTGAATGCGCCCACATTAGTTTGAGGGGCGATTCACGTTTCCACTGTGGTAGAGAGCGAAGTTGCCATCGAATTCACCAATCCGGCAAGAGAAGAAACGCAGCCGTACTCCCGCGATCATTGCACTTTCCATCTGCATTTTCTTTCTTTTTACCGTCATCCTGGCGCAGGCGACATTCAAGCTGACCTTCCTGCAGCCCGACACCAGCGAAGAAACCATTATCTTTGCCTCGGTTTCGGCGCTGATCTTCCTGTTGTTCGTGGCGCTGACGTTCGTGCTGATCCGCACCTTGCTGCGGCTCTATGCCGAACGGAAGACCGGCATGCTGGGCTCCAGGTTTCGCAGCCAGATGGTTTTGGGCGCGCTGCTCTTGTCGCTGGGCCCGGTGATCTTCCTGTTTCTGTTTTCGTATGGATTGATCAATCGTTCCATCGAAAAATGGTTCTCACGGCCGGCGGAAGACGTTGAATATCGCACCAACGTGATTGCGTCTCTGCTGACCGAGTATGCGCAGACTAACGCAACCGACGAGGCGCAGCGCATTGCGGCAACGCCCGATGCGCAGAAGTCGTTTCACACCGGCAACTTCACTTCCATCCTGGACGAATTTCGCCGTAGCGAGGTAACCCTCCAGGGCGGATTTGCTTTTGCTCTGGTGGACGGTGAGGCGGAGGCGACTTTCCACGCGCCTGAGGCTTGGCCCTTGCTACGCGGCAGTCTGCCGCCGAAGGTTGCAAAGCCCGGCGAGGCAAGACCCTTTGATGTGTCAGGGCGGATGTTTGTTCTGGGACGCGCCAATGTTGGTGCCAATGGTCAAGTCCTGGTTGCCATGCCGCTGCCGCAGAACTACATGGGAACGCTGCGCGACATTGAGCGCAGCCAGGATCAGTATCGCGAGTTGCGCCTGCAGCGGCGAAGATTGCGGCGCACATATCTCGGCCTTCTGTTACTGCTGACGGTTGGTGTTCTGTTCGCGTCGACCTGGCTGGCGTTATTCCTGTCGAAGACGGTGACGCGTCCGCTGGTGGCTTTAGCCGAAGCGACGCACGAAATCTCCCGCGGCCGTCTCGACTATCGCGTCGATGTCAAAGCCGGCTCGGAGATCGGCAAACTTGTTGAGTCGTTCAATCACATGGCTGCGGATCTGGAAGCTAGTCGCGCCAGTGCGGAAGGCTCGGGCCGCGAACTGGCGGAGACGAACGCTCAACTGGAGCAACGCACGCGCCATATCGAGACCATCCTGGAGAGCGTTCCCTCCGGCGTGCTTTCGCTCGATGCCTCGCGACGCATCGTGCACTCTAACGCCGCATTGCGCCGGCTGCTGCGGCTCGATCAGGAGGCTGGCGCGAAAGCGGAGACCCTGCGGGATCTCTTCCCCGAGGACGCGGTTGTTGATCTGGAGCACATGTTGCGCAAAGCGGATCGCATGGGCAGCACGACCAGTCAACTGGAGGCCGCGACTGCGCGTGTCAACCTGAATGTGGCTGTGACCGTGGCTTCGCTCGATCCGCCATTGCAGACCATGCGCGATGGCAGGCAGCGTACAGGTTACGTAGTGGTGCTGGAAGACCTGACTGACATTCTGCGCGCACAGAGACAGGTTGCCTGGCGCGAAGTCGCTCGCCGGATTGCTCATGAGATCAAGAACCCGTTGACTCCGCTGGCGCTGGCGGCGGAGCGCATACGCCGCCATCTTGACCGCGCCGTGGCTCCGGACGCTTCTTCGATGAACATCATTCGTCAGTGCGCCGTCACCATCGCCAGCTCGGTTGAGACCGTACGAACTCTGGTGGACGAGTTCTCGACGCTGGCGCGCTTCCCGGCGGCAAAGCCTCAGCCATCGAATATCAATGCCATCGTGAACGAAGCGTTGCTGATGTTCGATGGACGGCTGGAAGGTATCGGAGTCCAGCGAGTGTTAGCGTCTGACTTGCCCTTGGTCCAGGCCGACCCGGAGGCGATGAAGCGGGCCGTCGCCAATCTGGTGGACAACGCTGCCGAGGCGTTGCACGATTCGCTGGTCAAAGAGATCATCATCTCCACCGCGTTGATGGAAGAACGCGACTCGGTTGAGGTCGTCATCGCCGATACCGGACATGGTGTAACCGCCGAGACGAAGGAAAGGCTCTTTCTACCCTACTTCTCCACCAAACGCCGCGGAACCGGACTGGGGCTTGCGATTGTCAGCCGGATCATCGAAGATCATCATGGTTCCATTCGGGTGGAAGAGAATTCTCCTGTTGGGACGCGCTTCATCGTCGAGTTGCCTGTGGCCCAGGAAGTGGCTGTCGTAGCCGCTGCCGTGTAACCATACTGCGTGCGAGCGGCGGCCGCTCCATCCTCATTCGCACCGAAAAGCCTTCAAGATGCAGACCATTCTGATCGTCGATGACGAGTCGCAGATTCGCAGCACGCTGGAAGGCGTCTTGGCGGATGAAGGCTACAAGACCCTGCTCGCCGAGAGCGGCGAGGAGTGTCTGGAAATCCTGCGACACAAATCACCTGACGTCGTTCTGCTGGATATCTGGTTGCCCGGTATCGATGGCCTGGACACGCTGGAGAAGTTGGTCGAACGCGAAGATCATCCCGAAGTGATCATGATTTCGGGACATGGCAACATCGAAACCGCCGTTCGCGCCACCAAGCTGGGGGCCTTCGACTTCCTGGAGAAACCGCTTTCCATCGAGCGCACGCTGATCGTCTTGAAGAATGCTATCGAAGCTAAGCGGCTGCGCAGCGAGAACCTGGAATTCAAGAAGCAGTTTCAAAGCCGCAGCGTCATCGTCGGCGACAGCATCCCGATGAAAGCGCTCCGTCAGCAGATCTCCCTGATGGCTCCGACCAACGGCCGCGTGCTGATCTACGGCGAATCCGGTACCGGCAAAGAACTGGCGGCGCGGGCGCTGCACGCCCAGAGTCTGCGTAAGGACGCAATGTTCGTTGAAGTCAACTGCGCTGCCATTCCCGAGGACCTGATCGAAAGCGAGCTCTTCGGGCATCGCAAAGGAGCATTTTCAGCGGCGACGGCCGACAAGGAAGGGAAGTTTCAAAAGGCGGATGGTGGGACGCTTTTTCTGGATGAGGTCGGCGACATGAGTCTGAAGACGCAGTCGAAGGTGCTGCGCACGCTCGACGAAGGCCGCTTCGCTCCCGTCGGCGACGAGGAGCCGATTACCGTTGACGCGCGAGTCATTGCGGCGACCAACAAGGATCTGGAAGAGGAAATCTCCAAGGGCAATTTCCGCGAGGATCTGTTTTACCGCTTGAATGTGATTCCGTTTTATGTCCCGCCGCTACGCGAGCGCAAGGAAGACATTCCTCTGCTGGCGCGGCATTTCCTCAAGGAGTTTTCCGAGCGCTACAACCGGCGTCCCAAAGAGATCTCCGATGACGCACTGGACGCGCTGATGCGATACTCCTGGCCGGGAAATGTTCGCGAGGTGCGTAATCTGATCGAACGCATCGTGATCATGAATCCTTCGGTCGCCAAGTTGGAGCGCAAGCATCTTCCGACTCTCGTTTATCGCGAGGGCGGCCGCCGGCCACTTGGCGATTTTTCCAGCCTGCATCAGGCACGTGCAGCCTACGAGCGCGACTACATCCTGAAGAAGCTGGACGAGAATCAAGGCAGCGTCAGCCGCACCGCTGAGGTACTGGGTCTGGAGCGCAGCCACATGTACCGCAAGATGAAGGCGCTGGGAATTACCGTCAAAGAGTCGTGATCCGGCGCGCCCTTCTCTGTTCGAAAATCACATCGGGCCTATCTTCGTTCTGATATCCTGTCTCTCTGTGGCAATCAAGGTTTTCTTTGTGGTGCTGGTGCTTTGCACCGGGGCCATCGTAGCAGTCATTCTGGCGATTCATTTCCGCGTAAAGAAGCACCTTCGCCCGGATGCGGCTCCGCCAGCGAGTTCCGATTCTCAGCTTGTCGGTGTCGAGCAAGGCGGAGGAGAAGCGCAATCTGGACGCAATAATTCTGACGGCGCCGGAGAGGATCGTGCTGTGAAGTCTTCTTAGGTCTTGCGAGGGAACTTATGTCAAAAGCACTTCATATCGATCAAAATATCGGCGATCGTTCGACAGCTCTGGCCAAGCAGACCGCCATCGTAATTTGCGCCAGTGCAGTCATCGCCGTTTGCGCTCGTATCGCTTTGCCGCTGCCGTTCACGCCGGTACCTCTAAGCCTGGTCAACTTTGGAGTGCTGCTAGTCGGCCTTTCGTTGGGAAGCCGACGGGGATTTGCCGCTGCCGCTCTTTATCTCGGCTGGGGAGCGATGGGATTGCCGGTATTCGCGTCGGCAGGTCCCGGCAGCTTCGCTCAGATGCTCGGCCCGACCGGGGGATATTTGTGGTCGTATCCAGTGGTCGCGTTTCTGGCTGGATGGATCGCAGAGCGTGGGCGGGCAAGTTTCGTACGGAATTTAGTCGCGGCTGTGAGCGGTGAAGTCGTTCTGTTTGCGGCGGGCATCAGTTGGCTGGCAATTATGACGCATAGCTGGCGCCAGGCAGCGTTCTTTGGGCTGTATCCGTTCCTCTTCGCGGAAGTGTCGAAGGTGATGGTCGCCGCGGCGGCTGGCCTTCGCCTGCGCCGGAACCTGTAACACCTGCTTCATTTGCTGCGATTTTTCGCAGGTTTTAATCTTCAACTCAGGCCAGTTGCTGGGTAAGCGCACTCTTATGAGCCCCACTTCGGGAAGAACAATTCGCGAGATCAAAGTCGCGCATAGTCCGGACTCTGACGATGCGTTCATGTTTTACGGCATGGCGACCAACAAGGTTCGTGTGCCGGATGTGAAGTTCACCCACACCCTTTGCGACATCGAAACCTTGAATCGCAAAGCTCTGGACGGCTTCTACGACATCACCGCAATCTCCTTCCACGCCTATCCGTACGTGCAGGATAAGTACGCAATCATGCCGAGCGGCGGCAGCATGGGCGAAGGCTACGGTCCCATGATCGTCGCCTCGCGCAAGATCGCGCCGGAGGAGATCGTCAAGCACAAGATCGCCGTGCCTGGAACCATGACATCGGCGTATCTGGCTCTAAAACTGTTTGCTCCCGATATTGCTACAGAAGTCGTTCCTTTCGACGAAATCATTCCCAAGGTTCTGGAGGGAAAGTACGAAGCCGGGACTGATCATTCATGAAGGGCAACTGACCTTCAACAAATCTGGTCTGTACAAAGTGGTGGACATGGGCAAATGGTGGCGCGACCAAACCGGTCTGCCGCTGCCCCTGGGCGGCAATGCCATCCGCCGCGATCTGGGTCCGGAACTGGTGGCGGCGTGCTGCGGCGCTCTGCGCGACAGCATTCGCTACGCGCTGGAAAATCGCGACGAGGCGTTACAGTACGCCGCGCAGTTCGCTCGCGATCTGGAGCCGCAAATGATCGACAAGTTTGTTGGCATGTATGTGAACGAGCGTACCCTGGACTACGGCCAGGACGGCCGTGAAGCCATCGTCAAGCTGTTGGAGATGGGCTACGCTGCCGGAATCATTCCGCACAAACCCGCCGTGGAATTTGCCGTTGCTACCACGGCAATCCCCGCTAACTAGAGTCGGCTACTCCTCATGACTTTGCAGGAATTTCGCGATTCGCTCATGCGCGATGAACCGCCCCGGCAACTCAACTTTGCCCTGGCGGGATTGTGGTGGGACGCGAAGGGCGACTGGAAGCGCGCCCACGAATCTGCACAACAGGATGAAGGCCCGGCTGGTGCCTGGGTCCACGCCTATTTGCATCGCAAGGAAGGAGATTCTTCCAATGCCGGCTACTGGTATAGGCGGGCGGACAAAACTCCATGCCGCAGTTCGCTGGAAGAGGAGTGGTTGCAGATCACGGAGTCTCTTCTGAGCGAGAGCGAGCCCGAACTGTAACCTGACATTGATCTGTCTGCTGTCCCGCTGCACGAATCCGGCATATCGAGCTAAGCGTCTCGGATTTCTTCGTAACCTTTGCGTGCTAAAATCAATCGCCCACCGTGTATTTCCCTCTTGAGTCAGACAAATGGCGCTTACGTTCAGGTACCGGTACGTCGATTTCGGGACAACGTTCACCGGCGATTCTCGACTCAGGGGCGACAGCAGCAGGGAAACTCCGGGAATACTTTTTGCGAATGAACTGGTCACCGATGTCGGCGGAACTTGCTGGGGAGCGAACGAACCGCTAGCCATCATCGATCACCACTTCTCCGGCGAAGGACAATTTCCATCTGCTTCGGCAGCCGTGCTTCACAAAGCCAAACTTATCCGCGAAAGATTCGGCAAGCCGCCGAGTGATGTCCTGTGGCTGGTTTCGCACCAGGAGCCGGACTTCGACGCGTTTTGCTCGATGTATCTGGCGCGCTGGATTATCGAATCGAGCGATGGTGTTGTCGATTGGGAAAGCTATGGCTTGCATCCCGATGGCTGGCTTGACCTGCCACAGCGGAGCGAAGATCGACTGGTTCAATCCCGATGTAACTCGAGTGCCAGCCGAACTGCGCTGGCCATTGCTGCTGGCGAGTTATGCCTCCGCTCTGGACGGCCGTCGGCCAGTCGCCTGCCCGCGCCAGCGTCAGCTGAACTCCGATGCTGCTCGCCGCTCTCACGCGCGGACGCGATTACTTGAGTGAGAGCAGTGGCGCTACCGAGTTCTTCGACGAGGTCAGACGCGCGTTGCAGGATGGCAAACTGAATCCCCTGTTCGATTCCGTGCTGGAAGGCAGTGCTGAGTTTGCTCCTGAACTCGCGATGCTCGACCATGAAGCTCCAGCATACGACCGCGACGTGCTCCGAGCACGCAAGGCGATCGTGTACTTGCCGGAGGCTGAGGCGCCATCGCCGCGATTCTTCAAGAGCCCCAAAGAGGTGGCCCTGATGGAGCAGCAGGGTACCACCCCAGACGTGAGCGCTGAACACCTTCTGCTCGCGGATACCTTTCGCATTCCGACGGCCGGCATTTATCTGCGCGATCCCGAGTGCAGGTTGTTTCAGCAATGGGCGCGGCTCGATCTCGAGAGCGCTCCGCTTAACACCGGATTTGAATTTACGGCCATCGCCGATTCCAACGGACGTCCTGCCGGGCTTGTCAATCACGCCGATTATGCTTTCTCAGTTGATCCCGAGCGAGCCAACGGCCGCCATCTTTTTACCGTGTGGTCCCGGCTGGAAACGAAAGAGGTGGAAGCGCTGCGAATGCGGCGGGAAGCATCGGTAGCTGAATCGGCTTCACCCGCGCGAACTTCCGACCAACACTCAGCCACTCTCGGCTCGCTGCTGGCTGATCCCTGGTTCGGAGGACAAAGCAGCTTTGGCACGCTCGTCCGAACTCCGGCGCGGGGCACCTTGATCGGGCCGCCGGGTGCGCGAAACGACTTGCGCGATGATCCCATCGTTGAGGAGGTTCGCACCGAGCTCGAAGGTCCGGTTTATTCCGCGGACTCTCTGGTGGCCGGGCCGCAGGTGACCATCCTGGACAAGTCGGGTTCCCGGAGCCATGAGGATCTTGCACCGCGCCAGCTCGATCTCAACGCTGCGCTAAAAATTCCGTCGCCTCCGGAAGGGCATTTTCGTTTTGCGACCGTCACATTGCGAGCGGACGTTCCGATTGCATCGCAGCAGGTGCTGGATCGCCAAATCGGCGAAACTCTGTGGCAGGTGCTCTATCCCGGGATGCCCGGTGCAATGCCAGCGGATTTTGTGGAGCACCACTTGGTCGTGACCGCCAGTGCCGTAGGCGTATGGGGAGATCGAGGTATTGCAGTCGCGCAGAAGCGTCCGCGTGACTCTGAGGAGCAAGTGCCGGAAGCACATGAGACATCTTCACTGCGGGATGATTTTGCCGGGCTCATATCCCTGCTGCGTGACGTTGATCGTTTGAGCGCAGACATTTCTGCCGGCGTTACTGCCGCGCCCTCGGCGAATACAGCACCCCGATCGGCACAGATCCACGCCGATACTGCTCTGAAGGCGACGGTCGCTCGCGCCGAAGCGCTAGTAGTGCGGGCGGCAGAAGTTAAACACGCTCTGAGCCTGCCGGGTCGCGATCTGCTGCGGCACTTCGCCGCGGTCATCGGCGTTGACCAGATTCTTGCGACCTCTACGCGATCTGAGTCAGACGGCTGCCGAAAATCTGCGTCGCCAGCAGTTAGCCGAGCAAGCAAAGCGATGGAAGAGCGTGACGCGCATGATCGCGAAGCTGCGCTGCAGGTTGGAGTGGCTGGAAGTATTCATCTTAGGGTTCTTCGCGACCAGTGATCGCCGAAAGTGATCACCGGCATTTACGGCGTTGCGGGATGCGGTGCGGCGATGCCTTGCTATTGCTTAGCGGACCTGCTCGTCGTCGGACTTGCGGCATTGATTCTGAAGCCTTGGAAGCGCAAGGCTGACCTCGCCGACAACCCGATTGGCATCTCCCAGACGATCCTGGCTGCCGTAGTCGGGGCCTGCGTCGTCAGGCTGGCTCGGCGGGACTTTTTATGAGTCTGGAGAAGATAAATTTCTCCGCCTCACCACCCCGAACCAACACCTGCTCCGAACCCACCATCACACCTCCAGATTCTACAAATTCCAATGGAGGCAGTATGGCTTTGTTCTCAATGAAGCTGGAAAACCTGGAGCAACTGTTCGTCAAAGAGTTGCGCGACCTGTACGACGCGGAAACCCAGATCACCGACGCGCTACCTAAGATGATCGACCACACTCACAATCCGCAGCTGAAGCAGGCTCTGCAAGAGCACCTCAGCGTTACCAAACACCAGATCTCGCGTCTGGACCGCATCTTCCAGATGCTGGGCGAGAAGCCGACCGGTGAAACCTGCAAGGGCATGAAGGGCGTCATCAAGGAAGGCGACGAGATCATATCCGCGGGCGGCGATCCGAGCACGGTCGACGCCGGAATCATCAGCGCCGCTCAACGGGTTGAGCACTACGAGATGGCCGGCTACGGAACGGTTCGCACCTATGCCAAGCTGCTTGGCCAGCAGGAAATGGCGAAGCTGCTGCAGCAGACGCTGGACGAAGAGGCCGAGGCCGACAGCAAGCTGACGGAAATCGCCAACACCGTCAACGTGGAAGCAAAGGCCGCGTAACCGACGCCAAAGCGTCTAAGCTCTACTTGGCCCGCGCTCCCCGCGGGCCAGTTTTTTGTCAACCATGTCGGAGCGGCAAGATTCGCTTCGTCATTGGCCGTTCGCCGGCTTAGCTGGTTCAGTAGGATTTGTCGTCTTGCCGGGCGCGGATGCACTCGCGTTCTTCAGCTGAGCCAACGACTGATCCACGCGTGACTTAAAGTCACCCTGGTCGTTGTGCTCCCAGCCGCTGTAATTGGACACGACTTGCATTTCGCAGCCCGTGCCCTCGGGTACCAGGGTGACGTGATTCTTGCGCTGCAACAGCGCTCCCGAGATGTTGACGTGGGCGGCGTGCTTCGCGTCGTAGTCAGCGTGCATCTTGGCATCGTCGCTGCTGGTAACGGTGTAGTTGTCGGGATTGCTGAGGACGTCCTTCACCGCAGGCCATAGCTGGGTGCAACTGTCGGGATAAGTGCTCTTGTAGGTTTTGCCGAAGGCTGGAAGCGCAACAATGACCGATATCAACACCACGACCACAGATCGCAACATGGCACATCTCCTGGGTCTCCACCGACATTGACCTTTGAGTGCAGCATACATCCCTCGCCGGAGCGATTAACGAGCTGCTTCGATTATTTCTCTGCCTCGATTCCGGAAAGGGGAACAGCCAGGCATCGTGACGTAAGGAAATCGATTCGGCTCTTAGGCCGCCGAATTCAGAAATCTGTCGGCTGCGGAATGCAATTTGCACGATGGATTGTGCAGAAGGCGAGATTCCATCGCTTCGCTCTTATGCGCGCGCTCGTTACCTGATAAAATCTCTAAAATCCACTCCCCGGAGTTCAAATGCAGGCAATCCTTGCGCTGGAAGATGGAAGGATCTTCCGCGGCAAAGGCTACGGAGCAAAAGGTGAATGTTACGGGGAAGTTGTTTTTAACACCTCCATCACGGGTTACCAGGAAATCTTCACCGACCCCTCCTACGCCGGCCAGATCGTAGTCCTTACCAATCCTGAAATCGGCAATTACGGAACCAACTCCGACGACAACGAAGCCACGCGTCCCTATATCGAAGGGCTGATCGTGCGCGAGTTTTCGCGCGTCAGCTCGAACTGGCGCTCGCAGGAGGTCGCGGAGGAATATCTGGAGCGCTACAAGATTCCCGGTGCTGGCCGAGATCGATACCCGCGCGCTGGTGCGGCATCTGCGCGACAACGGCGTCATGCGCGGCGTCGTCTCGACGCTGGAGACCGACACCGAGAAGCTGATCGCCAAGGCGCGCTCGATTCCGAAGATGGATGGCACCGACCTGGCGAAGGAAGTCACGACGCGGCATGTCTATCAGTGGGACGAGGGCGTGCGCTCGCATGAGCCGACGCAAGTTGTCGGCGTGAAGGACGCCGCGCCGAAGCACCACGTCGTTGCTTATGACTACGGCATCAAGCACAACATCCTCCGCCGCCTGGTTGGTGAGTGCTGCAACGTGACGGTGGTGCCCGCGACGACGAGCGCCGAAGATGTGCTGGCCATGAAGCCCGACGGCGTGTTCCTGTCCAATGGACCGGGTGATCCCGAGCCGGTCACATACGCGCAAGAGAGCATCCGCAAGATGATGGGCAAGGTGCCGATCTTCGGGATCTGTCTGGGACATCAGCTGATCGGGCTGGCGCTCGGCGGAAAAACCTACAAGCTGAAGTTCGGACATCACGGCGGCAATCATCCGGTGAAGCAGCTGTCGACCGGCAAGGTCGAGATCACGGCGCACAATCACAACTTCGCCGTCGATCCCGATTCGCTGAAGCAGAGCGAGGTTGACCTGACCCACATCGACCTGAACGACAACACGCTCGAGGGCATGCGGCACCGCTCGCTGCCGCTGTTCAGCGTGCAGTACCATCCCGAAGCCTCACCAGGTCCGCACGACTCGTACTACCTGTTCAAGGATTTCGTGAAGATGATGGAGGAGTGGAAGAAGTGACCCTTGGCACTGGCAGGCTACGCGCGATGACAAAAACCGATGGAATTCTTGAAGAGTTCCTGCCTGCCGAATTACCTCCGATTGACGATTTGCAAACCGCGATTCCCAGATTTGCGAGAGATGAACAATTGGTGGCTGCGATCGGAAGGGCTATCAGGCGGATACCTACGACCCACCAGCTGCTGCTCCGGGATGCCCGTGAATTGGAGCTCAAGGACAACAGTATCCAGTTGGTTCTAACATCGCCACCTTATTGGACGTTGAAGGAATATCGGCAGACAGTTGGTCAGATGGGGCACATTTCCAGTTATGACGATTTCATTGATCAGTTGGATATCGTCTGGCAGAAGTGTTACCGTGCGTTGGTGCCGGGAGGGAGACTGATATGTGTTGTTGGTGATGTATGTCTCTCCCGCAGAAAAAATGAAGGCCGGCACACTGTGGTTCCTTTGCATGCCTCAATTCAGGAACGTTGTCGCAGGATCGGATTTGACAACCTCGCGCCCATCATCTGGCACAAGATTGCGAATGCCGTCCACGAAGTGGAAAACGGCGCGGCAGGTTTCCTCGGGAAGCCTTATGAGCCAAATGCGGTGGTAAAGAATGATATCGAGTTCATCCTGATGGAGCGAAAGCCGGGAGGATACCGAGCCCCAGAACCGGCAACTCGGATTCTGAGCATCATAGGCTCAGAGGAACACAAACTTTGGTTTCAACAAATATGGACAGGCCTTACCGGTGCTTCTACGCGTTACCATCCAGCGCCATACCCGCTTGAACTCGCCGACCGGCTCATCCGCATGTTTAGCTTTGTTGGCGACACTGTTCTGGATCCTTTTCTTGGTACAGGAACAACGGCCGTTGCCGCGGCTTTGAGTGGCCGCAATAGTTTAGGCATTGAAGTAGACCCGCATTATCTAAGTGAGGCAACCGCGCGAATCAGAAGGGAAACGACGTCGTTGTTCGGCCAAGTAAAAATTGTCTCCGGTGAGGGCGTGGAGGATGGAGTTTAGTCCGAGTTTAGAGCAAAGGCTTCGATCGGCAATCCAGGCCTTTTGGACTACGCGAGAGTCTCAGGCCAACAAACAAGGGTCAAGAAGCGGAATTCGCGATGCTGGATTTCGAACAGCGGTAACAGGCGGCGCTCAGATGAACGGCTTTGTCTCAGTCATCCGTGACTTGCTTGAGGAAAGCGGCATCGGGAAGCCGGTCATCTTCACGGAGAGATCTGTCGAGCTTCCGGGGTGGTTTCGGCCAGAAAAGAAATGGGATTTACTAGTGGTGGTTGATGCATGCCTGATCGCAGCGATTGAATTCAAGTCCCAAGTGGGATCGTTCGGAAACAATTACAACAACCGAACCGAAGAGGCTCTGGGAAGCGCAACTGACATCTGGGCTGCATATAGGGAAGGTGCGTTCAAGCCTTCGGCACGTCCTTGGCTCGGCTATCTCATGTTGCTGGAAGAGGCGCCTGATTCTATGCGACCAGTTCGTGCACAAGAACCTCATTTTAAAGTATTCGAGGAATTCCAGAGTGCGTCATATGCGAAACGGTACGAGATACTGCTTACGAAGCTCGTGCGAGAGCGACTTTATGATTCAGCATGTTTTCTAATGTCTAGCCGTGAGACTGGACCCTCGGGTGGATACAAGGAACCCTCTGCCGAACTCAATTTCGAGAAGTTCATAAACTCTCTAATGGCGAGAGCGATCGCCTGTAAGAAGGGCTCCTAATACGATGCCACGCCGCAACGACATCGCGAAGGTACTCATCATCGGCTCGGGGCCGATTGTCATTGGCCAGTCGGCGGAGTTCGACTACTCCGGCGCGCAGGCCTGCAAGGCGCTCAAGTCGGAAGGCTACGAGGTCGTACTGGCCAACTCGAATCCGGCCACCATCATGACCGATCCCGAGATGGCCGACCGCACCTACATTGAGCCGCTCACCCGCACATATTTAGAAGAGATCATCCGGATTGAAGCCGAGATGCTGAAGGAAAGCGGCCAGCCGGGCGTTTTTGCTTTGCTGCCGACGGTTGGCGGCCAGACGGCGCTGAACCTTGCGGTCGAACTCGCGGACGGCGGCGTGCTCGAAAAATATGGCGTGCAGCTGATTGGCGCGCAGCTGGGAGCGATCAAGAAGGCCGAAGACCGCCTGCTGTTCAAAGATGCGATGACGGCTATCGGACTGGATGTTCCGAAGTCGTCGCTGGTGAACAATCTGAAAGACGGCATCGACTTCAGCAGCAAGATCGGCTTCCCGGTGATCCTGCGGCCTTCGTTCACGCTGGGCGGCACCGGCGGCGGCATCGCGTATAACCGCGAAGAGTTGCTGGAACTTCTGGCGCGCGGACTCGATCTCTCGCCGGTGCATGAAGTGCTGATCGAGGAATCTGTGCTCGGCTGGAAAGAGTACGAGCTGGAGCTGATGCGCGATCTGGCCGACAACGTCATCGTCATCTGCTCCATCGAGAATTTCGATCCCATGGGCACGCACACCGGCGACTCGATTACCGTGGCGCCGGCGCAAACGCTGACCGATCGCGAATATCAGGCGATGCGAGACGCCGCGATTGCCGTGATTCGCGAGATTGGCGTCGAGACTGGTGGCTCGAACATTCAGTTCGGCGTCGATCCGCTCAACGGCCGCATGGTGGTCATCGAGATGAATCCGCGCGTCTCGCGCTCGTCGGCTCTGGCCTCGAAGGCGACGGGATTCCCGATCGCGAAGATTGCCGCCAAGCTCGCGGTCGGCTACACGCTCGACGAAATCACCAATGACATCACCCGTAAGACGCCGGCTTGCTTCGAGCCGACGCTGGATTACGTCGTCGTCAAGATTCCGAAGTGGCAGTTCGAGAAGTTCCCCGGCGCCGATGAGTCGCTCGGCCCGCAGATGAAGTCAGTCGGCGAGGTGATGGCGATTGGCCGCACCTTCAAACAGGCGCTGCTGAAAGCGGTGCGATCGCTGGAAACCGGCAAGCGTGTCGATGCGGATGAGATTGAGCCGCGGATCTTAACTAAACGGTTAGTTACCCCGCATCCGGAGAGGCTGCAGTACATCCGCTACGCGCTGTCGCAGGACATGAGCGTACGCGAGATTGCGCAGATGACCAACATCGATCCCTGGTTCCTCCATCAGCTAAAGGAAATCTCGGACGTGCAGGGGAAGCTGGGAACGGAGCCGATCGACGCGGAGCGCCTGCGCGAGATCAAGCGCATGGGATTTTCCGACGCTCGCCTGGGCGAAGCGTTGCGGATGAAGAATGGCCGCGCCGCGGCCGAGAAGATTCATCAACTGCGCAAGGAGCACAAGGTAACGCCGGTGTTCAAGCGCGTCGACACCTGCGCGGCCGAGTTCGAGAGTCACACGCCGTATCTCTACTCGACGTATGAGGACGAGGACGAAGCGACGCCCACAGATCGCAAGAAGGTCATCATCCTGGGCAGCGGGCCGAACCGGATCGGGCAGGGAATCGAGTTCGATTACTGCTGCTGCCACGCGGCCTTTGCGCTGCGCGAAGACGGCTTCGAGACGATCATGATCAATTGCAATCCCGAGACCGTCTCGACCGACTACGACACCAGCGACCGGCTCTACTTCGAGCCGCTCACCTATGAAGATGTGATGGCGGTGTACGAGCACGAGGCGTCGGGCGGCGCGCCGGTCGGCGTGATCGTGCAATTCGGCGGACAAACGCCGCTAAATCTCGCGTTGCCACTCAAGGGCGCCGGGGTGCCGATTATTGGCACATCGCCGGAGAGTATTGACCTTGCGGAAGACCGCAAGAGTTTTGGCAAGCTGCTGGAGGAGCTTTCCATTCCGCAGCCGCGCGGCGCGACGGCGACCAGCTTGGAAGAAGCACTGGCCAATGCGAATCGCATCTCGTACCCGGTGCTAGTGCGGCCGTCCTATGTGCTCGGCGGGCGCGCCATGGCACTCGTATACGACGACGACACGCTCACCGAATACATGAAGGAGGCGGTTGAGTATTCGCAGGAGCGGCCGGTGCTGATCGATCACTTCCTGGAGTCGGCGACGGAGATTGACGTCGACGCAATCTCTGACGGCGAGGACGTGGTGATCGGCGGCATCATGCAGCATATCGAAGAGGCCGGCATTCATTCCGGCGATTCGTCGTGCGTGCTCCCGGCGGTCGATATTCCCAAGCATCTGCTGAACACGATCCGGCAGTACACATTCCAGCTTGCCCGCGCGTTGAAGGTCGTCGGGCTGATGAATATTCAATATGCGATCCAGCGCAACCGCGTGTTTGTGATTGAGGTGAATCCGCGGGCTTCGCGGACGGTGCCATACGTTTCGAAGGCGACGGGCGTGCCTCTGGCAAAGATTGCAGCGCGACTGATGACGGGACGCAAGCTGCGCGAATTTCTGCCGGAGAACATCGAGCGGAAGGCTGACCTCGATACCGGAAGTTTTTATTTCGTGAAATCGCCGGTGTTTCCGTGGGGCAAGTTTCCCGGCGTAGATACGGTGCTCGGCCCGGAGATGAAGTCGACCGGCGAAGTCATGGGCGTTGCCGACAACTTTGGCGAGGCTTTCGCCAAGGCGCAGGTCGCGGCCGGACAGATGCTGCCGATCACGGGAACGGTCTTCATGAGCGGCAACGATCGTGACAAGCCCTTCATGCCAGAGCTAGCGCGACGGTTTGTCGAACTCGGATTCAGCATCGTCGCCACGCACGGCACAGCACGGGTGCTCGAACATGCGGGCTTGCGGGTGGAGCGGGTTTATAAGGTGAAAGAAGGCCGCCCGAACGTCGTTGATCTAATCAAGGGCGAGCGAATTCAGCTCATCATCAACACGCCGCACGGAGTTGAGCCGTGGTTCGACGAGAAGGCAATTCGGCGAGCGGCGGTGACGGCGCGCATTCCCACCATTACGACGCTTTCAGCGGCGCGCGCCGCGTGTGAGGGCATCGCGGCCTTGCAGCGCGGAGAAGCCAAGGTTTACGCGTTGCAGCATCTGCATGCGGAGAGGAAGCAGCAGTTAGCGACCAGCAACTAGGGAGCGTCTGATTAAGTCAGAGAGAAGTTCCTCAGCGGCTAAAGCCGCGTTGATTTTCCTGCTTTTTCGGACGGTCTGAAGACCGTCCCCTTCAAAAAGCGGGCTTAATCGGAGCCTCCTGTGGCAACTTGCCGACTCGCCGTCAGCCCACAGCTCAGGCGTCGACCAAGTCTTGCGCCGGACAATCGTCATCAGGAGGAGCTTAGGACCGACGAGGGATCCGCCACTCTCCGAATCGTCTGACTGCGGTTCCCGTAATCTCAGTTGACCATAATTCTGACTATAGTTAAAATAGCGGTCAGAGCCCTAACATGCAGGAAATCGCCATCTCCGAATTTAAAGCCAAGTGCCTCTCGCTGCTGCAACAGGTGTGCAGGACGAAGCAACCGATCAGGGTCACGCGATTTGGGAAGCCAGTGGCTGATGTTGTCCCGCCGGCCGAGGTTCAAGTGGATCGGAACGAATGGATTGGCTCCGGTAAAGGGACGGCCAAGATTGTGGGTGACATTATTTCTCCCGCCAATGATCGCGACGATTGGGAGGCGCTGCGCGGTTGAGGATATTGCTCGACACCCACATCTGGCTATGGGCCTATCTTGAGCCGCGTCGTTTGGGCTCACGCCTCCTGGGCGAGTTACGTAACCCGGCGAACGAACTCTGGCTATCGCCCATCAGCACATGGGAAGCCTTGACCCTGCATAGCAAGGGCAGAATTCAGCTCGCGGCCGATATTGACCAGTGGTTACAGAACGCGACTGCGGTTACGCGCGAAGCGCCGCTCACCCACGAGATCGCGCTGGCTGCAAGCCGTCTTCCTTTGCACCAGGACCCCGCGGACCGGATGCTCGCAGCTACCGCCCAGGTTCTCGATTTAATCTTGGCCACTGCCGATCAGCGACTGCTCGGCTTAGCAGAAATCCGAACCTTGGCTAATCGCTGATCCCGCTGCGCACCGAAAGCAGTAGCAACTGCTCTCAACCATTGCGCGCGAGACGGTTCTCATCCGGAGGGGTGCTTAACTCGACGGCAGATCTGCGGTTCGTGGGCACGACCGCTCGTGCCCCGACACAAATTGTTACTTGGAATTGACTTACTTCGCCGCGATGGCCTTCACGCGCGCGCTGAGGCGGGCTTTGTAGCGGCTGGCGGTATTCTTGTGCAGAACGCCCTTTTGCACGCCCTTATCTACGACCGAGACGGTGGCTCTATAGGCGGTCTGGGCGGCAGCTTTGTCGCCCTTGGCGATGGCCTGTTTGAGGGAACGGAGAGCGCCGCGCAGGCGCGACTTGCTGGCGCGATTGCGCGTGGTCTTGGTTTCGGTTTGACGCGCACGCTTCAGCGCAGAAAAATGGTCTGCCATACTTTCGTGTAATCCTTAGTGGGAAATCTCGACGTTAGCCGGATACTTGATTCTACTGGAATACCGCGGCATCGGGCAAATCGCTCATCGTTGTGAGGCGGCCTCCTGTTGGGTTTGTGCCGCCCCTGAAGGGGCTCTGATTCTAAATGCATGCTTACCCAGCGCTGAAGCGCTGGGCTGTGTTATGCCGCGCCTGCGGCGCTGGATGGTCGGCTTTGGTAGTTCACTTCCGACCCCGAAAATCAGTTTTCAGACCCTGCTCTTTTACCGGGGTGTCTGGTCCCCTCATCGTAGCTTGGTCAGGGCGATATGGGCGGTTGCGGGAAACGAGTTGAGGACCAGGTGCTCCTTTCGCCCGAATGTGTCATCTAAATCAGCGGAAGGGAATTTGACACGGAATTCAAGTAACGTACCTCAACCGCCATCGAATAGTGCCTCAGGAGGATTGACTCCGGTGCGATTCGGGGGTACGCTAACCGCCAATGAGAGCAGTTTTGGGCTTGGACAACCTTCCAGCCGCGCTTCCTCCCTCCGTTGCAATGCGTTGTCGCGTTCCTCAGTGTTTGCCCCATCAAAATTGGAGGCAGTCTTCCGACCCTGAATGAAGAAGAATATTGAGATAAGCCCGAATATCGAAACCCTGTTTGGTACCCGCGACGAAAACCTGCGCCTGCTGGAAGATGGTCTGAACGTGACCATCAACCTGCGCGCCGATTCGATTGAAATCACGGGCGCGGCGCCGGACGTCAATCGCGTTGAACAAGTGTTTGCCGACTACGATCAGCTGCAGCGAACCGGGCATTCGTTGGTCAACGGAGAGCTTGGCTCGATGATTCGCGTATTGACGTCGGACCGCACGGCCACGTTGCGCGGCCTGGCAGAGGCCGGCAAGCAGCGCTCGTTTGGCAAACGCACGGTGCAACCCAAGAGCATCAATCAGCGCCGGTATCTGGAAGCCATCGAGAAGCACGACATGGTCTTCGGAGTCGGCCCAGCGGGAACGGGCAAGACGTATCTTGCCGTCGCGATGGCGATCTCGGCGCTGCTCTCGAAGCGCGTGAATCGCATCGTCCTGGCGCGGCCGGCGGTGGAAGCGGGCGAGCGTCTGGGATTTCTGCCGGGAACGCTGCAGGAGAAGGTCGATCCCTATCTTCGTCCGCTCTACGACGCGCTCTACGACATGCTGGAGCCGGACAAGGTCGATCGCTATCTGGAGAAGAACGTCATCGAGATCGCGCCGATCGCGTTCATGCGCGGACGTACGCTGAACGACGCCTTCGTCATCCTCGACGAAGCGCAGAACACCACGTCGGAGCAGATGAAGATGTTCGTCACCCGTCTGGGCTTCAACTCCAAGGCGGTGATCACCGGTGATGTAACGCAGATTGATCTACCGAATGCGAACCGCAGCGGACTGATCGAGGCCGTCGACATTCTGGGCAAGGTTGAGGGAATTCACTTCTGTTACTTCGATGATGGCGACGTGGTGCGGCATCATCTGGTGCAGCGCATCATTCGTGCTTACGAAGATTACAAGGGCCGCAACGAACAGCTTTCGCTGTCGCTGGAATTGAAGAACGGCGGCGGTGTGGCGACAGCACGTAGTGCCAGCGGCCAGGTGTACACCACCAGCATTGAGCCGGAAGCGGCGCTGGCCCAGGTGCCGCCGGAAGAAGCTGCGAGTTCGGAAGAACGCGTTTCTGAGTAGAAACTTGGTAACATGTTATGGGAGGGCTAACGTGCCCTCCCATTTGTTCTTGAAACAGAAGTGCTCCTGCTAGCTCACAAACCTGATGACGTCAACGAGCGGGCGCTGACCCTGTTCGCAGGGAAAGCTCAGCGCGCCGTGGGACTGAGTGGCGCGGTTGACATCCGGATCACCACCAGCGCGGAACTCCGCGAATTGAACCGCAAGTACCGGCACAAAGATGAAACGACGGATGTTTTGAGCTTCGAATTGACTTCCAGTCGCGCCAAGATGGCGGGCGACTTGGCTATCTCGGCCGAGATTGCGGCCGCAAATGCCGCCGAACTCGGGCATTCCACCGAAACGGAATTGAAGATCCTGATCTTGCACGGGCTGCTGCATCTGGCCGGCTACGATCATGAAGCCGACAACGGTGAAATGCGGGCGCGGGAATCGGAGTTGCGGTTGCAACTGAAACTGCCGGTTGGACTCATTGAGCGCGCGCACGCGACGACAACCGAGCGACGCAAAGCGAATGGCGGCAACTTCGCTTCGCGAAGAGGACGGCGGCGATGAGCCTTCCGTTAGCTGCCCTGTTGTTGTTGTTGATGGGATTGCTCACGCTGGTCTCCTATGTCGACCGTCTCTACACGGAGATGGGCAAGTTTCTGGCGCGCGAGTTCCAGGAGAATATCGAAGCGTATGAAGAGCGCGTTGAGCCGCGCCTGCATGTGAGCCGCGAGCGCGCCGCGCTGTCGATGACCGTGCTGACCCAGTTGTGCATGGCCAGCATCGGGGTGCTGATCGGCTATGTGCTGTTCATGGAGAAGCGCTGGGTCGTTCTGGACCTGGTGCAGGCCGCCGTCAGCCTGATCTTCATCATCGTCATCTTTCATCAGTTGCTGCCGTACCTGTTTTTTGTGCGCACGAAGGGCGAGTGGCTGGCATCATGGGCTCCGGTGCTGCGGATGCTCATCTATCTTTCGATACCGGCGACTTTGATTCTGAGCTTTGGCCTCTCGGTCGCGTCGCTGACCAAGGAGCACGGCGAGAAACAGCCGGAGCATCCATCAGAAGCGGTAGACGCGCTGATCGAGGCTGGTCAGGAAGAAGGAATTCTGGAGGAGAGCGATCGCGACCTGATCCAGTCGGTGGTGGAGTTCGGCGACAAAACGGTGCGCGAGGTGATGACGCCGCGGCCCGAGATTGTCGCGATTCCGGGTACGACGACGGTCGAGGAATTTACTGAGCTGCTCAAGAAATATCCGTACTCGCGCATACCGGTGTTCGAGGGTTCGATCGACCACATCAAGGGAGTTATCTACGCGAAAGATGTGCTCCAGGTGTCGGATGTCGAAGCGCATACCAAAACGGTTCGCGACTTGATGAAGACCGAGGTGTACTTTGTTCCCGAGACCAAGCAGGGAAGCGAGCTGCTGCGCGAGATGCAGCGCGATAATGCGCGGCTGGCAATCGTCATCGACGAGTACGGCGGGGTGGCGGGGCTGGTGACGATTGAGGACTTGGTGGAAGAGATCGTCGGCGAGATTCGCGACGAGCACGAAAAGTCGGAGGTCGTGAAGGAGAGCGACACCTCCTACATCTTCAACGGCAACACTGATGTCGATCTGCTGGAGAAGCTGCTGGGCGTGCGGCCGGAGGAGAAGGAAGCGACAACGATTGCCGGTTTGGTCAGCGAACTGGCCGGGCACATTCCGAAGGCGGGCGAAGTGTTCGAGGAGAACGGGCTGCGCTTCGAAGTGCTGGAGTCGACCGAGCGGCGCGTGGATCGCGTGCGCGTGAGCCTGCAACCCAAGCAAGTGCGAGCGTAGGAATGTCCCAGCAGTCACGCGAGATTGTCTTGGCTCGGGTAGTGCGGACCTTCAGGTCCGCGTGGAGAATTTGAAACGGTACTCCTGAGCCAGCTTCAGCTGGCGGAAGACGAGTATCCTGACATCGCAGGATGTCGCAGGCTAAAGCCTGCTGGGTTCTTGAGAAACTGAATTACGCTGGCCTGAAGGCCAGCACTACCAACGTACAAACAGCATGCCATTTCGTTCCGGGTTTGTTTCCATCATCGGACGGCCTAACGCGGGGAAGTCGACGCTGCTGAACGCGCTGGTCGGCGAGAAGCTGGCCATCGTTACGCGCAAGCCGCAGACCACGCGCAATCGCATCCAGGGGATCATCAACGTCGAACATAAGACGAAGCGTCCCGCGGGACAGATCGTGCTGATCGACACCCCCGGCGTTCACAAGCCGATCAACTCGCTGAACCGGCGCATGATGAAGGAAGTCTACGACGCGCTGGAAGGCTGCGACCTGCTGCTGCTCATCGTGGATGCGACGGCGAAGTTCGGCACGGGCGACAGGTTCGTGCTCGACATCGTCAAGAAGAGCGGCCAGCCGTGCTTCCTGCTGCTGAACAAGATCGACGCAGTGGACAAGCAGAAGCTGCTGCCGCTGATTGCGGAGTATCGAGGGCTGCATGATTTTCAGGAGGTGGTCCCGATCTCGGCGCTGAAGCGCGATGGGCTGGACATGCTGCTGGACGCGGTGGTGCGAACACTTCCGGAGGGGCCGCGATATTTCCCCAAAGACCAAATCACCGATCAGCCGGAGCGATTTCTGGTAGCGGAGTTGATTCGCGAGCAGGTGCTGCTGGCCGCCGAGCAGGAAGTACCGTATGCGACGACGGTGCTGATCGAACAATATGAGGAAGGCGCTAGGCTGACGCGCATTGCCGCGACGATCTATTGCGAGCGCGATGGGCAGAAAGCGATCCTCATCGGCAAAGGCGGCGCGACGTTGAAGCGGATTGGCAGCGCGGCGCGATTCCAGATCGAGCGGGTGTTGGGGATGAGGGTGTTTCTCGAGCTGTTCGTGAAGGTGAAGTCGGGCTGGCGGGATTCGCGGCAGTTTGTGGACGGGACGGATTGGAGAAGCGGGGGTTAGGAATCCCAGGTTAGCGTCCAAAAGATGGCCGCGAACCTGGGGCACCGAGCGTCAGTGGACCGTCTTGGTCTTCCGCGACATGTAGTCCATCAGCAGGTACTGGCCCAGCGTGTAGGGAGTGGTGAAGTAGGCTTTGCCGCGGCACATCTCGGTTACCTTCTGAACAAATTGAACCAGGCCGTAATCTGACGCGAGCATGAAGGTGTTGATCAGGACGCCCGCGCGCTTGCACTTCGAGACTTCCTTCAGCGTTTCGCTTACCACCAGCGGATCAAGCCCAAAAGCATTCTTGTAGATGCGACCGTCTTCCAGCGTCAGCGCTGACGGCTTGCCGTCGGTGATCATCACGATCTGCTTCATGTCTTTGCGCTGGCGTTGCAGGATGCGCTGGGCCATGCGCAGTCCTTCGCGCGTGTTGGTGTAATACGGGCCGACTTTGACGCGCGCCAGTTGCGAGAGTGGCAACTCTTCCGCCGAATCGTGGAAGAGAACGAGTGAGAGCGAATCGCCGGGATATTGCGTGCGGATGAGATGCGAGAGCGCCATCGCGACTTTCTTCGCGGGCGTGAAGCGATCTTCGCCGTAGAGAATCATGGAGTGCGAGCAGTCGAGCATGAGCACGGTCGCGCAGGACGATTGATATTCGCACTGATGGACCTGGAGGTCGCGGTACTCGATGTTGAGCGGCAGTTGCAGGCCTTCGCGCTGAATGGCATTCGAGAGCGTCGCGGTGATGTCGAGGTTGAGCTGGTCGCCGAACTCGTAGGTCTTGGAGGCGCCGCTGGCCTCGATGCCGGTAGCGTTGTCGCGCGTATCGTGACGTCCAAAGCTGGATTTGCCCAGCGAGCCCAGCAGATCGCGGAGCGCGCGGAAGCCGAGAAAATCGAGGCTCTTGTCGGTGATTTCGAAGCGGGTCTGGGATTGCGACTCGCCGACCTGGCCGCCGGCTGTCGAGGGACGCGACGGATCGTGCGGCTGATCGATGCTGATGTAGTTCTCCTGCTCCATGCGCTCGATGAGCTGCTGGACGAGCTGTTCGAGTTGCTCGTTGGACATGTTCTCGACCTGCTCGCGCATCTGCTCATCGAGCATGTCGCTATTGAGCAGCGCGTCGGCGATGGCCTGACGGAGTTCGTCGAGCGTCTGCTCGGCGTTGTTCAGGTCGTACCAATCCGCGTACTGCTGCTGGAAGCCGCTCTGCAGCAGATAGTCGGAGAGCGCCTTGAGCAGGTCCTCCATGCTCATCTCGGAGGCGGGTTCGGGAACGTATTTTTTGTAGCGAATCAGTCTAGCCATCAGCTATCAGCTCTCAGCCGTCAGAATTGCATCATGGAAGGCGTGCGGGCGAAACGGCAACGCCACCTAATTAAACGGTCTCCGATGACGGCGGAGATCCGGCACTTCATCGTCATCATCGAGACGGCGCGGCTTTTCGCGCTGCGGCTGCACCTTTTCCCCGGCGGTGAAGGTTCGCTCCTCGCTGCGGCCGATGCGTTTGTGCGCGTACAGGCCTTCGAGGATGAACTCCGCGCCCGATACCAGCAGCTCCGATGATTCCTTCCCGGTGAGGCCGAGCGCGCTGAGTTTGTCGAGCAATCCCTGAATGCCGCGGAGCTTGTGCAGCATCTCCTGCGCGCTGGAAGAATCGCGCAGCTGAATCTCGCCGCCGAGATCGAACCACTGCACCACCTGGTTCATGTTGCTGTTGCCGTGAAAATATTTGTCATAGGTGCGGGCGACTGCGGCGCGAATGATCTCGCGCACGACGTTGTCGGCGCCCTTCAACTCGCCTTCATATTCGAGTTCGAGCTTGCCGGTCATCGCCGGCATGGCAGCGTAGATGTCGCCGATACGCGGGACCACCAGCTTCTCGCCGGAGCGAATCGCGCGCCGCTCGGCGTTGGAGATGACGTTTTCCATCGCGCTGATGGGCAGACGCTGGCTGACGCCGGAACGCTTGTCGACGCGCTTGTCCTCGCGCGCCACAAAGGCGATCTGTTCGATGACCTGGCTGACGAACTGTGGAACCTGCAACTGATGGCCGTTGCGCTCGACCCAGGCTTCCTGAGCGGTGATCGCGACGCCTTCATCGACGGTCGCGGGATAGTGGGTGCGAATCTCGGAGCCGATGCGGTCCTTGAGCGGCGTGATGATCTTGCCGCGCGCCGTGTAGTCCTCGGGATTGGCGCTGAAGACCAGCGCGACATCGAGCGGCAGACGCACGGGGTAGCCCTTAATCTGTACGTCGCCTTCCTGCATGATGTTGAACAGACCGACCTGGATCTTGCCGGCGAGGTCAGGAAGCTCGTTGATGGCGAAGATGGCGCGATTAGCGCGAGGCAGCAGGCCGTAATGCACGGTGTATTCGCTGCCGAGCTCGTGACCACCCTTGGCGGCCTTGATGGGATCGATGTCGCCGATGAGATCGGCGATGGTCACGTCCGGCGTCGCGAGCTTCTCGACGTAGCGCTCTTCCGGAGCGCGATAGGCGATAGGCGCGTCGTCGGGATTGTTGACGACCAGTTCGCGGCAGCGGCGGCAGATGGGATCGTACGGGTTATCGTGAATCTCGCAGCCGCGCAGATACGGCAGCTCCGGATCGAGCAGCGTAGTGAGCGCGCGCAGGATTCGGCTCTTGGCCTGTCCTCGCAGTCCCAGCAGGATGAAGTTGTGGCGCGACAGAATCGCGTTGATGATCTGGGGGACGACTGTGTCGTCGTAGCCGACGATGCCCGGAAATACCGGGCCGCCGTTGCGCAGGCGAATGATGAGGTTGTCGCGCATCTCATCCTTGACGCGGCGGATGCGCACCCGCTCTTCAGAGAATTGCTGGCTGCGGCGAAGCTCGGCCAAAGTTTGCGGAAGATGGCTCAAGGGCTGGATACCTCCCAGGGTCGCGGCCGCGCTCTTGCAACGGCCGACATGACGGTTACGAATGTTCGTATTCTACGCCTAAGGAGATCACACGCGGGAGTGAGGGGGATCACAGGGAGATTGGTTGCAAGCTGAGGATTGCGGTGCGACGAGCAGCGTGATTATAGGGGTCCTTCGACTCCGCATTCGCAAAGGGCGCGAATGCTGCGCTCAGGATGACACATTTTCGTTACGTGTAGTCCTGAGAGCGGTTATTTTTCGCTGGCGGCGCGGGTCTTGGCTTGATCGACGACCAGGCGAGGTTCTGAAGGAGTATCGCCGTTACCGGCTGCCGTTCCGCCCGCGCCGTTGGGCGAGAGCAGGGTCGCTGCGGCTGTGTCGTCCACGGCGCGCAGGCGCAGGTCGCGCTGCGGGAAGGGAATCTCGATGCCGGCATTGTCGAGCAGTTCCATCACCGCAAGCCCGACTTCGCTTTTCACCCGATTGGCATTGCTCTCCTGCATCACCCAGAACTGCAGCTCGAAGTTAAGCGAGCTGTCGCCGAATTCCTTGAAGAAGACGGCCGGTACCGGCGAAGTGAGAACATTCTCATTTGTTGTGGCGGCCTGGTCGAGCAACTTGCAGACCAGCTTGGGATCGGTGCCATAGGCGACGCCGACCGGCAGCTCCACGCGACGCAGCGATTCCGAGAGCGTCCAGTTGATGACTTTGCCGGAGATGAAGTTGCCGTTGGGAATAATGACCTCGGCGCCCTGGAAGGTTCGCACCGTGCTGGAGCGGATGCCGATGCGCGTGACCTTGCCGGTAGTGCCGTCGACATCGAGCACATCGCCGATGTGAATCGGGCGCTCGAATTGCAGGATGAGGCCGGAGATGAAGTTGTTGACGATGTTCTGCAGGCCGAAGCCAACGCCGACGCCGAGCGCGCCGGTGAGCACGGTGAACTTGTTGAGCTCAACGCCGCCGGCGTTGACCGCGAAGAAGAAGACGAGCAGCAACAAAAGATAGTGCAACGTGGAAGCGATGAGCTCAGGCAGGCCGCGCGAGAGGTGGAATCGGCTGAGGAGTTCCTCGCGCACCAGAAAGCGGATGATGGCGGAAGCGGAATATCCCACCAGTAGGATCAGGAAGAAGCCGAGAACACCACCCAGGGTGACGCCCACGGATCCGCCGGCGATGCGGTAGTCGAGCACGGCGCGAAACTGCTTGCCGACCCAGGCGCTGAGGCCGAGCAGATTTACCGTCGCGATCAACCAGATCAGAATTCCGCCCCAACTGAACAAGCGTGGCATCCAGCGCACGACGCCGTCGCGATAGGAGCGAACGACTGCGAGATGCTGCGCGCCGGGGCGGTCGATGCCTTCCAGCAGCAGCCGGGTGAAGACGCGCACGCCGGTCACCATGCTGACGGCGATAAAGCTGCTGTACAGGCACAGCACTCCCAGAAACTGCGCCAGCCTGATATAGCCAAACAAGTTTGCCGTGATGCAACCGCCCAGCAGCAGAACGGCGAGGCGTATGCCGAAGATGAGAAGCTGGTGGGTGCGACTTTCTTCGGGCAAATGCGCTAAGCGCGGCGGGCTGACCAGATAAGCAAATACGGCGAAGACTGCAAGATTGATGGCGAACTGCACCTCGCGCTTAGCCGTCGGAGGAAAGCCTGCCCACGCGACGAACGCGCTGAGGGCATAGACTCCGGCCATGGAGTAAAGCAGCCTGCGAAATCGCGGTTGGATGAAGGGTGGCAACAGAATGAGGATGGGAACGAAGGAAATCAGGGTGACGAGGCCGATCAGAGGAACCGGCGCCAGCGGCGCCAGCAGATAGCCGAAGAGAAGCGGCGGCAGAAATCCGAGCGCAATCCAATGGCGAGTGATGTGCAGGAGTTGCTGCTGCTCGGGGGTTTCGGCCTGCAGGCCGCGAGCGAGAAGGTGCAGGCGAAAAGCGGCGCCCAAGGAAAACAGCGCCAGCAGCGCGAGAGCGAAGATGGCGCCGGCATTTTCCGAGGCAAAAGCGCGAATGCCCAGCAGCCGGGTGGAAGCGGCGAGATACATTTCCGCGTTCTCGCCCGCCTGATGACGCTGACTGAGTTGCCAAAGCGGTAGACTGTCGCGCTCAAGCAAGCGGCTATCCTGGAACTCGCGCGCCCGTTCCAACTCGTCCAGAACATCCATCGCGGCTTCGTCCTGATTTGCCGCCTGAACCTGCAAATTGACGATGACGCGGAGTTGATCCTGGGCCTGTCCCATCAACTGCTGCAAGCGATTGACGGAATCCTGAATGACATCTTGCGCAGGACCGAGGCCGGGCGTGTTTTCGTTTTCCTGCAGCGTCGCGTTCCACGCCGGCTGCTGGGCGGTGATCTGCTGGACGGCTGACTGCGCGGCATTAGCCCAGTCGTGCAACTCGCGCCGAGTGGCGGCGGTTTCTTTTTGCTTATTGCGCCAGAAATTATCCTGCTCGCGCAGTTCCAGCGTGTTGGGCGTGGCCGCCAGAAGCGCGTCGGTTTCTTTCTGCTGCATCGTCAACTGAGCCGAGCGATCCTGCAGCTGCGACTGGATGGCCGCGAGCTGGTCGGCGGTGGGAAGCTGCTCGGAGAGGCCACGCAGCAGACGCTTCAGATCTTCGGAACGGGTGGCGACATCGGGCAGCGGAATGGCGACCGGCTGCGGCGGTGTAGCGGGAGGCGGAGGCGCAGGAGTGGTCGATGCCGCGGCCGGTTTTTCTTCCGTCTTGCCCAGCAGGAGTTTTGCCGCGGACTGCGGGAGGGCGGGTGTAGCCATCGCGAGCAGCAGAACAAAAATCGCGGCAAGAGCGTTGCGCAGACGGCTTGCGCCGAAGCTGGACGGCCGTGGGGACATGCTGCCGACATTATCGCCGATTGGCAGCTGGATTTGAACGAAATCGCGGAGCGCAGTCGAATATGCAGGTGGAGGATTAGCCGCGATCGAGTTCGTCGAGCATGGCTTCCATTTCGGCGAGCGCGTGCTGATTGCGGGTGCGGCGGGCGGACTCGATGCCCTGCTGCAGCAGGGTGCGGGCTTCGTCGGTGCGCTCGGCGCGAGCCAGAGTTTGCGCGGCCATGAAGTAGCCGTTGGTGTAGTCGGGATGCGCTGCCACGAGGAGTTTGAATTCGGCGAGCGCGGCGTCGGTGTCGCCGGAGCCGGAGAACTCCAGGCCCAGGGCGTAGCGGGCGAAGGCGTCGTCGGGCTTGGCAGCGAGAATTTCTTTCAGAGCGGCGATGCGAGTTTCGTCGGGCAAGATGGTGGCCTCAATTGATGATCGCATGAGGGCGGAGTGGATTGAAAGCGCGCCCAGACACACGTGATAACCTGCCGCCGGCTGAAGCCGGCTCGACGGATTCATACTGTGGACTGGACGCTGGCCTGAAGGCCAGCTCTACCCGTTACAATTGGCATTGATTTGTAATTGCGAGGAACTTGTGGCCTGTCCTTATTTCATGCCGGAGCGAAGATTCGAATCGGATTGGCCGTTTCCAAGGCGGCTTCCCTTGGGCGCGGGATGGACGGGAACGTGCGCCGCGCCGGGACATGAGGGTGCGCAGCCCAGTGACGAAGAGCTGAAGTCGGGCTGCAATATGGGTTATGCGAAGGCGTGCAGTCGTCTTCCTGCTGATCGTTCTGCGGATGCGGTGCGCTTTGCGATGGGCGAGGAGCGCGACGGAATTCTGCACGTGTTGTTTGTCTGCGAGCGAGCGTATCTGCCGGCGGGCATGGCGAGTTGTTGTATGTCAAGGCGAGCAAACAGTGGGTGCAGCGACATGACAACGCGTGCGTGCAGCGCATGGCTGAGTGCTATGTGCAGGCGCAGATGGAGCGGCGGAGCGGGCCTGAGAGCGAGAACAGCAGAGAGACAGGAGACTAAGTGTGGCTATTCGCCGAGTAACAATCGATTACACAGTCTATCCGCCGGGCTTTGTTCCGGGCGAAAGTCCCTGCTGGGACTTTCGAACCTTCACGAAGGCGAAAGGTAAGGCGCAGCTTCTTGGCTCTGGTGCTCGTGTGTACCGCAATTTCAACCAAACGAACAAGCCTGGTCGTCCCTTTGGGAGTTGGTGGGCGAACAAGAGGTTTTGGATTTGGGATGGTTCGCGTTTTCGTAGCGCGCGGGAAACCGGTGAGCAAGTGGGCTCAACGCAACCGGTTGCTGCTTGACCTAAGGCAAACTTATGGAAGAGAACGACGGAAATTTAATACCAAAGCCGGTGAGCGACTCGAAATCGGAGATGATCGAGCTCGTTCTGCCGAACGATACCAATCCTCTGGGAGCCCTGCTGGGCGGGCGTTTGATGCACTGGATCGATCTGGCGGGAGCGCTGGCGGCGCATCGGCATTCGCATTCGTATGCCGTGACGGCGTCGATGGACCACATCGATTTCCTGGTGCCGGTGCATGTGGGCGACATGGTGATCCTGCAATCGGCGGTGAACCGCGTCTTTCACACTTCGATGGAAGTCGGGGTGAAGGTGCTGGTGGAGAACTACATCTCGGGCACGCGGCAGAAGGTGGCGACCGCATACCTGACGTTTGTTGCGGTGGATCGGCATGGACGGAAGTTGGCGGTGGCGCCGGTGATTCCGGAGACCGACGACGAGAAGCGGCGGTACGAAGGCGCACTGCGGCGTCGCGAGGCGTCGCGGACGGAGCGCGAGCGAAGAATTACGGCGAGGCAGTAGTGTCGCCCCTGAAGGGGCTTGGATCATAAATGGGGCGGGTTCCCAGCGCTTCCGCGCTGGGCTAATCACTTTCGTCCCGCCTTCGGCGGGACTTTTCACGAAGCCATCCCTAGAAAACTCAAGTTATCGCTGCTGAATTTCTTTCTGTTCAGCCAGGCGATAGGTGATGCCGTTCCATTCGTAGACGTAGAGCGTGTAGTTGGTCGCACCGTCGGAGGTCGACTTGGGCACGCGAACGGTGACGGCGCCGTTTAAAGCCTCGGCGGCGGCACTGCCGAAGGGCGTATCGCAGAAGCTGGTCTTGTCGGGCGCTTCATCTACCGACCAAACTTTAGAAAACTTGAATTCTGAATACTGACGGAAGACGGTAAGGGTCAGGCAAATCTTCTCGCCCGCGTAGGTGACCAGCAGGACATCGTGGCGCTCGGCTAATCCATCAAGATCGATGTTGGCGATGCGGGAGTCGTCGTCCTTCTCGTCAGGCGTGTGCGAGGCGTCGCGCCAGAGCTTGTGGATGGTTGCGGGATCGAGTCCGGTCGTCTTCGCCCACTTGGCTTCGTCGGAGCGGTGAACGTGCTTCCAGTTCTGTGCGAAGAGAGCGGAAGCAAAGCACAGGACAAGCGCGAGGGTAGCGAAGGTGCGCATTCGTTCGATTGTGCCGTGCCCGAGGCACTCGGGTTCACTGTGCTTTGTACCCAGCGCTTCCGCGCTGGGCTATCATTATGTCCGCGCCTGCGGCGGGACTCGTGTCTGGCGATGCGGCGTGGCTAGTGTAGTTGGAAATCTAGTCCGCGGCGACGGCGCGTGTCCGAACGCTCTCGCGGGCGGCGATCTCGAATGCCTGGCTGAGATCGTCGACCAGGTCATCCACATCTTCCACGCCAACTGAGATTCTTACCAGATCAGCAGGAATGCTCTTCTGCTGGCGCAAGTGCGCCGGAATGCTGGCGTGCGACATGTAGTTGGGCAGGCTGATGGTGGAGTTCACTCCGCCAAAGCTGACCGTGATGTTGAACAGCTTGGTGGTTTCAACGATTGCGCGAGAGAACTCGGGATCGCCGGTGACGAAGCTGAGCACTGCACCGTCGCCGGAAGCCTGAGCGCGATGAATGCGAAGCTGCTGCTCATCGGCGAGTCCGGGATAGTAGACGCGATCGACGGCGGGATGCGCGTTGAGCAGCTCGGCAATCTTCTTCGCGTTCGATTGCTGGCGATCGAGGCGGAGAGCCAGCGTCTTTGAACCGCGAAGCAAGAGGAAGCTGTCGAAGGGCGAGAGCACCGCGCCTTCGCCGTTCTGGATGAGGTAGAGCTCGTTGCCGATCTCTTCGTCGTTGACGACGATGGCACCGGCCATGACGTCGCTGTGGCCGCAGAGGAACTTGGTTGCCGAGTGCAAAACGATGTCGGCGCCGAGTTCGAGCGGGCGCTGCAGATACGGCGACATGGTGCTGTTGTCGACGCAGAGGAGCGAACCATTGCGATGCGCGATGTCGGCGGCGGCGGCGATGTCGATGATCTGGAGCAGCGGATTGGTCGGCGTTTCGAGGTAGACCAGCTTGGTGTTCGGGGTGATCGCCGCGGCGACGGCGTCGAGGTTGCTGAAATCGACGTAGCGAACGTTGATGCCGCGCTTGGCGAGAATGCGCGAGAAGAGGCGATAAGCGCCGCCGTAGAGATCGTCGCAGGCGAGGATTTCTTCGCCGGGCGAGAGCAGACGAGTGACGGCCGTGACCGCTGCGAGACCGGTGGCAAAGCAGAAGCCGCGCCTGCCGCTTTCGAGCGAGGCGATTTGTTTTTCGACGACGGCGCGCGTGGGATTGCCGCTGCGCGAGTAGTCGTATTCGCCGAACTCGGTCGCGTCTTCCTGGCGGAAGGTCGCGGTCTGGTAGATGGGCGTGTTGGCGGGCGTGAAGCGATCGCCAGGAGCGGGGTCAAAGGTCAGAAGTCGAGTGGCGAATTTCACGCGGCACCTCCGAAGGCAGTTGTCGGTTGCCAGTTGTCAGTTGTCGGTTCAGGGTTTGTGTCAGGGCACGGCTTTAGCCGTGCCGGCGGGGTCGCCAAAGAACCGGCCTTTAGGCCCTGAGGAAGTTCGATATTGCAGGGGCTGAAGCCCTCATTTAAATACGCCGTGTGCGGCACGACTAAAGTCGTGCCCTGACACAAGGCGTCCACTGCGTCGTGCTCGAAGCCTGCGACTCGTTGCTCGTAGCTCGCTCGCAGTTCGCGGCTGAGGTCGAAGAGGTCGGCCATGACGGCGGCGGTGGTGGGCCAGCGGCCTGCGCCGCGGCCAGTCCAGACCTGTTGCGACTCGGAACCGCCGGTGTCGATGAGCAGACAATTTTCTTCGTTGCGGATTTGCGCGAAGGGATGCGACGAGTCGACCAGCGTGGGCTTCACTTCGAGATGAACCCGGCCGCCGGTGATCTGCGCGGTACCGACAAGTCGCGCGCGACCGCCGTCGCGGGCCGCCGACTGCACCCAATCAGGATCGATCGCCTCGATGCCGGTGGCGCTGACGTAGTGCGCGGCGACATCGGGAAAGGCGCGGCGAGCGAGCAGGCGAAGCTTGCAAACCGTGTCGGAGCCGGAGACATCGGCGCGGGGATCCTGCTCGGCGAAGCCGTGGGCCTGCGCTTCCGCGACGGCCTGCGACCAGGAACATCCGGCGGCGAGACGATCGAGGATGTAGTTGCAGGTTCCGTTGAGGACGCCGGAGAGCGAGACGATGCGGCCGTTGTCGGCCAAGGCACGAACAGCTTCCAGCGCTGGAACCGCGCCGCCGACCGCTGCCGAGTAGCGCAGTGAGCGATGGCCGTCGAGCTGAACGTCGTTCGCGAGCAGGAGCTTGTTGGCGGTGACGACGGGCTTGCCCGCGGCGAGCGCGGCTTTGACCAGTTCGCCGGCAGGATTGGTGCCGCCGATCAGTTCGACAACGACGTCGACTTCGTCGATCGCGTTCCAACAATCACGCGTGAGGAGATTGCTGGGCGCGTGATCGGAGTGCAGGTCAGGACGGCGAACGGCGATGCCGGTGACTTCGAAGAGTTCGGGATGCTTCGCCAGTTCCTGAAAGACGCCGAGGCCGACGGTGCCGAGACCGAGCAGGCCGATCTTCAGCGGTGCCTGCGAGGGACGTCGTGCGGACAGAACGGAGTGATGGCTGCCGACTATGGTCGCGTAGTTCTCGCCGAGGGCGGCGACTTCGAACGGAACGCCGGTCTTGCGACCGAAGGCGATGGCTTTCTGCTGGACGATCTTGCCGCCGATGGCGAGCGCGTCGGAGAAGTTGATCTCGTCGAAGCGCTTCGCGCCGGAGCAGGCGGCGGGATCGCTGTCGTAGATGCCGTCGACGTCTTTGATGAGGCGGCAGCGCGCGCCGAGCTGTTTGGCGAGGAAGAGCGCGGAGAGATCGGAGCCGCCGCGTCCGAAGAGCGCGACGCGGCCGAGACGATCGCGCGCGACGAAGCCGGGGATGACGGCGACGCGGCCGAGCTTGAAGACGTTCTCGATGGCAAGGATGTCGGCGCTGACCGGCTCGGTGTCGTTCGAGGTGGTCTCGGCGATGAGCTGGATCTGGCTGGGTCGAGGACTTGCGCGGGGATGCCGAAGCGATCGAGCTCGAGCGCGAGGAATGCAGTCGCGACTTCTTCGCCGGTGGCGACGACGCGGGCGATGGCTTCGGGACAGGCGTCGCGATAATCCTGCGACGGTGCCGAGCAGGCGATCGGTCTCGCCGGCGAAGGCGGAGACGACGGCGACGACGCGATACTGGCGGCGAATCCAGCGATAGATTTCGTGGACGGCGCGAGGCAGTTCCGCGCGCGAGTGCAGCACTGAGCTTCCGAACTTGAGGACGATTACTTTGCGAGACATGGCTCAACCTCCTGCGTGGTTTCGGCGGTGACAGGGATCGCGGCGAGCGCGGTTTCGAGATCGGCGATGATGTCGGCGGGATTTTCCAGGCCGACCGAGAGGCGGACCAGACCGTCGGTGATGCCGGTGCGCTCACGAATCTCGCGAGGAACGTCGCCGTGGGTCATGGAGACGGGATGGGTGATCAGCGTCTCGACCGCGCCGAGATTTTCGGCAAGCAGGCAGAGGCGAACCGTGTTCATCAGCTGAATGCCGGCGTCGGCGCCGCCTTTGAGCTCAAAGGCGAGCATGCCGCCGGGGAGCGATTGCTGTCTTTCGGCGAGCGCGAACTGCGGGAAGCTGGCGAGTCCGGGATAGTAAACGCGGGCGACTTTGGGATGCTGCTCGAGCCATTCGGCGACCTTCTGCGCGTTGGTCGAGTGCGCTTGCAGGCGCAGCGGAAGGGTCTTGAGTCCCCGCAGCGTCAGCCAGGATTCCTGTGGAGACTGGATGCAGCCGAGCGTTTTACGGACGAGGCGCAGGCGCTCGAGCAGGACTTCATCACGTGTGGCGATGGAGCCGCCGACGGTGGAGTTGTGGCCTTCGATGTACTTGGTGGTCGAGAGGAGCGTGATGTCGGCGCCGAGATCGAGCGGCCGTTGCAGGACCGGCGTCAGGAACGTGTTGTCGACGGCGAGCTTCACACCGGCAGCGTGGGCGACGTTGGCGATGGCGGCGATGTCGGTGAGTTTGAGCGTGGGATTCGCCGGCGTCTCGATGAAGACGAGGCGCGTGTTGGGGCGAATCGCCTTGGCAACCGCGGTGGGGTCGGAGGTGTCAACGAAGGAAGCTTCGACGCGGAAGTTTTCCAGCACCTGCTGGAAGAGGCGGACCGTGCCGCCGTAGACGACGTCGGAGACGACAACGTGATCGCCGGACTTCAGGATCGCCAGGAAGAGCGTGGAGATGGCGGCCATGCCGGTGGCGAAGCAGACGGCCGGCGGCGTGTCTTCCAGAGCGCCGAGGGCGGCTTCGAGCGCTGAGACGGTCGGATTCGCGGCGCGCGAATAGGTAAAGCCCTTGTGCACGCCGACGGCTTGCTGATGATAGGTGGTGGACTGATAGATAGGCGTGAGGACCGCGCCGGTTGCGGGATCGGCGGTGAGGCCGCCGCGGACCGCGGTTGTCGAGAACTGCTCAGGTGCGAATGACATCGAAAGCTCCGAATCGAGAATTGCCCAGAAACAGCAACGCCGCCTGTCCTAGGCGGCCGGTTTCACGATTGGAGTTTTCTGTTGGGCTGTCAGGCTCCGATCATGGACACGGCACCGCCTAGGGTGCACATGGCCATGGTCATTCGCTGAGCCGTTGACAACATAGTGTGAAGGTAGCGGATGCGGTGCGCGTGTGTCAAGAGATTTGGCGATGATGTAGTGCAACGAATGGGGGATGGGTGCCGCCGGCTGAAGCCGGCTCGGATGTCTAAAGGAGGCGTTTTCCCAGGACTTCCGTCCTGGGCTAATTACTTTCACCCTAAAGGGCTGGACCCAGGTTAGCGTCCAAAAGATGGCCGCGAACCTGGGGCACCGCCGCTCCGCGGCTCGAACCGCAGATCCCTCGGTCGGACTGAGTCCTCGGTCGGGATGACAAAAAAAGAGAGAGGCGGGGGCGCTGGCCTTGAAGGCCGGCTCTACCTGTGGTCCGAATACCTCTCCCAGGTCTCGAAAACGCGAGACCTGGGGCACCCTGCAATGATTCAGGCCTCTCCGGAAGAACTTGCCAGAAGGCGCTCGGTGATTGCGTTATGGTGCGCCGGAGATTTTGGCTTGAGGCGCGTCCTTGAATTCTTCGCCCATCCATTTTTCGAAGGCGTCCATATTCTGCGGACGGCCGAGGAAGTTCTTCACCAGATCGTTGGCGGACATGGATCCGCCGGGCTCCAACACCTGGCGGCGATAGCGCATTGGGGTGTCGCCCGAGAGCAGGTTCTGCTGATCGAACTGCTGGTAGAAATCGAGGGCGATCACCTTGTCCCACATGTAGGTGTAGTAGGCGGAGGAGTAGCCGGCCAGGTGATTGAAGCTGGCATACAGATGAGCGTCGGGAGGAATCGGGATGAAGGACGTGTAGTTCTGGAGAGCGTGAAAGGTGACCGAGTCGAGGTCGACATTCTTGGGATCGTCTTTGTAGATGTCGTAGGAGATGGCGGAAAACGCGTTCTGCCCGCTCACCCAATTGCCGCGGCCAAAAGCGGAGGCGCGATCCATGCGCACGACCAGCTCGGCGGGAATGGGCTCACCGGTTTTGTAATTGCGCGCGAAGGAGGCCAGCACCTGCGGACTGCGCATCCATTCCTCCAGCATCTGCGAAGGAGCTTCGATGAAGTCGGATTCCATGCTGATGCCGCTGATGCCCGCCCACTGCTGCTGTCCGCCGAGTATGTGGTGCATGAGGTGACCAAACTCGTGGAAGAATGTGGTGGCATCGGTGTAATCCATCAGCGCGGGATCGGTGGCTGTCGGCTTGGGGAAGTTGCAGACCAGAATCGCCTCGGGCAGCTGCTTGCCGCGAACTCCGTCGAGCACCGGCGACATCTGAGCATGACTGTACTTGCCGGGACGAGGGTGCATGTCGAGATAGAAGCGGCCAATGGCCTTGCCGTTTTCGATTACGTCCCAGGTTTCCACCGACGAGTCCCACACGGCGGAGTTCGGCTCCTGCTGGAAGCTGACGTGGAAGAGCGCGGCGGCGGTGTTCATGATGCCCTGCTTCACTTCGGCGTAGGGCAGGTAGGGGCGCACGCTTTGGGAATTGAAATCGTATTGCGAGCGGCGAACCAGCTCGGACAGGTGTCGTGACTCAAAGGCCAAAATCTCTTTCGCCTGGGGATCGGTCTTGCGCTTCTCCGCCAGCTGCATTTGAAACTCGCGCTTCGCGATGGGGCGAGCCGCGGTATCGACGTCGGAGATGAACTTCGCGATGTTGCTGCCCTTGACGATCATCTTGTCGGCAGCGTTGTAATCCGCCCAGGAGGGATAGCCGATCAGCAGCGCGATTTGATAGCGGCACTGCATCATGTCCTGAAGCACGGCGCGATTCTTGGGATAGGCGCGGCTGTCAAAGGCCTCCCACAGGTCGTGGCGCAGCTGGTTGCTGTTGGCAAAGGTCATGACCGGAATGAGGTCGGGATAGTTGGTGGTGATCTTGATTTTGCCGTCGGGGCCGGGCTTGTGGTTGTCGATGTAATCCTGGGGCAGGCCGTCGAGCTCAGAGACGCCGGCGATCTCGATGGTCTTCTGGTCGTCGGAGATATTGCGATCGAAGGCCGACTGATCGTCTGTGAGCTTGTCCTGAAGCTTCTTCAGCTTGTCGCGAGTGGCTTCGTCCTTGTCGACGCCGGCGAGGCGGAACTCGAGGAGCTGCCGCTGAACGTAATACCTGGTTGCGGGATCGGCCTTGGAGGCGTCGAGCGACGCGAGCGCGTGGTAGACATCCTGATTCAAAGACAATGCGGTCTGGGCGCTGCTGACCTTGGTGGTCATGGCGGTGGCGTGGTCGCGATAGGCGGCGTCGGGATGAACCTGCTGCATCAGGACAGAAAAATATGCCGCGGCATTCAGCTGGCGAGCGGCTTCGTCGTAGGGCTCCAGCGTGTTGGCAATCGTTCTGGCGCCTTTCACGGCGACGATCTGATCGATGTATTTCTGCGCCGCGGCCAGGCGGGCGTTTTCCATCTTCTCGAAGGCGACGATGTCGGGCTTGCCGGCATATACGGTTGGCTGAGTTTTCAGATCCTGCGCAGCAGCGGTTGCGAGGAGCAGCAGTATGGCGATGACGTGAGTACGGCCAGGTTGGATTCGCATGATGGCCTTTCGTGATTGGAGTGGCGTTTTTGTGGGCTCCGGCAGGGGCTAGCGGCGCCAGCTTCAGCACCGGAAATCTTACGCTGGTTAGGCGATCTTCTACAACCGGAACGGGATAAAGACGATGCACACCGGGCTGTGCCGCCCCTAAAGGGGCTCCCCTTCATTAGGACTGGCTACCCAGCGCTGAACCGCCCCAATCCGCGCAACCCCGGCGCGGCTCGGGGACCCCGTTCGCGCTGGGCTATCTTCTTCCGTCTCGCTACGCGAGACTCGGGCATTGGCAAGGCGGACTTTTTGCCTCCTACCGCATCTTCGCCGGTGAACGCGGTAGGGCCGATTTGCATCCAACTCTGGCGAGAGGTTGCTGTTGAACACGTCTGGCGAAAGAAGCGGTTGTGAGATTCCGATTCGCGCGAGTTGTGCCGCCGGCTGAAGCCGGCTCAGGCGAGGAATAATTAGCCTATCGGCACGACTGAAGTCGTGCCCTGTTACGAACCGGTCGCGGGACAGGTTAGGAGCAAATGACAGTGGTGATTAGACGAAGTGCGCTTATCGTGATGGCCGTGCTGCTGGCATTCCTCGTTGGCGCCGAAGCGCAGCAGCCCACTTTGCCACCGGCGAATGCGAGCCATGCATCGCAGCCGGCGGCATCGTCGAACGGGCCGGGAACGGTTGGCTCGGACATGCCGGCCGCGACCAGTTCCCCGACGACGAACACTTCGGTAGCTCCCAGCGGATCGGTGAACTCGACGAAGACGGTTAGCAACTCGACCGCGGCCGAGGACAATCCTTACGATCCGCTGCTCGAGCCTCCGCCGCTGCCGAAGGGCAAGCCGACGCTGATTGGCGGGCTGGCGACCAGCGTGGATCACGTTCGCAATCGCCTGACGGTGCAGCCGTTCGGCAAGGGCGAGAAAGTGAAGGTGTTTGTCGATGAGCGTTCGCACATCTATCGCAATGGCGTGGAGACGACGGTGCTGGGGATTCACAAGGGCGATCGCGTCTATGTCGATACCATGCTCGATCGCGACAAGGTCTTCGCCAAGAATGTGCGCGTGATTACCGAGACTGGTTTGGCGGAGGTGCGCGGGCAGGTGATCGGCAGCAATCCCGAGAAGGGGACGATCAGCGTGCGCGATCAGCTGTCGGCCAAGCCGGTTACGTTCTCGGTGAGCGGCGCGACGCGGTACAGCTCGTCGAAGGGAGCGGCAACCGCGAGCGATGTGCAGCCGGGCGCGCTGATTAACGTGCAGTTCTCGCCGCGTGCCGACAACCGCGACGTGGCGCAGGATGTGATGGTGCTGGCCAAGCCGGGCGATAACTACATCTTCTCGGGTACAGTTACGAACCTCGATATGAGGAGCGATACGTTCTTCGTCGACAACCAGGCCGACGACCAGAGCTATGAAGTGCACTTTAGCCCGACGGTGCTGGCCGACGCACGCTCGTTGAAGATCGGGCAGGAAGTCACCGCGCGCGCCGTCTTCGACGGCAAGAAGTATCAGGCGACCAACATCCGCGTGGATCATGGGAAAGAGCAGGAGGGGCAGGAGTCGAAGGCGCAGTGAGGACCGACGGCTATACGGCTATAAGGATCCTTCGGAAGCTTGCTTCTAGTACGGATATCCCGTAGTACAATCATCAGTGGAATTCGAGTGGAACGAGGCCAAAGCGCGGGCCAACTTGAGAGCCCATGGTGTGAGCTTCGAGTTGGCGCAGACGGTCTTCAGGGATCCGTTTGCGGTCGAGCGGCTGGATGATCGGAGAGACTACGGCGAGCGGCGTTTCGTGATCATCGGTATGGCGGAGAGTCGTGCGCTGCTTTTCGTAGCCTATACCGAACGGGAAGAGCGAATTCGTATCATCTCGGCGCGGAGGGTGACGCAATATGAGCAAGAGGACTACTTCAAGCAGAACGGTTAACATTCCGCGACCGATGACAGCGGCGGAAGTAGAGCGAGCCGCGCGAGCCGACGAAGACGCGCAACCGCTCAGTTCGGTCGACCTCAAGCGGATGAGGCGGACGCCGCAGACGAAGATCATTCGCCGGGCTCTGGAGCTGACGCAAGAGGAATTTGCCAGCCGCTACCACATTCCCATTGGCACTCTGCGGGACTGGGAACAGGGGCGAACCAAGCCGGACCAGCCGGCGCGAGCTTACCTAACGCTCATTGCCCGTGATCCGGAGCACGTGAGTCGGACACTGAATCCGAAAGTGGGATGAGCAACTGCGCCGTTGGGGTCTGGTAGTGCTCCAGTCTCATCACTGGAGCTTCATCAAGCAACTTGGCTATGCACGCTTGCGAGCTAGCTCCGCCCTAGCGTCTTCCATTAGCTTTCTCCCGATGCCTTGATAGCAGCATGAGCGACTTGCTCCCCTGTCGCGGCACTCGGACGTTTCGCTTTACTAACAGGCTGGTTTTTCGTAAGCTCAAGCGCATGGAAGTTCATTTCACGCCCGAACAGGAAGCCCAGCTAGCTCAGATTGCGAGCCACGAAGGCACGGATGTTGAGCAGTTGGTGAAGGACGCGGCTTTGCGGGTGCTGGAGAACGATGTCCGCTACCGCGCTGCGGTCCGTGAGGGCATCGCCCAAGCGGATCGAGGCGAGTTCATCGAAGAAGAAGAAATGAACGCCCGTCTGGAGCGGATGCTGCAGTCATAATGCGTATCCGTTGGACGCCAGCGGCCGCGACAGACCTACAACAGATCAGCGACTATCTTCAGGACCGCCATCCTCATTACCGGCTGACAACCATTCGCAAGATCTATCGCTCGATTCAGTCACTGAAAGACTGGCCGCTCTCCGGCCGTATCGGGTGCGAGGAAGGAACCCGGGAGCTACTGTTGCATCCGCTGCCCTATGTCGCCGTTTATCGCGTGAAGGAGCAGAGCAATCGAAGTGCTGCGGATTTACCACGGAGCGCAGGAACGCAGTTGACGTGTGTGGAGTGAGCTTCGGCAGGGCGGCCACGCCTCGCTAGCGGCGTCTCTTCAGCAGAATTCCCGCCAATAGCGCAGCCGAGGAGGCGAGCAGCCATTCGATTCGCCAGAGCTGGACGGCCTGCCAGTCTACCAGCGTGTCCGTCTTGTAGAGGATGCCGGTCAGAAGAGCGGCGACCATGCACGCCACACCGAGCAGGAAAAATATCAGGGAAGAGACGGTGAGGCCCAGCTGATCGAGGAGGTTGGTGTGTTCTTCGGTTGCGATGGAGGTGTCCAAGTCATCGGCGATGGTAAACGGCTTCTCGCGCTCGCTGCCGCAGATGTGGCAGAAGTGGGCCGCGGGAGCGTAGTCGGCGCCACAATGCCAGCAGGACGACGGCACCGGCATGGGGCTCACCATCCGCATCACCTCGGGATTGGGTGAGCGCCAGTATTCCTGGCTGCTCCTGCCTGCCGCCAGCGGCATGTCTAAGGTCTCCTATGATCTGATAAGTTGAATGCAAGCCTCCGGCCAAACGCGCCATTAGATGTAAGTTATTTAATTTAAACAACTTATTACACAGCCCGCGAAGGGCGGCGACGTATCGTGCTGGGCAGAAATTGCCTAGCGCGGGTAAACCGTGAAGAGTTTGCGTGAGAACCGTGCCGTCCCTAAAGGGACTCAGGCTTCGTTTAACTGTCCTACCCAGCGCTTCCGCGCTGGGCTAATCACTTTCATCCTGAGCGGACTAAAGTCCGCTCAGATAACAAGAATAAAGGGCCTCGAACGCGGCGCTGAAGCGCCGCACTACCTTCAGCAAGGAGTACCGAATGCCGGTTCTTATCGGCGTTTGGGCATCGGGATCACTTTGCTTGCGCTGTGCGGGGTGAGGTTGTTCCAATAGCCCAGAAGCAGAAGGTCGCTGGAGGTGAACTCAATCGACGCCGGACGGGTGTTGCCGGGGGTGAAGACGTATTTGTCGAGGAGCTGGTGCAGGCGGAAGATACTGATGCCCAGCGCCGCGGCGGCTTCGCTTTCGCTATACGGCTCCTGAGAGGACCGAGTGACGTTAGACATAGGGCGCATCGTTAAATTCCTTGTAATCCTGTTGTACAGGTTTGGGGCGGAGTCGCGATATCGGGTAAACTTCCCATAAACCGGTCGCGATGAAACCTTACCAACGACTGCTGTTATTGGGGTGCCTCTGCTATGGCTTCTTACTGGGGGGCAGCTTGTGCTTTGCGGCCGCAACTTCATCAGTCCCGGGGCTCGCCGGCGATCCCGGAACGTCCGCTTCCGTGGTTCCGACGCGGATGGAAAATGATGCGAACACCCGCAAGGGGTTCGATCACTTCTACAGCCTCGAGTACGATAAGGCGATCCACGAGTTCGAGCTGGCGCAGCAGGCACATCCCCAGGACCCGTTCGCGGTCAATCACTTGCTGGCTGCGGTTATCTTCAGGGAGCTGTACCGCATCGGCGCGCTGGATACGGAAGCCTATGCCGCCGACAACTTCCTGACCAAGAAGCCGGCGGAGCCGCTCGACCCTGGACTCCACGACCGTGTCACGCAGCTGGTCAACCTGTCGCTGTCGCTTTCGCAGGCGCAGTTGGATAAGAATCCTAACAACGTGGACGCGTTATACGCGCGCGGCGCAACGCGGGCGCTGCAATCGACCTATATAGGCGTCGTGAATCACGCCTGGTTTTCGGCGCTGCGCAATGCCGTGGCCGCACGCCATGACGACGAGCGCGTGCTGGAGCTCGATCCCAACTACGTCGATGCGAAGGTCGTGCTCGGCACGCACTTGTACATCATCGGCTCGCTGAGCTGGCCGATGCGGGTGGCGGCGTCGGTCACCGGACTCAGCGGCAACAAGCAGAAGGGGCTGGAGTACCTGCGGCAGGCGACCGGCAGTCCGCATCAGGAGGTCGCCACCGATGCCAGGATCGTGCTGGCTCTGTTTCTGCGGCGCGAGCAGAAGTATGACGAGGCGTTGCAGGTGGTCAACGCGATGCAGAACCAGTATCCGCACAATTTCCTGATGGCCACCGAATACGCGCATTTGCTGAATGCCGCCGGCCATGGGCAGGAGGCGATTGCGGCGTATCGCAAGGTGCTGGCCGGATGCCGGGTGAACGCTTACAACCAGTGCCGCATTGAGGTTCCGGCTTACGGGCTGGGCGAAGCGCTGCGTGGGCAGAAGGATTACGCGGCCGCCGCCGAAGCCTATGAGATTGCTGCCGCTGCCGGCAAAGATCCCGACCTGCGACAGCGTGCGACCCTGGCCGAGGGCGAGATGTATGACCTGCTGGAAAAGCGCGACACCGCCATGGAGAAGTACAAAGCGGTGATCGCCGAGAACTCCGCTTCCAACTCAGCTGAGCTGGCCCGGCAGTATCTCAAGACGGCGTACCGGAATCCATAGGGCACCGGCGCAGTTCGCAGGGCTGGTCTGCCTTGGCCGAAGCAATCTGCCGTTCTTGGCAAGTCTGTCAATTGCGGCAGCAATTGCCATTAATCAGGAATATGTCATAGTCCGACAGATCTGTCATCAATCGCATAATCTGCCACAAAACAAAATCCTGCCAGTCAGGGACCGGCGGGAAAACCTTACGCTGTCACCGATACCGCGTTGGGACCGACCTCAGGCCGTACCTGCAGGTTATTCTGCGCATTCTGCTGGAACTGCTGCTGCAGCGAGGTGAAATCCTGTTGCGCTGCCGTCAGATTGCCCGACTGCAGATCCTGGCCTAACTGACTGAACAGCTGGCTGATCGGGTTTTCCCGCTGGCTGCTCTCGCTGTGATGATGGTGATGATGGCCGTGGGCCGCGCTGGAGCTCTGCATAGCCTGCTGGATGGCGGTGAAGTCCTGCTGCGCCGCCGACAGGTTGCCGGACTGGAGATCCTTGGCCAGCTGGGCGAAGGCCTGCTGCATGGGATTGCTGGCCGTGGAGGACGTTGCCGCCGCGGTGGAAGAAGTTGACGAAGTGGAGGAACTGGAAGCCAAATTCGGATCCAACTGGGTCAGGGTGGCAAAATCCGACTGCGCGCCCGACAGGTTTCCGGATTGCAAGTCCGAGCCAAGCTGTTGAAATTCCTGGCGCATCTCCTGCATCTGTTTTTGGACGCTCTGGGCACTGAATAGATCACTGCTGCTAATCCCTGCGATAGACATGAAGCATCTCCTCTCGTCACGCGGACGAGTTTCTGAGTATTCATCGGCACGGCGCGGCTGAACTTCAGCAGGGCCGGACGAGATGAGAAAAGCAATTCTCCAGCCAAGGCGAGCCTTCCGTATTCGCGACATTCCAGAGGAGTTAGCGACGGGACGGGGGCACGGGTCGATCCTTTGGGCAAAGCTTGCCCACCTTTGATCGGCAAAATCTGCCGTGCAACGACTGTCGGCGGCGGGAATTCTTCCACTGTAACCGGCGCTTCGGCTATGATGCCGTCCGCCACCGCTTTGGCTGCGCGAGGTTCCGATGGAGAAGCCGACGCTCGACAAGTTTCCCCGGGAGGTGCTGGCCCGCATCGACATCCAGAAGGCCTTCATCGTCTCGCGACTGGTGGTTGCCGCGGAGAAGCTGCAACTCTTTCGCCTGCTGCATGGCAAGCGGATGAAGGCGGAGGCGATCGGCCGCGCGCTCAAGATCCATCCCTACTACCTCGAGTCGTTTCTGAATGCATTTGTTGGGTTGCGGCTGCTCGACAAAAAGAAGGGCGAGTACGGCAACACACGATTTGCAGAGAAGTATTTCATCGCCGAGCGCTCGATTTACTGGACGCGGGAGTATTCCAACGAGTGCCTCGACGACTATGACGCGCTGACCGTGCTGGAGCGGGCGCTGGCTACGGGCAAGCAGCCGCGGTCGCTGAGGCGCGCGCGACGGACGCTCTACGTCGAGGCGATGCATCGCAACCCGAAGCAGGCGGAAAACTTCACCCAGATGTTGTTCTACCTGCATCAGCCGGATGCGAAAGCACTGGCGAAATATCTGGATTTATCGCGACGGCAGGCGTTGCTGGATGTCGGCGGCGGCTCGGGGGTGATGTCGATTGCGCTGGCGAAGAAGAATCCCCGGCTGCGGGCGACGATTCTGGACATCAAGCCGGTCTGCAAGGTTGCCGCGAGAATCATCCGGCGCGCCGGGCTGGGGAAGCGCGTGAATACGCTGCCGGGCAACATTCACGACCGATTGCCCCGAGGCTATGACGTGATCATGATGTGCGATATCGGGCCGGTTTCCGGGCGGCTGTTGCGGAGTGTGTATCGCAGCCTGCCGCCGGGGGGGATGCTGGTGCTGGCTGATCGCTACCTGTCGGAAGACGGAACGCAGCCGCTGGACCGGTTGGCGGAGTACTTCGCCGGATCGTCGTTTGGCGTGGCGACGTGGAAGGATATAGTGGACGCGGTGGAAGCTTGCGGCTTCAAGCAGGTTAAGGCGGAGAATGTGTATCGGGACGTGTGGTACATCACGGGGATGAAGCCGGAGGGGCGCACGGATAGACCGGTTGCATTCTTGAAATCGGCTGGAGCACGCCTTCAGGCGTGTGGATCGGCGGCATTGCTCTTGAGACTGCTTCGTGGTGCGGGGAAAGCAGGTCCTTCGACTGCGCGTCCGCCCGGCCGCGAAGACGCGGCCGGATGAATGAGGCGGACGCTTCGCTCAGGATGACAGCAAAGAAGGCGAGTGGCGTCTCATTCCGAAGCCGGGGCGGCGCACGGTAAGGTCTTGAGCTGCAACCGTTTTGCATCCGCGGGAACCTTTGCTTATCCTGCTCGTATCACTCTGTGGAGGGTATATGTACTGCAACTATTGCGGCAAAGTCATTCAGGACGACGCCAATCTTTGCGCCTATTGCGGCACGCGAGTGGGTTCGGTTGCGGGACGCCGCAAGCTGATGCGCTCGCGGACCAATCGCAAGATCGCGGGTGTCTGCGCCGGATTTGCCGAGTACTTCGATATCGATGTGACCGTGGTACGCGTGATCTGGCTGATCGTTGCGCTGTTCGGCGGAGGCGGCTTCCTGGCCTACATCATTGCGTGGATCATCATGCCGGAGGAGCCGGTGTGCGTGCCCGCTGCGCCGCCCGCGACCGTGCCGGCGACGCAACCGCAGCCATATCAGGGGACGTGAGGGGGCGCGAGCGTCAGCGAAGTACGAAAAAGGGAATCTTTTCGGCGGAACGAAGCTTGCTGGATGAATTGGGCTTGACATGTGGAAGCCGCATGATCAGACTAAGTGCGCTCCCATAACCGCTCCCGGAAATCGAGGATGGATATGAAGCGCTGCCCACTGACCATCCTGGCGGTCGTTTACGCCCTGGTAGTCGCCACGCAAGCTCAGTCAACCCAGACAACTCAGGCGCGGGAGGACGTGGTCCGTACAAGCTACGCCAAGCTCATCTTCGCGAATCAGGTTGGTCTCATCGAAACATACTTTAGCTGGCAGAAACTTCAGCACCCCGGCGCCGTGCTCTCCCAAGTGCTCAAGGACCACGAGCTCACTTTCGAGCTGAGCAATTTCAAGGAAGGCGACGTGCCATGCAGCCAAGTGCCGATGTCTGAATTGCAGACCTACATGGGCGGCAAGCCGATTCTAGATGTGGGTGGTGCGAGCTACACCTTCAACAACATGGGTAAAGAGAAATTCGACGAGAACACGGTGACTATTCGCGAAGGCGTCGGACAGGTTATTGAAGCTGCCGACAGAGAAGATGCCGGCAAATTTGTGATCTGCGATCTGAATACCCTGGCGAATCCGGGCACTCCCCACTGGTCGAAGTATGTGTCCTACGATGTCGTTGCGACCTACAAAGGGAACGAGGCCAAGTACCGTGCCACGTTCGTTTTCGACTACAACGGCAACACGGCGGCCTACGATCCATACGTTGGCGGTATCGGGAGCATTGTCAAGCCGTCGGTTTATCCCGAAGTTCTGCTGAATACGTCGATGCTCCAGGAAAATCACGACGTGATGGAGTGGGCAAAGGCTAACAGCAGCAGCGAGACGCCGAGCAAGCAAATGTTCTGCGATCTGAAGACGCTGAAGTGCCTGATTCCGGCGGCGGATATCGTAGATAAATCAAAGCCTCAGCAGGCGGGATTAGGGTCACCGCTACCTCCTAACTGAATGCCGGTGTTTGCTCGCTGCAGGCGAACCGCCGATCCCTCGGCTTCGCTCGGGATGACAAATTAACAACATAACAATCAATAAACGGGGGAATCATCGAGCGGCACGAGTAAACTCGTGCCCTGTTACAAAGCGCTCGCGGAACGACTCCCGTGTCGTCGGCTGAAAGCCGACTCAGCTCTGGAATAAAACGGCTTAAACGCTGGCCTGAAGAGAGTGTGTCGCGAGTGGGGCCGCCGCTGACGCGGCTCGAACCGCAGATCCCTCGGTCGGGCTAAAGCCCTCGGTCGGGATGACAAGAAAAAAGAAGGAGCCTGGGGACGCTGGCCTGAAGGCCAGCACTACCCCTTACACCGCGACCATCTCGATTTCGGAGATGATGGCGGCGGCGGCTTTGGCTGGGTCGGGAGCGTCGAGGATTGGGCGCCCTACGACCAGGTAAGTTGAGCCGGCGGCAACCGCGTCGGCGGGAGTGACGACTCGCGCCTGATCTCCTGCGGCCGATCCGGCAGGACGAACTCCCGGCGTGACGATGGCGAAGTCTTCGCCCAACTCGCGACGCAACTCTTTGACTTCTTTGGCCGAGGCGACCAAGCCTCCGCAACCGGCGTTGCGAGCGAGCGCTCCCAGACGCAGCACCTGGCTCAGGGCGGTCCCGGAGACGCCAACCTCCTGGAGATCGGCGTCGGCGAAGCTGGTGAGGACGGTGACTGCCAGAACCAGCGGCTTGGCCGACGACTGGGCTGCAGCTTCGACAGCGGCCTTCAGCATCTTGCTGCCGCCGGAGGCGTGGACGGTCAGCATGGTGACGCCGAGTTCGCAGGCCGAGCGCACGGCGGCGGCGACAGTGTTAGGGATGTCGTGGAACTTCAGGTCGAGAAAGACCTTACGGCCCGAGGCGACGAGGTCGCGGACCACTTGCGGGCCTTCGGCGGTGAAGAGTTGTTTGCCGACTTTGTAGGTGCCGGCGGCGTCGCCGATGGTCTGGACGATGTGCCGAGCCTGGGCGGCGCTGGAGACGTCCAGCGCCACGATGAGCCGATCTTTAGACTGCGACTGGGTAAGCATCGGCTCCCAGTTTAACTCAGGAACTCTGGATTATTGCGGGCCTAAAATTGATTACCGTGGGCCTATCATCTCGGCGATCTCTGCGATATCGGGGGTCTGAAGAACGTCCAGGCGGACCTGGTCTACGCCCTTCATAGAGAGCACCTTAGCTGCGCCATAGGACAGGTCGATGATGCGGTTGCGGGCGACCGGTCCGCGATCGTTGATGCGGACGACGACCGAGCGATCCGTCTTTAAGTCTGTGACCTTGACCCAGGAGCCAATCGGCAAAGTCCGGTGGGCAGCGGTGAATTGGTTCATGTCGTACAGCTCGCCGCTGGCAGTCTTGTGAGACTGAAAGATGCGGCCGTACCAAGAAGCCTTCCCGACCTGAGGTTTACGGGTGTGGGATAGCTTGCTGTCCTGGGTCTGTCCTGGGGTCCCTTTTTGCGAATCCGGTGTGCTATTACCGGGTGCTGCGCCCAACGCGGTGGCGCATACTAACGTCGCCGCGGTAAGGCTGAGTACTCGTAACATCTAAACACCTCTCATCGTTTGGGTTGGTTCCTCCTGACAGGAACTTAAAGTCTATTGACCGGAAGAACTAAGAGTCAACCCCACAAAGTGGGTGGGCGAGATTTTCACTTGCTATTTTGTGAATGTTATGCTATGCGCCGGGTTGCCCTGAACAACCGATTTCTGGCCTCGCGGGGCTGCTGGGCAGGGAAGTGTTGGCGCAATAGATTGAAAACACATGGATTATACTGCGCCCGCGGCCTTGGAGGCGA
>CAVONC010000013.1:0-413710 GCA_963697175.1 uncultured Acidobacteriaceae bacterium | reverse complement strand
GGCACCGCTGATTGCCATTGCCGTGGCCACCGACACCCCGTCAGCCCCGGCGTATTGCTGGGCGGGCACATAGGCTAGCCTCCAGCAACCGCTATGCAGAGGAGTGAAGGTAAAGGATGCAGCTTTGCGCTGGCGCCATGCCAGGTTCTTAGTGCCAACCAGATTTAACGTGGTGTTGATGACATGCAAAGGTAGGCCCACGTTGGTGGCCAGTTCGATTTCGCGCGGAGTGTCCTTCGGATCGAACTAGTAAATAGGTCAGGGGCTTGTTGAACGTTCGATGCACCGAGAAACGCGCGCATCAGCCGCATACGGTACATACCATGCAGCGAAAACAGATTTACATTGATAGCCCAGTTGACCAGTACGGTGACCAGCGCACAGCAGATAAAAATGATGATGTGGCTCAGGAGATAGGAGACTTGACTTAGCTTGGCAATCCCTATCGCCTCCGGTACACCTCCCAGGCAGAACCGGGGCTCGAAGTGATAATAAATGGCAAGATTGATACGATTGGCGACTGCGTGCTCGACTCCGGCGGCGCCCAGAGTAATCAGCAACAGGGCTATCGCGCATATGCTGGGAAGCAGCAGGTCGTGTTTCGCCAGGAAAGAAGCGACCTTGCTGAGCTGGGATACTTTCACCGGACGCGGTCCTGCCGAGGTCGAACTACTCCATCCCAAGGCACTCCCAATTCCACCCAGGACAGCGCCGCTCACTCCCAGCTGGATGGCGGTAATGACGTCAGTGGCGTACAAGGTCAAGGCATGAGCGACGATCCAGGCAGCGATAACAGCCAGCTGTATACCGCCGGCGCGAGACATCCACTCCCGATCTTCTTCCTGTTCGAAAATCCCGAGCAGCCCGGAGAAAAAAGAGTGCGACATCAACAAGACCAACCCAACCAGCGGGAGGGCAAGAATTGCATAAAGCCTCTCGTCCGCAGGAAAATCGAACTTGGCCGAATTTTGCTTCACCAAATCTACGAGATTGGCACGATTTGACAGTTCCAGGAGAAATGTCGCAACCGCGCCGAAGCTTATTGGGGTTGCTTGGGATCTTGCGATCTGGGGGAAGACATTGTTACCCAGGACCGCGAGCAGTACGCTCGTAACCACTGCCGATGCCAAGGCTGCGCCATACATCGCAACGCGGCTCCGCCACAAACGGTCCGCTATGTATTCTCCCTGCTTGCTTCGCATCATGCGATCGCGGTACTTTCTAAACAGATACTCCGCCGTCAGGCAAAACCCCACCAACGACACCGCGAATACACAGATGTAGAACACGCTCAATGCGTTCGGTCCGGTGTTGCGGTTGGCATACCAGAGTTCGGTCACCAACCAGTCAGCCAACAGCACCGGCAACGCAAATCCCAGCACCACCGAAGTAGTGTCCGGTCCACGGTCCGTTGCCTCCCTATGCGAAGGAAGTTTGTTTCCTGCAAAGGTTGCTGCTGCGACAAATAATCCCAAGATCAGCAGCAACGTGATCCACGCGCCCCAGCCTTGCAAATAGAACGCAAGATAGCGGCTGAAATAGTAAGAAATTTGCGGCAGAGCGACCAGCGCGAGCAACAATGGGACGAGCATTATCCAGTTGATGAGCATGTTGCGGGCGACAATCGCGGCGAGGTCCCAGGCGTCCAGACTCATCCCCATTGCGGGGGCCAGATAGGAGGTGTACTGACGAAGGTGACGAACCGCTTGAGGTTCAGGGTCTCCGGAAGTGAAGTTACTGTCGCCGGCAAGCGCCTTCACCACCTGCTTGTAACTATTTATCCAGTGCGGCCCGCAGGCCGCGTCGAACGTGGCTTTCGCGGCAGCATGGGCCGATTCCGCCTGCTGTAAATCAAGCTGCGCGGCCCCTGCTGGATCCGGCTGCGGACCCGCATGGCTCGGCGTGTCGGACGAAGCGGCGGAGGATTCTGACGCCGCTTGTGCATGACTCGGAACACGTGACTTCGATAACGAATCAAAGTGCTCCTTCGCCCTGGTCAATTCTGCCTTTGCTTTTTCGAGGCTGTCCCGGAACGGCTGAGTGGCCGCGGCCCACCTGCGATAAACCCAAGCCGACAGCCAGCACCCAATATAGCCACCGCCAGAAACCGTTGACAGGTAATCGATGGAGTGCAGCAGGCCCACAGTTTCAGAATCTGGTTTGTCCATGACTTGCCGCGTCTTCGGCTGTTCTCCCAGGCTGAAGCGGGCCAGTCCTTCCAAGACGCCCAGGCTGAAGCTTGCGCTGCGAATGCCACCGCCCGACAGGCACACCGCGCTGCCATTCATTTTGTGAAGCAGCCGCTTCAGCGGACGGTCGAGGTCAAAACACTCTCGTTCCAAGTCGTCGATCTCGCTGGGTGAGGTTTTGGGATCTTCTTTCTTTTTCTCTAGCTTGCAATACTTAGCATCGCGTTCTGCCAGCCATGCTGCCAGCGTATTAAGAGGATTAGGCAATAGGTCGCCACATATCTTGTCCGCAAGAGCCATGAATTGGTTGTTAGGATGGCGCCAAGTGTCGGGTGCCTTCTTTTGCTCCACATCCATGCGATAGTCTGCATCTCTTAACTCCAGCGAGGCTCTTAGTATTAGTACTTTCTCCGCCGAAATATTATCGGGTCTTCGAGCACCCAAGATTCGCTGCAGTTCGATCTCGAGATCGGGCAAGGCTTCCGGGTTCTGTCCTGCTGCCAAGCGCTTGCAGTACTGGTCGTGGCGTTCGATCATCCAGTCTTGCAGTTCCGGAAACGCTTCTTCCAATAGGACGCAGCCGAATACCTGCCTGGCATTATCCTCGAGGTCCTTTCGCCGGCGAGCGGCATACTCTTCGAAGATAATTCCGAAGGGAATTGCGTGGTCCGGGCAGCTAACTACCAGGCCCGAACGTCCCTCAGCTTCATTCTTTGGGATTGTCGGTGCGATCTGCTCATTCATGTTGCCACCATAAAACACAATGGAGATTAGCTGCTTGTGCAACTATACGGAAACCATGCTAGCTAAACTGAGCATGCCATCGGCACAAGCCGCCCTCATGATCCAGGAATTTGCCACCCGCCGCGGCCGTTAGATTATGAAGCAAAGCCACAATCCCATCTACAGTCTCATCATGAATCGGGTGCACGTCGAATGCTTCGCCCAATAGGTGTTTGCTTACATGGCCGATTTTTAACCCGTTACACGCCCAGAAGGCCTGCATAGATAGCAGCCTGAGTAGTTGCTTGTGGATTTTTATTTATCCATGCTTGACACGCCGAAATGGCAGGGCTTTGCTTATAAGTCTCTTCTATCCAGTTGCGCTTGATGATTACATTGCTAGCCATGGCACGCGCCTGCGAAGCCTTATCCCGGCGACCGCTGGTGAATACGACTTCGGGGAATGCGGCCTTTAGCTGGTAGGCAGCGTGTTTCGCAACGTCCGAAAGCTTCAAGGCTTCGATTTCCGGATCAGGGCTTGCGACCGGTTGGGTTGTAACTCCGGTTTCATTAGGCACATTGTCCTCCCAGGCATATTGCGCTTAGCCGACTATCTGGCCTATTCCGAACACGTAGTTAATTGGTGCATGGTCCGCCAGGTCCCTTACGCCAACATTTCCTTTCTTCCAGGCGTATTTGCGGAGATATTCGCATTCGGCAATGACCATGTCCTCCGTCACAGTGACGTCGGACGGGTCGACGGTGATTGCCCCGCTACGATCAATGTAATGAGCAGGTCCAACGTGGGCGTAGCCCATCTCTGGAAGCGGCAGCCTTGTAACGACATCACTACAGTCCCGGAAGCGATATGACTTGGTGTCCCGAAGGGTATCGACGAAGGCCGAGTTGCCTACTCGAGGCGAGCCAAAGGTATACAAGGCTCCGACCCTGCCGGATGGCTTGTACAGGCTTGCTGCCAGCGTAGCTAGTGCAGCTCCCAGGCTGTGACCAGTGAATAGAATCGGACCGTCCATTCCTTCTACTGCGTTGGTTAGAGCCGGTCGTACCTCTTCTAATGCTCTGGCAAATCCTTTATGCACTTGGCCGCCGCATTCCCAATCCTTCAACACGAAATCGGCGTCGTCTCCAATATCTGTAGGATCATCGGCATCAGTTCCGCGAAACACGACCATGCCTGCTTGCTTCTTGGAATCCGGATCGGTGCCGACGGCTGTAAAGCAATGGGTGCCTCTGGCGGCCGCATTCGGGCTCTCAAAGAATCCGAATTGGGAAAAGCCAAGCTTGGTGAGCACGTCGCGAATCGTATCGGTGTCGAACGCGAACTCCGACGCCTTCCGACAATAGGCCAGCCTGGACAGCTCTGCACACAGTGACGGAGTCTGCAAAGCTTCGCTGTGGCTGAAATAATTGCCACGCTGTCCAGGAGTGAAGAGATCGGCTTTGGCTGCACTGTACGCTATAGTGCGCATGATCGACTCCGGCAGCCGAGGGAGCGGTCGGCGGTGTGAACTAGTGAACGAATGGATTAGGGAGCGTGGTAGAGGTAAGAATATCCTCCGAAGAGTACACGCTGTCAAGCAATTTTGGGTAGGAACGGTTTCCTCAAGACACAATTTCGTAACGTACACTTGGGACAGCGGAATAATAAGTCCATGCGGCTGCAAATTGTTCAGATTGGCGAAGAGGTGTTGCGCGGACAGGCGCGTGAGTTGTCGCGCGAGGAGATTCTAAGCGCCAAGACGCAGGAGCTGATCGAACATATGCGGGACACGATGCGCGCTGCACCTGGCGTTGGGCTGGCCGCGCCCCAGATTGGCGTTCCCTTGCAAATTGCGGTCGTCGAAGACCGCGAGGAATACCACAAGAAGCTTAGTGCGGCACAACTGCTGGAGCGGCGGAGAAAGCCAGTTCCGTTTCATGTGCTGATTAATCCTCGGATTGTTGCCAGAGAGGAAAGCAGCGTCGACTTCTTTGAAGGCTGCTTGAGTGTGACGGGATTGGCGGCGATTGTGCCGCGGGCGCAAGCGATCATCGTGGAGTATCTGGATGAACATGCAGAGGCGAAATCGGTCGAAGCAGTTGGATGGTATGCCCGCATTCTTCAGCATGAGATCGATCATCTGAATGGCGTGCTTTATGTGGATCGAATGCGCAGCCGAACATTGATGACGATTGATAATCTCGAACGCTACTGGAGAGAATTGAGTACTTCTGACGTCGTCCGCAAGCTAGGAGACTGATGACAAACCTCAGTGCGCGCGTTTGTGCCGCCGGCTGAAGCCGGCTCGGGTCCGTAAGTAAAAGGCCTAGACGCTGGCCTGAAGGCCAGCTCTACCCGAACGAGCACAATCAGGAGTTTTTCATAACGCGACACTACGGTTGCAGTGCAAGCTAGCAGCCCGGATAGGCGGTACAGTTCCGCAGCCTACTGTGAGCTCTTGTTCTCCATTAAAGATGTGCGCTCGCGATAGGTTGGACGCTGGTCAAAGAAGGCATCGGTAAGAGAGATAATCTTCAGAGCGGCTTTCAACTGGTCAAGCGTTGCGGTGGAAGTCAACTGGATGACCGTCTCTTCGGAAGGTAGCAAATCGAAGTAGTTGTCAGAGAGTTTTACATCGAGATCGCCGAAGGACAAGTAGACACTGCGCGCCAGGACAGGTGAGCGCAGCGTGATGGTATAGGTCGAACTACTCGAAGCTGATATCACTTTGGATTGCCGGTTTCAGCGGTAACTGAAGGTTGCGCATTCGATCGAAGAATACTTCGTTGCGGGAAACGATTTGCCCGCCCACCTTAAGATCAAGGACCATGAAGGTGCGTTCGGGATCGGCCGAACCCAACACTTCCTTGTCATTCAGACTCATATACGCCGCGCTCGACTGGGCTGGAAGTTGTACGTCCTGCGTCTTGTCCAGCAAGATCTTGCCTTCAAAGTCGAGTAACCGCATGCGGATCTGGCCAGCAGTCGCTTGCAACTTGTCGGAGACGATGTAGACGTTGACTGCGCCGTCATGAGCAAAAGGCGAAATCAGAAGATCAGCATAGAAGCGGCGAGCGTAATAATGCAGGGCCTTCCAGCGGCCGAAGTAGTCGATGCTGGACCACGACGCGACCGGCCAGCAGTCGTTGAGTTGCCAGAACAATGAGCCCATGGTGCGCGGCCGATTGCGCCGCAAATCCTCTGCGCCAACTTTGATGGCTTCCGCCTGCTGCACCTGGCTGACATACACGAACGAGGCAAAGTCTTTCGGCTCGGGATACTCGCGCAGCATGTAGGTCAGAATGCGTTCGTTGCCGCCGTGATTTTTCTGGTGCGACATCATCACCGGCGAATCGATAGCCAGGTCGCCGGACTGGGCAAAGCTGAGAATGGTTCGCATTTCCGGGAACGACTGAAAGCCGAACTCCGACATGAAGCGCGGATTCTGCAGCGTATAGTTCTCGATCGGCTCGAGTGCGTGCCACACTCCCCAGAAATGCATATCGCCGTTGTCAGGACTACTGGGCGGCGCCTCGAAATTGGCGCTGGGCGAGCTTGGCCAATATGGAGTGGAGGTTGGCATATTGCTCAACCACGCTCTTAATAATGTCGTGAAACAAGACGACATAATCCTGCCAGACACGCTCACGCTCGGGCGGCGAAATCGATTCCTTGAAGGTGAGGCGATCGGCCCAGACTTGCCATCCCGCCTCAATCTCGTTATTGCCGCACCATAGGACAATGCTGGGGTGATCGCGCAGCCGATTCACCTGCTGAACAGCTTCTTCGCGAACATTCTGCTGAAAGGCAAGATCGCCCGGCACCATGTCGCCGCCGAAGATGAACTCCTGCCAGACCATGAGCCCAAGCTCGTCGCAGATGTCGTAGAAGTCGTCGCTCTCGTAAATGCCGCCTCCCCACTCGCGCACCATATTCATGTTCGCGTCGCGCGCGGCCTGTAGGATCTCGCGATAGCGAGCAATCGTGACGCGGCTGGGGAAGCTATCGAATGGAATCAGATTCGCGCCCTTGGCGAAAATCGGGATTCCGTTGACTACGAAGGTGAAGCTCTTGCCCCACTGATCCGGTTCGCGACGAAGCTCGACCGAGCGCAGGCCGGTCTTGAGTTCGGCGCCGGCAATCACACTCTTACCTATCTTTACCGTTGCGAAAAAGCGATAGCGGTCCTGCGCGCCATATCCGATGGGATACCAAAGTTTCGGCGAAGAAATGTGGAAGGGAACTGTGATGTGGTTTGTGCCGCTGTCGAGCTGAACGGCCTGCGTGGCTACGGTGTTAAGCGCGCGAGTTGTGTTGTCGCGACTGATTGTGATGGTCGCCGCCTGCGGATGGTCCGATTCAATCTCTATTTCAGCGGCCAAATCTGCGCTGTCGCGCGATACCTTTAATTGATGTATGTGGAAGTTCTCGATACGCGCGCTGTCCCATGTCTCTAGCCAGATGGGTTTCCAGATACCGATGGTCACGTAGCGCGGCCCCCAGTCCCAACCATATTGATAGGGCGCTTTGCGGGTGTAAGGAGCGGTGGCGATGTTCTGCTCGTTGCCGGCATCGACCGTCGAGATCGAAGGCAGAATGTATGGCAGTGCTTTCACCTTCGGGATCATGAAGGTGATCGGCGAGTGGAAGACGATGCGCAGCGTGTTCGGGCCAGGCTTGAGCAGTGGCTTGGCCGCGATTCGCCAGTGGCGAAACATGTTGTCTGCCGTCAGCACGGGCTGCTCGTTTAGAAAGACCTCGGCGAACGTATCCAGGCCATCGAAGATGAGATCGACATGCTCATGCAGCAGCGTTGTCGCGGCGATCTGGAAGGTGGTGCGGTACTCCCAATCGGTCAGACCGATCCACTGCAGGCGCGACTCATTGTCGCCGTAAAACGGATCGGGGATGAGGCGATCATCCAGCAGATCGGTTTGCACAACGCCGGGAACGTGGGCGGCGTGCCAGGCCGTGACCTCGGGATGCTGGTCAGGATTGATGGCGCGGAACTCCCACTCTGCATTCAAAGGTTCTTTGGTTGACTCGGCTGCACGGAGTTGGGTTGAGAATCCAGCGAAGAGAAGCGCCCAGCCCAGTCCCCAGAGCATGGCGAATTTGACGTGCATGCATCGCATCGATGGCAGGAGCGCCGGCGAAAGCCGCGTCTTCCTTAGATGGCCATAGGATCGTAATCCGGTGCCCGGCAGGGCGCAATTCAGTTTCAAACCGTCCCGTGTCAGGGACTAGAAGCCATCTCATAAATGGTTGTGTCAGGGCACGGCTTCAGAGTCTGCGTGAGAACCCTGTCGTCCCTACGGGGCTGTGTCGCAACCCCTGTCGCCGCTACGCGGCTCGAATAAATTTTCCACCTTACCCGGGGCTGGCGCCCCGGGCTCACTGCGCTGCCGCCGCTGCGCGGCTGGCTTGGCCGCAATTCCGGCTGTTTGTTCCACCACGAAATTCGGATTCGGGTTGCGACACAGTCTCCTACGGGACTCGAGATTTTTTGCCATCTACCCAGCGCTGAAGCGCTGGGCTAAGCTCTTTCGCGCCTACGGCGCTGGGTTTATCGGCCAAAGATCATCGCTCTGTTCCGCCAAGAGCTTGCAGATCCAGTTCTCACGCAGACACTTCAGCCGTGCCGTATCCCACTCATGAGTGACTTGGGCTTTAGAGGCTGTGTCGCGAGCGGATGTCGCCGCTCCGCGGCTCTCCATTTGTTCCCACCTGTCCCCGGCGGGCTCACGCCCGCGGCTAACACAAATGTCGCCGCTGCGCGGCTAGTTCGCTCGCAATTCCGACTGTTTGTTCCACCACGAAATTCGGTCTGCGGTCGCGACACCAGTCTCTTTAGCCCGTGGAAGTACTGATTTTGCAGGGGCTAAGAGCTCGGCGGTTGGATGCATTCGTATCGGCACGACTAAAGGTCGTGCCCTGACACAACCCACAACGATTTATGAGATGACCCCTAGTTCTCCTTCGCAGCTGGCTGCGCGCGAAGGTAGGCCTCGACCTCACTCCTGCCCTGATGGTGCGCCCAGTCGGCAGGCGTTCCATGCCACAAGGTATCTTTCCAATCCAGCCTTGCACCGCATTCTACGAGCAGGCGCGCTACGTCAAGATGGCCAGCCAGCGCGGCTTGGTGCAAAGGAGTCGATTGCGAATGTCCGCCGACGGGGTTGTACCGATTGGGATTTTCGCCGGCATCGAGCAACATGCGCACGATCTCCACGCTGCCGAACTGCGACGCCAGCGCAATTGCCCAGTGGCGATCCTCAGAATCGGCAGTTGGCAACAAGCGACGTGCGTCCTCGATTCGTCCCAAGGCAGCTGCAATCGATAAATCGATTAGCGCGCCGCGCTCGATCAGAGCGTGTACTGCCTCGAACTCGCCATATGCGGCAGCGGTTCGCATCGCGGCGTTGGGATCGGCTCCGTAATCGCACAACAGATCGATCAGAGGAGATCTGCACGCCGCACTTGTGAGTCACGGCGCTGCTGGCGGCCAGCATCAGCGTCTCGTCCAGTGCAGCCTGAGTCGAACCTGCATCGAGAATGACCCGCGCCACTTCGACAATATTGTTCGGCAAGCTGCCATGTCGCGTGGGATTTTCGGCGACAAACTCCAGCAGAGTTGGATTGCGGAAGTAATTTCCACCTTCGAAGAGCACTCGTCTTTGCGCGAGATCGGGATGCTGCTTGAGATGACTTCGCAACCCGTCAGCATCACCTGCGTCGAGAAGATCGACCGCGCGGCGAAATGCAGGATCCTCGATGCGCTCATGATGCGGCAGATCCAGACGGTCGGCGAGAGTTGGCTTGTCGATATGCCGCTTCAGCCTGGTCCAGCTGGGAAATCCCGATTCGCGCGCGATGGTGAGCTGGGCATCGGCTGAGTTTCAACCCGGCATGGAAGATTTCTGCGTCCGTCGAATGCTGGAAGCGCGGATGAAATTCGCGGATGAGTTGCGCTATCTCCGGCGCAGTGGGCGGCATGAGCCTTCAGCAAGTCTTTCGCCTGATGTTTAAGGTGATCGAGATTGGGATTGGGCGGGAGTGGTCTTACCGGCATGACGAACTTCCTTTCGTGCGCCCGAGGTCCGCATATGACGGGCAGAAAGTCAGTTCGCAAAGACGAATTGTTTGGATGGGGTGGACTTCTGTCCTTTCCGCGGACCGGATGCGCCCCTAGCGCTGGGCTGATCTTACCACGACGTTTGTCGGAACTTCTCTACGAGTAATAGGGGGTTACGTGTACATTTTTGCGACCCTGCTAAGACTTTTGCCAGTGTTCTCTGGACCGATACCCCCATAGCATTGAAAGAGTTCCCAACTCACAGTGGGTCGGTGCGGGTTGTGCGGCCGCAAGGCGGTGCGCGACGCGCAAGGACTAACTCACTTCGTTCAAGGAGGCTAGTAGTGAAAAAGTTAATCTGCCTGTTCGTTTTCGTGGCCTTGGTAACTCTCGCGGCAGCCGCACAGACCGAGTACCCGAAAGTGGAACTGGCGGGCGGCTATTCGTACGTCAATCTCAACCCCCAGATCGCCAGCAGCCAGAACTTCAACGGCGGCGGCGGTGCGTTTGTCTATAACTTCAGCTCTATTTTCGGTATCAAAGCCGACTTCATGGGTTATACCGGTGGCACGGGCTGGAATAACTTCCTCAAAGAGAAGGGCTACGGTTCCGTGAACATCAGCGGTAACGCCTTTACTTACATGTTCGGCCCGCAGATCAAGAAGCACAGCGGCAAGTTCCAGCCTTTTGGTGAAGGCCTGTTTGGCGCAGCCCACTCCAATGGTTACGGCACGCTGATCGGCTGCATCGAGAACCAGGGCTGCGGCGGCAAGAACGCATACGGCAGCAACAATGGTTTTGCCATGGAGTTTGGCGGCGGCCTGGACATTCCGTTGTCCGCGCACATCCAGATTCGTCCCGTCGAAGTGGATTACCTGCTGACCCATTTCGGATCCAACCATATCGCCAACTACTCGTCGACGCAGAACAACTTCAAGTATTTCGGTGGTATCAACTTTACGTTCGGTGGTGGGGGCAACTAGGATAGTCGCCCGCAGACAAACCTGTGGCTGAGCCGAAAATTAGATCGGCGGCGTTCAAGAGGCGAGCAGCACGATCGACTCAATCGCCGCCGCTTTTTTAGTTGTTGTCAGGATAAGAGCTTTAGGGCCCGCCGTCACAACGGTGGTTCGAAGATTTGCCCTTGGGAGACTGCGTCGATAGCTGCGGGCAGATCATCAAGCAGCCGTGACAGGAGGACGTAGCCGGATATGCCAACAGCCATCGCTGCCCGAACCATGTCTCGTGACTCGTGCGGTGACAGAAGGATAATTCTGGCCGAGCTTTTGGACTGGCGGAGGCGGCGAGCGATCTCAAAGCCGCTGACCCCATGAAACGCGACGCCGAGCAGGACAACATCGGGGCGCTCCGCCTCAACTTCCTTCAGAACAGATTTCCCCCCGCCGACAATCGCCACCACATCGTAGTGTTCCTGCACTAACGCAAGCAGGGTTTGCCGAATTGCTGGATTCTCAACTGCAATGAGGAGTTGAACGCGAGGCACGCCATTTTGCCTTTCTCAACCGGTGTGGACCTGATGGTAGTAACCAATCCAAGCGCTTCCAACTTGTAGAAGTGCTAGGCACCAGCCTTTAACAGTGATAGATCGCAGCTTCGAAGTGCTGCTGAGCCATGCATGTTGCAAGAAAACCGCATTCCGTAATCAGGATCGAGTTCGCTGTTTCTCGACATTGAGAGCTGTATCCTGCTGCAACCGTTGTACTTAGTGCTGGCCACCGCCCCGCCGCGTCACCTATCTGTGTGATTGACCCTTTCGCTCCGCATGCCTAGCATTATTCTGGGTTAGAAGGTTTCCAAGGCCGCCCATGGTTGGCACGACCGTATCGCATTATTCAATCCTGGAGAAGTTGGGCGAAGGCGGTATGGGAGTGGTCTACAAGGCCACCGATACCCGCCTGGAACGCTTTGTCGCGCTCAAGTTTCTGCCCGGCGACTACGCTCATGACGAGGCGCTTCGCGAGCGCTTTCTCCGCGAGGCCCGTGCCGCCTCAGCCCTGAACGATCCCAACATCTGCACCATCTATGACGTCGGCGAAGAAGACGGCAAGATCTTCATCGCGATGGAGTTCCTCGACGGAGTCACCCTGAAGGAGATGGTGCGGCGGGGCCCGCTGGATTACCAAAGGCTGCTGGACATCGCCGTAGACGTGACGGATGGCCTGGAGGCGGCGCATACCGCAGGCATCATCCATCGCGACATCAAGCTGGCGAACATCTTTGTCACCAGGAGCGGCCGCGCCAAGATCCTGGATTTCGGTTTGGCGAAGAAGACCGCTCCGAAGCACGCGGCACTGGTCGCTGCCGCTGGCGGAGCATCGCCCAGCATCGAGGACACGCATATGACCAGTGGTCTGGCTGCCCTCGGTACGGCGGCGTATATGTCGCCGGAACAGGCCTTAGGCAGGCCGCTGGACGAGCGCACCGATCTCTTCTCCTTCGGCATTGTTTTGTACGAGATGGCCACCGGCAAGGCGCCATTCAAGGGTGATACCACGGGCGTGCTGTTTCTCTCGATCGTGCAGGAAACTCCCGAGCCGCCGCGCCAGCTCAATCCCGATGTGCCGGACGAATTGCAGCGAATCATCGGCAAGTGCCTGGAGAAGGATCGCGATGTGCGATATCGTCATGCCGCGGAGATTCGTGCCGACTTGCAGCGATTGCGGATAACTTCCGACGCACACAAGTTTGCAGTCGCTGAAATGCCGCAAGAGGCCGTTGCCGACACTGCTGATCTATGGCAGCGGCGGACGGATTCCAAGCCCTCCTGGATATCGGCGCAGGGGCCATCCAACGCAACGCCATCCACAGCGACGCCAGCGTTGAAACCGAGGCCACGGTGGAAGACGGTCGCAGGAGTTGTAAGCCTGCTGGCGACGATCGTTGTCGCTGCTGGTCTCTATCTCCATTCGCGTAAGGCTCGCGCGCTTGCGATGCAAGACAGCATCGTGGTCGCGGATTTCGCCAACACCACCGGCGATCCAGTCTTCGACGGCACACTGCGCCAGGCGCTTGGCGTTGACCTGGGGCAGTCACCCTATCTCAATGTGGTATCGGATCGGCGAGCTGCAGCGGCCCTCAAGGAGATGGAGAAGCCGGTCGGGGAGCGGCTCTCGCGGGAGGTTGCGCGTGAAGTTTGCTTGCGTACCAACGGCCAGGCGCTGATTGCCGGCTCCATTGAGTCGGCGGGTAATGGCTATGAAATCGCGTTGCAGGCGGTGAATTGCCGAACCAGTAAGACCATCGCCGGCACCGAAGCCGAAGCGAAGAATCGGCACGATGTTCTTCACGCGCTGCATGAAGCTGCCCGGAAGCTTCGCGGCGAGCTAGGTGAATCGCTTGCCTCGGTAGACCAGTTCAATAAGCCGCTGCAGGAGGCCACCACCTCCTCGCTGGAAGCGCTGCAAGCGTATAGCGCAGGTGTCGCCCTGCGGCAAAGCAAGGGTAATGCCGCGGCTCTGCCCTATTTGCAAAAGGCGGCGGCGCTGGATCCGAATTTCGCTGTTGCCTACGCCGCGATGGGGAGCATTTATTTCAACATGGTCCAAACCGGTCTGGGCCGCGAGAACATAGTCAAAGCCTATGAATTGCGCAATCGGGTTAGCGAACGGGAGCGCTTTCATATTTTGGGCGCTTACTATCAGTCGGTCACCGGAGATCACGACCAGGCCATTCAGAATGCCAGGGAATGGATGCGGTCCTATCCGGGCGAGGCCGTTCCTCATGGTCGTTTGGCGACATTGTCGGCTGCGCGAGGCCAATACGAAGAGGCGGTGCGCGAACAGCAGGAAGCGCTCCGTCTGGACCCCGACGCCTATAGCTCTTATACGAATCTCATACTGTATTTTATGGAGCTTCACCGGCCGGATGAGGCCAAGGCAACCTACGAAGCGGCCCAAGCCCGCAAAGTGAGTTCCGAAAACCTGGTCGTTGCCCGCTACGAGCTTGCTTTTCTCCAGCGAGACGCCGAGACCATGCAGCAACTGGTGGAGGGGGCGAAAGGCAGGCCTGGATATGAGGAAAGGCTGACTATCGAGTCGGCCGACGTCGCCAGTTACTACGGCCGGGTTGGCGAAGCGGAGGAGGCGTTTGAGCAGGCGGCGCAGACGGCGATTACCCGCGGCTCCAACGAGACGGCCGCCGAACATTACGCAGGGCTTGCCTACACTGCGGCTTTAGTGGGCGAGAGCTCGGCAGCACAGCAATTCGCGGCCAAATCGCTGGCGCTAAGTCGCGATCGATCCGTGACCGAGAGAGTCAGTCTGTCGCTGGCAACGGCAGGGGACCCAGCCCAGGCCGAGGAGCTCGCCGATGAGTTGAGCCGGCAGTATCCCACCAGCACCCTCATGCAGAATTACACTCTGCCTACGATTCGAGGGATGATCGAAATCGACAGAAAGCATCCCGCCAGCGCGATTGAGGTCCTCCGACCTGCACTGAAATATGAATTGGCGATGGACTCCTTTGCGGATGCCCTGCCGGCCTATGTGCGCGGGCTGGCGTACCTGCAGCTTGGCGACGGCCGCAAAGCCGCTACCGAGTTTCAGAAGGTAGTCGACAATCCCGGCGTTGTCGTGAGCTCGGTGATCGGCGCATTAGCGCATCTGCAACTGGCGCGCGCAGAAAAAATGGCAGGCAACCTGGACGCCGCGCGAACTCACTATCAGGATTTTCTGGCTCTGTGGAAAGATGCCGACCCCAACCTGCCTATCTTGAAACAAGCCAAAGCTGAATACGCCAAGCTGAAGTAGGCCGTTCCGCAAGAAAAACGGAACTAAGATTACCTAACTTCCCGTAACAATCTTACTGGTAAGAAATCTGCAAGAATCTTACTAGGGGCTGCTCACACTAGTGCAAAGCCTCGACTTAACTTCGGTCGAGCGCTGACAGAGGAATCTTAAATGCTCAAAATTCACATGCGCCCGCTGGGATATTTCAAGCGCTGGTTCGTCGTGAGACGCGAAGCGCGCGGATGTGTCTGGTTCGGGAAAGCACCTTACGTTTGCTTGCTTATGCTGATTACATTTAGACCCACGGCTGGGGAAGCCGCCGGTATTCGGGATGTTGTAATCCCAGCCAACGGCAACCAGCCCAGAATTGTCGCAGAGCTTTGGACACCCTGTTCCACTCCTGCACCAGAAATGCTCATAGACCGAGACGGTTTTCCCACGACCATCCGCGCGGTCAGAAACTGCGGCGTCACGGGGAAGAATTTGCCCCTGGTCCTTATTTCACATGGAATGTTTGAAGATAGGTTCAGCCATCATGACACTGCGGAAGCCTTGGCGGATGCCGGTTTTGCGGTTGTTACTTTCGATCACACGCAAGACTCCAGCCGGGATATTGGAGGTAAGTCAGCAGCTGATATCTCGTCTTTCCTGGTTCGGCCCATCGACGTAAAGCGCGTGCTCAACTTTATGCTCGCCAGTCCGCCGGCCGGGATCAAAGTCGATCAAGATCGCATAGGATTTTTTGGTTTTTCTCGTGGTGGCTATACCGGCCTCGTTTTGGCAGGTGCACAGCCTGATTTCAACCACATCACAATTCTATGCCCCGAAAATATCTTGATGTGTCAACAGATCAAAGACCACAAAATCCCTGCACATGCCTCGGGATACGAGCCACGCATCAAGGCTTATGTGATCGCAGACCCGGTCAATTTTTTCCCCAGCAAGTCGAGTCTTCGAGACGTAAGGGCTCCCTTACAATTATGGAGCTCCGAGTACGGGGGAATGGGCGTGAGACCTGAAGATGTGTCGGCCGTAGAAATGAACTTACCCGTTAAGCCCGAGTTTCATCTGGCACTAGGCGCAGGGCATTTGTCCTTTGACTGTCCGTGTTCAGAAGATCAGGTAAAAGCAAATCCGCCATCTGTTGTTTGCACCGATCCGAAGGGGTTTGACCGGACGGCCTTTCACAAACGGTTTGATGAGGAGGTTGTACGGTTTTTCCGTGAGCACCTGGTAGTCATCTCATAAATCGTTCTGGGTTGTGTCAGGGCACGACCTTTAGTCGTGCCGACACGAATGCATCCAACCACCGGGCTTTAGCCCCTGCAAAATCAGTACTTCCAGGGGCTAAGCCTAAGTCATTCATGATTGGGATTGGCACGGCAGATGCCGTGCCCTGACACAAAGCGATTTATGAGATCTATTTGGCCGCGGCGGCCAGTTGTCGGGAAGCGTGGTTCAACGGGACGCCAGCCGTAATCCGGGTGCCTTTGCCGGGGGCCGAGGTAATCTCAAACTGCCCGTCGGCAAGATGAATGCGCTCGCGCATGGAGATCAGGCCAAGTCCGGCAGCGAACTTGGCTTCTTCGGGATCAAAGCCTACCCCATCATCGACGATCAGCAGCGACAACTCCGTATCCGATCCCTTGACCACAACCTGGACCGACTTGGCCTGGCTGTGCTTGGCAGCGTTATGCAGAGCTTCCTGAACGATGCGCAGCAGGCTTAAGGCCAGCAGGCCGTCAAGATCCTCGGGAAGGTTGGTGCAGGAACATTCCACCGCGATCTTGTATTGCGCAGAAAACTCGCGGCAGTAGCTCTGAATCGCCACCGCCAGCCCCAGATACTCCAGCTCGGAGGAGTGCAGCTGGCGGGAGATGCGGCTGACTTTTTCCGCCAGCAACTTGAGGTCATTGCTGAGGTCGGTAATGCTGGGATGTCGCTTGCCCACCATGCCCGAGACCGGCTGGCCGGCACGCAGCATTTGAATTCTCAGAATGGCGAGCGACTGGCCGATATCGTCGTGGAGTTCGCGCGCGATGCGAGTACGCTCTTTCTCCTGCGCATTGGTCAGCCGGCGAGCTAGCTCGTGGCGGGCGGTCTCTGACTCTTGCAGAGCCGCTTCCGCGGAACGCAACGCTGTCGGGTCCTCAATCACCGCAAAAATGGATTGACCATTGCCGGCGCCATCGCAGGTCAGCGAGAAAACCACCTCAACCTGCGAAGCTCCGCCGTTTGGGGGACTAATCCTGCGCTTCGAAGAATATTGCGAAATCTGGTGATTCAGCAGTTGGGCGCGAAGATCCGTTGCTTCGTGCGCGCTGTGAATCTGGAACAGCTTATCGAATGGGACTCGGGAAAATTCCTCGAAGGGCGCGCCCAGCAGATCACACATGCACTGATTTGCGGAGAGCCATTGGCCATCCAATGCGAGCTGCGCTATCGCAGTACCGGCATCGCCAGGCGAACTATGCCCGCGGGGGTCGTGCATATGAACATCCTTGCGCTCGATTACGGTGAGGCGAGTATAAGCCAAGTGCGACGACGCAGGCTGTGATATCAATGACCGGGCTCGCATTAAGTTGTTGAATCCGATAAGTGAGGGGATGGGCGGCGACGCTTTCGGCGTCAAGCTGCCGACGCTAAGCTGAGCAATAACAACCAGGCTAGGACGCGCCGACCATCTGACGCCGGATGGCGTACTCCAGCAATTCCGCATTCGTCTTGATGCCGAGATTCTGCATCATGCGGTATTTGTGAAATGCAATGGTACCCGGCTTCAGGTTGAGAATGGCAGCGGCTTCCTTCATCGACTTTCCTTCTGCCAGCAACTGCAAAATCTCGCTTTGACGCGAGGTAATGCGCTTCTCGGTCCGCTCGTTCTGCCGCATGAGCAGTTGGGTAATCGTTTCCCGGGTGATGAGCGGGGACAGGTAGGACTCGCCACGCAGTACCTTGCGCAGAGCGGTCACCAGCTCTTCGGCAGCGGATTGCTTCAACACGTAGGCCGACGCGCCTCGGCGAAAGGCTTCGGCAGCGATATCGGCGCCAAGGTTCATGGTGAGAAATACCAGTTTCACCCTGGGCATCTTGGCTTTGATTCTTTCGCCGGCGTCGAGGCCATTGAGCTGCGGCATAGCAATGTCGAGCAGAACAATGTCGGGCTTCAGAGAAAAGGCTGCTTCCACCAGAGCGCGGCCATCGGTGGCAATGCCCACCACCTCAAATTCAGGCTCCAGGGTGTTTTTGCAGGTTTCAGCCACGAGTCTGTGGTCGTCGGCAATCAAGACACGCGCCGAGGGTTTGCGAGTGGAACGGTCTATCATGGGCGAGAAAAGTCTACCCGGTATCCGCACGGGCCTCTGTGATCCATGTCACAAATCGCAGGTCGGCACGCCGCCGACTCCGCAAGAAGAAGCTTGTTTGTGCCAGTTTACGCGAATCCAGCACATCGCGAACAGCCAAGGCCCGAAATCGTACCAGTCCGTTCCCTGTAGCTTTTCCTTGCCGTAGCTAGTAACAGTGCTAGTTATCCCTGCCTGGTATCCGGCGTACCCTGCCACTAGAGCCACGTGCAACGTGTGCCATTGTGGGGAACGCACTGAAGTTGCGTGCTAGGAGATTCTATGGACTTTCGCAAGGCTTGCCTGACGCTGTTGCTGACAACCAGCTTCGCTCTGCCGTTTTCCACACTCGCAGCCGCTCAAGACAAGCTCATGGATGCGAGCGTCCATGGGCCGACGGATGCAACCGCCGCCAGTTCCCCAACAGCCGCGGACCCGGCACCAGCCGCAAGCCCAGCTGCATCCGTGGACCCTGCGCCACCGGCTCCGCTTCCCGACACGCCTTCTTCGTCTGCTGCGGCTACCGACAGCGGCTGGCGCGGCCAGATCGCGATTTACGGGTGGTTCCCGGGGATACATGGGACCGTCGGCGTGCTCGGCCATGATGCCGGCATTCATGTCCCCTTCTCCGATGTGTGGCATACCCTCAAAGGGATAATTCCGATAGCGGTAGAGGCGGATAAGGGTCGCTTGCTCATTCCCATTGATTTCTTCTGGGTGAAACTGGGGGACGACAGAGGGATACCCTTTAATGAGCTCGGTCAGACTTCGGTGAATCTCCATCTGACGCAGTCTATCTTCACACCAAAGATCGGCTACCGGCTGGTTAACGCCGAGCACTTCAAGATTGATGCTCTCGGCGGGATTCGCTATTGGTACGTAGGCCAAGATCTTACCGTCGAACCCGCGGGAGTTAGCCGCTCGAAGTCGGCTAACTGGGTTGATGGTCTGGGCGGCGCACGGTTCATAGTTCCCCTCGGTGAAAAGGCATCCATCATGGCGGCGGGCGACGCCGGCGCAGGCGGAGCTAACCTCGATTACCAGGCCGTAGGCCTGCTGAGCTACAACTTCACTCCGAGGTGGGGCGCGGCCGTGGGCTGGCGCTACCTGTATGTGAACTATCGTCCGACCAATCATGAGTTCATCTTCAATACCGCTATGACTGGCTTGGTGGCTGGAGTCAGTTACAGCTTTGGCGGCAAGCCGGCGGTTCCTCCAACGGCTAGCTGTTCGGCGTCCCCGGCAGAAATCTGGTCTGGCGATCCGGTGACCGCGACCATCAGCACGCAAAACTTCAATCCCAAACACACCATCGCCTACGCCTGGACGGCGAGCGGCGGAAAAGTCTCGGGCACAGGCACTACCGGCAATGTCGACACGACGGGTCTCGCGCCGGGCAGCTACACCGTCAAGGGAACCGCGACGGACGAGAAGGAAAAGAAGAACAACGTCGCCAGCTGCGAAGCGTCGTTCACGGTGAAACAGCCGCATCCGCCGGTCGCCGATTGCTCTGCCAGTCCGAACACAGTAAAGGCAGCTGAAGCTTCCACCCTGACCGTCAACGCCAGCAGCCCTGACAACTTCCCGCTGACCTACGCATGGTCTGCGTCAGCCGGACACGTGAACGGTACAGGCGCGAGCGTGAGCCTCGATACCACCGGCGCTCCGGAAGGCGCTGCAATCACGGCGACCGCTACTGTCACCGATTCTCGCGGACTGAGCACCGCCTGCTCTGCTACAGTCAACGTGCTCTCGCCGCCGGTCACCGTAAGCGAAGTCAGCGAGATCGGCGAATGCAAGTTCATGGACGCCAAGCGGCCGTCTCGTGTGGACAATACCTGCAAAGCGATACTCGACGACGTTGCACTCCGCATTCAGCACGAGCCCAATGGCAAGTTCGTTGTCGTGGGCTACACCGACGAGCAGGAAACCGTCACCGCAAGTCAGCTGGGAGCTCAGCGCTCGGTCAACATGAAGTATTACCTGGTCAATGGCGAAGGTGGCCAGCAGATCGATGCCACTCGCATTGACGTCCGCACCAGCGGCACGGTGAAAGAGAAGGGCGCGAAGATTTACTTCGTACCTTCCGGCACAACCTTCACGCAGGAATCCGTTGCCGTTGACGAAACGCAGGTGAAGGGACAGGGTCGCAACGCTCCCGCGCCCAAGAAAAAAGGCAAGAAAGCAACGACCCAGGCGCCTCCGGCTCAGTGAACTACTGAGCCGGGGCTCCGCCCCACTCAGACTCGATACTCAGAAGTTAGCGCGAGGTTCCTATGCCTCAGAGTAGATCGCGAAAGCTTGTTGCATCGGTTCTGTTTCTGCTGATTTCAGCATCCTGGGGGGCAGCGCAAGCTGCCCGCTGGCCACACACCTTGACCAATGCCGGAGGGCAGGTCACCCTCTACCAACCACAGGTCGATGATTGGCAGAACTTCAAGGTCCTGGACGCGCGCATCGCATTCGCCGTCACCCCCACCGGCGGTAAGGAACAGGTCGGAGTAGCCACCGTTCAATTGCAGTCCAGCGTCAACATGGACACGCACACCGTCGTCCTCACCAATCCCCAAATCACCAGCCTGTACTTTCCTTCTCTTGCCCCGGCGGCGACCGCGCAGATGGATCAACTGGTGCGCTCGTTCCTGAATCCATCGGCGACGCTGACCATTTCCGTGGATCAAATCGCGGCCAGTCTCAAGAAGAAGGCACCACGCACGACCGTAACGGTGAATAACGATCCTCCACAGATCTTCGTCAGCTTCAAGCCGGCAATTTTGTTGATGGTGAACGGTTCGCCGGTGCTTGCTCCGGTCGGGAATACCAGCATCAAGGCGGTCGTGAATGCCAACTGGCCTCTGTTCCAGGACCAGTCCACGTCCACGTACTACCTCTTCGACGGCAAAGGCTGGATGCAGGGAAGTAACTTCCAGAACTGGTCAGCCGCGGGCGCGCTGCCGCCGCAGATGTCTCAGGTAGCCCAAAGTCCCAACTGGTCTGACCTGGCGCAGTTCATCCCTCCGCCACCCGGCAGCACGGCATCGGTCCCCGCGGTTTACTACAGCAATACGCCGGCGGAGATCGTCGTCTTCAACGGCATGCCACAGTGGACGCCGATTCCCGGCACCCAGTTGAGCTATCCCGCCAATTCTGACAGCACGGTCTTGAAATACACGCCGACCGGAGCCTTCTACTTCCTCACTTCCGGACGCTGGTTCACCACCACGCATCCGGTGATGGGCACGTGGACTTTCGCCACCAACAGCCTGCCACCGGACTTCGCGCGCATTCCGGCCGACAATCCGGCCGGCAAAGTGCTGGCGTTTGTTCCCGGCACTCCGGAAGCCGAAGACGCAGTGCTGATGGCGCAGATCCCGACGACCGAGACCGTAAATGCCGCGCAGGCAGCTGCTGAGGTCAAAGTCTCGTACGCGGGGCAGCCTCAGTTCGTGCCTATTCAGGGCACGTCGATGCAGTACGCGACCAATACTCCGAATCGCGTGATCATGGTCGGCACCGAATATTACCTCTGCTATCAGGGAGTCTGGTTTGTCTCCGGAACTGCGAGCGGACCATGGCAGGTGGCGCAAACTGTGCCGCAGGTTATCTACACCATTCCGCCGAGCTCACCGGTCTACAACGTGACCTACGTTACGCAAGTGCCGGCCTCAAACGGCACGGTGACCGCAAGTTACACAGCCGGCTATATGGGAACCTTCATTGCCGGAGTCGCTGTCGGCGCTATCCTCGCTGACGGTACCGGCTACTACTACCCGCCCTACGCCTACCATGGCTATTACTATCCCTACGCCTGCACTTACGGCTATCACACGGCCTACAACCCCTACACCGGTGCTTACGGATATGGAGGTGCGGCTTACGGGCCGTACGGCAGCGCGCACTGGGGTGAAAGCTATAACCCGAACACCGGAACCTACGCTCGCGGCGCGACAGAAAGCACAGCCTATGGCAGCCGCACACAAGCGGAAGCCTACAACCCTTATACCGGCGCTTCTGCGGCAACTCGTCAGGGTTCAAACGCCTATGGCTCGTGGGGACAGTCGGTCTACAACAAGAATGGCGAGACCGCATACACCCAGCACGAGAGCGGAGCTTATGGCTCCGCAGGAACCGTGCAAACTTCGACCGGCGGCAAGGCAGCCGGCACCAGCACCGCATACGGCAACACCGCGGTGGGTAAATCCTCCAGCGGCAATATGTACGCCGACCACAACGGCAACGTCTATCAGAACACCGGCTCCGGCTGGCAGAAGTATGACAACGGCAGCTGGAACAACGTGAACACCGCCAGCGCTCAACAACAGGCGCAGCAGCACGAGCAGACTTACAACCAGCAACATCCCACCAGCACCACTTCCAGCGACTCGAATTACCAACAGCAGGCACAGCAGCACGAGCAGACCTACAACCAGCAACACCCCACCAGCACGACGTCCAACTCCAGCGAGCAGCAGCACGCGCAGAGCTACGACCAGCAACATCCGTCGAGCGCAAGCACCTACAGCCATCCCAGCGGCTCTTCCTCCGGAGACTTGAATCAGGAAGCGCAAGATCGTTCTCGCGGCCAGACGCAGAACCAGCGCTTCTCTGACTATCAGCATTCAGCCAGCAGCGGCAGCCGATTCAGCGGCGGTGGCGATCGCTGGGGCGGAGGAGACTCTGCCGGCCACGGTTGGAGACGCTGAGGTGCCTGCAACTTCAGCCCACGACCGCATGCATACGGGCAGGCAAGTAACTCAGCAGCAACTGTAACGGGCAGCTCGCAAGGGCTGCCCGTCACCATGACCACGTCGGCGTAATACCCGAGTTCCCCAGGGAGAAAGAAAGAAAAATGAAACGGCTTCTTACGGTCTTATGTATCGCAGCAGTTCTTCTGACAGTCGCATGCTCATCGTCCCCGCAACCATCGTCCTCAACCAAGGCTCCGGGTCTGGAACAGGCGATGAGCGACGCTACCGACGTCTACATCTACGGCTACCCGCTGGTCACCATGGACATGACGCGCCGGCAATTCACCAACGTCGCCGTGGCTGATGCAGCTCATGCTCCCATGGGCCAGATTCTCAAGTTCCGGACCTATCCCGCAGTCGATAATCACGCGGTAACCGCTCCTAATGCTGACACGCTTTACACCACGGCGTGGGTCGACGTTTCCAACGAGCCATGGGTATTTAGTGTCCCCGATATGGGCGATCGCTACTACCTTTTGCCGATGCTTAGCGGCTGGACGGATGTCTTCCAGGTTCCAGGCAAGCGCACGACGGGCGGCAAGGCTCAGAAGTACGCCATCACCGGTCCCGGCTGGTCCGGAACACTTCCGGCCGGCGTGACCGAATATAAATCGCCCACCGCCATGGTCTGGATTCTCGGCCGGATTTATTGCACTGGCACGCCCGCGGATTACGCCGCCGTACACGCGCTTCAGGACAAGTTCTCGCTTGTGCCGCTTAGCTCCTACGGCAAGCCCTACACACCAGCGCCGGGCACGGTAGATGCCAACGTTGACATGAAGAAGGCCGTCCGCGACCAGGTGGACGCATTGAGCGTGAACGATTATTTCAACTATCTTGCCCGCCTGATGAAGACCAATCCGCCCGCCGCCGCAGATGCGCCGATGGTCGAAAAGTTGAAAGCTATCGGTCTGGAGCCCGGCAAAGATTTCGATCCTGGCAAGCTCGGCGCCTTTGACCGGGAAGCGATCAAGACCGTACCCAAGGTGGCGCAGGTCAAGATCATGGAGTACTTCAAGAAGGCCGCCGAACCAGTCAACGGTTGGATGTACATGACGAAGAACATCGGAATATACGGCACAGACTATATCCAGAGAGCGTTAGTAACCGCCATTGGGTTGGGTGCTAACCGTCCCCAGGATGCCATCTATCCGACATCGCAAAAAGATTCGGACGGTCATGAATACGATGGTGCGTCGAAGAAGTACGTCATGCACTTCAACAAAGGCGACCTGCCCCCAGTCGATGGCTTCTGGTCGCTGACCATGTATGACAAGGACTACTTCTTCGTGCCGAACCCGCTGAACCGCTACACGCTGAGCGCGCGCAACAAGCTCAACATGAACCCTGACGGCTCGGTTGACCTTTACCTCCAGGCCGACTCGCCAGGCAAGGCCAAGGAAGCCAACTGGCTGCCCGCGCCGAAGGCCCAGTTCATTCCTATGCTGCGTCTGTATTGGCCGAAGGAAACTCCGCCTTCGATCGTCGACGGAACCTGGAAGCCGCCGGCAATAACGGTGGCGCAGTAGTTGAGCGGATCGATATAGCTCGTGAAGTACGGACCGGGTTTCCCAAGGCCGCTGAGTTCCTGGCCGGCACATCGATGCGGCCAAAGCTAACGCGGGGTAACAACCCCTTTCAACCTCGTGATTGCCGGAGAGCACACGAAATAGAGGAGCGACTATGTTCCGTAGCACATTGGCAAGATTAGCAGTTGCCGTCACGTTGACATCGGCGGCGGTTGTGCTGTTCGGTGTTGTAGCCAGCGCGCAAAGCGCACAGCTTCAGGGGATCATCGACGCACGCAAAGGCTCGACCATGATGGTCAAGTCATCGGACGGCTCAACCGTCCCGGTGGTTCTTTCCGATAGCACGCAAGTCGAAGAGGTTGAAGGCGGTCTCCACATGCGCAAGAAGCAGATGGGAATGACCGCCCTGGTGCCCGGCCTTGCCGTCCAGGTGCAAGGCTCCTACAACGCGCAGAACCAGATGATGGCGGAGACGGTGAAGTTCAAAGCCTCCGACCTGAAGACGGCGCAGGACATTCAGGCCGGGATGGCGCCGGAGCAGGCGGCACTACAGGCGCAGCAGGATCAAATGGCGCAGCAGGAAGCGCAAATCAAGCAGCAACAGCAGAAGATGCAGCAGGAACAGCAGCAGACGGCGGCTGAGCAAGCCGCACTCGAGGCCAATAAAGCGGCCATCGCCGCCACCAACAAGCGCTTCAGCGAGCTGGGCGAATACAACACCATGGGTGAAGTCACCGTACTGTTCGCGAACGGCAGGACGGCGCTCGAACCGCAGTACAAGACGCAGCTCCTGCAATTGGCCACAAAAGCCAAGACCGTCGACGGCTATGTGATTCAGGTGAAGGGATACGCGTCGTCGGTGGGATCGGCCGCTCTGAATCAGAAACTCAGCACCGAGCGCGCCGATAACGTAACCGACTTTCTGGAGCAGCAGGGTCACATTCCATTGACCAACATTCTGGCTCCCGGCGCCATGGGCACCAGCAGACAGGTCGCGCCTGACAGCACGTCGGAAGGCCAGGCCGATAATCGCCGCGTCGTCGTCAAAATTCTTCAGAACAAGGCAGTCGCCGGCAATTAGCAAGCGATCCACTGAAGCAACAGGCCTCATTCGAAGCGGGCGGCCATTCAAAGCCGCCCGCAGATTTTCTTGGCCGACGTGAGAATTCCGGTGCCCCAGGTTCGCGTCCTTCGTTTGGACGCTAACCTGGGATCATCGCAATCTCCCGGCCCGCAGTCTTGCCTGTCTCGGCTAACTCACGCGACAATCTCATAGCCACCGTGCGCTCGTACCGAGCCCACGCGGCCTCGACTTCACGAATATGCCGGAACTGCCCGACATCACCGCCTATCTACATGCGCTGGAACCGCGGATCGTCGGGCAGCCGATCCTGCAAATACGCCTGGCGAGTCCATTCCTGCTGCGCACCGCGGACCCGCCGCTCACCGAGGTGCAAGGCCGCACCGTGCGGGAATTGCGCCGCATCGGCAAGCGCATAGCAATTGGAGTTGAGGGCGATCTCTGGCTGGTGTTGCACTTGATGATTGCCGGCCGCCTGCACTGGCGTCCGCCAGGAGCAAAGTTATCCGGGCGACAAAACCTCGCCGCCTTCGACTTCCCCAACGGCTCCCTCGTACTCACCGAAGCCGGAGCCAAGCGGCGGGCGTCGTTGCATCTGCTGCAAGGAGAAGAAGCGTTGCGGTCCATCGATCCCGGCGGAATCGACATCTTCGCCAGCGATCTTGATTCCTTTCGCGATGCGCTCAGGGCCGAGAATCGCACGCTCAAGCGCGCGCTGACCGATCCGCGAATCGTCAGCGGAATCGGCAATGCTTATTCCGACGAGATCCTGCACGCCGCGCAGCTCTCGCCCATATCGCTCACGCGAAAACTGAAACCGGAGGAATGGGAACGGCTCTTCGCAGCGACCCGCGACACCCTCAAGCTTTGGATGGATCGTTTGCGCAACGATGCGGAGAATGCTTTCCCGGAGAAGGTGACTGCCTTTCGTAAAGAGATGGCAGTCCATGGGCGTTATGGAAAGCCGTGCCCAAGGTGCGGCGAGAAAATTCAGCGAATTCGCTATGCCGACAACGAGACCAACTATTGCCCTCGCTGCCAAACCGGCGGAAGGCTGCTCGCGGATCGAAGTCTCTCGCGATTGCTGCAGTCCGATTGGCCGCGCACACTGGATGAACTGGAAGCGCTAAAGCGGCGATAGATTCAGTCCGGTTTGGGTGCGTCCGGGTTAGTAGAACCCTGTCGTCCCCGGGGGACTCGAAGTTCTTTACCACTCACCCCCAGCGCTGAAGCGCTGGGCTTTCTTGTTTTGCGCCCGAGGCGCTGGTTTGGTGGCCCCTCCTGGTTTGGTGGCTACTCCTGGTTTGGTGGCTACTCAACGATCGGGACGTTCCATCACGACTCTGTAAACTCGGCTCTCACAGAGGCTTGAAGAGTTGTGTCGCGACCCCTGTCGCCGCTACGCGGCTCGGACCGCAGATCCCTCGGTCGGACTGAAGTCCTCGGTCGGGATGACAACATGGAAGGAGCCGTAGACGCTGGCCTGAAGGCCTGCACTACCAGAAAAGCGTGAGCTAGAACAACGTCGCCTTGAACTGCTCGTGACGCTGCCGCGCCTGGGTCATGAGCGCCTCAAATTCGGCCTCGCCGCGGATGTTCTGCAACAGCGGATCGCGCGAAAAGTAAGGATAGGGGAAAAATCCGCCGCCGATACTGTGCCGCAGCATATGCAAGGCCGCCGTCTTGTCACCCAGCACCGCGTAGGCTTGCGCGATCTTGTACATCATCTCGGGATCGGCGACGCCGCGCTCCTCCATCATGTCCTCGATTTGTTGCAGAAGCTTTACGCCGCGCGCGTTTTCGTGCTTGATCGAATCGCTCAGCGCCTTGCCGACATTCGTAGGCAGCAGCGAGGAGTTCCTCTGGTAAGCGCTTTCAAAATCGCCGGCGGCCTCTTCGTAGTGGTTCAGGTAGAACTCGCCCAGTCCGCGATAGAACAGGATGTAAGCCGAATCGTTGGCCGGAAGGCTTTGCAGAAACTTTTGGTAATCTCCCAGATACAAATAGGCGTTGATGGCTGAGCTGCTGATTTTGACTTGCGGATTATTCTGACGCGCCTTTTCGCACTCCTCGACCGACTCCTTCAGCATTCCGGCAAAGCGATAGGCATAACCCAGCTCCCAATGCGCCTCAGCGTTGTTGGGATTGTCTTTCAAAACCGATCGCAGCAAGGGCACAGCCTGCTCCACTCGACCTGTGTCGGTCAGCAGATTGGCCAGATAGATTCGCGGTTCGGCCAGCGCGGGATTCAGCGCAATCGCTTTCTCGAAGGCAGCCTGCGCTTTTTCGTACTGCTCGCGCCCGCCGGATTGCAACGACGCATTGGTGGTATAAGCATGTCCCAGCTGCGCCCATGCCGGAGCATAGTTGGGTTCCAGCTCGGTAGCTTTCTCCAGCATGTTGAACGCACCGGCATAATCGGCCAGCGAGTAAAGATCGATGCCGCGAAGGTAATCTTCATAGGCGACGGCGTTGATCGGCTTTTCGGGCTTAAGATTCGTCGCCTCAGCCGGCGATAGGTTCAGCTGCAATTGCTCGACAATCTTCTTTACTACCTGGTCCTGAACCGTGAGCAGATTGTCGTACTTAACATCAATGGCTTCTCGCCAGATGATCTTCTCCGGTTTCACATCCACCAGTTGTGCAGTGATCCTGAGATCATCTCCGTCTTTGAGGTAGGTACCGGTGAGCAGCGTATCGACATTCAAGTCGGCAGCAACCTTCTTGGGATCGACGATCTGATTGCGATACTTGTCGACCGCGGACGAGGGCCGAACGGTCAGAGCATTGACGTAATCGAGTTTGGTGATGATCTCGTCGGCGAGCGAGAAGCCCAGGAAGTCGGCCTTGGGATCGCCATTGAGATTGCGGAATGGAAGCACGGCCAGACTACGCGGCTCCTCGGGCGTCGGCACACTGCGCGTTCGCTTGGCGAAGAAGTAGCCAATCGCAAAGACCAACACCAGCAATACTGCTATCCGCCACAACCACCAATTCGTAGACGCAACCTGCGGCGGAGGCATAGCTCGAGCCGGCGTCTTACGATCCGATCCCGGCCTGGCCCGCTCGCCAGGAACCGGCGTCTGCAGCTTAGCCTGAAATTCCGCTTCTTTCTGATAGCCCTGCAGATCCACTAATAGATCGGCAATCGACTGGTAGCGACTTTCACGGTCTTTCCGCAGAGCCTTAACGATGATGCGATCGATTTCCGGCGGGACATCGGGCACCACCTCCGACGGCGAGGGCGGCTCGACCTTCAGGATTTCCGCGATCACGTCGCTGGACGTTTCGCCGTCGAACGCCGATCGATCGGTGACCAGTTCATACATCACCGAGCCCAGGCTGAAGATGTCGCTGCGCGCGTCCACAGGCATGCCTCGCGCCTGCTCCGGAGACATGTACTTGACGGTACCGCGGATCAACCCCGGTTCGGTATCGGAAACAATGGCGCCCACCGCAGTGCGGCGAGTCATTTGTCCGGTATAGCGCGGACTGAGTTTGGCGATGCCGAAGTCGAGCACCTTAACAATGCCGTCATCGCGCACGATCACGTTTTCCGGCTTGATGTCGCGATGAACAATTCCACTGGCATGGGCGGCAGCCAGTGCGTTGGCAATCTGAACTACGATTTCGACCACCGACCGCAACTCAAGCCGGCCGTAGTTCATCTTCTGGCGAAGGGTGAGTCCTTCGACGTATTCGCAGACGATGAAATGCAGGCCCTCGGCCTGGCCAAATTCGTAGATGGTCAAAATGTTGGGATGGTTCAGAGCGGAGGCGGCAAGCGCTTCCTGTTCGAAGCGGCGCATTCCGCGCTCGTCGCCGGTCAGCTCCGGAGCCAGCAACTTAATTGCGACCTTGCGCCGCAGCCGCGTGTCCTGAGCGAGATAGACTTCGCCCATGCCTCCGGCGCCGATCATCGACAGTATCTTGTAGTGTCCCAGCTCAACGCCGGGAGCAACCGGATTTTTGTAAGGCGCAGCCTTGGCCGCAGCGGCAGACATCTCGGTATTCTCCGCCGACACCTTTTGTGCCACCTCGAAGACGGCCTGAGGCACAAAGTCGATGGGCTTTTCAGCGGAGTCCACAAGCGACTGGACCTCTTGCAATAGCTCGGCGTCCCCGGCACAGACTTGCCTGAGAAATTCGCTGCGCGCCGGCGGATCGTATTGCAGCGCAGCGTGGAACAGCTTTTCGATGTGGCGCCAGCGCTCGGTGGGATCCATCTCCTAAGCCTCGCTGCGTGCCAGTTCGCGATGCAGCCACGCCTTCGCCAGCTTCAACTCGCGATGGACCGTTGCTGGAGAAATGTCGAGAGCGGCGGCTGCCTCATCGTAGGTGAGGCCGCCAAAGAAGAGCAGTTGGATGATGTCGCTCTTGCGCTCGTCGAGCGCAGCCAGACGCTGCAAGGCCTCATCGAGGTCAAGCACGGTGGACGCGGCCTCCGGTCCCACGATCACCGCTTCGTCCAGTGGAACCATCTCTTCGCCGCCGCCACGTTTCTGGCGGGTGTGCGTCCTGGCGTACTCCACCAGAATGCGGCGAACCACTCGCGCTGCCACAGCATAAAAGTGGGCCCGGTCCTGCCAACCAATGTCCGCGTCCATCAGGCGGATATAGGCCTCATGGACCAGAGCCGTTGCGCGCAGCGTGTGACCAGGCCTTTCCGATTGCAGACAGCGCCCGGCGAGCCGGCGCAGCTCGTTGTAGACGATAGGAACTAGCTGGTCCAGCGCCTCATGGTTGCCGCCCCGCCATTGCTGGAGGAGCCGGGTTACGTCCTGCCGATCGGGCGACATTCACGTTTCCTGTATCTGGAACGTTTGCGGGCCACGCTCTAGATGCAACAAATGATGCAACAAAGTTGCGGGGATTATACCTCACCTCCGTTGCAATTCCGCCCCTCCTCTGTGCCCCATGCCTTCGAAGTCAACATCTTAGTCTGGGCCGCGAGCAGGGAAGATTGCATCACGATTCGAAGCCTCAATCGAGGCCGTACCACGACCCTCCGATCAGGAGACAAGGCCGAGTCCGTGCCACGGCGACCATCGCAGCTGGCGAGAGTGGCTTGTGCTCCATGAGCACAGGGTCTAATTTCGACGACCGGCGGAGGGGCCGTACACAGAGACGGCACTTCGTCCCAGCGGCCTCCTGACGCCGAATCCGGCGGTATTCCCTCGACACTCGTCGGAGCTAGGGGCCATCTCATAAAACGTTGTGGGTTGTGTCAGGGCACGACCTTTAGTCGTGCCGATACGGATGCATCCAACCCCCGGGCTTTAGCCCCTGCAAAATCAGCGCTCCCAGGGGCTAAAGCCCAAGTCATTCGTGAGTGGGATACGGCACGGCTGAAGCCGTGCCCTGACACAGGCATTTATGAGATGACTTCGAGTTGCCGCCTTCCCACGGGCGCTCTTCGCCGAAACACCAACCGGCGGCGATTGGCTCGGCCGTCGAGAGGATGCAGCCATCGACGGCCCAGCAAATAAATTTCGCTCTTCCTGAGGGAATTTGCCCGCGAATGTCACATATCTGAGTGGAGGCAATTGTAGAGATGCAAACGCCTCCTAATTAGAAAGTCCAATTCATTCCTGCGGCACAGCCGCATACATAAGAGGAGAATCGCAATGAAACGCCTTAACCTTATCTTCGCTCTCGCGCTGGTGCTGACCTTCTGCACCTCCGCGTTTGCGCAACAGACGTATAGCTTCCGCAAGGTCGTCTTTGGCGACCCCAACGTTTCCTTCACCCAGTTGTTGGGCATCAACAACAGCGACGTAATCGCCGGGTATCACAACTTCCAGCAGAACAAGGGATTCACTCTGGTCCTGCCCAACAGCTTTAGCGGCGAGAATTTCCCCAACTCCATGATGACCCAGGTCATCGGCATCAACAACAAGCTGACGACCGATGGCTTCTACGTGGACAACTCCGGACTCACGCACGGCTTCTTCCGCACCAGCAATGGCAAGTTCACTACCGTTGACTATCCCGGCGCGCAGATCGCCACCGAGTTCAACCAGCTGCTCAGCCAGAACGACAACTATCAGGCTGCCGGCTACTACAGCAACAGCATCGGCAACACCACTCCTGACATTCCCTACACCTACGACGAAGTGGGCGGCGTGTTCCACGTCATCATGATCCCCGGCGCGGTGGGCGGAGCCCAGGCTACCGGCATCAACAACTCCGGCGTCACCTGCGGCTTCTTCATCGATGCTAACCAGGTGAACCATGGCTGGATCATCTTCAACGGCATCTTCATGCCGCTGGATGTTCCGGGCAGCACCTTCACTCAGGCTCTTGGCCTGAACAACCGCGGTAAGGTTGTCGGCGTCTTCACGGATGGCGGCGGCCAGAACCACGGCTTCGTCTACACCATCGGCACCGCCAGCTTCCAGACCATCGATGAGCCTGCGGGCGTCGGCACGACCGTCGTCAACGGCATCAACGATGCCGGCAAACTGGTTGGTTTCTACGGCACGGCGCCGATCAACACCGGCTTTGTCGCTACCCCGACCGGAACTTCGGCGAGCCTCGGCGAACGTGCGGATGCGCAAGAGGACAGCGCCTCCCAGCAGGTCAACCCCGTTGCTGTCGATCGGAAGTCTCCTCCGGCCACTTCGGATGGCTTGGTTCTGGATCCCCCGATTCGCCGGCCCAACGCCACTAACGGCGCGCGGGTTACGGCTGATGGCGTCGTCCTTGATCCCCCGGTTAAGTCGCCCGTCGCAGTGCACCGCAAAGTCGCGCCTACGTCGAATGGTGTAGTGCTGGATCCTCCAGTACACTCCCCCATCGCCGTCAAGAGCTACGTCGCGCCAACCGCCGGTGGCATCATCGTCGTCGATCCCCCGGTTAACTCGACCAACGCCGTCAACGGCCGCTAATCCGCGGTCTCAACCTTCTAGCCTGGCGACCGAGCGATATCTCGGTCGCCTTTTTCTGTGCGTCAGATGCTGAACTCCCAGCCACAGTACTTGCCATTCTCGGCGTCGGGAGGGCAATGCAGGCAGGCGGTGCGAATGCGAGGATCGATCGTCCGCGCAAATGTTTCGAACTCGATCACGCCGACGCTCTTGCAGGGGAAATCGCTCAGACCCTTGCGCCTGCGCGTCTCCTGCACCCGGCAAACGTCCATGAAGAAGCGCAGCCGTGTGCCGTCGTCGGACCATTCGACACGCTGGGCGTTGATCATGCTATACATGCGCAACCCGAGCGCCTTTTCCAGCGCGGCGAGGCCGCCGTTCTGCGGAATGCGGAAGGTGGACATGATCCGCTGCGCTTCGACAGCCGCGAATCGCTCCCAGGCGCGCTCATCCAACTCGATCGCCGGCTGCATTCCCAGCCGTTCTTCGGCGGCAAGAAACCAGCAGCCGTCGTGCGCCAGCCAGTTCTTGGCAAACATCTCAAGCGCACGCAGGAGATCCTCACGCGTCATCGAAGAGAAAGCATTCTTCGCATTGCTCTGTCATAGGTTCACTGCCCGGAGCAGCCGGCGCTACTGGCCTTTGACCACTGGATAGCCCTTATCGACCCAGTCCATACCGATGTTGTTGGCGATGTACAGCACCTTCACGTTGCTGAAGCCCAACTTCTGTAACTCCGCATAAGCCGGAGCGACATTGGGGCAGTGGTTCCACGGACAACAGCCGCAGTAGAGCACGATGAAGGTCTTCGGCGAGAGCGGTTTGACGCGATCGCGGAGAGACGCCAATCCCTGCGGACTGGATGCGGCTCCCAGGTACTCTGAGCCGGGAATGTGGGCCTGCACATATAGCAGATAAGGGCCCACGTTGAAGATCAGCGGTTTCGTGCCTTGCTTCGCCTGAAGTGTCTTTACCAGATCTTCCGGGTTGATGAGTTGATGGCTGCCGGGCGGCAGAGCGGATTGTGCCGTCTGAGCGGTCGCGGTCACGACGCTAAGCACCAGCGCCGCGGCCAGAATGAATGCAAATTTAAGGACTTTGATCACGCGGTTCCTCTTCGGATGATGCTGTGCCGCACCCGCTTGCTTTGCCTTGAGGCCCACCGGGCCGCGTGGCTATGCGTCAAGTAGGCACTCCCAGCTTAGGAAGCACCCACTGGGTGAGTAGCAGATAGAAAGCAACGAACAGGATTAACCACAACCAAGCCGGCATAAATTCTCTCCACAATGATTATGCGCTTCGTAACCGTTGCTAGATTAGGAATTAGCGATTAACAGTCATCTCATAAATCGCTCTGTGTCAGGGCACGGCTTCAGTGTCTGCGTGAGAACTGAGTTTACTAGATCGTGGTGGAACGTCGTGTATCGTGATAGCCACCCAACCAGCGCCTCGGGCGCGAAATAGGAAAGCCCAGCGCTTCAGCGCTGGGTGAGTCGTAGAAGAACTTCAACGTCCCCCGGGACGGCCTTCTCGTCTGCTTCATCCCGCGCCCGAAGCACGGCTTCAGCTGCCGATCCCAATCATGAATGACTTGCGGCTTCAGCCGCGGAGCGTACTGATTTCAGGGGTTGAGAGCCCAGCGGTTTGACGCATCCATATCGGCACGACTAAAGGTCGTGCCCTGGCACAACCCGATACCATTTATGAGATGACTTCTAACAGTCAATCCAGCGAGCGCCTGGTTCAGTGGGTAGAATGATTGTGGGCTGGCGAACCCGGAAATCGTGACCGCCGGTCACCGCAGCCGCGACAATGCGATTTCGTGCCGGCGGGGTCAGCACAACAATGTCATGATCAACAACCTGAGCATTACCGCGATCGTTGAGAATACTGCGGGCGTCTTCGAAGTCGCCGGCGAGTGGGGACTAGCGCTATGGATCCAGGCTGACCAGCATCGCATTCTCTGCGATACCGGCCAGGGCCACACGCTGCGGCAGAATGCGACGCGGCTGGGCATCGATCTGGCAGCGGCTGAGGCGCTCGTCATTAGTCACGGCCACTCCGATCATACCGGCGGCATTGCCTGCTTGATGGCTGCGGGATTTCGTGGCAAGACGTACCTCCATCCCGCTGCACTGAATCCCAAGTACCAGCGCGAGAAAACGTCGCCGCCTCGGGCCAAGGGCATACCGGCTGAATCGCGCGAAGCACTGCTTACACGGGCGTCCGACGTTGTCGAGTGCAGCGGGCCGGTGGAGATCGCACCTGGAATTCTGGTGACCGGTGCGATTCCGCGCAGAAATAGTTACGAAGACGTGCCCGATCCGTTCTTCCTCGACGAAAATTGTACTGAGCCCGATCCGCTGGTTGACGATCAAGCCCTGCTGATCGAAACCGCGCGCGGTTTAGCGGTGATCACCGGCTGCGGACACTCGGGGCTGATCAACACGCTGAACTACGCGCAGGAGTTGACCGGAAATTCCCGTATTGCTGCGGTGGTTGGAGGCTTGCATCTGTTCCGGGCGTCAGCCGAGCGCATCCAGGCAACCACCGAGAACCTGCGCGATTTCGGCGCAGAGCTGATCGCGCCCTGTCATTGCACGGGTTTCGACGCTACCGGCGCCTTGCAGCATGAGTTCGGGAGTAGCGTGGTCGCGCTGCGCGCCGGTTTAACGATTCGACTTTCCGAAGCATGATCGCGCGTGCTTGGGATCAGTTGTTGAACGTGCTTTCAGTAGTGTGTCGTCGTGTCAGGGATTTGCCGGGCAGCGGAAGCTTCCTGGGCAACAAGACCGAAGCCCTTGCTTTTTGCGTCGTGCGCCAGGCTGACAAGATGGGCAGGGCCGTCGGAGCGCATACCACTCTGCATTTCGATCTGTCCTTCAGCCAACCGAGCCTCTAACTCAATATCGGTAATACCTTTCCTCCAGATCGTGACTTATGGCGGCACCTTGGAGGGGGTTGGGAAAACGCGGCATATCTGTGCCATGGACACATGAAGGCGCACGCAGTAGCATTCTCACGGCTCTCTGCGGAGAGGATCATGGCGCTTCTTTCCGCATCTGGCCGGGGAGGCGCGTAAGCTTCGAGAAAGGCACGCGCCTCTCTTGAGAGAGAGCCGCTTCCCAAACATCTCACTAGAAAGCTGTCTCATAAACCGCTTGGTGTCGGGGCGTTCCGGCGATCTGGCGTTCGTGATTCACTACCGTTTTCTCTTAGCCATTTCCGCTGCGTATGCCGGCGGAAGCGTCCGCATGGCAGAACCACGCGGCGATTTCTTTGCGCGCCGGGCCTTTTTGGGGGCGGTCGACTTCCGTAAATGAGTTTCGCGAAGTTCAGCCATAAATTGGGCCCTCAGCTCAGGCCCTCCTTCCGCCAAGACCCTGGCTAGCCCCCTCGGTCTGGCGGCCGGTAAACACTTATGCCCCCAGGCCACCATCTCCATCAGCAAAGGCAGCAATTCGATGCCGTGCTCCGTAAGGCTGTAAATGGCTTTCTGTTTATGGCTGGGGTCGTCAGACTTGACGATGATGCCTTGCTGGACCAGCTTTTGCAGACGATCGGCCAGAATATTCGACGCGATCCCTTCCACCGACTGGGTCAGGAGCTCGCGGAAATGTCTGCGGTTCATGAAAATCATGTCGCGGATGACCAGCAGACTCCACTTATCGCCAAACATTTCAACCAGCAGGTTGATAATGCACCCTGACCTGTGATCCTTGTGCACTCTGCCTCCTCTCCGTTGCCGCGCTACCTGCCCTGATCATTGTACAACTGGTTGCGAATGGGAACCGGTTGTGTTGCTGCGGGCCATCACCTAAATCGGCCTTGATTTGTAACCGGGGTCCGACTTTTTCAGCAGCCTTTTCAGCCGACGACACGCGAGTCGATGCAGGTTTTTCAACAGCCTGCCAGCGGCTATTCGCTTCTCGTCAGTTCCTGATTACCAGAAGCAACTAGTTAATACATACAACTGGTTGCATAATGCCAGCATTATCCCTTTTCCCATAGAATCCTGGCTGCTAAAGTCCGCTTTCTGGTAGATGTGCGCCGGCTTTCCGCAAGAAAATCTGCGATCCAACCTGCTCTCAGGTAACGCTGGCGTGTAATCGCACTACCCGGCCAGTAGCCCATCTCCGATTTCATTCATGCCGTAACGAAAGCCGAGAGCAGCCGGCCGCTAGCGCAAGTCGATGGCAGCTCAAATGCCTTCGTACACGCCATGCACTGAACACCGCGCGCTTCTGCTCTGCATTGCACCTTAACGGTTGGACTACGCCGAGTAGGTTCCACCATGACCACTCACTTCAAATCAAACACAGGAGGAACTATGAATCGACGGCAGCTTTGGAAGGTAGTAAGTGTCGTACTTCTTGCAGGTGGCTTAGCCACCGCTCAACACATCACTTCGTTTAGTGCCCCGGGCGGAGGCACAGGCTTCGACCAGGGCACCGGTGGCTTCGACATCAGTCCGCAGGGGGCGGTCGTGGGATCGTTCCATGATGACAATAACGTCTTTCACGGCTTCCAGTGCATTGCCCCGTGCACCACGTTCAGCGAATACAACGCTCCGGGCGCCGGCACCGCCGCCAACCAGGGCACAATCACGTTCGGCAATAACCTCTTCGGAGAGACGGTGGGGTTCTATGTCGACGCCAACAACGTGGCCCACGGCTTTGCCACGGAGTATCCGTTCAAGAAGTTCACCAGCTTGAACGTTCCCGGCGCCGGGACAGGCGCCAACCAGGGCACCTTCGCGGGCAACGTCAACCCCGGCGGAGAGATTGCCGGATACTGGGTCGACGCTAACAATGTGAGTCACGGCTTCGTCTCTTATCCGCCTTACCGCAATTACACCTCATTCGATCCTCCGGGCTCGGTGAACACCTTCACTGCGGTGGCTACCTCCCTCAACCTGGAAGGAACGGTCGCGGGCACGTACTTTGACGCCAACGGCGTGGCCCATGGCTACCTGCGCTATGCCAACGGCAGCATCACCGTGTTCGACGTCACCGGCGCAGGCACGGGAGCGAACCAGGGCACGGAAAGCGACAGCATCAGCGACTTTGGCGTCGTCGCGGGAAACTACATTGATTCGAACAACGTGAATCACGGCTTCGTCCGGGGCCCGACCGGCGAGATCACCAAAATCGACGTTGCGGGCGCGGGCACCGGCGCGAATCAAGGCACCATACCGGAAGGCATCAATCTTCTGGGCCTGGTTGCTGGAATGTGGGTCGACGCGAACGGCGCAAATCACGGCTTCGTGTGGACTCCTTGGGGCGGCATCACTAAGTTCGACGTGCCGGGAATCGGAACGGGCGCGAACCAGGGCACCGAGCCTGCGACCCCCAACGTGTTTGGGGTAATCACCGGACAGTGGGTCGACGCGAACAACGTGCATTACGGCTTCCTGCGGACCCCGTAAGCCCGCGCTGGGGTAAACAGGCATTACCAGTTGACGGTTAAATCTGCGACAGCGGACGCAGAAACCTGGATGTCCGGTTGGCGGAGGGAGGGGTGTCGTATCACTGCCCCTCCCGTCCTCAACCCGCTATTTCCTGCCGGTGCCAACCTCTTCGCGACCACATCTGACAAGATCAACGAGCGCGGACAAGTCGCGGGCATGGTCGGCTTCACTGACGCGCCCTGCACTTACTAAATCGTGCCGCCTTTTCCGGCAACTCGAAAAGTAGTAGACTCCCACTAACATCCCACAAAAACAGTTTTTGTGACGCCCTCACTCGAAGCGAAGTTCTGTGGAGGAACTCATGCACTCGCCACGTCTCACCGTTGCACTGGTCGCACTCTCAGTTGTCCTGGCCGTAACAGCGTCGCTCCCCGCCCGCGCGCAAGTGGTTACAGCGACGCTCCCCGGGGGCACCGATACATTCACCGCCGCGGTGAACGCTACGACTAACAATACGTATGTCGCAAATTTCAACTGCAGTGCCCGGCCGTGCCCCGGGCCAGGAACGGTTACCGTAATTAACGGCGCTACCAACAGCACGGCAAGTGTGACCGTGGGAGACTATCCGTACTCCTTGGCGGTCAACCCGACCACCAACAAGATCTACGTAGCCAATTACTGCGGTAACGACCTCAACTGCTTCAGCGCTGGGACTGTATCAGTGATCGACGGAGCTACCAATAAGGTCATCAAGACGGTTACGGTTGGGTCCTATCCGTATGGCTTGGCGGTCAACCCGGTGACCAACAAGGTCTACGTGGCTAATTTTTGCGGCAACGATCCCAATTGCGGCAGCTCCGGGACGGTAACCGTCATTGACGCTAACAGCAACTACACCGCGTCGACGGTCAACGTGGATGTTGGCCCTGACGCCGTGGCAGTAAACTCGACGACCAACTACATATACGTGGCCAATGCCTGGTGCAACACCTTCCCCCTATGCTTCAGCGCCGGGACGGTCACAGCCATCAACGGGGCTAACAACAGCACTCAAAGTATCAGCGTCGGCGTTTATCCTTATCACCTCGCCCTGAACCCAACCACCAACAAGATCTATGTCTCCAATGACTGCGGTGACGATCTTGGTTGCGCCAGCCTGGGAACGGTGACTGTGATTGACGGCGCAACACTGACCACGACGACGGTTAATGTTGGCGCTTATCCCGAAGACATTGCCGTTAACTCGACGACCAACCAGATCTACGTGGCGAATAACTGCGGCAGCCTAGCGTGCACTACCGCTGGGACGGCGACCGTCATTAATGCCAACAACAACTACAGCACCACCACCGTCAATGTTGGTTTTCACCCCTATTACCTGGATATTGACACGGCGGCCAATAAGATTTACGTGGCCAACACTTGCGGCAACGATCCCAATTGCAAGAGTCCGGGGACAGTGACTGTGATCGACGGAGCCACCAATTCGACCCTCCCAATCGCGGTCGGGGATGAACCCAACGCACTCGCGGTCAACTCTTCCACCCATACGATCTATGTTCCGAATTTCCTGGACGGGACGGTATCGGTCATCGGCGGCAAGACCAAGCTGCAACTGGTCAATGTAACTCCCTGCCGCGTGGTGGATACGCGCGGGGCGAAGGGGCCATTCGGCGGCCCGATCATGCAGGGCAACACTACCCGCAGCTTCCCCCTGCCGCAGGGCGCCTGCAGCATCCCGAGCACTGCGGCTGCGTACTCCTTGAATGTCACGGTTGTGCCGGATGGCGCGTTGGGCTATCTGACCATCTGGCCGACGCCCGAGACGCAGCCCCTGGTCTCCACGCTGAATTCGCCCGATGGCCGGGTAAAGGCGAACGCAGCCATCGTGCCGGCGGGAGTAAACGGCTCGGTCAGCGTATATGTCGCCAACACTACCGATGTCATCCTCGACATCGATGGCTACTTTGCACCGGCCAGCTCGAAAAACTATCAATTCTATAAGCTGACGCCCTGCCGTCTGGTCGATACTCGCAACCCTAACGGCGACCTCGGAGGCCCGCGCCTGTCGGCGCAAACGCCGCGCAGCTTCCCACTGCTGGAGAGCAGTTGCATTCCTGCCGGTCTGAACCCCAGCGCCTATTCGCTCAACTTCACCGTAGTGCCGAATCCCTCCACTCAGCCGATGAGCTATCTGACGGTGTGGCCGACCGGCGAGACCCAACCCGGGGTCTCAACCTTGAACAATCCTACGGCCACGGTGGTGGCCAACGCCGCAATTGTGCCGGCCGGAACCAATGGCGCGGTCGAGGTCTTCGCCTACAACACGACGGATCTGCTGATTGACATTGACGGCTACTTTGCCCCCGCCGGAAAAGGCGGACTATCCATGTATCCGCAAGCGCCTTGCCGGGTGCTGGACACGCGCCAGGGCAATGGACAGCCCTTCGTGGGCGAGAAAACGGTCAACGTGGTGGGCAGCGCCTGCGCGCCTCCCAGCGCCGCATTGGCATACATCTTCAACGGCACCGTGGTTCCGCCAGGGCAGATGCCGTTTCTCACCTTGTGGCCCGATGGAGAGAAGCAGCCTGTAGTCTCGACGTTGAACGCCTACGACGGCTTCATTACGTCGAACATGGCCATTGTGCCGACGGATAACGGCTCCATCGACGCCTGGGCTCAGGGACTGACGCAGCTCATCCTGGACATCTCCGGCTACTTCGCGCCATAGATGCAAGCCCTATGCGCGCATCAAATCGCCCGGCCTGCTGAGCGCCAGCAGCCGGGCCACTTATTATCACTGGGACTTGGGACGGATCGCGGCAGGCAGAAAGCTGCCGTCGTTCGTGCCCACTTCCTTGGCCATAAGCTGGTTCAGTAAGGCGTTCATGCGCAGGATCAGATCGCGGTTCTTTTCCGGATCGAGGGCGAGATTGTGCGCCTCGAGCGGGTCGTTCTTCAGGTCAAAGAGCTGGACGTCGTTGTTGTGCAGAATTTGATCGAGCGTTACCGGAGTATTGAAGTTGTCGGGGGCGTAGTAACGCGCAAACTTGTACTGCCCGTCGAAAACAAAACTCAGGAATCCCCGTTTCTCGAGTTTGCTCTGAAGCTCGGTCAGCGGCGGGCACGGCTTGTTCTGGAGGAGTTGCTTCATGCTCGACAGAAGGTAGCCTGAATCAATGGTCATGGGAGCAACGTAGTTGAACAGGACGCCGGGGCGCACGGCTTGCGGAGATGCGGTCTCGGCCTTTGCCAGGACGCCGGAAAAGTCGCGGCCGGGCAAATCCTTCACCGCCTCGCGCCGCTGTGCCTCGGGCACTCCTGCCAGCCCGGGAAGGGTTGGCATCAGGTCCAGGTGGCTGGTCAGAACATAGGACGATTGGCCGCCGGGGTAGTTGGGGTGAGCAATGATCAACGGCACATGGGCATTTCCTTCATAGGCGAAGGGCCCCTTGCCCCGGATACCGCCGTGGTCGCCCGCCATTTCGCCGTGGTCGGCAGTGAAGATCACCACGGTATCCTTCCAGAGATCCAACTCGTCCAGACCATCTTCCAGCAGCTTCAGGCTGGTATCCGTGTCACGGATCAAATTCAAATAGTAGTTATTAAATAGCTGCCACATATCCGGGCGATTCACCGGAATGAAGCCAAGGGATCCCGACCAGCCGAGATGGTACTCGGTCAGCGCCGCGGGCATTCCCGGAGCCGACAGCGATTCCTGCATCGTCGCGGAGGGAGCGGGGCTCCATTGCTTGCTGTACAGCGAATTTTTCGGCGGCGCGGTGAGCACGTTCGCGACGGCTTTCTGTACCTGCTCCGTTCCCGGCAGATTGGCATCGGCATACATGATGTCGTGCGGATTGACGAAACTCACGACCATGAAAAACGGTTGCCCGGCCTGGCGCAACCTGGGCACATTGCCCCGCAGCCAGCGGACGCTTTCGCTCGCGGTGTACACATCGGTCTTGTAGCCCTGGTCGGGCGCACCAGTCTTATCGCCGTCTGGCTGGAAGATCTCGAAGCCGTAGCGTTGCAGTGCCTCGCTATAGTTCACCGTGGGCTGGGGAGGGATGATGCTGGCCTCCATTTCCCATTTGCCGAAGAAGGCTGTCTGGTAGCCCAGCTTCTTCATCATGGAACCCATGTTGGGCCGGTCGGTTCGCAAGCTCGGCACATAGCCCGCCTCCATCTGGTCGAAGACCCCGTTGACCTGCGGCGGCTGCCCGCTCCACAGTGCCGCGCGGGAGGGCGTACACATCGCGGACGCGACATAGTGGTTGCGAAAGGTGAACCCGCGTTGCGCCAGCCGCTCAAGGGCCGGCATGTTGTAACCCGCGGCTGCCGGCAAGTCATAACGCGTTTGATCGCGAAGTACCAGGATGACATTCAGCGGGCGCTTCGGTGCCGGAACCTTCGCGGAAACTTGCGCGTGCGCGAACGGCGCCAATGCCGCCAGCGCGAGGAACCACAGGACTCTGCCAGTGAGCCCACCTCCGGCTACGCTGCGGGGCAATTTCGGCCAGCTGAATGCAGAACTAGTCATGAAGCCTCCCTATCGCGTCTCAAGGGGATAGTTTGAAAAAATGTCCCTGGAAAAACTCTTCTAGCCCGTTGTCATCGATAACAGAAGATTAACCCTTGGTGGAAGTCGAGGCCACTAGCCTAACCAAAAGTCGCTAAGAACGAAATAGGAAGCTTTGAGTTTGGTCGACCATCCGGAATTTGGCCGGAATCCGGCTTTTGGGAAGCCATCGGATTTGGTTGCATACCGGGGGTCCGGTTGGAGAATCGATCAGGCCCTGCCGGCGAACTCCCGCGTTTCGGTATTGATCTTGATTTTTTCGCCTTCTTTAATGAATGCGGGGACGCGAACCTCAATGCCAGTTTCGACCACTGCCATCTTGTTAGCGTTGCCGCCTGCCAGCTCCGTCGATGTGACGGTCAGTTCCACTTGGGCCGGCAACTCCATCCCAATCGGAGTGCCGTTGAACTTGTCGATCCGGACGATGGTTCCCTCCAGCAGGAAATCTAACGCCTCCCCAACTAAATCGCCGTTGAGTGAAAGCGTCTCGAAACTCTCCTGGTCCAGAAAGTACGAACCATCGCCGTCGCTGTAGAGGTACGATGCGTCGACCGTCTGTAGATCAGGCTCCTTGAACTTGTCACTGGCTTTGAACGTCTTGTCGAATACCGCACGAGTCAGCATGTTCCTCATCTTGAGGCGGACCAGAGTTTGGCCGCCCCGCGCGGTCGGCGTGGAAGTTTCCGATTCCAAGCAATAGAACGGAACACCTTCAATTTCGATAAACATTTTGCGCTTTACGTCGATGGCATCGATCAATGCAGCCATGGTTCCCTCGAACAATAATCCGTAAATCCTGTGCAGCTTGCCTTGCGCGATTACCCTGAAGATATCAGCACCGACACTTCTAACACTGTCACAACATCGGCCGGTCAAACCGCCCGCCCCGCTGCCGCGCCTGAGGCCCATGCCCATTGGAAGTTGAAGCCACCCAGTTGGCCGGTTACGTCAACCACCTCGCCGATGAAATACAGTCCCGGCACATCACGACATTCCATCGTCTTCGCGGAGAGCGCATCCGTGCTGACGCCTCCCGCCGTAACTTCGGCCTTGTCGTAGCCTTCGGTGCCGACGGGCGCGAATGTCCACGCATGGAATCGACGTTCCAACTGCTCCAGCGCGTGGTTGTTCCACGCCAGCGGCTGGACGGAGTCGAGCAACCGTTCCGCCAAGCGGGCCGGCAGCTTTTCCCGCAGCGCCGACTTCGCAGCGGCCAGATCGCGGCGGCTATCCGGTCTCCGCAATTCCGAGAGAAGCTCGTGCCCCGGAGCCCAATCCACCACCACCGGCTCGACGCCGTTCCAGTACGACGATATCTGAAGTATGGCCGGTCCGCTCAATCCGCGATGCGTGAATAACAGCTTCTCCCGGAAACTGCGCTTGCCTAGTGACACCACCACGTCGGCGGAAACACCGGCCAGTTCACAGAAGTTCACGCGCTCCTCACCCTCCAAAACCAGAGGCACCAGCGCGGGACGACACGGGCAGATCGGCACACCAAATTGGCGAGCCACGTCGTATCCAAAGCCGCTGGCACCCATTTTCGGGATCGACAAGCCACCGCTGGCAACCACCAACGACCCGGCGGAAAACGCGGAGTCATCGGTCAGCACAATAAATTCCCTCGCGTTGGGTTCGAGTCGATCCTCACGTTTTATTTCACGGATGTTGGCTCGCAGGAAGATGCTGACATTTGCGGCGGCACATTCACGCAACAGCATGGCCGTGATCTGCTCCGCCGAGCCATCGCAAAACAGCTGCCCCAGCGTCTTTTCGTGGTAGGCGATGCCATGTCGTTCGACCAGTGCGATGAAATCGGCCGGTGTGTAACGCGCCAGTGCCGATCGGGCAAAGTGAGGATTGGCGGAGATAAAGTTTTCTGGACTGCAATGCAGGTTGGTGAAGTTGCAGCGCCCACCGCCGGAAATCAGAATTTTCTTGCCCACCCGCTCGGCGCGCTCCAGCAACGCCACACGCCGCCCGCGGCGGCCTGCCTCGATCGCGCACATGAGTCCGGCCGCGCCCGCGCCCACCACCACTACGTCGAAGCCTTGCTGTTGGGAGTTTCCAATCACCTGCGCCAGCCGTCCCGCCGAATCAAAACATTGCCGTCTCGCTAAAGCCGCATTTTAGACATCTTCGTATGAAGACGGTTGACATCCGCCGTCTGTTAAGCAGCGAGGTGCATCAAGCGGCGAAGTCCGCGCGCTCGTTCTCGCTTAATGACGTGTGTTTTGACGTGGTGTTGGTTGTAAGAGATTGATTTTGGCTGCCCCCCAGGGATTCGAACCCCGATATGCTGATCCAGAGTCAGCTGTCCTGCCGTTGAACGAGGGGGCAGCAAAGAAATGGCGCGGAGGATACGTCGCGCTAAATCGATTGTATGGGCTGCGCGAATCGAGCGTCAACCGCGACGAGTTGGGTATGAACCTGGGTTGTCGGGACAATCCGCGCCACGACGTGACCCCGTCTCGCAACCGCTGATCCGCCGCGCCGACGCAGAGTCGGAACCGGGCCTGCGTTTATCCGCTAGTCTCAGCCGTCCTCACGTTAAAATGAAAGAGTCGTCTTTACTCAGGAACAGCCTTATGTCATCGATGCTAGGAAATGTCGCGATCGCTAACGACTCCACCGAAGTTGCGCGCCGCGCGCTCGAAGCCGATCAGTGCGCGCTGGTCGTGGTCGATATCCAGGAAAAACTGCTGCCGCCGATCTTCAACAAGGAAACTCTGATCAAGAACTCGCAGCTGCTCATACGCCTGGCGAAGATCCTCTCCATTCCGCTGATGGTCACCACACAGTACTGCAAAGGGCTGGGCCCAACCGTGCCAGAGATTGCCTCGCTGCTGACCGATGTTCCAGCATTCGACAAAATGGAGTTCAGTTGTTTTGGTAGCGGCGAATTTCGCTCGCGCTTGAAGTCGCTGCCTGGCAGTCGCAATACCGTTCTGTTGTGCGGAATGGAATCGCACATCTGCGTCATGCAGACGGCTCTGGCTGCGCTGAATGAAGGCTACCTCGTACACGTCGCGTCTGATGCAGTGGGATCGCGCGCCGAATGGAACTGGAAGATTGGCCTGGAGCGTATGCGCTCGGCGGGAGCAGTGATTTCGTCGACTGAGATGATGATGTACGAATTGCTGCGCTGCTCGGGCACACCGCAATTCAAAGAATTGTTGCCGTATCTGAAGTAGACCACCGGAGCCGGCTCTTCGGCACTCACGTCAGGCAAACAGCGGGTGCCCCACACAATCCTGCTTTTGGATTGTGTGGGTCCGGAAGAAACTTACGCGTGCAACGCCGACAACGGAACATAATTCTGCGTCGCCCGTGGGCGCCGAATTCCCGCGTACTTCGGCAGGGTCCCGCGAAACATCGCGATCTCGTCGCAGGCGTTCACCCGCGGACACTTCACGCAATCCTTGAAGATCTTGTCAGGCAGCGCTTCCTTTTCCACCTCGCAAAATCCCATCTTCGCGAAGAAGCCAGGAATGCGGGTGAACAGGCAGACGCAAGTCACACTTTGCTTCTGTGCTTCCTTCATCAAAGCGTCAATCAATACCCGGCCCGCGCCCTTTCCTTCCGATCGGTTCGTGACGGTGATGGAACGGATCTCGGCCAGGTGCATGCCGTACAGATGAAGTGCACCGCAGCCTACGATTTCACCGTCGCGCTCAACGACGATGAAGTCGCGGATGTTTTCGCAGATTTCGGCGAGCGAGCGTGGAAGCAGCGTCCCGTCGCCGACGTGGACCTGGATCAGATGCTCAATGGCAAATGCGTCGGGAAGTTTGGCATTACGTGCATGCATGGGCGACTCCAAAATATTGGGATAGTTTTTCTTTCGCCGTCTGTAAGGCCTCCCGAACACGTGCTGGGGCGGTGCCTCCCGGGACGTTGTGAATGGCTAACACTTCGTTGAGTGCCAGCGCGTTGTAGAACTGCTCATCTGCAGCGATGCCGCAGAAGGCAAACTCCTCTTTCGACAGCTGCTCCAACTCGCAACCTCGTTCAACACAAAGCCGCACGGCCTTGCCGATCAGCTCATGTGCGCGGCGGAAGGGCATGCCCTGCCGGACAAGATTGGCGGCAGCCGCCTGCGCGTTCATGAAGCCGCAGCTTGCGGCCTGCTGCATTCGGTCATGATTGAAACCGACCGTCGTCATGAAGCCGATGGCAACGTGGATCATGCTGGATATCTGCTGCACAGCCGATAACACCGGCTGCTGAGTTTCCTGCAGGTCCTTGTTGTAAGCCAGCGGCAGACCCTTCACGTTGATCGAGAGCGCCATCGCCTCCGCGAGAATCTTGCTTGCTTTACCGCGAATCAACTCCAGCGCATCCGGATTTTTCTTCTGCGGCATCGCACTACTGCCGGTGGAATACTGCTCCGGCAGCTTCACGAAGCCGAACTCGGTTGTCGAAAAGATGATGAACTCCTCCGCCCAACGGCTGAGGTGCAATGCCACGAACGACAGCGCCTGCACAAACTCGATGGCGAAGTCGCGATCACTGGTAGCGTCCATGCTGTTCCCGCACGGCGCGTCGAACTGCAAGTCATTGGCAATTGCTGCACGGTCGAGCGGCAGGATCGTTCCCGCGATGGCGCCCGAGCCAAGCGGGCAGACATTCAGCCGCTTGCGACAGTCCGCCAGACGGTCCATGTCACGCAGAAACATCTCGACATAAGCCAGCAGCCAATGTGCAACCAGAACCGGCTCCGCGCGCTGCAAATGGGTGTACGCCGGCATCGCGCGCTCGCCTGCAGCTTCAGCTTGTTTCACGAACGCGTTGACGAACTCCGCCAGCAGGCGCGTGATGTCGTCGATCTGTTCGCGAATGTAGAGCCGCAAGTCGGTGGCGATCTGTTCGTTGCGGCTGCGGCCCGTATGAACCTTGTAACCGACTTCACCGGCCAGCACGACGAGACGCTTCTCGACGTAGTGATGCACATCCTCGATCGCCGTGTCCTCAGCCGATGGCACGCCCTCGCGCGCGATTTGATCGAGCGCGAAGAGCACGGTCGAGAGTTCTTCGTTGTTCAGAACGCCAGCCTTGGCCAGCGCAGAGACGTGCGCCTTCGTGCTGGCCACCTCATAGGGCAGCAGCACGCGGTCGAAAGGAAACGACCGCTGCCACTGCTCGAATTCGGCGTCAGGGCCTTCACTAAAGCGGCCCGACCACATCTTCATTGCGCTGCCTCTTTTAGCCGCAACTCTGAAGCTGCCTCTGGGCCGGCTTTTTCTTTCACCGAGCGCAACGGCTTCACTCCTGCCGGTTGCTGAGCGTGGATGATGGCTCGCGAACGAGCCGGCAGCCCGAGAATGCGGATGAAACCTTCCGCGTCTTTCTGGTTGTAGCTGGCGCCCATGGTGAAACTGGCAATGTCAGGACGATAGAGCGATGTCGCCGACTTGCGGCCAGCCACGTCGACGTTGCCTTTGTAGAGCGCAAGCGTTACCGTGCCATTGACATCGGCTTGCGAACTGGCCACGAACGCCTGTAGCGATTCGCGCAGCGGCGTGAACCACAAGCCGAAGTAGACGATTTCCGCGTACTTCAGCGCGATGTGTTGCTTGAAGTGGGACAGCTCGCGATCGAGGCACAGTGCTTCCAGTTCGCGATGCGCCGTCAGCAGCAGCGTTCCGCCGGGCGTCTCATAGCAGCCGCGCGATTTGATGCCGACGAAGCGATTCTCCACCAGATCGACGCGGCCGATTGCGTTACGTGCGCCAATCTCGTTGAGCACTTCTACGGCGGCGACGGGATCAAGTTCAACGCCATTCACCGCGATCGGCAGTCCGTGCTTGAACTCGATGGTTACCTTTTCGACCGCATCAGGTGCGTCCTGCGGCGACTTCGTCCACGTCCAGGTCGTCGGCAACGGCGCGTTATTAGGATCTTCCAGCTCGCCGCCTTCGTGGCTCACGTGCAGAAGATTGCGGTCGCGGCTGTGGATCTTCTCGCGGCTCTGCGCCACGGGAATCCCGTGCTGCTCGGCGTAGTCGAGGCAATCCTCGCGCGAATGCAGCGTCCACTCGCGCCACGGCACGATGACCTTGAGCTCAGGAGCCAGCGCCTGATAAGCGTGCTCGAAGCGCACCTGATCGTTGCCTTTGCCGGTGCAGCCGTGAGCAACGGCAGTAGCGCCTTCGCGCAGCGCGACTTCCACCTGGTACTTCGCGATGATCGGCCGCGCCAGCGAGGTGCCGAGCAGATACTTGTGCTCATACACCGCGCCCGCTTGAATCGCGGGGAAGACGTAGTCGGTGACGAACTCCTGCCGCAAATCCTCGACGACGACCTTGCTCGCGCCAGTGTCGTAGGCCTTCTTGACGACCGCGTCGATGTCGTCGCCCTGGCCGACGTCGGCAACGAAGGCGATGACGTCGTAGTCATAGTTTTCTTTCAGCCACGGAATAATGATGGACGTGTCGAGTCCACCGGAATAAGCAAGAACGACTTTCTCACGCATTGGCACTCCTCGGCGGGAAGCGGTGGATACCGCCTTCCAGCAACAAAACAAGAATGGATTTTTGAACGTGCAGGCGATTTTCTGCCTGATCGAAAACAACGGAACGCGGCGAATCAATAACGCCCGCCGTGACTTCGTCGCCGCGATGCGCCGGCAGGCAGTGCATAAAGACTGCATGTTTTGCAGCGCACGCGAACAACTTCTGGTTGACCTGGAAGGGAGCGAAGATCCTGCGGCGGTCAGCCGCTTCTTCTTCCTGCCCCATGCTGGCCCAAACATCGGTGTAGATCGCGTCGGCGCCGGCGACGGCTTCGAGCGGATCGTTGACTACCTCCACCGTCGCGCCGGAAGCCACGGCGAGTTCCCGTGCGGCCTCGGTGATGGCGGCGTTCGGCTCGTAGCCCTCCGGCGTCCCAACCGAGATTGATGCGCCCAAGCTAGCCGCAGCCAGCATCAGCGAATGCGCCACATTATTGCCGTCGCCAACGTAGGCAAGACGGACGCCGCGCAGGTCGCCGAAGTGCTGCTGCAAGGTCAACATGTCGGCCATCGCCTGGCACGGATGCTCAACCTCGCTGAGAGCATTGATTACGGGAATGCACGCGTGTTGCGCCATCGTGGTCACGGTTTCGTGGGCAAAGGTCCGCAGTACGATGCCGTCAATCCAGCGCTCCAGATTGTGCGCCACATCGCTCAAGCTCTCGCGCGCGCCCAGCCGCGACTGCGTTTGATCGACGAAGAACGAGCTGCCACCCAGGCTGTTAATACCGGCTTCGAACGTCAGGCGCGTCCGCAATGACGGCTTCTCGAAAAACAGCACGATCTGCTTGCCCGAAAGGATGCCGCGGAAGTCCGCTGGACGCATCTTCAGCGCCGAGGCGAGTTCCAAGGCGCAAGTAAGTTCATCCGGCGAGAAGTCCTGGATCGACGTCAGGTCACGGCCGGTTACGCTGCGATATGCGTAGGAACTCGGACTCGCTCCCGGGGGAATAGTTGTTGCAATCAATGTCGCACCTCCTTCTGTGCCGACGCAGAGGTTGGAGAAATTAAAATGTCTGGAAAAACGACGCGAGAACGGGCGTCTAACAGCGTCGCTCGAGGGCGCGATCGAAGCGCGGCCCCGGCCAGGCGCCATCTTTGCGCTCGGTCGGGTGCAGGATGAGTTGGTTCATGCGCTTCACGATGCGATCACCTCGGTACCGCAATCAATGGGTTGGCTAAAAAAACCGGGCAGAACTTCAGCGCGCGCCGCGGGAAGAATGCGCACCCGCGTCACGCCTTTCTTTAGCGCGGCGATGCATGCCTGCAACTTGGGCAGCATGCCTCCGGTGACGGTGGCCTGCTGCACCATCGCAGCAATCGCATCGACGTCGAGCCAGCGAATTACGTCGCCCTCGGCGTCTTTCACTCCCGCAACGTCGGTCAGATAGACGAGAGCGTCCGCACCACACGCAACTGCGCAGGCCGACGCCATCTGGTCAGCATTGACGTTGTAGTACTCGCCATCGAAGCCGAGAGCGAGGCTCGAAATCACCGGCACGACGCCGGCAGCCCAGAAGCGTTCGATCCAGCTGGCATCAAAGGTGCAAACTTCCCCGACGTAGCCGAGATCGGGCTGCTTTTTCTTCGACGCCAGAACCATACGCAAGTCGCCACCGCAGATGCCGATGGTGGGTTGACCTGCTTCGCCGATGGCCGCGACCAGCTGTTTGTTCAGTTGGCCGGCCAGAACCATCACGGCAACATCGCGCGTCTGAGAATCAGTAACGCGAAGCCCGTTGACGAACGTGGACTCGCAGCCGAGTTGCTTCAGCGTGCGAGTCAGCGCTGCTCCGCCGCCGTGAACGATGACCAGCTTGTGCCCTTCACGGCAGAGGCTGGGAATGGTCTTCGCAAATGTGCTGACCAGTTCCTTGTCGTCGAGCGCCGCTCCGCCGATTTTGATCACAAGCTTCATTGCAGCCCTTCTTTCTCATCGAAGCCGAACATCAGGTTCATGTTCTGCACAGCCTGGCCCGCCGCGCCCTTCAGCAGGTTATCGAGGCACGACACAATCACCGCGCGCTTGCCGTCAGGCGAAAGCGAGAAGCCAATGTCGCAGTAGTTGGTGTTCAGCGAGAACTTGATCTGCGGCAGGCGCGCAGCGCCGAAAACCCGCACCCACGGCTTGCCCGCATAGAACTCGCGCAGCGACCACTCAAGCTCGTCAGCGCTCACCGGTTTCGCCAGCTTCACGTAAATCGTGGACAGGATGCCGCGCGGGATCGGTAGCAGATGCGGAGTGAACTGCAGCGATCCGCCGCCGATCCCGAGCTGCTCCAGCACCTCCCCCGAGTGCCGGTGTCCAAAAACGCTGTACGCCGAAAGGTCCCCGTCAACTTCCACGAAGTGCGTCTTCGCCGACGGAGTCTTTCCTGCTCCCGAGACTCCAGACTTCGAATCGCAAATGATGCCGTGCTCGACATCGATAAAGCCGGCGCGAATCCACGGCGCGAGCGCGAGGATGATCGAAGTCGAGTAACAGCCAGGATTCGCCAATAGCTGCGCGTCCTTGATCTCGCTGGAATGCAGCTCGGGCAATCCGTAAACTGCCGAGCTGTCGAGCGCCCCGTCATCTTGCTTCTCTACAAAACCGTAGACGCTACGATTCGCGGCCTGCTTCAGACGCCAGGCACCGCTCAGATCGACCACGCGAAAACCTTGCGCAATCGCCTCGGGAGCAACCTCACGCGAGAACTCGTGCGGCGTCGCAAGAAAGACAACATCCACGCCGGCGTTCTTCATCTCCTGCCAGTCGAAGCTGTGGAACGGAAATCCGCCATTTCCCGCAAGCTGCGGATACGCTTCGCTAAGATCGGAATAACCGCCGCTCTCGCCGTTGCGCCGCAGCAGCATCGGCTTCTTCGCGCTGGGATGACGCGCGAGCAGACGCACGAGCTCGAAGCCGGAATATCCGGTAGCTCCGAAGATCGCGGGTTGTATGCCGTTTTTCATCGCTCAAGCAAAATACTTGCGCAAACGTTGCGCCAGCTTTTCAGCAGACCGGCTATCGGTGGTGATCGCCAGAATCGTGTCGTCACCGCCGATCGTTCCCACCACCTCATCCCACTCCTCGGCATCAATTGCCGCCGAAACAGGTTGGGCGCTGCCCGGGCTCGTCTTGATGACCACCTGGTTCAGCGCCGTCCTCACGTCGTATACGAACGTTTGAATTAGACGCTCGATCGACGGAAGGGATAGCTCGCCTTCTTCGCCTTGCGACAGTTTGTAGCCATCCGCCGTCTTCACCAGCCCCAGCTCGTGAATGTCGCGCGACAGCGTCGCCTGCGTTACCCGATGTCCGCGGTGGAACAACGCCCTCCGCAACTCGTCCTGACTGCCGATCTCCCGTTGCGAGATCAGCTCATGAATCACGACATGGCGCGAAAGTTTCGACATCGAATAAATATACGCATCGACGTATATTAATACATTGTAGCGGCAGGTCAAGGGTTTGGCAAAATATTTTTGCTGTTTTTCCGCCCGGCGCCCGCGACCGGCTGGCGGCAAACCGCTGCGGCTCAAGAAACTTCCGGCACCCATCCGGGCCAAATCCTCATCCAAGTCTGGGTTGGCCGCGCAACGGCTTTTCTGGCCGTCGACGCGGATTTCTGTTCAACTAACAGCCGAATGAATCTCTCTCCCAACCTGACGTGGTACAAAGACGCGATCATCTATGAAGTTCACGTACGCGCGTTTTCTGACAGCGACGCGGATGGCATCGGCGACTTTGTCGGACTGACCCAGAAGCTGGATTATCTCGAGGATCTCGGGGTGACGGCGGTATGGCTGCTGCCGTTTTGTCCTTCGCCGCTGCGCGATGATGGCTACGACATTTCGAATTACACCGACGTCCATCCGGCTTATGGCTCGCTCAGGGATTTCCAGAGATTCTTGCGCGAGGCGCATCGGCGGGGTCTGCGCGTCATCACCGAACTGGTGTTGAATCACACATCCGACCAGCACGTCTGGTTCCAGCGTTCGCGCCGCGCCGCGCCGGGCACGCGCTGGCGCAACTTCTACGTGTGGAGTGACACGCCGGAGAAGTATCGCGATGCGCGCATCATCTTCAAGGATTTCGAGGCCTCGAACTGGACCTGGGATCCGGTGGCCAAGGCTTACTACTGGCATCGATTCTATTCGCACCAGCCGGATTTGAATTGGGACAACCCTGAGGTTCGCGAAGCGATGTTCGCGGCGATGGATTTCTGGTTCGATCTTGGCGTCGATGGACTGCGGCTGGATGCCGTGCCGTACCTGTTCGAGCGCGAAGGCACGAATTGCGAAAACTTGCCGGAGACGCACACCGCATTGCGCGAGCTGCGCAAGCACGTCGACGAAAAGTATCGCGATCGGATGTTGCTGGCCGAAGCGAATCAGTGGCCGGAGGATGCGGCGGCGTATTTCGGCAGCGGCGACGAGTGCCACATGGCGTTTCACTTTCCCGTGATGCCCCGGTTGTTCATGGGACTGCGGATGGAAGACCGCTATCCCATCACCGACATCCTGAAGCTGACGCCGCCCATTTCCGAAACCTGCCAGTGGGCGATGTTCCTGCGCAACCATGACGAGTTGACGCTGGAAATGGTCACCGACGAAGAGCGCGACTACATGTACCGCACCTATGCGCGCGATCGCGAGATGCGGATCAACCTTGGCATCCGGCGGCGACTGGCGCCGCTGCTGGAAAACGATCGCCCGCGCATCGAGATGATGAACGCACTCCTGTTCGCGCTTCCGGGAACGCCGGTGATCTACTACGGCGACGAGATCGGCATGGGCGATAACATCTTCCTGGGCGATCGCAACGGCGTGCGGACGCCGATGCAGTGGAGTTCCGACCGCAACGCCGGATTTTCGCGCACCAACCCGCAGCGCTTGTATTTGCCGGTCAACATCGATCCCGCGTATCACTACGAAACCATCAATGTCGAGGCGCAGCAAAATAACTCGCACTCGCTGCTGTGGTTCGCCAAGCGGTTGATCCAGCAGCGAAAGCGATTTCTTGCTTTCGGACGCGGCACGCTGGAGTTTCTCTATCCCAGCAATCGCAAGGTGCTGGCCTTCATCCGCCAATTTCAGGACGAAAGAATCCTGGTGGTCGCCAACCTGTCGCGCTTTACGCAGTTTGCCGAGCTCGACCTGGCGAGTTACCGAGGCATGGTGCCGGTGGAACTGTATGGGCGCGCCAAGTTCCCGGTCATCACCGAGAATCCCTATCTGTTGTCCCTCGGCCCGCATGCCTATTACTGGTTCCATCTGCAGCCGCGTGAGATCACCGAAGAGTCTTTGAATGTCAGTGGTGCACCGCAGGTACCGGTGCTGCAGATTGAATCGGTGGAGAACGTTTTCACCGAGGAGATGATGGAACGGCTTCAGCCCTTCATTCCCAGGATGCTGCGCGAGCGCCCGTGGTTTCTGGGCAAGCGCCGCTACATTACCGGGGTCTCCATGCAAGGCGTGCTGTGGCTGCCGGATACTTCATCGCATCTGCTGGCGTTGAATGTCGAGTACAGCGACAACGATCCGGAAACCTACCTGGCTCCCATTTCGATGGCCGTCGGCGAAAAGGCTGATGCGATATTGCGCGATCATTCCAATGCGGTGCTGGCGCGGCTGGAGGGCTTCGGCGAGGAAGTGTCGGCGGTGCTCTTCGCAGCTACCATGGATCGCGACTTCAGCGACGCCTTGTTGCGGGCTATCGTCCGGCGAAAACGCATTCGTGGCCAGTCGGGTGAGCTGGTCGGCGCACACACGCGCGAATTTCGCCAAGCCTGGACCTCGGCCAAGTCGAACCTGGAGCCAGCTCCGCAGCAGACCGATCAATGTTTCACGGTCATCAATTTTGGCACCGACTTCGTGCTGAAGCTGTATCGCAAGCTGGAAGAGGGTATCAACCCGGGGCAAGAAGTCCCGCAGTTCCTGTGCGAGCAAACGTCCTTCAAGGCGACTCCGCGGGCGCTGGGCTCGCTCGATTACCGGAGGTTCCACGAAAACGCCGTTGCCGGGCAGACTTGCGTGGGCACATTGATCTGCTATGTCCCGAACGCGACCGGCGGCTGGCGTTACACCTTGGATCACCTCGGTTTGTTCTTCGAACATGCGCTGGCAATTCCTCATGACGATACTCGCATTCACGACCTGATGGACCCGGCGCTCTTGCAGCCGGTGAGCGATCCGGTGCCGCAGATCATTGCCGAATTGCTGGGCAGTTATCTGGACAGCATTCGCCTTTTGGCGCGCCGCACGGCTGAGCTGCACGCCGCGTTGAGCAGCCGCTCCGACATTCCCGACTTCGCGCCCGAGCCGTTTACCACGTTTTACCGGCAAGGTGTGTATCACGGAATGCTGGGTCAGTTGAACCGCTCCTTCGAGTTACTGCGCAGCCGAGTGCGCGGGCTGCCGGCAGAGGCGCAGACCGACATCAACGAGCTGCTGAACCGGGAAGGAGAAATTCGCCAACACCTGCTGGCACTGCGCGACAAGCGTATGTCCGGCAATCGCATTCGCGGACATGGCGACTATCACTTGTCGAACGTACTGCTTGCCGGCAGCGATTGGATGATCACGAACTTCGAGGGCGACTTCAGCCGCTCGCTAAGCGAACGCCGCATCAAGCGCTCGGCGTTGCGCGATGTTGCCACCATGATGCGCTCCTTCCACTACGTCTCTCATGCGGCGCTCTTCGGCGACGTGCCCGGCATCGTGCCCAGCCGCGAAGCCCACCCTCAACTGGAAAAGTGGGCCAAGACCTGGAATCGCTGGGTCGGCACGATATTCCTCAGGGAATATCTGCAAGCCGCCGCAGCCGCGCCGTTCCTGCCACAGCAGGCCGACGAGTTCAACATCCTGCTGGGAGCCTACATGATCGAGCGCACGCTGATGGAGATTGAGTACGAGTTGGAGCAGCGGCCGGCGTGGATTCGAATTCCCGTGCATGGCCTGCTGGGGCAGTTGAAGGCCTGACAGTCGCCAGGGAGAGAATTTTAATGAGGCAGCGAGCTTATTTCTTGGGTGCGAGCCGGTAGTTGTCGCCGTGATTGAATACGGCGTTGGCGCCGATGTGCGCGGGCGTACCCGAGAGCAGCTGCTCCTTGCGATAGACAAGATTGCTGGCGTTGTAAGTCGCCAGTTCGAAGCCATGGCCGTGGGTGATGGCGTCGGTCGGGCAGGCTTCAACACAGTAGCCGCAGAAGATGCAACGGTTGTAGTCGATGTTGTAGACCTTGGCGTAACGCTCGGCGCCGCTGACGCGATTGGTTTCGGTATTCTCGGCGGCTTCAATGTAAATGCAGTTGGAGGGACAAGCGGCGGCGCAAAGGAAGCAGGCCACGCACTTCTCCAGACCGTTCTCATCGCGCTGCAGCACGTGCATGCCGCGGAAGCGGTCCTGAAACATCGCGCCGCGCGTGGGACCGGGCCCGTCGGGATAATTCTCCACGATCGTCGGCTTGAACATCTCCATAAAGGTGACGCTCATGCCCTTGGCGATGGCGGCTATGTTTTTTACAATCCCCATATTGTTATCAGTATAACAATGCTTCAGCAGTGAAGCTTGACGACCTCGGGAGGAAGCCTCCGTCAGTGAACTACCCCTTGAGGAACGCCAGCAGGTCGGCGTTGATCGTGTCCGCGTGCGTCGTGGGCATGCCGTGCGGGAAGTCCTTATAGGTTTTCAGGGTCCCGTTCTTCAACAGCTTTGCCGAGAGCGGACCGGCAGCGACATAGGGAACGATCTGGTCGTCTTGGCTATGGATCACCAGCACCGGAACGGTGATCTTCTTTAGGTCTTCCGTGAAATCGGTCTGGGAGAAGGCCACGATGCCGTCATAGTGCGCTTTGGCGCCGCCCATCATTCCCTGCCGCCACCAGTTCTGAATCACCGCCTCCGAGGCCTTCGCGCCCGGACGGTTATAGCCATAGAACGGCCCTGACGGCAGGTCGCGATAGAATTGCGAGCGATTGGCTGCGAGTTGCGCCTGCAGATCATCAAACGCGGATTTGGGCAGTCCCAGCGGATTCGCCGCCGTCTTCAACATCAAAGGTGGCACCGCGCTGATCAGCGCCGCCTTCACAACTCCGCTTTCGCCACGTCGAGCCAGATATCTCGTCACCTCACCGCCGCCGGTCGAGTGCCCCACATGGATGGCGTCTTTCAAACCAAGATGAGCCGTAAGAGCGGCCAGGTCGTCGGCGTAATGGTCCATATCGTGGCCGTCGCCAGTCTGAGTCGATCGTCCATGGCCACGGCGGTCGTGGGCGATCACGCGATAGCCATGCTGCAGGAAGAACAGCATCTGCGCGTCCCAGTCGTCGGCCGAGAGCGGCCAACCATGGCTGAACACGATTGGCTGACCCGAACCCCAATCCTTGTAGAAGATTTCCGTTCCGTCCTTCGTGGTGATGGTGGGCATAGCAGCTCCTTCGACGACAAGCGTCCCCGATTAGACCATATCCAGGCTGTGGCCGTCACCGAGCTTTCTGTACGAGATCGGACGACGCTTCTTAGCTCGTGAGCCTTGTGTCATCGGGCCGGGGCAGCGGCTCGGCTGAGCTGAGCCTTCAAGAGCTCGAAATGATGTTGCGCATGGCCGCCGGCGATATAGGCGAGCGCACGAACCGTCACGCGATTTCCGTTGGCAAGGCCCGCTCGCGTGTCCGCGCCTGGAGGTAGCGATTTTAATAGAGCAACCGTCGCCTGGCGCACGCTGTCAAATTCATCCAACAGATCTGGAAGGGTACGCGAGTTGGAGGCCGCTTCGCGAACGTAGTCGTCCTGCTCAAAGCCGTGAAGCTCTTTCGAATCGCCGCGGGCAAAGCGCAAAGCGCGATACGCCATGACGCGCTCGGTGTCGCAGATGTGCCCTAACACCTGTTTGATGCTCCACTTCCCGGGGGCAGTGGGAGCACTGGCATCGTGGTCGGAAACCTTGCCTAGAAGATGGCGATACTGCTTTGCCTGCTGGGTGAGGAAATCTGTCAGCGGCCCATCAGGAACGCGGGCAATGTAGTTCTTGTAGTACTCAGCGTATTCGGTGGTGTCGGGACGGGAAAGCATGATCGGTAGATGCGCCAGGCCGAGCAACAGTTCCAGTTTTCGAAAGCCGGAAATGAGCAGCCTGAACTGGCGCAACGGCAACCGGGTGGCCGCTATAATGGGAGCTTCATGACTGGCCTCGTATACGCCGCGGTTGCCTACGTACGCAGCCCGGTAGGGTCCTTTGTAGAGGAGCTGCGCCGCGAGATGCATCCTTCGCATACTCACGCGGACGCACACATCACGATTCTGCCTCCGCGTGCCCTCAATGGCAGCGAGCCCCAGGCTGTGGACCAGCTGCAGAAGTGGTGCCAGACGCTTTCCGCCTTTGAAGTGTCGATGGGCGATGTGGAGACTTTCGTCCCGGTGACGCCTACAGTTTTCCTGCGGGTGGCACGCGGCGCTTACCGCTTGCGCGAGTTGCACGACAGGCTCAATCAGGACGCTCTGTACTTCAAAGAACCTTGGCCGTACATGCCTCATCTCACCATCGCCAAAATGGACACGATCGAGGAAGCCGGTAAAGTGTTGGAAATCGCTCGCCGGCGATGGCGGACGTACGAGGGCCCGCGGACGGTCCGGATCGAGTCGCTTACCTTCGTCAAGGGAATGGGAGAGCGCTGGCTGGATGTGGCGGAGACGCCTTTAGGCGGCGTCGCCGTGAAGTAATCCCTCGCTAATTGCTTAGGGTTCAGCGTCCGGCCACGTTCCGGGAACCTATCTCATAAATCGGTTGGGTTTGTGTCAGGGCACGACTTCAGTGACTGCGTGAGAACTGAGTTTACAAAATCGTGGTGGAACGTCACGATCGTTGAGTAGCCAACAAACCCGCGCCTCGGGCGCAAAATAAGAAAGCCCAGCGCTTCAGCGCTGGGTGAGTGGTAAAAGGACTCCGAGTCCCCCGGGACCCAATTCCCACCCTTCCCCTGAAATCCGGATCTCGGACCTTCTCCGCCTACTTCGACTGCGCCGCTCCACTTCCTCCAGCATCCGCAGCAGCGAAGCATTGTCGCTCGCGTGCTGCGTCACCCCGCCGCCACGATGAATGATCGTCTCTCACCGCCACCTCCCCCGTGTAGCCCAACACCCAGCCCTCGCCGTGCGCAAAAACCCGCTGTCCTCATCCGTCGCCGACACCTGCCGCCGTTTTCCTTTGCGCAGCTTCGCCAACCCCTCTCCCTCCGTGGCCAACTGTTGCTCCAAGCCTGCCGCTTCGCGGCCGCCAAACTCACCCCCGCTCCCTCCTCCGGCTCCCCCGCTAGTGCCCGCTGTTGAAACTGCCGCACCCGCCGCCGATCGCCCGCCCGCTGCTGCCGCGCCGCCACCTCGGCGTCCACCATGCGATGGCGCGAGGCGTTGGCTTGTACCCGCGTGGAGGACGACAGGGTTCTCACGCACCCACTTCAGTCGTGTCGCACGGGGCCGTTCCCACCACGGCTTAGCCCCTGCGGCCCGGGCCGCCGCTCCAACCGCAGATCCCTCGGTCGGGCTGAAGCCCTCGGTCGGGATGACAAAAACAAAGAGGGAGCCGGGGACGTCGGCCTGAAAGCCCTGATCTTACGGCCGCAACTTTCGGCACGACCGAGGTCGTGCCCTGACACAAAGCGACGTATGAGATGGCGTCTACTCACCCGAAGGCTAGTACTTGTAGAATCCGCGTCCGGATTTGCGGCCGAGCCAGCCGGCGTCGACCATCTTGATCAGCAGCGGACACGGCCGGTACTTGGGATCGCCGAGTCCGGCCTGCATCACGCGCATGATGTCGAGGCAGACGTCGAGCCCGATGAAGTCCGCCAGTGTCAGCGGCCCCATGGGGTGAGCCATTCCGAGTTTGAAGACGTCGTCCACAGCCTCAGGCGTGGCCACGCCTTCCATCACCGCATACATTGCCTCGTTCAGCAGCGGCATCAGCACCCGATTCGACACGAAACCCGGCGCGTCGTTCACCTCGACCGGAGTCTTCTCCAGCTTCTCGGCGAGCGACTTGACGGTCGCATAAGTCTCGTCGGATGTCGCCAGCCCGCGGATGACTTCCACCAGCTTCATCATCGGCACCGGATTGAAGAAGTGCATGCCGATGATTTTGTCGGGCCGCTTGGTCACCGCGGCCAGCTTGGTGATGGAGATGGAGGACGTGTTAGAGCTGAGGATGACCTCGGGCCGGCACATGGCGTCGAGATCGCGGAAGAGCTCCGATTTGATTTCGAAGCGCTCGCTGGCGGCTTCCACGATGAAGTCGCAATCTCCCAACTTCTTGCGATCGGTGGTGGGCGCGAGGCAAGCCACGGCCTGGTCGCGCTGCTCGGCGGTTAGCTTCGCCTTCGCCACTTCGCGCTCGAGATTCTTGCGGATCGTTTCCATCCCGCGATCCAGAAATCTCTGCTCCACGTCGACGAGCACGACTGAGTATCCGCTTTTAGCAAACACGTGAGCGATGCCATTGCCCATCGTGCCTGCACCGATAACTCCAACGGTTTTGATGTTCATGATTAGCTCTCTTTAGGTATAGCCGCAGCTGCGCACAAATCTGGGTGGAGTACGCCTACAGGGGTACATTAGTGACCCTAGAAAGATCGCGCTTTAGCGCCTGGGGTAAGGGCTCCAGTTACCTCAGCGGCTAAAGCCGCAAATCACAAAGCCTCAAATGCACCGCTGAAGCGGTGCTCCACCCGATGAAAGGCCAGCTGTTGGCTTGTCGCCAATTTCCTTGGCGCCCATCCGACCAGCTTAAACGATGTGTGTAATCGACAGCGACTATGCCTGCGCTTTCGCTTTGGCGCGCAGCACCTCGTCGATCGTGTTGATATCCACCAATCCGAAGCAGCCGTAGATTGCCGGCAGAACGCGCTCAGGCGGAAAGGTCCGCCGCAATTCCGCAACCTTCTTGGTTCCAGCACGATATGCCGGCAAATACATTCTGCCCAGCAGCGGATGCCGGCCCCAGGCCCCGGAGAGCTTGTCGGCGCGCTCTTCACTCACCAGGAAATCGCTTCGCAGAATCTTGGCGATCTCCGCCTGCGGCTTGCCTTCGCCCCAGGTGAGATACGACGACTGATTCTTGGCGTCGTCCTGCAGCAGCGCCAGCAGAACGCCAATCTGCATGTCTTCGTCGGGAAGCTGATCGATCTCCGTGACCCCATGGGCGATGAGGATCGCATTATTGGCGAGGCCTTCAAACAGCGTCGCAGCGCGGGTGTTCATGGTGAGCACCGTCGCTTCAAAACTTGCGAGCCCACGCACGTAAAGGTTCTGCAGGTAGGCAAAGGTGGTGACGTGTCCGGGCACGACTTCATGGCTTACCAGCTGCTGGAACTCCGGGAAGCTGATCTGCAGCGAAGCATTGATCTCGTAACTGGCGTCGTACTTCGGCGTCCCATCGGCATTGCGCGTGCGGCCCAGGTAGTTCATCGAGCCGGAGAACCATGCGTTTTTAATGGGCTGGAAGTCGATGTTCGCTCGTGGCACTGGCGCGAATTCCTTCGGCAAGTAGGGCAGCAGATGCGCGACGCTGAGGTTGTCGAAATAAGCGATGACAGCAGCACCCAGCGCCTTGACCGAACCCATCGGCGCAACCCGCTCGCGACGCCACGCGTCCACTGCGCCCAGCAGACCACCGTTGTCAGTAGTCGAGTAGCCGGCGCGATTCAACAGCTCGGCCACGCGATCGTGCTTGGCTTCCGGCTTCGACGGCTCCGGCGCGCGACCAGTTGATGCCTCGACACAGCGCGTGTAGGGAACGGCCGGGCCTTTGCCGAGGATCTCCATCGCCAGATCCCACATAACTTCGAGGCAGTTCGCCAAGCCGATGAGGTATTGCCCGCGCAGCCCGGGAAGATTGCCAGCCTCGTGGCGAACACCGGCGATAGCAGCCGGCAGGTTCACATCGCGCAAATACGCCTCGACGGCCTCGCGATCGATGGTCTTGCCGGCAACTCCTCCGGTCTCGCGCACGCGCGCAGCCGAAGCCACTGTGTACGCGGCCGGCAGCGGCTCATCCGAATACCATGAGTCCGCGATGAAGCGTCCTGTACCTGACGGACACATCACGTCTCCGCCCCAAATTGTGTCGATGCCGAGCACGGCATCTGCGACAAAGCGTCCTACCTTATCCATTTATGAAGCCCTCTTTTCTTTGACCGAGGCAAACCAGACATACAGACACAGCACGATAAAGAATACCGCGGAGATGGTCTGCGAAATCAGCTCATTGTTATAAAACGGAGTTTGAATCCAATCTTCGCGGAAGCTGGGCAGGACGCGCAACGCCGCGCCGATGACGCCGCCCAACGCTCCGCCCGCCATCAAGCCGCCCGCAACGATGACACCACGCTCGCGTATGCTGCGACCATGTTCGCCGTCAGTCTTCTCCGCACGTTTGTTTACCAGATGCGACAGGAATCCGCCCGCGAGGATCGGCGTGGTCAACTGCAGTGGGAGGTAAATTCCCAGAGCGAAGACCATCGACGACAGGCCCAGCATCTCGAGCACCACGGTGATCATGGCGCCGATGCCGAACAACACATACGGCGCGGGCTGCCCGCTCATAAAGCCCTCGACGATGGCCTTCATCGCCGAGGCCTGCGGCGCCACCAGCACCTGGCGCAGGTCGCCGGGCGCGGCTTCGCCGAACTGAAACGCCTTGGCGAGTAGTACGATCGTCAGGCCGGCGGTGACGGCCGCGGCGGCCACACCGATAAACTTCACCTTCTCCTGCGCTGCCGGGGTCGAGCCGATCCAATAGCCCGCCTTCAGGTCGGTGATGAATTGTCCCGAGACGCATAGCGCGACGCACACCATCGCGGCCAGCGCCATCGCAAAGAACATGCCGGTGGTGCCCGAGAGCCCGAACTTTAGCAGCACCACCGCCGAGATAATTACGGTCAGCAGCGTCATGCCGGAGGCGGGATTGTTCGCCGTCGCCGCAATCGCGTTCGCCGCCACCGTGGTGAAGAAGAACGAGAACAGCAGCGTCAGCGCCAGGCCCACGAGGACGATTGTCCAACTGACGTGCAGTTGCCCGTAGAAGGCGGCGACGGCGAGCGCGCTGACGAGGACGCCCAGCAATATGGCGATGATGGGAATATCCCGATCGGTGCGCTCCATGTGCGGCGCTTCGCCATGACGAAAGGCGTGCAGCGCGATGCCGAACGATCCCGCGACCACGCGCAACGATTTGAGGATGCCGACCAGTCCGGCCGCAGCAATCGCGCCCACGCCAATGTAGCGCACGTAATAGCGATAGATTTCGCCCGCCGTCATGTGCGAAATGGGCATGGTAGCGGGATACACCGTCACATCGCCCATGTGGCTGCCGACGAACCAGATCGCCGGCACCAGCACAAAGTTCACCAGCACGCCGCCGGCGCAGAAGATCATGGCGATGCGCAGCCCCATGATGTAGCCGAGGCCGAGAATGAAGCTGATGGCATCGAAGTTGAACACCATGCGCTGGCGAACGGCCAGCGACTTCATCACCGGCGCAAACTGGAAGTTCAGATACTCCTTCCAGACATGAAACGTCGTGACAAAGAAATCGTAAACCGCGGCGATGACGGTGGCTTGAATTAGCAGCTTGGCCTGCGAGCCGCCTTTTTCACCCGTAACCAGCACTTCGGTGATCGCCGTCGCTTCCGGGAAGGGAAGCTTGCCGTGTTGTTCGGCGACGAAGTAACGGCGCAGCGGAATGAGAAAGAGCACGCCGAGACATCCACCCGCCAGGCAGATGAAGACGGTCTGCACCGGATGCGGATCGAGGTGCAGGATGTAGAGCGCGGGAATGGTAAACACCGCGCCCGCGACCACGCTGCCCGAGGCCGCGCCAATGCCGGTCAGGATGACGTTCTCCAGCACCGTGGAGCGCCGCTTATAGACGCGCGCCAGTCCGATGGCGAGGATGGAGATGGGAATTGCCGCTTCCATGCCCTGGCCGACCTTCAAGGCGGAGTAAGCCGATGCCACGCTGAAGATAATGCATAACCCCGTGCCCCAAAGCACCGCGCGCGCGGTAACCTCCGGCGCGCTGGCGCTGGCCGGAACCAGCGGCACGTAGAGTTCGCCCTCTTTCAACGGCTGATAAGCATTTGCGGGTAGAGATGTGATCTCAAGCTCAGAGGCAGGTGCGGATACGGCCATGGATACAGTCTCCTGGCGGTTTTGCAGCCGAAGGCATTGTAAATGGCGAGGTCAAGGGAGGATGTGATGGGGGCAGCGAGGGTCAGTGATCCCAGGTTCGGCCTCTTAATCATGACCCTTTTTCTGTGTTAGGATTTGGCCATGGATGCCGAGCTCAGTGCGGTACTTAGAAGGAATGGACGAAGACGCCTGCGCGAGTACATTGACACGCGCATGCAACAGCAAAGCAGGGAGCTGAGCGAGTACATTGACGAGCGCACACATGACACGGAGACTCGCATTGTTCGGGCCTTCGGCGCTTACCAGCAGTCCAGCGGTATCCGCTTTCGGAAGCTTGAATCGGATGTGTCGAACGTCAATGCGTCCACCACGGAACAGATGGACGCCTTCCAGTCAAAGCTGCTGGAGTTAGAGACGAGAATCATCAATCTGGAAGGACCGCAGGGCAGCGCTGCCTAAACGCACCAACCCTCAAAGTAAGAGTTGAAGATCTAGACGAACTGTCGTCTCATCCCTTATTACTTCTTTGTCGCCGGCGATTCCCAGCTCCCGTGCCTCGCCCGGAAACCGCACTGCGACCCGACTTCGTAGCGGCGGCGGCGTGAGCCGTCGCCTCCGGTCCATAGCGCTCCAGCAGGACCGGGACGAGCGCGCCTTCGGCTTCCTTCACGAAGGTGAGCTTGCCGGCAGCGTCGACGTCGATGCGGATAAAGTCACCAAGCTTGACCTGTCCGGTGGCAACCAGATTGGCCAGCGGGAAAACGATGTTGCGCTCGATGGCCCGCTTCAGGTGACGAGCGCCGTAACGCAGGTCGGTCCCTTCGTGCAGCAGATATTGCTTCACCGGCAAGGTGCAGCTGAAGACGAACTGATTATTCCCAGTGGCCTGTAGAATGCGCTGCTGGACCAGGCCAAGCTCGATTTCCAGGATCTGCTCAAGATGTTCCCGCCGCAGCATGCGGAAGACCACGACCTTGTCGATGCGGTTCATGAACTCGGGCGAGAATTTGCGCCGTGCCGCTTCGACGGCGGTGCGATCGATCTTCTGATCGAGCTTCGCGTCCATCTGCGCGGGCGTCTGCGCAAAGCCCATGGTGCCGTTGATCATCTCGTTCATTTCGCTAGCGCCGAGGTTCGAGGTCATCACGATGACGCACTGCGAGAGGTCGACGCGACGGTTGTCACCCAGCGTGAGCGTGGCCTTATCGAGAATGCCCAGCAGCAGCTGCCAGAGCGCGTCGGAGGCCTTCTCGATCTCGTCGAAAAGCAGAATCGAGAGCTTCAGCTTCTCGGTGTGCCACTGATTGAGCGCCTCCTGCGTCAGCAGGGGGTGGGTCTCCCGGTGACCGAGATATCCGGGAGGCGACCCGATCAGCTTGGCGATCTCATGCGAGTGCTGAAACTCGGCGCAATCGATCTTGATGCAGGCGTGCGTGTCGCCGAACAGCGACTCCGCCATCGCCTCAACCACACGCGTCTTGCCGGAGCCGGTCGGCCCGAGAAAGAGGAGATTGCCTACCGGACGCCCGGGCGGATTGAGCCCCGCCAGAAACATCTGGTAGATTTCGGCGACCTTCTCGACCGCGGGATCCTGCCCGACGATCTTCCGTCGCAATGTGGTTTCAAATTCAAGTGCGTCGTTGCTATGACGCGTGGGATCCAGAACAGCGTTCAATCCGGTCTTCATAATGGCTGCCAACTTACGGCAGGCCGCATGGGGAGCGACCAAGCCGAATATTGAGATGGAAGACGCGCCCGTCGAGTTGTTTCGACAACCACGCTGCCGAACGCCAACTTGCGCAAGAGCGTAACCTCCAAGTCTGGGTATTGGATGTTCGAGGTTGCCCCAACGGCGACTTACTGAGTAGTTAACTTGCAAAGTTTGTGTGACGGATTTGAGACAAGCGCCGGATTGCTAGAAGCCATCTCATAAATCGCTTTGTGTCAGGGCACGACCTCGGTCGTGCCGAAAGCTGCGGGCGGTGAGGTGGAAACGGCCTCGTGCGGCACGACTGAAGTCGTGCCCTGACACAACCCAACCCTGACACAAACCCAACCCCTGACACAAACCCAACGCCTGACACAAACCCAACGCCTGACACAAACCCAACCCTACCGATTTATGAGATAGGTTCTAATAAGAGGAAACGAAAAAGGCGTCCGACGGACGCCCCTCTTCACAGATTGCAAGTCTTGGTTACGGCACTTCGATCAGTTCGATCTTGCCGTCCTTGCGCCGGTGCAGCACTTTGACCTTGCCTTTGCCGTCGCGAAAGACGAAGACGTCGCGATCGCGGAACTCGCATTCCTTGACGGCCTCCTCAACCGTCATCGGACGCAACGCCAGAGAATCGCTCGCTTGCACCAGGTGCGCTTCCGTAGTGCGGGCGATGGAAGGAAACTTGTGCACCACCACCGGAACAGCGGTAGCCGGCGAATTGCCTACGGCTATCTGAGCGTCGGACTCGGCTTCCACCGGAGCCTTCCAGGTTTTGTCCTTGGCTTTGCGGTGGGTGGTGCGGCGACGCCCATTGTGGCGAAGCACCTGCGTCTCGATGTGTTCGATGGCCTGGCCCACGGCGGCGACCATGTCGGTTGCCTCGGCCAGGCCGACCACGTGCCCGCTGCGGCGCTTGACCGTGATCTCCGCGATATTGCGGTGCTTTTCGACGGTCAGAATGACCTTGCTTTTGAAGTTGTCACCTAAGATTTTGGTGAGTTTGCCGAGGCCGGATTCGACCTCGTCACGAATGGCGGGAGTGATTTCATACTGTCTGCCAAAGTACTCGATGGTCATTGAGCTCCCTTCATAAAGAACTCTCAAACTGCCTCTATTGTTCTTCTCCGCCATCTCCGTTGCCCAGATACCCTTCCAGCGCAGCACGCATCGCACGGCGAAAGCGCTGCATTTCCCGCTCGTGTGTCACTACCTCTTCATGCAGCGTGTCCATGCGCCTGCCTTGCTCTTCACCTTGCTTAAGGAGCAGTTCCAGGTTCATCGTCAGGGCTTGGATGCGCTCGTCAATCGACGGGCTTCGCTCTTCGGGCATATAGTTCCTCCGGCTACCCTTACCATTTTAGTATTTGGTGTTTAGCAAATAGCAAACCCGGGCGGAACCCGGTACAGCAGCTAGTCTTTGACTCTGCGCTGGTGGGTGCTCGGGATGCGCATGTCCTCCCGGTACTTCGCAACCGTGCGGCGAGTGACCTGGATGCCCTGCGACTGGAGGATGCGGGTGATCTGCTCGTCGGTCAACGGCTTGGCGGGATCTTCCTCCTCGATCAGCTTCTTCACCCGGCGCTTGAGGATGAGCAGCGAGGTGCTGCTGCCCTCAGGCCCATTGACGCTTTCGCTGAAGAAGTATCGAAGCTCGAAGACGCCTTGCGGGGTGTGAGCATACTTGTTGGCTACGGCGCGGCTGACGGTCGATGGGTGTACCCCGATCTCCTCCGCAACCTCCTTGATCATCATCGGCTTCAGCTGATCGATGCCACGGTCGAGGAAGTCGCGTTGCCGCTCCAAAATGGAATAGCAGACGCGCAAAATTGTTTGCTTGCGCTGCTCAATGTTCTTGATGAGCTGAATCGCCGACTTGTAGCGCTCTTTGACGTAATTGCGAACGTCCTTCTCCGCCACCTCGCGGCTCAGCAGCCGGCGATAGGAGGAATTCAACCGCAGTTGCGGGACCTCCTCGTCGTTCATCAGAACCAGGTATTCTTCGCCCTGTTTGACGAAGGCCACGTCGGGCTCGATGAGGCGGGTCTCTGCCTTGTTGTAGCGCAGGCCGGGGCGCGGATCGAGGGTGCGAATGAAGTCCATGGCCTGCATCACCGCTTCGACGGGACGGGCCATCGCCTTGGCGATTTCCTTGAAATGCTTGTTCTGCACCGCATGCAGATGCTGGTCGACGATCACGATGGCATCGTCCAAGGCTTCCAGTTCCGCCTGATGCGTGCCGTTGCCGTTCTTGCGCGGAACGCGCTTCAGATCGTGCAGCTGGGCCAGCAGACACTCGCGCAGATCGCGCGCGCCCACGCCGATCGGGTCCATCTGCTTGACCAGATCGATGGCTTCGCGCAGAGCGTCACGGCTGAAAGGGACTCTTGCCGGCGCGGTCCGGGGCGGGACTAACTTCGGGCGCCGGATCTCTGGAGCTGTACTTTGCGGCAGCGCTGCGAAGGTCGGGAACTCTTCCTCCGCCAAGGGAATTTCTTCCTCGGCGATCGCTTCCGCCACGGCTACACCGAAGTCGGCGGCTTCCGCCTGCGCACCCGTGTGTGACATATCGGGCTGTGCGATGCCCGGCAGCTCCGGAACAGCTACTGATGACGGCGAGTCGGCAGGTTCGCTTGCCGCAGCGGCGACGGCGGACGGCTGCGTATAAGTCGCCATTTCCTCTTGCGCCAAGCCGAGCAGTTCGTCATCGGTGGCGATCAGATAGCCTTCTTCATTCAAGTTGCCGATCACCAGCTCGGCTGCGCGGTACACGTCCTCATTGACGTGCAGCGATCCCAGCTGCCACGTCAGGTGATCCGTCAGAGTGCTGGGCCGGGAGAGGAAATTCTCGAAGGACGGCTTCTCGGTGTCCTCCATCTCGATGGGAGTGCGGAGGCCGGGATCCAGATACTCGGAGAAGAACGAGCCGAAGTCTATTTCTTCGAAGGGATCTTTTTCCTCCTTGGTTTCGGCCTGCTGCTCTTGCGCCGCCAGCGAGCTGTCGCGCTCCTTCTGCTCTTCGCGGGCGGAAACTTCATCCAGGAGAGGGACGGAGTCGTCCAGCTCCTCGAGGACAGGGTTCTCCGTCAACTCAGCGTTGATCATGTCGGCCAGCTCAAGTTTGTTGAGCGCCAGCACACTGACCATCTGCACAAGCCCAGGGGTCAGAATCTGCTTCTGGGAAACTTTGAGATTTAATCTGGGCTGCAATAAGGCCATGGAATGGAAACCCTGAGGAGCGTCTGCCCCTCGCCACAAATTCTAAACTAACGAGAAGCTCTCGCCTAAGTAAACTCGCTTTACTTCTACATCATTTCCAAGTTGATCCGGCGTTCCGGTACGGAAAATTTTTCCTTCGTTAATAATGTAAGCGCGATCGGTCACCGACAACGTCTCACGAACATTATGATCGGTCACCAGCACCCCGATACCAGTAGCCTTCAAATCAAAAATAATTCTCTGCAGATCCAGTACCGCGATGGGATCGATTCCGGAAAAAGGCTCGTCCAGCAAAATGAACGAGGGCGAGATGCAGAGACAACGTGCGATCTCGACGCGCCGGCGTTCCCCACCCGACAGGGCATAGCCGCGGTTCTTGCGAATGACCTGGAGCCCCAGCTGATCGATCAGCCGCTCCATGCGCTCGCGGCGTTCGTGCCACGACATCGACTGCGCTTCCAGAACCGCCAGGATATTGTCCTCGACCGTCAGCTTGCGGAAGATCGACGGCTCCTGCGGCAGGTAGCTGATGCCGTGGTTACGCGCCCGAAGATACATGGGCACGTGGGTAATCTCCTGGCCATCGATCAGAACTCGCCCGCTGTCAGCCGGAATCAGGCCCACCACGATGTAGAAGCTGGTGGTTTTGCCGGCGCCGTTCGGCCCCAGCAGCCCCACAACCTCACCCTGTTTTACATGGAAATTGACATCGCAGACGACCCGTCGACCGCGGTAACTTTTGCCGATCTCCTCAGCCGATAAAGTCTGCATTTACTTCGTGGTACGAGCACGTGTGATGGTGGGGGAAGAACGCTTACTCTCGACTAAAACCCTATCATCGTGATTGTAGAAAGTCAACGAATCGCCCCATACCGTGCCGCGTTCGGCATCAAAAATGCTAGGCGATCTGCCGGTCAGGAAATACTTGGCGTCATCGGCGGTGTACACCAGCTTGTCGCCCACCGCGCGGCGGTTCGGTTCAGTGACCACAACCTTCCCGGTCGCGACCATGTGATCAATCTTGCTGGGGGCATCTGCGCCCGGCAGCACCGGTCCCTTTTGCTGGCTCGCCTGCTGTGGCTGCGGCTTCTGCGCTGCCGTCTGGGATTGGTCGTTATCCTGATCCGCCTTCTTCAAGTACACGTCGATCTGCTCGGCGGTCACCGTCGCGGTCGGACTCTTGGCCAGTACACTGCCGCTGTATCGGGCGCGACGCTCTTCGTCGACGTAGGTCATGCGATCGGCGATCACGTCGACCGGAGTGATCTTGCCGTCTTGCGACCGCTGCACGAACAGGCTGGTGATCTTCTGCGTCTTATCCGATTCAGCTACCATGGCGCGCTTGGTATTGTCGAAGTCGATCTTGGGAGCGCGCACCACATTGCCGCCCTGCCACAAACGGACATTGCCGGTGTAGTGGGCCACACCCGGATCCTTGAATCCGACCATGTGCTGAGCGGTGATGTGAATGGGATCGGAACTCGCCAGCAGCGCGCCGTCGGGCTGCGCTTTCAACTCGCTGTAGGTGGTCTTCACGTCGTCGTCGGCAAAGCCTTCGCCAGTGTCGCGATTGATGCGCACATGCACGGCGGTCGTGGTCATGCCGCCGTCGATGATGCGCGGCGAGCCCTGCAACAGCAGGATCTGGTCATTGGGCGTGTAGGTGGACGCGTCGGCAAAAGCGGCGCGGCCGCCGGCGTTGGGATTGCCGGAAGGCTCGTGATACTCGAAGTTGCCGGTCTGGATGATCTTCTGCAAACCGCCATCGGGATCGAAGGTTACGTCAACCTTGTCCGCCGTACTGGTCTTGTCGGGCTGACCCGGCGTGCTGGAGACGATTCGCGAATCGGGCGCGCCGTGCAGCGCCTGGATGTGATTATTGTCGTCGAAGGTGGCGTGGAACTTGCCCGCCGTCGCTACCGTGGTGGAATTGCTTCCACCCATGTCCTTGCTGTTCTTGGCGTTGCTCGGAGCGGGCTTGGATCCCGGCGGCTTGGGCAGAATCGTGATCCACGCCTTGCCCACGGTGTCACCCGATTTCAGCTGGTTTCCATTGGCCAGTTGAAAATCGAGCCGGTCGGCGGCAATCTCCATTGGCTGCCCGCTGCTTCCCGGCTTGCCAGGCGACGGGTCCTGCCTCATGCGGGCATTCTTCACCATGTGGGCGCGCGACGGCTGGTTCTGGTCTTCAAAATCGAGAATGAAGGTGTCGGCTGAGCCGTGCGCAATGCTATTGCCGTGGCTGTCGAACTTGGCTCCGCCGGAAATGATCGCCTGCTGAATCGTGTTTTTCGGACCCATGTTGATGTCACCACGAGGTCCCGTGATATCGACGACGGCAGAACCGCGATCCTGGATATGAACATTCCCTTCGGCAACGGCGTGCTTGACCGTGTTGTCCGGTTCGAAGAGCAACGTCGCTTTATCGGCGGTCAAAGTCCGGTCCGGCTGCTCGATCTGGGCATGCAGCAGAACCGCCTGCCGCGGCACCTTCTGAAGGACGCCGCTGGTGCCGGTAATCGTCGCCGGATGAGCGCCGGTGGTCACGACGTGAACGTCGGACTTCAGCTGCAGCTCGTTCTCTTTGGAGTCGTAGAAGGCGCCCTTCGCCGAGCCGACCGCCTGCTCGGTCTTGAACTCGACGGCCTCGTCGGTATTCGCCTGGCCGGTCTTCTGGTTGAAGGTCAGCGACCGCGTGACCAGGTGGAGCGGATTTTTCAGCTCCTCGGGCGCAGCCTGATCGGGCCGTTTCGGGCCTTCTTCGTTCCCCACCAAATCGATGTGCACCTCGCCGACAGCCTTGATGTCACCGCTCTGGGGATCGTAGGTGAACTGGTCGCCGTAGATCTGATCGAAGCGATCATGATTCTTGCCATAGACCACGATGTGCACATTGCGCAGATCGGCATGACTGCCGGCCTTGAACTGGACAGCCCTCGACGCCCGAATGGTGTAGATGGTCCGGCCGCCCTCCGACTTGGAAAGCGAAAAGCCGTCGCTGGTCTGCTGAATGTCAATGCCGAGGGACTTGGGAACGTTGTGCAGGAGCGGCTGGACGCGCGTGCGGGCGATCCAGTAGGACACGGTTACGACGGCAACCAGCACACAAACACTGACCACCAGCCACTTACGAACCTGCGCCAACGATTGCAACATCTGCTTCGATCTTACGCTATCAGCAACGGCTGGTCACAGACCGACAATGGTGTTTTGCGGGCCGAATAGCTGGTCAATCTCATCTTCATATACTTCAACGGGACGCCCTCTGACCCCGATGCGCCTTTCAATCATGAGATCGACGATCTTGCCACCGTCAAACAATACGACGGGCGCAGCACCGATTCTCCTGGACTCTTCCTGAGCCGCCTTAGTGAAAGTCGATGTCGTGAAGAAATAGCCCTGCTCAGCCTTCCCCTGAAATGAGCCCCGAAACGCCTGAACTTCTTTTGGCGGGACTGCCTGTTGCCATCGCTTGCACTGAAATGCCGCTTTGATGGTTGCAAGACCAACTTCTAATTCACCGTGTCCATCAATTCCCCCGTCCCCGGTCTTGCCTGTGACCTCGATTTTCTGGAAACCGTAGCCCTTCAGCAGGAAGCCTCCAAATTGCTCAAATTGCGATGGGGACAGATCCTGCAACTTATCCAGAGCTTTCTGTTTAAACGATAGGCGATACCCCTCATCTATCTCCTCCAGGTTCGTACTAGGGAGCGGAAACTCCACTTCGCTAACCTGATCGACATGAGGTGCTGGAAGGGGATCACTCCCCTTCAAGCGAGCAAGTCCCTTTTCGGTAACCGCCCACACGCCGTGCCCCGCGCTAGTCAGCTCGCCCTTAGTGACCAGACTCGATCGAGCAAACTGAATTCGATTCGTCCATTTGTTGCCGCCGCTCGAAAGTCGCTCGGATAAGTCGGCTTCCGACAACTGCGGGAACAGTTTCGTTACGGCCTTGTAAACCTCCTGTGCGGGCGCTTTGCCCCCAAGAGACTGGAGAGCATGCAGGAGTGGCACTTCCACCTCGCGCTGACTTGGCATCATCGAAACGTACCCCCATTTTTCTCGGACGCTCGGATTTTACCGCAGCCTCGGGTGGAATCATTTCGTTCCGAAGCTATTCCCACCGACGCTTCATTGTCCCAGCAGCGGAGAGGAACCTTTTGCCGGCACGCGGATGACCAGCACATCAGCAGGAATGTCGTGCAGCGCCTGGCGGCGTTTCGTCCATCCAGCCATGAGAAAGCCGATCATCAGGCAGAACAGCGAGAGGAACTTCATGAAGTGGCGAACCGTCGCCTGGCCGAAAGAGATACGCTTGCCTTCCAGGTCCATGACCTGCAAACCGAGCAGACGCTTGCCCACGGTTGCGCGCCACGAAGAACTCTCCATGAAGGCGCAATAGAGCCACGAGCCCACTGCCAGGATCGAAATGTAAGCAAAACCGGCAAAGACTTTGGCATCCCAACGGTCAATTCCAAAGATCCGCCCGAAGCGTTGCAGCACGAAGTCGAGGACAACCGTTACCAGCAGCGCCCCAAGAGCTTCCAGGACAAGGTCCACGGCCCCGGCCAGGAATCTGAGCCAGAAGCCTGCATATTCGATCTTGTCAGCTGTATCCGGCACGCGGTTGGAATGCGACTTGTCCGCTAAGGCAGACGAGGGATCGGTGAGCAGGCTGCCACAAGAGAGACAGAAGTGTCCGTCCGGCAAGCGCCGGCTGCCGCAGCTTGCACACACCTCATCAAGCACCGTCTCCATTGAATGGGAATAGTAACGCCGCGTGCCCGGGGTGTAAAGTGCGGTTTGGCACTTGAGTGGCGAATTTAGTAGTTGTGTAACTGTCGCCGCTCGTCACTTCGACAAGCTACTCTTCTGCTTCCCGCCACTGGTATCCGCACATCAGGCACTTCCACCGGCGGCTGACCTGATTGACCGCTTCCGGCATTGGGATGGCCGACGACCACAGCGTGATCTGGCGGGGATTGCTGGCGGCTACTTCGCGGATTTCCAGCGACTCGCATTCCGGGCAGCAGGCGACCTCTTCCATATCCTCATCGTCTTCATCTTCGATCAGCAGACCCTCCGACTCGTCCGCTTCGAAGTCATCCAGCACTTCCAGCGCGCGCACTACCTGGCTGTCCGGTACCTGCAGGCGAATACCGCCCAGCGCCATGCCCATGTGCCAGTTCATGGCGTGCATGTTCTCATCGCAAACGAACGCCGAGATGCCGGCCGAGACGAGCTTGCCCTGCGCGAGCTTGGCCTCGCCCAGGCTCACGAACTTCGAGATGGTCACCAGTTCTTCCAACATGGCTGTTTCCGCAAGCGTAGGACAGCTTTAGCCGCGAGTCAATTCCATTAAATGTGCGCGCCGGCTATGTTCGGCAATCGCGTCGACGATTTGCATCGCCGCCGCCAGCGCTCGCCTGCCGTCCTCGAGCGTCACCTCCGGCTCAGAACGCTGGCGCACCGCCCGCAGGAAGCTGCTGAGTTCGGCTCGCAGCGGTTCCTGCTGCTCAACCTGCGGCTTGAATGGTGTGATGCCGGGAAAGGCGCTGGCAGCCACGCTGGCGGGATTGAACGGATCCATCCCTGCCGCCTCAGGCTGCAATTCGTCGACCGTGATCACCAGCACATCCTGGCGGGCGTAATCCACCGACACATATTGATGCGGCTGGAAGAAGCGCAGCTTGCGGATGCGCTCGGTGCTCACGCGGCTGGCGGTGAAGTTGGCGACGCAGCCCGATTCAAATTCCATGCGAACATTCGCGATGTCGACCTTGGACGAGAGGATCGGCAATCCGACCGCGCGAATCTCCTTCACCGGTGACTTGACGAACGACAGCACGACATCGAGATCGTGAATCATGAGATCGAGAATGACATCGACGTCGAGCGAGCGCGGGGTGAAGACGCTGAGCCGATGCACCTCGAAGAACATCGGCTGAGTGAGCAAAGGTACGGTGGCGCGGACTGCGGGATTGAATCGCTCCAGATGACCAGCCTGCGCAACGCGCTGGTGCCGTTGGGCGAGTGCGATCAGTTCGTCGGCTTCGGCGATACTCGTTGCGAGTGGCTTTTCAATCAGAACGTCGACGCCGCTCCGCATCAGTTGGCGCGCGATTTCGAGATGAGAAATGGTCGGGACCGCGACTGACGCGGCTTGCACCCCGGCTGCGATCAGCTCGTCGGCCGAATGAAATGCCCGCGTGCCAAACTCTCTGGCGATCGCCTGCGCGCGAGAGTAATCGAGATCGGCGACGCCGACGAATTCCACGCCCTGCGACGGCTCTGCCTGTAGGTCGCGATAGACGCGAGCGTGATTGCGTCCGAAGGCGCCGCAGCCGACCACTCCGACGCGCAATCTGTCGCCGCTATTTGGCATTTTGCGATTGTCGCTTATGGTGGTTCCGTGAAGCAAAACACAGCCGTTCCCAGCCCCTAATCCCTAGCCCCTATTCCCTAATTCTCGATGATGCGGAATGTGGTGGACACGCGTCTCAGCCACGATCGAAATTCCCGCGCCGTTGGCTGCGGCCAGCAAGGCATCCTTGTCCAGCAGCAGGCAGCGGCCGGCATCAATTGCCAGACAGGTTGCGCCCGCCTGCTTCATCGTCTCGATGGTATGCAGCCCAACTACCGGGACGTCAAAGCGCATATCCTGATTCGGCTTGGCGACCTTCACGACCGTCAGCGCGCGGCTCAGGGTCGAAGGCTCTTTGCCCAGCGCCGGCGACTGCATGATCTCTCCCGCGCGAAGGATCGTCGCGTCGGTGCCCTCCATCGCTTCGACCGCGACGCAGGCTGCCTCGGCGATGACGACAGTCTGGCCGATATCGAAGCGCGACAGATGATCGGCGACGGCATGACCGTAAGTAATATTGGTGCGCTCGGAATCGCTGGGCGCGCGCGACGTTAGCACGCCCTCCGTCGCCAGCATCGGCTCCAGCAGTTCGGTCGAGTTCATCAGCATGATGCCTTCATCGGCGAGAACCTTGCTCACCGCACCGATCAGCGAGTTGGTATTCCGCGTCGTCAGCGAGAGCAAGAGCTTTGCCAGCCGCCAGTCGGGCTTGATACTGCTGAAGATCTGCTTGTGCTTGACCTGTCCGGCCATGATCGCGCGAGTGATGTTCTCGCGCTTGAAGGTCTCGATGAGCTTGGACAATTCGCCCAGCGATAGCCAGTAGACGGCAGCAGCGCCGTGCTGCTCGATCTCGGGGAAGGCCTCTTCTTTGATCGCCGCGACAACAACCTGCAGCCCTTTGGAGCGCGCTGCATCGAGCACGAGGAAGGGAAACTTGCCGTTGCCGGCGATGAGACCGATTTTCTCCATGACAGATGTGCAATGGGGCAGGCTGCCAGCCCGAGCAGCGAGCCAACCCCTAGCCCCTGGCCCCTAATCCCTACTTAATCACTCCCCGCTCCGATCCTTCGATGAACTGCAACAGCGCTTCCACATCCTCACCCGGCGCGCCTTCGCTACGGAGCTTTGCCACGGCCTGTGATGTATTGAGTTTCGAGGCCAGCAATACCTTGAACGCGTGGTGCAGCGCCGCAATCCTCTCGCCCGAAAAGCCGCGACGTTGTAGCCCGACCTTGTTCAGCATGTAAGCGTGCGTGTCGCGCTCAGCGCTGGTCATCGAGTACGGCAGCACATCCTGCGTGATCGTCGTCCCTCCGCCAACATAGGCGTGAGCCCCGATGCGCACATACTGATGCACCGGGCAGAGCGCGCCCACCACCGCCCACTCCTCAACCGTTACGTGCCCGGCCAGAGTGGCTGCATTGATCAGCATGGAATGGTCGCCGATGACGCAGTCGTGACCCACATGCGCGTAGGCCATGATCAGCGCGTGGCTGCCGACGCGGGTCACGCCGCCGCCCTTCATCGTCCCGCGCGTGATGGTGACGTACTCGCGAATGATGTTATGGTCGCCAACCTCCAGCCGCGTGGGCTCGCCGGCATAAGTAATGTCCTGCGGATCCATGCCCAGCGCCGCGAAAGGATAGATTTTGTTATGGCTGCCAAAGCGACTGGGACCACCCAATACGACATGGCTCACCAGTTCGCAGTTCTCCCCTAACTCCACTCCCGCATGAATGGCGCAATACGGTCCGATGGAGCACGACGCGGGAATCTTGGCGGAAGGATCGACAATTGCCGTCGGATGGATACTCATGCTGACGTTATGACGCTGGGCTCGTAGAGACAGGCTCGGCTTCCGAGGTCGCCGGCGCCTGACGATTGAGCAGCCGGCAGGTTACCACCGCCTCGCAGGCAAGCTTGCCGTCGACATATGCCTTGCCTTGCAGACGTCCCGCGGTGCCACGAAACGCCAGCACATCGACCTCGATGCGCAGCTGATCACCCGGCGTAACCGGCCGCCGGAAGCGGGCACGCTCGATTCCGGTGAACACCAGGAGCTTACCCTCGCGATCCGTGACCTCGGTGAAGAGCAGCGCGGCGCCCGCCTGGGCCATGGCTTCCACGATCAGGACCCCCGGCATAATCGGGTAGTCCGGAAAATGTCCAACGAAGAAAGGCTCGTTGATGGTGACGTTCTTGATGGCGACGATGCGCTTGGCGCGGACGAGCTCGATCACACGATCCAGCAGCAGCATCGGGTAGCGATGCGGCAGGAGCTTCATCAGCTCGCCGATCTTGATCTGCAGCGGCTCGGCGCTTGCAGGTGTGGGTTGGGGCGAATCTGTCATGGACAAAAGTAAACCCCGATTATACATTTGCCGATTGCCGATTATTTGCCTTGTATCAGGCCACGACTTCACAGGCGGCTGAAGAACTCTTTAGGCGAGGCCGATCGGGTAGTGCTGGCCTTCAGGCCAGCGTTTAAGCGGTTTATTTTCTGTTTGAGCCGGCTTCACAGGCCGCTGAGTCGTTCCGCGAGCGCTATGTAACAGGGCACGACTTCAGTCGTGCCGATAGCCTTTTATTTCCTCTACTGAGCCGGCGGCACAAGCCGAGCGGACGGGAGCTTTTCAGCAGCTTCTTAAATCCGCCGGCTGCTCATCAAGACGCACATGGGTAAGACGAAGCAATCGCGTAGCGCAGTAAACCCCATCCTGAGCTGGCTGACCGCGCGCCAGAACGAGATGGTCGCCAGCGTTCGCGAGATCGTCTTGCGCGAGTCGCCCACGCACAACAAGAAAGCCTGCGACGAACTTTCAGAATTCCTGGCGCATGAGTTCGAATGCCTGAGCGGCGAGATCAAGATCCATCGCCAGCGCGAGGCCGGCAATCATCTGCAGGTCAACTTTGCCGGGACGAGCCGCGGAAAGCCCGTGATGCTGCTCGGCCACTTCGACACGGTATACGAGCTTGGCACATTGGAAACGATGCCGTGGAGCGAGCGCCAGGGGCGGCTTTACGGGCCGGGTGTCTTCGACATGAAGTCCGGCATCGTGCAGATGATGTTCGCGCTTTGGGCGCTGCGGGAGTCCGACGGCGGGCTGCCGCGTCCGGTGAAGCTTCTGCTGGTGTCGGACGAAGAAGCCGGCAGTGCAACCTCGCGCGCCATCACCGAGAAGCTGGCAAAGCAGTGCGCCGGGGTTCTGGTATGCGAGCCGTCGGGCCCCGGCGGCGCGCTGAAGACCGCGCGAAAAGGTGTCGGCGCGTTTCGGCTGAAGGTCACCGGGCGCGCGGCACACTCCGGCCTCGACTTCGAGAAGGGCCAGAGCGCAATTCTGGAGCTGGCGCATCAGATCCTGGCGGTCTCACAGATGACCGATCTGGAGCGCGGCATCACCCTCAACGTCGGCGTGATTCGCGGTGGCACGCGCACGAACGTTGTCCCCAGCGAAGCGATCGCCGAACTCGACCTCCGAATCGCACACAAGAGCGACGGCGCAGAGATGGAGTCGCGAGTGCGCCAACTGCGGCCCACCAACCCGGCATGCAAGCTTGAGGTCGAAGGCGGCATCAACCGTCCGCCGTTAGAGCGCACGGAGCAGGTTGCGGCGCTGTTTACGCTGGCTCGCTCCATCGCTCGCCAGCTTGGCTTCCAGCTGCGGGAGATCGCCGTCGGCGGTGGCTCGGACGGCAACTTCACGGCTGGAATCGGGATACCGACATTGGATGGTCTGGGAGCCGTTGGCGACGGAGCGCATGCCGCGCACGAGCACGTCGTCGCTTCAGAGTTGCCGCGCCGCGCAGCTTTGCTGGCGAGATTGATTCAGGCGATTCCATAAGTGCGCATCCTTTTGACTCTCCTGTTGCCAAAAGCCTAGAATCTGCTCAGAAGCTGCTACCCGTTGCTTCGACTGCGGTTGCATCGGGCTCTTCCTTGGGAGGTCTTTATGGAAAGAGGACTATTCGCACCGATGCACCTGCTGGTCATCTTGATCATCTGCCTCCTGATCTTTGGCCCGAAGAAAGCTTGGAGAGCTTGGTAAGGGATTGGGCGAGGGCATCCGCAATTTCAAGTCATCGATGGGTGGAAATGACGCCGGCAACAAGCCCAACTCGACCAGCAACACCACCAACTCGACCAGCAACACCGCCAACTCGGCAAGCAACGTCGCTACCACGCCGGAAGAAAAGAAGTAAGAGAGGCTTCAGAGTAGTTTGACGCCTGTGGCCGTTTCGGCCGCTCGCAGTAGCTGGTAAACGCGCGGTACCGGCAATCCCACTACATTGAAATAGCAGCCGATGATTTGCTTCGCCCAGCGCGATGCAATGCCTTGGATGGCGTACGCGCCCGCCTTGTCCGTGGGCTCGCCCGTGCGAATGTAGGCGGCGATCTCGTCGTCGGAGAGTGGAGCGAACGAAACCTGCGTCACCTCCGCTTCGGTCTGCTGGAATCCCGAGTTGGCAACGCACACGCCGGTGATGACTTCGTGTTTGCGGCCTGACAGCGAGCGCAGCATGCGGGCCGCGTCACCTGAATCGATTGGCTTCTCGAGCAAGTGCTCATCGACAACCACAACCGTGTCGGCGCCGAGGACGGTGTCCTCCGGATGCCGCGCCAGCACGGCAAGCGCCTTGTCGCGAGCCAGGCGTTGCGCATAGGCGAGCGGCGACTCGCCTGGCGATGGCTCCTCGGGCACATGGGCCGGATCGACGGTGAAGGAAATGCCGGCGTTGCGCAATAGTTCGGCTCGGCGCGGGGAAGCGGACGCGAGGATCAACATGCATCCCGATTTTACCGATCCTTCGGATATGTGCATCCCTTATGCCGAGATTCACGTCTGATGTGGCGTGAAGCTCACCGCCGAAAGGCAATTCTATGGCGCCACGCTGAATGGTGAAGTTGCTGAATTCCGCGTCTGGGCGCCCTTTCAGCGCAAGCTCTCGCTGCGCCTGATGCGGCCCGGCGGCATGATGGAAGATATACCGATGCAGCCTGACGGGGAAGACTTCGTCGCTGCGGTGCCGGCGTCCGCAGGCGATCGCTACCTTTATTTGCTGGACGACGGTTTGGCCGTTCCGGATCCCGTCTCTCGCTTGCTACCCGATGGCGTTCATGGCCCGACCGGAGATCGTCGATCCCGAAGCTTTTCACTGGAGCGATCTTAGTGAGCACTGGCCGGGCTTGGATCTGCGCGACTACGTGATCTACGAATTGCACGTTGGAACCTTCACGCCCGAGGGCACATTCGACGGCGTGATTCGCAAGCTCGACTACCTCAAGCAGCTTGGCGTCACGGTGATCGAGATCATGCCGGTAGCCGCGTTCCCCGGTACGCGCGACTGGGGCTACGATGGTGTCTCGCCCTACGCCGTGCACTCGACCTATGGCGGTCCCGATGGCCTGAAGCGACTGGTTGATGCGGCGCATCGCGTTGGTCTCGCCGTCATTCTTGATGTCGTCTACAACCACCTCGGCCCGGAAGGTAACTATCTGCCGCAGTTCGGGCCGTACTTCACTTCGCATCACAAAACGCCATGGGGCGATGCGATCAACTATGACAGCGAATGTTGCGAGCATGTCCGCCGGTATGTGGTAGAGAATGCGCTGTACTGGATTCGCGAGTATCGTCTCGATGGCCTGCGGTTGGATGCGGTGCAAACCATCAAGGACGATTCGTCGCAGCACATCGTCGCCGAGATCCAGGCTCGCGTGCAGGAGCTGGCGCAACAGCTGAACCGCCGCGTTTGCGTGATTGCCGAGACCGACGAGAACGATTCGCGCTACGTCAAGCCGGCTAGCGAAGGTGGATACGGACTCGACGCCGTCTGGAGCGACGACTTCCATCACACCATTCACGCCTTCTTCACCGGAGAACGACAGGGGTATTACCAGGACTTCAGCGATCCGCGGCAGATCGCGCGAGCACTGCGCGAGGGCTACGTTTTCCAGGGCGAACACTTTCGCTTCTGGAATGCGCCGCGCGGTACCGCCGCAAAGGGCGTTCCGCTGCCCGCGAATGTCATTTGCATTCAGAATCACGACCAGGTTGGCAATCGCGCAATGGGTGAGCGATTGACTGCATTGATCCCACGAGGTGCGCGGAAGGTTGCCGCAGCGCTGTTATTGCTGGCGCCCCACACCCCTCTGCTCTTCATGGGCCAGGAGTACGACGAGTCAGCGCCATTCCAGTTCTTCGCGGACTTTCAGGATGCCGCGTTGAAAAAAGCTGTCAGCGAAGGTCGTCGCAGTGAGTTCAAGGATTTCGACTTCAACCAGGTGCCTGATCCGGAAGACCCGCAGACCTTCGAACGCTCTAAGCTCACCTGGGCCGACAGCGCTCAAAATCGAGAGATGCTGGAGTGGTACCGGCGTCTGCTGCAATTGCGAAAACACTACGTCACGCACAGCGAGCGCACTGCCGATGCAAACTACGAAGCCGGTGTACTGACCATGACGGTGTCCGCGATCAAGCCGAAGCTCATGGTCCAGGCAACATTGCAACCGGGCGCGAAATTGCCCGCTGTGCAAGTCGGCTGGGAAGCAATCCTGCAAGCGGCGGATGACGGTTATAGAGTTCGGGTGCTTGTCAGGTAGGCAGAGCAAGTGCGGATTGCCTGTTAGAATCAATACAGCCCAGAGAGCTACGACTGAGACTAGCGTTCCACGATTCCGGGGCTGAAAGTCCCTAACTTGTTACAGCTTAACCGCTGACCTGAAAGTCAACTCTACCCGACATGGATCCCTCACTCATCCGCAATTTCGCCATCATCGCCCATATCGATCATGGGAAGAGCACGCTTGCGGACCGTCTGCTCGAATTGACCGGCTCGTTGACGGCGCGCGAGATGCAGGCGCAGGTGCTGGACGCGATGGATCTGGAGCGCGAGCGCGGCATAACCATCAAGGCGCATTCGGTGCGCATGATGTATCCGGCTCAGGACGGCACAACCTATCAGCTCAACCTGATCGATACGCCCGGCCACGTGGATTTCAGTTATGAAGTTTCGCGCTCGCTGGCATCATGCGAGGGCGCGCTGCTGGTGGTCGATGCGTCGCAGGGCGTCGAGGCGCAGACGCTGGCGAACGCCTACATCGCGATCAATAACGGCCTCGAGATCCTTCCCGTCATCAACAAGATCGATTTGCCGAGCGCCGACATCGAGCGCACAAAGGAGATGATCGAAGGCGCCGTCGGCCTCGATGCCTCGCATTCGCTCTGCATCAGCGCCAAGACTGGCCAGGGCGTGCCTGAAGTGCTGGAAGCGATCGTCAAGCACATTCCACCGCCAAAAGGCCGCGCCAGCAATCCTCTTCAGGCGCTGATCTTTGATTCGTGGTTCGATTCGTATCGCGGAGTGGTAGTGCTGGCGCGCGTCATACAAGGTGTGCTCAGCAAGGGCCAGCGTATCAAGCTGATGTCGAATGGGCGGACGTTCGATGTGGAGACGCTCGGGGTGCTTACTCCGAAACCGGTGGAAGTGGAGTCCTTAAGCGCCGGCGAAGTGGGCTTCCTGACGGCGACCATCAAGACGGTTGCCGATTGCAAGATCGGCGACACCATCACCGACGACAATCATCCCGCGATCGAGCCTCTGCCCGGTTTCGAAGAACTGAAGCCGATGGTCTTCGCCGGTCTCTACACCGTCGACGCGCACGAGCACACCCTGCTGCGCGAAGCGCTGGAAAAGCTCCGGCTCAACGACTCGTCGTTCTTCTTCGAGCCGGAGAGCTCGGTGGCTTTGGGCTTTGGCTTCCGCTGCGGTTTTCTTGGACTGTTGCACATGGAGATCATCCAGGAGCGGCTGGAGCGCGAATACAACCTCAACCTGATCACCACCGCACCCGGCGTGCGCTACAAGATCACCCTGACCGACGGCACCGTGGTCGAGGTCGATAACCCTTCGCGCTGGCCCGATCCCAGCGAGATCGCCAAGATCGAAGAACCGGTGATTCTCGCGACGATCCTCACCAACGAAGAGTACGTCGGCGGAATTCTGAAGCTGGTCGAAGAGAAGCGCGGTAAGCAGAAATCATTCGAGTACGTCAGCTCTACGCGCGTGATGCTGCAGTACGAGCTACCGCTGAACGAGATCGTGCTCGACTTCTACGACAAGCTGAAGACGGTTTCGCGCGGCTATGCGTCGCTTGACTATCACCTTGCCGGCGCATGGGATTCGCCGATGGTGAAGCTCGATATCCTTGTCTCCGGCGATCCGGTCGATGCGCTGTCGATCATTGTGCATCGCGACTTCGCCTACGATCGCGGCAAAGCGCTGGTCTCGAAAATGCGACAACTGATTCCTCGCCAGATGTTCGAAGTCGCCATTCAGGCGGCGATCGGCGCCAAGATCATTTCCCGCGAAACCGTGGCTGCCATGCGCAAGAACGTCATCGCAAAATGCTATGGTGGCGATATCAGCCGCAAACGCAAGCTGCTGGAGAAACAGAAGGAAGGCAAGAAGCGCATGAAGCGCATCGGCCGCGTCGATATCCCACAGGAAGCCTTTCTGGCGGTGCTGCGGGTAGGAGAAGACTAACCGGGAGTTTTGGGGCCAAGGAGGTGAGCGCTATGAAATCGTATGTTTTCCAAGTCGTCGTGGAAGAGGATCAGACCGAAGACGGTCAGAAGGCACATCACGCTTTCTGTCCAGCGCTGAAGGGGTGCCACACATGGGGGCGGACCTACGAAGAGGCTTTGGCGAACGCTCGCGAAGCCATCGAGCTCTACTTGGAAGACCTCCGCGAATCCGGACAAGCTGTGCCAATCGATCCCGGACATGGCGCGTTGGAGTGGCCCACGGCCGCGGTGGCAGTCAATTATGCCTGAACTACCGCGTGGCGTTACTGCGCGGGCGGTGATTCGCGCATTGCACGCGGATGGATTTCGCCTGACGCGCACCCGCGGCAGCCATCATATCTATCGCCACGACGATGAGAGGCGAGTGGTTGTAGCCTATCACCACCTTCGCGACACGTTCCCCATAGGAACGCTGAAGGCCATGATTGCGGACGTTGGATGGTCCGAGGATGATCTGCGACGCCTTGGGCTGCTGTCTTAGTCGCATATTTATGAAGAAGCCGATTGAGCGCCGAAACCGCGACGATATGCGACCGGAGTATGATTTCGCGTCCATGAGCGCCGGAGTACGTGGCAAGCACTACCCGGAATATCGAAAGGGATCGAACGTAGTCCTTCTCCATCCGGACGTAGCGGAAGCATTTCCCAGCGAAGACGCGGTTAACGAAGCCTTGCGTGGCATTCTCAAGACCACGCGCGCGGTGCGAGAGACTGGTGGACTGTCCAATCGCGCCCTGGAACGTGGAGCGCGTACCTCAAAACGTTCTCGTAGGTGACTATCCAGGGTTTTGTTGCGTCTTGGCCAAGTGCTGGAGAATCTGAAAACCCGGCCTGCTTGCGAAATGAATTCCATTGAAATCCGAGTGCTGACCAGCGACGACGTCGAAGCCTATTGGCATTGCCGCCTCGAAGCCCTTGAGCGGGACCCCGCCGCCTTCAGCTCGTCGGTCGAAGATCATCTCAAGCTGTCGCGTGAGGAAATCCAGCGTCGTCTGACCGCCGATCCAGCAAACAACTTTGTCTTCGGCGTTTTTGCTGATGGAAAACTTCGCGGCACAGCGGGATTTGTCAGGGAGACCCAGCCGAAGTCGCGCCATAAAGGCCGCATCTGGGGCGTCTATCTGAGCGCGGAATTGCGCGGCCAGGGAATCGGGCGGCGGATGTTGCAGACGGTTCTAGATCGCGCCACAAAGATCGAGGGACTGGAGCAGATCATCCTGAGCGTTACCACCACGCAAGCTGTGGCCATCGCAACCTATCGCTCGCTGGGCTTCACTTCGTTTGGCGTCGAACCTAACGCGCTGCAGATCGGCGATCGCTACATCGACGAAGAGTACATGATCCTGCTGTTGCCACGGAAAGCAGATCCCTCGTCGTGCTAAAGCACTCCTCGTGATGACAACTCACTCCTCGTGATGACAACTTACTCTTCGTGATGACAACTCACTCCTCGTGATGACAACTCACCCGGGGGCGCTTTCTCAGCGGTTCCCGCCCGTTGGCCTATTTCGGCTTTTCCGGGAAGAGCAGATCAAACTGCAATCTCATGCTCCACGGCGAGGAGCCCGTCGGACGCGCTGCGTTGCCATAGAACTGCGCGGTGACGTTGATCGGCTGCTTGCCCATCCTGGTCACTCGGCCCACTCCGCCGCCGACGGGGACGAGCCAAACGCTTCCGCTCGCCGCTCTCCAGTTAGCCTCGATGATCGGTGAGGTGGCGACATACCACCCCTTTTTCATCTGGTAGGTCACGAAGGCTTGCAGCTGCATCTCGTTTACCGGCGGACGGCTGCCGGAACCTGCAACCGACCACACGTTGTTGATGAGCGCTCCGATGGTCCAGTGGCCGGGCTGAGACAACGCAAGGATCGATGGGCCCATGCTGAACTTGCCCTGGCCCAACAGCGTGCTGGTGGCGGTGGGAATAACGAAGGCCGGCCCGATGCCCCATATCAACTTTCGATCGCCGCGCGGCGCGAGAAAGAACGTCTGCGTCGTGTCGCCCAGTCCAAACTCGCCGCTGGCGCTCTCGCCAGGATACGGCTGCCAGCTGAGCGGCAGAATCGTTCTGCTCTTGATCATCCACCCGTCGCTGATGTTGATGGGAATGACCGGCTGGATGTTCATTACATTCGCTGTTCGGCTGTAAGGCCCCGAGTCGAAAGTTGTGTTGTTCTGAAAGGGCAGGCTGATCAACTCGGACACGGGATTCTGCACGTCTCGCTCGAGCTTGGCTTCCGCGGCCGAATCCGCGGAGGTTGACGCTTGCCGCGCAGCGTGTCGATGTTCCCGGGCAGGTTGCTGCGAATCCTGCGCCCGAAGGGAAAAGGCAGAGACCAAGGCGACCAGCGCCGGCGCAATCCAACGCATGCGTGCGCAGCGCGGCAGGGAAGGGCGCATTCGTTGTGCTCCGCAGAGTGAAGCTAGGAGTTACAGGATGTACCGCGACAGATCCTGGTCCTTCACGATGTCCGACAGCGTGTTGCGAACGTAGTCGGCGTCGACGACCACGTGTTTCTCCGTCATGTCGGGCGCTTCGAAGCTGATTACGTCCAGCACCTTTTCCATGATGGTGTGCAGGCGGCGCGCGCCGATGTTTTCCGTGCCTTCATTCACGCGGAAGGCAAAGTTCGCGACCTCTGCCAGCGCCTCCGGTGTGAACTCCAGCTTCAGGCCTTCGGTGTCGAGCAGCGCGGTGTACTGCTTGGTGAGCGACGACTTCGGCTCGGTAAGGATCTTGATGAAGTCCTCAACCGTCAGCGATTGCAGCTCAACGCGAATCGGGAAGCGGCCTTGCAGTTCCGGAATCAGGTCGCTGGGCTTGGAGACATGGAATGCGCCGGCGGCGATGAACAGGATGTGATCGGTGCGCACCATGCCGTAGCGCGTGTTGACCGTCGTGCCTTCGACGATGGGCAGGATGTCGCGCTGCACGCCCTCGCGTGAAACGTCAGGCCCATGGCCGCCTTCGCGGCCGGCGATCTTGTCGATCTCGTCGAGGAAGATGATGCCCGAGTTCTCCACGCGCTCGACCGCGATGCGCGTGACCTGGTCCATGTCGACCAGTCGCTGCTCTTCTTCCTGGATCAGATATTCGAAGGCCTCGCTGACCTTCATCTTCCGCTTCTTGGTGCGCTGGCCGAAGATGTTGGGCAGCATGTCCTTGATGTTGACGTCCATCTCCTCGACGCCCTGGTTGCTGATGATCTCGAAGGCAGGCATCGATTTTTCGCGGACATCGAGCTCGACGATGCGCTCGTCCAGCTTGCCTTCGCGCAGCTGCTGGCGGAGTTTCTCGCGCGTGCGCGAGCCCGGCTCACCGGCGAGCAGCGGTTCGCTATTGATGTTGAAGCCGATCTGCGGCTGATCGCCGGAAAGCGCAGGCTTGGGCGGAACCTGCGCCGGCATCGATGGCAGCAGCAGGTCGAGCAGCCGCTCTTCGGCGTTCATCTCGGCCTTGTCGGCGACGTCTTCCAGCTTCTCCTCGCGCACCATGTCGATGGCGATCTCGACCAGGTCGCGAATCATCGACTCAACGTCGCGCCCCACATAGCCGACTTCGGTAAACTTCGAAGCCTCGACCTTCATGAAGGGAGAGTTGGCCAGCTTGGCCAGGCGGCGCGCGATTTCGGTTTTGCCCACGCCGGTGGGGCCGATCATGATGATGTTCTTGGGGATGACCTCTTCGGCCAGTTCGGCCGAGAGCTTCTGGCGGCGCATGCGATTGCGCAGCGCGATAGCGACCGCGCGCTTCGCCTGATTCTGGCCGACGACATATTTGTCGAGCTCGCGCACGATTTCGCGCGGAGTCAGCTCGTCGAGGGCTACGTGTTCTTCATCAGCGGTTGCGGGAAGATAGATGGCCAAATACAAACCTCAGTTGTCGGTTGTCAGAAATCAGTTGTCAGTTGTCGGTTGTCAGTTAGAGCGTCCACACCTCAAGATTGTCATCCCGAGCGGAGCGCTAGTCGAGGGACCTGCTGTGGTCGAGTGCACCAACAACGACTCGTGCTTCTGTCGTCCCTGAAGGGACTCTCGATTTCTCTTAACGTCTACACCCAGCGCTTCCGCGCTGGGCTAATCACTTCGCCCTTCGGGCTGTCACGTCGAGCATGCCGGTAAACGAGATTTCGCAGTGTCTTCCGAAACTCGAAACCTGAAACTCGAAACTGCTTCTACAGCTCTTCAATCGTGACCTTGTCGTTCGTATAAATGCAAATCTTGCCGGCGATCTTCATTGCCTCTTCGGCGATGGCGCGCGGAGACAGCTCGGTATGTTCCATCAGGGCAGTCGCCGCGGCGGTAGCGTACGGGCCTCCGCTGCCGATGGCGGCAATGCCCGAGTCCGGCTCGATCACATCGCCCTGGCCGCTGATCAGAAAAGTCTGGCCCTGATCGGCGACAAGCAGTAGCGCTTCCAGCGAGCGCAGCATTTTGTCGGTGCGCCAGTCTTTGGCCAGCTCGACCGCGGCGCGGCCCAGGTTGCCGTGATACTGCTCCAGCTTCGACTCGAAGCGAGCAAACAACGAGAACGCGTCGGCAGTGGATCCGGCAAAGCCGGCGAGAATCTTGTCCTGATAGAGGCGGCGGATCTTGCGGGCGGTGTGCTTGATTACGCCTTCTCCGAGGGTCACCTGGCCGTCACCAGCCATGACCACCTTGCCGTCCCGGCGAACGCAAAGAACTGTAGTAGAGCGAATCAGACGCTTTCTTGCCATGAATGAGATTGATTATAACAGCCTTAAGGGCGTCGTCGCTAAAAGTTGAGTGAAGGTGACTAAGATTTTGAATCCTCTCTCAACTTCGCTTAAGCAGAATGGCTTCTCGCCGATATCAGGACTATGAGCCGTCCCCTCGTCGTCCCCGCGGGCACCTGCCTATTGCTGGAAAGTTGCAATAGCAGCGATGGAGCGCGCCGATGACTACAGCCGCCCTGATTCTGCTGGCGTTTGGAGTTGGATGGCTCGCGGACGTCCTGCGCAGGCGAAAAATCTGCAAGCGGCTGTCGGTTCTGACGCGCGCCATGGCGAAGGTGACGCGGAAGCAGGATTACACCATCCGCGTTGCCACTGACGGCCATGACAAGGTCGCAGAGTTAGGCACGGGATTTAACAGCATGCTCGCCGAAATCGAGCGGCGGGAGAACGAGATTCAGGCGACCAAGCGCGAACTGGAGAAGGGGCTGGCGGAGCATGCGGAAGTCAACCAGCAGCTGGTCAAGGCCAAGGAAGACGCCGAGATCGCCAACCGCATCAAGAGCGAATTTCTGGCCAACATGAGCCATGAAATTCGCACTCCGATGAACGGCGTGATTGGCATGACTGAACTGGCGCTGGAGACCAATCTGACGCCCGAGCAGCGCGAGTACCTCTCGACGGTGAAGTTGTCGGCTGAATCGCTGCTGTCGATCATCAACGACATTCTCGACTTCTCCAAAATCGAGGTGGGACGGCTGGAGCTGGATTCTTTCGAGTTCAACATCCACGAAGTTGTGGGCTCGACGCTAAAAGGTATCGCCATTCGGGCTCATCAGAAGGGGCTGGAGCTGGTCTACGACATTCGTCCTTCGGTGCCGGACATTCTGGTGGGCGATGCGCACCGGCTGCGCCAGATTCTGCTGAATCTGGTGGCCAACGCTATCAAGTTCACCGATCAGGGCGAAGTAGTGGTCACACTGGACGGCGCGCCGGAGCGCGGACCGAACATGATCCAGATGGTGGTGCGCGACACGGGCATTGGCATCGCACATGATAAGCAGAGCGTGATCTTTGAAGCTTTTTCGCAAGCCGACTCTTCGCACAGCCGCCGTTATGGCGGTTCCGGTCTGGGGCTGGCGATCACGTCACGTCTGGTACGGCTGATGGGTGGCGAAATCTTTGTCAACAGCGAGCCGGGGCAAGGCAGCGAGTTTCATGTCGTAGTTCCGCTTTCCGCCGGCGCCGCCAATAGCCCGGCGATCCCGGAATGCCTGAAGGGAGTTTCGACGCTGATCGTCGACGACAATCTCACCCAGCGCAAAATCCTGACCGCCGTGCTGACCCGCTGGCGCATGAAGCCGGATTCGGTGGAGAGCGGCATGCGTGCGCTATCGGCAATGGAAGCGGCCGTGGGCTGCAACACGCCGTATCAACTGATCCTGATCGACGGCAGCATGCCGGGCATGGATGGATTTCAATTGGCGGAGAGCATCCGGCAGAATCCGAGATTCACCAGCGCAACCATCCTGATGCTGAGCGCGGGTTTGCGCTCCGACGATATCAGCCGCTGTCGCCAGCTCGGCGTCTCCGCCTACATCATCAAACCCATCCGGCGGCTGGAGCTGCTGAACGTTATAGTTCGGGTGCTGAAGGACAAGAATTCATTCACCGCGCCGACGCAGGAACCCGATCTTTGGGAGAAAGAGCAACATGGCCGGCTGCGCATTCTGGCTGCTGAAGACAACCGTGTGAATCAGCGTTTACTGGCCCGGCTGCTGGAGAAGGAAGGTCACCAGGTCACGCTGGTCGAAGACGGCGAGGCCGCGGTGGCAGCGAGCACGGAAACCGATTTCGATATCATCCTGATGGACGTGCAGATGCCGGTGATGGATGGCCTGGATGCCACGCGCGAAATCCGCGGTCGGGAGCAAGGCACGGGCAAGCACGTGCCCATCATTGCGCTGACGGCGCACGCCATGAAGGGCGACCGCGAGCGCTGTCTGGAAGCCGGCATGGACGCCTACGTGGCCAAGCCGGTGCAGAAGCAGGAGCTGCTGCACATCATCTATCAGAACAGCGCACACGGACCGTCGGATCGTGTCGTAAGCATCGGCCCCGCACTGTTCACCGATCCCGGAGTGTTGGATGTTGCGCGAGCGTTGGAACGTAATGGCGGCGACGAGCAGATCTTCGCGGAGCTGTGCGAGTTGTATCTGCAGGATTCACGCGTGATACCGCCCATCATCGTGCGGGCCATCGAGAAGAACGACAGCGATGCCGCGGCACGAGCGGCGCACAAGCTGAAAGCGTCGGCCGGCACCATCTGCGGTACCCGCGCGTATTACGCCGCCGACGCGCTGGAGCAGCAGGGACACGCAGGCGATAAGGAGGGCATCGCCACAGCTGCGGCGCTGCTGCAGCGGGAACTCGACAGTTTGAGTATGGCAGTCAAGAAATTTCTGGCAGCGCGTGACAGCCTGATGCATCCGACTCCAGCGCAAGCCGCAACGCACAGTCGCTTCGCAGCATCGCTATCTTCTGTCTAAAGGATGACTTCGCGCTGCACGGTTCATCCCAAATTCATCATCTTTCGCGAAGTTGAAGAATCTAATCAGATATCCCATTACAAATATTTCTAAGTGAGTGTGTATGCGCCAAATGAACGACGCAGAATCCGAAATGACGCCAATGGTTCCAGAGAAATTCATCCCGAAGAAGCGATACATATTCGCCAGCGACTTTGACCAGACGCTGAGCTTCAACGACTCGGGATACGTGTTGAGCGAGTTGCTGGGAATTTCCACGGCTGAATTCGAGCGCAAGACTACCGGCATGACGAAGCTGAACCTGGTGCAGCAAGGGGGCGAACTCGCCTATCTGCTGCTGCACGATCCCGAGTTCCGCTCGCGGGTTCGTCGTGAGCATCTCTACGAGACTGGCAAGCGCGTGCGGCTGAAGCCGAATATCGACGCGCTGTACAGCTTCCTGTCGGACGAGGTGGAAGGTTATCACTTCGATTTCTACGTGATTTCAGCCGCGCCGGTCGAGGTGATCTGCTCGGCGCTGGAGGGCGTTATTCCGCCCGACCACATCTACGGCACGGAGTTCGAGTACAACGACTCCGGCGAGATCGAGCGCATCAAGCAGGTGACCGCGGGCTACGGCAAGGTCGCGGTGATCGATCAGTTGCTGGAGAAGCTGAAGACCGGACCCGACCGCATTGTTTACGTCGGCGACGGCAGCTCCGATATTCACGTGATGCTGCACATCAACCGGCGTGATGGTTTCACCATCGCGGTGTCGGAGAACAAGTATCTGGCGCCGATCGCCAAGCGCTCGGTGATCAGCGACAGCGCGCTGGCGATTCTGGTTCCGATACTCGAGGAGGTTGTCGGGTGGAACTCGGTGAAAATCCGCGAGCTGTTCGAAAACAAAGGCCTGCTCATTCAGCAGTGGGACAAAGTGCAGACCGACATCCTGAGCATTGTTCCGATTGCAACGCCCCAGGAAGAGCAGGCGCAGGTCGCCGTTGCCGATTAAGGATTGCGAGTAGAGCCAACCTTCAGGCTGGCGTTAGCAACTGCTTAGAAGCTATCTCATAAATCGTTTTTGAAAGGGCACGGCTTCAGCCGTGCCGCCAGAGGCGCAAACATTTGGGCTTTAGCCCCTGAGGGAAGTCGCAGGTTACCGATCCGATTCATTATGGATAGCTTCTAGTTGGTTTCTTGGGCCGACGCGGCGCTAAAGCGCAGCTCTACCGGCCGTGACGCAGAATGTAATCAGGCATCGTTGCCAACTTGCGTTGCGTTCGTGCTATACGCGATCATCGGCACGCGCACGAAGTTGGAGACCACTCGACTTGGATTCGCAGAAGAAATCCTTTTGGCTGCTGTTCGGCGTGCTCAGCTGTGGAGCGTTCTTTATGCCGTTGGGATGGGGAGTAGTAGAAACCTTCGCTTCGCTGTTTGTGAGCTGGTGGGTAATCTATCGCAGCGGAATCTTCTAGCCGCGGTCCCGCTAGCGCGAAACGAATGAGACGCCCTTAAACCTCGGCCGGAATGCCAGCTCTGCTGGCTCAGTTCACTGCCTCACAAACACAGTCGCGATCTGATCTTCGTAGACTTTTTGGAAGCGCGGGTCCAGCGCCAGGGTGGAAACCAGTCCATCCTGCCGGTGCAGTAACACGAGGCCGGCTTCGTTAAGGTAAGGATCGCTCTTGTAGGACGCTTCGCCGTTCTGGGTGTCGAACAGCAGCTGGTTGAGCTCGTCGCCGTAGAGATCGGTGCGGCCATCGACCACGACGGGATAATCCGGCATATACCACGTCAGGAAGCCGCCCCAGTCGAAAGTATTGTAAAGCGGTCCGGGCAGGCGATTCTGGTGGATGAAGTTGACGGCACTCACCGGGAAGCGGTGGCTGATGGTTCGATCGAGGCCGGCCGTGGTGAAATCCGTTCCGCCGCTCAACAGCAGCAGCAAGACTGCAACTACCGCAAAGACGCTGGCCAACTCCCAAGGTTTCTCGGCCGGATCGCGCGCGGCGTCTGCAACGGCGATATCGGCAATGCATGCTGCCGATATCACGCAGAGGAACCACGAGTCGCGCATGGTGCGGAAGGCGACGACGCAGGCCATGACGAGCACAGCCAGCTTGAACAGATCGACTTTCTTGCGGCAGCCAACGGCATAGAACGCAGCACCGGCCAGCAGCAGCTCAGCGAAATTCTCATATCCGCGGAAGCTTACCGGCTGGAGCTCCTTGATGATCGAGTAGATGAGCGTCGAGCGCGAGTACGCGAAGATCACGCCATAAAGGTGATACGAATATGGGCTGATCAACGTCGCCAGCACACAGCCGGCGAACACACCGATCAGCGGAGGGAGCGGGAGCGTTGGGCTTTCCAGGAATGTTGGCGCAATCCCCAGACGCGAGCCGAGGCGCTGTGCCGCGTTGATGGCGACGAACAATCCAAGGACCGCCAGCCCATAGATGAACTGGATATGCAGATTCGCCCACAAGAAGAAAATCAGCGGCAGCCAGTAGAGCGTCTGCATGCGTCCGTGCCGTTGCGCCTGCAAGATCAACGTCAGGCTCACGCAGGACAAAATGATCGAGAAGAACACCGGCCGCGGCATCATCAGGAAGAGAAACGAGTAGCAAGTTGTCGCGGCCAACACGCACGACATCCAGAACCTTCCCGAAAGCCGCCGCGCCATCCAGTAAACGCTGAAGGCGACTGCCAGCGTCAGCAGCGTTCCATACAGGCCGATGCCGACCAGCCCAAACCATGCATAGAAGCGCGAGAGCAGAACTTCGAACCCCCAGCTGTAGGCGATCCACGGGCGCGTGGCCGCGGTGCGCGACAGAATGCCGTTGTGCGGAAACGCGGCGTGCTGGACGATCCAATCGCCAACCTTCAAGTGCCACCAGATATCCAGATCCAGGACGAACAACTTGATCTGGAAGGCAACGACGCCCACCGCGACCAGTAATCCGGCAAGCACGAGCAGCTGCAGCCAGCGCAGGCGAAGCAGTGGCGCGAGCTCTTGCACAAATCCCTCGTTGGGATGAGTCGTGACAACTGGTGTAGAGGAAGAACTCATAGTTGGATAAGAGCCTGGAAGTTGCATCACTGCGGCGTCGGCGCGCTGCTGCTGTAAATCTTCAGGCCCTTCCTGGCGATGAAATCCTCGAGGTACTTTACCTGCTCGGGGCCGTACTGCGGATCCTTACGAACCAATTCGAGGCCGGTGTTGCACTCCTGTTCAGCCTTGTCGATCTGACCGAGAGCCTGATAGCTGGAACACATCACCACGTGGGCATCGCCGTTGCTAGGATCCAGAGCAGCGGCTTTCTGGGCGTCAGCTCAAGGCAAGTTGAGGATCATCTTCGCCCTCCTTTCCTGGCCTTGAATGCCAGTTGGACGGCAACGATCGGACTCAACGTCAAACGTTCCTTCATAAACCAATAGCGCGCTGCCCCCAGCTTTGCAGTCGGTTTCAGGTCTTGAAAGACGCGGCGGGTCTGAACGCTCACCCCGCGCAAGCTCCGACCCCGTCCACGACGCGTGCTACTCACGATCATTGTGCCCGTATAGGGCGTCTGGAGCGGGTCCCACTGGATTTCCGAGATGCCAGCGCAAGGAATCCCATAGTCGGCATTCAGGTTGTTGTATGTGCGGAGGAAGAAGCAATTCGCCGGACGAGTCTTGTCGACGTAAGCGCGGACCATCTTCTGGGCCTGGCCCCAGTCGGCATCCGAATAGGTAAGATAGCGATAGGTTTCTGCTTGGTCCACCCCACAGCTCGTTGCTGTAACTGAGGTAGTTCGGATACGCGTGTAAAGAGCTGGCGGCATGGAACGCCAGCAGCGCGGCCAGAGGGAATGATCGTCCATTTACTGCGGCGGGCACTATTCCAAGACCCTGCGGCTGCAAAGACGATGAGGAAAGGCAGTACCGGCAGCAGATGCCGGCTGCCGATGTTCAGCTTCGAGTTCATGCTGAAAGTGAGGTAGCACAAGAGCGGGTACTATGAGGAAAAGCAACTGCCTCGAGCTTGACTTCTCCAGAAGCTCCACGACAGCAGAGAGACCACGACCATCAATAGGACTGGCAAGGTATATTTGATGGCCGCTGCTACCGGGAAGTAAAACCACTTTCCCGCTGTGGTAGAGCTTGCCCAACAGGAACGACGGTCTCCCACCTCCGACCCCACCACTACATCCTGCAATCCGACTAGGTATGCCTGGGTAGGACGTGCCACGACTCGAGCGCAGGAATAACCTTTGTTGCTACCGCAGCCGTGCGCGACCGGCAATCTGGGCGGACTCCAGACCGCCGCTCCCCCCGGTCGGGCTGAGTAACGAAAACCGTAGCAGGCCCAGAGCATTGTCAAGGCAACTGCGGCTACCACCACAAGAGCGCCTGCATAACGTAGCAGCCTGTCGGCCACGCTCCTCGCGACGAAAGAAAATCGCATCGCTGCCAGCAGTAACAGGGGTAAGAATGACGGCGAGCAGGATGGCTGGAATGCTTCGACGCATATCGCGAGATCCTGTCGCCAGACCCAGCGCCAGCAATCGTGTGAAGTTGGGCTCAGTAGCATAACAGTAAAGCGCGTAGACCGCGAGCAGGAAGCCGACGGCCGCAGCGACATCGGTTGTAACCAGTGCCGCCGTTCGCCAAGAAGTATTGGGATCGAATGCCACCAGTACTCCGGAGATCACAGCTACCGGCAGTCCAAACATCTTTCGCGCAAAGAACCACACGGTCACAGCAACAGGACAGCAAACGACGACACGGCAAATCTCGCCGCCGTCAGCATCCTTTCAGGATTCGCGAATACAAATTGGTGACCGGCGAGGAAATCGACGACCTTCGTGTTCTGCGCGCCGCAGGCGTGCGGAAGCGGGTCGTTGATCTTCATGAACTGCAGCGGCAGGCCGGCGACGATCTTCACCAGCGGAGGATGTTCGGGGTTCCAGCCAAAATCGTTGCACTGCCAGTATCGGTATGCTGCGTGTAGGTGGTCGCCTTCGTCGGAGGTGATGGACAGCTGCACGACGCTGGTCCACAACTGCGCGAGCATTGCAATTACCAGCGCGGCCAGCACCAGCCATTCGGGATAGCTCTTCTTCGCGGGCGCGACATGCTCAACTTCAGCAGCTGCTGCCGCGCATTGGATGGCACCGGTGTTTCCGTTTCGGGTGTCGTTTCGGTCGTCATGATTGCTTCAAACGAATCGCCTGACTAATTTGCCGTTGATAGGCGCTGATACCCCTTATCCCCATATAAAAAGCATCTCGGGTGCCAAATCGGAACATGTTGGAATTTGCGGTATTGCTCTGATTGCATTGGATTTGCAAGGCTAGGCAGCTCAAAACGCCGCGCCAAATCACTCCCAAACTGGGGGTTAACGCGCTTTGGGCTGTGCTGGGGTTTGCCTGTTTCTCTTGCTTCGACTCGTAAACGAAGCAGCAAAAGGTCTTTTCGGATGCCGTAGTGGGCGATCCATTTGGCAGGCGTGGTGCACTTGCATCAGGCTGGGATTCGGCTATCGCGGCGCTTTGCCCGTAGACGGCCCCACGAAGCAGGATCGTTCATTTGCAGATGACCCTCACAACCGAAACAGCTTCAGAGATCCAGAACGCAGTGGCGCCCGGGCGGTCCGAGGACTCACGCCTCGCAATCCGCACGGCACAGCGCGAGATGTTGCTTCTGGTCGCAGCCAGTCTGCTGGCCACAATTCCCGTGTGGCTGGCATCGTTTCCCGCGATGGTGGATCTGCCAGAACACGCGGCGCAAATCGCGTTGTTGCGCAACCTGCATAATCCGGGTTTTCCGTTTGCAAACCTCTTCTGGGTGAATTGGTTCACGCCATACCTGCTCGGCTACATGCTGGTGTATGCATTGACTCCCCTGCTGGGGATCGTTGCCGCTACCAAGTTTGTCGTTGCCGTCGCAGTAGCCGCGGTGCCTGTTGTTACGGCTCTGCTGGCGAAAGAGACCGGCGCCGATCGTTACTGGGCCTTGTTGACAATCCCGGCCATGTACGGGTTCAGCTATAGCTGGGGATTCTTGAACTTTCTGGTTGCAACACCGATAGGACTGCTCTTCCTGCTGATGTTCATACGCCATACCCGGAAGCCGAGTCTGCGAAGCTCTGCCTATGTTGCGCTGTTTTCAATTTTGCTTTTCTTCAGTCATGCGCTGACCTACCTCTTGTTCGGCGCTATCGCAGGCCTGTATGCATTGCTTGAAACCGGTAAGCTCCGTAAGGCTGTGACTACTCTTGCCCCGGTTATTGCTGCGGTTCCGTTGGCCTTCGTCTGGTACCTCCGCACAATTGCCGATTCTGGTGCGAAAGACCCTGTCGTCTGGGACCTCAGTTGGTTCAGTTCCGCTGATCCGCACACTTGGGGCGGCCGGATAAGTGGATTCTTTCCCCGGCTGCTTGGCCTGTGGTCGCCCTTGTTTTGCGTGCTATTTGGAATTGCCTTGATTGCCTTACCGTTTCTGGCGGGCGCGCGGCTGAGCAGGCGCCTGGCCGTTTGGGCCCCGCTTGCGGTTTGCGTGGGGGTGATGCTTTTTGGTCCTACAGGTGGGCACAGCGGATGGGCACTGTCTCAAAGGTTCGCAGTCTTTGCGCTGCCGTTCTTTGTTATCGGGTTGGATAAGTCGCCCGTGTCTCGCCCGGCTTGGCGCGCCGTCACTGTTTTTCTGCTACTGGCATGGATGACCATCCTCATCTCCGTAACTGTGCGATACGATGCCGAAGCCAGAGGGCTTCAAGCAGATCCTGGCAGCCATGCAGCCGAACCAACGCGTTTTGTCTCTCATGTTTGTTCAACACATGAAGGGATCCCCGGCGCCAGTATTTGTTCACTTTCCCGCATGGTACTCGGCTACGAAACAGGGTGTCGTTGACATGAACTTCGCCGTGTTCCCGGTCGCGCTGGTTCGTTATGGGCCCGCAGTGCCTTCGCCCAACCCGACCGTTTCCGAATGGCACCCAGATACTTTTCAATGGGACGAATGGCGCGGTGGCACATACCGCTATTTCGTCGTCCACGCGCCTGTCGATTTGGGCAACAGGCTATTTGGGTGGGCGCCTTGCTCCGTCAGCCTAATAGCACGCTCCGGTAATTGGTGGTTATACGAGAAAGATCCCCGCTGTGCTCCACCTGAAAATCATTAGATCTGTCAGTTGCAACGAACGCGCCAAATCACACGGGCGCTGCGGACAAAGACCCGTTCCGGGGCAGGCGCTCCTCCACGGTGTTACCGCTAAGTTGCTGAGGCTTAAAGCCCGATCTCGACTCGCCGCGCTGGAGATCTTTGGCAGGCGGTGTGCTTCATACAACAGCAGTTCCTCTGCGCGGAGCACGCTCCCTGCGATGCTCCCGGAACGTAAGGGGTGAAAGAAATCATGGACGACCAAACCAACGAACCTCGTGCCGCGAGCTCAGTGTGGAAGCCGGTGCAGACCTACACCATGGCTGCGGTCTGCCTGCTGATCGGGCTGGTCATTGGATACTTCCTGCGCGGTTCGGCGACACAGCCTGTAACGGCCGTCGCCTCGGAAGCGGCGCCACAGATGGGTCAAGGTTCACAGGATCCCCACGCCGGCATGGGACAGCAGCAGAAGATGCCTTCGCTGGAAGACATGAAGCGCATGGCCGACAAGCAGACGGCGCCGTTATTGGAGCAGTTGAAAAAAGACCCCAACAATGCCGACCTGCTGAACAAGGTTGGCACCATGTATCGCGCCACGCATCAGTTCAAGACGGCCATTGACTACTATCAGAAATCTCTGGCGATCAATCCCAAGAACGTCGGCGCGCGGACTGACCTCGCTTCCTGCCTCTATTACCTGGGCGATGTTGATGGCGCACTGGCAGAACTCAACAAGTCGCTGACTTACGACCCGAAGCACGCGGGCACGCTGATGAACATCGGCATCATCAAGTGGAAGGGCAAGAACGACGTGAATGGCGCGGTGGCGGCGTGGGAAAAGCTGCTGAAGCTGAATCCCGACTTCGAGAACAAAGAGGTGGTTGAGCACCTGATTGAGCAAGCCAAGCAGGGCAACAAGGCTTCCACGATCACAGGCGTGCAAGGGTAAGACCTGGTCTTCCGATCCGATTGCGAGTTACCGAGTGCCCAGCACCGCCGCTGGGTGCTTCTCTTTTGTGGCGGGTATTTTCAGCGCGTGGGTGCTACTCATGGAGAACACTTCGCGAGAGAGGAACGGCCCGAATCATTGCGCTACTATTCACGACGGTTCAATACGGGAAACCGCTGATTTTTGTCGCCGCTAATCGTTCCAAATCAAGTCCTTTTGTAGTACACTCCCCGCGTCTTTTCATAGGTGTATTTACCAGCCTTTAACCGCACTCATTAAGCAAGTTGGGATTCCTGATAGCCGCTGGTCACGCGCATAACTTCGTCTGACGCGCCCGCCTGCCGCAGGGTTCCGGAGTGATCTCAAAGGAGAAGAATAATGCGGCACTGGAGATCAAAGCTCGCGAGCATTCTGGGGAATTCAGCAATTTCACTGCTTGGCCTCGTGCTGTTTCTTGCGATGCAGCCTCCGGCGAGAGCTCAGAGCACGGTATACGCCGTGACCAACAACGGTGCGTTCGGAACGCTGAACCTGAGTTCAGGTGCGTTCACACTGCTAGGTATCCCTGATGTGCCGCCTGCGGGTCTGCCCGGTTTTGGGAACAGCCTGTTCATGGCCGGATACAAAACCCCTACCCTCTACCTTGTGAATCCTGGCAACGGGAACCTCACCGCTATAGGAAACGGTTCCCTCACTTACTATGACCTGGGAGCGACACTGTCCAGTCTGTATGCAGTTGGCACCGATAACAATCTCTACACGATAAATGCAGCGACCGGGGCGTCTGCGCTCGTCGGCCCGACCGGTTTGACCGTTGCCGGAACGTCCGGATCAGCGCTGTCGTCCAACTCAGCTGTGCTGTACCTCACGGTGGATTCGGGATCGGGATCAGTCCTTTATTCCGTCAACACCAGTACAGGCGCAGCCACTGCCATCGGGAGCACGGGATTGAGCAGTATCGTTTCCATGGTATATGCGAACGGCTTGCTATATGCCGCTCCCCACAATGGAACTTTGTACACCCTGAATACCTCGACGGGAGCTTCCACTTTTGTTGCCAACACCGGCCAGATCCTGTGGGGCATGGGTGTGCCCGTTTCCGCGAATGGCCAGGCACCTTTGCGATTGCGGAATGTGACGCCGTGCCGGCTTGGCGGACACGCGGCAGCAGAATAATGGCAAGGGCTACAACGGAACCATGTCGTTTAACTTGCCGCAACTGGCACAGTCGGGGGGAGTGGGGTGCGCGCCGTTCAGTCTCTCTTCGGCACAGGCGTACTCCTTGAACGTTACTCTGGTCCCGGTCAACGGCCACCCGGTGGGCTATCTGACGATCTGGCCGACCGGTGAAACGCAGCCCCTGGTTTCGCTGATGAATTCGGATGGCCGGATCAAAGCGAATGCCGCTATCGTTCCTGCCGGCACCAACGGCGCGGTCAGCATCTTTGTGACCGACACGGCCAATGTGCTGATTGACATTGACGCGTATTTTGACTCGGCCAGCGATTCCGCGGCGCTAGCGTTCTTTCCCCTGACGCCGTGCCGCATTATCGATACGCGCAATGGAAATGGAGGAATACTGCCGGCTGGGCAGATACGCAGCTACACCATACCGACGAATTGCGGCGTGCCCAGCAATGCCCAGGCCTACTCCTTCAACGTGACCGTTCTGCCTTCGGCCGGCGGGCTCGACTATCTCACGGTATGGCCAAAGGGTGAGACACAGCCGGTGGTTTCCACGCTGAACGCCAGTACCCCTGACCCCGCAGTGGCCAATGCCGCCATCGTACCGGCGGGCGGCAGCAACGCAACTTCCTTTTACCCTCACAGCAACAGCACCAACCTGCTCCTGGACGTGGATGGCTACTTCGCGCCGGCTAGTTCGGCATCCAATCCGCTGTCGCTTTACACGCTGACACCTTGCCGCGTCCTCGATACCCGCAGCGGTATTGGGCTGTTCAATGGCACCATACCGGTCGGAATCGTGGGCAGTTCGTGTGGAATACCGAATGTAGCGCAGGCATTCTCGCTCAACGCGACGGTGGTGCCAGGCAATCCTCCAGCCGGGTTTTTGTCGTTATGGCCGGAAGGGGAAACGCAGCCGGGGGTCTCGACACTGAACGCCTATGATGGCGCGATTACGTCGAATATGGCGATTGTGCCCGCCGGAAGCGGCAACGATTCGATCAACGCCTTCGCCGACAACAGCAGCGGCGGCACCACCAATTTGATCCTCGACATCGCCAGCTACTTCAGCCCAATCGCGGCGTTGGAGGTGCTCACTAACGCGGTGCCGGATGCGGTCCTCCATCAGCCTTACAGCTACCAACTGGTTGCCGCCGGCGGCGTGGCCCCGTATACCTGGAAAATCACTTCCGGCGCCTTGCCTCCCGGGATGAATCCATTAAGTAGCGGCGGGCTCATCTCAGGTACGCCGACCAGCACCGGGCCGTTCCCTTTCACCGTACAGGCGACGGACTCCAATTCACCGGCCAAAATGGCCAGTGCATCGCTTTCGTTGACCGTAGACTCATCGGCCGGCACTCTGGGGATCACCAGCGCCGGGCAATATAACGCCACCGTCAATACCCCATTCAATGCGCTGCAGACTGCCAACGGCGGCGTCCCACCGTACACGTGGACCGCGACCGGTGCTCTGCCGACAGGCTTGAGTTTGAGCAGCAGCACCGGGCTCATCAGCGGCGCGCCGGGCGCTGCCGGGCTCACTGAGTTCTTCGTCACGGTGACGGACTCGCAGGGGAGCCATACTACCCAGCAGGTCAATATCCTGGTGAACAGCGGCAACGCCAACGGAACGCTGAATGGAATGTACGCCGGGTCGTTTGCCGGATTCGACAACGGCAAATACTTCGTTGCCGCCTATAGCTTCACGGCCAACGGTGACGGCAAGATCACGGCCGGCGAAATCGATTCCAACAATGCCTCTTCGGGTGCCAAGCACGCCACCATCAGCAGCGGAACCTACACCATCAGCTCCAACGGTTTGGGCCAGATCAGCTGGACAGACAGTTTGGGCGGAAGTGTCAGCCTGCTGGTATCGACCGGTGCTGGCGAACTTATGCGAGTCATCGGCTTTAACCAGAACGGCTCAAGCGGAACCTGGGGATCGGGAGTCTTGCGCCAGCAGAATCCCTCCGATTTCACCGAGGCCGCACTGGCTGGTAAATGGACCTTCGGGTACCAGGGCTTCGACTTGTCGGGCGATCCCTTATCGGCCGACGGCATATATACGTTGTCGGGCGGCACGCTCAGCAACGGTCTGGTCGACATTAATGACTTCGGCACCTTCAGCCCCGAGGTGTCGTTTAGCGGGAAAATCACCAGCAGCCCGGCGATTGATCCCAACGGCCGCTCGACGATTCAGATTACGATTAACGGAGTTCACATCGACGAGGCCGTCTACGTTATTTCCGCCGATGAAGTCATCCTCACCGATATCGACAGCGGCGGCAGCCTGTTCATCGACAATTCCCTGAAGCAGACCTCGGGATCCTTTGGCCTGGGCAGCATGAATGGCAATTCCGTCGGACGGGGAAGCCGGATTCACAATGTCACAACCAATGCCGAAAATCAGGCCTTGGTTGGATTGTTCACGGCCGATGGCAAAGGCAATATCAGTCTTGCCATCGATACCAATACCGGTGGCAGTTTTGGATTCGGGGTCGAACTTGCAACCTACGCGGTTGCCTCGAACGGTAGAACCGTCTTTACCGTAAGCGGTGGAGCGGAGATCGTTTGTTATCTGATAGGGGTGAATGAGGGCTTCTGCATTAACGCCATTCCGGCCAGCGGCTCTAATGACAAGGGAGCGGAGGTAATCTACTTTGAACCGCAGCAGGCTCCTGCCGGCGGCTTCACTGCTGCTTCGTTCTCCGGCCAATACCTGGGCGGCGCACTGCCGCAGTACCTTGGCACGGAGACCGGCATCTACACCCAGGTCGATACCAACGTCGCCGACGGCCTAAGTAACTTCCAGTCGACGTATTCGCAGAGCGGCCCAGGCGGCTCAAACCTGAATCTGACACTGAGCGGATCGTTCGAGGTCACCGGGAGCACAGGCGCCATCGCGATCTTGGAGTCCGGCAATCCGGTCTACCAGGGATTCATGATCTCGCCCAACAAGGTCGCCTACGTTACTTCAGGCTCCGGTTCCATTCCTTTGTCGATCATTGAAGTCACGTCCGACGCACCACGACGTCCCTGATTCAGGGACACGCTTTGAATTGAGCCCGCCGCAAAGGCGGGCTTTTTCGTGCGCAGCCGCGTCCTTGCTGTGGATCCTCACTCTTGAACCTTCTGAGTAAACACTTTTTGTAGGGCTGGCAGATTGGGAACGCCCCTACGAATTGTGGCAAGTCGCCCAACTGCAGCTTAGCCACAAAAATCCTCAATTTCCTCTTGACAGGCAACAGTTTAGGAGTAGGATACGTCCTAAGTGGGAAGAAGTGGGATGCAGTGGTAGAAATCCCCGCTTTCTAAGGCATGCGACTGACGACCAACGGTTTCGCCGGCCCGACGGACTTTGCGCCAGATGATGCGTGCCTCATTGGTTTAGCAGTTTTGACCCCCCTGGTGATGTTGGCAGTTCAGGCCGAGCGCTATGTTTCGCGGCAATCACTTAACCCGGCTCGACGACAAAGGGCGCCTCAAGGTGCCCGCGGAATTCAAGCGCGAAATCGACGAGAACTACAGCGCCCAATTCTATATCACGAGTTGGGACGGCAAGAGTGCCAAAGTTTATCCCATGCAGGCTTGGGAAGAGATCGAGCGCAAGCTGGCAGCGCTGCCCGAAATGCACAAGACCAAGCAGAAATTTCTGGAGCGCACCAGCTACTACGGGCAGGTGGTGGAGTTCGACGGCCAGGGGCGGCTGCTGATGCCGCAGATCCTGCGCGAGAGCGCCAGCCTGAAGGGCGAGGTCGCGGTGATGGGCAATTTGAAGCATCTGGTAGTTCGCAATGCCGACGAGCTGCGTAAGTCGATTGCGGAGCCCTTCACCGAGGACGATGAGACGACTTTGAGCGGGTTGGGGATTTAAGGACGTTTTCACCACAGAGGCACAGGACACGGAGAACAAAACAGTGCCGACGGCACGGCATAACTTAGCCCAGGACGTAGCCGAAGGCGGAGTCCTGGGTGGAATGCACAACGAATTCGGAGTCCCGTAGGGACGGCATACGAATCACGAACTCCGGCTCTTCAGATACGAACAGCGCCCCCGGGCGCGGACATGGCGAGAACGAATTTGGCCATGTCTCAGTTCTTTTACAACCAGCGATCGAATTCCTGGCCGTACGGCGCGGCGGGACCATTATCGATTCGACTATCGGCTTAGGCGGACACAGTTGGGAAATCGCAAAACGCCTCGGCCAACAGGGTCATCTGATTGGCTTCGATAAGGACCCGGCAGCGTTGGATCGCGCGCGTGAGCGGCTGATGAGGCCGCCGGCAGAACTGGCGAGTGACTGGCCGAAGGTTGAACTGGTGCACGCCTCCTTCGCCGAAGTGGCGCAGCATGTGGCGGCAGCATCCGTCGACGGATTGCTTGCCGACCTGGGCGTCAGCTCGATGCAACTGCAGGATGCGGCGCGTGGATTTAGTTTTCAGGCGGAAGGCCCCTTGGATATGCGTATGAATACGCAGTCCGGGCTGACTGCCGAACAAGTGGTAAATCGCATCGGCGAGCGCGAGCTTGCCGATGCGATTTACGAATTCGGTGAGGAAAGGAGGTCGCGGAGAATCGCCAGAGCCATTGTTCGGGCGCGGCCGATTCACAGCACCGCACAACTTGCGGCAGTGATTTCGGCCGCGGCCCGGCCAATGAATCAGGCTGAGCGGCGCATTCATCCGGCGACTCGTACTTTCCAGGCAATCCGGATTCTGGTGAACCGTGAACTTGACGATCTGCGAGCGCTGCTGAGTAAAGACGCCGCTCCGCAGGTGCTGAAGCCGGGTGGCAGGCTGGTGATCATCAGCTTCCACTCGCTGGAAGATCGCATTGTGAAAGACGCGTTACGAGATGGGGCCCGGGACGGGCTGTATCAGTTGTTAACAAAGAAGCCGGCGATCGCTGATGAGCAAGAGATTGAGCGTAACCCGCGCTCCCGCAGCGCGAAACTGCGTGCAGCACAAAGGACTTAACGGGAATCGAGTCCCACAACGGGGTAATTCACAGGGTTGCGGAAAAGCTGTTGAAAATGTGGATAACTTGAGAATCGAGACGGCCCGATACGTATATCTGACAATGTGGTAGGTGCTAAGCGATATCTGACAATGTGGTACTTCGAACGAGGCAGGTAAGCATCGTTCGGTAGGAGGGGCGATGGCAGCCGGAGTTCTTTATCCGACCATGGGACAAGCGGGCGAGTGGGGCGAGCCGGCTGCAATGCAGCCGCGTGGCATGTTTATCGGCACGCCGGAAATTTACTTCGCCAAGCGCATCGACAATTCGCGCGTCATCAAAATCACCGATCCCAAGCGTCGTCGCGAAATGACGACCTTCGGCATCACCCTTGCCGTGCTGTTTCTGCTGGCCATGGTTTATCTGTGGCAGCATTTCAGCGCCATCGAGTACGGCTACAAGATCGAGCAGCTCAAGGCCGAGCGCGACACCATCGCAGAAACCAATCGCGCGCTGAGCCTGGAGGAAGCATCGCTAAAAGATCCGTCGCGAATCGATCGTCTGGCCCGCGAACTGGGCATGCAGCGGCCGGTGGATGGTCAGTGGCAGCCGATGGATAACGCCTCGAACGATCAAGCCACGCCGGTGATGGCGAAGGCGAATGCGATCATGGTGATTTCGGGCATGCAGTAGGAACGGTGGAAGAGCGGACCTTTAGGTCCGCGAACCCCATTCCGATTTGCGGGGCTTTAGCCCTGGCCGACACAGCAAGATATTGCAGGTTCCACCGGCGGTCCGCCCAACGGACCGCCTTCTGCACCTAAACGGAGCAAGCCGGGAATGCGGGCGAGCGCACCCAAGACGCCAACGAAACGGCTCTACATCTTTGCTGCTCTGCTTTTCCTTTGGATCTTAGCCATTTGTTTCCGCCTGGTGCGATTGCAGGTCGTGAAGTACGGCGACTTCGTATTGCGAGCCCAGCGCCAGCAAAATCGCACCATTCCCGTCGAGCCTCGCCGCGGCAACATCTACGATCGCAACGGTTATCCGCTGGCGATGTCGATTGATGTCGACTCGGTCTTCGCCGTCCCCGGCGAAGTTCATGATCAGGAAACTACAGCCGTAATTCTCGGCAAGGTCCTCGACATGAATCCGCAGGAGATCGTTGCGCGGCTGCAGTCGAATCGCAACTTTGCCTTCATCAAACGCAAGATCGATGCCGAGACCGCGGAGCGCGTTCGCGAACTGAATCTCCGCGGCATCTACTTTCGCAAAGAGCCGAAGCGCTTTTATCCCAAGCGCGAGTTGGCGGCTCATGTGCTCGGCTATGTCGGCATGGATGACGAAGGTCTCGGCGGTCTGGAGCGCGAATTCGACGACGATCTGCGCGGCATTCCCGGGCAGGAGCTCATCTCCATCGACGCCCGGCGCAAATGGTTCAGCACCGTCGAGAAGCCGCCCGAGCCTGGGCAGAATCTGGTGCTGACCATCGACCAGACGATCCAGTACATCGTCGAGAAAGAGCTGGATCAAGGGATGGCGGACACGCAGGCGATCGCGGGAATGGTCGTGGTGGAAAATCCGCGCACCGGAGAAATCCTGGCGCTGGCCAACCGGCCCACCTTCAATCCCAACATCTTCAGCACCTTCCCTCCCGAGAAGCTGAAGAACCACGCGGTCAGCGACATTTACGAGCCCGGCTCAGTCTTCAAGATCGTGACCTACTCGGCCGCGATCGATCAGCACGTCGTGACGCCCGACGACAAGGTCGATTGCCAGCACGGATCGATTGACGTGTTCGGCATGAAGATCCACGACCATGAGAGCCTGGGCGTCATCACCATCGCCGAGGCGCTGGCGCACTCCAGCGATGTAGCTGCGATCAAGACTGGAATGAAGCTCGGCCCCGATCGCTTGTATCACTACATCCACGACTACGGCTTCGGGCAGCAGACCGGAATCGAGCTGCCCGGCGAAACCCGCGGCATGGCCAAGACGGTGAATCACTGGTCGAAGGTTTCGATCGGCGCGATCTCAATGGGACAGGAGATCGGCGTGACGCCCTTGCAAACGACCTCGCTGATTTCGACGATTGCGAACGATGGCGTCTACACGCCGCCGCGAATCGTTGCCGGCGAACTGCTGCCCGACAGCAAGGCTCTGCCGGTTGTCTTCCATCCGGCGCAGCAGCATCGCGTGGTCTCGACCATGACGGCTGCGCAGATGAAGAAGATGATGGAAGGCGTGGTGTTGTTTGGCACCGCGCGGCGCGCCATTCTCGATGGCTATACCGTGGCCGGAAAGACAGGCACGGCGCAGAAGGTTGATACCCAGACCGGCGTCTACTCGAAGACGAAATATGTCGCGTCGTTCATCGGCTTCTCGCCGGTCAACAGTCCCGCGATCACGATTGCCGTGATTCTTGATTCGCCGGCCGGGCTGCACCAGGGCGGCCAGGTTTGCGCGCCGGTCTTCAAGCGAATTGCGCAGCAGGTGCTGGAGTATCTGCACGTGCCGCACGACCTGGACGTGAAGAATCCGCAGCGGCAACAACTGATGGCGTCTGCCAAGGACAACGACGTTGACGAGTCGTCCGATCATCTGGGAGCTGCGGTGCCGCAAGAGGAAACGGCTGCCGCGAGCTCGGCGACAGCGACTGCAAAGCCTGCTAGCCGAAGTCCCTGCCGCTCCAAGCGCGACTGTTGCGGCGGTGGAGACGAAGCCATCAACGGCGGAAGCCACAATCGCACAAGCTGCACCGCCTTCCCAACCGCAGCTGCCGGGACAAGCACCGACAAGTGGAACGGTGGTTCTGGACGTCGATAGCGGCGTGGTGGTGCCGTCATTCCTGGGCAAGCCGCTGCGGTCGGCCGTCGAGATCGCGCAGCAATCGGGACTTGAGATCAATGCCGTTGGCAGCGGTATCGCGCGTGAACAGTGGCCCGCTCCCGGCAGCCGATTGCCATCAGGACAGCACATCACGGTGCGGTTCGCGCATTGATGGATCTTCCTTCCCGGGTATTGCAATTGTGGAATACTCTTTGATAGGTTACATGTAACCGAGGCGCAGTTTGTATGGCCACAAGAACCAAGCCAAGCTCTTCGCGGGAAAAGGTGCGGGCGCATCGCGAGCGCCTGCGCAAGCAAGGCCTTCGGCCCATTCAGATATGGGTGCCTGATGTTCGTTCGCCCGAGTTTGCCAAGGAGGCACATCGGCAATCGCTCGCCGTAGCGAGGAGCCCGCGGGAGAAGGACGATCAGGCCTTCATCGACTCGATTTCCGATTGGGGCGATGAGTGAAACGCGGCGAGGTTTGGACCCTTGCCGGCGGGGGAGACTATGCCGGAAAGCCTCGTCCTGTCGTCATCGTGCAGAACGATCGATTCGACGCGATTCAGTCGATCACGGTTTGTCCGTTCACCACGAATCCTGTAAGCGCCCCCCTGTTCCGCCTGCCGATTGAGCCCACGGAAGAAAACGGGTTGCGCCATGCATGCCGGATGATGGCAGACAAAGTAATGACTGTTCCACGCAGGAAACTGGGCGTTCGTGTGGGCCGATTGAGCGATGAAGAAATGGTTAGGGTCAATCGAGCTTTGATGGTGTTCCTCGGCATAGCCGGACCCGCCGCGAGCGCCCGTTAACAGTTCTATGACTTTCCTTGAGTTATTGGATGGCGCCGAATACGTCGCGCAGCAGGGCGATCCGGAGATTGCCGGTCTTGACTACGACAGCCGGCGAGTGAAGCCGGGCTGGTGCTTCGTGGCGATGCACGGCGGCAGCACCGACGGTAATCAATACATCGATGTCGCGCTGCAAGCTGGAGCGGTTGCTATCGTAAGCGACGCGCTGCCGCCGCGTGCGGACATTCCGTGGGCGCAGGTGCCGCACGGACGCCGGGCGCTGGCTCGCTTAAGCGCCAACTTCTACGGCCGTCCTGCTGAAAGGTTATCGATCACCGGGATCACGGGGACGAACGGGAAGACGACGACTACGTTCCTGCTGAACGCGATGCTGCGCGCCGCCGGGCGCAAGACTGCGTTGGTGGGCACGGTGGAATATCGTATCGAAGACGAAGTCTTTCCTGCTCCTCATACCACGCCGGAAGCGCTGGAGTTGAACCAGTTCTTTGCCCGCGCGCTGGACAGCGATTGCACGGAAGCGGTCATGGAAGTTTCGTCGCACGCGCTGGAGCAGCAGCGTGTTTTTGGCGTGCCGTTCGACGTAGCTGTCTTCACGAATCTGACACGCGATCATCTCGACTATCACCGGACGATGGAAGAGTACTTCGCCTCGAAAGCCATTCTCTTTCAGGGATGCGGAACAGAGCCGCCGCGAGCGGCCGTCATCAATATCGAAGATGAATACGGCAAGCGCCTGATCAAGCTGTGCACTCGCCAGCAGGAGGTGACCACCTACGGCGTGGACAGCGGCGATTTCCATGCCAAGGATCTCAACCTTCAGGGCAGCGGCAGTCGCTTTGACCTTGTCACTCCCGCGGGCGAGATTGCGATCTGGACGCCGCTGCTGGGAAGGGTGAATGTCATCAATGTGATTGCGGCAGCTGCGGCAGCTTACGCTCGCGGAGTCGAACTTAGCGCCATCGCCGATGCGGCGCTGCATCTTGACCGCGTGCCCGGCCGCTTCGAGCGTGTCGACGTGGGACAGCCGTTCACGGTGATCGTGGATTACGCCCACACCGATGACGCGCTGCGGAACCTGACCTCCGTGGCGCGCGATTTTCTCCGGCAGCGCGGCGGATCAGGCCGCATCATCACCGTCTTCGGCTGTGGCGGGGACCGCGATCGCAGCAAGCGTCCGCTGATGGGCGAAGCGGCGGGACGCGGCAGCGATTTCGTGATCCTGACCAGTGACAATCCGCGCAGCGAAAACCCGCTCGACATCATGAACGACGCGATGGGGGGATTGCAGCGCAGCGGCACTCGGTATGCGCTGGAGCCGGATCGCCGCAAAGCCATTGCGCTGGCGATGCACGAGGCGCAGCCTGGCGATATCGTTCTCATTGCCGGCAAAGGCCACGAGAAGGTGCAAGTGACCAGTTCGGGCGCGGCTCCGTTTGACGATATCGAAGAGGCTCGAATTGCCTTGCATGCGGCTGGATACGGAGCGTCGGAGGCGCAATCGGCCAAGCGATGAAACTCACCCTGTCTCGCGCCGCCGAGTTCATGCCGGCCACCGGCGGCTTCGATCACGAAGCTGTCGCGCACGGATACTCCATCGACTCGCGCACCTTGCAGCCGGGCGATTTGTTTTTCGCGGTCCGAGGTGAACGGCTGGACGGGCACGACTACGTGGAAGCCGCGCTGACGAAAGATGCGGTCGCTGCGGTGGTAGAACGTGGTCAAGCTGAGCGATTTGCCGACAAGTCAAAACTGCTGGTGGTGGAAGATTCTTTAATTGCATTGCAGCGCTTAGGCGCGGCGGTGCGGCGGCTTTGGGGCAAGCCGCTGATTGGCGTCACCGGATCGGCGGGGAAGACCACGACGAAGGAGTGCATCGCGCATGTGCTGGGAACGCGGCATCGAGTGCTGAAGTCGCAGGGCAATCTGAACAACCACTTCGGCATGCCGCTGCAGCTGCTGAAGCTGGAGCCGGAGCACGAGATCGCGGTAATCGAGATGGGCATGTCGCACGCGGGCGAAATCACGGCGCTGGCCAACCTGGCTGAGCCGGACTGCGGCGTGGTGACGATGGTCGCGCCGGTGCATCTGGAGTTTTTCGACTCCATTGCCGGAATTGCGCGCGCCAAATATGAGCTGATCGAATCCTTGCATGCCGGCGGCATCGCGGTGCTCAATGCGGACGACGAATACGTCTCGCAATTTGGCCGCGACTTTCACGGGCGGGTGGTGATGTTCGGGATGCACAAGCCGGCGGATGTTTCCGCGCGGAATATTCAATCTCGAGGCTCGGAGGGATCGGCGTTCGAGATCGTAGTCGACGGCGAGAGTGTGCCGGCGATTCTGCCGCTGCTGGGCGAGCACAACATCTATAACGCGCTGGCGGGGGTCGCCGTGGGATTGCAATATGGCGTGCCGCTCAATGTCGCCGCCGAGTCTCTAGCCACGTTATCAGCTGGTGACAAGCGCGGAGAAATTCTCCACATCGCAGGCGCGACGGTGATCAACGATTGCTACAATTCGAATCCAAAGGCGCTCGACAGCATGGTGAGTTCGCTGGCGGAAATTCCGGCGCAGCGCAGGATTGTGGTCGCGGGCGAAATGCTGGAGCTTGGGCCCGCAGGCGAGCAGATGCATCGGAAGGCCGGCGAGCACATGGCTAAGCATGGCGTGGATTTGCTGATCGGCGTGCGCGGACTGGCGCAGGCCATGGTGGAAGGCGCACGGCAGGCGGGTTTGCGAGCGGAGTTCGTAAATACGCCGGAAGAAGCGGGTCGAGTGGCTGCGCCGCGAAGTCAGACCCGGGGATGTGGTCTTGCTAAAGGCATCGCGGGGAGTGCGGCTGGAGCGGGCGTTGGAGGTGTGGAAGGGCGCCGATCACTAAACCAGGTCCGGGTAGTGCGGGCCTTCAGGCCCGCGTCACGGCGCAAGCTCTCAGACTTCAGACATCCAGATCAACAGCGTTGATCTGGATGTCTGAATGATATTTAGTTCGATGTAACCGCGGGCCTGAAGGCCCGCACTACCCGCACTCGAGAAATACTAGGAACGGGGAAGAATTTGCTCTATTGGTTGCTGTACCAAAAGGGATTCGTCGTCTTCCATATCGGCCCGTTCCGAATCTTCCGCTATCTTACGTTTCGCACTGCCTTTGCCAGCCTGACCGCGCTGTTCATCGGCCTGATCATCGGCCCAGGGGTGGTGCGCCGCCTGCGCGAATTCCAGATCGGCCAATACATTCGCGAGGACGGTCCGAAGGCGCACCAGCAGAAAGCGGGCACGCCGACGATGGGCGGCATCCTGATCGTCGTCGGCATGCTGATTCCGACGCTGTTGTGGGCTGACCTGACGAATCGGTTTGTCTGGATCGCGATGGTCGCGACGCTGGCCTTCGGCGCCATCGGTTTCGCTGACGATTATCTGAAGGTTGTGCACCGCCGCAACCTGGGCCTGACGGCGCGCGCCAAGCTGTTCTACCAATTTCTGGCTGCGATCGCTGTGGCCGCGACCCTGAGCGCCCTGGAGACGCACGGGCTGTATTCGACGCGCCTGATCGTCCCCTTCCTGAAGCATTTCCGGCCTGACCTGGTCATCAGCAAGTGGCATCATGGCTATCTGTCGCCGCTGGCGTTTTTGCCGTTCGTGGCTTTCGTTGCGCTCATTATTGTGGGTTCAAGCAATGCGGTGAATCTGACCGACGGGCTGGACGGGCTGGCGATCGGTTGCACGGTTATCGCCGCCGGCGCGCTGACGGTGCTGACCTACGTCAGCGGCCACGCCGTCTTCGCCGACTATCTCGAGCTGTCGAAGATGCCCCAGGTCTCGGAGGTGACCATCTTTTGCGGATCGATGGTCGGCTCGGCGATCGGCTTTCTCTGGTACAACGCGCATCCGGCCGAGATCTTCATGGGCGATGTGGGCTCGCTGGCGCTGGGCGGGGCGATTGGCACGGTTGCAGTCATCATCAAGCAGGAGCTGCTGCTGCCCTTCATCGGCGGGATTTTCGTGATCGAGGCGCTTTCGGTAATCCTCCAGGTCGGGTCGTACAAGCTGCGCCGGAAACGCATCTTCAAGATGGCGCCGATCCATCATCATTTCGAACTGCTGGGCTGGAGCGAGTCCAAGGTGATCGTGCGCTTCTGGATTGCGTCGCTGGTGTTTGCACTCTTTGCTCTCACCACGCTTAAGTTGCGTTAGTAGGCATCTGGACGTGTCAGAATGGCAGGTTGACGGAAGTATTCACCACGGAAGCACGGAGAACACGGAATTCTTGGGATTTTCTTTCCAAATTCCTTCCGTGGCCTCAGTGCCTCCGTGGTGAAACCCTTGTCTGCAACAGGATGTGATGGACCTTCGTAATCAAACGCGTGCTGGTGGTGGGGCTGGGGAAATCCGGCGTGGCCAGCGCTTTGTTTCTGCAAGAGCGGGGCGCGAAGGTCGCGGTCTCTGATGCCAAGTCCGAGGAGCAGCTTCGCGAGGAGATTCCGCTGCTGCTGGATCAAGGCATCAACGTTGAAACCGGGCAGCACAGCGAGCGGACCTTTCGCGATCAGGATCTGATCGTCGTCAGCCCGGGTGTTCCGTTCGACGTGCCTCAGCTGGTTCACGCTCGCGAACTCGGCATTCCGGTGATCGGCGAAGTGGAGCTGGCGGCGCGATTCCTCAAGGGGCATATCGTCGCTATTACCGGCTCAAACGGCAAGACCACGACGACGACTTTGGCGGGCGAGATCATCGCCGCGGGAGGTCGCAAAGCGCTGGTTGGCGGGAATATCGGAACGCCGGCGATTACGTTTGTCAATCGCGCGAAGGATGACACGTGGGTCGTGCTGGAGATCAGCAGCTTTCAGTTGGAGACGATCGAGACCTTTCATCCGCACGTTGCCGTCGTGCTGAACGTGACGCCTGACCATCTGGATCGTCATCACACCTTCGCGAACTATGCGGCTGCGAAGGCTCGGATCTTCGAGAACCAGACCGGGGGCGACTTCGCGGTTCTCAATGCCGACAACGAGCCGTGCGTCGCCATGGCCGCGAAGACGAAGGCGCAGGTTCGCTGGTTCAGCCGGCTGAAGCAGGTCGAGAACGGCGCGTTCGTCAGCGGTGGAAAGATTGTCTGGACGGACGGCAGCGGCGTGCGCGAGATCATGCCGGTCGGCGAGATCGGGCTGAAGGGCGCGCACAACGTTGAGAACGTGCTGGCTGCGGTGTGCGTGGGAATGCTTGCCGGAATCGAGCCCGCGCAGATTCGCCGCGCAGTGGGCGAGTTCAAGGCGGTTGAGCATCGGCTGGAATATGTCGCGACCATCGGAGGAGTCGAGTACTACAACGATTCCAAGGCGACCAATGTTGACGCGACGATCAAGGCGCTGGAGTCATTTGCCGGCGGCATTCACCTGATCCTCGGAGGCAAGGACAAGGGCAGCGATTACAGCGTGCTGAATGATCTGTTGCGCGAGCGCGTGAAGCGCGTGTACACGATTGGCGCGGCGGCGGCGAAGATTGAATCGCAGGCAAGCGGAGCGGAGATCGTCAGCGTGGGTACGCTGGACGCCGCGGTCAGACGCGCCAGCGAAGCGGCAACGCCGGGTGAGATCGTGCTGCTCGCACCGGCCTGCGCCAGCTTCGATCAGTTCGAGAGCTACGAGCATCGCGGACGAGTGTTCAAGGATCTGGTGCGGAAAATAGCCGCACGGGAGCAGGAGCGCGTCCCAGGTTAACGTCCAAAAGCAGGACGCGAACCTGGGGCACGGGCGGAGCGGAAGGGACATACATGGCCAAGCGCGTCAGCGTCGATAAATGGCTGTTCACAGTTACGCTGTTGCTGGTCTTCATTGGGCTGGTGATGGTGTTCAGCGCGTCGGCGGTGATGGCGAAGGAGCGCTTCGGCTCGCCCTATGGCTTCCTGGTGCGGCAGATGGCGTGGGCCGCTGCGGGCATCGTGACGATGGTCGTCATCATGAACATCGACTACAAGCACTTCCGGAAGCCGCCGATTGTTTTCACCTTCCTGGGAATCACGTCGCTGCTGTTGATCGCCGTTTTCTTCTTTCGTGATTCGCACAACACGCATCGCTGGATCAAGTTTGGCGGCTTGTCGTTCCAGCCGTCGGAAGTTGCGAAGCCCGCGCTGATCTTGTATCTGGCATACTTCCTGGAATCGCGCTGGCAGCAGATCACGGACCTCAAGAACGTGCTGATCCCTGCGGTGGCGCCGACGTTGCTGTTCGCGCTGCTGATTGTGAAAGAGCCGGACCTGGGAACCGCGATCGCGTGTGTGGCGATCTCGACCTCCATACTCTACGTTGCCGGCATGAACATGAAGTATCTGTGGTACGGCTTTGCGGCGTCGCTGCTGCCGCTGTATTTTCTGATCGTGCGCGTACCGTGGCGATGGGCGCGCGTGCAGGCTTTCCTTGATCCGTTCAAAGACCCGCAGGGCAAGGGATTCCACATTATTCAATCGATGATTGCGGTGAGCACGGGCGGACTCACCGGCCTTGGCCTGATGGAAGGAAAGCAAAAACTGTTCTATCTGCCGGAGCCGCACACCGATTTCATCTTCGCCGTGACGGCCGAAGAGCTTGGTTTGTGGGGATCGCTGCTGGTGGTCACCCTGTTCGGCATCTTCTTATATCGCGGGATTCGCACCGCGCTGCGCACCGAGGACATGTTCGGCAAATTCCTCGCGACCGGTATCACGGCGATGGTGGTGGTGCAGGCGCTGTTCAACATGAGCGTGGTGCTGGCGATGATGCCGGCGAAAGGCATTCCGCTGCCGTTCATCTCCTATGGCGGCACGTCACTCTTCATTACTCTGGCGAGCGTCGGAGTTCTGCTCAACGTCACTCAGCAAGCGGATTGACAATGCGCGTGATCGTAGCAGGAGGCGGCACGGGAGGACATGTAATTCCCGCGCTGGCCATCGCGCAGGAGCTGCGCTCGTGCTATCACGCGGAGGTTGTATTTGTCGGCACGCAGCGCGGAATTGAGACGCGGCTGGTTCCGGCGGCTGGATTCGAGCTGCGGCTGATCAAGATCGGCGGCGTTGAATCGAGTCGACTTTGCGACGCGACTGAAGACGGTGCTCGACCTTCCGCGGGCGTGATCGTGTCGGCGCGACTCATTCGCGAGTACCGGCCTGACGTGATGATCGGCGTTGGTGGCTATGCCTCGGGGCCGGCGATGCTGACGGCGGCGCTGATGAGCATTCCGACGCTGGCCTTCGAGCCGAATGTGGTTCCCGGATTTGCCAATCGGATGCTGGCGCCGACGATCCGGGCTGCTGCAGTGCACTTCGCGGAGACTTGCCGTTACTTTCGCAATTGCCACGTCACCGGCGTTCCCGTGAGGCGCGAATTCTTCGGGGTGCCACCGCGACTGGCGAACGCGCGGCCTACGCTGCTGGTGTTTGGCGGGAGCCAGGGAGCGCATGCCATTAACCGCGCGGTGCTCGATGCCCTTCCCAAGCTGATGGAAGCGTTGCCGGAGATCCACATCATTCACCAAACCGGTGAGAAGGATTACGCCGAGGCGCAGGCGGTGTATTTGAGCGCGATGGTCTCGGCGGAGGTGTCGCCGTTTATCGATGACATGCCGGGCGCGTTCGCACGTGCCGACCTGCTGCTCTGCCGTTCGGGCGCGAGCACCGTTGCCGAAGTGACTGCGGCGGGAAAGCCGGCAATCTTCATTCCTCTTCCTACTGCGGCCGATGATCATCAGCGGCATAACGCTGAGACGCTGGCCAATAGCGGCGCGGCGCGTCTGCTGGTGCAATCGGAGCTGTCGGCCGAGCGACTGGTGAGCGAGGTGACTACGCTATTGCGCGATCGCGCCAAGCTCACTCAAATGGCCGAGGCAGCGCACGGTTTTGCCCATCCTGACGCGGCTGCTAAGATTGCATCTCTTGCTGCGCGTGTGGCCGGTGTGAGAGCCAGGGCGCAAGAGCATAGGCCGCACTTCTTTCGGGTGTCATCCTGAGCGGAGGCGCGCTTCTGTTGCGTGCCGGAGGCGAAGGACCCCTAGCGTGAAGCCAATATAGGGCTCCCTCGACTCGCTGCGCTCAGGATGACACTTAAGGTATAAGGGGCCGAGACGCCGACCTGAAGGTCGGCACTACCGGTACTCCTCTCCCATGTTTGCGAAGATCCAACGCGTCCATTTCGTCGGCATTGGCGGCATCGGCATGAGCGGCATCGCCGAGGTGCTGCTGAATCTCGGATACAAGGTGTCCGGCTCCGACCTGCGGCAATCCGCCGTGACGGCGCGATTGATCAGCCTGGGCGCTACGATTTGCGAAGGCCACAACGCAGAAAACGTTGTGGGAGCGGAAGTCGTGATCGTCAGCTCGGCGGTGCGGGCAGACAATCCAGAAATCGTCGCGGCGCACGAGCAGCACATTCCGGTGATCCAGCGCGCGGAGATGCTGGCTGAGCTGATGCGGCTGAAGTACGGCATCGCCATCGCAGGAATGCATGGCAAGACCACGACGACATCGATGGTGGCAGCAGTGCTGGCGGCGGGCGGGCTGGATCCGACGGTGGTTGTCGGCGGGCGCGTTGATGCGATGGGATCGAACGCGCGGCTGGGCAAGTCGCACTATCTGGTTGCTGAGGCGGACGAGAGCGATCGTTCATTCCTCAAGCTGTCGCCGATTCTGGCGGTGGTGACCAACATCGACCGCGAGCACATGGACTGCTATCGCGACATGGACGACGTGGAGCAGACGTTCCTGCGCTTCATGGACTCGGTGCCGTTCTACGGCATGGTCGTCGCCTGCAACGACAATGACGACCTGCGGCGCTTGCTGGCAGGTGTGCGGCGTCGGACGCTGACCTACGGCATTCGCGAGGATTCGGACTTTCGCATTTCCAACCTGCGCTGTGGCGCGAGTAAGCAGACTGCGGCGCTCAGCCAGTTTCAGGTTAGTTATCGCGATAGGGATCTGGGCGAGTTTGAGCTGCGAGTTCCAGGAGCGCACAACGTTGCGAATGCCACGGCGGCAATCGCCGTGGGAATCGGGCTCGACATGCCGGTCGATGAGATTCGCGGCGCGCTGGCGAGCTTCAACGGAGTCGACCGGCGTTTCCAGTTGATCGGCAGCGCCGATGGCGTGACCGTGATCGACGATTACGGACATCATCCGACGGAGATTCGCGCGACGCTGGCGGCCGCGCGGCAATGTGGCTTCGAAAAGGTGCATGTCATCTTTCAGCCGCATCGCTACACGCGGACGCAGCTCTTGCTGGACGAATTCGCGACGGCTTTTCGCGATGCCGACTCCGTTCTGGTGCTCGACATCTATCCGGCGAGCGAGCCGCCGATTCCCGGGAATCACGAGCGAGTTGCTGGCCAATCGCATCACCGAAGACGGCGGCCAGGAAGCGCTCTACGTTTCGTCGTTCGCGGAAGCCGCAACCTTGGCCAGCGAAGCAGCGCAGTCGGGCGACATGATCCTGACGCTCGGCGCCGGCAGCATCTGGCAACTCGGACCGCAGGTGCTGGAGCAGTTGGAGAGCCGGGCGGCGAAGAGCGTTCGATAAGGCTTGATGACTTTACGCCGTTGGATCCAATCCCGCAGTGAGACCGTCAATTTCCTGGTTCAGCACGAGCAGATCATTGTGGATGACGCTCCAGACGATGGAATCGTCGACAAGGTGATAGCCGTGCACGAGCATATTGCGGAATGCGATGATTTCGGAATGTTGGGGATGTGCGTTGCCGTGTCCGGAAAGCGTCGCAGAAGCTGCGACAGGGCTTCTCCAATGATTTCAAATTGCCGTTCAACCGCGGCGCGCAACATCGCATCTTGCCGATAGTCGTCTAACGTTCGATTCTCAACGAAACGCAGAATCAAGTGGAGCGCGTTATGAATGTCCCAGAGGTACGCTCTACGGTCACGCTGCATATACCGTTACCCGAGAGTCCTCAATGTTGCGCCGAATGTAAGGATTGCGAACGGCAGACACCTCCACCAAATCCACCTTGCGCCCGAAGAGCCGCTCCAATTCCTTCAGGAGGCCGAAATAAGAACGGGCATGCTCGTCAGAAGAGAGCTTGGTGAATTCAACCACGAAATCAAGGTCGCTGTTTTGGTCATCAAAGTCATCGCGGGTGGCGGAGCCAAACAAGCCAAGGGTAAGCACGCGGAACCGCATGCAAAGGCGAGCCAACTCTTCTCTCTTTTCTTCAACCAAGTCGACCATACGGAAACACATCATAGCGCAATCAAGCAGCTGCCGCTCCAGAAGTGTGTCGATGTGTCGACCGAAGCGCCTCTCAGGTTTACCTTTTTGGTTCAATCGCTCTAACTCGTTCATCTGGCGCGAAATGCGTCTCCGCAATTAATTCGAAAACAGTTATAGTGAGGCGAATGGCCGCAGTTGTGGGCGTTTCACCTGTGCTTTCATGGCGCGCAGAAATCCATCGTCACTTGCAGACGAAGAGCTGGAACAGTCCGGAAGCGAGGCTTCGCGTCGGTCGAGAAGCGATGACGAATCGCCGCTCGACGCTCGCATGTTTGACCTCGACGACGAGGCAGAATCGCCATTTCTGCGCGGGCAGAAGCGAGTTCCAGTGCGCCGGGCAGCGTTGCCGCGCAAAACGGCGGGCCGGGTCAAACTTGTCCTGCAGTTGGTCGCCGCAGTTATATTCATTGCGCTGGTGTGGACGGCGTTTCAGCATTACGCGGAGCAGTCCTGGCGGTTCCGTCTCGATTCCAGCGACAACATTACTGTCGCCGGCACGAACAATGTCAGCCGTTCGCAGGTGCTCGAGGTGATGGCCAGTGATATCGATCGCAACATCTTTTTTGTGCCGCTGGAGCAGCGCAAGAAACAGCTGGAGCAGATTCCGTGGGTGCAGTCGGCGTCCATCATGCGGTTGCTGCCGAACCGGCTGAAGATCGTGATTGCGGAGCGCACGCCGATCGCGTTTGTCCAGATGAACTCGCACATTCAGCTCATCGATGCGCAGGGCGTCATTATGGAGCTACCGCCAAATCAGGCGACGCGCTATTCGTTTCCGGTCATCGTGGGCATGTCGGAGAACGATCCGCTTTCCACGCGTGTGGCGCGCATGAAGCTTTACTCAGCGGTTGGTGAAAGAGCTGGATTCCAGCGGAGCGCATTACTCGGCTGATCTCAGCGATGTCGATCTCTCGGATCCTGATGACGTGAAGGCGACGGTGACCGATCCGCACGGCGCGGTGCTGGTGCATCTGGGCTCGTCGAATTTCCTGGAGCACTTCAAGGTTTATGTCGCGCATGTGCAGGAGTGGCGAACGCAGTTTCATCACCTGGAATCGGTCAACTTGCGCTATGACCATCAGGTGATCGTGAACCCGGATTCCGCGGCTGCGGAGGCTACGCAGACGGCGAGCAGTGCGAAACCGAGAGCGACCGGCGAGACAGCCGCACCGGCGACCGAGCCGAAGAAGACATCGGGCAAGGCGAAGAAGCACAAGTAAAACATGGGAAGCCAAACAGAGAACCTGCTCACGGTGATTGACGTCGGTAGCGCGAAGACGTGCGTGATCGTCGCCGAGGTGAATGACTACGCCTTGCGCTATCGCGGGCACGGCATCTCGGACTCGCGCGGCCTGCGCAAGAGCGTCATCACCGATCTCGACAAAGCCGTCGACTCGATCAAGAAAGCGGTCGAGGAAGCCGAGAACATGGCGCAAGTGCCGGTGGAGCACGCGGTGGTTGGCGTTGCCGGATCGCATGTTCGCGGCGTCAACAGCCACGGTGGAATCACGCTAGGCTCGCGCTCGCGCGAGATCAGCCGCGACGATGTTCGCCTGGCGGTGGAGAAGGCGCGCAGCATCTCGATGCCCGAGGATCGCGAAGTCCTGCATCTGCTGCCGCAGGAGTTCATTCTCGATGGGCAAGGCGGCGTGCGCGATCCTGCAGGGCTCATGGGACGTAAGCTCGAAGTGCGAGTTCATATCGTTACCGGAGGCGCGACCGCGACGCAGAACGTTGTCTCCGCCGTGAACCGCGCCGGCATTCATGTCGACGACACGGTCTTCGAAGCGCTGGCTTGTGCCGACTCCGTGCTGCAGACCGATGAGCGCGAACTCGGCGTTTGCCTGGTCGATATCGGCGCGGGCTCGACCGACCTGATCGTCTACTACGAAGGCGTCGTGATTCACACCGGCGCGATCCCGATTGGCGGCGATCACTTCACCAACGATGTTGGCGTTGGCTTCCGCACTCCGCTGCCCGACGCCGAGAGCATCAAGAAGATGTTCGGCTGCGCCATCGTGACGCGCATTCCCGAAGGCAACGAGATCGAGGTTCCGTCCGTCGGCGATCGACCTTCGCGGTTGATGCAGCAGCGCGAACTGGGCGAGATCCTGGAGCCGCGCGCGCGCGAGCTGATGGAATTGCTGCGCGATCATCTGCGGCACGCAGGCATCTTCGATCTGCTCGGTGCGGGATTCGTCATCACCGGCGGCGGCTCGCGGCTGGTCGGTTTGCTCGAGGTCGCCGAGGACATCTTGCGCCGGCAGATTCGCCAGGGATATCCGGTGCCGATTGCCAAGCTGCCGTCGGAACTGCTGGAACCTGAGTTTGGAACCGCGATCGGCATGGTGTTGTACGGACATCGTTCGCGGCAGGCGCGGCTGAATCTCGATCGTGGACTGGGCGCGAAGATCAAGGCGTTGTTCGCGCGCCAGGGAGTGTAGAAAGACGCTCTTCGCTTTTCGCTCTTCGCCGAGCGGAAGCGGGTTCGTATCAGGGCACGACTTTAGTCGTGCCGAGAGAAACGGATCTCTGACGTGGGCTTTAGCCCCTGACCACAGGGCCTAAAGGCCAAGCGGTAATTTAACTCGTGCGGCACGACTGAAGTCGTGCCCTGACACAAGGCGATAGCGCCGAGTTTGGAGCACCCGATGATTGAAGATTTCAACGACAAGACCCAGCCGGAAGGCGACATTCGCATTCACTTCAACGAAGAGCTGCTGAACAGCGCCAAGATCAAAGTGATCGGCGTGGGCGGCGGCGGCGGCAACGCGGTCAATCGCATGATCGAGTCGCGCCTGGAAGGCGTGGAGTTCGTCGTCGCCAACACCGACCTGCAGGCGCTGAAGGGCTCGAAGGCGCCAGTGAAGATCCAGCTTGGCGTGAAGCTCACCAACGGCCTGGGCGCGGGCGCGAATCCCGAGGTCGGCCGCAAAGCCGCTCTGGAAGACGCCGACAAGATCATCGAAGCGCTCGAAGGCGCCGACATGGTCTTCGTCACCACCGGTCTCGGCGGTGGAACGGGCACAGGCGCGGCGCCGATCATCGCCTCGCTCGCCAGCGAGATGGGCGCGCTGACGGTCGCGGTCGTGACCAAGCCCTTCAACTTCGAAGGCAAGCGCCGCCAGAATCAGGCTGAGCGCGGCCTCCAGGACCTGATCGACTCGGTCGACACCACCGTCGTCATCCCCAACGAGAAGCTGCTCGCGGTCGCCAAGGACGCCGGCTTCTTCGAGTCGTTCCGCGTTGCCGACGACATCCTGCGCCAGGCGGTGCAGGGCATCTCCGACATCATCACCATTCCCGGCATCATCAACCGCGACTTCGCCGACGTGAAGACCATCATGGCGCAGATGGGCTACGCCGTGATGGGCACTGCGACCGCCAAGGGCGAAGGCCGCGCGACGCTCGCGGCTCAGGCTGCGATCGCTTCGCCGCTGCTGGAAGCCGGCGCAATCGACGGCGCGCGCGGCATTCTCATCAACGTCACCGGCTCCAGTTCGCTGCGCCTGGCCGAGGTCAACGAAGCCTCGACCATCATCCAGAGCGCCGCGCATGAGGACGCGAACATCATCTTCGGCGCCGTGCTCGACGAGAAGATGAAAGACGAGGTGAAGATTACAGTGATCGCGACCGGCTTCAAGGAAGTGCGCCGCCGGCGCGAACACTCCGACTCGGCAACGTCGATTCACAACGCCCGTGCCGCGGCAGCAACTGCTCATGCCACGTATGAGATTCCAGTCGTCCGTGATCCCAAGCCGCTCAGCCCGGAGCCGGCGCGAGCCGCAACTCCTGAACCACCTCCGGCGGAGCGTCCGCGCGTGAACTATATTCCGGATAACTTCGACGATGTCGACTCGGAGATCGTGCGGCACGCCGAGCCGTTGGAGGAAACGCTCCAGCGCCAGGCTGGCCGAGCCGATGGAGACGGTCAGCAGCGGCGTTGACATTCAATACAACGCCGACGATCTGGAGATTCCGGCGTTCCTGCGCAAGCGGGCCGAAGGGTGAGTTCTCGCGAGGTAGTCCCACTCATTCGAAAACCGCGAATGAGTGGGGCACCCGGCGGAGGGGTGAGTTCTTTCACGAGGTAGTCCCACACATTCGAAAACCGCGAATGAGTGGGGCACCCGTGATATTTGCGGTAGTCGCAGACGTAAGAGTTCTCACACAGCCGCCGAACCCCAACCATACAACTCCGGCGCTCGCCGGGGTCCCGGGTCCCGAAGCCTGGCGAGACCCGGGCCCCGACCAACTATTGCCAACTTGTGACGCCTGGTGCACAATCAACGGCCACCGGCCGCATGACGGACGCGTGCGCTCAGGGTTTCAAATTAGAGGCAAAATGAAATACACCGGGCTGCTGCTGCTTTCTCTGCTTCTCATCGCTGGCATCGCGTCAGCGCAACAAGCGCAGGACGGACTTCAGTTCAACGTCCCCTATCTGTGTTCTGACGGACAGACCTACGTAGTCCACCGCTGCGCTGTCGGCCCCAAAGGCGAGTTCTGCTACTACCAGGCCGAGGGGCAGTCCGAGCGCTACAACACCCGCGCCGCGGTCGTCTATCAGATGACGAAGATGTGCAAGGTGAAGGCTGCATCCGGTGCAGCAGCTGCGTCCGCGCCGCCCTCCTCGGAGCTGCAACTCGACACGCCTTATCAATGCGCCGGCGGAATCACGCTGACGGCCTTTGACTGTCAAAAGCAACAAGGCCAGGACTACTGCTTCGTCAAGGCCGAGATGAACGGAAAATTCTTGACACAAGTTCCCAAACCGCGGGGGGAAATTGTCAGCCAGTTCAAGACGTGCAGGGCAGGGAATACTCCCAACCCGCCATACATCGGCGAATTCCCCAGTGCCTACCAGGTCGTGGTCAGCATGCGGGTCGGCGACCCGCGCCAGAATGTCAGGCGCTCCATCGGCGCGTTTTATCAACTCAGCGAGATCATCAAGGTCTTGGCCGGACAGCGCGCGCTTACCCCGGACGAACAGAAGCTGATGAACGACTACAGCAAACCTTCCAGTGAGCTGACGCAGGGTGCGGAGAAGAAATATCCTGGCGAGAAATTCAGTCTGGCCACGAACCCCTATCGCTTCAGTCCATCGGATCCGAAATTCGGATTTGAGGGAATCCCCGTCTGGACGGCCTTCCTGACTCCAACCCTGCAGGCGAAGTTTGCTGAACTCGTCGGCGGCAGCGATCCGCGCTATCAACAGGCCATCGCGCAGGAAAGGCGAAAAGCCCTGCAGCAGGTCCAATCCGACGTCGATGCTGCGCAGACGGAAGCCAGCTTGGCCAAGGACCCGGGATCGGTGGCGGTGCGCCGCTGCATTGAATCCGGGCGCGGTGAACTCGAGTGCCTTAAGGAGGGCATGAAGGTCGGCATCAACGATCTCGCGGGCGGCGATATGCTCAAGGGCATCACGCCGGAAGTTCCCGTGGGCTTGCGCCTGTCCGGTATCTATTCCGCCGGGAGCGCCGCATTCCTCTTCCAACAGGACTACGTGCAGTTCGGTTGCGGCAGCCTCAACCGGGACGCTCATCCGTATTCGGTCGAACGCAGCGGCGCCCAGGTGCGCGTGACCGTAGCCAACAATCCCAAGCCGCTGGTGCTGTCGTACAAGGAGGGCAAACTGGTTGGTCCCGGCCCGGTCGTGATCGAAGGCAGAGTGCCGATGGGAAAGCCCGTTGCAACCACCTCCACCAGCTACGACACGCAGACGCAGACCACCACCACGCAGAAGCCGATCAGCGCCGGGGAGGCGTCCCAGTACAGCGCCGACCAGGTCCACCAGAACGGAATGGAGTATTCCGCCGACCAGCAAACCACTTCCACAACGACGGTGCCGACGCAACACACGCGCTATGAGCAGCCGATGGTGGCGAAGACCGAACATTGCAACATCGGCGTCGTCCCCCCTACCGGAGCGCTCCCCAGCCTGACGAGCGCGCTGAGTCCATTGGTCGGCGCGAAAACATCGCAGTCGGCGAACACCGCGCCCGGGCTGCGTATCAATGGAAGCTATGCCGCACCCGGCGGCCTGAAGATCGAGTTTCGCAGCGATTCGGCCACCCTGGAATGTGGAGAGGCGCTGAGTTCCGAAGCCTACTCGGTCACGCCTGAAGGCGGGCAGCTCGTAGTGAAGTTCGACAATAAGACCGGACCCTTCGCGCTGACGCTTGAGCCCAACGGAAGCCTCACCGGCCCGGCTTCCGTCGATGTTGCCGGACGCCAGGTTATCAAGTCCGCCAGCGGTGACATCACCTATCGGCCTCGAAATGCTAGCTGCCCGGTGGGTACACTCGCGGCCCAGACAGCGCATTAGCAGAATTGAGGTCCCTTTCGTCATACGAACGTATCGAACGATACCTTCGTCCAATAGATTTCCTTTCGCGCTCATGATGTGATGGCCCATGTACGTCGGGTGGGAGGCGCAATGATGAAACCGACAAGCTTTCAAACGGACATTCGGCCGCTCTTTACGGAACGGGACATCGAGGGCATGCGCAAGGGATTCAACCTGGACAGTTACGATGACGTCAAGAAGCACGCTGCCGCCATCTACGATCGCATTCGGGGAATCGGCGGCGCGGTAATGCCGCCCCCGCCGCCAAGAGGAGAAGGTCCCTGGCCGCAATCTCGCATTGATCTATTCGCTAAATGGATGGCGGACGGATTTCAACCTTAGTCGTCCTGCAACCACAAACTTCCCAGGCTCGAAAAACGCGAGACCCTTTGGCAAGCTCAGGCTCGGGGGCACCCGCCTGCGTCGAGCCATAGCCCGTTGAGAAAATCGAATTGAGGAGACTAGCATGGCAGTCATCACCGAAATCGCGCCGGATCTCTATCGCATCTCGATCTTTGCGCAATGGGGCAATTTCCAGTTCAACCATTTTCTGGTGAAAGACGACGAACCGCTGCTGTTCCACACCGGGCTGCGCGTATTTCACGCGGAAATTCGCGAGGCCGTCTCCAAGCTCATCAACCTTTCCGAGTTGCGCCACATCAGCTTCAGCCATTTTGAGTCAGACGAGTGTGGCTCGATCAATGACTGGCTGGGGGCAGCGCCCAAAGCCGATGTGATCTGCAGCGAGGTTGGCGCCAAGGTGAACCTGAACGACGTCATTGGGCGGGAGGCGCGCGGCCTGCCTGACGGCGGGACGTTTGCGACGGGGAAGTACCACTTTCGCTACTGCCGGACTCCCCATCTGCCGCACGGCTGGGACGCCGGCGTCCTCTTCGAAGAAACGCAGGGAACCCTGCTGTGTTCGGACCTGTTCCATCAGTTGGGCGACGTCGAACCGCTCACCTCTGCCGATGTCGTGGGCCGCGCGCATCAGACGCTGAAGGAATTTCAGGCGGGCGTTCTGGCGGAGTATGTGCCCTACACGCCAATCACCGCGCAGAACCTGAAAAAGCTCGCCGACCTGAAGCCCAAAACACTCGCCATCATGCATGGTTCCAGCTACACAGGTGACTGCGCTCGAGCCCTCGATGACCTCAATGTGATGTTCCGCGACTTCTACGGCGGGCAGAAGTAGAGGCGGAGATCTGCGATGGAAGGCTCATTTTTGGGGTGCATAAACCGCCTGAAAAGAGGATTTGCGGACAAAACGGGGATGGGAGGTCTGGTATCCAGCTTCCGGCTCCTCGCTCTTAACGTCCTGACCCGACCCAGCCGATAGAGACAGCAGAGTGCTTCCACCATGGCCCTGATTTCGATAAAGCGATACTTGGATGCGTCTTCCCCCGAAGCCTACCAGCGCATGCTGGAGTTGCTGATTGAGACGGTGACCGGGCATCCCATCGACATTGACCACGCCGAGTGCGAGCGCTTCAAGAGCGAAGTCGCAAAAATTCAGGAGACCATTGGCGCTGATCCCACCGGGGAACAGTTTTCGCAGGCGGTGGAAGCCATCAGCCAAGCGCTGGAGCGGCACCACCGCTCGGTCAGCAATCTGGTGCAGCGCCAGGGCAACGAGTTGCAGAACATGATTTCCATGATGGCGCAGACCATCAGGTCGCTGGGATCAGCCAGCGAGGTGTCCGCCAAGAATCTGGAAGGTATCGCGGTACAGCTGAAACAGGCTTCGGCGTTGGAGGATATCTATCAGCTGCGGATGCGCCTGGCGGACTGCCTGAAAAATGTCTGCGACGAAGCGACGCGGCAACGCACCGAGGGCCAGAGCCGTCTGCAGGGAATGAAGCACGAACTGGCAGCCTCCCAGAAACGGCTCTCAAACCACGGCATTGAAATCGACATTGATCGCGTGACTGGATTCGCTGGCCGTAGCGCCGCCGAGGTCGCTATCCACGAGGCCGTCGAGGCTGGTGATTCCCGCTACGTAGCCGTCGCCGTGCTGGGGAAAATGCTGTTGATCAACGCCCGCTTCGGTTACGCCGTCGGCGATGAAGTGCTTTGCGAATTTGCCGCCCTGGTCGCCGGGCGACTGTGCAGCCGAGCGGCGTTTTATCGCTGGAGTGGTCCCACCGTCATCGGCATTCTGCAACGTTCGGAGCCGCTGCATGTTATTCGAGCCGAGGTGAGCAGACTGGTCGAAGTGCCCATCACCAAATCGCTGACAACCGGATCGCAAAACGCCTATATCACCACCACGGCGGCTTCTATGGTGGTTCCTGTCGCTTCGCCGGCCACCGAGGTCATTGCCAGTATCGACCGATTCGTCGCCGCGCAAATTCCCCGGGAATATTGCGAGGGCTCGCTCACTTAGCCCTTCTTGCAGTTAATTCGGTTTCGGGGTTGTGCCGCCGGCTGAACAGGCTGCTGAAAAACTCGCAGTGCGACTCGCGTGTCGCCGGCTGAAGCCGACTCAGAAGGGAAAATAAGCGGCTTAGACGCTAGCCGGAAGGCCAGCTCTACCCGAAAATCACGCTCCAATCGACTTTTTCAGCGGCCTGTGCAGGCGACACGGCACTCTAGCGCAGCGCGGCTGCGATCTTTCCTTCAGCGATAATCGCCGCCACCTTCACGAAGTCGGGGGCGAATACGCGGTCTTCCTTGATTGGCGGGGAGACGGCACGAATCGCCGCGACCGCAACCTGCGCGCGCTTGCCGCTTTCCAGGGGAGCGCGAAAATCCAGCGCTTGCGCCGCAGCCAGCGCCTCGATCGCCAGAACATTGCGGGTATTCACGACCACGCGCAGCAGCTTGTTCGCCGAGGTCATGCCCATCGACACGAAGTCTTCCTTATTCCCCGAGGTGGTGATGGAATCGACAGACGCAGGATGCGACAACACTTTGTTCTCGCTGACCAAGGCCGCTGCTGTCACCTGCGGCATCATGAACCCGGATTGGAGCCCGGCTCCCGGTGCCAGGAATGGGGGCAACCCCTCGTTGAGCGCGGGATTCACCAGACGCTCCAGACGCCGCTCGGAAATGCCGGCCAGAGCGCTGAGGGCAATCGCCAGAAAATCCAGTGCGAAGGCCAGCGGCTCGCCATGAAAGTTTCCGCCGGAGATGATCACGCCCGGCACGATCGATCCCACGACTCGCTTAGGCGCGCCGACTTTCTTTTCTTCGGGAAAGACCAGCGGATTGTCGACCGCCGAGTTCATCTCGATTTCGAACACATTGCGGCTGTGCGCCAAGCGTGTCGCGCACCGCGCCGTGTACCTGCGGCATGCAGCGCAGGGAGTAGGCATCCTGCACCTTCTGGCATTCCAGATGCGACTCGCGAAGGATGCTGCCTTCCAGCATACGGCGCAGATTCTTCGCCACCAGTATCTGTCCGGAATGCGGCCGCGCCTGGTGAATGCGCTCGTCGAAGGCGACGTCCGTGCCTTTCAGCGCGTCCAGCGTAAGGGCGCCGATTACGTCGGCGGTGTCGACCAGGATTTCCGCCTGCAGCACGGTCAACAAGCCCACCGCCAGCATTGCCTGCGTGCCATTGATCAGCGAAATGGCTTCCTTGGCTTCCAGCACCAGCGGTTTGATCCCGGCGCGCTTCAGAGCTTCGGCGGCGGCAACCTTCTTGCCCTCATGCACCACCTCGCCTTCGCCGATCAGCGTCAGGGCAAGGTGAGCCAGCGGCGCCAGATCGCCGCTCGCGCCCACGCTGCCCTGCGAGGGAATGACCGGATGGACGCTGCGATTCACCAGCTCGCACAGTGTGTCGATCACCACCGGCCGAACTCCGGAGCAGCCTTTGGCGAGCGAGTTGGCGCGCAGCAACATCATCGCCCGGGTAACGTCTTCGCCCAGCGGCTCGCCCACTCCCGCCGCGTGCGAGCGCACCAGATTTACCTGGAGCTTAAGAATGTCGTGCTGGGGAATGTGAAGATCGGCAAGATGTCCTACTCCGGTATTGACCGCATACGCAACGCGATCGCTGGCCACCAGGTCATCCACCACGGCGCGTGCGCGTTCCACCGCCATGCGGGCTTCCGGTTGCAGCAGGATGGGCCGGCGCTCGTAAATAACCTGCCGGACGTCCTCGAGAGTCAGATTGTTACCGTTGATGTGGAGCGCCTGCATATCTTCTCAGTGTGCCACAGAATTTCGCAGTCCCGCTTCGTCCGCTTGCCCCATGTTCTTGGCCGCCGCCTGCAAGAAAGGCTGCAGATATTTGTCCGGCAACCGGATGCGCTTGAACTCGCCGTCCACGACAAGGTGTATCGTCTCGCCTTCGGCCAGCAGCGTACCGTCGCTGCTGCGAACAACCTCGTAGCCAAAGTGCAGCAGGGATTCGCGCACGTTCAGCAGCCGGGTACGAATGGTGATCAGATCGTCGTACAGCGCCGGCGATTTGAAGCGGCAGCGTACCTCGACTACCGCGATGTGCGTGCCATCCTGCTTCTCCATCTCGCGATAGTGAAAGCCCAGCTCCCGCAGCATCTCGACCCGCCCCACTTCAAACCAGACAATGTAGTTGGAGTGGTAGACCACGCCCATCTGATCCGTCTCGGCATACCGCACCCGCAGCGAGGTCTCGTAGACGCGGGGCGCCGCGCCGGTGCGCTCTTCCTGATCGTCTTCCATCGGATCGCCGATTGCTGCCCAATAAAATGCGGGCACGTTCCCCGCGCCCGCGAATACTCCAACTGACCGGCAGCTACTTGCTTGCCGGTTTGGCTGAAGCAGTGCCGGAGGTAGTCGCCGGTTTCCCTGTCGCCGATGTCGCGGGGGTGGAACTTCCTGCCGCAGCCGAGGTATCGGTGCCCGGCGGCGCGTTCTTCACCATCTGTCCGCGAACCGGCTCGCCGTTAGCCACCACCTTTCCGTTGGCGATGTAATCGTTGAACTGCGCCGGCAGTCCAGCTCCCGCGCCTCTCTGGAACTGGTAGTGGACATGCGGGATGCCGCCCATGCCGCTATTGCCGCACTCGGCAATCACGTCTCCCTGCTTCACTTTGTCATCATTCTTCACTTTGAGGCTGTTCTGCTTCAGGTGATTAAACACTGACGACTCGCTGTTGCCGTGGGAGATGATCACCATGTTTCCGTCAGCGGCGTCGCCGTTCGGCTTACCAATCGGAACATCGTCGTAGCCCGAGATGGCGCGCACCACCGTGCCATCGGCGGGAGCCAGAATCGGCTGGCCAAAGCAGTAGTAATTCTCCGCCTTGCTGCCTACGCCGCCGGCGCCGGAGAACAGCTTTCCATCCTTCAGATAAACGAAATCCATGGCGAAGCGCGTGTCATCCCCAACCGAGTAGGGATTCTGGAAGATGTTGCGTCCGCCGTGATAGACCAGCCACTCGCCTTCGAAGGGCAGCTTCAGCTTCGCCGTATCCTCATAGCCGGCGAAGCGGCCCTCGGCGATGGTCTGCATCGGCCTCGGCGGCGGGAAGTCATCGATTTCGCCCCGCTGGTTGAAAATGATCGTGGTCATGACGGGAAGGTGGGTCTTGGAGAACATCGACAGCCGCGTGTAGATCGTATCCGGAGCGTACAAGTACGGAACGATATTCTCTTCGATCATCTGCGTCTCCGGCCCCATGGCCTCGCGCAGCTTCTTGTTGACCTCCGAAAATGCCTCTTTGCCGGAAGTTCCTTTCTTGACGCGCGCCGCCTGTTTGTCGGACATGGTCCTCAGGTTTTCCGAAAGAGCACTCCACAATTCGCCCGTCTGCACATGACTGAACATTTCAAAAAGCTGACGCCCGCGGTCCAGGGCGGCCTTGCTCATTACCGGATAGGGTCCGGACAATACCGGCTGAATGGGGGCTTCCGGGGCCTTCTCCGGCATGGACTGGTCTGGCTGCGCAGCCGGCGCCTGCTTGGACGTCGCCGGCGCCTGCTGTGCCGGCGTTGTGGCTGGCTGCTGCGCGCGGCCCAGCATGGGTAAAAACAAAACTGCAGCTAACGCCGCAATCATGGAATGCAGACGAAATCTCATCATGTTCTCCCTGTGTTCGTTGCGGCTCACTCTTCGACCAGTGCTTCCGCCGTCGCGAATATCCCTTCCCCGAGCCGGGCATTTCCCCCCGGACAGCCACAGCTTGCCGTCAGCCGTTCTCTACCGAGCAAATTGGGCACAAAACTCTCGAAGAGAGGCATTGTAACAAGAGTAAGGGGAATTCTGCTGACGGAAGCGTCCGCCAAATCGGTGCTGGCCCAATTTCACCTATTGTCGCAGAGTCTGGAGCAGAAGTATCCCCCGGGGCGCCAACAAAATCTAATGCCCGGTCCATTTCGGGTCTCGTTTTTCCAGGAACGAGGTCACGCCTTCACGGAAGTCCTTCGTCGTGCGGATGTGCACATTCTCTTCCACCGCCGCCGCCAGCTCCCGATCCAGCTCTTCGCCGGAGTAAGTCCGCAGCAGCCGCTTCGTCGCCTGCAACGATGTGGGACAGTTCTTCAGCAGTGTGTCAGCCAGCTCGCGGACGCGCTCCATCAGCTTATCTGCCGCAACCACCTCGGTCACCAATCCCAGGCGGAAGGCTTCGTCGGCGCCGAAGATTCTGCCGGTCAGCAGCAGATCGCGCGCCTGTTTCTCGCCCGACCTGCCGCAGCAGAAATGTTGAGACGAGGGCGGGGACGAACCCGATTCTCACTTCGGTATATCCGAACCTCGCCTCGGTGGCTGCGATGGTGAAGTCGCATAAGGTCGCCAGTCCGCAGCCGCCTGCGATGGCCGGACCATTCACCGCCGCGATCGAGACCTTGGGAAACTTGTACAGGCTGACGAACAGCGTTCGCAACAGCCGCGTCGTGCGCAGCGAATCGGCGTGATTCGCTTCTGGCGTAAGGCTGGCGACGGTGCGCAGGTCTTCCAGGTCCATGCCGGCGCAGAACGCTTTGCCGCTGCCGGTCAGGATGAGGATTTGCGCCGCCGATTGCTCGACCTCCTCGAATACTTGCAGCAAGTCGTCAATCAAGGCATAGCTGATGGCGTTGCGCCTCTCCGGCCGGTTCAGCGTGACCGTCGCCAGCGCCCCGTCGTAGCTAATCGTGAGCGTCGTGTAAGAATGATGTGGTTTCGACATAACAGACCTGCTCTTCTGATTTGTCATCCCGACCAAGGACTTTAGCCTCCACGTTTGTCATCCCGACCGAGGACTTCAGCCTCCACGTTTGTCATCCCGACCGAGGACTTCAGTCCGACCGAGGGATCTGCGGTTCGAGCCGCGGAGCGGCGGCGCAGGACGCGGCACTGTCTCTATGGGCCAGCGTCTAGCACTCTATTACGTTGCGACCGAAGCCGTGCCCTGATGCAAACCTACCCAAGACGACTGACCACTGACAACCGACAACCGACAACTGCCTCTACATCTTCGGCCCGCTGAACCTGCTGCCAATCTCCGTCGCCAGCCGCAGCGCCTCGCTGATCGGCTTCTTCACCGGCAACTCCACTCCGCGGCTCTTCAACCCTTCCAGCAACTTCTCCGTCGGAATATTCCCCACCAGCACATCCTGCGCAAACGGACATCCGCCCAGCCCGCCGAGCGCCGCATCAAATCGCCGGCATCCCGCATCATAGGCCGCCAGAACTTTCGCCGCCGCGTCATCGGGACGGCTATGCAAATGCACCCCGATCTCGACGTGATTAAACTTCTGCAACACCGGCCCGAGCACATCGGCAATCAGCTGCGGCGACGCGACTCCCACCGTGTCCGCCAGCGAAATCGCCTGCGGCTCCATATCGACCAGCAACGCGATTCCCTCGATCAACTCCTCCGCATTCCACAAGTCGCCATACGGATTGCCGAACGCCATCGAGATGTAAACCACGGTGTCCAGGCCAGCCTCATCGGCCTTTTGCTTGATCTTCTCCAGAATGTCGAGGTTCTCTTCCAGCGTCTGATTCTGATTGTTCTTGAGAAAGGTCGGCGACAGCGAATAGGGAAATCCCAGCGTCCGCACGCTGTCGGTCGCGATGGCGCGCTCCGCTCCGCGCTCGTTCACGACGATGCCGATGATCTCGACATCATCCGGCGGATCAAGCTCGCTCAGCACCGTCTCCGAGTCGGCCATCTGCGGCACCGCCTTCGGCGACACAAACGACACCGCATCGATATTCTTGAACCCCGCAGAATCAGCGCCTTCAGATACTCGACCTTGATGGCAGACGGAATCTGCCCCGGCAGCCCCTGCCAGGCATCCCGCGGACATTCGATGAGTTTGATCGAAGAAGCCATTAGCAATTAGCCATTAGCTCTAGGCCGTGCCCCTAAGATATGGCGATGTTACAACACCGATCGGCTCAGTCAGCGGGTTGCTCACGTAGGGCTGCGACATAATCAGCGGCTGTCCATCCTTCGGTCTGGTTCTGCATGCCGAGCATCTCTCCGGCGGCTTCGAACACCCTCACAGTCGGAGATTGTCCTTCAAGTTTTTCTAACAACTTCGTGATAACCCGACGGTCCTTCCGTTTTGCCAACCCAACGAGAGCTTCTTCGGAAACATCCTCGTTCGCATCGGCCAATGCAACGAGAAGTACCTCGCGTATCTCTGTAGTGTCACGGTTGCCCAGCACTCCTAAACCGAAAGTCGCCCAATCGCGGACGCTCTCATCTTCGTCTTGCATGAGTTGGAGGAGTGTCTCCACGCTGGAGGAGTCGTTAGGATAGCAGCCCAGAGCGAACGCTAAGTTGAAACGCACGTCCGAGTCTTGATGCCGATGGAATTGGGCGATAAGCGGAACGGCGGCTGGATTGTCGAGGTGCCCAAGAGCAGCGATCGCAGAGCTCAGAGGACGGGGATCAGTTTCACGCCGCACTAGTTCTGTTAACGCTTCGTACGCTTCATCTGGAAATGCATTAGCTTTCTGTGCCGGAGCAGATCGTATCTGCCCAATAATGTCAGCGCCCCGCGCCCGTTTCGCCGGATCATTCGACAAGCACCACATCCTCGCCTTTTCGAACACCTCGCGAGTCCCAACTTTCTGCAGTGCCTTTACCGCGTCCCACGCGGCATCGTCCTCGTAAGCACCAGCGAGGGTACGGTCAAACAGATCGTCAATTTCCTGGTCGGTAGGCATGAGATGTCAGGCCATGTTTGTAACAGGCAATCGAACAATTTGCGCTGAGCCGCTGCGTCGGGAGCGCCCAAGTCTGGAAAATCTCCAGGTTGGGGTACCCATCGAAATCGGCCTTAGAAGGTCGCTGGCACAAAACCATGGGGTCTAGGTCGGGGCCTCCACCAATCGTCGAAATTAGACCCTGTGCTCATGGAGCACACCCCACTCTATTGAGCTGGGTTACTCGATTTTCCACCAGTTCATCGTCGGTTCCGCCGCTCCGCGGCTTTTGCCTCGTATCCCCGCCTGCCGCGGGCTCACGCCCACGGCTAAAACAAATACCGCCCTTCGGGCTAACCGCAGATCCCTCGACTCCGCTTTGCTCCGCTCGGGATGACAAATCTGGAGCGAAGCACCGACAACCGACAACCGACAACTGACACCTGACCACCGGCAACCGACAATCGGTTGCCCGGTCTGTCATCCTGAGCGAGCCGTCACCTAAACCATGGGTGCCCCGTTCTAGCCATCTTTTGGCTAGGGCGGGGCAGTTCACCGATAGCTGACAGCCGATAGCCGACAGCTCGCCGCGCTTCGCGCGCCTACGTCTGCAACACCCCCACGCTGAACTTCGGCACATCCGGATTCAACGCCGCCGCCTCCAGCGCCGTAATAATCGCCTCGCGCGTCTCCACCGGATCGATGATCTTGTCGATCCACAACCGCGCCGCGCCGTATCGCGGATCCATCTGCTCGTCGTAGGTCGCCTTCACTTCGTCATACAGTTTCTTCCGGTCTTCCTCGCTTAGCTTCGTGCCGCCGCGCTCCAGTTGCTTGATCTTGATCTCCACCAGCGTCCCCGCCGCCGCCGCGCCGCCCATCACCGCATACTTCGCCGTCGGCCACGCGAAAACAAATCGCGGATCGTACGCCTTGCCGCACATCGCATAATGTCCCGCGCCGAACGAGCCGCCGATAATCACCGCAATCTTCGGCACCACCGAGTTCGACACCGCGTTCACCATCTTCGCTCCCGCGCGAATGATGCCGCTCCACTCCGCATCGCGCCCCACCATGAATCCGTTTACGTCGTGCAGAAAAACCAGCGGCACCAGGTTCTGATTGCAATCCATGATGAAGCGCGCTGCCTTCTCCGCCGACTCGGTATAAATCACGCCGCCGAACTCCATGCGCTTGTTGCCGGCATGGTCGACCTGCTGCACGTGCGTCTTCTGATTGGCGACGATGCCGACCGCGAAGCCGCCAATGCGCGCGTAACCGCACAGCACCGTCTCGCCATACTCGGCTTTGTACTCGCTGAACTGGCTGTTGTCGACGATGCGCGCGATGATCTCGTTCATGTCATACTGCCGTGCCCCATCGCCATCGAAGATTCCGTAAATTTCTTCGGCGGGATACAGAGGATCCTCGGCCGCTTTGCGATCGAAGACGCCGAGCTGCCGGTTGCCCATCTTTTCCACGAGCAGGCGAATGCGATGGATGCAGTGCTCGTCGTCCGGCTCGCGAAAATCCACCGTGCCGCTGATCTCCGAGTGCATCTTCGCGCCGCCCAATTCCTCGGCGGAATACTTCGCGCCGATCGCCGCCTGCACCAGCGCCGGTCCGGCCAGAAACAGCCCGCTGCCTTCGGTCATCAGGATGGTGTCGCACATCAGCGGCAGATACGCGCCGCCGGCCACGCACATGCCCATGATCGCGGCAATCTGCGGAATGCCCATCGCCGACATCACCGCGTTGTTGCGGAAGACGCGGCCGAAATCATCGGTGTCGGGGAAGACATCTTCCTGCAGCGGCAGGAACACGCCGGCGGAGTCGACCAGATAAATCGTCGGAATATGGTTCTCGATGGCGATGTTCTGCGCGCGGATGACCTTCTTCGCTGTCATCGGGAAGAACGCGCCCGCTTTCACTGTGGCATCGTTGACGATCAGCATCACCAGCCGCCCATGCACGCGCGCCAGTCCGGTGACCACGCCGCCCGATGGCGCGCCGCCCCACTCCTCGTACATCTTCCACGCGACGAACGATCCCAGCTCGAAGAACTCGCTGCCCGCATCGATCAGCAGCGCGATGCGCTCGCGCGCCGTCAGCCGGCCTTTCTTGTGCTGCGATTCGATCGCCTTCGCGCCGCCGCCCTGCTGAATGATCTCTTCTTCATTCCGCACCTGCGCGACAAGCTCCGCCAGCAGCTTCTGATTGTGCGCAAAGCGCGCAGAGTCGGGTTTTACCTTGCTGTCAAACGACGTTTCGAGAGGAGTGCGATGGTTGGCCATACTGGTTTGGAGCAGACCATCCACGATAAAGCAGGGAAGCGAAGCGCGCAACGCGGGACGGAGCAGATGGGCGGCTTAAGGTGTTGGCTTTGCACATCTGGGTGGAGCACGCCTTCACAGGTGTGCATGACAGCGCGTCTCCACTCAAGCGCGCTTTAGCGCCTGGGGTAATGCTTAGTACCTCAGCGGCTAAAGCCGATTTCTACCGTCGCTCTTAACTGCACCGCTGAAGCGGTGCTTCACCCGACAACGCTCGCGCAGAGCCTTTCACCAGCCTCTGAGACACTACGCAGGCTCATTACGCTGAAGTGGATCTGCCGCCGCAGACCGCAACTTGCGACTTCTCCGCGTCCCATTCCTCTTCCAGCAGCGCAAAGATCATATCGTCCACCCAGTCACCGCGGAACCACAGGCTCTTGACCAGGTGCGCCTCCTGCCGCATGCCCACACGATGCAGCAGCCCAAGCGACGCTGTATTCGCCGGATCGACCGATCCGAAGACGCGATGCTTGCCCAGCGTCCCAAACAGATAGCTCAGCAGAGCGCGGAAAGCTTCAGCCGCATAACCCTGCCGCTGAAACTCCGGCGCGAGGGTCATTCCAACTTCGGCTTGTCGCGGCTCCTCCTTCAGAGGGCGGAAGCCGCAGTCGCCGATGAGCTTGCCGCCCGCCTGCAAATAGATTCCGACCTGATACCACGCGCCGGCGGTGTCCGGATCGGCGGCCGTCGTGCGGCGAATGTAGGACTGAATCACGTCCACCGATTCCGTACCCCACGACTGAAAGCGCGCGATCTCGGGATGACGATGGTAGGAAAAAATCCTGGGACCGTCGCTGGCCTCCAGATCGCGTAGCACTAGCCGCTTCGTTGGAATTTCAGGAAACATACACCGCCAAGGGTAACAGTCGGAAGACGGATCAGCGCTTTCTGTGGGTTCTTGCCTATGCCGATGCGTCTCCACTCAGGCCGCGCCGCAGCGCGAATTTGCATCTGACTCGCTGTAGCGAAGCTGAGTTGCGGAGCGTGCCGAGCATGGGGTGGAGGGCGGGTTCGTATACAAGGGTGCAGTGTAGCTGGCTCGGGCTTGCGGGTCAGCTACTGGCGCTTCTTGCGATTCCTCTCTTGTCCTTCAGGCTCAACAGCTTCCCAGCCTTGGGCTCTCTGCCTATGTCGGGCAGAACGTCTCCTCGGTCGACATCGCCGGCCAGCCCGACGTGACCTTCAGCAGCGTTCAGGACATCATCGCCGTCAAGCAAGGCAAGCCGCTAAGTGAACAGGATGTGAATGCCAGCATCGCCGCGCTGAAGCAACGTGGCTTCCAGGATGTGAAGCTCGATCTGCAGCCCTCCGCCGACGGCGTGCAGGTGCGATTCATTCTGACGCCTGCCGTCTACATCGGCATGTACGACTTTCCTGGCGCGCTGAAAGAATTCACCTACACTACGCTGCTGCAAATTGCGAACTACAACGCGCAGATGCCGTATTCGGCCACCGATATCAGTCAAGCCGAAGAAGCTCTGGTGCAGTATTTCCGCCAGCACGGCTATTTTCAGGTCGAGGTTCATCCCGAGCTTGCGCCGCAAACAGATCATCGCCTGGTGAATGTCCTCTTTCGCACCGATCTCGGTATTCGCGCCCGCTTCGGCAAGATCAACATGACCGGCGCCACTCCGCAGGAGACGGCGTATCTGCACGCGAAGCTTCGCTCCACTATGGCGAAGCTGCGTACCGATTCGCTCAAGCCCGGGATGCGCTACTCCTACGATCGCCTGCAAGGCGCGACCAAGTATCTGCAGTCGCAACTCGCCAAGCAGAACTACATCGCCGGCCGGATCAAGCTGATCTCTGCCGAGTACGACGCTAAGACCAATCGCGCCGACATCACCTTCGAAGTGACTACCGGCCCGGTGGTGAAGGTCATCACCACCGGCGCGCATCTCAGCGGCCGCACGCTTCGCAATCAGTTCCCGATCTATCAGGTGAACGCGGTCAACGATGAGCTGATCAAGGAAGGCCAGAACAACATCCGCTCCTACTTCCAGGCGAAGGGCTACTTCGATACCAAGGTCGACGTGAAGGTCGACAATACGCCGTCAGGCACCACCATCACCTACGCCATTGATAAAGACGGCCGCTTCAAGGTGAAGCAAGTCGCCTTCAAAGGCAATCGGCACTTCAGCAACAAAGAGCTGCAACCCCACGTCAGCGTGGAGCAAGCGCACTTCATCGGGCACGGCAAGTACAGCGAAGAATTGGTCCGCGCCAGCGTCAAGAATCTGACCGACACTTACAAAGCCGCGGGCTACAGCGAAGCCAGCGTCGTTCCCAACGTCGTGCGCAACGCGGGTAATGTCGAGATCACCTTCCAGGTCACCGAAGGCCCGCTCAACACGGTTCACCAGCTCACCATCCAGGGCAACAACACGCTGTCCGAGTCGCAGTTTGCACCGCACGGGCTCAATCTCGGTCCGGGCAGACCGTACTCGCAGGATCTGGTGGTGAAGGACCGCACCGCGATCGTTGCCCGCTATCTCACACTCGGCTATCTCAACGCCTCATTCCACGCGACCTCGAAGCCGGTGCCCAACCAGCCGCACCAGGTCGACGTGGTTTATCAGATCAGCGAAGGCCCGCGCGTCGAGACCGCGACCATCATCACCGATGGCCGCCGGCACACGCAGCAATCGCTGATCGATCAGCAACTGAAGATCCGCACCGGCGAGCCGCTGAGCGAGAACAACATGCTCAGCTCGGAGGGCCATCTCTACAATCTCGGGATCTTCGATTGGGCCGAAGTCGATCCTCGCAGCACCATCACGGATCAGACGCACGAAGATGTTGTCGTCAAAGTTCACGAAGCCAAGCGCAACATCATTACCTACGGATTCGGCTTTCAGGTGCTGAGGCGCGGAGGCGCAATTCCCAGCGGCACCGTCGCAGTTCCCGGACTGCCTCCGGTCGGACTGCCTGGCAACTTCGTCACCAGCGAGAAAACGTTCTGGGGCCCGGAAGGAACCTTCGAGTACACGCGCCTCAACATGCGCGGCAAAGCTGAGACCTTCACCTTCAGCTCCTACGGCGGGCGGCTCGATCAGCGCGCCAGCATCAACTACACGCAGCTCTCATTCTTCGGCACCAAGTGGGCGGGCAGCACCATCGTCTCCGGCGAGCACAACGCCCAGAACCCCATCTTCACCGCTCTCATCGGCAGCGCCGGCTACCAGCTCAAACGCCCGCTCAACCAGAAGAAGACCACCAATCTTTTCTTCCGCTACAACTTTCAAGACACCGAAATCAGCAACCTGCTGATCCCCGAACTGGTGCCCGCCAACCAGTTGCACGTTCATCTCTCCACGCTGACCGCAAGCTGGGTGCACGACACGCGCGACAACGTGCTGGACGCGCATCGCGGCTGGTATCAGAACTACGAGCTCGACGTCAGTCCGTACTGGATGGGCTCGAACTTCAGCTTTGCGCAGCTGGTCAGCCAGACCGCGCATTACCAGAACATCGGCAAAGGAATCATCTGGGCCAACAGCCTGCGCATCGGATTGCAGCAGCCCTTCAATGGCAGCGAAGTTCCTGTCAGTTCATCGTTCTTTGCCGGCGGCGGAAGCACGCTGCGAGGCTTCCCGCTGGACGGCGCCGGGCCGCAACGCGAGATTCAGGTTTGCGGCATCCCCGGCGATCTGGCGACGTGCTCCAAGATCACCGTTCCCGACGGCGGCAACGAGCTGCTGATCATCAACACCGAGCTGCGCTGGCCGCTCAACATGATCAAAAAAGGTCTGGGAATCGTGACCTTTTACGACGGCGGCAACGTCTTCCCGACCATCGGCTTCCACGACTTCACTTCGCTCTACAGCAACAACGTCGGCATCGGATTCCGCTATGCCACTCCGGTTGGCCCACTCAGAATCGATATCGGGCGCAACTTGAATCCGGTTCCTGGAATCAGTTCTACACAGTACTTCATAACTTTGGGGCAGGCATTCTAATGGCGATTCGGGATCTTGGACTTCCACCAGACGAGCCGCAGAAACCGTACCTGGTTCCACCGCGCAGGCCGAGCCGCGCGAAAACAATCATCGCGTGGATTGCGGGCGTTCTGGTTCTGCTGCTTCTTGTGATCGCGGTTGGAATTTACGCCACCCTGCATTCAGCCGCGTTCCACAACTACGTGCTGAAAACCACGCAGCAGAAGGCCAGCGAGTCGCTGAATGCTCGCGTCGAGCTACAGAACTATGCGCTGCATTGGTCGACGCTGGGGCTGGATTTATATGGGCTGACGGTTTACGGCGTCGGTCCCGGCGCGAATCAGCCGCTGCTGCAGGTCGACCACATCGGCCTGGGCGTGCGCGTGATTTCTGTTCTGCACCGCCAGTGGAATCTCCAGAACGTCGCCGTCGATCATCCTGTCGTCAAGCTGATCGTCGATTCCAACGGCCAGAGTAATCTGCCGACATTTCAGTCCAGCAGCAATTCCAACACGAACATCTTCGACCTGGCGATTCGCCACATTCTTCTCGACCGCGGCGCGGTTTACTACAACGATCAGAAGACCGTGCTCAACGCCGATCTGCAGGATCTGACGTTTCAGTCCAGCTACGATGCAACGAGTGGTGGCCGATATTTCGGCACGCTGTCTTACAAGAACGGCCAGCTGCAATACGGAAACTACGCGCCTATGCCGCACGATCTCTCCGCCGACTTCGACGCGCGCCGCTCCGGCATGACGCTGAACAATGTCACGCTGAAGAGCGGCAATTCGCAGCTGATGCTGAACGCGTCGCTCGACAACTATTCCAATCCGCGGCTTCATGCCAAGTACGTGATGATGCTGGCGACCGGCGATTTCCGCCGCGTGCTGAACAATCCCTCGCTGCCGATCGGCATGGTGCTAGTGAATGGCATTGCCGACTATGCCAGCGTCCCGGGACGTGCGCCGCTCGACACCGTCTTCTCTCGAAGGCACCGTTCGCAGCAGCGTCCTGCGAGTGAACACTCCCAGCGTTCGCACCGATGTTCGCGATCTCGCCGCCAGCTATCACCTTGCCAATGGCAATGCCGAGCTGCACGACATCAGCGCGCGGCTGTTGGGCGGAGTGGTGAACGGCGATGCCGTCGTGAAGGACCTCTCGGGCAGGCAGCAGGGGCAGGTCAATCTCGCGCTACGCAACATCTCGATGGCCGAGCTCAAGACGATTGCCAACTCCGCAACGCTGAAGCCCGTCGCTGTCACCGGACACATCAACGCGAAGGCGGAAGGCAGTTGGAGCGGCACGATCAGCAATCTCATTCTTCGCACCGACGCGACCGCGAATGCCAACATCGCTTCCGCGCAGCCGAATGGCGCGCCGGGCAATCTTCCGCTGAACGCGGTTGTTCACGCGCGCTACAACGGCGCGACACAGGAGATCGCGCTCAATCAGAGCTACGTTCACACCCCGCAGACTTCCATCGATCTCAACGGCACGGTCAGCACTCGCTCCGCGCTCGACGTTCGCGTGCACTCCAACGATCTGCATGAGCTGGAGACCATCGCCGACGTTTTCGGTGAGAGGCCGGCGCAGCCGCTCGATCTTCATGGAGCTGCTTCGTTCGATGGCACGGTTCGCGGATCAACCAAGGCTCCGCAAATCGCGGGGCAGCTCAACGCCAGCAACGTGAGCGTTCGCGGAACCGCCTTCCGCGTGCTGCGTACCGGCGTGCAAGCCAGTCCTTCGCAAGTCAGCCTGCAATACGGCGATCTGGAGTTGGCAAAACAAGGCAAGCTGACTTTCAACGTGCAGTCTGGTCTGCACGACTGGTCGCATCTTCCGTCCAGCCCGTTCACCATCACCGCAAACGCCTCGCAATTGTCGATTGCCGATCTTGCGCACGCCGCGAATGTCGCGACGCCCGTTACCGGAACGCTCAGCGCCAACATTTCGGCGCACGGAACGCAGCTCAATCCCATCGGCCAGGGCGAGATCAATTTGCGCAACGCCAATGTTCAAGGCGAGCCGATTCAGCTGGCGAATGTCCGTTTCCAGGGAACCGGCGACGAGGTTCACACGAATCTGGTGATCAAGCTGGCGGCGGGAACGACGCAAGGCCAGATCACTTACTACCCCAAGCAGGAAGGCTATGACGCGCAGCTGCAGGCCATCAACATCGAGTTGCAGAAACTGCAATCGCTGCATCAGCGCAACATCCAGGCCAGCGGCACGCTGAATCTCACCGCCAGCGGCCGCGGCACGCTTGAAAGATCCGCAAGGCAAAGCTTCGCTTACGATTCCCGAGCTCAACATCCAGAAGCAACAGATTCGCAACCTAAATCTGCAAGCCGAGGTCGTCAATCATCAGGCAACGTTCGCGCTGGGCTCACAGGTGCTCAACACGCCGCTGAAGGCGCAGGGCAAGGTCGCGCTCACCGGCGATTACTACGCCGACGCCAGCTTTGACACACCTGTGATCCAGTTGCAACCGCTGCTGGCGGTGTATTCGCCGACGCAGGCCGCGCGCATGACCGGGCAGACCGAGATCCACGCGACCATTCGCGGTCCACTGAAGAACAAGCAATTGCTGGAAGCGCATCTCAACGTGCCGACCCTGGCTGTCACTTACCAGGCGCCGGGCGCCGAGGCCGGTCGCACCGTCACACTGCAGATTGCGTCGGTCAAACCGATCCGCGCCGACTATGCGAATCAGGTGCTCTCGCTGCAACCCGGCGAGATCAAAGGCACCGACACCGACATTCGCTTTCAGGGACAACTGCCGCTTGCCGATGCCAACGCTTCGGCAACGCTTAGCGTGCAAGGCGGCATTGATCTCGCGCTCGCTGAGGCCTTCGATCCCACGCTCACCAGCAAAGGCCAGCTGCAATTCGATATCAACGCCGCCGGACATAATCCGGCCGAGAATGTCGAAGGCGTGGTTCGCATCGTCAACGCCAGCTTCGCCACGCCTGACACGCCGGTTGGTTTGTCGAACGCGAACGGCGTGCTCACGCTGCGCCGCGATCGTCTCGACATCACCAGCTTCACCGGCAACGTCGGCGGCGGAACGGTTACCGCTTCCGGCGGCGTGGCCTATCGTCCCGCGGTTCAGTTCAACATCGGCATCAAGGGCAACGATGTTCGCATGATCTATCCGCAAAGCGTGCGCTGCGATCTCGGCATGAATCTCGCGATGACGGGCACGCTCGACGCGGCCGTGCTCCAGGGGCAGATCACGATCAACGGCCTCTCGTTCACGCCTGATTTCGATCTCAACAACTTCATGAATCAGTTCAACGGAGTGGCGACGCCGCCACCAACGGAAGGCTTCGCCGACAATCTGAAGCTGGCGGTCGCCATTCGCACCGCCTCTGAATTGAACGCCGCCAGTCCGACCGTCAGCCTTCAAGGCTTAGCGAATCTGCGAGTCGTCGGCACGGCCACCGATCCGGTCATCATCGGCCGCGCCAGCCTGACCGGCGGCGACGTGATCTTCCTCGGCAATCGCTATGTCGTGCAGGGCGGAACCATCGCGTTTGTGAACAGCAGCGAGACCGAGCCGGTGGTGAACCTGGAAGTCCAGACCGACATTCAGCAGTACAAAATCTCCATGCGCTTCCGCGGACCAATCGATCGCCTGCAGACCAACTACTCCTCCGATCCCGCGCTGGCGCAGGCCGACATCATTCACCTGATCGCCTTCGGCAACACCGAAGAAGCCGCGAACGCTTCGCCCTCGCAGTCGACCACGCAGAGCGCCGAGGCGCTGGTCGCATCGCAGGTCAGCGGCCAGGTCACCGGCAAGCTGGAGAAGGCGCTCGGCGTCTCGCAGATTTCGCTCGATCCGCAGCTGGGCGCGACCACCGCGAATCAGCAGCAAGGCGCGCGCCTGACCGTACGGCAGCGCGTCACCAGCAAGCTCTACGTGACGTTCTCCAGTGATGTGACGACCACGCAGTTCTCCGCCGTACAGCTGCAGTATCAGCTCAACAAGAAGTGGTCGGTGAGCGGCGTGCGCGACGAGAATGGCGGATTTGGATTAGACGGCAGATACCACAAGAGCTTCTGAAAGTCTGAGTCTTGTTGGCGCTTGGACGCCAGCCTGAAGGCTGGCTCTACCTCAGCTCCAGCGGAACCAGCGCAGCGCCAGCACAAACGACACCCCGCCCCAGATCACCAGCACAGCGATCCTGCCGAGTTGTGCGCTGAGCGGCGCTCCCTGAAGAATCACGGCGCGCATCGCGTCGTTGAGCGCGGTCAGTGGCAGCGCGCGAATCGCAGGCAGGAACATCTTCGGAAAGCGCTCGTAGGAGAAGAACACGCCGGAGAAGATCCACATCGGCATCATCACGACGTTGATCAGGCCGCTGACGCTCTCGATCTTCTGCGCGCGGCTGGCGGTCAGCAATCCGACGCCGCCGAACGACACCGCGCCCAGCGCGCCGATCAGCAGGATCGAGAGAATGTTGCCTTCCACGCGCACATGAAAGACGATCACGCCGAACACCAGCAGCAGCCCGACCTCGACGATCATCAGCACCAGGCGGCTGCTGGCCAGCGCGAGCAGGAAATCCGAGCGGCGCATCGGCGTCGCCACAAAGCGCTTCAGCAGCTTTCGCTGCCGCATCTCCACCAGCGCAAAGCCGATGCCCCACATGCCGGAGTTCATCAGGTTCATGCCGAGCAGGCCGGGGATGAGGAAGTCGATGTAGCGCGCGCCGGGCTCGCTCGATGCTTTGCTTTGCGTGCTGATGGGATTCTTGCGGCCGGCGGCGGTTTCGATCGCATCGTCGACTTGCGTGCGAGCCAGCACACTCTCCGGACGCGCGGGATCATAGCGAAATTGCAGGCCCGAATCGTCCATGCTGACGACGATCGCGTATTTGCCCAGACGAAAGCCGTCGAGGGCCGCTGCCGCACTCAACACTTCGGGCTGGACGCCGGCGTGGTCGGGCGAGCGCTGCAACAGGTTGAGGACTTCCTGCGCCTTCGGCCCGTCAATGATCGCAACCGGCGTGACATCGGCGGGCTTGCTGCGAAAGGCGATACCCAACCCCAGCGCCAGCAGCAGCGGAAAGACGAAGACCCAGAAGATGACCTCCGGCTCGCGCCACAACTCCAGCATGCGCATTTGCAGCAGGCGCGCATAGCCGATCCAGCGGCCGTTGGTGATCGCGGCGCGCTGCGGTTCGGTTGCGACAGGTGGCTGCTCGACTGGTCGCCATCACTCCTCCCTCAGATGCCGGCCGGTGAGTTGCACGAAGACATCTTCCAGGCTCGCCTGTCGCGTGGTGAGATGAACCAGCTGCGCGCGTTGACGCTGCAGCTCGGCCAGCAGCGCGGGAATCGTCTCGTGCGGCTCGTGCACGCGCAGCGAGAACACCCATCATCGGAGCGGACCGACTGCACGCCGGGAAGCTTGTCCCACTGGTGTCCGTCTGCGCCGTTGCCGTCGGCAATCGCGAACTCGACGACGTGATGTCCGGTGAGCCGCTCGATCAGCTCCGCCGGCGTTCCCTCGGCAATGATCTGGCCGTGATCGATGATGGCGATGCGATCGCACAGCCGCTCCGCCTCGTCCATGTAATGGGTGGTCAGCAGCACGGTGCCGTTGCGCTTCTGGAATTGGCGAATGATGTCCCACAACTGCCGCCGGCTTTGCGGATCAAGCCCGGTGGTCGGCTCGTCGAGAAAGAGAATTCGTGGATTCGCTACCAGCGCAGTCGCAACTGCAAGCCGCTGCTTCTGACCGCCGGAGAGCTTGCCGACCAGCGCGTCTTTCTTCTCTTGCAGGGAAAGTTCGTCCAGCACAGTCTCCACCGGCATGGGATGGCGATAGAAGCTGGAGAACAGCTGCAGCGTCTCGCGGACCGTCAGCTTTTCCGAGAGCCGCGTCTCTTGCAGCGAAATGCCCAGCCGCTCGCGCAATTCGCGCTCATCGGATTGCCACGTCTTGCCGAGCACTTCAACCTGGCCGGAGGTCGGCTCCAGCAGGCCTTCGAGGATCTCGATGGTCGTGGTTTTTCCCGCGCCGTTGGGGCCGAGCAAGCCAAAGCACTCGCCCATGTTGATGGTCAGGTCGAGACCGCGCACGGCTTCGACCTTGCCCTCATAGGTCTTGCGCAGCTCGCGACATTGGATGGCAACGGCCATCCCTAAATCATACTGGAGAATTGGGAAGCGGTTGTTCACCACGGAGGCACGGAAGGCACGGAGAAGAAGGCAATGCTTTGTATCAGGGCACGGCTTCAGCCGTGCCGTAACGCGTAGGCAAAAGTTGGGCTTTAGCCCCTGTTGAATACTCTGCAGGGGCTGAAGCCCGATCTATTAGCCAATCTTTTCGGCACGACTAAAGGTCGTGCCCTGATACGAATCGGCTTTGATAAACAAATTCCGTGCCTTCCGTGCTTCCGTGGTGAATTGACGCTTCATTCCAGCGGCTTCAGATCCTGCAGCATGGTCGGCAGCAACTCTGACACTGTGGGATGGATGTGCATGGCGCGCGAAATCACGGTGTAGGGCGCCTTGGCATACATCACGTCGAGGATGGTATGAATGACCTCGTCGCCTTCGATGCCCAGGATCGCCGCGCCCAGGATGAGTTTGGTCTCCGCGTCGACAATAATTTTCATGAAGCCCTGGGTCTCGCTGCGCTCGTGGGCGCGGCCGACGTTCGCCATTTCGTATCGTCCCACCAGCGCCTTCTTGCCGGACTTGCGAACCTCATCCTCGGTCATGCCGCAACGGCCCAGCGGCGGATCGATGTACAGCGCATAGGCGAGGATGCGATCGCTCAAGCGGCGAGGATCGTTGTCCAAAAGATTCGCGGCGACGATTTCGAAATCGTTATACGAAGTGTGAGTGAAGCCGCCACGGCCGTTGCAATCGCCCAGCGCCCAAATCCCGGGCACGTTTGTCCGCAGCTGATCGTCGACCTTGATGTAGCCGTGCTCGTCGTGCGCGACGCCGGCTTGGTCGAGGCCAAGATCGTCGGTGTTGGGGCGGCGGCCGGTCGCGAGCAGCAGGTGCGATCCGATGGTCGGCGCCGGGTCGTGCGTGCAATCGACTCCGGCAACGATCTGACTGCCGCGCTTCTCCATCGTGATGCAGGTGGCGTTGAGGCGAAGCGTGATGCCTTCGCGCTCCATGATGTTCTTGATCTCGGCGCAGATCTCCTCGTCTTCGCGCGGGATGAGCCGGTTCTCACGCTGCAGTACGGTCACTTTGCTACCGAAGCGGCGATACATCTGCGCGAACTCCAGCCCGATATAGCTGCCGCCGACGACGATGAGATGCTCGGGCAGAAAGTCGACGCCCATCATGGAGGAGTTGTCGAGATAGGGAACCTGGTCGAGACCCTGGATGGGCGGAACGATGGCGCGCCCGCCGACATTGATGAAGATCTTGTCGGAGGTGAGACGATCGTCGCCAACTACCACAATGTGGGAGTCCTCGAAACGCGCCTGACCTTTGTAGACATCGATGTTGGGCTGCTCGCGCAGACGGTTCTCGGCGCCTTCCTGCGATGGACGCTGGATTTCGTCTTTGCGCGCCTTGACGCGTTTCATGTCGACGGTGACTGGCCCGACGTTGACGCCGAATTCCGCGGCGCGGCGCGCGACATAAGCTGTGCGGGCGCTCGCAACTAAGGTCTTTGTGGGGATGCATCCGGTGTTGACGCAGGTCCCGCCAAACAGATGCCGCTCAATGATGGCGACCTTGTGTCCCGCCTTGGCCATGCGAATTGCCAGGAACGGTCCGGACTGCCCGGTGCCGATAATGATTGCGTCGTAGGTCTTGTTCATCACCCCTCCCGCGTCCAGACAGGGTAATACGGCGGGGAGGGAGGCGTCACGCGCACCGGACGCCGTTCGTCGCTTCTTTGTAATATCGCAATAATGCGATAATATGAGTTATCGCGAAAATGCCGACCGAATTCACGATCGAGTATGTCGAACTGCCAAATGGGCGATTGCCCGCTCGCGAATTCATTGACTCGCTCGACGACGCTGGAGCGGCGCGGATCGATGCCTTTATCGAGCGTCTGCGCGCATCTGGTAATCGTATGCAAGGCAAGTTTGTGAAGAAGCTTTCGGAAGACATTTTCGAGTTGAGGGTCAAACAGTTCGACCGTATTTTTCGGATACTGTTCTTCTATCAACCGGGAATGCTGATCGTAGTCACATCAGGATTTCAGAAAAAAGGCACAGCGAACGCCACCCGCTGAGATCGCCAAGGCAGCGCAACTCCGAAAGCTGTGGCTGACATATAGAAACCGATATCCAAGCTCACGGAGCGAACAAGACGCTATTCGGAAGGAGTGGGGACTATGAAACGCGACCAGCATCGAGAGTTTACCAAGCAACGTGCGCGACAGAGTGCAACGTACCGAAAAGTATTTGAGCGTACGCTACAACAGATTGATTTGGCCTTACTGGTTCGCGAGATGAGGGAAAGTGCCGGGCTGACGCAGGTCGAACTCGCCAAGAAGGTCGGGACCACACAATCTGCAATTGCCCGCCTCGAAGATGCCGAATACCGCGGACATTCGCTAAACATGTTGGAGCGCATTGCTGCGGCGTGTGGCGTCGCTCTGAAGCTGCGCGCTGAAAAGAAGCCCAACTTTGATCGTGAAGTTGCCCTAGTGTCGGTCGCTTAGCGACAGGCCAACTCCAGCCAATGTAATCTCCGCTGCGTCGTCCCACGTCGTCTCTGCCGCAGGCGGGATGAAGCTCATGGCGCGTTCGCTCAGTGCGGTGATGGTGAGGCTGGGATTCACGCCGAGGTTCGCAGCGACGACCGAACCGTCGCAGACGTACATGTTCTTATAGCCGAAGATGCGGTTGCGTTGATCGACGACGCCGCGCTCGGGCGAATCGGCGATGACAGCTCCTCCAAGACAATGCGCGGTGCCGGGGACGTCGAAGAGGATTTCCGGCAACATGCTCATGGCCGTGCCACCGGCGATCTGCGCGAACTTCTGGGCAAATTCGTTGGCTGCGGGAATGAAGGTGGGCACGCGCTGGCCGCGGCTGACCAGGAATTTGCGGAACGGCCAGTAAACATGGCGCCGCCACTTCATATCGATGTGGCCGTCCAGCGCCTGCATGCACAGCAGAATGACGCACTCGCGCGCCCAGCGCGGCGGCATCCAGGTGCGTAGCGTCTTGAGGGGATGACGCAGCAGCGAGGCACAGAGGTTCTTGAGCCAGAGCGCGACGCGTCCCGAGCCGGGATGGCCGCCGGTCAGGATGGTCGTCAGCAAGCCCATGGTGTTGGAGCCTTCGGGATAGCGCACCGCCTCGATGTGGGTGTGCTCGTCAATGTAAACGCCGGAGCCGATGGCGACGCCCTTCGAGAGGTCGTCGGCGGAATTCGGCACGCGGACGCCGATCAGCGACTCGGAGTTGGTGCGAACGTAGCGGCCCAGCTGATTGCTGATCGGCCGGCAGCGAACCTTTATCTTTCAGGTGGAAGAGCAGTTCCATCGTTCCCAACGACGACGCGGAGAAGACGACGCCGCGGCAGGTGAAGCGGCGAGCGTTGCCGTGGAATCGCGACAGTCGAGTTCACGGTGCGAACTTCATAGCCGTGACTGCCGTCAGCCACGCCGTCGAGCGGGCGGACATCGACCACCTTCGTCTCGGCAAAGACGCGCGCGCCGCGTTTCTCCGCAAGGTACAGGTAATTCATGTCCAACGTGTTCTTGGCGCCCTCGCGGCAGCCCATCATGCACCCGCCACAGCCAGTGCAGGTGGTGCGCTCGGGACCCTCGCCGCCGAAATAAGGATCGGGCACCTTGACGCCGCTGCGTTCTCCTTCCTGCGCCTGCAAAATCGCGACGTGCGTGCGATAAAACGTGCTGCCGACTCCGACCTCCTCCGCAACGCGCTTCAACAGCTTGTCGCCGGGGCCGAGGATGCGGTTCTCGATGACGCCGAGCATGCGCGACGCGGTGTCGTAGTGCTGCGGCATCTCGGACTTCCAGTTGGCCAGACCGCGCCACGATCCGCTGTCCCAAACTTTGTCCGGCGGACGCAGCATGGTGCAGGCGTAAGTGATGGAGCCGCCGCCGACCGCGCAGCCGTGCAGGATGGTGACGTGGCGGAAGTAGCGCATGCTGAAGAAGCCGCGCAGGGCAAGGCTCGGACGCCAGAACCAGCGATGCAGATACCAGCTGCTGGGCGGCAGATTCTGCGGCGTCCAGCGGCGGCCCATCTCCATCACCGCGACCTTGTAGCCTTTTTCGGTGAGACGGAGGGCGCTGACGCTGCCGCCGAATCCGGAGCCGATGATGATGAAGTCGAAATCGTATTGGGGAGGGTTTTCGGGCATGGAGGCTCAGCGGCTAAAGCCGACCCGGTTGTTAAGTGCTCGAGCCGGCCTGCCAGATCATTGCGCAACCGGCGAACCGCAGATCCCTCGGTCGGGCTGAAGCCCTCGGTCGGGATGACAACAATAAAAGACGCTGATCGGCACGACTGAAGTCGTGCCCTGTTACGAACCGTTGGAAAACAGATTTTCAGCGGCCCATGAAATGTCACCTTCACCATCTCACAAAACCGGCGGGGCGACGGTGACGGACGGGCAGGCAGCCTGTGTGGGTGCCGAATTGGGAATCACTCCCGAAATGGTCATTTGTCACTGCGGCCATGTTCATACTCCCTTCATGATGAAACCGATAGTCGTAATCGTCCTGGAGCCACGGTAGGGGGCAACATGTCGGAGTCGCAGCCTGATAATTCCTTTTCCTGGGGAGACGCGCTGTTCTTGTATATCGAGCGGCCCGGTCAGCCGCTCAGCATCGCATGTGTCAGTACGTTCGAGGGCCAAGTGCCGCTGAAGGCGTGCCGCGATTTTGTGGAGTCGAAGCTTCCGGAGATTCCGCGCTACCGGCAGCGGGTAGCGTTTCCGCCATTCAACATTGGCTTGCCGAGCTGGCAGCCCGATCCGAATTTCGACATTCGCAATCACATTCGGCAGGTGACGCTGCGGCGCGGAACGGAGAGCGACCTCAAAGTGCTGGCCTCGCAGATTCTCAGCACGCACCTCGATCGGCAACGGCCGCTGTGGGACCTGACGCTGGTGCGCGGGCTGGAAGGAAATCGCAGCGCAATGATCGCGCGCATTCATCACTGCCTGGCCGATGGATTAGCGGGACTCGGCATCATGAATGTGCTGATGGGCCCCAGTCCCGTGGTGCCGCCACTGGCCCGCAAGAAACCGGCATCGCCCGCTCCTCCACCCCGTGACTCGGGTGCGCAGCTGCTGGACAGCCTGATGACGTCGTACTTCTCCGCGATCAAAGGAGCACTCACGCTGCACAGCGAAGGATTGAAAATCGCGCAGGAGCTGATGGCCAGTCCCAACGGGCCGATCAACGATCTGATGAACGTTGTGCCGGATATCGCCAGCCCGGCCGAGCGGCTGCCGTTCAACGTGGTTTGCCATGGGCCGCAGAAGTTTGGCTGGACCGAAGTTGCGATGGCCGACATTCAGGAGATTCGTCAACGCCAGGGCGGCACGGTGAACGATGTGATCCTGACGATCATGGCTGCCGCGCTGCGGCGCTATGCCGAGCTGCGCGGCGTGCGCGTGAAAGGCCGCTCGGTGCGGATCATGATTCCGGTGAACATACGCGGCAACGGCGATGTGCGCGAGTTGGGCAATCGCATCTCGTTTCTGCCAGTGACCATTCCGCTGGACATTCGCAGTCCGCAGAAGCTGTTCCAGCTGGTGCGCGAGCGCATGGAAGTGATGAAGCGGGTGCGAGCGGCGGAGTTCGTCGGCTTTGCCGGCGGGCTGTTCTCGACGATTCCAACGCCGATCTGGGCGGCGATCGGACCGGTGGCGAGCCAGCTGCCGCTGAGCCTGTGCAACATCATCTGCACCAACATACCCGGCCCCCAGGTGCCGCTGTATCTGCTGGGACACAAGATGCTGTCGTGGTATCCGTATGTGCCGATCGGCGGCGAGATGGGTCTGAACTGCGCCATCCTCAGCTACAACGGCATGGCTTATTTCGGATTCACCTGCGATGTGGCCGCGGTGCCTGATCCCGAGCATCTGGAGAAATTTGTCACGATGAGCTGCGCCGAGTTGCTCAAAGCCGGCAAGAGCGCCAAGCAGGAGCCGGCCAATCCGGCGGCGGTTGCCACACAAAGCGAGCGCAAGCCTTCGCGACGTCAGCGGCCGAAGGCGGTGATACCGGTGATGGCGAAGTCGGTTCGCCGCGTGCAACCGGAAGCCAAGTCCGTTGCGGCGGAGCCGGAAGTGAAAGCCGCTCCTCAACCGCAGAGCGAGAAGCCGCTGGCCGCGGCGGGAGACTAGGGCGGAGCACCGCTTTAGCGGTGCCAGTGCGGCCAGATGAGCAAGCCGGCTTTGGAGTGCTGAAAAGTCAGGAAAGCAGATCCCTCGTCGGGCTGAAGCCCTCCTCGGGATGACAAAATATAAAGACTTGCAACGGCGCAGCTGAAGCTGCGCCCCTTCAAAACATTCCCAATTGATTTTTCAGCGGCCGGTGAAGGCGCGGTCCACCCGTTAACCAGCATCTTGCAGCGCCTTGCGGGTGCATTCCAGGGTGTGGATCAGCGATTCCTGCGGCAGCTTGCGGATGATGGGTTCGATGATCCATCCCAGGCCGTACGGTATGTCGCGGGTGAGCGAGATGGCGCGGCACTCGATGTAAACTCCGTGGGCCGACGCAGCGGAGCCGCGACGTTCGTCGCGTTTCTCATCGAACTTCCAGTACGAATACAAGCGCCACAAGAAGCCGTAACCGGTATCGGGAGCGAGCGTGTGCTCCTTCTCGGTGCCGACGTCCTCCACTTCTACGATGCGCGTGGTGTAGGAGCGGCAGAACCAGCGGCCGGGAGCGATTTCGGAATAGTGCACGTCGTGGTCGGTGTCGAGCACGACGGTGATGATCTTCTTCTTCAGCAGGCGCAGGAAAATTTTGAAGTTGTTGCCGTCCTGGCTGATCAGCCTGGAGTCGATGACCTCAGGCTGGTAGATGTTCTTGTGATTGTCGTAGTTCTGGACCAGAGTGAGGGTCTGGTCCACGGTTGCTTTGGGGATGAAGGCTGCGCCGGTCCAGTCGTGAATCAGACCGTTGGGGAGTTTGACGGGCCCATCGCCCGCCCAAAGCTGGGCGACGATTTTTCCGTGGCGCACCTGCTGGGCGCGCTGATGATCGCTGTCGGACCAGAGGAAAGCGCTGTTGCCCTTGAGCGAGGGCTGCATGGCGGCTTCGGCTTCACGGATATACTCTGCGAACGCCTCCAGGGTTCGCGGCTTCAACTGCACCACATTGGCGGTCTGGACCATGGAGCACCTGAGCTCCTCGGTTAGATGTGCGGCCGGCTAAACCGGCTCTCGGAGATAAGATCCGCTTAATCGGCACGACTAAAGTCGTGCCCTGTTACAAAGCGCGCAGAGCGAGTTTCAGCACCGGTAAACCTGGCTCGCAATCAGCATTACACGGCTAGACGCTGGCCTGAAGGCCAGCTCTACCTTACGCTCGTCGTCCTTCTGGACGTTGCTTCGGCGTCGCGCGCTTTGCTGCTCCGCGACGGCGGTACGGCGCGCTTGCCGCCTCCGTCTTGGGACGACAACAGATAGTCTTCGATCTCGTCGATGCGCGCGTCGGCGTCGTGATAGCCAAGATTGATGAGCTCGCGCGTGTACTTCGGGGTGAACAGAAGATAGCTCATCAAGTCGGAACAGGAAGCGGCGTCGCGTCCCAGACTGTTCACGAAATATTGGATGAGGTAGGGCATGTCGCGCTGATGATGCAATGCTACATCGGTCAGATTGACCGAAGGCGTGACCTGCAGCACCGTCAGCGGCCGCATCTTCTCGCAGCGCTCCAGTCCCGACTGGGTAATCTGCCCGCTCTCGAGCAACTGATTCAGGCGCTCCAGATGCTCCACGTCGGTCGCCAGATGGTCAAGGAACATCACGTTGAAGAGAACGCCCATGACCTGCGCCAGCGAAGGATCTTTCTCGTCCGACGACTCTTCCTGATGCTCGAGATTTTCGCAGCGTACGCCAATGGCAAAGATCTTCTCCGCGCCGAGGCGAATGATGGGGCTGAGCGGCTGCTGCAGTCGCAAGCAACCGTCGCCGAAGAACGCCGCGCCCCGCGCGGTTTCCAAACGCACCGGCTGGAAGACCAGCGGGATGGCGGCCGAGGCGCACACATGTTCCACGGTGATCTTCGTCGCCAGGGTGACGCGCCGGCTGCGGTTCCACATGGGGTGGCCTTTGGCGCCCTGAATAAAAAGATAGCTCTTGCCGGAGCTGTAATTGGTCGCCGAGATGGCCAGCGCGTAAAGATGTCCGCGCTTGATGTTGTCCTGAATGCGGCTGCAGTCGAGATGCTTTCCGAGGAAGTGACCGCAGAGGAGTGGCGTCCAGCAGGGAGCGCGCGTTGCCGCCGCCCAGTGCGCCTCCCAGCGAAAGATCGAGCAGCCAGATGAGAGAGTTATGCGCCTGCGACACGAGGTCGCAGCGGAAGACATCGTTGGGCTGGAGGTTGGACCAAATCCCGGCAAGGACTTTGGTCACCTGGAAGAAGTCGTCGCTACCAGCGGCCAGCGCAGAACCGTTGATGGCTCCGGCGGAGGCGCCGCCGATGATGGGGAAAGGATTGGCTTGCGTCTGGAGCCGGCTGATCTCCCCGATTCGTTTGAGAACGCCCGCCTGATAAGCCCCGCGAGCTCCGCCACCGGTCATGGCCAGACCGAGCACTTTTCCCATGTTTCCCTTTGCTCCGCCGTTCGCGATCTCTAAGGCTGGTCGCTACTTAACGGCTGCCCAGCAACGACGTGATGGCGAGGTGCAAACCCGACCGCTGCGGAGGTTCCAGCTTCCGCGCGCGCCCTCCGTCGTCATTCTGAACTCTAAGCGAATCGTGCTACCGGCGGCGCGGATTGTCAAGGTGAGGCGTCACCCAACCTGAGTGACGGCTGTACAGTATCGGCCTGCAAGACAAACGCCCGCGGAAGCGGTGGAAGCGCCGGGCTTGAGCCCGGCGAATGGGCGGGCCGCTGAAAAACTCTGACGCACCGGTTTTGTGCCGCCGGCTGAAGCCGGCTCGGGACGAGAAATAAGCGGGCTTGTCGGCACGACTGAAGTGTCCGCGTTTCGCCAGCATCGGCTTGCGATACCGGCTGTGCCCCGCGGCCCCTAGCTCTTCTTGCTGTTGAGCGCGTTATTCAATCCAGCCACGCCTTTGAGCACGTCGTTCCAGAACGGCGCTCCCAGCGATACCAGCCCGCCCATAATCAACAATCCGATGATCTCCAGTACCGGTTCGCTCTTGAAATCTTCGGAATATTGGCTCGTCCTAATCAGAACCGGATACTTCTGCAGTTGATCCTTGATGGCATTGCGGCTGTTTTCATAAGCAGCGATCGGATCTTGCGCCGGCGCCGCACCAGCTTGGGTACCATTGCCAACCGCTCCCGCCGTGCCGGCAATCGCCTGCGACATGCTCTGATTGATCGCGAGCAGATTGTAAATTTTGATCACGCTCGCATTCAGCACCAGCACCACCGCAAAGCTGAGAACAATCACGCAACGCTTGTTGTAGGTCGTATACAGCCTCTGAAACTTTGCCTGCGCTCCCTCGTAGGCCGCGGCAATGTTGTCTTTGAATTGATCCAGCGTGGCATTTTCCGCGGCCACGACGCGGGGAATCGCCTGCAGCTGCTCGGCCGTGAATTGGACCCCATCCAGCAGCTTGCGAAAGCCGGCCTGGTCGAAGCGCTCCAGTGCGGTAATCTTCAGCCCGCGCACCGACATCGCCTGTTTGACCTGGTCCAACTGGAGATGCGCTCCCATGAATTCCGTAAGCGCCTGCTCCATTACCTTGGCCTTGCTGTCGAGCACCGACTTCACCACTTCCTGTACACCTTGGACGATGACGCACAGCACGTAAATCAACACGACCAATGCGAGGAACGTCTGCAGTTCGCTCATGGGATCTCTCCTTCTGTAGTTCTTCCGTTGCGTGCAAACATAGCGCGTCGCAGAACCGTAGTCTTCGATTTTCGTGGGAGCGAATCTGGCTGGTCATCCCGAGCCAGCGAAAGTGGCGGGCGAACTAGCCCAGTCTTAGTGAAAGCTGACAGCTGACAGCTGACAGCCAAAAAAGAAGAATCCCGAGAGCGTATTTGACCTATCGTTTCTGGCCAGTGGGTCGCGTTCAACCCCTGCCAAACTTGCCTGCCGACACTTGCGTATCAGCCTGCCTTTTGGCCCGGATGCCGGACTCGCAACTAGCCGGAAAGACCGATCAACGCCTCGGGATTCCCGTCTTGCCCTTGAACTGTCTTCTGCTCTCGCTGTTGAGCCGCTCGCGATGAACTGTTGTGACCTCTGTCTCGCGCTATGGGCGCCAGTCTTCGGCCTCGCTGCAGATCCCGGGCTTGCCGGTTTCTTCCTCGCTTACGCGCTGAAGAAAGCTCGCTTGCTCACTGCCAGAACCTTGAAAACTGTCAAGGAACGAGTGTGTTTTTACTCCTCCTATTTTCAAAGTCAACGAAATTTTCGCGACTCTATTTCGTTTGTTTTCAATCGAGTGCAGCTCATCCACAGGCCCATGCCAGGATTTTGTGCAATCGTTCTCAGCGCGATTTTCAGCCGCCGCATTGATGCAATATTCTTGCGGGGTTAATGCAGCCCCACAGAGTAGGATGGCAAATCTATTGTGCGATCGAATTGTGGGAAATCCGGCAAGAACCGCGCCCAGCGCGGCTTTTAGAAATTCTGCTATAAGCAAAAGATGGGAATGGGCCAGGCATGTCCTTATAATTGGCGTGTGCTAACCGACGAAGACAAGCAGTGGATCAAGGAACAGCTTGAGAAGGTCGAGACAACCCTGCAGACCGAGTTCCACCAGTGGGCTTCGCCTGTCGAACAGCGTCAGCGCAGCCACGCCGCCGCTCTCCGTGCGCTCGACGCCGAAGTCGAATCCCTCTCCGACCGGCTCAAGAACCTCGAAGGCCACTGATCTTCTTCGTTCTGGCGATTCAACTCCTCGCCCATTCCTTTCGAACATCAGACAGAAGTACATCCTCTGATGCGTAGAACTTGATGTATTCATCGTGGCTGAAGAAGGCGTTGACATAGTTCGCGCCTGTTAAGACATACCCGCCCCACCCGTTCAACATGGCGAGCTGTAGGAAGGTCGCCATGTCCTCCGATTCGTACTCGAGAAACAGATGGCCGGGAGCCTCATGCAGTAGTCGCATGTCGCCATAACTTTGGCGGAGCTTGTAATACAAGTGCCAGTTTTCGCTACTTGCCCAAATCCCCCACTCAGTTATCCAAAGCAATGTGGGTTGTCGATATGTAAGCGAACTCGCAATCCACGCCGCGAGGTAGTATAGGCGGCCTGGCGTACCGGGATAAGTAAAGCGCTCGACTTTAGCATCGGCAACCTCTTCCGGTTTCGAGCGCTCTCGCCCTCGCAACCACGCCTCGCATTCCTCTGTTGTGTAGAAGCGCATGTAGCCCTATTGCGAATGATCTTATCGAATCGAAAGCCGCTCGTTGACAGCCGACAGCTCTACAGCTTCTGCAGCCGCTGCACATCCCTTACGCCCGGTATCTTGCGCACGCCGGTAACGATGCGCTCCAGGTGCTTCAGATCGGCGATGTCGGCCACGATCTCCACCGTAGCAGCTTCTTCTGCGGTCTTGGCTTCGATGTTGCGGATGTTGGTGTTGGCGTCACTGATCACGGTGGCAATCTGCTTCAGCATGCCGGGACGGTTGTCGCAGTAAACCGCCAGCTTGACAGGATATCCGGCTTGCCAGGCCGGCGAAGCGGCATCGCGGCCCCACTCCACCGCAATGCGGCGCTCCGGCTCGATGAGAAGGTTATCGACATTGGAACAGCTCTTGGAGTGTACAGCGACGCCCTTGCCGCGCGTCACGTAACCAACAATGTCCTCTCCGCGAATCGGATTACAACACTTGGCGCGGTAAACCATCAGGTCGTCATGCCCCTTGACCTTGATCGCCGAGTTGTCGCCGCCGAAGACGCGCCGCACCACGCTGGTGAATCCGCCCGAGGTGTCATCTTCGGTTGGTGGAACCGGCGGAGCATGGCCCGAGAACGACTGCGCTTCCTCGGGAGGAACCAGTCGCGCCAGGATGCTGCGCGCCGAAAACTTGCCGTAGCCGATCGCGGCCAGCAAATCTTCCGGTTTCGCCAGCCCGTTTTCGCTGGAAACGCGCTGCAGCTCAGCATCGTTGAGCGACTTCATCGAAATGCGATACTTCCTCGCCTCTTTCTCCATCAGCTTGCGTCCGATTTCCACCGCACGCTCGCGCTGATGCAGATTCAGCCAATGCTTGATCTTCTGGCGCGAGCGCGATGACTTGGTGAACTGCAACCAGTCGCGGCTGGGATGATGCCCCGGCTGCGTGAGAATCTCCACGATATCGCCGGAGCGCAGCTTGTAGCGCAGGGCAACGATGCGGCCGTTGACCTTCGCGCCGACGCAGGTGTGTCCGACTTCGGTGTGCACGGTGTACGCGAAATCGACCGGCGTAGCATCGCGCGGCAGAATCACGATCCTGCCTTTCGGCGTGAAGGTGTAAACCTCTTCCGGATAAAGATCGATCTTCAGCGTCGCCAGAAATTCATTGGAGTTCTTGATATCGCGCTGCCACTCGACTACCTGCCGCAGCCATGCCAGCCGCTGCTCGTCGCGCGCCGACACCGGACCGTCTTTGTACTTCCAGTGCGCCGCAATCCCGTCCTCGGCCATCTTGTGCATCTCTTCGGTGCGAATCTGCACCTCAAAGGCGTGGCCTTTTTCGGAGATGACGGTGGTGTGCAGCGATTTGTAGAAGTTGTTGCGCGGAATGGCGATGAAGTCCTTGATGCGCCCTGGCACCGGCCGCCATTGGTTGTGAATGATGCCCAGCACCGCGTAGCAATCCGTCTCCGATTGCGTGATGATGCGCAGCGCCAGCATGTCGTAGATCTGATCGATGGAGATCCGCTGCCGTTGCAGCTTCTGCCAGATGCTGTAAAACCGTTTGATGCGCGCTTCGACGCGCGCCTGAATCTTGTTCTCCTTCAGTTTCTGCTCGATAACGCCTTGCACTTCCGCCAGAAACGCTTCGCCCTCTTTGCGGCGCAGTTCGATCGCATCCTTCACCTGGTTGTACGAGATGGGGTCGACGTATTGAAACGCCAGGTCCTCGAGTTCGCCGCGCACTTTGTTCATGCCCAGGCGATGCGCAATCGGCGCATAGATATCGAGCGTCTCGCGCGCGATCTTCTGCTGCCGCTCCGGCGACAGAAACTTCAGGGTGCGCATATTGTGCAAACGGTCGGCCAGCTTGATGAGCACCACGCGGATGTCGTCCATCATCGCCAGGACCATCTTGCGCACGTTCTCGGCCTGCGCATCTTCCGACGACGCGAAATCAATTTTGCTGATCTTGGTGACGCCTTCAACGATATGGGCTACTTGTTCGCCGAACTCGGTCTTGATCTCGTCGACCGTCACCGTCGTGTCTTCCACCACGTCGTGCAGCAGGCCGGCGGCGATGGCAGTCGTATCCAGGCGCATTTCCGCGAGGATCGTCGCTACCTGCAAGGGATGCGCCAGATAGGGTTCGCCCGACTCGCGTTCGCTGCCTTTGTGATGTTCGAGGGAAAAGTCGTAGGCCTTTTTCACCAGCGACAGGTCGTCGCTGGGCCGATAGACGCGGATCTTGCGCAGAAGATCGCGGAAGCGGGTAACCGTTAAAACATTGGTCGCGATCTGCTGGCGCAAAGTCGCCATGTCCGATTATACGACGATGCGAGCTGACCCTTAGCTTCAGGTCGAACGGAGTTCTGCCGCTATGGTCTGTTGCCGCGCTGAAATGTTGTAATACTGACGTGATAACGAGGTTGGATCGATGCGTGTACTGATCAGCGGAGCATCCGGACTCATTGGATCAGCGCTAACCCGCGAGTTGCGCGGCGCTGGTCACGAACCAGTCGCACTCGTGCGTCACGCTGCCGCTCCCGGCGAGCTGCAATGGGACCCGCGTCAGGCGCTCGATCCCGCGAAACTCGCCGATAGCGACGCCGTGGTTCATCTCGCCGGAAAGAATATCGCAGGCGTCTGGACCAGGGAGTTCAAGCAGGAAGTTCTGGAAAGCCGGGTCTGCGGCACGCTGACAATCGCCGGCGCCGCCGCTGAGAGCTACTGCAAGACTGGCAAGCCACGCGTCTTTGTGTCCGCCTCGGGCATGAGCTACTACGGCGATCGCGGCGACGAAGTCCTGACCGAAGACAGTTCGCCGGGCCCCGGCTTCCTGGCAGATGTGGTCCGTCAATGGGAGGCCGCGACGACTGTGGCGCGCGATGCCGGCCTGCGCACGGCTTCCATGCGGATCGGCGTGGTGCTGGCGCGCGACGGCGGGGCCTTGAAGCCGATGCTCCGGCCATTCCAACTCGGCCTTGGTGGCAGAGTCGGCAGCGGCAAACAGTGGTGGAGCTGGATCGCCCTCGACGATGTCGTCGGCGCGATGAAATTTGCCATCGAGAATGAAGCACTGCAAGGTCCAGTCAATACCGTCGGGCCGGCGCCGGTTCGCAATGCCGAGTTCGTGCGCGCTCTCGGCCGGCAGTTACATCGCCCTGCGATATTTCCGCTGCCGGAGTTCGTTATCCGAAATTTGTTGGGAGAGATGGGCCAGGAACTATTACTGACATCGGCGCGGGTATTGCCGGCAAAGCTGAATGCCGCGGGCTACAAGTTCCGATACTCGAATCTGCCCGACGCATTGGCTGCAGCGTTGCGATGACCTGCGCTGGTGTCCGAACGGTAGCGCTGGCGCTAGGGCTGGCGTCCAAAGCCGTTTTATTTTCCTTAATGAGTGAAGGTCATGCCGTAAAGAAGGAATTTTGCGGCACGCAAGATGAGTCCCGCGAAGCGGGACGGAATAAGAGAGCCCACCGCTTCAGCGGTGGGAAGGCGTTCATTTATGAACCGAGTCCCGTAGGGACGGCAGATGTAGCGTCGGCTGAATGCTGAAAAACTCCTGATTGCGCTGCGTTCGGGTAGTGCTGGCCTTCAGGCCAGCGTCTAAGCCAGTTATTTTCCTTAAAGAGTCGGCTTCAGCCGGCGGCAGTCTCTTTCGCCGGCTGAAGCCGGCTCCGAAAGGAAAGAGGCTGGCTTAACGCGGCGCTGAAGCGCCGCACTACCCGCACCAATCTGCCGCACTGCCGCCGATCTGCCGCACTACCCGCCGATCTGCCGCACTACCCGCCGATCTATCGTGAGCCAACTACCGAGGCCCGCGTGCCACAATAGAGCTGCATGGGACAAAATCGTTGGGATGCCGTTGTCTTCGACTATGGCCGGGTGCTGAGCCAATCTCCCACATTGTGGGAGTTGCAGGAATTTGCCGCGTTGGTCGGCGTCAGCGAGCCGCCGTTCTTCGAGATCTACTCCAATACGCGGGACGAGTACGACTGCGGTCGTGTTGATTGTCATCAGCATTGGCGGCGATTCGCCGACGCTGCAGGCATTTCTCTCACGACGGATCAGGTGCAGCGGATCGTGGAGTTCGAAAATCGTATGTGGCTGCGAGCCAATCCCAGAACCCTGGAACTGGCGCTCGACATCAGAACTCATGGAGTTCGCACCGCGATTCTGTCCAACATGCCGCCGGACTTGCTGTGCGAGCTGCGGCAGCGCTTTGACTGGCTAAGTGGCTTCGAAGTGCAAATCTGGTCGTGCGAGCATGGCATCATCAAGCCCGATCCGGCGATCTATCACCTGTGTCTGAAGCAGCTGAATTGCGAGCCGGACCGTGTGTTGTTCTTCGATGACCGTCCGAGGAATGTCGAAGCAGCGCAAGCGGTAGGGATGGAGGCGCACGTTTTCGAGTTGGCCGAACATGCGGCTGCGATCGTAGAAGCCGGCCTCAACGGCTCACTCAGAGCTTCAATGCGAAGATAAATTAGCCATAGTCCCTTTTGTCCCGAGGGTATTGTCCTTGAAGCTGTCCCATGGCGCCTTGTATCAGGGCATGGCTTCAGTGACGGGGTCAGAAACCTGTCGTCCCCGGGGAGATGTGACGAATCCGAATTTCGTGGTGGAACAAACAGTCGGAATTGCGACCGAGCCAGCCGCGGAGGCGACATTTGTGTTAGCCGCGGGCGTAAGCCCGCGGGCAGGTGGGACATAGAGATCCGCGGAGCGGCGACACCCAGTTGCGACACAGTCTCCCGGGGGACTCGAAGTCCTTTTACCACTCACCCAGCGCTGAAGCGCTGGGCTTTCTAATTTTGCGCCCGAGGCGCGGGTTGGTTGGTACTTAACGATCGCCCCACGATCCTGTAAACGACGTTCGATCACGATTTTGTAAACGACGTTCCACCACGGTTTTGTAAACTCCAGTTCCGACGCAGACACCGAGGTCGTGCCCTGATACAAACCAAAGCGATTCGTGAGATGGCCTCTTGCGGCGCGCTGAGCTACCAGTCGCACCGGCCGCCGATTTGTCTGCCGCTCTGCACTCTGATCGCAGGTAACTCAAGGACGCTGGAAGCGATGTTCGGCTGCGTGGTGTCGATGGTTTCTATGGTGGGTTCGCCGATGATCTGGACGCGATGTCCGACATAGTGGCTGAGCTTGGTCGTGCTGCCGATCAGGATGCGCCTGATACCGGTATCGTCAGTGATGACGTACTCGGTCACCGACATCCTCAGACAACCATCTACGGTTACAATCATCGGTTCCGCGCCGTGCTGCTTATCGGAAGCAGGACTGGCCGTCATTAGCCAGAACGGGCAGAGTGGAAAGCACAGAAGCCAATAAGATTGACTTGCGCATGGCACCTCGTGTGTGGGCGCGATCAGTCGCCCTTAGATATACGTTGCGGCCCATCGTGGGTATTAGGGGCTAGGGATTAGGGGCTGGCGGCCAAGGTATGAATTTGCCAGGGAATCTCTGTTACGTCGAGACGAGGTCCCTCAGCGGCTGAAGCCACACTCTTAGTGTGCGATTTACGGATGGCCTGAAGGCCATCCCTTTCAAAGCCGAGCTTAATCAGAGTTTAACCGGGTTGCGGCGGGCGTGGTTTTATCTGACTAGACTACTGGCTACTGACTTCTGACCACTGTTTTCCTTTGCCCGCAAATCCCGGATATCCGGCTTGCAAAGACGGGGCTAACCTGTGAGCATGCCAACCGAACTTCGAAACAAATGGCAACAAGTGGTAGCGCGAGACGCGCGCCAGGACGGGCGCTTCGTCTTCGCGGTGCGGACGACGGGAGTCTATTGCCGTCCTTCATGCCCCAGCCGTCGGCCCCGTCGCGACTCGGTCGAATTCTTTCCCACTCCGAATGAAGCGGAGCGCGCCGGATATCGCGCCTGCCTGCGCTGCAAGCCGACCGAGGTTTCCTCGCAGGCGCAATACATCGCCCGAGCGCGCCGGATCCTCGACACCGCAGAGGGAGTAGTCACGCTGCCGCAGTTGAGCAAGCAAGTCGGCCTCAGTCCGTTTCATTTGCAGCGGCTGTTCAAGCGTGCCACCGGGCTCAGCCCGCGCGAGTATCAGTCCGCACGCCGCATACAGCATGTGAAACATGGCCTGCGCAAAGGCGACGACGTCACCACGGCTTTGTATGACGCCGGCTTCGGCTCATCCAGCCGCCTCTACGAGAAGGCGCCCCAGCAGCTGGGCATGACGCCGGGCGAATACAAGCGCGGCGGCGCGGGCGCGAACATCAGCTTCGCGATCGCTCCCAGTCCGCTGGGCCGGCTATTGGTGGCAGCGACGGAGCGTGGGTTGTGTGCGGTTCGTTTCGGCGACAGCGCCACGGAGCTGGAGCGCGATCTCCGCGCCGAGTTCCATGCCGCCCAACTGCATCGTGACGATGCCGCCATGAAGCAATATGTCGATCCGCTGCTCGCCGTCATTCGCGGCGAAAACACGACCATCGATCTGCCGCTCGATGTGCGCGCCACCGCATTTCAGATGAAAGTTTGGGAGAAGCTCCGGCAGATCCCGCGCGGCGAAACCCGCAGCTATAGCGACATCGCGCGCGCAGTCGGCAATCCCAACGCAGTTCGCGCCGTAGCCCGCGCCTGCGCTACCAATCCGGTCGCATTGGCAATTCCTTGCCATCGCGTCGTCCGTAGCGATGGCGATGAGTCAGGCTATCGTTGGGGAGTCGAGAGGAAGCAGAAGCTGTTGCGGCAGGAACGGGCCAGCCACTGACCGGCACAAAAACAAAAAGAGCGCCCGCCGAAAGCAGGCGCTCTAAATTCTTCCGCGAATCCTTACTTGCCCATCGCGACGTTCAGCATGAACCGCGTACCGTTATCGAGTTTTACCTCTTTGCCGGTCGAGGTGATCACGCCATCCTTCAGCGTCATGTTCTTGATGCCCAGCACGCCAGTCGATCGATCGGTCAGGACAGGCTTGGGGTCAGAAACCGCACTGGGCGTCTGACTTTGCGTTGCCATCCTCAAACTCGGACCCTGATCCAAATATCCCCCTGTGCTTACGTCGCCATTAGGGTTCGGCGCAACTGCCTGCAGCACGCCCTTGATCGGCAAGTCCTCGCCTTTACCCAGGACAATCTTGTCGAAGCTGATCCCCAACGCCGACTCTGAGTCGTTCTTGGAGCGAGCTTTTGCTTCGGTCACATGGCCAATCAGCATGGTGCCGCGCGGAACCGTAGCACCGCTGGGAAGGGTAATCGCCCCAGTCAGCTTAGCCTGGACCTCATCGCCCTCTTTGAGTTTCTTGGAGTCGAGTGTTTTCGCCAGCTCCACGGAGAAAGTGCCGTGACCACCTGCAGTCGCACTTTGAGTTGCCGCAGGTTGTCCAGATTGCCCACTATTCGCAACTGCGGCCGTCGATAAACAAACCGCCAGCCCGACGAAAAGCGTTACCGCAAAAAACTGCTTCATAAACCCTTCCTTCTGCTTGCAGACGCACGAATTATAACCCGCAGTCGCAGGGAAGGTTGCAGCGGTGCAACCGGTTAACAAAAGTTAACGTACCGTTATACGTTGAACGAGGAGCCGCAGCCGCAGGTGCTCTTGACATTAGGGTTGTCAAACTTGAAGCCGGCCGCTTCCAGCGTCTCCAGGTAATCCACGCTGACGCCCTTCAGGTACATCAGCGAAGTCGCATCGACAAAGACCTTCAAGCCATCGAAATCAAAAGTCTTATCCATCATTCCGGCGCCGTTTTCGAACGACATCGAATAGGAAAAGCCGGAGCAGCCTCCGCCCACCACGCCTACGCGCAGGCCCGCAGGCACGGGATTCTGTTGCGCCATGATCTCCTTCACCTTGGCAATCGCCGAATCGGTAAAGTTGAGCGGCTTCGCATCCGTGGTTGTGGGAGTTGCCGGGGTTGTCGGTGTAGTCGTCGTGGTTGCCATTCCTTGTCCTCCAGGTAATAGCGGGATTATAGCAAAATCGGCCGGACCGCTCCCGCGCCGGTATCGTCCCCGCTGCTTAGTAGATGCCGGGCCGACCGAAGTCGTCGCAAATCCGTGATTTGCCGGGAGTCGATGGGTTGCGAATAAGGATGCTATCCAGCCGCATTCCGGCATGGGACAGGCCCAAAGATTGTTGCTTTTCGTTGCGGAGCGAGGACTATAATACCCGCGATGAGACCCCCTCCGATGGCAACCCCATCGCGGGAAATTGGTTCACTTTGAACCGAGGTGGCGAATGTCGACTCTGATGATGTTAGGGATTGTCTGTGGAGCGCTGGCAGTCGTGCTGGTCATCCTGCTCATCTATCGCAGCACGCTTAGCATGCATGAGGACGACCAACTTTTTCTTGACGAGTCCAGTAAGAACATGCGCGAGGAGCAAGAAGCGCTCATGGTGCGGATGAACCGAGTAACGCCCTGGGTGCGCATTTTGGGTGCAGCTGTTGTCGTGCTGGTCCTCGTCATTGCCGGCATGGCTGTGTGGCAGCAGATGAACCAGGGATAACTGCGGCCTTCGTTTTCCTAATCCGCGAGAGAGGGCGACAAGCGAACGCGCAGCGCGAGTTGCGCGTTTTGCTTTTGACGGCAAAGGGGGCACACGAATCTGCCTCACCGGCCTTGTCGCGCTCCTTCTCTCCCGTATAATCCCAATACCTCGCGGCCCACTCCCATGCTCACGCCTGACTATCGCACCTTTCTCCAGCTCAGTCGCGATGCCACTCTGATCCCGGTCACCCGGACGATAAGCTCGGATTTGCTCACCGGGGTCAGCGCGTTTCTCAGCATTGCGCAGCGGCAGAAGTACGCCTTCCTGCTGGAGTCGGTTGAGGGCGGCGAGAAGATCGGGCGCTATACCTTCCTCGGCGCCGGCCCCCGAACCGTGATCACCGCGCGCGGCCGGGAGGTCACCATCCGCGAAGGTTCATCGGCGCGCACCGAGCAGGCCAACGTCGTCGAAGTGCTCCGCCGTCACCTGCGCCAGCACCGTCCGGCACAGGTCCCGGGGCTGCCGCCATTCACCTCCGGCGGCGTCGGTTATTTCGCCTACGACATGGTGCGGCAATTTGAGCGCCTGCCCGAGCGCACCGAAAAAGATGTCGACCTTCCCGACTGCATCTTCACTTTTTACGACCGTCTGCTGGCCTTCGATCGTTTGCGCCATCAGATTCACATCATTGCCGCCGCCGATGTCCGCACCGAATCGCCGCGCAAAGCCTATGATCGCGCTGTCGCCGACATCGCCAAGATCGAGCACCAGCTCGCCCGAGGCATACGCGGCCAGCATTTCCATTGGTCCAGTGAGGGCAAAACCAAATCCATCCGAATCCACACCAGCACCTCGCACGACGATTTTTTGAGCAGCGTCCGGCGCGCGAAGAAATACATCGCTGCCGGCGACATCTTTCAGGTCGTGCTCTCACAGCGGCTCGACTTCAAGGCGCCCGCCGAGCCCTTTCAGATTTATCGTGCCCTGCGCGCCGTTAACCCGTCGCCGTACATGTTCTTCCTCAAACTCGACGACACGCACGTCCTCGGCGCCTCGCCGGAGATGTTAGTACGCGTCGCCGGACGCAAGCTCGATTACCGCCCCATCGCCGGCACGCACAAGCGCGGAGCCGATGCCGCCGAGGACGATCGCCTCATCGAGCATCTTCGCAACGACGAGAAGGAACGCGCCGAGCACGTGATGCTGGTCGACCTCGGCCGCAACGATCTCGGCCGAGTCAGCGAATACGGCAGCGTGAAAGTGCGCGACCTGATGTACGTCGAGAAGTATTCGCATGTGATGCATCTGGTGTCGGCGCTGGAAGGCCAACTGCGCGGCGATCTCGACGCCCTCGATGCGCTCGCTGCATGTTTTCCCGCCGGTACGCTAAGCGGCGCCCCTAAAGTTCGCGCTATGGAAATCATCGAAGAGTTGGAGCCGGTGCGCCGCGGAGTTTACGGCGGGGCGGTGCTCTATGCCGACCACGCGGGCAATCTTGATTCCTGCATCGCCATACGCACCATGGTTCTGCACGGTGGTCGGGCGTATGTGCAAGCCGGCGCCGGCATCGTCGCCGACTCCGATCCCGAGAAGGAATACCAGGAGTGCATGAACAAGGCTAGCGCGCTGCTCCGCGCAGCGGAGCAGGCTGGCGGCTAAAATCAGTTTCAAGTTTCGAGTTTCAAGTTTCAATTGCCCGGAGTTGGACTCCGAGTTTCAAGTTTCGAAGTGCTGAAGCAGAGAATGACTTTAGAGTCGGTCGAAGAGTCAGTGCTGACGCTTTGTGTCAGGGCACGACTTCGGGGTCCGCATGAGAACCGATTTACAAAATCGTGGTGGAACGTCGCAATTGCCAAGTAGCCAAACCAACCCGCGCCCCGGGCGCAAAATAAGAAAGCCCAGCGCTTCAGCGCTGGGTAAGCGGTAAAAGGACTTCGAGTCCCACGGGGACGGCAGAGTTTTCACACAGCTACTTCAGTCGTGCCGAAACATCGTTTTCTTGATTCGTCATCCCGAGGAGGGCTTCAGCCCAACGAGGGATCTGCGGTTCGCCGCGAATTGCTATGGTCTTTGTTTTGGACAACTACGATTCGTTCACCTACAACCTGGTCCAGTACATCGGAGAACTGGGTCAGGAAGTCGTCGTTCGCCGCAACGACCAAACGACAATTGTCGACATCGATGCACTCCGCCCTGATCGCATTCTCATCTCCCCCGGCCCCTGCACGCCGCACGAGGCCGGCATCAGTATCGACCTCATCAAACATTTCTCCGGCAAGGTTCCCATCCTCGGCGTCTGCCTTGGACATCAGGCCATTGGCGAGGCCTTCGGCGGCAAAGTAGTTCGCGCGGCAAACTTGATGCACGGCAAGACCAGCTCGGTCGAGCACGACGGTAAGACCATCTTTCGCGACATCCCATCGCCGATGACTGCGACCCGCTATCACTCGCTCATCGTCGAAGAGAAAAGCCTTCCCAAAGAATTAGAGATTTCCGCGACCTGCCACGATCGCGACGGCACCCGCGTCATCATGGGACTTCGTCATCGCCAGGTCCCAGTCGAGGGCGTGCAGTTCCATCCTGAAAGCGTCCTCACCGATCAGGGCAAGCAACTCATCCGCAATTTCCTCGAGCTGTGAGGCTGGAGTCGGAGGTTTCCAGTTTCCTCGAAGGCGTCTTTACTCGAAGCTTGAAACTGGAAACTCGAAACTGTCTTGCTGACTTTCAAAACGGGAGTTTCCCGTTCCCACTTTCACACGGCTGCAGAATTGTCGTGAAAGGGAATCCAATCTGTGGCACAGTCGTACACAAAGATTGCGAACATCCCGTCCTCGTGCAATTGGAATTCGAAATTTGAAGCCGAAACTTGGGAGACTCGACCCCTCCCTGCGTTTCAGAACAAGGACTATGACCAGCGGCTCAGCGTTGCCAAGTGACTCCAACCGCCAGACTGACGGTTTCGAGAATCCCCCGTCTTCGCGCGTAAACTTGCAGCTCGAAACGCGACCCTCGAAACTGGAAACTCGAAACCTGAAACTCGAAAGTGCGTTTACGGTAGAACTGCGGGGTATCCGCAAGAGCTTCGACCAGTTCGTCGCCGTCGATCAGCTTTCACTGAACATTCGCGAAGGCAGCGTCTACGGCCTGCTCGGCCCCAACGGCGCCGGCAAAACTTCCACCATCCGCATGATGATCGGCATTACCATGCCGGATGAAGGCGAGGTTCGCCTCTTTGGCCAGCCATTCCACCGCGAGCAACTGAATAACATCGGCTACCTTCCCGAGGAGCGCGGGCTCTACAAGCGCATGAAAGTTATCGACCACCTCGTCTTCCTCGGCCGCCTGCGCAATCTCTCCGAGCAGGAGGCGCGCAAGCGCTCCCGCGGCTGGTGCGAGCGCCTGGAGATTGCCGACTGGGAGAACAAGAAAGTTGAAGAGCTCTCCAAGGGCATGCAGCAGAAGATTCAGTTCATCGCCACACTGCTGCATGATCCCAAGCTGGTCATCATGGACGAGCCCTTCTCCGGCCTCGATCCCGCCAACGCGGTCATGCTGAAGGATGTTCTCATCGAACTGAAGAAGGCCGGCAAGACCATCCTCTTTTGCACCCATCGCATGGACCAGGTCGAGCGCTTGTGCGAATCCATCTGCCTCATCGATCACGGCCGCGCCGTCCTCGAAGGCGATCTGAAGAACATCAAAGCCAGCTACGGTAAGAATCACGTACACATGCAATACGAAGGCGATCCGCATCTCGAGGACTGCGAGTTGATCGAGTCGCTCAACAATTACGGCAACTATGTTGAAGCGCGCCTTAAGCCCGGCGCCGATCCCCAAGTGGTGTTGCGCATGACCGCCGAGCGCGCCCGCATCAGCCGCTTCGAGTTGCTGGAACCCTCGCTGGAAGAGATCTTCATCGATCAGGTGGGCAAGCATGCATAACGTCTGGATTCTGCTCAAACGCGAATACCTGGAGCGGGTGCGCAGCCGCTCGTTCATCGTTTTCACGCTGCTGATGCCCGCGTTCATGGCGGGCAGTGTGCTCATTCCCGCGAAGATCGCGGAGATGACTTCCGGCGGCAAAGTCAACCTCGTCATTGTTGCCAATGACGCTGAGCTGGCCACAGCTGTCGGTCACGAGCTTTCCAGTGCCAAGCAGGAGAGCGAACTCGGCACCGACGCCGCCAATCTTCCGCAGCGCACCTACACCGTCGAGGTCGACACCGATACCGGCGAGGCCGAGCGCGACCGTCTGACGCAGCAGCTGGGCGAGGGCAAGATCACCGGATTCGTCTGGCTGACCGACGACGCGCTCGCCGATCACAAGGTCCAATACAGCACCAAGGAAGCCGGCGATTTCGAGCGCCCGCGCGAGCTTCGCAATGCCATCCGCACCGCGGTCACCAAGCAGCAGCTGGCGCAGAAGGGCATGAGCGAAGCTGACGTCGAATCGCTGCTCCAGCCCATCGTCGTGAAAACGGTTCGTCCGGAGAAAGGTAGAACGGGAGCCAGCAGCACCGAGATCTTCATCACCGCATTTGCCATGGTGGTTCTGCTCTACGCCGTGGTCATGATCTACGGCATGGCGGTGATGCGTTCGGTCATCGAGGAAAAGAACACGCGCATTCTGGAGGTGCTGCTCTCCTCCGTCACCTCGAAGGAACTGCTGGCGGGCAAGATTCTCGGCGTCGGCGCCGTGGGCTTGACCCAGATTCTGGTTTGGGTCACCTGCGCCAGCGTGCTCTCGGCCCCAGGAATGATTGTCTCCCGGAGTGACGTGCATCTCCCCATGTTGGGCATGCTCGCCTTTGCCATCTTCTTCCTGCTGGGCTACCTGCTCTACAGCGCGATGTACGCGGCCATTGGCTCCATGGTTACCACCGAGCAGGAAGCGCAACAGATGCAGTGGCCGGCGATGTTCCCCATTGTGCTGGCCGTGTTTCTGATGAATGCAGTCATCCAGCATCCCAACTCGCCATTGGCGTTCTGGCTGTCGCTGGTTCCGTTCTTTGCGCCGATCCTGATGCTGGTGCGCATTCTCATTGAGACGCCACCGCTGTGGCAGATCGGACTGAGCATCGCACTGATGGTAGTCACGATCTATGCCTTGCTGAATATTGCGTCGCGCATCTACCGCGTCGGCATCCTGATGTACGGCAAACGCCCGACGCTGCCCGAGCTGCGCCGCTGGCTGAAGTACGCAGGGTGATCGGGTAGTGCCGACCTTCAGGTCGGCGTTCAAGGGGGAGCTCAAACGATTCCGGGCTGTTGTGGTCATGTGCGATAACCACAACAGCCCGGAGCTTTTTCTTGGCGCTACCATGCGGCGCTCAAGCGCCGCGCTACCTGAGGCTTTAGAATTCTCGCGTGGCCGATCCCGCCAGCGAAACGGAACCTCGCTTCACCCTGCGGCAGCGAATCCAGCTCACGCTGGTCTCCTGGATTGTTCCCGCAGTATTGCGCCTGATCGGCTGCACTCTTCGCGGCGCAATCTCCTTCGAGGAAGGATCGATCCAGAGCCTCGACGAAATCTATCCCGGCATCTACCCTTTCTGGCATCGCTGCGTGCTGCCGGCGGCTTGGCTTTATCGCAACCGCCAGCTCGCGGTGATGACCAGTCGCAGCCTCGATGGCGAATTCATTGCTCGGGTCATCAGCCGCATGGGATTTCTGCCGGTTCGCGGATCGAGTTCCCGCGGAGGCCAGCGCGCTCTGCTGGAAATGAACCAGCTGCTCGCCGAAGGTCACTCGGTCGCATTCACCATCGATGGACCGCGCGGTCCGCGCCATGTAGCAAAGAAAGGACCGGTTCTGCTGTCGCGCATAAGCGGCGTTCCTGTTATCGCCTTTTATGTCGCGGTGGAGCGCGCGTGGGTATTGAACACCTGGGACGGGTTGATGATCCCCAAACCGTTCTCACGAATCTACGTCCGCGTCGCACGCAAGATCTTCGTCCCGCCCGATGCCGACGATGCCGCGATGGAGCGCTACCACGCCGAGATGCAGGCTGCGCTCGAACGCATCACCGCCGCCGCCGAATCGCAGTTTTCGACTCGCAATTGACACATCCTCCGGCGAACAGTACATTCGAACGTTCGCCTGACCACAACGTCAGGTCGTTCTTTGCCAATCATGGTTCGCGCGTTCCGCCTCGCCGGCGGAACTGGGAAGCGGGTGCAAAGCCCGCGCTGCCGCGCAACTGTAAGCGAGCGAATGGCGGAAAGGCCACTGTGCAAATGGGAAGGCCCCGCCGCCGTACCGCGATCTGTCGCCTCGATTGAAGCAACAGATCGCAGCTCGCAAGCCAGGAGACCGGCGCGATACCGCAGTTACCAACCCCTTTCGCGTGTAAAGGAGGCTCCCCTTGCGTACCATCCGCTTTGTGTTTCTCGCGCTGCTGTGTTGTGCAGCAGCTTCCGCATCCGATCTCAAAGTCACCATCCAGAGCCCGTCCGGCGATCGTGTCTCCGGCGTCCGCGTCAGCCTGTTTCGCGCGGCCGACAACTCCGGCGTCGCCACGCTAACCACCGGCGGCGACGGCATCGCCGACTTCCCCAACGTCGCCGACGGCGACTATCGCGTCGTCATCCTCGCTCCGGGATTCGCCGAGCAGTCGCAGCAGATTTCCCTGCCGAAGACTGAAGCGCTCACCGTCGAGCTGAAGCTGACGACCACGCCGCAGACTGTCGTCGTCTCCGGCAGCTCAACTCCCGCAACGCCGGATCAGACCGGCGCCTCCGTCGGCCTGCTCGACAGCGATCAGCTCAAGCTGCTGAATCCCGCTACCAGCGTCGACGCGCTGAAATACATTCCTGGCGCAATGGTCAGCTCGTCCGGACAGGAGGGTTCCATCGGCAGCCTCTTTGTGCGCGGCGGCGACTCCGACTACAACAAGGTGATTATCGACGGTGTGCGCGTTAACGATCCCGGCGGTTACTTCGATTTCGGCGTGGTCCCGATGAACAACTTCCAGCGCCTCGAAGTGGAGCGCGGTCCTGAGAGCACGGCCTATGGCACCGACGCGATGACCAGCGTGGTCCAGCTTTGGACCGCGACCGGCAGCACGCAAACGCCGCTGCTGGAGTTCGGCGCCGATGGTGGCAACTTTAATACCGCACACGGCTACGCGTCGGTGTCCGGCGCACGCGGCGTCTTCGACTACAACCTCTTCGCCGACCAGTTCAACACCAACGGCCAGGGCGCCAACAATCAGTATTCGAACTCGCTGCAAGGCGGCAACGTCGGCGTGAAGCTCTCCGATAAAGTTGCCTTTCGCCTGCGCCTGCGTCACTACAACAGCTGGAGCGGCGTTTCTTCCAACTGGTGGTTCAACGGCGCGCCGGTGCTGCCGCCCGATCCTAATCAATACGCGCATCAGAACAACTTCCTCGCCAGCGGCGATCTGACGGTCAGCGGTCCCGGCTCATGGCAACATTCGTTCAAGGGCTATGAGTACAACCATGTCGCGTTGAACGACAATCCCGTCGACGATCTCGACCGCCCCTTCGACACTGCCTTCAGCAATCTGACCAAGTACAACGTTGCCGGCTTCAGCTATCAGGGCATCTGGACACCGCGCACGTGGGCGCAAACCGCCGTCGGCTACACCTTCGAGGACGAGAACGGCTACATCAACAGCAACTATGGCACCGTGGAAATGCCCGACATCAGCATCACCCACGGCCTGCGCCGCAATAACTATCTCTTCGGACAGGAAACGATCATCTGGAAGCGGCTGTCCGTTCTGGCCGGCCTGGGCTATGTCAACAACGAGAGCTTCGGCAATAACGTGTCGCCGCGGGCGTCGGCTTCGGTGCTCGTCTTTCGCGGCAACGAGATCTTCAGCGGCACCCGCCTGCGCGCCGGCTATTCGGAAGGGATCAAGGAGCCCAGCTTCGAGGAGTCGTTCGGCATCTCGGGATCGTTCCCGACAATTCCGAATCCAAATCTCAGGCCGGAGCAGAATCACGCCGTGGAAGCCGGTTTCGACCAGGCGCTGTTCAACAACAAGTGGTCGCTGTCGGCGCTGTACTTCCACAATCTCTTTCTCGATCAGATCGAGTTCCTGGTCAATTCCACGACTTTCGTCAGCCAGTACGTCAACCTCAACAAGTCGATGGCGCAGGGCGCGGAAGTTGTGCTGAGCGGACGCGTTCTCAACAATCTTGCCGTGAACGCCTCGTACACCTACACCTCGACCCAGATCGAGCAGGCGCCGCCGTGCAGTCTGGCGGATGGTTGCGATCCCCTCATCTATGGCGCCGGCGCGCCACTGCTGCGCCGTCCCAAGCAGATGGGCAATCTACTGCTGACCTACACTCGGCCATCGCTGGGGAGCAACGACGGGCGTGGTTGCTGTCGGCCGGCGTCCGGACTCCGATTTCCTCTTCGGCTACATCCCACCGATCTATTACGCGGCGGGATTCGCGACCGTGGACATGGGCGGATGGCTGACGATTAATCGTCACATCACTGCATATGCCAATCTCGATAACGCCTTCAACGAGCACTACAACGTCGTGTTGGGATATCCCGCGCTCGGCTTGAATTTCCGCGGCGGATTGCGCTTCAGGTTCGGCGGAGAGTAGGTAGAGCGGCGTGAAGGGAACCCTGCCGCCGCTACGCGGCTCGAACCGCAGATCCCTCCGCTCGGGCTGAAGCCCTCGGTCGGGATGACAAAACAGAGAGGGAGCCGTTCGCGATTGCCATCACCCCTTATCGGAAATCGCCTGTACAATCATTGCCGCGCCATGGCCACGGTAACAGCACCAGCGATTGGACGGACAGAACGGACGCATTCCACGCGCGAACGCTTGTTCTCACTCGACCTGTTTCGCGGCATCACCATCGCGGCGATGATCGTCGTCAACAACCAGAGCAGCGACTCCGCCTACTGGCCGTTACAACACGCAACCGTGGAACGGTTGGACGCCGACCGACCTGATCTTTCCATTCTTTCTCTTCATCGTCGGCGTGTCGCTGGTGTTCTCGTCTCACGCGCGGTTGGAACGTGGTGATTCGCGACGCGCACTGGTTCTTCACACGCTTCGTCGCAGCGCCGTTCTGTTCGCGATCGGCCTGGCGCTCAATGGCCTGGCCGGAATTCCGCTTGGATCCTGGCGTATTCCCGGCGTGCTGCAACGAATCGCCGTCGTTTATTGCGCCGCGATGCTGATCACGTTGTTCACGAAAATTCCTGCGCGCGTGGCGTGGATCGCAACGCTGCTACTCGGTTATTGGGCGTTGATGCGCTTCGTATCTGTCCCGGGGTTTGGCGTGCCCGGCCGCGATATTCCGCTGCTTCATCCGGACGCAAACCTGGCAGCGCATCTCGATCGCAAGTTAATGCTCGGACATTTGTGGGAAGGCACGCGCGATCCTGAAGGAATGCTCAGCACCTTGCCGGCGATTGCGACCGCGCTGTGCGGTGTGCTCACTGGGGAGTGGTTGCGATCAGAGAGGCCGGCGACAAGGAAGCTGGCGATGATGTTTGCTTATGGAGTTGCGGGCGTAGTTGCCGGCCAACTGTGGGGAATCTGGTTTCCCATCAACAAGAAGCTTTGGACCAGCTCGTACGTTCTGTTCACTGCCGGTTGCGCGCTGATCTGCCTCGCCTTCTGCTATTGGCTGACCGACATCAAGCTGCACCGCGGGCGATGGACACGGCCGTTCCTCATCTTTGGCACAAACGCCATCATCGCCTATGTGATCTCGGAATTGATCGGCGGATGGCTCAGCTGGAGGGGCTATACCTTCCTGCATTCGCTGGCGTGGCTGGATTCTGCAGCGCTCGCGTCCCTCGCGCACTCACTGGTTGTGTTGATCCTGTGTTTCATTCCTGTGTGGGTGCTCTACCGAAAGCGAATCTTCCTGAAAGTCTGAAGCCGACAATCCTGCTAGCGCGCCGGCTTGATCCGCACGCCGAGTGAGGCAGCGTTCTTGCAGGGCTCATTGTCCATGGTCATGCCCGTGTAGTTGAAAGTGGTACCGGCGGTGCCAGGATTGGGCGGGCCAATATTCATTGAGGTGCCATGCGGACTGCTCACCGGGCAGGAGCTAAACGGACAGGCAGCAAATCGCACTTCAAACTGACTGAGCAGGGCAGCCCCCTGATAAACGACGGCGCGGTTCGAAGAAATCTCGATAACGTCGGTCGAGCCATTCTGCTCGCAGGCGGCGTTGTTGAAGGTGAGCATGATGTACTGCGGCCCGGTCTCACTTGTGCTCTTATGACAGCTCGACAGAACCAGCAACAGAAGACAGGTCACTACTGCAAGCAGGTGTCGACTGCAAAGAGATGTCATGGGCCGTCTCATGTTCCTGTGCAGGAACACTACCACGTCGTAATCGGCAGTCAAGCCAATTAAAGCGCAGCGGAGTTACGGACGTCTCGCCCGGAACCCGAAGCTAGTCGGGCTCTTCCTTCTTCACTTCGGACTTGATGTCAAGATTGCGAATCAGCCGGTGCAGGTAGTTGGGATGAACCGCCAGCAGCTTGGCAGCTTCGGTGTAATTGCCCTTGCTCTGCTTCACCGCATCGACGATCATGCGCTTCTTCAGGCGATTGATTTGGTCGTGATATTTCGCGCCGCTGCTCTCGGCCGGCTGCACTTCCAGCAGCGCTTCGGGCAGGTCGTCAGGCAGAATCTCGTCTCCCGTGCCGAGAACGATGGCGTGCTCAACGGCATTTTCCAATTCGCGGACATTGCCCGGCCAGCTGTAGTTCGTCAACAGCGCGCGGGCAGCGGAAGATATCCCCTTTAGCGGACGCTTGCATCGTTCGGAGTACTTCGACGCAAAATACATTGCCAGCAGAGGAATATCGTCGGGCCGGTCGCGCAACGGCGGCACGACAACGGAGACGACGTTCAAACGGTAGTAGAGGTCCTGGCGGAACTGGTTGACTTTGATGGCCTCTTCCAGATTCTTATTGGTGGCAGCGATCACGCGCGCATCCAGCTTCAGAGTTCGGTTTCCGCCGACCCGCTCAAACTCATGTTGCTGGAGAGCGCGCAGAAGTTTGGCCTGCAGCATAGGCGCGAGCTCGCCGATTTCATCCAGGAAGACCGTTCCGCCTTCGGCAATCTCCAGCCTGCCCTTCTTGGTCGCAATCGCTCCGGTGAACGATCCTTTCTCATGCCCGAACAATTCGCTTTCCAGCAGCGCTTCCGGGATCGCGGCACAATTGATCGCCACGAAGGGCTTGTCAGCGCGCGGGCTGTTGCGATGAATACCGCGCGCCACCAGTTCCTTGCCGGTGCCGCTTTCGCCGCGAATCAGTACCGTGGAATCACTCTTGGCGACGCGGGCGATAAAGTTCTCGACTTGATGCATCCCTTTGCTTTCGCCGATGATCACGTCCTGAAGATCCAGCTCCGCCTGCAAGCGGCGATTTTCGCTGCGCAGCGCCTCGGTCGCCAGAACGTTCTCCAGCGTGACCGCGGCGATTCCCGCCACCGAGCTGACGAAGTGCACATGGCCGTCCTCAAGCTTGTGCTCTTTGCTGTTCGCAGCCATGTAGAGCACACCTACAGTTCGCTCCACTCCCACCAGCGGTACGCAAAGAATCTCTCCGCTCTCTTTGGTGTCGGACGGCTTGCTTAAGATGGGAGACCGCTCCCACAGCGCGCGCTGCACAATTTCGCGGCGAATGGCAATCTGGGGCGACGCACTGGGATGCCGCTCCCACACGCAACTGGAGATGGGCTCCTCATCGGCATGACGCAGGATGACGATGGCGCCGGTGTCGGCCGGAATGACCTCGCCGATCAATTGCAACAGTCGCTGCTGCAGCGGCTCCAGGTCACGGATGGAATTGATCGTGTTAGCGATCTTGAAGAGCGCATTCAGATCGCGAGCCATTCGCCCGACATCGGTGCCCTGGGATACCGGAGAGTACGCTCGCACGTTCGTTGTGGTCAGCAGGCTGTCCGACTCGTCCTCGTCCTGGAACTGTACCGGCTCGAGAACCAGTCCTTCGTCCTCTGTGATCAGGAAGACCAGCTCGCAACGGCCGACGCGGAGCGTGTCGCCGTGAGTCAGCAGCTTGCGGCGCACCGGAATACCGTTTACGAAGGTGCCATTGTGGCTTTCCAGGTCGATGAGATGAAACGCAGCATCGCTTTTGCTGATGGTGAAGTGACGCCGCGATACGGCGCGGTCGCGCAGGCTAAGACTGTTGGCGGAGTCGCGACCGACCGAAAGCTGGTCGCCCGTAAACCTCACAACCGTGCCCTTCGAGGGCCCCGAAACTACCACCACGCGCGAGTCCAAAACTGTCTCCCCTGAGAGCACCCTAGTGTAGCTGACGAGCCGCGCATCGCGCGAGAGCATCCGTTTTCAGAAGTACGGACCAACCACTCGGATAGTTACCGCTATCCGATCGGATAGATAGAGCTCGCCAAAGCGCCGACTCGAAGCATACCTCACAAAATCTATGTTTATGAAAACAAACAAATTTCCGAATGCTCGATCGGCGGATTCTGATTGGCATCTGGCTTGCTATTAAGTTTCCATAGCACAGCCGAGACAGACGTGCAGACCGCGGGAGCGATGAACGTCGAAACCAAGTTTTGACCTCGGCAAGTTGCCACAAGCTCTCCGATGGCCCGGAGACCGTGATCGTAGCTAACAGCTACATCACGCCACGAAAGACCTGGAGTGGGAGCGCTCCAGGTCTTTTTTTTCACCCCTTCCTCTGCTCCTCTACCCCAATAGCGTGATGTACTTTGTGACTTTCCTCACAGACGGTTGTTCCATCGCTGCCTATCGTTAAGGCATAAGCAAGTCGAATGACGTTTTGCGTCCGAAAGGCATTTTGATGGCGACTTCTGTGGTCTCAAGCACCTCACGCGTACTGAATTCAAGTCTCGCAAACCGCATCATGAACGCCGAAGAAGCTGCGGCTTTGATCCAGAACGGCCACCAGATCGGCATGAGCGGGTTCACCGGCTCCGGCTATCCCAAGGCTGTGCCGCTCGCGCTGGCGCGGAGCATCGTCGATGCGAATCTTCGCGGTCAGAAATTCCAGGTCAGCATCTTTACCGGTGCTTCTACCGGTCCGGAACTCGACGGAGCACTGGCCATGGCCGGCGGAATCCATCTTCGGCTGCCTTATCAGTCTGATCCCGAAACGCGCAAGCGCATCAATGCCGGCGAGATGGAGTACATGGACATCCACCTCAGCCACGTGGCGCAGTTTGTCGAGTACGGCTTCTTAGGGAAGCTTGATCTCGCGCTGATCGAGGTCACGGCAGTGCTCGAAGACGGGCGCCTGGTGCCGAGTTCGTCCATCGGCAACAACAAGACGTGGATCGAGCAAGCCGAACGCGTGATCATTGAGGTGAATTCGTGGCAGCCCATGGCGCTGGAAGGCATGCACGACATCTACTACGGTCTGCAGCCGCCGCCGAACCGCGGACCAATTCCATTGACCCACACCGGCCAGCGCATTGGCAGTCCGTATCTCGAGGTGCCGCCGGAGAAGATCGCCGCCGTCGTACTGACTGATTCGCCTGACCGCAACAGCCCGTTCAAGGCGCCGGATCAGAACTCCAAACGCATCGCCGGCCACATCCTGGAATTCCTTGCCTGGGAAGTGAAGAAAGGCCGCATGCCCTCCACTCTGCTGCCGCTGCAGTCTGGGCGTCGGCAACATCGCCAACGCCGTGCTCTTTGGTTTGGAAGAAGGCCCGTTCGAAGGATTGACGTCGTACACCGAAGTCATTCAGGACGGCATGATCCGCCTGCTGAAGTCGGGCAAGCTGACGGCTGCCTCGGCGACTGCATTCTCTCTCAGCCCCGAGATGTTGACCGAAGTCAACAAGGACATGGCCAGCTACCGCAAGCAGATCGTGCTGCGTCCGCAGGAAATCTCGAACCATCCGGAGATCATTCGCCGGCTCGGAGTTATTGCGATGAACGGCATGATCGAGGCCGACATCTATGGCAACGTCAACTCGACGCACGTGATGGGATCGCGTATCCAGAACGGCATCGGCGGCTCGGGTGACTTCGCCCGCAACGGCTATCTCTCGATTTTCATGGCGCCGTCGACCGCGCAGAAGGGAAGCATCTCGACGATCGTGCCCATGTCCTCACACGTGGATCACACCGAACACGATGTATCGGTGATTGTGACTGAGCAGGGCCTGGCCGATTTGCGGGGGTTGTCGCCGAAGCAGCGTGCGCAGCTGATCATCGAGAAGTGCGCCGCACCCGATTACAAGCCCCTGCTGCAGGACTATTTGAATCGTGCCGAGCGGCTGTCCTATGGACGGCACACCCCGCATCTGCTGGGTGAATCCCTGGGCTGGCACAACCGCTATCTGCGCTGCGGACAGATGAAGCCGCAATCGGAAAACTGATCCGGCTTTCGCTCATCGTCGTATCAGCGAGGCGCCCGCGTGGCGAGGAATCGCCGACCCGCACTCATTCTCGTTCCGGGTCGTGCGCTTTGAATTCTGAAGTGAAGAAGATTTCTACAGTTTTCGTGTTCCAGACGGCAATTCCAGTTCCGAAGAAGTCCTGGTCTTCGCTCCAAACGCCGCACCCTAACGCTAACGCTGTTGCCAATACGGGCCAATCGTCCTCATCCCGGCCTCGCAAACGCTGCCGCGCCTGGCCTTCGAAAATGGCATATACGTCAGCCTCGACCGTTTCGATGAATTGTTGCAGGTAGTCCAGCGACGCTGCGACATCCGCGTCTTGTTTGCCGCGTTTCCTCAAGAGGGGAGGAAGATAGTTCTGAGCGTCTTCGAATGCGACATCCGGAGCGAAGAAGCGAATGCCCTCCGCTGAATAAGTCTCCAGCAATTGCCTAACTCGGCGGCCTAGAACCGCCCGAATCAGGATATTGGCGTCGAGAACAAGCATCTCACCGAGCACCCGCTTTACCACGCCGTCGCAGACGTTTGAACTCAGTGACTAACTCCTCCTCGTCAACATCCGCCAATGCTTCGGAAAGTCGGTCTGCGGCAGCCTTCAGTTCTGAAACCTCGGCTGTCTTTGGATGTTTTCTGCGGGTAGGAACGTAAATGCCCAGAGTCTCGCCTCGACGAGTGACCGCAACTGGAGTATCTGATTCCAGGAAAGTCGCGATCTTCTCGCGGAACTCACGGACTCCGACTTTGAGCGCTGCCATAAAGTCACACCCTGAATAAAGTGTACACTTACGTGTACATCAACCTCAAGTCCCGGGCTTGAGCGTGTAAAACAAAAGCCGCCCTCGTCGGGCGGCTTTTATCACTCCGATCAGCAAAACCTTAGGTGCTGCTGTGCTCCAGAATTCCCTTTTCAAGCTTTTCCTGACACTCGATGCAGTGGCGGGTCCAGGGAACGGCCTCCAGTCGTTTCGCGTTGATCTCTTCGCCGCACGAAATACACTGGCCGAAGGTACCCTCGCGAATCCGATCCAGTGCGCCATCTACCATCTGCAAGAGCTGGCGATCATTGTTGCTCTGATGAAAGAGGAACTCCTTGTTGTAGGAGTTGGCGGCGCGGTCGGCAATATCCTGCGCCGACTCCAGATCGGCATCGCGACCGTCCTGTGCGGTTCGCGTCATCGCATGCCGCAACTCCCGCTGGCGCTCCTCCAACCGTTTCTTGAAAGCTTCTAGCTTCTTCTTCTCCATAGCTACGGTTCCTTACCCCGGGGCAACCACTCCAGCCCAATCAGCCCGGATCGCAAAATATTGCAGTGTTAGAACGGGAATAATATGCGTCTCCGAGAACGCACGTCAACTCCACGCGTCACTGCATTGTGTGGCAATCAGCCAATTCAGCACCATTGGATGCTGATTTTCCCGCGGCGGATCAATTACCCGTTAGACGTAAAAAGCGGCCCAAAGGGCCGCTCTTTAGAAAGAGGCGAGCGAGGCGGGCATCATTTAGGGAAGGCGATGCAAGGCAATGTCCCACGTACGGGACAAAGAGAGACGTCGAGACAGACGGTAGAGGGTTGACTTCAAGGATCTTGAGCCTCTTTTGGTGCCTTGGCTCATTGCACTTTTCTTTCCACAATTTCGGCGCTTGCATTGCCTCCCGCGGAAATCACGGCAAACCTATTGTTACCAGTGAAATGCCGACTTACGCCGGAGCAGAAGGCACATTGTTACAAGGAGGCTGCGGAGAGGATTGTGGTATCGACGTGCAAACCTTAGGCGCTCAGATTCTTATTCTGGGCATTCTGTTCTTCCATCGCCTTCAGCTTGTTCAGCAGCGCCTTGTAGCTGATCTTGAGAATTCTTGCTGCCTGCCGCCGATTCCAGCGCGTCTGGGTTAGCACTCGCTCGATTGCTTCACGCTCAGCCGACATGGCAGCGCGCCTTCCAATCTCCAGCAGCGATGGAGCATCGGCATCGGCGCCGTTTCCTTTTGCGCTCGTGATCGGTATCGCGGATGTCGACGGCCGGGCCTCCTCAACCTGAGAAGACTTCGCAGCGGTAACCGAACTCACTGCCGGCACCGGCGTCAGTGTCGGCTTATGCGTCGACAGCTCGCGGATGATCTGCGCTTCGTTGCCCACAATCACATAGCGCTTGACCAGGTTTTCCAGTTCGCGGATATTTCCCGGCCACGCGTAATCCATCATGCAGCTGATCGCCGGCTCGCCAAAGGGCGGCGGTTGTTTTCCATAGAACTCGCTGTACTTGCGGTGGAAATAGTCGAGGAAGATGGGAATCTCCTCGCGCCGCTCGCGCAGCGGCGGGATGTGAATTGTAATCACATTGAGGCGATAGAAAAGATCCTCGCGGAAGGTTCCATCCTGAACAGCGAGCTCCAGACGTTTGTTGGTGGCTGCCAGCACTCGAACATCGACCGAGATGTCACGCTTGCCGCCCAGACGTGAGAATCCGCCGTCCTGCAAAACGTGCAACAGCTTCGCCTGCAGAGCAGGGTGCATCTCGCTGACTTCGTCCAGGAAGAGGGTGCCGGAATTGGCCAGATCGAACTTTCCCAGCTTCTGCCGATTGGCACCGGTAAACGCGCCGGGTTCGTAGCCAAACAGCTCACTCTCCAGCAATTCGTGCGGGATAGCCGCGCAGTTGACCTTGACGAAGGGCTTCTCGAATCGTCCCGACTGCGCATAGATCATGCGCGCCACAACTTCTTTGCCGGTACCGCTCTCGCCGCGGATCAGCACGGTTGCGGTAGTGTCCGCAACTTGTTCGATGGTGTTCTTGACCTCTTCCATCCTAGGGCTGGTGCCGAACAGTCCGGCAAAATCGCGGTTGCGACGTACCTGGTCGCGGAGTTGGCTCCCCTCGCCGGGAACCCGCTGCTTTTCCAGAACCTTATCGATGCGCAGATCCAACTCGCGGGTCTCGAAGGGTTTTGCCAGGTAGTCGTCAGCGCCTAACTTGGAGGCATTGAAGACGATATCGGGATCGTGCCGATTGGACAGCATGATCACCGGCACACCGGGCTTCAGCTGCTTGATTCGCTCCAGGGTATCGAGAACGCTCATTCCGGGCGTGGAAAGATCCAGCAGGACCAGAGCTGGATTGTGGACGCGCAACACCCGGAGGGCTTCTTCGCCGCTGTTGGCACTGCTGACATCGAAGCCGCGCCGAGCCAGATGGGTAGCCAGGAACCGCCCCCGGCCGAGGTCGTCATCTGCGACCAAAACTCGGACCTTTTCAGATGGAACCATTCCACTCCAGTTTGAGGTTCGACAAGGGAGCATTCCCCGCCCCACACAGGGAAATCAGCGATCTATTATGAGAATCCCGATACCCACTCTCAGGTTGCACTGAGGCGCTGCCTCGGACCAAAACCTGCGTCTCCCTCAGGGCTCGAGGACTCTTAACCAGAAAGATGACAGTATTTTGGTCGATTGTAACGCCGCCGCGGGACAAATGGGCAACTGAGGAACAGTTTTTATCGGAAGTTTTTGGAAAAGCAAAAGGGCAGCCCGGAAGGGCCGCCCCGAGGGGAGAGATCGGCTAATTTCCGCCTGAAACCGTCCGCAGCTTGCCGGGCATGAAGTGATACGGCGGCCAAGGCCCGGTAATGGTTACGTGGCAATCTTTGAAGTGCCGGGTGGCCGTGTCGTAGCGATTCTGATATTTGGCCACGGCGTTGGAGTCGATCAGGTGGGCGAAGTCGATCAGCATCCCGCCTGAATCGGTGCGCTTGCAGATGACGTCCTCTTCCAACGGCGAGAATAGCTTGTGCACCTGCATCGAAAGCGCCCGCGCCTTAGTCTGCCGTTCCCGTGTGCGCGAGGCCTGCTCGCGTAGTTTGCGGAGATACTCGCCACCTACCCCCATGGGCAGCTCCGAAATGGCTTCCTGCAGCATCCCGTCTTTTACCAGGAGCTTGAAATGCATTTCGGCCTTGCCGCGAAGCCGGTCGACCGTCTCCAGAAAAGTTCTGCGATTCGCCCTCACGGCGCGCCGCAATGCTTCATCGGAATCGAAAACCGTGCCGAAGCGGAAAGGAAGAACGGTGAAGGTCCGGAAGCACTCGCTGATCACCCGGGAGTGATCTACGATGGCTTGTTGGGTGAGGGTTTGTCCGGCGGAATGTTCGCTGACAATAACGGCAAAGTCGCCGCTGGGGTAGGCCAAAACCGCAGCGCTGTTGACGCCACGGAGGTTTTCTAGCGCGAAAGGACGCCGGGCTCGTGTACCGTTCTGGAGGCCCTGTTGCTCCGTAATACAATACGCGTACCACGCCATCTTAGTCTCTCCTGGGAGTACTCGCACACAGATTGAAGGGCGCTGTGCATGAGGGATTTGCTGACTTGCGAAACGTGGAACTGCAGAACTCAGGCTTTAGTCGGGGATGGACGAGGAACCAACCCAACAGCTTTATCGTAAGCCTTTATTCCCAAAACCGCAACCTGGAAGTGCTGCTCGGGGCGGGTTTTTCTCATTTCAGGCCTGCCACGGCTCCGTCTGACTGTCGGCTGCGAGGAATGTGGGGGCACAACATGGAGCCCCGATGGGGGGCGAGCTGACCCAAAGGAGCCATTTTGGTCTGGGCTCGGCGTCGGCCAGGCGCGGAAACCCAAGAGGTGGTCCTGGCTGGCGCCAGAGGTAGTCGATCCGGCCACTGCTTATTTCGAGCTAAACCGTCACGTTGAACCCCGATGAACCCGTTCCGCTCGAGGGCGATGCCGCCAGGACGCTATTGGGCACAGCCTGCTGCCAATTCGGCTGCAGCGCCGCGAACGCCTGTTGTGCGCCCGTCAAATCACCTGATTGCAAAGCCTGTCCCAGCTGGCTCAAGCCTTGCAGGTAGGGGTGCATCGTCCCCTGATGGCCGCTCCCGGATTGACCGGTCAGACCGGGCGGTAGGGCCGAAAACGCTTGCTGGGCGCTCGATACATCGCCGGATTGCAGCGCTTGTCCGATCGCATTAAGCGTCTTGGATACCGCGCTGTTGGCGCCGTACTGGGTAGACACCGAGGCCGACAAGGTAACGAAGTCGGTTTGGGCTTGTGCCAGATTGCCGACCTGCAGATCCTTGCCCAGGTTCTTAAACTCGCCCCGCACCTGCTGATAGCTGCGCTGGATATTCGCCAGTTGCGAGACTACGCTACTGCCGATGGCTCCGACCAACATGCCTTCCTCCATGGCGATAGCGCCTCGGCGCAAGCTGCACGTCGGGGAGGAGGATTACGCCGCGAAGGCGCTATCGCATACGTAAACTAAGGCAAGCCGGATGCCGAAAAAGATTAGGAAAATCTAGGAAGCGGCGCGGCGGTCCTCGGCTCGGTTGGGCGTGAGCTACTTCTTGTCCTCTACCAACCGCACCACGATGCGATCGATGGTATCCAACGCCTTCTTAGCGGACATGTTGTTGTTGTTGGTCATCACGGAAAAGACAATAGGATCGCCCGACTGCGTAGTTGCATAACCTGCCAGTGAATATACGTGGGCCAGCGATCCGGTCTTGGCCTTCACGTTGCCCGCCGCAGGAGTATTGCGAAAACGCTCGGCCAGCGATCCATCGACCGCTGCAACCGGCAGCGTGTCTTCGAAGGCATGGCTCCATGTCTGCTGGTGAGAGTACCGAAGTAACGTCACCACGGCTTCCGGCGTGACCAGATCTTCACGCGATAATCCCGAGCCATCGTAGAAGACAAACTGATCAGGCTTGACGCCCGCGTTCACCAGAAAACCCCTCAGCACTTCCAGTCCGGACTCGATCGATCCCGATGTGCCTTTTTCTTTGCCCAACAGCCGCAGCATCAACTCGGCATGAAGATTCTGGCTGACCTTGTTGATCACGCGCAGGTCCTCGGCAACCGGCTGCGACTGATAGCTGGCCAGCACCAGCGGCGATGGATTCGGCGGTCGCGTCGCATCACCTCCGCCCGATGCCATCGAGGTCACGCTGAAGGTTTGCGTGGAAGCCAGCTCGGTATGATGAGTGCGCGCGCGGCCGTAGATCGTTACCCCGCGCGCTTCCAGCAGTTGCCGAAACAACCGGGCGCTGAAGTCGGCGGGATCGTCAATCGCCAGCGCCTCTCCGAAGCCGGGATCGTCCTGCGGAATGTTCCCCCAGAACGTAATCAGATTAGCGCCGGGTTCGCGGTTGATGGAAACGGTGCGCGGGCCGCTTCCCTGCGGCGTGGTCATCACGCGATTGTCGATCTTGTAGTACTCAGGAAAGGGCGTGATGTTCAGGAAGGCGCGCTCACCGGGCCGGTCCGCCGGCATGATGTTGACGAAGATGACATTGTCATTGATGGTCAGCGCCGAAACCGGAGCACCCCATTCGCGCGCCAGATCATCCTGCGACCAGCCTTCGTCATAACGCTGCCACACGAAGTAAGAATCGTCAGCCACCACGTCGCCATCGACGTACTTCAAACCGTGCTGCACCAGTTGATCCGCGAGGTCCTGCAGCACCTGGATGGGAGGCGCCTTGCGCTCGGTGTGCATGTTGTAGGGAAGACCGCGTCCGGAAAGATTCGGATCGCCGCGCCCGACCAGCACCAGATCGGCGTTCAGCCGGCCGTACTTGTCCAGGCTGCCAAGCGTCTCCACCGTCGTCTTAAAGCGGTAATTTGGCCCGATCAGCCCGAACACAGCGGCGGTTGTGAACAACTTGGCATTCGACGCCGGCGTGAACAGCTTGTCCTCATTCAGAGCAAAGATGGGCTGATTGCTTTTGAGGGAGACGGCATAGATGCCCCAGAAGCCACGCGCGCTTTCAGGATCATTAAGAATTGCCTCAATGTCGTGAGGGAGTTTTCGGTCCGATTGGGCCTTATTCTTGTTTCCAGCAAAGGCCGGACTGACGAACACGAGCCAGATGAGGGACGCTGCGAGATAACGAACCCGAGACATAGGACCGCTCTCCCGATCATAGCATCGGCATGCAAGTCCTCCTGTGACAGTTCTCACGCATGATGTTGAGCTGGAGCACGCTCCGGATCGCAATTGTGTTCACGCTACAATCGCTGACATGCGACCCCGGTATCGCTGGCATCTGCGCTCCCGATCGCTCGCGTTAGGCGAGCGCACTCTCATCATGGGGGTCGTCAACGTCACTCCGGATTCGTTCTATGACGGCGGCAGTTTCCTTCCTTCAGACAAGGCCATAGAACACGCGTTGCAGCTGCTTGACGAAGGCGCCGACATCCTCGACATCGGCGGTGAATCGACGCGCCCGGGAGCGCATGTGCGCGGCGAGGGATCGTCCTCCTCGCTCTCCGAACAAACCCTCGGTTGGCGCTGACGAAGAGTTGCGCCGCATCATGCCGGTGCTCGACGGGATTCTGCGCGCAAGGCCGGCCGCCATCGTCTCTATTGACACCTACAAAGCTGCGGTGGCCCAGGCTGCGGTCGCTGCCGGAGCGGAGATCGTCAACGACGTCAGCGCCTTCCAGTGGGATCCAGAGATGGCATCGGTCTGCGCCGATCTCAAGTGCGGCGTAGTTCTGATGCACTCTCGCGGCAAACCGGAGCAGTGGCGGCAGCTGCCACAGGAGCCCAACCTGACCTCGCTGGTGGAGCAGGAGCTGGCGAATCGTGTCCGGGTCGCGCTCGAGCGCGGCGTCGAACCCTCGCGGATTGTCCTGGATCCCGGCTTCGGCTTCGGCAAGAACTTTGAGGAGAATTACCCTCTCCTGGCTCGCCTTGAGCAATTGCATCGACTCGGATTCCCCGTACTCGCCGGAACCTCGCGCAAGTCCTTCGTCGGCCGTTCTATCGGCCAGCGCACGGGACAAGACGCGCCCCCTGCAAACCGGCTCTACGGTTCCCTGGCAGCGATGGTGGTCAGCATTTTGCGCGGCGCCCACATCGTTCGCGTTCACGACGTGAAGCCTTCCCTGGAAGCGGCGGCGGTTGCGGACGAAGTCCTTTCCGCCAGCCCTGAATGATGACATTTCGGTCCCCAGGCTGGGACTAACGGGCTACTCTCGCAGCTGGGAATCTAGGTGCTCCAGCTTAGGCCGGTTTCTGTTATATACCCTAAAAGTAACCTTCAACTAGATTACTTTCGTGCTTAACGAAGGTACTTTCCTCTGCCACTTTTTGCCCGGCAAAAGCGATACTGCGCTCAAGTCTATCGTCCTCAAGTTTTGCAGCTGCCTCGCGGGACCGCGCCCTGAAAACCCGCGATGGCGCAGTGTTTTGCACTAAAAGGAGATTTGAAAATGACAGTTCGGTGTGCTTCTTTCCGGCGCATCACAGCCCCGTACCACAAGCTGATCCTGGCGGTAACCTGCCTGGTGCTATTCGCCGCTCCGCTCTTCGCCTCGGTCGATTCGGGCGAGATCTACAATGTCTACGCCAATGTCAGTAGCACTTACGACCCGGTGAACGGGTACACGGTTACCTTCTATTGGCAGACGGTCCATCCAGGTAACTCAGTCGTAGTCATCGAAAACGACATTAACCTTCAGCAGAAGAACAATTCCCCATCGCGGCAGATCGTTCAGAATGACTCCACCACCAACCACGTGGTCGCGGTCGATCATTTCCCGGGCTACCACGTCGCCGGCCTCTGGGGCTATTACGTCGCCAGCTATGTGGGCATGGCCCAACCTCACTGTCCGACGGCCAAGGCGGCGATCTGTCACCAGTGGGCAACGTATCCTGGCCCGGCTACTCCCTACTGCGGTTCGCCGCCGGCGGCCGGTTGCGGCGGCACCTATTCCCAGTTCTACCTATGGAACGTCCCCAATCCTAATAACCCGCTAGTATTCACCATGTGGCCGATCGGGGCGCAGAACGTCTACCAAGGCGACTCCACGCAATCGCCGGCCTGCACTCCTACTTCGAAGAGTTCGCGCGAGTGCAACGATCTCTACGCCGTCACGCAGGCCAACCAGTTGGACGGACCGCCGGGCGCCGCAGTGATTATGCAAAACCCTGTCATCACCAATTTGGACACTGGCCAGATCGTGACCAACAACAGCATCACCGCCCAATATCTTTGCGATCTTGACTCTCCATCCAATCCTCCGCCGCAAAACTGGGATGGCGACTACGAGACGTCCGGGCTCTGTTATAACGGCACCATTTTCAGCATAAACTCGACGCTGCGCCTACGCGTGAATTCCCAGGCAGTGCCAGGACACTATAAGTTCACTGGAAGCTTCCAGGGATTTCTGAACGGGCAGAATACCGGCAATCCTGCAAACGTCACTTATAACTTCACCGTGTTGCCCACGGCATCGTTCACGGCGACACCGCCAACCACGTTCCCTGCCATAGCCGGCCTAAGCAACTGGCAGAACAACATGGTCAACTTCAAAGCTCCCGCCGGCAGCTCTAACGCAGACTTGTGGTGTACCGACATCACCGATACCAATCCTTACTACAGTCTCGATAACGGCAACTTTACCGGCAACATGGATGTTCCGGGGGGCTACTACTTCGAGGCTTGGAACTACGACGGCGGGCGCGTCTATCAGCAAGTCAACGACTACGATCAGTACATCATTCAACAGTACAAGCAAACGGATCCAAACGAGTGGAACCGCTGCGCCGAGCTGGTGCTGGAGCCTTACGGTGACACGGCGGTCGGGACTGCCGGCGGCTTCGTGCAGGAGCCGAATCAATTCCCGTACGGCCTGGCGATGAACTATCTGCGCACGGGAAATCCTTTGTACGAGCAGGCGGTTCACTTCCTTGCCCATAGCCCGGCGTACAACATCTTCTACAGCGCCCCCGTGTACGCTACCAGTATTCGCGTCAGCGCTTACATGATGGATGACCGGCTGGCCGATGAGATCGTCGGAAACCCCAGAATCAACGCTTTCATGCTACGCGGCGTTGATGTCATGATCGGTTATCTCGATCAGAGCTACAACCTCAACTTCAACAACCCTAATCAGCAGGCATACGACATTCACCCCTTCATGGTTGGTCTTGCCATGGAGGCTCTGATCACCTATTACGAGCTCGACGTGGCCGAAGGAAACACGCCCGACGCCCGGATTCCGCTGGAAATCAAGAAGACTCTGGATTGGCTGGAAGCCACCCAGTACATTCCCCAGACTCACAGCTTTGCCTATGGCGCCTACGATCTGCCCAAGAATCCAAACCTTGTGGCCGGGACTCTGTTCGACGACTCGGAGTTGAATAACCTGGTGGCGACCGCCTGGGCCTGGTACTGGAGTAAGACCAACAACAACACCTATCTGACCCAGGGCGACGATCTCTTCTCCAACGTCTGGTGGAGCGCCGGCGGCCGATCGGGCGGCGGCGACGGCGGCTGGGCCTGGTCGGTCAAGGAGTACAACCAGACCTATAAGTGGAGCTTCGATTATGTTCGCTGGAGATCAGGCCAGAACCCCGACGGTTCGTCTCCGGCAATCGAAACTGTACTGCCGGCTGCGAATCCCTACACCGGACCGTGGCCCGACTACAGCACTCCGGTGCAGTTCATTTGGAATCCCATAGGCTACGAAGGTCTTAACGTGGCCACCCTGGATCCCAACCTCGCCGATTTTCCCAACACGGTGGTAAACGTCACAGGCACGACCGCTACCATCTTTCTCAATGTCTTCAAGCCAAACACGACCATGACGGTTTACTACGGAACGCAGCAGCCTACTTTGTGCAACCCCGGTGACCCACAACCCCCTTGGTGCATGCAGCCGTATCCAAACTTCGGCTTCCTGCCGATGCTGCAGGCCAGCTATGCCAGCACATCGCAGACCGCCGTAGCAGTTCAGGACCCGATAGCGTTAAGTGAGGGTATTACGAATATTTACGACGAGACGGTGACCATAACTGGCCTGCAACCGAACACAACCTATCACTGGCGGCCTTTAACCACAGATACAAACGGCAATATGGCTGCCTTCTACGATCAAAGCTTTACCACACTGGCCCAATAAGCGAGGTGGCTAAACTGGATGGATCCCGCGCTCAACCCAGCGCGGATCCATCCAATTTCATTTAGGCCAATCGTCAGGTAGCTACTCAGGCGCAACGTCTAGGGGCTCGCTCTTTCTTCTTGGCAGGAATTCCGCAAGCCCCGTCAGCCAGGATTCGAACTCCGCATCCGTCAGCCGGTATTGATCCAGAAGCCGCGGCAATAGAAACGGATCGCCATTGCGGGTAGCCAATCCATTCAGGCAGGTAGTAGCCGATTCCACCCCAGCTTCCTTCAGCCACGGAATGAAGTCCGGACGGATGGCTCCGCTCGGATAACAAAAATGGGTGACGCTTCCCAGCTCCTGTCATTTGCGTGATCAGATCACGGTTCTGTTTGATCTCAGCAACGAACTTATCGCGATCCAGCGGAGTGCGGTGCCGATGGGTGTGCAGTTGAATATCGATTCCCGCGCGCGCCATCGCAGCGACTTCCTCCGGATTCATCAGCTGAAAAAGCCGTCGCTTGCAGAAAGCTGAATAGTCAAATCCGATGGCGTTGGCGAACGCAGCCGCAAGATCGTCCTTCTGCTGGCCTGTCAGATTCTGTTGCTTGGCATAGCCATCGATCTGCCAAAGCAGCGCGCTCCGGCTCGCCTCGGTTTGGAAGTCAAGCTGCCGCGGCAGCCAATCGAATGTCCGGTTCTCAACGACCTTCGTGGGCGCCTTCCACATCATGTGGGCGAGCGCAAAGCGGAACAGCGGACGGCTGTAGAGGCAGTAGTAGGTTGTGAGATAAACAGTCGCCGGGAAGCCGTACTTCTGCAGCACGGGAAGAGCGTGGAGAGGAAAGTCGGCCCAGCCGTCGTCGAAGGTAATTGCCACACTGCGCGCGGGTAGCTGTCCTTTCTGCAGGAGGCGCAGACCTTCTCCCAGGCTGACTACCTTGCATCCCGACCGCGCCACCATGTCCATGCGGCGGGCAAAAAGTTCTGGAGGCAGGAACATCTCGGGGTGCGACCCATGCTCCTCGCCCTCCGCAATGCCGTGATAGCAGAGGATCAGCAAACGCTGCTGCCGCCAGTTGCTGCGCGCAATGATCGGCGCCAGCCCCAGGCCGTTGGTGCTTAGTACTGCCTGCTTGATTTGTCGCAGCGCGCTCATTGATATTCGCCAACCCGTCCGCTATGAGTTTGCACGAACCACCAGCCTCGTGTTCACCGAACCAAACCGTACGCTCCGCACAACGCTGTCCTGGTATTTGAAACCGGCCTCTTCGGCAGCCTGCCGCGCCGCATGATCCTCGGCAGCGATCGCCAGAAAAACTGCCTCGGCTCCCTCGGCTGTTGCATCCTTCACGGTCGTTTGCAATAAACCCGAAACCTGTCGATCAGCGTGTGCTTGTACATAAAAATCATAGATTACTGCCGATCGTGGAGGATATTCGTGGCTGCGCAGTGCTTCCGTGAATGCAGCCTTGCTGGTTACAATCGCAACCCAGGCACAGCTCACTAACATGTTGTTCCGAACAAGCGAGTAACAGGGAACGCCCGATTCGATTGCGGACAGGCTTTCGCTCAAGAATTCCTGCTTGGAACGCGAATCACGCCCAGCCGGTTGGTAACACAGCAAATCTCGCAAATGATCCCGCCGTATTTCGGAATCGGCGCTCTCCGTCGCGTTGGTCTCTGCACGATAAAACCTTGTCTCTTCCGAACTCCAGATCCATTTCCGCGCGGAGCGCAACAGCGAGGCTAACCCGCGAATTGGATTTCGCAGGAACGATCGCAAGCGCGACAGCCCTTGCTTGCTCAATCGCAAAACGCTTGCGACCTTCTTTTCTAAGGCCTGGACGCGAACGGACCTGCGATGGCGAGCGACCGCTCCCTGGTCGAGGAACACCGTCAATTCGTAGGCATCATCATAGCGAGTTGCCCGATCTTCCTTGTAACTGTCGCCTCCGGGTGTGAGATCCAGATTCGTGAATCCCTCGTCGTGCAGCAGCGAGCCAAGCTGCAGGATGTGTAGCTTGCCGGGAGAATGAATTGCCTCAAACGGCGAGTGTCCGACGATGCCTAATACGACTTCCTTGTTGTTGCGGAGACCGATATGAGACGCGACTAACTTCTCGCCAATCTTCATGACGGTCACATGAAGCAGGCCTTGAGCCATCAGCGCTCTGTAGAAAGCGCCCTTCCTTGGATCTTCGCGGAATGGACAGGTTCCATTGACCGCGCCCATGCGAAAGTCATAGAAGTCGATGATGTCGTCGTAATAGTTATCGAGCTCCTGCGCAGTGCGCAATTCCAGAAAGCTGAGCGGTCCGCTCTCCTGGAGCTTCTCCAGACGCCGGCGGTTCTTCTTCTTGGCCAGTGATTCACGAACCGCCTCGATGTTGTCGACCGTGAGTAGAGGCCGCTGCACCGCCCGGAGCGTGCTTGCGTTACTCCATTCGTTCTTCAGCCAATCCAAAGGAGTGCCGGGTGGAAGATAGGTGAACGAGAGGGAAGAAAACCCAAGCTGCCGAAGCTTCTCCAGGCATTCGACCACAAAGGTCTGCTCGCCGGGCAAGGCCAGCCAAACCTGGTACTCGGCTTGATGCGCGCCCGCCGCGGTCAACTTCCCAGTGGTTCGCTCGACGGCAAGCATCATCAGCCCATCCATTTCTCCGCCAGGGACGTAGCGGACAAGGATCAGGGGCCGATAGAGTTCCCGGTAGCATTCGTACCAGGTGCAGGCGAATTCGGGCGACTGCAGCGACGTAGCCCAGGGACATTTCGCGGCCAGCTCCCGCCACTGCGTTTGAAATCGGGGTGCTGTAATCGCCTGCAGCGCTTCAGAGTCGGAGTAGACGAGCAGGGCAGGGTTTTGGCAAGAAGCGACCGGCTGACTCGTCATAGCATGTGAATCGGGTTGGTCGAAAACGATCGCCGGCGACAACGGCCAGCCGGCGTCATATCCGGGTTACATCAGATTCATAACTGGTTGACTTGCGTGCGAACGACGTTCCGAGTCTAGCAGATTCCTGCCGCGCGGCTATGGCTCGGGATGAAGGCGCCTTGACACTGCCGGTCAGCAAATTTATTCTTGGGTATTGTCCTAGAGCGCTCCCGCCCATCTGTCCCTGCCACTGTTTTCCTTCAGGAACTTGGCCTGAAAAACGGGGCTTGTCCCTTGGCATTGCTGCATGGGAAAGAATGTTTGGGAGCTCTCCAGCTGCGAAGTTAGGCTCAGGTAGGGTCTAAGGCTGGTGCTGCTATGCTGATTCGTGTTCGGGAACTCGAACTCCACAATCTGGAGTTTGACGAAAGTTATCAGCCAGGCGCCATCGACTTCGGTGCTGAATTTCGCCAGGTGGGCCCGCTGCATAGTAAGGGTCGTGCCGATCTGGTTGTGGAACATCGCGGCCATCATCAGGATGTCGAGGACATCCGGCTGGTCGGCAGCGTTCAGGCGCATCTCGAGTTCAGCTGTGCTCGCTGTCTGGAGCCGGTCGGCCACGATGTGGATTGGGTTTTTGATCTGATCTACCGCCCGCAAGGGGTGGATCGGCGCGCCGATGAGGCGTCCATCTGCGAGGCCGAGACCGAAATCGGCTATTATGTGGGCGAAGGCCTGCTTCTGGAAGACGCCCTGCGCGAGCAGGTGCTTCTGGCGACGCCGGTTCGGGCGCTGTGCCGCGAGGATTGCAAGGGATTGTGTCCGCTGTGCGGCCGCAATCTGAATGTCGAGCAATGTCATTGTGAGCAGCATGTCAGCGATCCGCGCTGGGACGCGCTCAGCGATATTAAGAAGAAGCTGCAAAGCTAGGTAGAGCAGACCTTCAGGTCTGCGTCACGCGAAGGGTAACTACCTTATTGAGCCGGGCTTCAGCCCGGCGGCACTGGCGTCGGCAGAGGCCGACCCTGAATGATCAATTTCCGGGACGCAGGCCTGAAGGCCCGCTCTACCCGATGATTTACGAGGTTTTCATGCCAAATCCAAAACGGCGCCATTCCAAGGCGCGCACCGCCAAGCGCCGCTCCCACGATCATCTGACGGCGCAGTCCTTGTCCGAATGTCCCAACTGCCACGAGCGCAAGTTACCGCATCGCACCTGCCCCAAATGCGGCTACTATAAGGGCCGCGAGGTCGTCGAGATCGAAGAGGCTACCAGCTAGGTAACTCCAGGGCCTATTTTCACCACCGGAGGCACTGAGGACACGGAGAAGGCCGAAATCAAGAGAGCTCCGTGCGCTCCGTGTCTCCGTTGGTGAATTCGTCGTATTGACGGACAAGCATGCCGACCATCATCGCCGTTGACGCCATGGGCTCGGATCGCGCGCCCAAACCCGAAGTGGAAGGCGCTATTCTGGCTGCCCGGCATTATGGCGTGGAAGTGGTGCTGGTTGGTAAAGAAGAAGTCGTCAGCGCTGAGCTCGAGGCGCATCGCTTCTGGCGCCGGCTGCCTATCACCATCGTCGACGCGCGCGAAGTCATCGGCATGCAGGAGAAAGCGGCGCATGCGGTGCGCAGCAAGCGCGACTCCTCCATGCGGGTCGGGCTTCGCCTGGTGCGCGATGGCGCGGTTGGAGGCTTCATTACTGCCGGCAATACCGGCGCTGCCATGGCCACAGCCAAGATGGTGCTTGGGCGCAATCCCCGGCGTCGATCGTCCTGCGTTGGCCGCCGTCTTCCCCACCGCTCAGGGCACCGCGACCATCCTGATCGATGTCGGCGCCAACGTCGATTCCAAGCCGCAAAACCTGCAACAGTTCGCCATCATGGGCGACGTCTACTTCCGCACGATTTTTGCCGGCCGCTTTCCCACCGCCGATCATCCGCGAGTCGGCGTGCTCTCCATCGGTGAAGAAGAAAGCAAGGGCAACGACCTTACCCGCGAAGCCTACAAGCTGATCAAAGAGCTGCCGATGAACTTCGTCGGCAACGTCGAAGGCCGCGACCTCTACAACGGCAAAGCCGACGTGCTGGTCTGCGACGGATTCGTGGGCAACGTTGCGCTGAAGATTTCCGAAGGCATGGTGGAGACGGTGCGCTTTCTGCTGAAGCAATCATTGCAGGCGACCATCACCAGCCAGGTAGGATTTCTGCTTTCCCGCCGGGCTTTCGCTGATTTCAAAAAGCGCCTCGACTACTCCGAATACGGCGGCGCGCCGCTGCTGGGCATCAAGGGCGTCTGCATCGTGAGCCACGGCTCATCCAATTCCAACGCCATCAAGAACGCCATTCGCGTGGCGATGGAATACGCCAACAGCAAGCTGAATCACACCATCGAAGAGCGCATCGCCGAGGCCAGCCGCAATCTGAATCACCACCCAAGCGAGCCGCCTGCACCCCAGCCGCTGGGTTCCGGGGTAGTCTGAAGAACGAGCAGGCTGCCAGCGAGCGCAAGTATTCCCATTGACCGCTCGCGAACTGCTGAATTGCAAAGGCCATGAGCGAACCGCCACGAGCCTTGTACAATCAACGCCGGCAATCCTAATTTCATGACCACACGTCCTCTCACGGCTTTTCTCTTTCCCGGACAAGGTTCACAGTCGGTTGGCATGGGCAAGGAGCTTGCCGCCATGTATCCGGTGGCGCGCGAGACCTTCGACGAAGCCGACGCCGCGCTCGGCTACAAGCTCTCGCAACTTTGTTTTGCAGGTCCAGAAGATCAGCTGAAGCTTACCGAGATTACGCAGCCGGCGATTCTGACGGTTTCCATCGCGGCGTGGCGCGTCTTGCAGTCCCAGGGAATCACGCCGTCGTATGTTGCAGGCCATAGCCTGGGTGAGTACTCAGCGAATGTGGCCGCAGGAACGCTGTCGTTCACCGATGCGGTGCGAACCGTTCGCAACCGAGGAAAATATATGCAGGAAGCTGTTCCCGTCGGCGTGGGCGCGATGGCAGCCGTTCTGCTTCTAGCAGCGGATAAGCTGCAACTGGTATGCGAAGAAGCCGCGCAAGGTGAGATCTGCTGCGCGGCTAATCTGAATTCGCCGGATCAGACGGTCATTTCCGGCAGCAAGGCAGCCGTGGAGCGCGCCGCCGAGTTGGCGAAGAAGCAGGGTGCAAAGCGCGCCATCATGCTGCCGGTAAGCGCTCCTTTCCATTGCGCGCTGATGCAGCCGGCGCAGGATCGTCTGGCAGCGGATCTCGCGGCGCTAACCTTCCACGATCCGGCGATTCCGGTCATGTGCAACGTTGACGCGACCCTGGTGACGACCGGCGAGCAGGCGCGCGATGCGCTCATTCGCCAGGTTACGGGCGCGGTGCAATGGCACAAATCGATGCGCGGGTTGATCGGGTTGGGAGTGCAAAACTTCGTCGAGGTCGGCCCGGGAAAGGTCCTGTGCGGACTGATGAAGCAGATCGACAAGTCGCGCAGCTGCTTCAATGTCGAGGACGAGGCTTCACTGCAGAAGACAGTAAGCCATTTGAGTCCGGCCTCGCCCAAACCTGATTAATAAAGCCTCAGCCCGAACAGGGATCCAAGGTGATGCACCCTTCCCGAGTCGCTGCGCTAAGCAGTTCCGCATCGGCGCACACAAATGTAGGAACATCTGTACCAGCTGAGTTCTGGCATGCAAGGAATCCGGCTAGCTGAATTGCGTCGAATGCGCGTAAGGCATACCGATCTATTAGCCCGTCTGCAGTGTCCAGCACAAAATCATTAATCGGTTGCGTCACGAAGCGCGCTTCTACGTGGCGCTGAAACAATTCCAATAACTGCCTAGCGATGCTGCTGGCGATCTCTCCATTACGCTCCCGCCTCCGTACGGCAGACCGAAGCTCAACTCGAGCTAAGGCAAGGATAGCCAAGCGGTTCCCCTTGACGTGCGCTGCCAATTCCAGCAATCGCTCTGTGCCTAGCTCGCGGATGTACAGCTTGACCAGAGCGCTTGTTTCCAAGTAGTAAAGGGCCAATTATCAGCGCCTCTCGCGCAGGATTGTCACGGACAGGGGTTCGCCCCGAATTTCGATGGGATGGAAGTCGAGATCGCTCGACTCATTTGCCGACGCGGCTCGGGGACTAGTTTTTAATTGAATCAACCCCGCCGCTGTCAGCTGGAAGATCTCAGGATACTTTCTCGCCCTCGCACTGATTTGCTGCGTCCCTGGGGAGGTGCCGTCCTTGCGAGTGTAAAGCGCACGCTGACGAATGGCTTCGCTCAGTTCAGAAGCTGTGGCGCCAAAACCAGGCCTTTCGCGGAGAACCGTCTCCATGGCCTCATGCAGCGTTCGTCGAAAAAGTTGTCTTTCAGCTGCGCTCCGTAACATGTTTCTGATCCACCCCGATAGTTCCTGTTTGCTGGCTCTTGCCGCATTCCTCGCCAGGCTAAGATCGCCGGCGTCCAATCTTACGGGAACAATTTTTCTCTTGCTCTCTCCCTTGGGAAGTTTTGGCCTGCCAGGTTTTCGTTTTATGTCTCTCAAGCGCGGCGTAGCCTTCGCAATTATGGTATTACATAAACATAGCTAATGGCAAAATTGTTGTAATACGGCATTATGGTCGGAGGAGCGGTTCTGCGAACGCGATGGCGGCCGCACCATTGGGCGTGGCGATCCAACAGCATTACGGGAATACCGGAATTCTGCGTTTGACCTGCCCGTCCAAACACGCTAAAATTCTATGGTTTGCCTGTACTACCAGGTCCCGTCAGGGACGCCCCGCCATGACTTCCTTCCTGGCTGGGGAAGTGCAAGCGCACAAAGAGTTTAGGGCCGTCCGCGCCGTAGCGGTGCGTGACCAGGTTCATTGGAGGATAGCTATGTACGCGGTCATCCGCGCCGGGGGAAAGCAGTATCGCGTCGCACCCGGGGACGTGATCAAGGTGGAGAAGCTGGCGCTTGCCGACGGTGAACACATTCAGTTCAACGAGGTGCTGGCGGTCAGCGCCTCCGAAGGCGAGCTGAGCAAGCCGGAAGGCGCCACCGTTACCGCGCAGATCGTTGAACAGGGCCGCGGCGACAAGGTGCTGGTCTTCCACTACAAGCGCAAGAAGCAATACAAGAAGCTGAACGGCCATCGCCAGCCGTACACCGCCGTGAAGATCATGGCCATCAATATCGATGGCAAGGAGCTCACGGCTTAGCCGCGATGCTGCTTCATCAATTCATCGTGGTATTGGTGGCGACGGCGAAGCGCTTCGAGTCGGTATTGGTGAGCATTCCCGCCGCGGTTCGGCAGGTCTTCTCGCGCGACCAGGTGGGCACAGCCGAGCTCGAAGAGGTAGAGACCGAGCGCGCGGCGTAGGCGTGGGAATAGTGCGGCGTTGAGGCCTACCGTCAGCAAGGTCGTCATGGCGCTGTCATCTAGGCCGAGGACTTCAGTCCTGTGATTTGTCATCCCGACCGAGGACTTCAGTCCGACCGAGGGATCTGCGGTTCGACCGCTCCGGCAATAATTAAGATTTTGAGGACATCTCTATGGCACACAAAAAAGGTTTAGGCAGTTCGCGAAACGGCCGCGATTCCAATGCACAGCGGCTGGGGGTGAAGGCGTTCGGCGGGCAACTCGTCTCCGGCGGAACCATCATCATACGGCAGCGCGGCACACGAATTAAGCCCGGCCTCAACGTCGGCCGCGGCAAAGACGACACCCTTTTCGCCAAGGTCACCGGCACCATCGAGTTCAAAGACCGCGGCAACATGGGCAAATTCGTTTCGATCGTGCCGCAGGAAAGCAGCAATTAGCAACTAGCAATTAGCGACTAGCTTCGAGCCACGAGCTTCGAGCTTCGAGCTACAGAAAGAGGCCTCCTGAGACGAGGCCTCTTATCATTTCTTCGGGTGAAAAGGATGGACACGGTTTTTCTCCTCTGGCACACCGGCCCTCCGAGGTCGACGACGAAAGCATGCTGATCGGCGTATTTCGAACCGAGCAGGATGCCAAAGATGCGATCACGGCACTCACCGACAAGCCCGGCTTTGTGGATTTTCCAGACCTATTTGAGATCTGCCCGTACGAGTTGGGAAAGCTTCACTGGACTGAAGGATTTGTGATAACTAAAGACTAGTAGCTAATCGCAACTCGCTGAGTGCTAATTGCTAACTGCTAACTGCTGATGTTTGTTGACGAAGCCAAAATTCGCGTTAAGGCCGGGGACGGCGGCAATGGCTGCATGGCGTTCCGCCGCGAGAAGTTCGTCCCGCGCGGCGGTCCCTCCGGCGGCGACGGCGGCCACGGCGGCGACATCATCATGGAATCCAGCGAGCGCCACAACACGCTGGTTCATTTCCGCTTCAATCCCGAATACAAGGCCGAGCGCGGCCGTCATGGCGAAGGCTCCAACAAGACCGGACGCGAGGGCGAGAGCATCACCCTCAAAGTCCCGGTCGGCACCATCGTCTACGACGAAATCACCGGCGAGGTAGTGCACGACTTCTCGCACCCTGACGAGCGCGTCGTCATTGCTCGCGGCGGTCGCGGCGGTCGCGGCAACGCGCAGTTCGCCACATCGACCCATCAGGCGCCGCGCGAGCATGAAGATGGCAAGCCGGGCGAAGAACGCGACCTGCGACTGGAGCTGAAGCTGCTGGCCGATGTCGGGCTCGTTGGTTATCCCAACGCCGGCAAAAGCACGCTGATCTCGCGCATCTCGGCGGCGCGACCCAAGATCGCCGATTATCCTTTCACCACGCTTCAGCCCAACCTCGGCGTGGTCGTAGCAGGCGACCCGCCTGACGACGCCAGCTTCGTTGTCGCCGATATTCCCGGTCTCATCGAAGGCGCCAGCGCGGGTGCGGGCCTGGGAACGCAATTCCTCCGGCACATCGAGCGCACCCGGTTTCTTGTGCACCTGGTCGATGTCTCGGACTTCAGCGGCCGTCCCGATCCCGTGCAGGATTACGAAGTCATCACCCACGAGCTGGCCAACTTCGGCGCCGGTCTCGACACCAAGCCGACCATCGTCGTCGCGTCGAAGATGGACATTGCGAACAAGGACAAGCTGGCCAAGCTCAAGCGCTACTGCAAACGCAAGAAGCTGGAGCTGTATCCGATCTCCGCCGTCACCGGCGAAGGCATCGAAGAGCTGAAGTGGGCGATGGCGAAGAAGCTATCGGCTATCAGCTCTCAGCCGTCAGCTTAAATACAGCGGTTGCGACGCATCATCGTAGTCTTCGATGCACTGCCTTGGCTGACAGCCGACAGCTGATGGCCGACAGCCGCTTCCCTTGCACAACCCCCGCCCAGAGGACTACCCTGTCGGGAAGAAGTGGGGTGTGTTGTGTTTTCCCTGGGATATGTCCTCATCATGGCAGGCCTGGCGTTTGGCGGCGCTGTAACGGTAGTCGGATTCGGCGGCCTGCTGGTTGCTTCCTTTCATCGCAGCTTGGGATCTCCTCTTCCCCTGCCAACCCTGCACAACGCTTTCGAGCGACGCTTGTATGTACTGGTCGGCCTCAGCGGGCTGGCGTTGTGGGGCAGCGCGTTCTGGTGGAGTCTGACTTTCACGCCATAGCTGTCCCTGCCGGGACCATAACCCTCTTAATGGGACGCTACCCAGGACTTCGTCCTGGGCTAAGCTGAGTCGTCCCGCAGAGCGGGCCGGTAGTGTGTCGGCAACCGCATCATCGCGCACCGCGCTTCTTATTTGTTGTTGAGACATGCGTGGGCTCGTTCTTTTCGAGACTATGGGTGATATCGCGGTGTCACTTCTCCCGCCGCGCAGGACGACTCTCACCATCACCTATAATCGACGAGTATGGCCACCACGCCGGAAGCCCCTGTCGCAACGCGTTCCAAGTACGAACCTGTCATTGGGCTGGAAGTCCACGTCCAGTTGCTGACGAAGACCAAGATTTTCTGCGGCTGCTCGACGCGCTTTGGCGATCCGCCGAATACGAATGTCTGCCCTGTATGCCTCGGGCTTCCCGGCGCGCTACCGGTGATGAACAAGCGTGCGGTCGAGTTTGCGGTGCTGGCGGCAACAGCTCTCAAATGCCAGATCCGCGAGACATCGATCTTCGCGCGCAAGAATTACTTCTATCCCGACCTGCCCAAGGGCTACCAGATTTCGCAGTACGACAAGCCACTGGCCGAGCACGGCTACATCGAGATCAAAACGCCGGCCGGGCCGAAGAAGATTGGCATCACGCGCGTGCACCTGGAAGAGGACGCGGGCAAGAGCCTGCACGACGGCTTGCCTGATAGCAGCGAGTGGACGTCCATCGATCTGAACCGCTCCGGCGTGCCGCTGATCGAGATCGTCAGCGAGCCCGACATCGCCTCGCCCGACGAAGCTCACGAATATCTGACGCGGCTGAAGGAGATCATCCTGTACACCGGCGTCAGCGATTGCAACATGGAAGAAGGCTCGCTGCGCTGCGACGCCAACATCAGCATTCGTCCGCGCGGCCAGCGCGAGTTCGGCACCAAGACCGAAGTGAAGAACGTCAACTCGTTCCGCTTCATTCGGCAGGCGCTGGAGTACGAGATCGAACGTCACGAAGAGGTGCTGGAGTCAGGCGGCAAGATTTTGCAGGAGACGCGTCTTTACAACGCCGCCGAGGGCAAGACGTATGGCATGCGCTCCAAAGAGCAGGCGCACGATTATCGCTATTTTCCTGAGCCCGACCTGCTGCCGCTGGTGATCGATGAAACGTGGCGCCGGCAGATCGTCGCCGAGCTTCCCGAATTGCCGGAGGCGCGGCGCGCGCGGCTGGTCATACAGTATGGCATCACGGAATACGACGCGACGACACTGACCAGCACGCGATCGCTGGCCGATCAGTTTGAAGAAGCCGCAGCCGCTGCGAAGAATCCCAAGCGTGTAGCCAATCTTGTGCAGAGCGAGTTGATGGGCAGGCTGAAGGCGAAGGGCATCGAGATTGAGCAGTCGCCAATTTCGATGAAAGGCGTCGCGATGTCCGCCGACCTGGTCGAGAGCGGCGCGATCAGCGGAAAGATGCTGAAAGATCTTTACGATCTCGCCTTCGAGCGCGGCGAGGATTTCCCCGCGATCTACGAGAAAGAAAAGCCGCAGCAGATCACCGATACCGCAGCCATCGAGAAGATCATCGACGAGGTGATCGCCGCCAATCCCAAACAGCTGGAGCAGTATCGCGGCGGCAAGAAAACGGTCATTGCTTTCTTCGTGGGACAGGTGATGAAGGCGTCGAAAGGCCAGGCAAATCCGGCGCTGGTGAATGAGTTGCTGGGCGAAGAAGCTGGAAGGGTGAAGAGTGGTGCCGCCGCTCGAACCGCAGATCCCTCGGTCGGGCTGAAGCCCTCGGTCGGGATGACAAAGCATTGGGAGAACTGGAGACGCTGGCCTGAAGGCCAGCTCTACCCGACCAGCCTCGTGGTTGAAGCTGGCGGCGAGACGCCGCCGGGACAGCCGGCCGGAGGCCAGCGATACTCTACAGTTCGGCGAACTCACTGCTGCGGCGGGGCTTCTGCGGGCGCGGAAACGTGCTCGTGGACGATGATCCAGCGGCCGTCCTGCTGTTCCAGCACCGCAGTCCAGCGCAACGGTATCGACTCCTTCTGACCTTGTGGGGTCGTTCCCCCCATTTCCAGAGTTCCGTCGACCCACGTAATTTTGCCTTCGGGATGAATCTGGATATCGTCGCTGAGAGTGTAGGTCACCTTGGGCGCGTCTTTCAGCGAGGGCGCCACGCCTGCTTTGTAGTCGTCCCAGCTGGTGTACTTCAGCGGTGCGACATCGAAGAACAGATGCCCCGGCCCCTGTGCGTAGAACCGCGCCTGTTTATCGAGGTCGGCAGCAGTCCATCCGTCCCAGATGCTTTGCAAGTAGGCTTTATCGACGGCTGCCGTAGCAGTAGATTGCGAAGCGGCTGGGCTTTTCTGCGCGGTTGTCGTTTGCGCGACGGCAGGCAGAGCCAGAGTGAGCAGGAAGAGCGAAAGAAATTCCCAGCGCATAAGCCTTCTCCTGAATTCTACCGGAGTGCGGATTTTGGCAGAGCAGCTGCAAGGATTGTAAGCCGGAAGGCTGCGTCGCCACTTGAAACCGAGCGGAGGCTTGGCAATTTGTTACTCTGTTAGCTTCCATGCGACTGCGGCTGTGTTGGCCTAATCGGAGGTCTCGCGTTAATCGTGGTGCTTGCCGGGTGCGGAACTCCCGGATCACCCTCGTTGCCGTCGTTGAACCTGCCGCTTCCTCCGACCGATCTCACCGCCTCGCGCCGCGGCAACAAGGTCACTCTGGACTGGACCCTGCCGCGCAAGAACACCGATAAGACCATCATCAAGCACAATCCCACATCGCGCATCTGCCGCCATGAAGGCACGATGTTGATGGCCAAGTGCGACGTCGTGGCTGAGATTCCTCCGCCGACGCCCAAGCCCGCCGAGCGCCAGAAGAATGAAGCTCCGCCGGGAGCGGTGCGCATTCACTACGTGGATACCTTGCCGCCAGAGCTGGGTTTGCAAAACCCGGCGGGATTTGTCATGTACGGGGTGGAAGAGGTGAACGTCCATGGCCGCAGCGCCGGCATATCCAACCAGGTGCCGATACCGGTAACCCCGACCATCGCGGCGCCGGATAAGTTGTCGGCTGAGGTCAGCGCCGATGGGGTGCGCGTGAGCTGGTCAGGGCCGGCACCGCCCGCGCCGCCAGCAGGAGTTACGTATCTTTATCGGGTGATGCGGCGGCCGGTGGGCGCTCCGGGATATATCGTGATTGACGACGTTGCGCCGAGCGCGACCGGGTCGTATCTCGACAAGACCTTTGGCTGGGAGCAGAAATACGAATATCGCATCACGACACTCAGCCAGGTGCAGGCGAATGGCTTCAATGCCGGGGTTGAGGGCGACGACTCGCCCACGGTCGAAGTCTTCACGCGCGACATTTATCCGCCGGCACAGCCGTCCGGGCTGCAGGCCGTGTTTTCCAGTGTCGGGCAAAAGCCATTTATCGATCTGACGTGGGCGCCCAATATCGAAGGCGATCTGGCGGGCTACAACGTGTTCCGCTGGGTAGCAGGTGGGCAGCCGCAGAAGCTGAATAGCCAGCTGGTGCAAACGTCCTCCTATCGCGACGAAAAGGTGGAACCGGGGAAGACGTATTTCTATACCGTTTCAGCGGTTGATCTGAGAGCCAATGAGAGTCCGCGTTCGGCTGAGGCGAGCGAAACTGTGCCAACGAAAACCAAGTAAGCTGGTTAAGAAACCAATCGAAACAGAGAAGGAATTGTCGCAATGCGTTACTGTCGATTTGAATATCAAGGTGCGAAACATTACGGGCTGATCGAAGACGCTTCCGGCAACCAGGTCATCACTCGAACGCGGACGAAAGCGCCAACAGTCGTTCTCCGATTTCGACGGCGGCGAGAAGACCAACCTGCCCTTGAGTTCGGTGCGCCTGCTGGCGCCGGTCGAGCCATCGAAGATCGTCTGCATCGGCCGCAATTATCGTGAACACGCGAAGGAGCTGGACCATCCCATTCCCACCGAGCCATTGTTCTTCCTGAAGCCGCCGTCGTCGCTCATCGGCCCCGAGGACGAGATTCTCCGTCCGATGGATCTCTCGCAGCGAGTGGACTACGAAGGCGAGCTGACGGCGGTGATCGGCAAGCGCTGCTATCGCCTGCGCGAAGGCGACGATGTCCGCCCCTACATTGTGGGATACACGTGCCTGAACGACGTGACCGCGCGTGATCTGCAAAACAAGGATGGGCAGTGGACGCGAGCTAAGGGCTTTGACACGTTCTGCCCCGTAGGTCCGGTCGTTGCCGATGGGGTGGATCCGTGGAAAGGAGTGCGGGTTCAAACCCGCGTCAACGGAGAGCTTCGCCAGAACGGTACGACGGCGGACTTTCTGTTCCCGATGGACGTCCTGCTGCGTTTCATCAGCCAGGTGATGACCCTGGAGCCGGGAGACATCGTTGCCACCGGAACGCCGGCCGGTGTGGGTCAGCTGAAGGCTGGGGATGTGGTGGAAGTGACGGTGGAAGGCGTGGGAACGCTGCGGAATCCGGTGGTCGACCGGAAATAACACGTTGGAAACTCTGATTAAGTTTCATGAAAGGCCCTCAGCGGCTAAAGCCGCAATGATTTGCTGAGCTTACGGACGGCCTTAAAGGCCGTCCCCTTCAAACCCGGACGTAATCAGTGCCGTTGGTGTTAAACCGAGCTCCGCGATCATTTTCTTGTTTTCTTCTACTGCCAATCCGGCTATCTTGATGTCAAACCCTCGCAGTGATTCCCATGAACTCGTTTCGGCTCTACCCGATATTTGCGTTCGGCGCGATAGCCGCCATCGTCGGCTATAGCCTGCTTGCGCGCAAGAACAAGAAGCCGGCCGAGGACCAGGAATGTGAGCGGCGCACAGCGCTCACGCGCGCCGGCCGCATCATCGACGGCAACGTCATTGACGTTCTGGAACTGGAGGATGATGCCACCGGGCAGCAGATGATCCTGCTGGTCTACACCTACGACGTGGCGGGCGTGACCTATGAAGCTTCGCAGGATGTGACCCACCTGCGGCAGTTTATCGACCTGTACTCCTGCCGGTTGGGGCTGCCGACGTTCGGCCAAGTATGATCCTCACAATCCGGGCGATTCCATCGTCATTTCCGAGACCTGGTCGGGATTGCGCAAGCCGCAAATCACTCTGCCGCAGCGGCCTATGCCCAAGTCCGGCATCCCGGCGTAACCTTTTCCGCGGCCCGGCGTCTTAAGATAGAACACCTAGCTGAAATGATTCCGTAACAATCTCGTCGTGGGCTCATTGTTACAATTACCCTATGCATAATCTGCCCCTACCCCTGGCGGCATTCGTAGCGGGACTGCTCTCGTTCCTGTCACCGTGCGTACTCCCTCTGGTGCCGGGCTACGTATCGCTGATCTCCGGGGCCAGCGTTGATGAGCTGCAGTCGCAGGAGCGCCGTGTTTTGGGCACGGTGATGCTGCATTCCATTACGTTTGTGTTGGGATTCAGCGTGGTCTTCATCGCGCTGGGAGCGGTGGCAACCAGCGTCGGGCAGCTGTTTAACGAGTACCACTCGCTGCTGTCGAAGATTGCCGGCATCGTAATAATCGTCTTCGGATTGCATCTGACAGGGCTGCTGAAGATCAAGGCGCTCTATGCCGACAAGCGAATGCACGAAGTGAAAGGCGGGTCGAGCGCGGTCGGCTCATTTGTTGTCGGCTTCGCCTTCGCATTTGGCTGGACCCCTTGCATCGGTCCCATCCTGGCCACGATTCTGGTGCTGGCGGGAGCCCAGGGGACGGTGCTGAAGGGGATTGTGCTGCTGGCGGTTTATTCCCTGGGACTGGCAGTTCCATTCCTGCTAACGTCGTTGGGGATTGACCGATTTCTGGCATTTTACGGGCGCTTCCGCCGTCATCTGCATACCGTGGAGGTGTGCAGCGGTATACTCTTAATCGCGATTGGCGTCTTGATTTTCTTGAACAACCTCAAACTGCTGTCCGGCTACCTGACCTTCCTGAACCGGTTCGCGCTGTAGGGGTGAAGTCGTGAAACGCAACGCATTAGTCTTCGTAGCGCTTTTGGTGGCCATTCTTGCCATGCTGGCCAGCGGCAAGTATCTCGACCGGGCCCGCAAACACGGACCGATCATGCTGGTAGGCAATGTGCAAGGTGTGCCCGCGCCGGACTTCACCTTGCCTTCCCTGGATGGGCGCAAAGTCAAGTTGTCGGATTTTCGCGGCAAGGCGGTGCTGCTGAATTTCTGGGCGACCTGGTGTCCTCCGTGCAAAGTTGAGATGCCGTGGTTTGAAGACCTGCAAAAGCAATACGCGCAGGACGGCCTGGTGGTTCTGGGCGTAGCCATGGATGACACCGAGCCGGCCACCATCGCCAAGTTCGCCAGCGACCTGGGCGTCAATTATGAGGTGTTGTTGGGAACCGACAAGGTTTCCGATGACTATGGCGACGTGCAATATCTGCCGACTACCTTCTACATTGGGCGCGACGGAACCATCGTCGACAAGATGACCGGCCTGCTGGATCGCAAGGATATCGAGAATGCCGTCAGGAAGACTTTGGGCACGACGTACAAACCCGCGAATTCGCCGTTGAATCAGGCCGACGCGAGTACCAAAGAGGCCGTTGCCGCGAAAGTAATTTCTCCTAAGGACTCCAGCCGATGAGGCGCAGCGCTGTTGTTTTCGTGACTCTGGTGTTGTTGGCCGGGCTCCTGCTGGCGCAGGGCTTCGGCGATAAGCCGCCGGTAGAGATGGCACCTGTGGGAAGCGTGCAGGTGAAGGCGGGCGGCAGCAAGAACGTCAGTCTCGATTTCCGCATCGGCTCCGAATTCCACATCAACTCGCACACGCCGAAATCGCCGCTGCTGATTCCTACCGTATTGAAGCTGAGCGGGCCGGAGCAGGTGACGGTTGCCGACGTGAAGTATCCCGCCGGCCAGGACATGAGCTTTCCCATTCTCGCCCGACGAGAAGCTGAGCGTTTACAGCGGCGACTTCACGGTCGAGGCGGTGTTGAAGACCGCTGCCAATGTTCCTGCTGGAAGCTATCCCGTGAGCGGTACGCTGCGCTTTCAGGCGTGCGATCACAGCGCCTGCTATCCTCCGAAAAATATTCCGGTGCAGTTCCAGGTGACGGTGGTGAAGTAGGCAGGTTTCCATCGCCCCACGGCTAAAGCGGCTGCTGAAAAAGTCATAGCGCGCTTCGCGTGTCGTCGGCTAAAGCCGACTCAGACGAGGAAATAAATGGCTTATCGGCACGACTGAAGTGCCTGTGTGAAAACCCTGTCGTCCCCGGGGGACTCGAAGTTCTTTCTACCACTTACCCAGCCCTGAAGGGCTGGGCTTTCCTATTTCGCGCCCGAGGCGCTGGTTGAGTGGCTACTCAACGATCGCGACGTTCCACCAGGATTTGTAAACTCAGTTCTCACGCAGACACTGAAGTCGTGCCCTCTTACGAAGCGCTCGCGGGCTGACTTTTTCAGCGGCCTGTTAAGCCCGACTCGGACGAGGAAATAAACGGCTTATCGGCACGACTGAAGTGCCTGCGTAAAAACCCTGTCGTCCCCGGGGGACTCGAAGTTCTTCTACCACTCACCCAGCCCTGAAGGGCTGGGCTTTCCTATTTCGCGCCCGAGGCGCTGGTTGAGTGGCCACTCAACGATCGCGACGTTCCACCAGGATTTTGTAAACTCAGTTCTCACGCAGACACTGAAGTCGTCCTGTTACAAAGCGGTCGCGGGATAACTTTTTCAGCGGCCTGTTAAGCCCGACACGGACGAGGAAATAAACGGCTGATCGGCACGACTGAAGTGCCTGCTGAAGACCCTGTCGTCCCCGGGGGGACTCTGGTTCCTTCCCCACTCTACCCAGGACTCCGCTGCGCTCCGTCCTGGGCTGTCATGGCACGCGCCTGCGGCGCTCTGATTTTCAAGCTTTCTAGTCCACGGTTTGAAAGAATGGTAGTTCTCCCGCAGACTCTTCAGTCCAACCGTGGGATCTGCGTTCGAGCTGGCAGAAGGCTCAGTCCTTGGCGCGCGCGATTTCACCGGTGGTGGCGTTGGTGACGCGCAGATAATCGGCAGGAGCGATCAGAATCTGCGTTCCGCGCACTCCCGCAGAAATTGAAATCACCTCCCACAGCTCAATCGTCTCGTCGGCGTAAACCGGATACTCCTTCTTCGCACCCAGCACCGTTACGCCGCCGCGAATGTAACCGGTCAGCGGCTGCAACTCCTTCAAGTTCACTAAGTCGACTTTGCGATCGCCGCTCAGCCTGGCCAGCGCCTTGAGATCGAGTTCCGAGTTTCCGGGAATGACAGCGAAGCAAGGTCCATTGCGATCTCCGCGCGCCAGCAAGGTCTTGAAGACTTGCTCTGGAGGGAATCCGATCTTGGCTGCGACCGTCTCCGCCGCAAGGTCCTCGGGATCGACTGCGTATTCTCGCAGTTCATGCGGGATACCCAGGTTGTCGAGCAGGCGGACAGCGTTGGTTTTCATAAAGCGGGGGCTAGGGATTGGTGGTCTAGGGATTGCTGACATCCATGGCAATAATATCGATTCGGCAGATCGAAACATGTTGCGACCGTCACTCCCTTGCGACGCGCAGAAAGAATGCCCAGGATCTCTTGCAGGCCCTGCCGCACTTTCTTGAGTTCAGCCGATTTCTGCTTGGGAAAGGGCAAGCCCGATTGCTGACGAACCGGCTTAGCTTCGTCCTTCAATTGCTGGCGCGCACCCGCGATGGTGAAACCTTCGTCGTAGAGCAGCTTCTTGATGCGCAGTAATGTTTCCACATCGCGCTGGCGGTACATCCGCTGCCCGGTTCCGCTCTTGACCGGCTTGAGCTGGGGGAATTCCGTCTCCCAGAATCGCAAAACATACGCCGGCAGCCGGCACAGTCGCGAGACTTCGCCGATGCGGAAGTAGAGTTTGTCCGGGATCACGGGATCGGCGGCGGCACTCTTTTTGCGGCGTGTTTTTTTCTCAGCCATTGAGAGACAGTTTCGAGTTTCGAGTTTCAAGTTTCAAACCCAGCTTCGAGCCCCCACGACTGCTGTAAGACAGTTTCGAGTTTCGAGTTTCAAGTTTCAAACCCAGTTTCGAGCCCCCACGACTGCTATAAGACAGTTTCGAGTTTCAAGTTTCAAGTTTCAAACCCAGTTTCGAGCTCCACGACTGCTATAAGACAGTTTCGAGTTTCAAGTTTCTAGTTTCCAGCAAATCCGCAGACATGGCGACGCGGTTTACTACCTTCCTGCGAGCGTCGCTCCAGTTTACGCGGTCTGAAAACTTGTAGCACGAAGCGCCGGACAGAACAACCTCGAAGCGGTGCATGAGCCTTAGAGTCAACGAGAACCCGGTTGACACTGAAGCTGAGTAAGGTCACAACCAACTGCAGTGCGGCGGAGCGCGGAATGGCGATCGGCCCTAAACGTCGCTTTCCTGCGAAACAACTCGGCACGCCGACTCCGAATCCAAGTGTTTGCTTTGTCTCGCGTCCCAGAAGCGAGTCAATTTTAGGGCATGCCGTTCGGGAACGATTCGCCAAGGCTAGATACCTGGGTGAGCCCGGTGGCTGGAATGGCCGCCCAGATTCAAGGTAGGTTGTTGCGAACTATGAGCCGGTTGCGCGTTTGCCTTTCCCTGCTTGTTGCGCTGTCACTTCTTCTGATCGCCGCCGGTTGTGGCGGAGGATCCACAAATTCCACTTCCAGCTCCGGTGGAGGCACCGGTGGTACAGGTACAGGTGGTACCGGTGGCGGCGGCACGGGCACGGGCGGAAATTCCAATGCTCCGACGATCTCCAGTTTTGCCGCTTCCCCGGCCTTGGTAGCGCCCGGCCAGTTCGTGAATTTCTCCTGGGCTACAAGCAACGCTACGTCGTTCAGCGTCACCCCTGCCATTACCAATGATGACCAGGGCACTCTGCCGTTGAATGCCAAGGCATACTCGTACAACACCAACGGCCTGACCCAGACCACGACCTTTCAGGCGACAGCCAGCTCAGGCTCGACAAATTCTAAAACCAAGTCAGCCACACTGACGGTGGTGCCGTTGACGTTGAGTTCGTCGGCGACCACGATTCAGGCTGGGCAAAGCGTGGTGCTGACCTATGGCGGACCGAATAATGGCAGTACCTGGTCGTTAGTGACGGTGGGGAATAACAATCCCACGCCGTTGCCGGCGCCTTCATCATGCAATGGGAACACCTGCACGGCGACTTACCAGACTCCGCCCTTGAGCGCGAATACCACCTTCCAGGTGGTAGCGGCCGGCACGGCGGGAGGACAGGCCTACTCGCCGCAGGTGATGGTTACGGTGGGCAATCCCACGACGGTCACGCTGACTGCAAATCCCCTAACCGTTCAGTCGGGTGGCCTGACCACGTTGACCTGGATGTCGACCAGCGCATCAGCCGTGGCCATCACGTGTAGCCCCGCCTGCACTCCGGCAATCGGACAGGTGGGACTGAATGGCTCCACGGGTCAGAATCCGACCCAGACGACCACCTATACGGCGACGGCAACCTCGATCTATCCCGGCGCGCCGCCAGTGATCGCGACGGCAACGGTGACCGTCAGCACGGGTGGAATCGGGAACCTGAACCACATTATCTTCATGGTGCAGGAGAATCGTTCGTTCGATAACTACTTCGGCGTGCTGGCGCAATATCGCGTCAGCCATCAGCCGCCGATTCAGGGCGCACAACTGAGTGATGTGGACGACTTGCACACGCTGCCGTCGGGCTATCAGATCTGCAATCCGCAGGGCGGATGCTTTGCACCGTTCCATGCGCGGACGGAGTGTATCGAGAACCTCTCGCCCTCGTGGGATGAGTCGCACTACGATATGGATCTGGTGGGCGACGACTGGTTGAACCTGACGCAGAATTCACAGTTCCTGATGGACAAGTTCCTGTGGACGACGCTGTCTGGAGGCTCGGGTGATAAGTACGATCCTACGCACTCGCGTCCTCTGGGTTACTACGATCAGACCGACTTACCGTATTACTACGAGTTGGCAACGCAGTTCACCACCGATGATGAATGGCGATCGCCGATACCCGCCAACACGATTCCGAACCGTATGTATCTGTTCGCGGCGACGTTGTACGGTCACGCCTTCCCGCCGAATAGCCCGAGCGATCCGGCATGGCAGCAGCCGACGATCTTCCGCGCATTGCAGACTGCCGGAATCAAATGGCGCTACTATTACCAGGACAACAGCGTCTTCCTGGCGAACTGGGCCGACTGGAACGATCCGCAGATCCAAGCCAACGTGGTCAACATCCAGGAGTATTACAACATCCTGGCCAGCCCGAATGCCGATCAGGAACTGCCGCAGGTGATCTTCATCGAGCGCGCCAGCGCCACTGGATATGACGAGCATCCGGGAAACAATGTACAAACCGGCGCGGTGCGCGCGGCCAACGCGATCAATGCTCTGATGGCCAGCACAGCGTGGCCGGACTCGGCGTTTATTCTGACGTGGGATGAAGGCGGTGGACTCTTCGACCACGTGGGGCCGATCATGGTTACGCCGCCGGGAGATTACCTGGAGCCCACCGACCTGAAGCCGAAAGACCAAACCGGCGAGTTCAACGTTACCGGCTTCCGGGTTCCGATGGTGGTGGTGTCTCCATGGTCGAAGAAGCAAACCGTGGTACACCTGCAGACGGACTACACGTCGATGCTGAAGCTGATTGAGACGCGATTCAATGTCCCGGCGTTGACGCAACGGGATGCGACAACGCAGGACATGGCCGATCCGACCAACGGCTTCTTCGACTTCAGTTCGCCGCAGTTGTTGACGCCGCCGACGCTGCCTACGCAACCGACAAACGGGACGTGCAACTATCAGCTGGAGGGATCGCCGCAGTAGCAGGCCGGTTCTGCAACCTGACGTTGCGATGAAAATGGCCTCCGCGAAAACTGCTCGTGGAGGCCATGTTTCTGTCAAAAAACTGAGCGAGGCCGCAGCCTCGCCATTTCGCTTAGTGCTTTTTCTTCTTGGCAGCTTTCTTCGTAGCCTTCTTCTTCGTTGCCATAGGAAATTCCTCCTTGTGATGGAACCTTCCCTTGAAGGTTGTTAACAGCTGTGGCCCAACTTGTCGTTGCCCAACATATTGCGTGGACAACACAGCTATGCAAGATATTGCGGTTACATGATGGGAATGTCAACAAAAATCGTACAAAATTTTCTTGCGCCACTCGTCCTTTTGTGAGTCACCTTCTCGGAGCCGAGCCCTGCCATCTGCTCTCGCGATACACTTCCGTCATGCAGTTTGATCCGATCGAGCTCGAGGTATTCAAGCAGCTCCTCCACGCCATCGCAGAAGAGATGGGCGCTGCTTTGCGGCGCACCGCCTTCTCGCCGAACATCAAGGAGCGTCGCGATTATTCGTGCGCGGTCTTCGACGCGGCAGGCAATGCGCTGGCTATGGGCGATCACATGCCGGTGCATCTCGGCTCCATGCCGATGTCGGTGGGCGCTGCGATTACTGAGCTCAGGCTTGCGCCCGGCGACGTCGCCATGTTGAACGATCCTTTCCGCGGCGGCACGCATCTGCCCGACATCACCGTAGTGGCCCCGGTCTTCGTCGACAAACGCGCCGCAAGATCGCAGCATCGAACTGCGCCAGACTTCTTCGTGGCGGCGCGCGCGCATCACGCCGACATCGGCGGTACGTTCGCCGGATCGATGGGTCCTTGTCGCGAGATTTACCAGGAAGGCTTCCGCATTCCGCCGGTCAAGATCGTGCGTAGCGGCGCGGTTGATCGTGATGTGCTGGAGCTGTTGCTCAACAATGTTCGCACGCCTGAAGAGCGTGAGGGAGACCTGCGGGCGCAGCTTGCGGCCTGTCACACCGGCACGGCCCGTCTGCGTGAGCTGTGCGATCGCTATGGCCGTGAGCGCGTGCAGCGCGCCGGTTTCGCCCTGCTGCGTTATTCCGAGCAGATGATGCGGGCGTTTCTCAGCACGGTTCCTCCCGGGAGCTACGCAGCCGAGGACTTTCTCGATGACGACGGCGTGAGCGACCGCCCGGTGCGCATCGCCGTTCGCATCTCGTTCCCGCGCAGACTCTCTCCCTCGCGTCCGGTCGTCGTCGACTTCACCGGCAGCTCGCCGCAGGTCCAGGGCAGCATCAACGCGGTCGAGGCGATTACCTATTCGGCGTGCTTCTATGTTTTTCGCTGTCTGCTGCAGGATGAAGTTCCCGCGACCTCCGGGCTGATGCGCCCGATTCGACTCATCGCTCCTGCGGGAACGATTGTCAACGCACGTCCACCCGCTGCGGTTGCGGGCGGCAATGTCGAGACCTCACAGCGGATTGTCGATGTGCTGTTGCGGGCTTTGGCACAGGCGCTGCCCGATCGCATTCCGGCGGCATCATCGGGCACCATGAACAATCTCACCATCGGCGGTATGGATGACCGCAGCAATTCTGCTGTTCCATTTGCCTACTACGAAACCATCGCCGGCGGATCGGGGGCCGGCGCGCAGCATGGTGGTGTTTCCGGAGTGCACACGCACATGACCAACTCGCTCAACACGCCGGCTGAGGCCCTGGAATACAGCTACCCCTTCCGCGTGACGAAATATGCACTGCGCACCGGCAGTGGCGGCGAAGGGCTACATCGCGGCGGGGACGGAATTGTGCGCGAGATCGAGATGCTGACGGATGCGACGGTCACGCTGCTCTCCGATCGCCGCAAGACGCGGCCGTACGGATTGGCTAGAGGTGGCGACGGTGCGCCGGGTCGTACCGAAATTCTCCGCGTGGACGGCTCGGTTGAAACCATGGCAAGCAAGGCGAGCACGGAGGCGCGGCGTGGCGATCGAATTCGGATTGAGACGCCCGGCGGCGGCGGATGGGGAAGTGCGCCTAATGAGGAACAGCCCCGACCACTCGATCGGGGACCTCTTAGCTGAAAGCCGGCGGCTGACGGCTGACCGCTGCCTCACATCGGCGAGATGCGCATGCTGAGGTCGACGGCCGCAACCGAATGCGTGAGCGCTCCGACGGAGATGAAATCGACACCGGTCTCGGCGTAAGCGCGCACGTTCTCCAGCGTGATGCCGCCGGAAGCCTCCAGCGGAACGGCCAGTTGAAGCTTGCGGACGCGCTCCACCGCCTGGCGCACCTGATCGGGCGTCATGTTGTCCAATAGAACCGCTTCTGCGCCGTGCTGCAGCACCAGCTCGAACTCCTCCAGCGAGCGAACCTCAATCTCCACCGTCTGCGAGCCGCGACGATTGCGCAACGCCCGCTCCAGCGCCGGAACAACTCCTCCCGCCAATGCGATGTGATTGTTCTTGATCAGAATCCCGTCGCTCAGGTCCAGACGATGATTGTGCCCGCCGCCGCAAGTGACCGCGTACTTGTCGAGCACTCGCAGGCCGGGAGCGGTCTTGCGGGTGTCAAGGATGGTGGTCTTCGTTCCCTCGACGGCATCGACGTACTGCCGCGTGAGCGTGGCGACGCCGCTCATGCGCTGCATGATATTCAGGATGACGCGCTCGCAGGAAAGAATCACACGCGCGTTGTGCACGACAACCGCGATGGATTGCCCTTTGCGCAGGCGCACGCCGTCGAAGATTTCGGTATGGCTGGTGACCTCGGGATGCGAGGTGACGGTGCCGTCAAGAACAGCGAAGACGTCGAGGATGCGGTGCACGCAGCCAAGACCGGAGAGGACGCAATCCTGCTTGGCGAGAATGGTCGCCGAGGCGCGCTGGTTGACATCGATGCAGGCGTAGGAAGTGGCATCGCGCGTGGCGCGGTCTTCGAGCAGCGCGTTTTCCAGAATGGCCGTGATGCGGCGGGTTGTCCAGTCCAAGAGTTCCTCGATCTGTAGCAGCCTTGAAGGGGCGCAGCTTTAGCTGCGCCATGACGGCTGCCTATAATCCCGTTTCCGAGCGAACTCGGAGAGTTCGCTCGGAAACGGACTTGAAAATAGCTGCTCTTACGGCGCACCTAAAGGTGCGCCCCTTCACCTATGCACCCAGCTCGCCGAGCGCATCGTTCGCCTTCTGTACCAGCACTTCCACCTCGGCCTTGCGCCTCTTCAGACCCTCAATCACATTCGCCGGCGCCTTCGCCAGGAACGCTTCGTTGTTGAGCTGGCCGGTGGCACGCGTCAGCTCCTGCGTTAACTTTGCGAGTTCCTTGCTCAGGCGATCGCGCTCGGCGGCGACATCGATTTTGCGCTCGTAGATCACGCGCACGTCGAAGCGCGCGGTACTGCGGGCGCCGCTAGCCTTGGCCAGCGATTGCTCGACAAAAGTTATGCCTTCGACATTCGCCAGTCGCTCCACCGCGCCGCGATTGCGCTCCAGCATGGAACGAACGTTTGTGTCGGCGGCAAACACTTCGATTGCCAGCTTCTGCTTGGGTTCGACCTTCAGCTCGGCGCGGATGTTGCGCACGCTGACGATCAAATCCTGCAAAATCGCCATCTCGGTTTCGGCGTCCGGATTTATTTGCGCCTGGATCAGCCAGAGGATAGGCAGCGAGCGCGATCGACCTCGCCGGCGGCTGGCCGTCATAAATCGCGTGCCAGAGTTCTTCGGTAATGAACGGCATAAACGGAGACAGCAACCGCAGCGCGCCTTCGAAGATGCTGATCAAGTTTTCGTAAGCCGCACGGGCCTGGTCACGATCTTCAGCGGCAAGACGAGGCTTGATCAGCTCCAGATACCAGTCGCAATATTCGCCCCAGAAGAAGTGGTAGACCACATGAGCGGCTTCGTGAAAACGATAGGTCTCGAGCGCGTCGTGAATCTCCTGCGCAACCCGGTTGAAGCGCGAGAGAATCCAGCGATCTTCCAACGTCTCGGCGTTGAAGCCACGGATACCCTTCGGCCCACCCTCCGCTTCGCGGAAGGATGGGGCACCCGATCTCTGACTTCCGTTCGATTTCTGTGACGCCTTGAATTCAGCCAGCGACCACAGGCCCGACTCCTGCGCCCTGTCGACGTTCATGAAGAGGAAGCGCGCGGCGTTCCAGATCTTGTTGGCGAAGGCGCGATAACTTTCGGTGCGGCTTTCGGAGAAGGCGATGTCGCCGCCGGGCATGGCCATGGCCGCAAGCGTGAAGCGCACCGCATCGGTTCCGTACTTCTCGATGATTTCGATTGGGTCGACGACGTTGCCCTTGGTCTTCGACATCTTCTGACGCTCGGCATCGCGGATCAAGCCGTGAATATAAACGTTACGGAAGGGCACGTCGCCATGCTTGTGGCCGCGCATGAAGTGGCAATTCATCATGATCATGCGCGCCACCCAGAAGAACAGGATGTCGAAGCCGGTGATCAGCAGCGTGTTGGGAAAAAACGCGTCGAGGTCGGGCGTGCTGTCGGGCCAGCCCAGAGCGGAGCACGGCAACAGTCCCGACGAGAACCAGGTGTCGAGGACGTCGTTGTCCTGCTCCAGTGGCCCGCCGCACTTGGCGCACTTGGTTGGTTCTTCGCGCGCGACGATGATCTCGCCGCACTGGCAATGCCACGCCGGAATGCGATGTCCCCACCACAGCTGGCGCGAGATGCACCAGTCGTAGATGTTGCGCATCCACTCGAAATAGGTCTTGGTGTAGTTCTCAGGAACGAACTTTATTTCGCCGCTCTCGACCACTGCAATCGCGCGCTCGGCCAGCGGCTTGATCTTGACGAACCACTGGGTCGAGAGCCGCGGCTCGATGATGGTCTTGCAGCGGCTGCATTTGCCGAGCGGAACGACGTAATCTTTGGCGCCAACCAGGAATCCGCCGCTCTCGAGATCTTCAAGAACCTTCTGCCGCGCTTCGAAACGGTCGAGCCCCTTGTACGGGCCGGCGTTCTCGTTCATCTGCGCCGATCTCGTTCATCACCTCGATCTGCGGCAGGTTGTTGCGCAGGCCGGCTTCGAAGTCGTTGGGATCGTGCGAGGGCGTTACCTTTACCGCGCCGGTGCCGAACTCGGGATTGGCGAGAATGTCGTCGGTGATGATCGGGATCTCGCGATTCATCAGCGGCAACAGGACATGCTTGCCGTGCAGATGACGGTAGCGCTCGTCGGCGGAGTTCACGGCGACCGCGGTATCGCCCAGCATGGTTTCGGGACGCGTGGTGGCGACGATGATGTACTCGTCCTTGCGAGCCGATCACGGGATAGCGAATTTCCCAGATCTTGCCCGGCGTCTCCTCGTGCACAACTTCGAGATCGGAGACGGCGGTGATGCAGCGCGGGCACCAGTTGACGATGTACTTGCCGCGATAGATCAGGCCTTCTTCATAGAGGCGGACGAAAGCTTCGCGGACGGCGCGCGACATGCGCTCGTCCATGGTGAAGTATTCGCGCGACCAGTCGACCGAGGTGCCGAGGCGCTTCATCTGCTGCAGGATGACGCCGCCGTAGTGCTGCTTCCAGTCCCACACGCGCGCGGTGAAGGCTTCGCGGCCGATGTCGCGGCGGTTCTTGCCCTCGGCTCGCGAGCTGGCGCTCGACCATGAGCTGCGTGGCGATGCCGGCGTGATCGGTGCCGGGCAGCCACAGCGTCGGCAGGCCGCTCATGCGCTTCCAGCGGACGATGATGTCGATCTCGGTGTGCTCCAACATGTGGCCCATGTGGAGGTTGCCGGTGACGTTGGGCGGCGGCAAAGTGATGGTGAAGGTCTCCTGCCGGGAATCGGGCGGAGGTATTTCGGCGTGGAAGAGCTTCTCGCGGACCCAGTACTCGGCCCAGCGTGGTTCAATCGCGCCCGGTTCGTAGGCTTTGGGGAGATCGTGCGGCATGAGTGTAGGTTCAGGAAACCAAGGTCAAACCTCGATCTTACAAGGCAAGAGGAAAGGCGGGCAAACGGACGGCGGGAAGGATGTGGCGACGGGAAAAACTGCTACCCCCACAGTGTGGGAGAGGAATTCTGGTGACCAGGGAAACTGCTGCCGGCTATGGCTCAAACAACACAGGAGGCCCACTGACTTGCTTTGCCTGAAAGGAGACCGTTACTTCGACACGGTCGGCGATCCTGATGAAAGGAATGCTGCCGTCGATACCATAGTCCTTGCGGTCGAAGGCCATTGTCCCTTTAATTTCGCCTACGCCTTTGCCCTCGCTGTCGGTCGTTAGCGTCAGGATGTCAGGTTTAGTCACGCCGCGTATCGTAAAGTTGCCTTGCACCTGATAGTTGCCTGGGCTGGTTCGCACAATCTTGGTTGACTTGAACGTGATCAATGGATCGTTCTCGACGTCAAAGAAATCCTTGCTCTTCAGCTTGTCGTCCTTCATGCCGCTTCCAGTGTTCACGGTGGCAGCCTGAATCTTGATGTTCAAGACGCCGGTTGAGATCTTAGGAGATGTAAATTTTAGAGTGGCGTTCCACTTGTCGAAATGACCCTCTATATCCACCGACGACTTCACGTAGAACTTAATCTCGCTCTGTTCCGGCGTAATGACGAAAACAGGAGCCTGTGCCCGGCTAAGTGGCGGGAACACAGCGGACGCTAAGAGGCAGAGGACAGCTAATCGCATGGAATCTCCCCTAAAGTTTGAACCGCGCGATAGTACTACATAAATCTGCTACTGGGCGACCCAAGAAAAGTTGATGTTGGCTGACTCGCTCGGAAACCGGACGGCAGTGAGAGATTTCTCCCCGTTATGAACTCCGGCGCAGAGCGCGCGGACGCGAACACTCTGATTTGGTACACATTTCAGTGTGCGGATGAGGCTTCCGTCCGGCGCTCAAAACTGCGGCCCGTCGCGAGAATCGCGCTGTCTGCCTAATGGCTGCGGAATAGCGGGGCTGCGCGGGTTACTCTCCTTCTCAGCGCAAACGCGAGGACATTTGCGGATGTTCTCTACAGGTGGTTTGCAAATCGAAAAAGAAGGGATTGTGGTTATGGACAGGAAAGGGATCATGACTTCCATTAGTGTATGCACGCTCATCGCTGCGATAGCGATGCCCGTGGCGGCAACAAATCAAAAGGCGGCAACCGGGCCGACCGCGGAAAGTGCGCTGGCCGCGGATCAAGAACTGGCGAAGGCGTTGCGCGAGAACGACGCGGATGCAATTGTGCGTTACCTGTCGGATGACTGGGCCGTGGTGACTACTCATGGCGACATAGGCGAAGGGAAAGAGGTCTTTCCCAGCGGGATAAAATCCGGTTACCGCACCCTCAAGGTATTTGAGATTTCAGAACCCCGGGTGCGCCTGTTCGGAGATACGGCGCTGGTGACCGCGAAGGTGAGAATCGCAGGCACGTTCGGCGGCAAGCCGTTCGATATAGGGGAACGCCAGACCGACGTTTGGGTGTGGAAGGATGGCGCGTGGAAGTGCGTGCTGACGCATGAGTCGAACCTTCCCGACAAAGCCGGCTCCTAGATCAAAATAGATGCGGCTTGGTTACGCGGTCTGCGCTTGTGGCTGTTTGCTGGCCCACGATTCCGCGGCGGCGATGCGTTTGCCGATCGAGGGATGCGAGTGGAAGAGCGCCTCGATAACTTTGTTGGGCTGGCGCTCAGCAAGATTCTGGTCGGCCAGCTTCTGCATCGAAGTGATGAACGGCTCGATCGCCGGCGTGTTCTCCCACGCGTAGCGATCGGCCTGCCGCTCGTGACGCCGCGAGATCGCATTCAGCGCCGGCATCAGCACGAATCCCAGGATCGTCGCCACCAGCACAATCAGCGGCAGGTTGGCGAAGTCATACAGCCGCGGGCTAAGCACCGCGAACCAGTCCTTCGCGATCACGAAACGCAGCACCACATTGATCAGCCAGAACGCGAAGAACGTGATCGCCACCTGCGTGAAGATGCTCTTCAGGATGTGTTTGTGCACGTGATGTCCGAGCTCGTGCGCGAGGATCGCCTCGATCTCGTCGTCGCTGTAATGCTGCAGCAGAGTGTCGGAGAGAATGATGCGCCGCGTCGATCCTAATCCGGTGAGCGCGGCATTCGCTTTGTTCGATTTCTCCGACAGCTTCCACTCGTAGACGCCGCGAACCCGCGTCCCCGCGCGCTCGCCGAGCTTAGTCAGCCGGTCACGCAATCTGTCGTTGGCCAGCGGCTCGAACTTGTAGAAGATCGGCATCAGCACCACCGGCGCCAGCTGTGCCATCAGCAGAAATAGTCCGGTGAACACCGCCCACGCGATAATCCACCAGCGCTGCGGTGCGACGCGAATGATGCCGTAGATCAGCTCAACCATGATCGTGCCCAGCACCAGCGAGACCAGCCAGCCCTTGCACTCATCCCACAGCCAGCTGCGCAGCTTCTGGTTGGAAAGATGGTATTGGTGTTCCAGCCGAAAGCCGATGAAGTCGAAGGGCGCGTTCATCGCTTTCGCAATCACGGAAAACATCAGCACGTAGAGAAAGACGGCGAGAAAGTAATGCTGATTAGCGCCCAGGTACGACCAGTCGCGCAGCTTGCCCGTCCACCCGGTCACCAGCAGCACGACCAGCAATGCAAATCCGATGACGGCATCGGTCATGCTCAGCCAGCGCTGAATGCGGTTGTAGCGGCGTACCTCAGGCGAGTCGACCGGTAGCGGAGTTGTAGTGGTTGCCATCTCTGGGAGTCGTTTCAGTATAAAACAGTGGCGTTGTCGAGGACCGCTATGCAGAAAGCAAAACGCAAGATCGCACCCAACAGAAAGCCCCACGCAAGCAATCTTCTTGAGTGGGGCACCCTCGTACAACCGTGTCGATCGCTTCGGCGCTACCTGTCGCTAACTCCCTTACTGGGGAGCAGGCAGCTTTTGCCGAGTCGATGACGCCGTTGTATCCGAGCCTGATACCTGATCGTTCGAGGCATTGCCGTTCGAGGCATTGTTGCTCGATGTATTCGACATCGACGCCAGCTCCGATTGCCGATAGCGCGGCGCGCTCACGTATCCGTGAATATGGTCCTTGCTGATCGCATTGATCACCAGCTGCACCGGTTGCGGACTGTCGGGCGTGGAGAACATGACCGGCTGATATAGATTGACGTGCTTCTGCGACAGGTTGCGGTCGTCCACCATCAATTCCAGGTCGGCATACTGATGCTTATCGTTGGCCTTCTTCAGGCGCACGCCGAACGGTCCCTCGTGCTGGAACTGCTTCGCCTTGTAGATGTCGAACTCGTAGTAATTGCGTTCGCCCTTCTTTTCCAGGAGCACCAGCTCATCATGCGTGCGGGCAATCGACCCGGTCAGCTCCGTGCGTGTGTTGCTCAGGTCGCCCTGCGTGGTGGCCAGGTCGCTCTGCGTTGCTTCAATGGCCTTGCCCTGCGCGTCCAGCTGGGCCTGCATCTTCTTCCAACGCGAGCTTTCACCGCTACTGTGGTGCGCAGGTTGTGCTGCGCTCCAGCGAACCGGTGGTGCGGGTGCTGGCGCGGGCGTTGCCGTTGCCGATTGCGCTTGCTGCGCTGCCATCGCATTCACCTTGGCGGTGAGGTCGCTCACCTGGTTGCGCGTAGCTTCCAACGCCGCATCGGTTTGCTGGTTCTGCGACGCCAGATCACGCGCCGTTCGATGTTCGTGTACCGCATAGCCGCCCAGCGCGCCGCCGGCGACCACAACGCTGGCAATGTAAGCCACGACGCGTTTTGAGATGTGCGAGGTAGGGGGAACCTGGTGGTATTCCATTGATGTCTCCTGCTTTCAAGGCCGTTCCAAAGATCACAAGACCAACTTCCGTGATGCAAGTGGCCTTCCATCTACGCCCAAGCTAAGTCTTTGCAGCGCAGGCGTCTGAAGCAGTAGCACTCCGGTGTCAGCGGTTATTCTTACGGAAGGATGAAAAATCTTCACACCTGCGCACTTGTGGTGACAGCGATTAAGTCCCGGTTTTGAAAGGGCACGGCTTTAGCCGTGCCGCAAGCGTCGCAAAATCACTACGGCTTTAGCCGCTGAGGGACTGCACGCCGACTTTAATCAGACCCTCCTTAGCACTCCGCACTCCCTTGAATTTGTCATCCTGAGCGGAGCGCCCGCGCCTTTGCTTTTCCGCCGCGATCGGTTGCGGCGGGCGGACGCGCAGTCGAAGGACCTGCTTTTCGCCGGAGCCGCCGCCAACTCGGACTTTCGCAAGAGCTTCAAACCGACACTACCCGCCAAAGCAGGAACACTCCGGTGACAGCGGTCATTCTTGCGGAAGGATCGAACAACTTCACACCTCCGCACTCCTCCCCTGAATTCACACTTCGCACGCGTCCCTTGAATTTGTCATCCTGAGCGGAGCGTCCGCGCCTTTGCTTTTCCGCCGCGTCGGTTGCGGCGGGCGGACGCTCAGTCGAAGGACCTGCTTTTCGCGGGGAGCCGCCGCCAACCCGAACTCGCAAAAGCTTCAAACCGACGCCACCCGCCAAAGCAGCAGCCCTCCGATGGCAGCGTTATTTTTGCGGGAAGGTGAAAAACCTTCACACTCGGTTCGTAACAGGGCACGACTTCAGTCGTGCCGATAGGCGGCTTATTTCTCTTACCCTGAGTCGGCTTCAGCCGACGCAAGGAACACGCGTTTCCAATTTCTTCAGCAGCCTCTTCGGCCGGCGGCACAACAAACGGCGATGGAGAAATCGTCTCTACAAACTGCGGCCTGAGGACACAACTTCCGTCATGCCGAACCATGCCCCTCGGTTCCTGTGCGAGAATCAATCTTCATCAGGAGGACTCATGCGCGAAGTAATCGCTACCAACGACGGCCCCAAGGCAATCGGTCCCTACTCGCAGGCCATCAAGGCCAACGGATTCGTTTTTGTATCGGGCCAGATTCCCATCGATCCGGCAACGCAGCAACTCATTGAGGGCGACGTCGCCGCGCAAACTGACCGCGTTCTGCAGAATCTTTCCGCAATCCTGAAAGCCGCGGGGAGTTCGCTAGACCTCGTCGTGAAAGCCGGCGTCTTCCTCAAAAACATGTCCGACTTTGCTGCCATGAACGAGGTCTACGGCCGCTACTTCACCCAAGCGCCGCCGGCACGCTCGACCGTCGAAGTCGCCCGCCTGCCGAAAGATGTGCTGGTGGAGATCGATGTGATCGCGCTGGGATAATCGTACGCGTTACTCTGTCATCTTTCGGGCGTCATCACCTTCATGTTTCAGGTGTCATCCTGAGCGGAGGCGCGTCCGCCGCGTCCCTCCTTGCTGTCATCCTGAGCGGAGCGTCCGCACGGTTTTTCGATCCGCTTCTTTTGCGGATCGGCGGACGCGCAGTCGAAGGACCCCTATTCTGCGAAGACCCGTAGCCCTCGCGTTTGCCGGAGCAACTACAAAATTATGCCGCGACTGACCAGCCGAGTTGCCGAGTGGGATCTAGCATCCCGCATTCGACCAGGTGTTAAACTGGTCATTGTGTTTGCCGCACCGATTTCGGGCATTGGACAAATGGAGAGCCGGGGCGACGTGCGTCGACAATCTCTCAGCCCCGAAGTTCGCCGGGTGCCAGCCGTTCTGGTCATCCCGCATTCGGATGCTAAGCGGAGTCTGTGGGACCTGCTTCTCTCCCATCGTCGTGGCCAGGGCCGTGCACCCTGATCATCTCTCGACGCAGAGTCTCTTCATGCCGATACCATGCTTGCCGTCGTAAAGCCGGAGCCCGCGCCGGGCACCGAGATCCGCGAAGTTCCCATTCCCAAGTTCGGCCCGTCCGACGTTCTGGTTAAGGTCCAAGTCGCTTCCATTTGCGGCACCGACCTGCACATTTATCAGTGGGACCAGTGGGCGCAGCGCCGCATTCATCCCCCGCTCATTCCCGGCCACGAGTTCTGCGGCTACGTTGAAGCCGTTGGCGATGAGGTCACCAGCGTCAAAGAAGGTGATTTTGTTTCCGCCGAGATGCACGTGGCTTGCGGCAAGTGCCTGCAATGCCGCATCGGCGAAGCGCACATCTGCCAGCATGTGAAGATCATCGGCGTCGACGACAACGGCGCCTTCGCCGAGTACGTGGTTATTCCCGAGACAAACATCTGGAAGCTCGATGCTTCCATCCCGCAGGAGTACGCGTCCATCCTCGATCCACTGGGCAACGCAGTGCACACCGTGCTGGCCGGCGACATCGCCGCCAAGAGCGTCGCCATCACCGGCTGCGGCCCGATCGGCCTCTTCTCCATCGCTGTCGCACGCGCCTGTGGCGCCACGCAAATCTTCGCCCTCGAAGTCAACGAGCATCGCCGCAAGATCGCCAGACAGATGGCTCCGGACTTCGTGCTCGATCCCACCAGGGACGACGTCTACGAGATCGTCATGGACAACACCGGCGGCACCGGTGTCGATGTTGTGCTGGAGATGGCGGGGCGAACCGAAGCCATCCGGTTAGGCTTCAAGATTCTGCGCCTCGGCGGCCGCATGTCGCTGCTCGGCATTCCTTCCAAGCTCGTCGAACTCAATCTCGCCGAAGAAGTCATCTTCAAGGGCGCGACCGTGCAGGGCATCAACGGCCGTCGCATGTATCAGACGTGGTACCAGATGACTGCGCTGCTCAAGGCCGGCAAGCTCGACCTGCATCCCGTCATCACCGATCGCATCGCCATGAAGGACTTCGCCTCCGGTATGGAGCGCCTGAAAACCGGCGAAGCCAGCAAGATCCTGGTGTATCCCAACGGTACGAAATAAACGGCCGCGCACCCTGACAGGCTGCTGAAAAAGTCGTCCCCGCGAGCGCTTCGTAACAGGGCACGATCTTCAGTGTCTGCGTGAGAACCACCCTCCAATTTCGGCGGTGAAGTGCGACCGGCGAAAATCAAGCGCCGTAGGCGCGACATATCATAGCCCAGCACGCAGCCGAAACCGGGGCCCCCGATTCGCCCTTCTGTTGGGCGAATTGGGGTGGGAAGGCGGAGTGCTGGGTTGAGTCGGGAAAAAATCTGAGTCCCTTCAGGGACGGCACGGTTCTCACGCAGACTCCTTGGTCGTGCCGATGGGTGCTCTTTTCAAATCTTGTCATCCTGAGCGGAGCGTCCGCGCCTTTGCCTTTCCGCCGCGGGTTTGCGGCGGGCGGACGCGCAGTCGAAGGACCTGCTTTGTAACAGGGCACGACTTCAGTGTCTGCGTGAGAGCTGAGTTTACAAAATCGTGGTGGAACGTCGCGCTCGTTGAGTAGCTACCCAACCAGCGCCTCGGGCGCGAAATAGGAAAGCCCAGCGCTTCAGCGCTGGGTGAGTGGTAGAAGAACTTCGAGTCCCCCGGGGACGGCAGGGTTCTCACGCAGACACTTCAGTCGTGCCGATAAGCCGTTCGTTCTTCTCATCCCGAGCGGGCTTCAGCCCGCGAGGGATCTGCTCTTCGGCCGCACAAAGTGCGAGAACCAGAGTTTTTCAGCGGCTCACCCCCTCAGTTGCTGATGTAGGTGTCGAACTTAATCACTTTCCATTGCCCATCGTCTTTGACCACGTGATACACCCCTCCCGACATGCACTGACTCCCGCAAAGATAGCCGCCCTCTACATCGGCCGTGGTTTCACTGGTCCAGCGAATATTGCCGGCGCCGAAAATAACCGATTTCTTCTTGGAGTGCTTGTCGATCACCACCATGTCGAACTTCTTTTTCACTTGCAGGCAATCGGATGCAGGCTTCACCGCAAGCCCTTTCAGGCTATGAAGCAGCTTTCCGTCCGCGTCAACGCCCTTGATTTTAATGCAGTACGAATCAGCTCCAAGCGTCCAGGTCGCGACTTGGTAACGGACAACGGCCGCGTAGACCGCCTCTGTCGCGCCGGGATCGGGTGCAGGCAACGCCGGCGATTGATCTGCAGGGGCCTGACCGGCAACATAACCGACACAGCCGGTGAGTACGATCAGGGCGAGCATGAGAAGTTTCATGCTCCCGATGCTACCGAAATCCCGGTCGCACGGCTATACAGGCTGCTGAAAAGTCAGCCGGAGCGTGATTTTCGGGTAGATCTGGCCTCCAGCGTCTACATTCACACGGTAGGCGTGTGTTCAAACGGCAGCTTCGTGTAGCGTTCCTTGTCCACCTCGATCATGAGCGCCACCCGGCCCCCTGGGTCGCGGAACGGGAATGGCTTGCCGGTGTACTTCATCGAGATGGGATCCATGACTTTCAGGTCGGGATCAGGACGCCGCTCGACGACACGCCCGCGAATCTGAACTTCGGAATAGGGATTGCGAAAGTCCACAATCGAGATCGCCACCCGCGGGTCGCGAGCCGTGTTCTTTGCCTTCAAGGAGCTTTCGCCGGTGCAGATCACGATGCGATCGCCGTCGCGCCCGGCCCATACGGGCACGCTCTGGGGACAGCCATCAGGCATCAGTGTAGCCAGGTGAACAAAATTCGCGCCGTCGAGGAGTTGTTTGGTTTCGTCAGAAAGTTTCATAGCGCTGATTTGGATGCAGCGCTAGGCCTCAGGACAAATAATTTCTTGATTGAGCTGTACCTGGGCGAGCGGAGAAACGCTGAACCCTATCGAAGCTCCCGATATCGAAAACACATGACGAGATGGTCATTCACTAAGCCCATCGCCTGCATAAACGCGTAGCAGATGGTCGGACCAACAAACTTAAATCCCCGCCCCAGAAGGTCCCTGCTCATTCGCTCCGCTTCCGGCGTGCGGGCTGGCACCTGGTCCGGCGACCGCCGTGCATTTTGCAACGTACGACCACCGACAAACTGCCAGATGTAACGGTCAAAGCTGCCATGTTCCTTCTGCACGGCGAGAAAGCTTTTCGCATTCTGCACCGCAGCGGCAATTTTCAACCGGTTGCGAACGATGCCCTCATTCGCCAGCAGCCTCTCGATCTTTGCTTCGCGATACTTCGCGATTCGGGCGGGATCAAAGCCGTCAAACGCTCGGCGGTAATTTTCGCGCTTAGCCAGGATTGTGGACCAGCTCAAGCCGGCCTGTGCGCCTTCCAGGATCAGAAACTCGAACAACACCAAGTCACTGTGTTGCGGGACGCCCCACTCCGTGTCGTGATACTTGATATTGGGCTCGCTCTGCGCCCACGGACAGCGCGTCGTGCTGGCCATTATGCCAGCAGTCTCGCCGCGTCCTTCGCGAAGTAAGTCAGCATGATTGACGCGCCGGCGCGCTGGATGCACAACAGCGATTCCATCATCACGCGCTCGTAGTCAATCCAGTTGTTCAGCGCGGCGGCCTTGATCATGGCGTACTCGCCGCTCACCTGGTAAGCGGCAAGCGGCACATCGAAGCGCAGGCGCGCCTCGTGCAGCACGTCGAGATACGGCATCGCCGGCTTCACCATGATCATGTCGGCGCCTTCTTCAAGATCGAGCTCGATCTCCCGCATGGCTTCGCGCAGATTAGCGGGATCCATCTGGTAGGAGCGGCGGTCGCCAAAGTGCGGCGCCGAATCGGCAGCCTCGCGGAATGGGCCGTAGAATCCGCTGGCAAACTTAGCCGCATAGGAAAGCACGGGGATGTTCTGGAATCCGTTCTCGTCGAGCGCAGTGCGAATCGCGGCCACCCGCCCATCCATCATGTCCGACGGCGCGATGATGTCCATGCCCGCCTTCGCTTGCGATACCGCGGTTCGCGCCAGCAACTCCAGCGTCGGATCGTTCAGGATCTCGTAGTCCTCGGCGGCAGGCGCGACAACCCCCGCTGCGGCGGCAATAGCTGCCCCCAGAGATTGCGCTCCCGGATTGATGACTACCTTCCCCTTCGACTCCAACTCACGGGTAAACTCCAGAGCCTCGCGCAGGCCTTTGGATGTCGGATCTGAACTCTCCACCAGACCACAATGTCCGTGCGACATGTACTCGCACAAACAAACATCGCCCATCAGCAGCAAGCCGGGCACTTCGCGCTTGATGGCGCGCGCCGCCTTCTGCACGATGCCGTCATCCGCCCACGCACCGGTCGCGACTTCGTCCTTCGACTCCGGCAGCCCAAAGAGAATCACGCTGGGAATGCCCAGCGACTTCACCTCGGCGCATTCCTTCACCGCCTCGTCGATCGAGAGGTTGTACACCCCGGGCATGGAGCGAATTTCCTTGCGGATGCCTTCCCCGGGACACACAAACAGCGGATAGACAAATCCTTCCGGGCTCAGGCGGGTTTCGCGCACAAAGGAGCGCATCGCTTCGGTGCGACGCAGGCGGCGAGGACGATCAGTTGGGAACGCCATAACACTAAAATTCTAGCACCGCAGCAAGGGCTGGAAGCCGCGAAAATCGCGGGGAATAGCATCTTGATTTTGTGACGGAAATCACTGACGGCCCACCGCTGCTGAAAGTCGATTGTGGAATGTTTTGAAGGGGCGCAGCTTCAGCTGCGCCGTTGCGAGTCTTTTGTCATCACGAGGAGGCCTTCAGGCCGACGAGGGATCTGCTTCTCGACTTTTTCACCGGTCACTTTAGCCGCTGACTGGCCGCACCTCGACCTAATCAAAGATTAGCTTTCAAAAGAAAAGCGCGACGTTAGCCGCGCCAGCTTCAGCACCTTATATACCTCGACGTTCACGCCGCGCAGCGTAACCTTTGCCGTCTTTTCTCCGGCGGCCTGCGCCAGGGCTTCTAACCCGCGCACGGCGCCAGGTTGAATGCGTGCCATATGAGAAAAGTCCAGAGTTAGCTCACCGCCGGACTCCAGCTTCTCGCAGGCGCCTTGCAGCACACGAGCTGCGTCATCGCCATTGACTTCCAGATAGGCAGGAGTCTTTGTCGTCGTCATACGTATGCCTCTTCCTTAACCTTTTCCACTTTGGCGGCTGTTTTCGGCTGGCTCGTGCCTCGGCCACGATAGGCGCTCCAATAAAGCTCGACCAGTTCGCTGACCAGCGGCATGCGCGGGTTGGTCCGCCAGGAAGGATCGTCAAAGGCGTTCTTCGTCAGATCGGGCATGGCGCGCTCAAACTCTTCCTTCGAGATGCCAAGCTCGGCAATCGATCGCGGAACGGCCAGCCGGTCGAGTAACTGTTCGATCGCGGCGACCAGTTTGGCAATTTTCTCCTCCACGGTGATGCCGCCCAACCCCAGCAGGTCGGCGATCATCGCGTACTTCTTGTGGGCAACGTATCCTCGCTGATTGGGCGAAGGCATGAACTTGGTAGGCACCGACGCGTTATAGGCGATCACGTGCGGCAGCATGAGAGCATTGGCGCGCCCGTGCGCCACACCGAAGCGCGCTCCGAAGGCATGCGCCAGCGCGTGATTCACCCCCACCGAGGCGTTGGAGAACGCAATCGCCGCGATGCAAGCGGCGTTGTGCATCATCGTGCGCGCCTCTTCGTCGCTTAGGATTCTCGTAGGCCTCGGGCAGATACTTGAAGACCAGCCGAATCGCCTGCATGGCATTGGAATCGGTGAAGGCTGAAGCGTAAATCGAAACCGCAGCTTCCAGCGCGTGGGTCAGGCAATCGACGCCGGTATCAACCGTAAGCCCCTTGGGCATCGACATGACAAATTGCGGATCGACGATCGCGACGTCGGGCGTCAGCGAGTAGTCGGCGAGCGTAACTTTGATGCCGCGCTCCTTGTCGGTCATCACTGCGAACGGCGTGACCTCGCTACCCGTTCCACTGGTTGTAGAAATCGCGATCAGTCGCGAGTGATTGACCTTCTCCGCCGCAATCGGGTATTGCACTACGCGCTTGCGGATATCCAGAAATGGGGCGGCCAGTTCTTCCAGGTCCGCCTCCGGCGACTCGTACTTCAACTTCATGATCTTCGCCGCGTCGATGACCGAGCCTCCGCCCAGGGCGATGATCTGGTCAGCCTTGTAAAAATTGAGCGCCTCCACACCTTGCGCGATGATTTTGATGTCCGGCTCGGCGTCGGGAATGATAGTCACTCGCACCTGAGTCTGCGCTGGAAGCGAGCGCCGGACGATGTCGACGTGGCCGATCTGCTCCAGCGGCGGATTGGAGATGATCACGGTCGAGCGTGAGGGGAAGTTGCGCAGATTTTCGACCGCATGCATGTTGAAGTAGATCTGATTGGGAACTCGGAACCACATGTGAGCCGGTGTCCTTCGCGCCATGCGCTTGATGTTCAGGTAGTGATAGACGTTGATGTTGTCGGTGGTGCTGTTGCCGCCGCCGGTGCCGCATCCAAAGGAAAACGTCGGCACCATGTCGTTGTAAATGCCGCCTAGCGCCCCGATCGAGCCCGGCGAATTCACGATGATTCGGCCGGCATTGATCAGGTTGCCGAATTGCCGGACGATGGCGTCGTTGTTGGAGAAGATGACCGCGGTATGTCCCAGGCCTCCCAGGTGATTCACATCCACGCAGACTTTCAGCGCTTCATCCACGGAGTGGGCGCGGTAGACGGCAAGCACCGGGAAAAGCTTTTCCACCGAGAGCGGATGCTCGCGGCCTACGCCCTTGATCGGCGCCAGCAACAGCTTGGTGTCGGGCTTGACCTTGATGCCGACAAGGCGCGCGATGTCAGTAGCCTTCTGACCGACCGCCATTGGCTGCATGTAGCCGGTCGTGGGATCGATTACGCTGCGTCCCAGTAGCTCAGTTTCTTTCTCGTTGCAGATGTGCGTACCCAGGTCGGCAAATTTCTTCAGCACCCGATCATAGATTTCGTCATCAATCACCACGGTTTGTTCGGAGGCGCAGATGGTACCGTTATCGAAGGTCTTCGAGGTGATGATGTCCACGACCGCCATTTCGAGATCGGCTGTCTTCTCCAGATACACCGGCGTGTTGCCCGCACCCACGCCCAGCGCGGGTTTGCCCGAGCTGTAGGCAGCCTTCACCGCTCCCGGTCCACCGGTGGCGTCGATCAGGCCGACATCTTTGTGATGCATCAGATAGGCGTTGTCCTGCAGCGTGTGCGACTCCAGGCAAGTGAAGACGCCTTCCGGCGCACCGTGCTTCACCGCGGTCTCGTACATGACCTTCACCGCCTCCGAGCAGCAACGCCACGCGCTGGGATGCGGGCTGAAGATCACGGCATTGCGCGTCTTGATAGCCATGATGCACTTGAAGAGCACGGTCGAGGTGGGATTGGTGATGGGCGTGAGCGAGAAGATGACGCCGATCGGCTCGGCCAGTTCGACTATGCCACGCTCTGGGTACTCATGAATCACGCCGACGGTGCATTTGTCCTTGATGTAGTTGTAGACGAACTCGGTCGCCACCATGTTCTTCAGCGCCTTGTCCTCCAGGACACCGATGCGGGTTTCTTCCACCGCCAGGCGCGCCAGATTCTGGGCTTCCCTCAGGCCGGCAATGACCATGGGCTTGACGATGCGATCCACGTCTTCTTGCGTGCATTGCGAGAAGATGGCAGCCGCGGTCCTGGCTTGGCTGACCAGTCCTTCCAGATAGGCGATACGTTCATCGCTGAGGGGTGTGCCGTTGTCGGGCATGAGACCTTCTTTCACGATCCTGGCATCAGCAGATCGGATCAGCGCAGTGGTTGAGGATCCGAAGTGAGTGCGCGAGCACCGTAGGAGACTAAGACTTCGCGTGCCTGGAATGACTTCGGCCCTGCACTTCTGCAATGGCGACCCGCAGTCAACAGACAACAAGCGAGCACTTAATCGCTTGTGCGTATGACGCTGCGGGCACTCGGAGCCTGCCGAGGACGCCCACGTTTCAGTATCGGTTGCATACCAATGCGTCGCTGTGAGCCTTGTCACTGCGAGGTGTGAGACTTAGACGGGATTGAAGGTGTGAATCACCTTATTCATATATGCGAATCACCTTACTTATATAAGGTTGGGTCAGTGCACGACCTTGGTGTCTGGCGTGAGAACCGAGTTTACAAAATCCTGGTGGAACGTCGCGATCGTTGAGTAGCCACTCAACCAGCGCCTCGGGCGCGAAATAGGAAAGCCCAGCCCTTCAGGGCTGGGTGAGTGGTGGATAGAACTTCGAGTCCCCCGGGGACGACAGGGTTCTCACGCAGACACTTCAGTCGTGCGGATAAGCGGCTTATTTCTCTCAGCCGCAAGGGATCTGCTCTTGAGAGTTTTTCAGCGACCGGTGAAGTCGCGCCCTGACACAAGGCATTGAGAGATTGTTTAGAACCGCTCTAGCCTTCCGGATAGACACACTCGCCACTCGGATAGACGATTCTCATTCGCTAAAGACACACCTCCCGCGGGTGCTTCAATGAAAAACCAGGTCTTCCAACGCGATACAACAACCCGCGCCCTTTGGCCCGCCACCTGCTCTCATCCTGCGCAGGCAAAGCGAGCCACCGCGTGGCGCCGGCAAGTCGTCACGTTGGGAACTTCTTCTCAGCGCGGTTTTTCTGGACATCCATTTGCTTCCGCGCTGAGAAGACTGGTGTGATTCCTACTGCAGCTCGCTCATCACGTGCGGATGTTCCAGCCGCAGCCAGTTGTATTCGTTGATCGGCCGGTCATCATCCAGAGCCGGAGTCTTCGGCGCCAGCGCGATCATCCGTTGCGGATCGAGTTCATGGTGCAGCAGCATATTCAGCTGCTCGGTCGGCGTGCGCGCCGGCCCCCACTCCATCATGTCGATGATCGCGGGCGGCGGCATCCGCGCTATCAGTTCGCTGGCGCTTCGGTCCGGGATGGGACTCTCGCTCCCCAGAAAATGGAACGCGGGATCGCCCGACATCGTCTGAAATACCTTGACGTACGGGAACACATCCGTCAGCGCGCGCGTTATCGCCGCACGATCCGTCTTGTCGCCGTAAAACAGCCACTGTTGCAGGATTCCGCCGGGGGTCAGATGTTGCTTGGCCAGCTCGTAGAAATCGCGCGAGTACAGCAAACTCGACCCGGCAGCATCCAGCGGCGGCGGCGGGTCGATGATGATGGCATCAAACTTTTGCGACGAACGATCGAGAAAGCGCCGGCCATCGTCAATCACTACATGCGCGCGCGGCGACGCCAGCAACTGCGCGCCGTCGGGATGGTAGTAGGTGAATAGCGCGGGCACGCTCGGCACCAGCTCCACCACCGTCACCGGAATTCCCCACGACAGCGCCGAGCGAAACGTCGTGCCCATCCCGAAGCAGATGATCAGCACATTGCGCGGCGGCGTGGTCAGATGCGACAGCGTGAAGTGCGCCATCATCTTGGTGATCGGCGTCAGCACCGTCATACCAACGCCGTTGACCAGCAGCTTGCGATCCATGCCTTCGCCGGCGGCGATGACCGTGGCCGTGCTGTCGCGGCGGATCACCGCATGTGGATACAGCGTTTCGTAGTCCTGGCCGAAGTGATACACCATGATCGCGCCGATCAGGAAGCACGCCGTCGCCGCCGTCTGCCACGCGAACTTCCATTGCCGCACGCCCGCAATCGCCATCGCGAACCACGGCAGCACCAGGATCAGCAACGAGACCTGCTCGCCGAACACCGGCAGCAGCGCGAATCCGGCGACCAGCGGTCCCACGATACAGCCCAGCACGTTCACCGCATACGCGCGTCCGGCGCGATCCGGATCGCCGCCCGACCAGCGGTCCACCAGCATCGGGCTCAGAAATCCCACCATGGCTGCGAACGGCGCGATGCCCAGCAGGATCCGTACCATGTCAGGCATCTTCAGCAGAGGATTGGCCGTATACAGCGGCAGCAATCCCAGAAACGCCAGCGACACCCACAACAGCATCGACTCGCGCCCGCGCGCCCGCCGGCTCCACAGGCGGTAGATCGTCGATCCCGCAAACGTCGCCGCGAGATAAACCGCCAGAATCTTGGCGAAGGAATACACCAGCGGTCCGACGAAGTAGGTGTACAGCCGGATCCAGATCAGCTCCATGCCCATGGTCGTCATGCCGGAGGTGAACAGCAGCACCAGCGCAGTCTTGCCGCCCTCAACCTGGATCGCAGGACTCTTTGCCGACAGCCGCTTCCGTAGTTGTTTCGACTCGCTCCGTCCGCGCGAAACTCAGCGCCGTGGCCGAGACGAAGATCACCACGTTGAGCATCGCCGCGACGTGCAGCGTGCCGTGGAATCCGTACAGCTCAATCAGTGCGGGAGCGATGCTGGCGCCGGCGACCGCGCCAATCACATTCGCCACATAAAGGAAGCTGAACGATCGCTCGACCCGAGTTCCGCCTTCGGACTGCTCAGGGTGGTCGAGTCGGCGTTCGTCTTTGCACTCGTTGGAATGGTCGGAATCACGCCGGGTACCCCGTTCTGTCATCCCGAGCGAGCGCAGCGAGCCGAGGGACCTGCTTTCTTCAACGCCTTTGGCCAGGGCGGGGCGTTCCAGTTCGGACTCGCTGGGCTGGCCGAAGCGGCGAATCGCAAACATCGCCACCGGTATGGTCGCGCCCATGCACGCGCACCATGGGATCAGCGCCAGCGCCAGCCAGCAGCCCGACATGAAGTAGTAGCCGCCGGAGGAAATCGACACCTGCAGCGCCGAGCTCTCCAGCAGCCGGCTGCCCCACACGAACTCCAGCGGCACCACCACGGCGGAAATGCCGATCAGCAACTCGATGACGCCGTACAGCCGCAGCGCAGGGAACTTCAGGCGATCGCCATAGCGCCGTGTTGCCCAGCCGGCAATCCACGAGCCCGCGCCCAGTCCGGCCATAAACACCGACAGCACGATCGACACCAGTGGCGTCGTCACGCCGAACTTGGCCATCGCCAGGCGCAACCACACCAACTCATACACCAGGCTGCACAGTCCGGAGAGGAAGAAGAAAATTGCGATCCAGAACATGGCTGAGTTAAATCACGAGTGATGACGGTGTCAGCCAGTGTATCGCACGGTGATGAATAAATTGTTGATCGCCGCAGGTAAGTAGACAGAACGGTAAACGCCGCGAGCACGATTGCGTCGGAGACTGCGGGAAGTTGTATGCTTCGTTCCGTCGCTTCCAATGTACCCGGTGCCCCCGATTCGCGTCCTTCCGTTGGACGCTAATCTGGGAGCGCGAGGATTCACCCGATTCGCGTCGACCGAATCACCGACTCCATTTGCTGCAGATAACTTTCCAACGCGCGCCGTCCACTGGCCGAAAGTTTGTATTCCGTACGCGGCTGCCGTCCGACGAACGACTTCGTGCAGCGCACGTATCCCGCATCTTCCAGCTTGCGCGCGTGCACGCTGAGGTTGCCGTCGCTCACCTCCAGCAGCTTCTTCAAATCGTTAAAGCTCAGCGACTCATTCACCGCCAGCGCGCTGATGATCGCCAGCCGCACGCGCTCATGAATCACCGCATCCAGTCGCACCGCATCGGCAACAGTGGCGACGTGGGATGTCGGTCGCGCTGCGCCGCGCCGCGCGCTGCTGGCAGCGTGGCTCTCGTGATGAATTGCCTGTCTAGCCACCATGTCTCCTCGCGATCAGATTGCCGTGCCTAGCCACCATGTCTCCTCGCGATCAGAATTCCGAAAACGATGTGCACCAGCCCGAATCCCGCTGCCAGCGTGATGTTCGCCCAGAACCACGGCAGCGGCAACGCGATGGCGCCGCACGCCACGAACGCCGCGCCCATGGCCGGAACCGTGCGCACCGAGAACGCGCCCGCCTGCATCACCGCAACTCCGTAGAGCACCAGCCACACGCCAGGAATCAAGTGCACCGTGCCGCTCCACATCAGCGCGATGGTCAGCAGGCCGCCGGCCGCCAGCGCCGGTAGCGCGCCGATAAACAGCCTGCGTCCGGAGATCGAAAGCATATTCTCGCCCAGCCGCGCGGCTTTTTGATGCATCGTCGCCAGCACGATGGTCACGGCGACCAGAGCCTCGATCAGCCAGGCCGCCAGCCATCCATCTGCTGTGGTCTGCCGCAGCGCGATAGGCGCGGCGATCAGCGCCGTCACGCCGGTCGCAACAAATCCCCATCCCGGTACGGCCGTGAACGCCGAACTGCGCTCCATGGTCTCGCGAATGATCTGCAGATGTTCCAGCGCCCCGGGATCGGATAGATCGGACGGGCCGGGCGGATCGGATGGCATTCTCGATCGCACCGGCCTGCGTCGGCATGGGCGGGGATCGGACATCTTGAGGGAAGCTTACTTTGGCGTCTTGAATGATGTCAAGTTCTTTGCAGTGCAAAGTCTAAGTGGAGCGCGGCTCAGGGTCTTGCGATTTCAAGTTGCCGGCAGATGTTGCGGACTGTTCCTTCTTTAATCTCGCGATGGCGAGGAAGACTGGCTATTTTCCCGTTCTTAGGATTAAGCCACACGGAGTGGGAGGCGCCCTCGCGATAAAAGGCACAACCTTGCTGGCGCAAGTATCTTTCGAGGTCAACGAGCTTCATCTAAGCGACTTCGAAGACCTCACGAACAGCCGCGGGCGAAACGTTCTTCTCCGCCAATTCCCGCTGACACTCGAGCACGAGTTGCAGCGCCTCGCGAAGATTCGCCTTCGCCTCTTCGAGAGTCTCACCCTGTGAAATCGCCGCAGGGATCTCCTCGACGAAGCAGGTGTAGCCACCTTCTTTGGCGGGTTCAAAGACAGCGGTGAGTTTCATGCGGTATGTTCCCTTTCCCGAGTGATCCCGAGTTTCGGTCATGACTTCCATCAGGCGAACCACGGCATCCAGTTGCCCGGCGTGGAGTCGGTCCACCAGTTCGTGCGCGTGCTGTTTTTGCTCGGCGGGCGACATCACGGATAGTTTACCAATTTCGCAGTCCGGTGCCCCAGGTTCGCGTCCTTCTTCTGGACGCTAACCTGGGTTCCGAATGCCTCGGCTCCGCTCGGGATGACAGCCTAAAATCAGGCTGTCCCTTCGCCGCCCCCGCCGGCTCGCCCACCCGCTTGGCCACCTTGAAGGTCAGCTGGTGCTTCTTCTTGTCGACGTCGACCACCACGTGATCGCCGTGCAGCACCTCGCCGTCGAGAATCTTCATCGCCAGCGAATCCTGCACCAGGCGCTGGATCGCGCGCTTCAGCGGCCGCGCGCCGTAGTTCGGATCGTAGCCTTCGGTGAAGACCATCTCCTTCGCCGCCGGCGTAAGCTCCAGCGAAATCTTGCGATCGGCCAGCAGCCGGCGCAAATCTTCGAGTCGGAGATCCACGATTTTCGTCAGCTGCTCCTTGCCCAGCGGCTTGAAGATGATGATGTCATCCACGCGGTTGAGGAACTCGGGCTTGAAGTGCGCGCGCAGCGCCTCCATCACGTGCTTGTGCGCCTCGGCTATCTGCTCGGCGCTCGTGATGCATACCCAGGTCCTGCAAATACGCCGACCCGATGTTCGACGTCATGATGATGATCGTGTTCTTGAAGTCGACCACGCGGCCTTTGCCGTCGGTCAGCCGGCCATCGTCCATGATCTGCAGGAAGACGTTGAAGACATCGGGATGCGCCTTCTCGATTTCGTCGAAGAGCACCACCGAATACGGCCGCCGGCGCACCGCTTCCGTCAGCTGCCCACCCTCTTCGTAGCCCACGTATCCCGGAGGCGCGCCGATCAGCCGCGACACCGCGTGCTTCTCCATGTACTCGGACATGTCGATGCGAATCATCGCGTGCTCGTCGTCGAAGAGAAACTCCGCCAGAGCCCGCGCCAGCTCGGTCTTGCCAACGCCGGTCGGGCCCAGGAAGATGAATGAGCCAATCGGACGCCGCGGATCGCTGAGTCCCGCGCGCGAGCGCCGAATCGCATTCGACACGTGCTCGATGGCTTCATCCTGCCCAATCACGCGCGCCTTCAGCCGATCTTCCATCGTGACCAGCTTCTTCACTTCGCCTTCCAGCATCTTCGACACCGGAATGCCGGTCCACTTGCTGACGATCTTGGCAACGTCTTCCTCGTCGACCTCTTCCTTCAACATGCGCGACTGCTTGCCGTCCATCGCCGCGCTCAGCTTCGTCACCTCGGCCTCAAGCTGCGGAATCTCGCCGTACTTGATTCTGCCCGCGCGCTCGAAGTCACCCTTGCGCGTGACTTCCACCTCTTCGGTCTTCAGGCGCTCGATGCGCTCCTTCAACTCGCGCACTTTCGCGATGGCTTCCTTTTCCTGCTTCCAGCGCGCCTTCAGCGCGTTCGCGTTTTCTTTAATCTGCGCCAGTTCTTTCTCGACGATGGCCAGCCGCTCGCGCGAGTTGGCATCGTCTTCGCGCTTCAACGCCTGGCGCTCGATTTCGAGTTGCGTGGCGCGCCGCTCGAGCTGATCGATCTCCGTCGGCATCGAGTCGATCTGAATGCGCAGCGAAGCCGCAGCTTCGTCGATCAAGTCGATGGCTTTGTCCGGAAGAAAGCGGTCGGTAATGTAGCGATGCGACAGCGTTGCCGCCGCGACAATCGCCGAATCCTTGATGCGCACGCCGTGATGCACTTCGTACTTTTCGCGCAGACCGCGCAGGATGGCGATGGTGTCTTCCACCGTCGGCTCGCCGACGAGCACCGGCTGGAAGCGGCGCTCCAGCGCGGCATCCTTCTCGATGTACTTGCGATATTCGTTGAGCGTGGTCGCGCCGATAGCGCGCAGCTCACCGCGAGCCAGCGCCGGCTTCAACATGTTCGACGCGTCGATCGCGCCCTCGGCCGCGCCCGCTCCGACCAGCGTGTGCAGCTCGTCGATGAAGAGAACGATCTGTCCTTGCGACTGCTCGATTTCCTTCAGCACAGCTTTCAGCCGATCTTCAAACTCGCCGCGATACTTCGCACCCGCCAGCATCGCGCCCAGATCGAGCGAGACCACGCTCTTGTTCTTCAACTGCTCGGGAACGTCGCCTGAAATGATGCGCTGCGCCAGTCCTTCGACGATCGCCGTTTTGCCCACACCCGGCTCGCCGATCAACACAGGATTATTCTTGGTGCGGCGCGACAGCACCTGCACCACGCGACGCACCTCCTCGTCGCGGCCAATCACGGGATCGAGCTTGCCTTTGCGCGCCAGCTCGGTCAGATCTTTTGCGTAGCGCTCCAGCGCCTGATACTTGGCTTCGGGATTCTGGTCGGTGACCTTCTGATTGCCGCGCACCGCGGTCAGCGCGCGCAGAATGTTGTCGTAGGTTGCGCCGCCGTGCGCCAGGATCTGCTGCGCCGCATCGCGCTTCAGCTTGGCCATCGCCAGCAACAGGTGCTCGGTGGAGACGTACTCGTCCTTGAAGTTCGACGCCTCTTTGAAGGCGTTCTCCAGCAGCTGCGAAGCGGCGTCGGAGAGATGCGCCTGGGTGGCGCCGCCGCCGGAAACTTTCGGCAGCTTCTCAATCTCGCTCATCGCCTGCGCCTGGACGGCGGAGGCATGCAGCCCGACGCGCTCCAGCAGCGGCGCGACGATGCCTTCGTGATCTTCCACCAGCGCAGCCAGAATGTGCACCGGCTGCAGCTCAGGATTGCCATGCTCGCTGGCGAGATCGTTCGCCCGCTGCATCGCTTCCTGCGCTTTTACGGTTAATTTGTCCCAACGAATAGCCATGTGAAACTCCAGCAATTAGCAATTAGCGATTAGCGATTAGCAAAAAACCAAGTCATAACGAATGTGTCATCCTGAGCGGAGGCTCGCTTCTTTTGCGAGCCGGAGTCGAAGGACCCCTATTCCTGCGAAATCCGCTGCGGCTAAGCCGCTTCCAGCCGTCGCGTTATTCGCCGGACTAAAGCCCGGCGCTTCCACCGTTACCCTGCAGCTTCGGCCAGCAGCTTCTCGACTTTCGCGTCCAGATCCTGCGCCACCTTCATCGCCGCTGCATTCCGGTAAGGCGCAAGAAAACTCGTCATCCTGTCGTAGGAAATATGCACGCCGTCAGCGCGCTCATCGATCAGAATCGTCACCGGAGCATACGACGCGGCGTCAGGCACCTGCTCGGCCATTTGCCGCATGATGAGCGGATTGCCCACCAGCAGGCGAAAGCATCGTGGCGCGCGTTCGCCCTGGTACAGGCGGAAGACCGCGCCCATGTCGAAGCGCGCAAACTCCATCAAGCCCGTCGGGCCTACAGCCTCGGCAACCAGTTTCTCCAGCTCGGCGCTCGTCTTCGCCTCCGCAATCCCACGGCTGAAGGCGCGCATGTCAGGATGACCGATCGCCGCGTCCAGCGCGGCCAATATCTCGTTCATCGGCCGGCTGGAAACTAAACTGAAACGCTGAACCTCAAGTTGCCTTACTGACATGCGCTGCCCCGTTCAGTGACGCGATCTTTTTGGTCACAGGCTATGCCAAGACGCCGACCTGCAGCAGCCAATCGTGGCCAGTGGTTTGGATTCACGGGAGCCGCTTGCGGGCTCAGACTAACCGCGAATCGAGGCTGGTACCTGTGCCTCTCTCATCGGCCAGGATTCCACTGGCCACGATTGACTGCTGACTGTCTGCCGCCCCTGAAGGGGCTCGGATTCAACCTTCTCGCTCACCCAGCGCTGAAGCGCTGGGCTAACCTCTTCCGCGCCTACGGCGCTCGATCTTCAGGACTCCTACTCACTGCCGATCAACAACATGAATCTGCTGACTCGTCGTGGTAGACTCCGCAGTCCCCACGGGACTGCACTAACTGGCAACTGGCCACTAGCCACTGTCTTCTAGCTCTCGCCCCTCGGAGAATTCCTTCAGCAAACAAAAGGGAGGCAAGTCTGTGACCCACCTCCCCTCGAACTCCCCAGTTCGTCCGCCTCCTGGAATCTCCGGAGGGGCGAAACCTGTCTCAACCACCCCACCTCGCACAAATGCGGCGCGAGTTGGGGGCCCCGGTCAGGCTGCGCTTGCCTTGGCCGTTGGTTGAGGTTCCTTTTTCCCGTCGATCGTCTTCTGGCCCACGTTGACCTTGATCTGCTTCGGCTTGGCTTCGGCCCGCTTTGCCAGGCGGATCTTCAGCACGCCGTGATCGTAGTCGGCCTGAACGTCGTCGGTGGAGACCGTGTTGGGTAGCGTGAACGAGCGGCTGAAGCTGCCATAACGGCGCTCCACCCGATGGAAGTTCTCTTCTTTCTCTTCCTTCTCGAACTTGCGCTCCCCACTCACGGTGAGGGTGTTGTTTTCGACCTTGATGTCGAGGTCCTTCTCGTCGACTCCGGGCACTTCCAGCTTGAGCTGGATGCTGTGCTCGTCTTCGTAAATGTCGACCGCCGGCACAAACGCTCCTGCGGTCAGCGACTCTTCGCGGCCACCGCCGTACTGCTCTTCGAAGAGCCGGCTCATGCGGCCCTGCAATGCACTTAACTCGCGGTAAGGATCCCAACGGGTCAAGATTGTCATGGTCCAAATCCTCCAGCATTTAATCGATAACTTGTTATGCGATCTGTACTTGGGTCTGTACCGATCCTCGCTAACAGATTAGACGCATTTGTTAGCGCAAAAGAAGCATGAAATATTAGCGTGTTATTGTTAAGTTTTGTGTGCCAGGCAATGTGGGAGTTAAGTATGAAATTTGCTTATTATTTACAGCAACTTAGGTTGGATCGGAGATGGATAACCGTCCCGAGGCTGCCTCGATCAGCCCTGCGGGTAGTTCATTTATGGTGGGTTGCGAGGGGGTAGACTTGGATCTTAAGACTCGACCACGGCGAAGCTTTCTGCAACCGAAAATGGCTCCCGAGATGTCTAGCCGCCAGATAGGTTGCGAACGGCTTGACGGCTTGGGCTATGATGGCCTAACGGACGGCCTTCTCCCAAGGAATCGATGCCTCCCATTGCCACCAGACCGGCTCCCAAACTTCTCACGGTGGAGTTCGACCGCGAGGATGATGGACGCTGGATCGCCGATATCCCCGAACTTCCCGGAGTGCTGGCCTACGGGCAATCAAAGGATGAGGCACTGTCCAAAGTGCAGGCCTTAGCTCTAAGAGTTCTTGCAGACAAAATAGAGGCCGACGGGATAGCGCAAACCGAAGTGCGGTTTGCCTTCGCGTGAGCTACTGGCCAAGCACGAAGGCCAAGCAGGTTCTCAGCGCTCTTATCCGAACCGGTTGGACTCCAAAAGTGCGGAAGGCGTCGTCCCACGTTCAACTCGCTCACCCTGAGCGTGGCGAATATACGTGGTCGTTCCACGACTCCGACGAGATCGGCCCGAAGATGCTCGCGAAAATCGCCAAGAAGACGGGACTTCGCCGCGAACATCTGTGATTCGCAGACCACCTTCACGGGCGAGCGAGGGAACCACGCGTCCCTGTGCCGTATCAGCCAGCAACCGCAGTGCGCGATACAGGCTTGACTTGCCGCCGCCCTTCTGAAACCGAATGATTGTATCCGAGGATCATGCCAGGCCGGCGCGAAGTAGGATATCGCCTGACTTAGTTATACATTTCGCCGATCCCTCTACATTCGACGCCGCAGCGCGTCCACCAGATCGATGTACTGCTGCATCGCGTCATTGGCCGACGTCCCTTTCATCGCGTTCCAGGCGTCAAACTTGGCGCGAGCGACAAAGTCGAAGCCGCCCGGCGGATCGCCCGTCGCGTCGCCCTTGGTTGCCTGCTTGAAGAGCGCGTAGAGCTTCAACATGGTGTCGTTGTCGGGACGCTCGGCGAGGCCGTTCACATCCTGTTGCGCTTGCGCAAATTGCTTTTCCAGATCAGACATGATTTCCTCTCAGCCGCCGAGATCGTTCACCCATCTGATTTCACCTCTTCCGCTTATCTCAGTCGGTGATCTCGGCAACGCTTTGAGGTGACGGACCAAAGGCATACCACGTCATTATTTCGGCTTGCATTTTCAATGAAGCTGCCACACACTACCGTTCGCTGTTGCGGCCTTGCTTGTGGCCTGGTTGCTCTGGTCGCCGCCATTCGTGCCGTGCGGTAGCGCAGGCCCCTCCTCCACAAGTCGCAATTTCACATTGAAAAAGGAGAATGACCGTGTCGAAGAACGCTAGGAAACGCGCCATTTGTGTGGTCGCCGCCTGTACCCTGATGTCGGTTTCACTGTTCGCCCAGGTTGTTACCCAGCCGGTCCGGGTAGTTAACGGCACCGGGCAGCCGGTTCCAACCGCCGCGCAAGGCACGACCACGGTTGCCGGGACGGTGAATGTCGGCAACACGCCGAACGTCAATGTGGCCAACACGCCCACGGTCACGCTGTCGAGCGGAAGCAGTATTGCCGTCACCAACCCGCCCGACAACCAAGGCAACCCCACCCCGTTGGCGACGCTGGAAGCCGTTGACGTCTACGGTGCCCACTGCCTTCTTTCTTTCGACGGCAGCGATTCCGGTGCCTGTAGGTTCACCTCCGTCCCTTATGGAAAGCAGCTGGTCGTGCAAGAGTTTGACGCCTTCGGGCGGGTGGAAACCGGTAATCGACCTTACGAAATAGCGGTCGCCGGCACCGTCACGGTGGGCAACTACTTCCCCTACACGTTCATGGTCAACACGGGCGGCTTCGACTTTCTGAACACGCACCAGGAAACGCGCCTGTACGTCCTCCAAGGCACGACGCCGCAGTGCTTCGTGGCGGTGCCGGCGACTTCCACGGGCATCTATAGCTGCAACATCTCGGGATTCTTGGTTGATGTTCCATTGGCTGCGCAGGGAACTACAGCCCAGGATTCAACCGCGCTCCCGCAACTGCTCCACAAGCTGCCCGGCCGATGATGCAGTCGGGCGAATCCACGTGGGGGACGCTGAGGCGCTGATGTGCCTCGGCCGCCTTGGGCACGGCAGCCGAACTTCCCAGTTGCGCTACTTGGCTGGAACTGATGAGGTGCGATTCACGTACATCACCCCGGCTCGAGTCCGCTGAGCCTGCCGGCAGGTGTTTATGACAGCTTTGATCGGCACCATCGTTCTCCTCATCGGCAATCCAGCCTGGCCTGTCTACCTGAGGGCGGCTCTCGCGCTCCATATCGCCAGCGGCATTGTCGCCTTCATTTGCGCTCCCGTTGCGCTCCTGACCACGAAGGGCGGCCGCACCCACCGCAAATGGGGAAAGGTTTATTTCTGGGCGATGGCCGTCGTTGCCGCGAGCGCGTTGTTCCTGTCGATCCTGCTGCCGATCCTGTTCCTGGCGCTGGTCGCGGTGTTCAGCTTCTATGCGGCCTTTTCGGGATATCGTGTCCTCTCGCTCAAAGACCTGCCGAGGGGCGGACGTGCCCGCCTGATCGATTGGGCCGCCGCTCTCGTCACGTTCATCTCAAGCGCCGCGCTGGCTGCGATCGGCGCTATCCGCCCGCACATGTTGACCGGGCTGCCCCGCGCGGTCCCCATCGTGCTGGGCTGCATTGGCATGTTGCTGGGCGGCCGGTCGATAGTGCTGTTCCTCAGTCCGCCCTCCGAAAAGCAATTCTGGTGGTTTGAGCACATGAGCGGCATGATCGCCAGCTACATCGCCGCAGTCGCCGCTTTCTCCGTGGTTAATCTCGGGCCTCACTTCGGCAATGCCTGGTGGGTGTGGCTGTGGCCGGCGATGGTCGGAGTGCCCGCCATCCGCGTTTGGAAGAGCTATTACCGGAAGAAGTTCTCGGCCAGCCAGAAGGCTCCCGCTGTCGTGGGCACCGCTGGCTTCAAGTCAGCACTTCACTGATCACGCACTTCAGATACGCCGTCTCCGGCACATTCAGCAGGACAGGATGGTCGCGCGCGGCGCCACGCTTTTCCAGCACCCGCACCACGCGGCCTGCGTCGGCTGCGGCCGAGCCCAGCATCTCCAGAAACTCCGCCTCGCTCACATGGAATGAGCACGAGCAGGTGACCAGCGTGCCTCCGGGACGAAGCATCTTCAGCGCGCGCAGGTTGAGTTCTTTGTAGCCGCGCAGCGCGGTCGGCACGGCGCGCTTCGTCTTGGCAAACGCCGGAGGGTCGAGAACGATGGTGTCATACTGCCGGCCGGCGGTCGCGTAGTCCTTCAGCAAGTCGAAGGCGTTGGCCTCGATCCACTCGATCTCGCCCGCACGATGCCGCTCGCGATTGAGCTGCTCGTTCTGCTCGGCAACCTCCAGCGCCGCGCGCGACCCATCGACCGCAGTGACGCTTTCGCAAACCCGCGCCAGATGCAGCGCGAAGCCTCCCTGATAGGTGAAGACGTCGAGCGCTTCGCCGTGCGCATATCGCGCCGCGGCCGCGTAGTTTTCCCGCTGATCGAGAAACGCGCCGGTCTTCTGCCCGCTGAGCGCGTCGTAGTGGAAGCGAACGTCGTTGAGCGTGAAGATGGTCTTCGACTGATCGCCTCGCACCAAGCTGCGATTCGCGCGGCGCCAGCTGCTCCAACTCGCGAATGTGCGAATCGACGCGCTCCACCAGGCTGGCGGCAGGGAAGTGTTGCGCCAGCGATTCCACCACCAGCGCCCGCAGATCGTCGCGATCGAAGGCCTGGGTCAGCGGCTGCAGTGAAATCACATCGTTGTATTTGTCGACGATGAGGCCGGGCAGCCGGTCGGCTTCGCTGAAGATCACCCGGTAGGAATCGCAGCGGGTGTCCCGGGTCTCGCGGGTTTCGAGGCCCGGGTGCGCGCTGTCGTCGCCGATCGGTTGGCGAAACTGCACCGCTCTTGCGATCCGCGCGCGCAGAAGATCCGGCAGTGCTGCTTCGGGAATTTCCTCGGAGCTGAGCAAACGAATCGCAATCTGCGAGGCGCTACTATACAGCGCCGATCCCAGCCGCCGGCCGCGCTCGTCGCAAACCGACACCAGCGCACCGGGAGCTACTTCTGTCGACCCTACCAGGTCGGAGCGATACACCCACACGTGTCCGCCACGCAGTCGGGCCGCGCCGCGATGGTTAATCGTGATCGTGCGATCAGCCAAGTTATCCTTTCTGGAATCAAAGGTTTATCTTACGCGATCGGCTGCCCCGTTCTGTCATCCCGAGCGAAGCGAAGCGGAGTCGAGGGACCTGCTTCTCTCCATTCTGTTGGCTAGGTTGGGGCGTTCGCCGCTGATGCGCGGGGTGATCGGTTCTGTAATCCGTCGGCAACCACTCCACCGAAGTAAAAATTAACATTCTTTATGTTAAATAAACTTGACATTAAGTACCTATTAGCTTACATTTTGTTCGTTGCACATTACTTCGCATTGAACGGAGGTTGGGTCATGGATATGTCTTATCAGGAAAAAAGCATCCTGGGATCGCTGCTGGCCATGGTGGTCGTTTACAGCGTCTACTTCGCAGGCACGCTGCGCGACATCGGCCGCGCCGACTTCAACGGCAGCAGCCTCGGCCGGTTGATCTTCACCGTCATCGCTATCATCGTCATCGAGATCGTCTATCACATCGCGCTGGCGATCGAGGGCGGCGTCGAGCGCAAGGACGAGCGCGACATCCTGATCGAGTGCAAAGCCTACCGCAACGCCTATCTGGTGCTGGCAACGGGCGCCGGGCTGGTGATCACCTATTTCATCGTGGCCGGTCTGGCCGGCGCCACGCGCATCCCGCTCACGCCGTTTCTGTCCGTCAACGTGATGCTGCTCTTCATGGTCATCGCCGAGCTGACCAAGTCCCTCACCCAACTCTTCTATTACCGGCGGGGTCTGTGATGGCGCGCGGGCGGATCCAAAACAACATTCGCCGCTTGCGCTTTGACCGTGCGGAGATGACGCAGCAGGCGCTGGCGGAGAAGGTCGGCGTCACCCGCCAGACGGTGATTGCCATTGAGGGCGACAAGTACTCGCCGTCGCTGGAGGTGGCGTTCCGCATCGCCCACGTCTTCGGCGTGCCGCTGGAGGACGTGTTCCAGTACCACGCCGGCGAAGGCGAGAGCGCCGCGTGAACGGCTCGGGTAGTGCTGGCCTTCAGGCCAGCGTCCAGCCCTGGGTGGAAGGGCACGGCTTCAGCCGTGCCTATAGCACGCAAAAAAGAATCGGGCTTTAGCCTCGGCTTCGGGTGCAGCACCGCTTCAGCGGTGCAGTTGAAGGCGCTCCCCAAGTCCGGCTTGCAGGCCGCTGAAGAATTCGTACAGCCAGCGCTTTGTAACAGGGCACGACTTCAGTCGTGCCGCATAACGGTTGCCTGTTTGAGCCGAGCGCCGCATGTACACCCGGCCGCATTTCCAGCTTGCTGATGTGTCGGCGCTTGCGTAGCGACGATCCCGACGAACACTGGCACGGGTCCAGGCCGGCATACGCCACCCACTGTCGCACCTCGGCATCGGCGGGTAGCAACGCCAGCTCGCCCAGCAGCTGCAAGGCGCTGGTCTCGCCCACTCCGGGCAACGAGAGCAGCAGTTGGAAACGCCGTTGCAGCTGCCCATCGCCAGCGATGATCTGGCGGGCGGCCCGCGTCAGCCGGGCTTGCGAGCGCTCGATCCATTGCAGGCTACGCCGCAGTTCCAGCACCACGATCTTCAAACTGGTCGCGGTCACCGACAGCGCATGCAGCCGGTTCTTCTCCCGCGTGGCCGTCTCCGTCAGCGCATGCAGCCGCCGTACCACCACGGTCAGCGACAGCGCCGCCGCCGTCGGCCGCTGCCAGCGACGAAACGGCATGCGCGCCGCATACTCGGCCAGCACCCGGGCGTCGACCGGATCGCTTTTACTCCGCTCCAGCAGCGCCTTACCGGAATCAGCTTCACGCCGACGGCACAGCTGCCTCTATATACTGTTCCTCGCATGAAGAAGAGTGTCGCTCATCCTGCCGACGTATCGACGACGGATACGACTTCGACCCTCTCATACACGGTCTTAATCCATCCCGCCCAGCACGAACTGACGATTGAGCTGCGGCTCACCGGTCCGCACGCGCAGGGTGATGTTCATGTCGAATTGCCGACCTGGGCGCCGGGTGCGTACGCCTTTCTGCCGTTCGCCCGCGACCTGTTCAACCTGAAAGCAATCGACGCTGCATCCGGCGCTCCGCTAAACATCACCCGCAAAGGCTGGCAGGGATTTGAAATCTCCCGCGGCACAGGAAACATCGTCCTGACCTACATCGTCTACGCCTATGCTCTGGAGTACGCCGAGCTATGCGGCCTGCTCGAATCCGACTATGGAATCCTGATGGGCACGCGCTACCTTCGTCCGCCGGACTGGAATGGCGCCTGCTCCGTCACCTACAAGCTTCCCGAAGGCTGGGCGATTCATCATCCTTCTGGCGCGACGCGCCGGGAAGGCACAGCTACCTGGAACTATCCCAGCTACCTCACGCTGCTGGATTCGCCCGTAGTCATCGGCCGCTTTGATCGAATCGTTCGCAACGTCAGAGGCACTCCCTTCTATCTTGTCTTTATCGATCGTGCGCTGGGCCATGAATCGGAAATAGATCATTTCGCCGACGAAGTTGCGAAGATCGCGGAAGAATTCGCTGAAGTCTTCGGCAAGTTTCCCTTCGAGGACTACACCTTCATCCTGTCGTGCAGTCCCAATGCTCACTGGGGACTGGAACACGCGACCAGCAGCGTCTGCGGCCTCGGCCCGGATGTCTTCGTCGATCCCGCCAAGACCAGCTTCGCGCTGCGCCTCCTTGCGCACGAACTCTTTCACGCCTGGAATGTTTGCGGGCTGAAGCCGGCGCCGCTGGGCAAGCCCGACCTGCGAGATGGAAGTTATACAGAAGGATCTGTGGGTGGGCGAAGGCATCACGCGATACTACGAATTTCTTGCCTTGACCCGCACCGGCGTCTACACCGGGGAGCAGTTCTTCAGCTCGATAGTGAATTTCTATCGCCAGGCTTCAGCTGTTCCGGCGTTCTCTCGCGTGACCGCGATCGATTCTTCGTTGGCTACCTTCGTCAACCATCGCCGCTATGCGGGCCGTTGCAACAACTCCATCGACTACTACGACAAAGGGATGGTTATCGCCTTCGATATCGACGCCGAGCTGCGCCTGCACGACGATTCGCTGGATCGCGCTTTCGCGGCGTTCTATGATCGCTACATCAACGTCGAGGGCGGATACACGACGGCCGACATCGTCACCTTCCTCGACGCACGCAAGCCCGGCCTGGGCGAACTTGTCCGCCGCGAGATTGCCACGACTTCCGATCTCAGCATCAAAGACCAGCTGACGCGTCTGGGATTTCGCATCGAGATGGAAACGGTCCCTTACCTGGGCTTGCTCTTCCGCGAAAGTATCACCCCAACCATCACCGACGTTCCCGACGATAGTCCTGCAGGCAGATCGGGCATCGCGCCCGGCGATGTCATCAACACCGTAAACGGATATCCCTTCAGCGCTGCCGGATTGAAGTGGGCAGTGAAGCAAAACCAGCCCATCCGAATCGAAGTCCTGCGCGGTCACCGCACGTTGTCGTTCGAGATGACGCCCGGCAGCCGCACGCGAATTTCATCGCTGCAATGGAATGGCGACGAACCGCAAGCGGAGCGAATTCGCTTGTGGCTCAAGCATCAGGACTTTCGTCCACATGCCAGGCCAGAAGATCCCACTCGACTTCTACGAGAACTTTCACGGAATCGAAATTCTCGTGTGATGTATGTGCCGCCCGACGGGGCTCACCAACCTTGTACGCCTCTGGCGCCCACCGCTTCCGAGGTCGGCTAATCACTTTCGTCCCGCCTGCGGCGGGACTCGCGATTCAAGGCTTCGTATCAGGGCACGACTTCAGTCGTGCCGAACAGCCGCTGCCGCCGTTTTGCGGGTTGGAGCCACTGCGCGTTTCGCGCAGTGGCTCCGAACCATAGTCTTAGCCCGCGAAGCGGCACGGCTTAAGCCGTGCCCTGATACGAGACACACACACGAAGTTGACTTCCTGTAAACTCAACTGCACCGACCCTCGTGCGCCACGGCAGTTCGACCCTCGTTTTCAAGCTGGTATTCTGATAGTTCTCGGAGAAACCTGTGCCCGATCAAGACACCGCCGTGAAGCGGCTCGCCGATTATCGTCCCTGCAGTTTTGCCACTGACCTTGAACTTTCCTTCAATCTCGATCCGCGCGAAACCCGCGTCCGCACTCGCTACAACGTGCGGCGGCTCATCGACGACGGTAAGCCGCTGGCGCTGGACGGCGTCGGCTTGAAGATCGAGCGCGTATCACTTAACGGTGAGCCGCTCTCGCCAGAGCACTATCAGCAGGAGCCCGAGCGCCTCATCATCGAGACGCCGCTGGCCGCGACCTTCAAGCTCGAGATCGACACCGTCATCTGTCCAGAAGACAACACCGCACTCGAGGGCCTCTACATTTCCGGCGGCCGCTTCTGCACGCAATGCGAGTCGGAAGGCTTCCGCCATATCGCGTTTTCGCTCGACCGTCCCGACGTGCTCTCGCGCTTTGAGGTCCACATGGAGGCGGACAAAGCGCGATATCCCACCCTGCTCTCCAATGGCGATCTGCTCGACCATGGAGAGGCTGCCGGCGGGCGGCATTATGCGATCTGGAAGGACCCGCATCTCAAACCGTCGTACCTGTTCGCGCTGGTGGCCGGTTCGTTCGACACCATCACCGACGAGCACACCACGACCTCCGGCCGGCACGTCAAGCTACACATTCACACGGATCAGGGCGACGCGCAACGTGCCCGTTACGCCATGGAATCGCTGAAGCGTGCGATGGTCTGGGATGAGCGCGTCTTTGGGCGCGAATACGATCTCGGCGAGTTTCACATCGTGGCCGTGCGCGACTTCAATTTCGGCGCGATGGAGAATAAAGGTCTCAACATCTTCAACTCTTCGCGCCTGCTGGCCGATCCCGACACAGCGACCGACGATGACTTCGAAGACATCGAGCGCGTCGTCGGCCACGAGTACTTTCACAACTGGACCGGCAATCGCATCACGCTGCGCAACTGGTTCCAGCTGTGCCTGAAGGAAGGTCTCACCGTCTATCGCGATTCGGAATTCTCCGCCGATCAGAGATCGCGCGCGGTCAAGCGAATCAAAGATGTGCAGGCGCTGCGCGAGCGCCAGTTCGCGGAAGATGCCGGGCCGCTGGCGCACGCCGTTCGTCCCGACACCTATACCGAGATCACGAACTTCTACACCGCGACGGTCTACAACAAGGGTGCTGAACTGGTGCGCACCTTGCGCGCGCTCATCGGCGAAGACAATTTCTTCCGCGGCATGGGGACTGTATTTCAGAATCTGGGATGGCCAGGCCGTGACCGTCGAGCAGTTCGTGGAGTGCTTCGCCGAAGTCAGCAAGCGCAAGCTCACCGATTTCTTCCGCTGGTATACGCAAGCCGGAACGCCGCATGTGGTCGCGAAGGGCGAGTACGATGCCGCCGCGCGCGCGTATCGCCTGAAGGTTTCGCAGAAGACGTCGCCCACGCCAGGCCAGGACACGAAACAAGCGCTGCCTATTCCGCTCAAGGTCGGCTTCCTCTCACAGGACGGTTCCCAGCTCACAGCTCAACTGCGCGAAACGCCGGCGCCGCAATCGGAATTCAATCTGGTGCTGGAGAACGATTCGACGACCTTCGTCTTCGACAATGTGGCCAGCGAGCCGATTCCGGCTCTTCTGCGCGGCTTCTGCGCGCCGGTAGCGCTCGAGGATGGACTGGGTGTTCGCGAGCGGTTGGCGCAGATGGCGTATGATCCCGATCCCTTCACGCGCTGGGACGCCGGTCAGAGTCTGATGACGGCCGCGATCCTCGCCGAAGCCGCAGGTACGCCGGATGCAGTTCCGCCGGCAGATCAAATCGCGTCTGCTTTGGCCCGCGAGCTGGAGCAGTCTGACAAAGACCGAGCTTTCACCGCAGTCGCGTTGCGTACTCCTACGCTGGTCCGGCTCATTCAGTTTGGCGACAAGCCTGATCCGGAAAAGCTCTTTCAGGCGCGAAGCGCTCTTCGTCGCAAAATCGCGCAGGCCAGCAAACAGCGTCTTGAGGATCTGGCAGCGGCGTCGGATGCGGATCCCAACTCCCCCGAGCAGGAGCATGTCGGCAAGCGCGCGCTGCGGAACACCGCTCTCGATCTGCTCGCGGCGCTGGGAACCGAACAGGGAGCCCTGATCATGAAGGCGTTCGAAGGAGCTCGCAACCTGACCGAGCGGATGGGCGCGCTGGTGGCGCTCGCCCAGCTGGAAGGCGATCTGTTCGATCAGGCTCTCGATGCTTTCATTAAGCAGTGGCAGCACATTCCCATCGCCGTGGACAAATGGTTTGCGGTGCAGGCCGTGGCGCCGCGCGAGGACGCTATCGCGCGCGTGCGCAAGCTTACGGAACACAAACTCTTCGAGCTGAAGAATCCCAATCGCGCGCGTTCCATCTACGACGCTTTCGGTGCACGTAATGTTCGAGCTTTCCACGCGGCCGACGGTTCGGGGTACGAGTTCCTCGGCGACGGCATCAAGAAGATCGATCCCATCAATCCCATGGTGGCGGCGCGGCTGGCCAAGCTCTTCGAGCCGTGGCGGCGATTCGATAGCGACCGGCAATCCAAGGCGCGTGATGTGCTGCAAAGACTCTCGAGCGCGGGGCTTTCGAAGAACGTCCAGGACATCCTGGAGAGGACATTGAAACAGTAGCCAGCCGCGCCCACGCTATACTGCAACATGCCCAAAGGAGCTTTACGGAATGATCGAACGACTCAAGGAGAGTTCAGGCGGAGTACTGGGATTCCAAGTCATCGGCAAAATGACCGACGAGGACATCAAGGCCTTCGAACCGCAGATCGAGTTCCTGATTCACGAGCGCAAGCATAAGCCCATCGGCATCCTCGCCGACCTCTCGCAGATGCGCGGCGCCGACTGGAAGGCGCGCTGGGATGAGATGCGCTTCCTGCAAAAGCACTCCGAACACATTGCGCGCATGGCCATCGTGGGCGCCGACAAGTGGGAAGAGATTGTGGCCATCGTCACTGCAGGCGCCGCGATTCTGGAAGCCGAGACGCGCTACTACGATAAGTCCGAAATGCTGCGCGCCTGGGAATGGGTGCGCACCGCGCGCCACGCCGAAGATATGCCGGTTCGCCAGATCGCCGCCCCTACCGGAATCTGGAAGGACTACCATCCGGAGTACATGGACTTATAGTCTGCTAGGTCGTCATTAGTGCAGTGTTGAGCTCGGTGTACTCGAAACCTTGCATGCGGCTGCCGGCCATCTTACCGGCCCAGCTTCTGTGTCTATTTACATTAATTTCAACTCAAGTCTGTTGACATTCGTGCAAATTGTTCATAGACTCCACCTACCTTTGACCTACTTGCCTCGTTAGGGTTCCGTACAGAATTCCATCTGACGCGTCTGGTCGTGTGGCCGGACTTACCATCCTTTGCGCTTCACCAGGCTAAGAAGTACCCATCAAGCCTGAAACGGAGAAACACGATGCCTGACTTGACCTATTCCAGTAACAACATTCCTCTTTGGAGCGGAGCCAACGGTTCGGTGGATATCGACCTTCCAGATCCAACCAAGCCCATCGACTGCAACGCGGCCAATCCGATCGTCAAGACTTCGTTCGCGATAAAGGAAGGGGACAAGTCAAATTTTGGCGGTGGCAACAAAGGAAGCATCAAACTCGACTTCGACGCCAAAACCAATGTGACGCTCGCGCCTATTTGTCACAACAATGCCCAGGCCGCTCCCGATCTCGACAAGGAGTTTCATGTCAGCGCAAGCCTGGATAATCAGCACGTAGCCATGACTCTCGACGTGGGTGGCAGCGCGGATCTATCAGTGGCCGGTTCGTTTAAATACGGAGCTCTCGGCGTAGGGGCTGAGCTTGATGCCAACGGAAATGGCCGTTATGTCTGTGCCCGCCCTTACCCGGCGAACGATTCGCTGCAAACGATCCTCGATGACTTCTTCAAGAATCTGGCATTACCGGGAACGTTGAAGCAGGCGCCGGACGCTGGCGTGCTCTACTCGCTCGAGATGGGCGGATCTCTAAAGCTGGCGGTGAATGCGTCCGCCGGTTATAGCATTAAAGGTACAAAGGCTCTCGATATCCTGAACCTGAAGCTATCCGAGTCGTACGGTCTGAGCGTCTTGGGCAAGCTGTCAATGGCGGGTCAGATCGCCGGTCAGTTTACCGTGCAGGTGCGGGCTGGCGCGCAGCCTGGCTGGGCCAACGTCCAGGTCTTCCGCAAGAGCACGAAAGACCTGCAGTTCGCCGCCGACGTGCAGATCGGTGTGACTTCGGACTTAAGTGGCTTGCCGCAAACTGGCCAGGAGTTCCTGGGAGCCTTGCTCGGCGTCAATGCGAAGAACTGGCTCAATCTGGTCGACAACGTAATCACTCAGGCGGGCGGAATAACTTCTGGCACCGATCTAAAGAACAAGCTGGACAGCTTGGCCGGCAATTTTGTTTCTAAGTTCGTTGGCAAGGAGATTGGCACAATTGCGGCCAACACTCCGGATTTTACCAACCTGCTGAATCGGCTGAACAATGTTGTCAACAGTTATCAGAACCTAGGCAACACTGCGGTTACGCTTTTCGATCGCTACTTCAATGTGGCGACGGGCAAGGCTGACGACTTGTTGTCGGCATTGCAAAATATATCGGCGCTGAAGAGTCTCTCGGACTTTGGCAAGAACGTTCAAGGCGGCATTCCGCCGGTGTTGTGGAACGTCTTCCAGCAGTTGACCGAGGGCGACCCGCTAACCGCAATACTCGAGAACCCTCTTCAGGAAGTGCAGCAAAAGGTCAATAGCACGCTGTCTCTGCTGCAAGACCAAGCCAATTCCGACATCCGAAACTTTATCAGCCTGGCGAAATCCAAGTTCGGGCTCGATCCGATCTTTAACGAGATCGCCAAATTCGATACCGTCGCCAACCTTGAGCAGCAGGCATCCGACGCAGCCAAGGGGCTTATCAGCCGTGTCATCGGCAAGGCATTTCAGGATATTCCGGCTGGAGATCTGCAAAAGCTGCTCAATCTCGCCAAGCAGATCTCCAATAAGACTGCGGCCTTCTGGCAGCACTTCAACGACGCTCTCAAGGCCGCCTCAAGCCAGTCGTTTACGCTTGAGCTCAATGCCGCCTGGGAGAAGAGCAGCGAGACTCAGGCGCTGATAGACGTAGACATCAACCTCAACGATGCGCGCGGAATTCCGCTGATCCAGGCCGCCGGAGTCGGAGACTTCTCCACAATCCTGGCAGACTATAACCCCCAGGTCGTAGTTCTCAATAAGGGCAGCCTTACGCACAACTTGAAGTCTTCGAGTGGAGTGAAGATCAACATCGTAGGTTGGCACTTCAATTACCAGTACCAAAACTCTTATCAGGTGCTGACTGAGGCCGATCAGCAGATCCGCTCCACTGCCGGCGGGCGTCTCAACGTGTTCACCACAATCGACATGCAGGCGCAGCAGAACCAGATGCGCAAGACGACGAAGGCGGAGGAAACCCTCAAGACCAACTTCACGCTTCAGTTCATGGCCATCACCAACAACGTCATTGATGGCAGCCAGTACGACGCAAAGCACAAGGAATATCTCATTGACGTCATCACGGGATATGACGCCGCCTACGACATGAGCTTTACCAACACCAATACCACTCCTCAGCAACTGCAGAATGCTTTAGCCTTTGCCAAGGTAGTTGGGCTGGATTCCGCGGGAGCGACTCTCACCGGGCTGGCTCCTGTGCTGCAACTCGATAAGAACTCCTATGGCGAGATCGATGGCGAATACCGGGTGATGTTCACGCCCGACGCCATCCAAAATCTTTTCTCCGATCAAGCTATCGACGAAGCAACCGTGCGGAATATCCTCAAGCCGATCGTGCTCGGCGACTTCATTGGCCTCCAAGGTATCTCGAGCATTGGATGGATGTATGTCAACGACGATGTGAAGACGCTGTACTGGAACCAACAATTCAATTTTGTGCAGGCCGGCTCGATTCTGGCCAACGCGAATATCGCCGCCGTATCGCCGATTGCAGGAGTACCGATTCCTCAGGATCCCACTGAGGTTTTCGATACTTCAACGAATATCGCTAATCGATTTGCAACCTCCATCTTGTTTCAGGCCGAGCGAGACTTGTTCCAGGCGTTCTCTCAGCTGCAGAAGCTGGTTCTCGCAGGCAGGAAGAACCAGCCTGTCAATACCAATGATTTCACTAACGCAGTAGACAAGTTCGGTAATGTCTTGAACCTGATCGCCAGCATGACGCATGGCCAGAACACAACTTTCGCCGTGATGGATGGTCTCATACGGCTTGCCAATCCTGGAACGCAGGTTCGCGTCGACGCCTTGGCGTTAACCACCCATACCGGGGGCGCTGAGCGACATATGTTGTTGCAGTCGGGCACGGCAAATGTCAGCGCTTTAATCGCAGGCGGAAATGCCAATAACATGCCTAGCTTTCGAGGGCGATGGCTGCTATTCTTGGACGGCCTTATCTGGCCAGTGCATCGGGCCGGTGCTGATTGCGTTTTTCGCCGGTGACAGCCTGACCGACTTTTGTGCTGTTGGCCTTGTCTGTTAATTTACACAACGTTGGAACGCCGGGCTGTATGCCACAAGGAGTCAAATGGATCTCGTTATCGCAAGCGCATGGATTGAACACTGGGAAGGCCGTCGCTACAAAAGTTACACCGACACCATGGGTCATCCAAGCGTCGGTGTAGGTTTCAATCTCGATGCCAATGGCGCGCAGGCGGCAATCGCGGCCCTGGGTTTGGACTATGCTCAGGTGCGCGCGGGCACGCAACTCCTCACCGACGCTCAGATCGACACCCTGCTCGATCAAGGACTGAACCAGGCGGTTAGCAATGCTCACACTCCAGTTCCCGCCTTCGACAGCGTTCCCGGTGACAAGCAGATCGTGATCGTCGACATGATCTTCAATCTTGGACTGGCGGGCTTCTCGAAGTTTGTTCAGGCCATCAAGGCGATCAACGTGCAGGACTGGCAGACGGCATCGCAGCAGATGCAGCAGTCGGCCTGGTTTAACCAGGTAGGCAATCGTGCGAAAGCCGATGTCGACCTGATGGCCGGACGAATCACGCCAGCGGACATTCTGGGAAATTCGTAGCCGGCTCGCTCCGGTCGATTCCGGCAACCAATTGTGAACGCTTTGTTACAAGCGATTAGCCCTGTGCGGGGGCCTCGATTCGTGATAAAACTCCCAAGTTATGAAGCGCTCACAGCTGATTCGCACTCTGTTGGTTGTCGCGGCCTTAACCGTTTGCCTGATGCCCGCGTACGCGCGATCCAAAGCAGCCAAGATGAAGATCGTGGAGTTAAAAGATGCGAAAGGCGCCGACGTCGGCACCGCGACCATTTATGCGAAGGGCGCGGGGGTCGAGGTGAAGCTCGATCTCAAGAATTTGCCTACGGGCGAGCACGCCGTGCACTTCCATCAGATGGCCAAGTGCGATCCGCCGGACTTCAAGTCTGCCGGGCCGCACTTCAATCCCACCAGCAAGCAGCACGGCTTCGACAATCCGCAGGGCCATCATTCCGGCGATATGCGGAACTTCACCGTCAAGGATAACGGCACGGCGAAAGCTACAGTGAGGGATGACGATGTGATGCTCGGCACCGGTAGCGAGCCGAACTCGCTGTTCGCCAACGGTGGCACGTCGATCATGATTCACGCCAAGGCCGATGACTATAAGACCGATCCGTCGGGAAACTCGGGTGATCGCATCGCGTGCGGGGCGATCATGCAGTAATTAGTAACTAGTAGCTAGTAACTAGTAGTTAGCAACCATCAGTTCATACGCTACTCACCCTAATTACTAGCTACTAGTTACTAGCTACCTTCTTCTTCCTCGCAAAGTACCCATAGATCGGCACTCCCGCCGCAATCACCAGCACGCCCCACGCGGAATTGCGAATGTTCTCGGTAAATGTGAAGTACAACAGCACCGCCGCTGCGATGATGAACACTGCCGGAACCACCGGATAGCCCCAAGTTCGATACGGCCGCGGCGTATCCGGCTCTTTCTTGCGCAGCACGAAGACGGTGCTGGCCGCGATCATGTAGAAGAGCCACTCCGCAAAGATCGCCAGCGAGAACAGCTGGCGGAAACTTCCGGCGAACAGCAGCAGCACGATGGACAACACAAGCTGCACGATCAGCGCGACCGACGGCGTGTGAAAGCGCGGGTGCACCTCGGCCATCGACTTGAAGAAGTATCCGTCGCGCGACATGGCGAAGGGCACGCGCGCGCCGCTCATGATAGTGCCGTTCAGCGTGACCAGGATGGACACGGCCATGCCGACCGAAACAATCGCCGCGCCCCACGCTCCTATGGCGACGGCGGTTGCTTCCGACATCGGTCGCGGAGAAGCGGCAATGCTCGCCGCCGGCAGCACGTATTGCACGGCTGCATTCGTCACCATATAAAGTGCGGCGACCACGCCCACGCCGACGATGAGCGCGATCGGAATGGCGCGGCCGGGATCGCGAATTTCGCCGCTCACCATGTTCAGATCGTTCCATCCGTCATACGCCCAGAGCGCTGCGACGAGAGCCGCCATAAATCCTGCGAAGCCGCCGGTCGCGCCGGCAAACGATGTTGCGAAGTTCCGCCACGTACCGCTCGGCGCCGTGAAGACCAACAGCGAGACGGCAACGATGATCACGAGCTTCAGCAGCGTGAACACGAGCTGAAAGTCGCCCGCGCGCTTGATGCCGATGTAATTCAAGCCAGTGATAAGCGCGGCGGCGACGATGGCCACCAGTTGTCCGTAGGTAATGACGAACGGCGTGCTGATCGCGGCGTGATTAAAGAACGCCAGCGCCGGAAACGTTCCGAGGATGCGCACCAAGCCGACAGTCAGCGTGGCAATCGACGCAGGTTTGGCGACTGCGAACCACGTCCACGCGTAGAGGAATCCGGGCAGCGGACCGTAGGCATCGCGGATGTAGACGTACTCACCGCCGGCCTGCGGCTTCATGGCGCCGAGTTCGGCGTAGGTGATCGCGCCTGCCAATGACAGCGCGCCGCCGACAATCCATGCGACATAAACGAGCCACGCCGAGCCGACCGCCTGCATCATCTCGGCAGGAACAAGAAAGATTCCGCTGCCGATGACGGTGCCGACGACGATGGCGCTGGCATGGGAGATGCCGAGGTCGCGGGAGAGCGTGGGTTTGTTAGCAGCGACGATGCGCGATGGTTGCTGTGTGGACATGTCTTGTACAGAGACGAAGGACAAGTAATCAGCCCAGCGCGGACGCGCTGGGTGGCTCTCCAAATCTAACGGAGCCGCTTCGGCGGCGGCACACCTGGGTGTCGCCCCTGAAGGGGCTGCGGTTTTCAATAATGACGGACACCCAGCGCTTCCGCGCTGGGCTAATCACTTTCAGCGATGCTGACGGATTCCCACATGCTGGATAGATGAGGCGCGGCAGCCGATAACCGCACAGCGGAGACCGCCGATCCCGCGGTCCACTTCTCTACGGTCGGGATGACAAATCAAGAATCGCTCGATCACGCTTTAATCGATCCTGCTTACCTTGGCCACGATGCGCTCGTACCGTCGCCATGGCATGAGCGCGCGAAAGCGCAGGTGCAGCTTGGCGTCGGGCCCGATCACATAGCGCAGCTTGGGATTGGGATCGTTGGCCAAGCGCACGATCAGCTGTGCGACCTCGCGGGGATCGCGGCGCTTGGGCGCGCGTGACTTGATGAACTCGACAAAGCGCTGGCTGCGCTCCCGGTTCGGCGAACTGGGATCCATCGCCTGCTTGCCAACCACCACGTTGCGAGTCCAGATGTCGCTGTCGTAGTCGCCCGGCTCGATCAGCACCACACGAATGCCGAGCGAGTGCACCTCGACGCGCAGCGCTTCGCTCCAGCCCTCCAGCGCGAACTTCGAGGCGCAGTAGCTGCTGAGCATCGGCGCAGACAGACGGCCTACGATCGAACTCATTTGAATGATGTGGCCGGAACGCTGCCGGCGCATGATCGGCAGCACGGCTTTCGTCATGGCGACGTTGCCGAAGAAGTTGGTCTCCATCTGGTGGCGGAGTTCGTGCAGCTGGATGTCTTCGGCGAAACCGGCGCTGCTGAATCCGGCGTTGTTCACCAGCACGTCGATACGGCCGTGATCGCGAATGATTTCCTCAACTGCGCCGGCCAGCGTGTCCGTCTCGGTGATGTCGAGACGCCGAAGATCCATGCGATCGCGCACGCCGGCTTTCTGCGCAGCCTCTTCCAGCCGGGCGCCGCGTCCCAGATCGCGCATGGTGGCCACCACGCGATAGCCATTCCGCGCTAACTCCACGCAAGTCACCAGCCCAATTCCGCTGGAGCTTCCGGTCACAACCGCGATTTTTGAGTCTGCCATGGGTCTCCGCCAAATCCTTCAGATTGCAGCACAGTGGGGAAAGCGCACCGTTCGAGGTGCGGCAATTGCGCCCCCGCCGTCAATACGAGAACATGGAAGGTTGTCTCATGAGTGGTTTGGTATCAGGGCAGGGCAGGGCCCTGCGACTGCGCTCAGGGCAGGCTTTCAGCCGTGCCGCAAAATGCTGCAACGTGGATGCGGGCTTTAGCCCCTGCCATCCATCTTGCAGGGGCTAAGGCCCTACCTTTTATACATCATCTTCGGCACGACTAAAGGCGCGCCCAGATACAAAGCGCAAGTCCTGTAGATGGTCTCAACAGATGGTTTTGATAAACCCATATCTTCACGAAACGGACTAATACATATGCCAATCGATAAAGTTAAGCCGGGCCCGAGCGAGATCGCGCCCGCTACAGGGAAGCTGGGAATCATGATTCCCGGCATGGGCGCGGTCGCCACCACATTCGTCGCCGGCGTTGAAGCGGTACGCAAAGGGATCTCAGCTCCCATCGGGTCGCTCACGCAGATGGGAACCGTCCGCCTGGGCAAACGCACCGAGGGCCGCTCGCCCAAGATCAAAGATTTCGTTCCGCTCGCCGGACTCAACGACCTGGTCTTCACCGGATGGGACATCTTCGAAGACGACATGTATGCCGCCGCCGGCAAAGCGGGAGTGCTCGAGCGCTCGCTGCTGGAGCAGGTGAAGCCGTTCCTGTCGTCGATCAAGCCGCGCAAAGCGGTCTTCGACCACAACTACGTCAAGAACCTCGACGGCCCCAACGTCAAAAAGGGCAAGAACAAGATGGAGCTGGCCGAGCAATTGCGCGACGACATTCGCGACTTCAAGCAGTCCAGCGGGGCCGATCGGCTGGTGATGATCTGGTGCGGCTCGACCGAAACGTTCATTGAAGCCGGGCCGGCGCACAAATCCGTCGAGGCGCTCGAGAAGGCGATGCACGCTAACGACGAGAACATCGCGCCCTCGATGGTCTACGCTTACGCCGCGCTGAAGGAAGGCGTGCCCTTCGCCAACGGCGCGCCCAATCTCACCGTCGACATTCGCGCCATGCACGACCTCTCGAAGCAGATGCACGCGCCCATCTGCGGCAAGGACTACAAGACCGGCCAGACGCTGATCAAGACCATCCTCGCGCCCGGCTTCAAAGCGCGCATGATCGGCCTTGCCGGCTGGTTCTCCACCAACATCCTCGGCAACCGCGACGGCGAGGTGCTCGACGATCCCGGGTCATTCAAGACCAAGGAGGAGTCGAAGCTATCGGTGCTGGAGCACATCCTGCAACCCGAACTCTATCCCGAGCTCTACGGCAACATCTGCCACAAAGTGCGGATCAACTACTATCCGCCGCGCGGCGACAACAAAGAAGGCTGGGACAACATCGACATCTTCGGCTGGCTCGGCTATCCCGATGCAGATCAAGGTCGACTTCCTCTGCCGCGACTCGATCCTGGCCGCGCCTATCGTGCTCGACCTCGTGCTGTTCCTCGATCTGGCGAAGCGCTCGCCGGCACTGCGCGGCATCGGCATCCAGGAGTGGCTCAGCTTCTACTTCAAATCGCCGATGACGGCCGAGGGCCTCTATCCCGAGCACGACCTGTTCATCCAGTCGATGAAGCTGAAGAACACCCTCCGCCACCTGAAGGGCGAAGAGATGATCACGCACCTGGGGCTGGAGTATTACGACTAGAAAAGTGAACAGGGATTAGGGGCCAGGTCTAGTACCATAGCGCGGTGACCTTATCTGCTTGCCGATGAGTGACTCGCAAAAACCTGACGAACATTTTTCCCGGGCTGCACTACGCTACCGCATTGCCGATTTCATTAATGATCGTCTTAGGGCCATCCCCTATTTTCACTCAACGCTGAAAAGGGCGGCCAATTGGCTGCAATACCGCCGAGACCTGCGCCGCATCCAGGCAGCGGCAAAGAACTCTCCGACACGGTCTGCATCGGGAGGCAAGGCTAACCCGGTTCAGCAGAACGGCCAACTTCCACTTCCCCCAATTGAGATGCGCCGTCTGGTCGGCCCGTTCGATCCGGAGGCTTACGACAATCCCAAAGGTGAGTTGGTTTATCCCTGGCTGCAAAAAGAGTCCTACCAGACTGTCTTTGACTTCGGCTGTGGCTGCGGCCGGGTTGCGCGCCAACTGATTTTGCAGCGGCCCTGTCCGGCGTTATACGTCGGAGTGGACCTGCATGCCGAAATGATTCGCTGGTGCAACGATTACCTTCACCCCGCCGCACCTCAATTCCACTTCTATCACCACGACGTGTTCAACGTGAGCCTCAACCCCGGCCGCGAAAAGCCTTTGACCGCACCGTTTCCGGTCGCGGACGCGCAGTTCACGCTGGTGAATGCGCTCTCCGTATTTACCCATCTCACGGAAGAGCAAGCCAAATACTACTTACGCGAGTCGGCGCGAATACTGCATCCCCAAGGCGTGTTGCAAGCGTCCTGGTTTCTGTTTGATAAGCCAGACCTGCCCATGATGGACGAGGGTTTCAACGCTCTGTATATCTCGTATGCCGACCCTTCGGCTGCCGTGATCTTCGACCGGGGTTGGCTGCGCGACACCGCACGCGAAATGGGGCTGAGGATCTATAAAGTCATACCACCCGGAATACGCGGCTATCACTGGCTGTTGCTGATGACCCGCCAGACCGACTTACCTGAGGTGGAATTGCCCCCGGACACGGCTCCTCGTGGAGTGATTAATCCGCTTCGAAGGCGTGAAACCTCATTTATTGAATGAGATGTTTCTGGCCAGCCCCGTAGCAACTGTTCCTTCCAGCTTGCCCGTCATGCAACCGCTGGGCGGGCCAACAGGATTGCCAGCACTACGTGAAGAATGCAAGCGGGCCACAACAGGTATCCGGTGAAACCGCCGCCAACCCTGAGGTATCCAAGGTAGAGGCCGACGAGCAGGTTGTAGGCGAACAAAGCGCGGATGGCCTGCGTGCTGGCTCCATTCCCGCGCGTCCAACAGGCGATCGCTAAAGAGAGAAATCCAAGTCCCGCAACCCGCGCCAGGGCGACGCCCGCACTGTTAAGCTCGACCCCCAAGAGCACACGGGAAACGATCTCAGGAACAAGGATTAGAGCGGCGCCTGTCGCACCCTCAATCGCAGCCGACGCCGTCAACACCATTTTTGTGTTCATCGCTGACTCCCTGCCATGAACCGGATTCGGTCCACGTCCGCTGCCTAGTTGTTGGCTCTCGCGATGGCGTCGTCCACCTTCCTCTGGTCCTCGGCCGATAACTGCGACGGGCCGAGATTGTAAGTCAGCTTGTCGATGGTCCCGGTAAAGGTGAAGGGAGATTCGAAGGCAAAGTCCACCGGGGTTCGAGTAACCGTCCCAATGTCGAGAGAGTCAAGCGACATGAGCAACGGAATGGTGTGCTCAATTTTCTTGCGGTCTACTTCCTTGCCATCCACCATCAGCACACCGGTACCGCCCTTGCCGGGTCCGGGGCCATCGTATTTGAAGTCGAAGACGACGGTGTGCTTACCTGGGTCGAGCGCGGAGAAGGACCTCCAACGTGTGCGTTCCAGGTCGAGCATGTTGTAAACGAAAACCGGCCTGCCTCGACCGATGCCGAAGATTGCGGTAGCAAACACGGCCACCAGTCCCAACGCGGCGATCAGCAGGAAGGCATAGCCGAAGCGCTTTCTCCACTTCCCAGCTCTGCCGACGAAGACCAGGGCCAGTCCCAGAATCAACAATCCCCAGCCGACTGTCTTAAACAGATCGCTCCTGAGCCACCAGTTAAAGCTGTGAGTCAGGTACAGCCCGTATCCGCCGATGCGGCCGCCCATGGTCGTAATCATCCCCTCCGCGCCGCCATCGGGGATGGTTAGCTCCGCGGTGATAGTGTAGTCCTTATCGAGAATGCTGGGAGCGTTGCCGATCGGAATTCCGGGGTTCACGCCGGCATAGGTGAACACGGTTTTTCCGGCGACCGCGCTCGGCCGCGCCGTGAGCAAGCGCACGAAGCCGGTATTATCCAGCGGAAAGACTTGATACTTTGCCGCCTCGCTCAAGAACAGCGCTTGCAGCTCTTTCAGTTTGGCGGGATTGCTGGCGGCAAGATCGTTCGCCTCCGAATAGTCGTCGGCGATGTTGTACAGCTCCCACTTGTAGTCGTCGAGCGGTGGTAGTTTCCCGGTGCCAAGCTCCCAGGGTGGTGAGGGAGGAGTGGTGGCGGCAATCCAGCCGTCGTGATAGATCGCGCGGTTGCCGATCATCTCGAAATACTGGGTAGAGCGCTTCGACGGCGCGTTGGCGTTGGCCGAGTCAAAGGTATAGAGCATGCTCACGCCTTCAATCGGCTTCTGCTGGATTCCTTTGACAGACTCAGGGGCAGGGATTCCGGTCGCTTCGAGGATGGTGGGCACGATGTCGATGACGTGGTGAAACTGGGAGCGAATGCCGCCGGGATCTTTGATATGTCCGGGCCAGGAAATCGCCAGCCCCTGTCGCGTTCCACCGAAATGCGACGCGACTTGCTTGGTCCACTTGAAAGGCGTATCGAACGCCCAGGACCATGCCACCGACATATGCGGATAGGTCTTGTCTGAGCCCCAGTCTTCATAATGCAGCGCGTTCATGGCGAGGACGGGCTTAACTTCCGGCATGTTCAGGATGCCGTTGTAGGCGGTCATCTGATTAAACGTGCCGTATATGCTGCCTTCCGCGCTGGTGCCATTGTCGCCATCGATGTAGATGATCAGCGTGTTGTTGAGCTTGCCCTCTTTTTCCACTTCATCGATCACCCGGCCAATCTCGTTGTCCGTATAGGCGGTGTAGGCTGCAAATACCTCAGCTTCGCGGGCGTACATCTTCTTTTCCAGCGGGCCCAATGAATCCCACTTGGGCAGGCTAGCTCCGCCAAACGTTGCGCTTCCGTCCGGCCAGGGAGTCAGCTTGGTGTCGGGCGGAATCACGCCCAGGCGCTTCTGGTTCTCGAATATCTGCTCGCGCAGTTTTTCCCAGCCCATGTCGAACTTGCCTTTGAATTTCTCGATCCATTCCTTCGTCGGCTGGTGGGGTGAATGCGAGCCGCCGGGCACGTAATAGAGGAAGAACGGCTTGTCCGGCGCCGATGCGTTCAGGTCGTGCAGGTAGTGGATCGCGTCGTCGGCCATGTCGGTGATGAGGTTGTAACCGGGGTGGCCGATCCAGGGATATACCAGGCTGGTATTGCGAAACAGATAGGGGTGCCACTGGTCGGTCTCGCCGCCAAGAAAACCGTAGAAGTATTCGAAGCCCATGCCGAGTGGCCACTGGTCAAAAGGACCAGCGGTGCTGCTGTATTGGAATCCCGGCGTGTTGTGGTCTTTGCCGAACCACGAGGTAGCGTAACCGTTTTCCTTCAGGATCTCGCCGATGGTGGCGTTGTCCACGCCAATGATTGAGTCATAGCCCGGGTAGCCGGTGGAAAGCTCGCCAACGACGCCGTACCCCACCGAATGGTGATTGCGGCCGGTAATCAGCGCCGCGCGCGTGGGAGAGCACAGAGCCGTCGAGTGAAACTCAACGTAGCGCAGCCCCGCCTTGGCAATGCGGTCCAGGTTCGGGGTCGGGATTACACCGCCAAAGGTGCTGGGGACGCCATAACCCTGGTCGTCGGTCATGATGAGCAGGATATTGGGCGCCCCTTTGGGCGGCACTACGCGCGGCGGCCACCACGGGGTGGAATCCTTGTAACTCTCCTTGATGACCCCGCCGAACTTCGGCGGCGGCGGCGGAAGCTGCTTACCGTTAATCGAGGTGGTGGCATCGGCCGATCCCAAGGTGCCCGTGACCTGCTGGGCAAGGGTGGTTGCTCCCGTGAACGCGCCAAAGGAGAGCACAAGCGAACAGCTCACTGCAGACTTCAAAGAAAGCACAATGCCTCTCGTCTGATCAGCCCCTTGGCATGACCGAGTGAATCGTATGAAGTTGTCTCGAATCGGAGGTTGCCAATCTTATGTCACGAGCGGGTTCGGCACAAGCTAGCAAAAGACATAGACTTCGGATAGGTTGTCGGCAACGCGGAAACTACCCTCAGCGTGAGAGAAATCTCCACATCGCAAGCAACCCAAGCTCGGCGGGAACCAAGGGTGGAGTAGCGTTTCAAAGGCAGCACATCATCGCGATGTGCTGCTCATGGTAGCGTGCTTCTATTTATTTGGCGTTCACCATCGGAATAATCGAGGCTAGCTGCAGATTGATCATCAGGTCGACACGGTGATCGATCTGATACCACAGCGCCGTCTTCTTGGCCGAGATCACCTTTTCGAAGATGGGAACATACTTCATGCGCAGGTTCATTAACTGCTCGTCGACGGCGGTCGATCGCTTCATATAATCCTGCGCCTGCGCATCGGTCATGGTGTTGTAGTTGGTGGCATAGTCCTTGATCAGGGCCCAGCGCTGGTCATTGGGCTGGATAGCTTCCTTGCGGTACTGGTCAAAGATGGGCCAGAACTTGGTGGCCTCGTCCGGGGTCAGGACCATGTTCGCCGCCATGATTTGCTTGCGCTGCTCGCGAAGATTTTGGCGCAGCAACTGAACGTCCTGATCGCTGGCGACCTGGTTTTGCGCGTCCGCGCCGCCCGCAGCGCTTTGCGACGCCTGGCCAAACAGCGGTGCTGTGGCGAGCGCCATCGCTGCGACGACAATTAGTAGAATTGCTAGTCTGTTCTTCGGCATACTCTCTCCTCGCATCTTGTAGCTTCGGCGATCTTGCGGCGAAGCCGGTTTCACAACATGGAAAATTTGGCGGCGCTGGAGGTTGCACACTCCAGCGCGCGGCACAATCGTGCAGTTCGAGACACGAATCCGTTGGGAAGCTGGTTTGCGAGAGGATTATAGCGGAACGCGCCTTTGGCGGCGCGAATTGCGCAGGAATCGGAGGGCCGGTTTTTCCCGGCTCACTCCCCCAAGCGACAGCGGTCACTGACAAGCCAGCCACGAGCAGCGTGAAATTCTGATGGGTGTATCGGGAGAAGTTTCTCCGGCCATTTTCCACGTAGCTCAAATCGCGCACCCAGAAGTAAGAAGCTCCGACCTTTCTTCTCCCCGTCATCCGCGTGCGCCCTTTTCATCAACCTCGGCAGCGCCACTACGGCGAGGAGGCAAACCTCATGCAAGGCAGAAATCAGTTCCCGAATTTGCTCTTGAACATCATCTCGCGCGCGGTGACGGCCGCATTGGCGATAGCGTTTCTAGCTGCGCTCACGCTTGTCTTGAGCCAATCAGCCCAAACGCAGACCGGCGTGATCTACAACTTCACTGGCGCAGTAGATGGAGCTTATCCCTCTGCTGGCTTGACGTCGGACGGAGCAGGAAATCTCTATGGCACGACCTGCGGACAGGTGTGTGGCTCCGGAACCAACAGCTATGGGTCGGTCTTTCAACTCACCAAGCACGGCTCCAGTTGGGTGTTTACGCCCCTGTACAACTTTCAAGGAGGCGCGGATGGCTCGGCTCCTATATCCAGGGTCATGATTGGTCCAGGCGGCGTGCTCTATGGCACGACACTGGACGGAGGCACAGACGGAGGGTGCTATTTTTGGCTTTCGACGGGCGGCTGCGGCACGGTATTTAAACTCAGAGTTTGCGCCTCAATCGTGCTGCGGGTGTCGCGATCGAAGTACCGGTTTCTTTTCTGGCGAGAGGATCACAAGGGCCGCGGATGTTTCCCTGATGATACCTTCACCAACTGGGAGGGCGGTACCCTTTTCAAGTTAGACGCAAGCGACGGATGGAACTTTAGTTTGCTCTACCATTTCCCAGACAGCAACACGTCATGGGAGTCTCCCGCGGGCCCTTGGACTAGCCTCACAGTTACGGACGGGACATCCGGCGAGAAAAACTTCTACGGAACAACCGTTGCCGACGGCACCTACGGAAGTGGCTCAATCTTTTCCTGGACCTATTCCAACGGCTGGTGGCAGTACAGTAGCCTCTGGAACTTCGGTGGAGTGCAAAACGACGGAGCTTACCCTATTAGCGGGCTGCAATTCGGCGTGAATGATGGGTACGCGTACGTCACCACCCAGGGCGGCGGAACGCACGGCATGGGCACTGTGTTTAGGATCATGCCCTGAGTCGACGGGACCACCCTTTGCGAGCTAAAACAATCCCGGCTGCGGGACGGTGTCCAAGTTGAGGCCTGGTCATTCGTGCGCAACTCGCGACCCGGCTTCAGCGGGAAGTACTCGCAGCCGGGTCACGGCTGCCCGCTCAACTGCTCTGCCTTGCGGCGACAGTCCATCGCGTCTGTAAGGTCGCCGAAATCGCGATAGGCGACGGCCATATTCTGATAAGCCTCGGACTGCTGCAAAGGGTTTTCCATGTTGACCACGGCCAGCTTGTACCGTCGAATTGCTTCCGGCAAATTACCGCGGCTTTGTTCGTCAACGGCGATGGCGAAGTTACTTCTCCAGTCCATTGGGTAGATGGCGAGGGCGGCGTGGTAGTGACGCATGGCATCTTCGCGATCACCCTGCTTCTGCAAAATGCTGCCGACCATGCTTTCCGCTACCCAGTTGCCCTTGCTGACCTCGAGGACATGGGACCAGAGCGTCAGGTCGTCACTCCAGTAGCCAATCTGACGATGAGTGATTGTGGCCAGCACCAGCAACACCGCGACACTGATGGCCGGCAGCAGAGCTTTCGGTAGCTGCCTTTGGCTGACCCAATCACCCACACCCCAACAAACCAGGATGAACAGCCCAATGAAGGACTGGTAGGCGTAACGATCAGCCATCGCGTGCCAGCCTACCTGGATGATGCCAAGGGTCGGCACCAGCGTCCCTAGAAACCAAAACCAACCCACCGGCAGATAGCGGAAGCGCCGGCCGGCGATAACCAATGCCGTGATGGCCAGCAACACCAAAGCCGCCGCTGCTACCTGCCGCAATCTCAGGGTGTTTGCCGGGTGAAGATACAGGACGGCAAGGTGCGATGGCCAGAAGGCTTTGCCGAGGTAGCGCACGTAGTCGACGATTCCGTTGCCCAGCCTGATCCAGATCGAGTAACCGGACTGCTGTGGCGGACCGAAACTGTGCTCGCGCATCGTAATCCATGCGCTGGCCGCGCAAAGCATAAACAGCGGAATCTTCTCCTCGATCAGCCAGAAGAAACTCCTGGGCGGAAACGCAGCCATCGTATCGGTTGCAGTGGAAGGCGTGCTGCCGGCAAACATTCGTCGCAGCGGCCAGTAGTCCCACAACAGAAACACGAACGGCAGGGTTATAATCTGCGGCTTTGCCATCAGCCCCAGAGCGAAGAGAACGGCGACCACGCCATAGCGAAGACCGCCAGGCCGGCGTGCATACCAGCGGTACGCTGCCAAAGCGAGCAGAAAGAAGAAGGTGGCCAACAGCGTCTTGCGTTCCGCTATCCATGCCACGGATTCGACATTAATGGGATGCAGAGCGAACAGCGCAGCTACCATGAAGCTGCGGCCCAGGTAACCGGTCGCCAGCAGCAATACCCAGAACAACGCCACTGCGTCAAGCGAGTGCCAGACTAAGTTGACCGCATGGTGGCCGGCAGGATCTACATCGAACATCTGGCAATCCAGCGCATGAGACAGCCAGGTCAGCGGATGCCAGTCCGGCACCTCGGGCGTCACCGGACCGTACGACGTGAAGGCCCACTTTACCGTCGCCCAAGTCAAGCCGTCCTGCACATGCGGGTTGCCGTACACATATCCCCTGTCATCCAGGTTGGCGAAAGGATGATGAACCACGGGATAGTACAGGCCGAGTGTGACAACCAGCAGAAGAAGACTGAGGCTTAATGCCAGCTTATAGGTTGCGGCGAGCTGGCGTAGGACGGAAAGCCGGCCCTCCCTGTTCGGAGACTGCGTTACCGGCACCGAACCTATACCCGCAGAATTCATCTGGTGTCCTGCGAGCGCGATTATAGTAGAGAGGCGTGACGGCGGTGCCCGTCCCCGCCTTCTTGGCGAAGCATCTCGCAAGCGAGGGGAGATCGCCCTGGCCAAGGGATACTACCCGGGGAGGAACTGCTTCTTTCCCGCGCCGAAGCGCTGGGCCGCCGCTTCTCGTGCTGCTAACGAAGTCGTCGTACTACGGTCTGTTATACCCGAGTGGAGTGACATGACAACGACGCTACGTCGTCTTGCTGCGTTCTTTCTGTTGCTACCCGGCTGCTTACTAGCCTTCGATTCGCCGATGTTTCGCGGCGATCCGGCTCACACCGGCGTCTACGACGCCGCGGGCGTTCCCCAGTTCACCAAAGTCAAATGGAAGTTTCACACCGGAGGCGCTGTCTTCTCCTCGCCCGCCGTCGTCAAGGACACGGTCTACTTCGGCAGCAGCGATCACTACCTGTATGCGGTCGATGTGAATTCCGGCGCCCTCAAGTGGAAGTCGAAGACCGGCAGCCGTATTACTTCGTCTCCTGCCGTGGCGGACGGCGCTGTCTATTTCGGCAGCTATGACGGATTCTTCTATGCCGTCGACGCCGATAGCGGGAAGCTGAAGTGGAAGTTCCAGACTGAGGGCGAGCGGCGCTATGCGGGTAAGCATTTGCACGGCTCGCTGCCTGCGGGCGAGACCATGCCCGATCCCTTCGACTCCTATCTCTCGTCGCCGGTGGTGTGGCAGGGAAAAGTTTACTTCGGCAGCGGCGACGGCAACATCTACGCGCTTGATGCTGCGTCGGGCAAGTTGGCCTGGAAGTTCAAGACCGGCGACGTGGTTCATGCGTCGCCTGCTATTGCCGATGGAACGCTGTTCATCGGCAGTTGGGACAGCTATTTCTACGCGCTCGATGCCGCGACCGGCAAACAGAAATGGCGCTTCAAGACGGGCGAGGACCCGAACACTCACAACCAGGTTGGTATTCAGTCGTCGGCTGCGGTGGCCGGCGGAGTCGTCTACTTCGGCTGTCGCGACTCCGATTTCTACGCACTCGATGCCAAGACCGGCGAGAAGAAGTGGGACTTCAACAACAAGGGGTCGTGGGTGATCGGGTCGCCGGCGGTTCGGAACGGCCGGGTTTACTTTGCGACCTCCGACTCCGGCTTGTTCTATGCCTTTGACACGAAAACCGGGACGCCTGTCTTCTCGCTGAAGTTCGCCTGGCCCATGTTCTCGTCACCGGCAGTCGCGGGCAACACGCTGTATCTGGGATCGCATGAAGGAAAGCTCAGGGCCATCAACCTGACGACGCAGAAGGTTGACTGGACTTTTCAGACCGATGGCTCGGTGAAGAACGGAGCGACCTATACCAAAGCCGACGGCAGTCCCAACTACGATGCCGCGTTCGAGGACGAATTCTATGACGACATGGTGATCGGCGTGTACCGGATGCTGCGCGTGGGCGCGATCCTGTCCTCGCCGGTGGTGGTGGGCGATGTCGTCTACGTGGGCAGCAGCGATGGGAATCTCTACGCACTGATGTGAGCGGGAATGAATCAGGCGGCACAAACACCGTCCCACTCAGGCGGTGATGCTTGAGTGGGATTTGGTATACGCGACTGCGGAGGTTGTCTACGCCTTGGCGTCGCGGCGGATCAGCGTTGAATCGAGGAAGAACCCAATCCCCACCGCCAGCGGAATGACACCGAATGCGGCCGCTACCCAGGCATCGGGCTCAGCGCGCGCGATGAGTGCGAAGGCGAGGGTGTAACCAATCGCTCCGCAGGTTAAGAGGATGCCGGCACGGCGCGAACGCGCGGCTTCCGTCAGCTCCGGCTGCATAGGTACGTTGATGCCGCGGGCGATCGCCGCCAGTCGCTCTTCGGTGCGCAAGCGCCGCACCCGGTAAAACACATAGATCGCCGCCAGCGGTACGGCGAAGACCATCACAACTGCTGCAAAGCCCACAAAATTGCTGTCCATTGTCTTCTCCTTTCGGCCGCGCTGCCAGCGCATCGCCGTTAACAACTCTTGACAGTGGAGGGTACGCAGCGATCGTGGGGAAAGTTCCGGATTTGTTCGGCTGGGTCGTGCCGCCCCTGAAGGGGCTCTGAGAATTAAACCCGTCGCTGACCCACCGCTTCCGCGGTGGGCTAATTACTTTCGTCTCCGCCTTCGGCGGGACTCGGTGCTTACAGGCGCGCAACGGTCGATCCTTGCGGACCCTTCCATGAACGATCGCCATTTGTGAATGCCTGGCTCGCTGGTGACATCAAAGTTCACGCGACAGTGCAGGCAGCCTTGGCCGAAGTACTAGCCAGTCTGAATCAAGTTCTTTGCGACCTGATCACAAGCCAGACGGGGGTTATCGGCAGGCGCGATCTTTCCTGCCCCTACTAAATCACATCGTTGGGAAGGATGGTCAACAGACCTAGATTGTGTTTGAAAAATCGGAGGGCGAGCAGCGCTTCAGGGCGGGAGAATCGATCCTGCTTCAGCGCGCAAAGGGGAAGGGGATGCTGAAGCGCGTCACAAGATCGATGGGGCTCTCTCCGGGTGAAGCGTGCTCACCCTCGTGCTTATACCTCAGACCTGGGTTCGAGCCAGCGACTCTGCTTTGCGGATGGCCGCTTCATGCAGATCGTAGGCTTCGAGAGCTTTGCGCGCGCCTTCACGCGCCATGGCGGTGCTCATCTTGCGCTCGGCATCGGCGAAGACCTCTTCCGCATCCTCGTGAGCGTTGTAGGCGTCATCGTCGGCTTCGGCAATGCGTTTCACCGCAGCCAGGATCTTCGCATCGGTAACCTTCCCCGTCGCGTGGCCATTGCTCTTCGACGGCTTCCGCTGGCGCTTGCCATTGCCGTTACCGTTGCCATTTTCACTCACCAGCTGGTTATAGGCGAGCTTGTAGTCGTCACCCCAGGCCAGCTTGATCTTCATCTCGTAATCGTCCAGCGCGGCTCTGGCATCATCGGCAACGGCTCGCACCTTTTTCTTTTCCATGAGCCATTTCCATACGCCCCATTCGATGCCTTCGGTCATAATGGCGCGGGCTTCTTCGACCGCAGAAATTTTTTTCATCACAGAACCTCAGGGAGGAGAAGTAACGATTTCACTTTGGCCAGAAAGTGCGCAGCGACGCGTGTCTTGCAGTTCCGTTTCGGTAACACTCCATACTAAAGCGGATGGAATGGATTTGAACCCCAGACCGCTCTGTCATTTGCCGCCATTCCCAATCCGGGAAATCGCGCCCGAGAGTGCGATTCCGCAATTTACTTGTCCGCAACATGGGAGCAGCCTAACAATGGACTCTGTGGAGGATTCATGCGCGCACTTGCGGTTTGTTCAGCACTGATATTGCTCGCCACGGCATCGGCGATGGCGCAACAGGCAGCTCCGGCTGCGTCGTCGGCTGCGACCTACACACTTACCGTTGTCGCCGAAGGCGTGAACGAGCAGGATGGCAACGTCGGCATGCTGGTCTTCAACTCACCCAAGGGCTGGGCGGAAGACCGCAGTGTCGCGCTCAAGGACATCACTGTGCCGGCGCATCCCGGCACGGTCACAATTGCGGTCCCAGCCTTGCCGGCGGGCGAGTACGCCGTGGCGCTGGTGCACGACGTGAACAAGAATCACAAGCTCGATCGCAACTGGATTGGCGAACCCAAAGAGCAGTGGGGACTTTCCAACAATCCACACGCCATGATTAAGACGCCTGGGTATAAGACGTGCACCATCCAGCTGAACAGTGATAAAGAGATCCACATCAAGATGCAGCAGTAGAGTACTGGCGCTTACATAGCGCCTGGTTTTCCCTGCAGTCGATTTCTGTTCATCTCCGCCAACCTCGCTGCCGTTTGGACAATGGAGCACGCCTTGACAGGCCGCTGCAAAACCCTGATGCTCCGGTTTTGTGCCTCCGGCTGAAGCCGGCTCGGGCGAGAAATGAACGGCCTATCGGCACGACTGAAGTGTCTGCGTGAGAAGCCTGCCGTCCCTACGGGACTCGATATTTCTTGCCACTGCACCCAGCGCTGAAGCGCTGGGCTATCCTCTTCCGCGCCTACGGCGCTCTTTTTGTCGGCCAAAGGTCATCGCTTTGTTCCGCCAAGATCTTGCAAATCCAGTTCACACGCAGACACTGAAGTCGTGCCCTGTTACAAGGCGCTCGACAGTCGGGTTTTTCAGCGGCCCGTAAAGTCGTGCCCTGTTACAAAGCGATCGCGGGACGAGTTTTTCAGCGGCTTGTTGAGGCGTGCATATCACGTCGCTAACTAGACACGCGCTTTAGCGCCTGAAGAGCCTTTACCTCAGCGGCTGAAGCCGAGACCTTCAGGGATCTCAACTCCGCGCCTGAAGGCGTGCTCCACCCGTCTGCATTCCGTAAGCAGAATTTCAAAGTGACCCAGGTAGTACTCGCCGTCGTCCTGCCGCTTTTGCGCATCTCTTGATAGAGTAGAGAGAACGCCGCTCTTCATGCCTACTGTCCTCGACAGATCGCCGGTCACAATCCGCTGTAGCAACTGTGAGACCGAGTTTTTCCAGAGGCTGGGTCGTTGTCCGGGATGTGGCCAGTTAGTGAGCACGACCTCCTCGCGAATGGTGTTGTCACTCACGGTCGTCCTGATCTTCGCCGGCTTTGGCCTCACGCAATATCTCGTCAATCTTCATCGCGACACGGAGTCTTCGCTCGCCGTGCGCTGGTTCACTCGCGGGGAACAGGCGATGCAGGCGCATCTGCCGGCGACTGCAGCCGACTGCTATCGCACGGCGCTCTCTTATGATCCGGAGAACGGCCAGTATCGGCTGCATCTCGCGCAGGCGTTGCTGGCGGACAATCGTCTGGCCGAAGCTCGCGCCCATCTCGAGAGTCTTTGGGACGAGGAGCCGGCTGATGGCGAGGTGAACCTCACACTGGCGCACCTGTATGTCAAGCGAGGCGATTACTCGAAAGCGGTCCGCTACTACAGCAATGCGATTAACGGAGTTTGGGGCGACGAGCCGCGGGCGCATCGCATTGCCACACGGTTCGAGCTGGCGAATTTCCTGCTGCAGCAGCACAAGCTGCCGCAAGCTCAGGCTGAGCTGGTGGCACTTCAGGCCGACGGCCCGGCCAATCCTGCCGACCAGTTGCTGCTGGGAAATCTGCTGCTGCAGGTGAATGAGCCGCAGCGCGCGATCCAGGCATTTGACGCAGTTTTGCAGAGCGATCCCAACAGCGCACAGGCGTGGCTGGGCAAAGCGCAGGCATCGCTGGTGCTGGCGGATTACAAAGAAGCGGAACATGCTATTACCAATGCGGTGGATCGCGATCCCAAGCTGAATGACGCGCGCCAGCAACTGGAGGTGGTGCGCGAGTTGTTGCGCCTCGATCCCGCGCTGCGTGGATTGTCGCTGGCCGAACGCAGCCAGCGTGCCGCCGAGGCATTCGAGCTGGCGATGAGCCGGATCAATAGCTGCGCAACCCAGCAGGGAATTACACTCACCAGCCAGAATTCTTCGGCGTCGACACAGTCGGCCGGCTCTGCTGCCTCTCCGAATTCGCCGGCGCAGGACGAGCTGCAGCGTCTCTACGCGGCTGGCATGCAGAAGCAGTCATCGGCGACCGAAAGGGCGCTGCGCAAGGATCCCGACGCGATCGAGCCCACCATGCAATTCGTCTTCGACGCGGAACGTGAAACGGTTGCCATCTGTCCCGCCACGGAAAAGAGCGATCGCGCGCTGCTGCTTCTGGCGCAGCATGAGGGCGAGGCGGTGAAATGAGTCCGCAAGAACCGGTCATCGCCAAGCCGAAAGATGCCAGCGGATCTAGACCCGCAGTTTCGACACCGACTCGCCGGCAGTACTGGACCACGCTGCGCACCATGCTCTCGCCGCAGCGCTTCAGTTTGCGCGAAGAGCAATTCTTCCTGTTGCTGGCGGTCCTCATCGGCATCTTGTCTGGACTGGCTGTCGTCTGCTTCCGCCTGTTGATCGACTTCCTGCATCTCAAGCTGCTCGGCAGTGGATTGCAGCCGTCGGTGCCGCGCGTCTTTCTCGCTCCCATGCTCACGGGACTGGTGATCGCGTTTCTGGTGATCCGATTCTTCCCGCGCGCTCGCGGCAGCGGGGTCAACCAAACCAAGGCCGCGCTGTACATTTACGACGGCTACATCCCGATGTCGACCGTCGTCGGCAAGTTCATCACCAGCGCGCTGGCCATCGGCAGCGGACAATCGCTCGGCCCCGAAGATCCTGCGCTGCAAATTGGCGCAGGATTGGCTTCAGCGCTGGGCCGTCGCCTCAAACTTTCGCGCGAAAAGTTGCGGCTCATCGCGCCTGTTGGCGCCGCAGCGGGATTGGCGGCAGCATTCAATGCTCCCATCACCGCGGTGCTGTTCGTCATCGAAGAAGTCATCGGACGCTGGACCGCAGGCATCCTTGGCGCGGTCGTGCTTTCGGCGATCTCCAGTGCAGTGGTCGAACGCTGGTTCCTGGGCGACGAGCCGCTCTTCCGCGTGCCTGCATACCATCTAGTGCACTGGGGCGAACTGGGCGCGTACGCCAGCCTCGGCGTGATCGGCGGCTTCGCGTCGCTCATCTTCGTCAAGTACATCGCGTTTCTGCGTCCCAAGCTTCGCCAATATCCAAGCTGGACTCGGTACTTCCAGCCGGCGGCGGCGGGCCTGCTGATCGGCTTCATCGGCATCAAGTTTCCGCAGGTGATGGGCGCGGGCTACAGCTACATGGATCAGGCCATGCACGAGCAGTACACCTGGCAGATTCTCGCTGTGCTCGGCGCGCTCAAGATCCTGACCACGGGCCTGTCGTTCGGCAGCGGCGCGCCCGGCGGCTTGTTCGCGCCGACGCTGTTCATGGGCGCGATGATCGGCGGCGCGGTCGGCATGGCTGAGCGCCAGATCGTTCCTTACCTCGCGATCCCCGTCGGCGCTTACGCGCTGGTCGGCATGGGAACGCTCTTCGCCGGCATTTTGCGCGCGCCCATGACGTCGGTCTTCATGATCCTGGAGGTCAGCGGCAACTACAGCATGATCGTTCCCGTCATCCTCTCCAACGCCATTGCGTATTTCATCTCGCGCACCTTCCAGCCGACGCCGATCTTCGATCTGCTGTCGCGCCAGGACGGCCTCGATCTGCCATCACTCGAAGAAGAACGCGAGGTGCCGTTGCTGCGCGTGGAAGACGCGATGCGTCCGGCCGTGGGACAGACGCTCACCGGCGACATGACTCTGCTGGAGGCGCAGCAGAAAGTCCAAGGCTCAGCGCTGGATTTCTTCGTCGTCGGCATGGGCGACGAATGGTCGGGGATCAGCCGGGCGAGCCTGCTCGAGCTGCCCGCCGACTCCGAGGTGGATGTCCCGCTGTCGAGCATCCTCACCAGACGCATTCCTTATCTGCATCCGGATCATCCGCTCGACACCGCGCTGCGTCTGATGGGCGAATGGCCGCTGCTGCCGGTGGTGCATCGCGCCCACGTGCAGCGGCTGCTGGGAGTCGTCTCGCTCGACGACGTCATGCGCGCCTATCGCGGAGCCGGCCTGCACGAGAACCACGCCGCAGCCGCGCCCATCGTTCCGTGATGGCGCATAGAACAGTTGTCAGTTGCCGGTTGTCAGTTGTCGGTTGTCAGTGTAAAGCTCGGGTGCCCCATTCAAGGCCGTCTTTTGGCCTTGAGTGGGGATTTTCGTTCGTACAACCAGATCTCTACCGGTTCAGACGAAAAGACCCGCTCAAGCTTCGCTTGAACGGGGCACCCGAGTTCTTACCCGGGCCACCCGTCCTGTCACTGACAACCGACAACTGGTTTGCGATTTTCATCGGAATCGGAAGGAACGTTGCGGGAACTACCTCTAGGGCGACCGGCTCCCACTCATCCCAAAAGCAGGAATGAGTGGGCCACCCGCAAAGGTGGTTATTCGCCCATGTACATCACAACCTGTTTTCCGCGATTATCGCGGCGTGGTTGTAGTCGTCGTCGATGTAGTGTCTTTTTGCACCTGATCGGGCGCCGGCGTGGTTGTGCTCGTCGTCGTGTCGGTCTGTTTCACTTTGTGGTGTTTGTTGTACTTCGTCGTGGTATCGGTAGTCTGAGTGGTCGGCTGCGGCGCGGCTGCTGGATCGTGCGAGGTCGTGGTGGTGGTGCTTTGCGTCTGCGCAACCGGCGGATTCTGCGTGGTCGTCGTGGTGCTGGACTGTGAAGTGCTCTGTGCCATTACCGGCAGGGACAGAGCGAGCACAACCAGCGAGCCCAGGACGAAAACAAGTAGTTTCTTAGATATCATTCAATTCTCCTTTATTGCGACTACGGTTACTGGGGTGTGGTTGTGGTGGTCGACGTCGTGTCCTTGGTCACCTTCGGCGGCGGCGCGGTCGTGGTCGTGGTGGTATCGGTCACCTTCGGCTGAGGCGTGACCGTGGTGGTCGTCGTATCGGTCTTCTGCACTTGCGGGGCGGCTGGCGTAACCGTCGTATCGGTCATTTGAGTAGTCTGGGCCGGCGCCGTAGCGGGGTGCTCCCGTGTCGACGTAGTGCTGGTGGTCTGCGCCTGAGCGCCTGGCTGATTTTGTGTGGTCGTGGTGGTGTTGGATTGTGTGGTGCTCTGTGCCATCACCGGCACGGTCAGGGCGAGCACAACCAGCGAGCCCAAAACGAAAGCCAATAGCTTCTTCGATATCATTCGATTCTCCTTCAGAACTTGGTCAGGCTCGATGGTATGGTCCGGGCGCCAACTAATCTGAGCACAATTGCTCGCTGGGTGCCGCATTCTTGTCATGTCGAGCGAATCGCCAAAGACCATCGGGTGCCCCATTCAAGGCCGTCTTTTGGCCTTGAGTGGGGATTTTCTCCACCGAATACTCAGTTCACATCCTGCAGTGCTGAACATCACCGCCTGTATCGTCCGGAATTCCATAATCTCAACTCATGCCATGGGGACTGAAGCGGTATCAGGACACCGGAGATCTGCATTTCGTTACCTTTAGTTGTTATCGCCGGCTGCCGCTGATGGCAACCTATGGTGCGCAGGAGTTATTTCTATCGGCCTTAGAGCGGGCGCGAATCAACTACGGTCTCGGGGTGTTTGGGTACGTCCTGATGCCGGAACACGTTCATCTGCTGCTGACCGAGCCGAAGCGGGGAACGCTGGCGACGGTACTGAAGGCCATCAAGCAGTCTGTGGCTCGGAAGTTGGTGAGTAGAGGCGATCACTTCTGGCAGGAACGTTATTACGACTTCAATGTTCGGACCGGGAAGAAACGCATTGAGAAGTTGCGATATATCCACCGGAACCCAGTGAAACGTGGACTGGTAGAGAAACCCGAGGACTGGCGCTGGAGTAGCTTCCGGAATTATGCGACCGGAGAAGAAGGAATCGTCGAGATCGAGTCACCGTGGACGGCCCGGAAACGTGAACGGATGGGGATCACCTTGAAGGACCTGGTCGAGGGTGATTGTTGAATTCGGGTGTCGTGAAGGAGATTTCGTGTGGGTGAAGAGTAGAAATAACAGGACATTGGGTGTCTGGTGTGGGTGAAGACTAGAAATAACAAGACATCGGGTGTTTGGTGTGAGTGAAGAGTCGAAATAACAAGACATCGGGTGCCCCATTCAAGGCCGTCTTTTGGCCTTGAGTGGGGATTTTCGTTCGTGCCACCAGATCTCTATCGGTCCAGACGAAAAGACCCGCTCAAGCTTCGCTTGAACGGGGCACCCGAGTTCTTACCCGAGCCACCCGCCCGTCATTCATTCTGTCCGCCGTCCTCCTCCGCCGCGAAGCCAATCGGTCTTTTGGGTTTCGACGGATCAGTTCTAGGTAGCTTCATCAGCAGAACACTTATTTGCGTGACGTGTTGAATTAGCTCCACTGGACTGCCGTCCTCCATAACCCCCTGGAAGGTAAGAAGCGACGGGTTCCAAAATCCCATGCTTTGCAGGCTGAACACCACGTTCTGGCCGAAGCTGACGAGTCAAACCCCAACCTCATGTGCCTGATCGAGAGTCGCATCGAAGTCCGTGATCCATTTCATCAAGCGTTTATAGAATTCGCTGGCGTAGTTTGCTTCGACTGCCGTCACCAAGGGATTCGGCGCAATTTCCGGCATCCGGAACTCGGCGAGCCTTGGAGCGTATAACTCCGGGAAGCTTGTGATACCCGCGAAAGACTTCGGCAAATCCTTTACTTCCATTCTTGCCTCCATTTTTTTTCAGACTACGAGCATCCGCTCGTGCTGCCGCACTCGTTGCACCGGTAGCAGCTGCCATTCCTGGTCATGATGGCGCCGCAGACGGTGCAGACGGGGGCGTCGCCCATGTCGATCAGCTCTTTCAGGGCGTTGGACGCGTGGATGTGGCCAACATTGCCGCCACCACCCGGGACCGCAGATCCCTCGGCTCCGCTGCGCTCCGCTCGGGATGACAAATTGGAAGGGTGCTCCGCTCGGGACGACTGGCCTGAAGGCCAGCTCTACCCGAGCCTTCACCCTGATGGCCAGCTCTACCACCGGCGCTTTCCGGCGGCGTGAAGTCGCCGAAGGACTTCTGGCCGTAGCCGTTCTCATCCGGCGTGCCCGGCGGCGGGGCGTTGACGTACTTGGGGCGCAGGCCGTCGAACAGCGCCTGCTGCTGGCCGGTGAGGAAGCGCAGCTGCAGCCAGCGGAAGACGTAATCCATGATCGATTTGGCGAAGCCGATGTCGGGATTGCCACTCCAGCCGCTGGGCTCGAAGCGGGTGTGCGCGAACTTTTCGCACAACAGCTTCAGCGGCACGCCGTGCTGCAAGCCGATCGACACAGCGCAGGCAAAGCTGTCCATCAGGCCGCTGACGGTGGAACCTTCCTTCGCCATGGTGATGAAGATCTCGCCCGGGACGCCATCCTTATAGAGACCGACGGTGAGATAGCCTTCGTGTCCGCCCACGTTGAACTTGTGGGTGATGGAGAGGCGCTCGTCGGGCAGACGATGACGCACGGCGCGCGGTGGGGCAGCGGACTCGTCGATGGGCTCGACGGACCCACCCTGTCCTGCGGGTGGGGCACCCGCACCATCTTTTCCTGACTTCGCCGTCGCCGAGCCCATCGAGCTGAGCGGCTGCGCCTTCTTCGATCCGTCGCGATAAACCGCGACTGCCTTCAACCCCAGCTTCCACGCTTGGATGTAGGCCTCGCTGATCTCCTCGACCGTTGCGTTTTCCGGCATGTTGATGGTCTTGGAAATCGCGCCGCTGATGAACGGCTGCGCCGCCGACATCATGCGCAGGTGTCCGAGATAGTGAATCGAGCGCGTGCCCTTCGACGGCTTGAAGGAGCAGTCGAAGACCGGCAGGTGCTCGTCTTTAATCGGCGGGCGCGCCTTCGATGGTGCCGGTCGCGTCGATGTAGCTGACGATGGCGTTGGTCTGGTCCGCGGTGTAGCCCAGCTTGAAGAGCGCGGTCGGCACGGTGTTGTTCACGATCTTGATCATGCCGCCGCCGACCAGCTTCTTGTACTTCACCAGCGCCAGGTCGGGCTCGATGCCGGTGGTGTCGCAGTCCATCATGAAGCCGATGGTGCCCGTGGGCGCCAGCACCGTGACCTGCGCGTTGCGATAGCCGAACTTCTCGCCGTGCTTCAGCGCTTCGTCCCACGTTTCCTTGCTGGCTTCGTAGACCGCGGGGGGAACGTTGGTGCGGTTGATGTTGTTCACCGACGCGCGATGCATGCGGATGACGTCGAGGAAGGGCTCGCGATTGATGTACCAGCCGGGGCAGGCCGCGCCTTTGAAGCTGTCAGCCGTCAGCTGTCGGCCGTCAGCCAAAGCAGATCCCTCGGCTTCGCCTCGTGATGACAATCCCTGTAATTCGCGCTGGCATGTTTCGGTTGCCGGCGCCAGCGGCTGGCAGAGTTCGGCGATCTTCGACGACTGCAGATACGCTTCGCCGCACATGATCGCGGTGACGCAGGCAGCGTAGTCGCGGCCGGCATCGGAGTCATAGGGCAGGCCCGCGGCCATCAGCAGCGCGCCCAGGTTGGCGTAGCCGAGTCCCAGCGGACGATAGTCGTGCGAGTTGCGTCCGATCGCCTCGGTGGGATAGCCGCTGTTGTCGACCAGAATTTCCTGCGCGGTGATGACAACGGCGCAGGCGTGGCGATAGGCGGCCACATCGAACGTCCCGTTGGGCGCGAACTTCATCAGGTTCAGGCTGGCCAGGTTGCAGGCCGAGTCGTCGAGGAACATGTACTCGCTGCACGGATTCGACGCGTTGATGCGCGCCGTGTTCTTCGAGGTGTGCCAGCGATTGACCGTGGTGTCGTACTGCATGCCGGGATCGCCGCAATGCCACGTCGCGTCGGAGATCTTGTGCAGCAGATCGCGCGCCTTGAAGGTCTTGATGGGATGGCCGTCCTTCACCGAGTGCGTCTGGAATTCGCTGTCGCGCAGCACCGCGTACATGAAGTCGTCGGTCACGCGCACCGAGTTGTTGGCGTTCTGAAAGAAGATGGACGAGTAGGCATCGCTGTCGGGACCGCTGCCGTCGTAACCATGCTCGACCAGCGCCCACGCCTTGGCTTCTTCCTTCTGCTTGCACTCGACGAACTCCACGATGTCGGGATGGTCGATGTTGAGGATGACCATCTTGGCGGCGCGCCGCGTCTTGCCGCCCGACTTGATGACGCCGGCGAAGGCGTCGAAGCCTTTCATGAAGCTGAGCGGGCCGCTCGCAGTGCCGCCACCAGAGAGCGATTCCGTCGAAGAGCGCAGCGGCGACAGATTCGTTCCCGTGCCCGATCCCCACTTGAACAGCATGCCTTCGGTCTTGGCGAGGGTCAGGATGGAGTCCAGCGAATCCTTCACCGAGTTGATGAAGCACGCCGAGCACTGCGGCTTCTTGTAGCCGACAGCGCTATATTCGACACGCTGCGTCTCGGAATTCCAGTGCCAGTTCTGCGCGTCGGAGTTGGGCTCGATGCGATCGCAGCCAACGTTGAACCACACCGGCGAGTTGAACGCCGCCTTCTGTTGCAGGAGCAGGTGCGCGAGCTCATCGTGGAAGATGGCCGCGTCTTCGGCGGTGCGGAAATAGCCGCCGGCGATTCCCCAATCGCGAATGGTCTCAGCCACGCGAGTGACGAGCGCGCGCACACCGCTCTCGCGCTCCGGCGTGTCCAGCGGGCCGTGCAGATATTTGCTGGCCACGATGTTGGTCGCGGTCATCGACCAGTCCTTCGGCACCTCGACATCTTTTTGCTCGAAGATGACGCCGCCCTGAGCGTCGGTGATCTGCGCCGTGCGCAGCTCCCACTCGAGCTCGTCGTAAGGCGAGACGCCGGCCTTGGTGAAGAAGCGCTTGAAGGTGAGGCCGGGCGCGGTGAAGGTGCGTGATTTCTGGCCGGGCGCGGTCTTCGTTGAGAGGGCGCTCGTTGTGGTCGTGCTCGTCGTTGTTTCGGCCATTTCGCTGCTCCTGATCGGTTAATAAATATGGATGCCGCAATGATTCGGTTGTTGCTACTCAAGTAGCGCTCGTTTCAATGCCACGCGTTACCTGTTCGTCCTACAAGATTGCGGGGGCCCCTTCTCTCGCTTGCGCATCGCAGCAGAGAAGAAGCCCCCGGGTATGTCACCGCAAGTTCCGTCGACGGCGAAGGCCGCGACGGTGCAATCGGACTTGGAAAGGAACACCCGCAGATGCCATCGTCTAGGCGATGACTTCGTCGGTGGTCGCCCCACCCCCTACGCGTTGGGATGGGACTGGGCCCAATGACTTCCTCGCAAACCTCGGAGGAGCTACCCCTGGTTCGGCCCTTTGGCCTGCTGCTCGTCGAAGCGTACGGAACGCCTCGTTACTGCCGGCCGCAACGGTCACCTCTGCCGCTTCGGCCTTTACTGGAGGAGGGCTAAACTCGTCTCTCCGCCCTTAGCTTCGACGAACAGTACTCCCGTATCTTGTGGATGTCAAGAGGCGAATACAACATATTGTTATTTTACCACCAAAATTAGTAACCAAATAGTAAACATTGCGCCTATCCTAAAGAAAGCCTTTGGCTTGCGAATCAACGCCCGGCTGCCCGGTGCCGCCACTCATTCGCGTCTTTCGATGACTCGGACGCTTTTCCCTCAGCCCCGAAAATGCTTCCTCGTTCACGACATCCGTTTTCGACTCTAGCCCCGCTCCTCGCCCCATTCAACGCCTATTCATAGTGCAGCTATGTGGATTTGTGTGGATTGTGAGGAAAACGCATCCCCAACCGCCTAAGCAATCCCGTTTGACCGCCCGCCCGAACCGTCATACGATTCGCCTACATGGCTGCAACGTCTCCCATCCCGGGGAGGTGCTGGGACACTTCCGCCTGGTCGAGCAAATCGGCGCCGGCGGCATGGGCATTGTCTTTCGCGCCCACGATCTCCGCCTGCAGCGCGACGTTGCCCTCAAGATTCTCAATCCCAAAACTCTGAGCGATCCCTCCGGACGCCGGCGCTTTCGTCGCGAGGCTCTGGTCCTCAGCCGCCTCAACCATCCCAACGTCGAGTCGGTCTACGAGTTTCCCTCCGATGAGGGTGTCGACTACATCGTCATGGAGTTCGTGCCCGGCACTTCGCTGGACGATCGCCTGCACCGCGGTCCCATTCCGGAAGCCGAGGCCATCGATCTCGGCGTGCAACTGGCGCGGGGACTGGCCGCTGCTCACGCTCGCGGCATTATTCATCGCGACCTCAAGCCCGGCAATCTGCGCGTCACGCCGGAAAACGTCCTCAAGATTCTCGACTTCGGGCTCTCGCAGTTGTTTGCCTCGCCCGATGACGAGACGGTGACCGAGACCGTCGCCGATAGCTCGCACTCCGTCCTCGGCGGAACGCTGCCTTACATGGCGCCCGAGCAGCTCCAGGGCAAGCCGCCCGACACTCGCTCCGATGTCTACTCCGCCGGCGTCGTCCTGTACGAGATGGTCACCGGCTCCCGCCCATTTACCGGTCGCGGTTTGGTGCTGCACGACGCGATTCTCGGCTCGCAACCGCCGCCGCCGCGGCAGAAACAACCCGACCTTTCGCACGACTTCGAAAGCCTCATCCTGAAGTGTCTGGAAAAGGATCCCAACGCCCGCTACCAGTCGGCCAGCGATCTGCTTGCCGAACTTTCGCGTGTCGCCGCCGAACAGGACATCTCGGTCAAAACCGAGAGATGGTCGCGCAAGAAGACGTCGCGACGAAGAGTCTGGGGATCAGTCGCCGCCGTCGTCGTGCTGGCCGCCATCGCCATGGGCGTGTTTCTGCTGCGCCCGCCCCGCGTCGAAGCTCACCAGAAGATCATGGCCGTGTTGCCCTTCGACGCCATCGGACAGAACTCCGCCACCAGCGCTCTCGGCGTCGGTCTGATGGAAACCGTAGCCACCAAACTCGTCGAAGTCGGGCACGACGATACCGTCCAGGTGGTCTCGCCGCATGAGCTGAATGAGAAGGGCGTGAAGTCCGCGGCTGACGCCCGTCGCGAATTCGGCACCGACATGGTGCTGGAAGGCAGCCTGCAGGAATCGGGCAACGAACTGCGCATCACCTGCAATCTGGTCGACTCCAAAACCGGCCGCCAGATCGGCGCTCGCACCATCACTCGCAACGTCAACGACATCTTCAATCTTCAGGACGAGACCGTCAACGCCGCCCTGGACATGCTGGCCTCCGCCAAGATCAACCTCCAGCCCCAAACCTCGCCCACCCACCCCGACACCTCGCCCGCGGCGTACGAAGCCTACATCCGGGGCCGCGGATATTTGCAGGAATACGAGAAGCCGGAGAACATCGACAATGCCATCGCCGATTTCAATCAAGCATTGAAGGTCGATCCCAACTATGCGCCTGCCTATGCCGGGTTAGGCGAAGCTTATTGGATTGGTTATCAACAGCAGAATCGCGGCAAACAGTGGCTGACCGAGGCGGCCGAAAGTTGCCAGAAAGCGCTTGGAAGTCGCACCCAATCTGGCGGGTGGACACGCCTGCATCGGCAATGTTCTGTTCGGTACTGGTAAATATGAAGCAGGCGGTCGCTCAGTATGAACGCGCGCTGGAGATCGATCCTAACAGCGACTATGTTCTCGGCCAGCTCGCTGATGCTTATCAGAAGTCAGCAACCCCGCAGAAGCTGAGGCCGCTTATAAAAAGGCGATCACGCTGCGGCCCAACTACTGGGCGGTCTACAGCGGCTTGGGAGTCTTGTACACCGGACAGGCGCGTTATGCCGACGCGGCCGATATGTTCACGAAGGTAACGGAACTTGCCCCTGATAACTATAGCGGCTACTCGAATCTTGGAGCTGTTTACCTTCTTCAGGGCCGCTACGACGATGCCATTACGCAGCTGAAGCGCTCCATTGATCTCAGGCCCACCGTCATCGCTTACACCAATCTCGGATCGGCTTACTTTTCATTGCGGCGTTTTGCTGACGCTGCCGATAGTTTCCAGCAAGGCGTCAAGCTGGATGACCGCTACTGGGTGAATTGGGGCAATCTTGGCGATGCGCTCTATTGGACTCCCGGTCGGCGTTCCGAAGCTGCGGCTGCTTATCGCAGCGCGATTTCCCTGGCGCAAGCTAAGCTCGACGTGAACCCACGCGACGCCGACACCCGCGCTATTGTAGCGAGCTACTATGCGATGCTTGGTGATCGCAAGCAGGCACTCAAGAGTTTGCAGGAGGCTCTGGAGCTCGCTCCGAAAGATCCGGACGTCGCTTTTCGTGCGGCAATCGTCTACATGCATGCCGGCGACACGAGAACTGTCTCGCTTGGCTCAAAACGCGGTCGACGAAGGAATCTCGCGGCCCAGTATCCGCGATCTTCCCGACTTCGATCCGCTGCAAAACAACCCGAATTTCGGGCGTTTGTGGCAGGCAGCTAACGTTATTTCTGAATGACGACCACCGGATCGTTTGGACAGTCGGGGGTGGCGCCGGTAACGTTGTATTTGAATGTGCAGTCTTTGGGTTTCGCATCATCCTTGAAACACCGGTCCCTGACCTCATCGGCCACGGGTCCTGAAGTTAGCGTTGCGCCCTTGACGATCGGATACGCCTGTCCGGCCGTCAAATTAGTGAAGGGAGAATATGGTGGCGGATTTGGTGGGTTGGTGTTGGGGAAGGTTATGGAGTTAGCCTCGTCCTTTGCCGCCCAGGTTATTTGGCCATCTGTCTTGATCGTGACTGGATCGTCAGACACCTTGCAACCCTTGTTGATGTTCACGGTCTTCGTCGCCTTGAGATTCGGGTTTTCATGGCAGGAAAACCCCATCGCCATGACCAGTACGCAAGGTAAGCCCAATCCAAAGGAAAGAGTCTTCTTCATAGTGGAAACGCTCTACATTGATGGTGGGCCCAGCACAGAACAGTAGCACGACGACCGCGATTGTCAACCGGTATTTTGGTATCGAAGCTTATTCCAGCCAGAACAACCTCGTCCACTCTCGGCGCGGATTCCTGAAGCGGCAACGCTGGCACCGGGTGCTCCACTCATTCGCGGTTTTCGAATGAGTGGGCCTCGCGAAACGCCGCCAATCTCTCTCTTACGCTCATCACATGCCGCGGCAGCTCTAGCTCCGATCCCTCTTCCAGGATCGGAACGAGCTTGTCGAACTCCGGCCCCGAATGCGATCCCGTCAGCGCAATTCGCACGGGATGGAACAGGTCCTTCCCCTTCGCACCGGTCTTCGCCTTCACCTCGTTCATGATCGTCTTGAATCGCTCCGCCGTCATGGGTGCCCCACCCTTGTCGCCCTCGGTTGCCGACAGGGTGGGTGAAGAAGGTTGGGTGCCCCAGGTCTCGCGCGTTTCGAGACCTGGGCCCGCAGCCTCAACCAGCCGCGCAAACTCCGCCAGCACTTCTTTTGTCTTCGGCGCGGCCAGCACGTCGGCATTCTCTGTCGAACTCACCGCCGCCGCCGCGTCATAGGAAAAGATCAGCGCCGCCCGCTCCGGCAACTGCTCCAGCCGATCCACCGACGGCGCCAGCAGCGCCACAACTTTCCCGAACCACGCCCGCGTCCTCTCATCCAATTGCGACGGCAGCAATCCCGCGCGCACAAAATACGCCTCGGCAAGCTGCTCGATCCGCTCCGGCGAACTCTGCTTGATGTAATGCCGGTTCAGCCAATACAGCTTCTCCATGTCGAAGACGGCCGGCGATGGCGTCACTCGCTTCAGCGAAAACTCCTTCTTCAATTCCTCCGGCGTGAAGATCTCGCGCGTCCCGCCACTGGGCGCCCAACCCAGCAGCGCCAGGTAATTCATCAGCGCCTCGGGCAGCACGCCCATCTCGCGGAAATTCGCAATCGAGGTCGCGCCATGCCGCTTCGACAGCCGCTCGCGATCGCTGCCCAGAATCGTCGACAGGTGCGCGAACTCCGGCACCGGCCAGCCCAGCGCCTCGTACAGCGCCACCTGCTTCGGCGTGTTGGAGAGATGATCGTCGCCGCGAATCACGTGCGTGATCTTCATCAGCGCGTCGTCGACGACCACCACGTAGTTGTAAACCGGAATTCCCGTCGAGCGCACGATGATCGGATCGCTCACCACCTCGCTGGCAAACTCGACCGCGCCGTGCACGATGTCGTGAAAGCGAATGGGGTGCTCAGGAATGCGCAGCCGGATCGCCGCCGCCTCACCACTGGCGCGCCGCCGCTGCGCCTCCGCCGGATCCAGCCCGCGGCACTTGCCCGAATACACCGGCGGCAGCTGATTCGCCAGCTTCTCCGCGCGATCGCGCTCCAGCTCCTCCTGCGAGCAGAAGCACAGATACGCCTTGCCCTCGCTCAATAGCCGCTCCGCCTGCTCGTGATAAAGCGCCAGCCGGTCGCTCTGCCGATACGGCGCGATACGCCCCGCCGACATCCGGCCCCTCGTCCCAATCCAGCCCCATCCACTTCAAGTCATCGAGCAGCTGCCCCTCGAAGCGCGCCTCGCTGCGCTCCACATCGGTGTCTTCAATGCGCAGCACCATCACGCCGCCCGCCTGCCGCGCGAACAGCCAGTTGAACAGCGCCGTGCGCGCATTGCCGACATGCAAATGTCCCGTCGGCGACGGCGCAAACCGAACCCGAACCTGCGATGAATTGCTCACGCTTTGATGTTAACAAGAGCCGCCGAAAAGCACGCGATCAGTCGTCGTCGTGATGCGGTGCCTCCGCCGCAAACACCCTGTGCTCCGCCGGCGGCATCGGAACATTTCCCTTTGCCGCCCGCCACAAGATTGCATTCAAGATATTCGCGTCCGCCGCGTCGGCATGAGAAAAGTCCAGCTTCGCCGATTGTTTCGCGCCCGTCGCATTCGGCGCATTGGCCTGGTAGATCATTCCGTTGTCGCGATTGCGATAGTCCGCCTGGAACGCCGGCTGGTCGCCCGCTCCCGTGAACAGCGGCGCTATCACCGGCGCGTACGCATCATTATTGTTCATCGGCGGCAAGCCCAGCAGCACCTCCATGGTGTGAATCAGGTTCACCGTCGTATAGAAGTGATGATCCACCGCCGGCTGCTGCGCGCTTCCCGGCGCATACTTGCTGATCACCAGCGCGATACTGCGATGCGCATCGATATGATCGGCGCCATTCTGCGCGTCGTCCTCCAGCACAAAGATCGCCGTGTCATTCCAGTACGGACTGTTCGACACCGCTTCGACCACTCGCCCAACCGCCAAATCGTTATCCGCGACGCTAGCGTTCGGCGTCGGCATGCCCGCTTTCGTACCGGCAGTGTGATCGTCGGGCAGCCGCAGCAGCACAAATTGCGGCAACTGCTCGCCGCTACCGGTCTCGCGCGCCTTCACAAAGCCGGCAAACTCGCGCAGAAATTCATCGGCGCGCAACTGATCGGGATAGTCGAGCTTGAAGTCGGCATAATTCGGATCGTAGTGCCCCTTGAGCTCAGGCTTGGTCGGCGTGTTGTAGGCGATCAGCGGAATCGTGTACTGGTAGGGACTGTTGCCACCGAAGGTCGGTGGCATCTCCTCCCCCGGCTTTATCTCTCTTCGCGAACACGACGGCGGCTGCGCGGGAGGCGCGCCACCAGATGGTGGAATGCTCTCCGGCGTGTCGGTACACCACGTTGTGGTAACGAACTCGCCATAGTTACGATACGTCAGGCCGTGGCGCGCAAGGTTGCCCCACAAATATCCCGTCGCCGGCTCGTTCACGTCGGCAACGCCGGCGTTCATCGGGATGTAATCGCCCACCCAGCCCTCGTAGTCATACATGCGCTCGCGACCGCGATAGGCAATCTCCCACGTCTTCTCGGTGTAGTCGCTGGTGATTGCCGACGTCGACCACACGTGTCCGTCGCCCGAGACCTCGCCGCTATCGTAGAAGTTATCCAGCACGCCAAACTGCCGTGCCAGCTTATGCTGGTTAGGCGTGATCTGCTCGCCGTACATCACGAGTGATGGATCGCCATTGGCTTCCGCGATGTCGCCGAAGAGCTGATCGTAGGTTCGGTTCTCCTTGATGACATAAATTACGTGACGGATCGGATTACCTCCGCGCTGGAACGCGATCTCGCCGGTGCGTCCCTCCAGCAGGTTGCTGCGCAGAACTTCTTCGGTGAGTTTCTTCTGATCGCGCTCGGCCTCGGCCAGATTTACGCGCGCAAGCGAGCCGCGAATCAACGTCGCAATGTATGGGTGGGATCGCTTGCCAGGATGCTCAGAATTCTCTTCCCAGCCGGAATTCGGTCCGGTGCCTTGACCTTTGCCGGTGGCGATCAATAGTTCATCGCCGTGAACCGCTAGCGCCGTCGGATACCACTCGGTGGGAATGAAATAATCGGCAGACTGTTTTGTTCGCCGCCGACACATCAAACACCGCTACCGCATCCGACGACGCATTCGCCACGTACAGCTTCTTCCCATCCGCAGACTTCGCCAGAGCATTGGGATATGTCCCGCCATACTTCTGCCCCGGCAAGCGCGTATCAAGATATCGTTCAACCTTCCCATCTTTAGTCGCCATCACCGCAACCGCATCGCGATTTGCCAGCGCCACATACAATTGCGATTCATCCGGACTCAACAACATCGCCGTCGCGTGCGATGAGGGCTCAATATTCTGCTTCGGCGGCAGCAGCGAAATCGTTCGTACCACCTTTCCTACGCGCAAATCCAGCTCTGCTACTCCCGACCCATTCCAAAGCGAGCACCAGGCACGCGCGCCATCCCGTGTCGCCACTACCCCATAAGGAAAATTGCTGGGAACAAGGCGGCCATGTCCCAGCGGAAACCGTTGCAGAACCCGCCCGCTCTTCGCATCCACCAGCACAGCATCGTCCGCAAGATTCTCTGCGATCAGCAGCAGATCTCCGTCAGACCCTTTCACTACCGCCAACCCTGCGGGATACGGATTGGCTTTTCCCTTGGGAATGCCTTTAGCGTGATAACCGAAATGCTGTCCGCTGCCGAGCGGTGCCAACGGTAACTTGAGAAAACGTTCCGGACTCAGCGCTCCCTCCCGCACCTGATACACCGCGATTCCATTGCCGGTGTCGCCGGGATGTTTCCCCTCAGGATCGGTTAACGACGCAATTGACGCGTAGAGTTCGCTTCCATCGCTACTCCAAGCCAGTCCCAGAAAATAGGTTTGCTTGGCATCCACGCCAAGGCGAGCGTCCGGAAAATCGCGCAGCTGATTGCTGCCGAGATCGAGCAGCGCAATCGATTGCTGAAACTTCGACTGCGCAGCCCCTCGTCCGTTGTTAAGAATTGCCAGATACTTGCCGTCGGGACTCAGCGCGACAGCCGTTGGAAAGCTATTTGTCCGCTGCGGTGCGCCCGGTACCGGAAGCTGCAAGGTCTTACTGGATGGGAGATTCTGTTCCTGTTTCTGTGGACTTGATTGGCCAACTGCAATGGAAACAAGTATGAGAACAAACCACGCGACTGCCGACTCTTGTCGAAACTTCCACATATTGGCTCGAACGAAGCGGACCGTTAAGGAGGCTCTGATTAAGTTCGGTTTGAAGGGGACGGCCTTTAGTCGTCCGTAAGCTCAGCAGAATCATTGCGGCCCTGCTTTTGAAACTTGAAACTCGAAACTGCTTTATCCCCCCGCCGCCTGCTGCTTGATCTGCCTTGCCCGCTCATAGACCTTCACATATTCGCGCGCCGAGTTCGTCCACGAATAATCCTGCGCCATACCATTGCGCATCAACGTCTGCCAGGCATTCTTGTCGGTTCGATATAACGCGGCGGCCGCCCGCAAGGTCTCCAGCATCACCTCGCCGCCGTACTCGCGGAACTTGAATCCCGTTCCCTTCAACGTCTTCGGATCGAATTGCTCCACGGTGTCGTCGAGCCCGCCGGTAGCGCGCACGACCGGCACCGTGCCGTACTTCAGGCTGTACATCTGGTTCAGGCCGCTCGGCTCATAATGCGAAGGCATCAGATACAGATCGCTCCCAGCTTCAATCTTGTGCGCCAGCGGATCATCGTAAGCAACGCGCAGTCCGACCTTTTGCGGAAACTGCTTGCTCAGCCGGCGAAACATGTCCTCATACTCGCGCTGTCCGCTGCCCAGCACCACCAGGATCAGATCCTCCAGCGCCAGCCGATCCGCAACCTGCTGGATCAAGTCAAAACCTTTTTGCGGAACGAAGCGTGACACCATACCCACCACCGGCAGCTGCGTGTCCTGCGCCATTCCATATTCCTTCAGCAGATCAGCCTTGCACTTCGCCTTGCCGCTCAGATCGGCCGCTGAATAGCGCGCCGCGATGTACGGATCCGTCTCCGGATTCCAAGACACGTAATCGACCGCGTTGAGGATTCCCGCGATCGTGTTGCCTCGCGCGCGCAGCACGCCCTCCAGTCCAAAGCCGTACTCTGCCGTCTGGATCTCCTGGGCGTACTTGCGGCTGACGGTAGTGATGAAGTCGGCCATCGAGATTGCGCCCTTCAGGAAGTTCACCTTGCCGTAAAATTCCAACTTTGACATGGTGAACAGGTCCCAGGGCAGCATGAGCAGCGGCAGGATTTCCGGCGGAAACAGTCCCTGATATCCCAGGTTGTGAATGGTGAAGATACAGGGCACGGTCGCGAACGCCGGATCTTCGTCGTACAGTGTCTTGAGCAGGATGGGAACCAGCGCCGTCTGCCAGTCATGGCAATGCAGCACATCGGGCGCGCCGAGAATCTTCGTCGCCTCCAGCACGGCGCGCGAGAACAGCGCAAAGCGCTCGGCATTATCGTGATAATCTCCCAGCGCCGTGCCGTAAAGTCCATCGCGATCGAAGAACGGCGGGTAGTCGATGAAATAGAATTGCACTCCGGAGCGCACGCCGCCGTCGAGCACCGAGCAGAAGCGATAGCGGTCGTCGAACGGAACAGTAATGCTGGGAATCACCGTGCGCGGATTGTCGAGTTTGGTTTGCCGATAGCGGGGAAGAAAAACCGTGGCCTTGTGACCCTGGTGGACGAGTGCGGGCGGCAAAGCTCCAATCACATCCGCCAGGCCGCCGGTCTTGGAGAACGGCACGCATTCGGATGCCGCGAACGCGATATGCATCGAACCTCCCAGCGCGGCGCTACTTCCGCGGGGTTGTAAAACTAGCGACTGAGAACTGCTGAGAAAGAAGAACGACAATGCTGAAACATCTGAGTCTAACCGTCCCCCTGAAAGAGGGTCAACGTGCCTAGGGAAACAGCCAGGAAGCCAAGCACCAACCGCGCTCCCAAACGCAAGCCCAAGCTTGGACAGAACTTCCTTATCGATGCCGGAGCGGCGCCGCGGATCGTCGAAGCGCTGGGCGACGTTTCCAATCGCACCGTAATCGAGATCGGCCCGGGACGCGGCGTGCTCACCGATGTGCTGGCACGGCGCGCGCGGCGTGTGATCGGCATCGAACTGGATCGCGTCCTAGCCGCGCAGCTGCGCATGCGCTACGCCACCCGCGGCAACGTTGAAGTTCTCGAGTCCGATTTCGTCACCGCCGGGTTTACATCCATGGTCGGTCGGCGTCCCGGGCCGCTGCACGATCTTCGCCCCACGCAGCCGGAGACCGTCGATGTCGTCGGCAATCTGCCGTACTACATCACCTCCGACATCGTGCTGCGAATCCTGGAGCTGCATCCCCACATCGAGCGCGCCGTGATCATGGTGCAGCGCGAGGTTGCCGATCGCATCGCCGCCAAATCCGGCACTCGCGACTACGGATTGCTGTCGGCCACGGCTCAGTTGTTCGCGCGAGTGGAGAAGCTGTTCACGCTGCCGCCGGAAGCCTTCTCACCGCCGCCGCAAGTGCACTCCACCGTCATCCGGCTGACCATGGCGCCGCGACTCGACGAGTTACAGGTTGACGACGAGCCGTTCATCGCCTTCCTCAAACTGGCATTCGCGCAGAAGCGCAAAACGCTAGCCAACAATCTGCGGGTCCGGTATGACGCGGCGGCGATTCGCGCGGCGTTCAAGGCGGCGGGAGTGCGTCCCGACGTGCGCGCCGAAGCCCTGTCGCTGGAGAAGACCGCAGCCGTCTTCCGCGCACTGCGCGAGGCGTAGACTGTGGTAGTGCGGCGCTTCAGCGCCGCGTTCCCGGCCCGAAATTTCAGCTTCCGCCTATCCAATCATCAACTGATGATTGGATAGGCGGCATATCTGGATAACTCGCTTTCACGCCGGCCTGAAGGCCGGCACTACCCGCGTTTCGATGCGCCGGTCTCATGGCCACCGCCATTCGCCAACCCGCTGTTGCCGGCCGCTTCTACCCGGCCAGTCCGCAACGCCTTCGCGCCGAAGTCGAAAACTTCACCGCAGCTCCGGCGAACGCTCCTGCTGAACCGAAAATCTCGGCCTTGGGCTGCGTCGTTCCCCATGCCGGCTACATGTACTCGGGCCACGTTGCCGGCGCAGTCTATCGCCGCATTGAATTGCCCGAGCGATACATCATTCTGTGTCCCAATCACACCGGCATGGGCGAGCCGCTGGCCATCATGAGCCAAGGAGCGTGGCACACTCCACTGGGCGACGCGGACATCGACGAGGAACTGGCCGCCGAGCTCAAGCACCATATGCCGCTCCTCTCCGAGGACGGCGAAGCTCACCGCACCGAGCACGCGCTGGAAGTGCAGCTCCCGTTCTTGCAAATCCTGGCGCCGGGATTTCGTTTTGTTCCGATCACCGTCGGCACGGGAAATTACGACGTGCTGTCTGCTCTTGGCGTCGCCGTCGGCAACACGCTGGCAAAGTCGCGCAGCCGCTTTCTGGTGATTGCCTCCAGCGACATGAACCATTACGAGAGCGACAGCGTGACGCGCGTCAAGGACCGCCGCGCCATCGATCAGATGCTGGCGCTCGATCCTCGCGGACTCTACGACGTGGTGCGCGATGGCAACATCAGCATGTGCGGATATGGGCCCGCCGTCGTGATGCTGACCGCGGCGAAAAAGCTCGGCGCGATCAAAGCCGAACTGGTTCGCTACGCCACCTCCGGCGACGTCTCTAATGACCGCGACATGGTCGTAGGCTACGCAGGAATTGCGGTGTATTGATTTCCGACGTCGGGAAGGTGCGGTAGAGCGGCGCTTCAGCGCCGGCGTCCTCGGCGCCCTCCATGATTTGTCATCCCGACCGAGGACTTTAGTCCGACCGAGGGATCTGCGGTTCGCCCCCGAGCGGCAAGGTACGGCAGAGCGGCGCTTCAGCGCCGCACTACCCGAAGATACCCACTCACGCCTCCGCCGGTCGCAGGTGCGGATGATGCACCACCACCAGTTCCGGATCGGCAAACGTCGCGTGGATGTCCGCATACAGCGGCGCTGCGATCGATGCCAGATTCTGGCTGATAGTGATCATGTCGACCAGCGACGACGGAACAGGCTGGCCGGTTGCGGCGTAATGCTTCTGAATCTCCTCCCGCAGTCGGTTGGCAGACTCCTGCACATCCGGCGCTGTACTGTAGACCTTGCCGCTGACCTTGTCGGACATAGCCCGCGCGGTGGTGGCCATATCTTCTTCGAAAGTATCCAATGCCGCCGCGATCTCCGGTGTCAGTTCGGGATATCGCTTCTCGATAAGATATTGCAGGCCGGTGATCTGCACCTGCATGAGCGTGCGCAGGACCGGCTGCCAGCGCCGGAAGTCGTCACGAATCGTGAGCTTCCGCCGGCGTGACGGGCCGAACTCAAAGACCACCGCATCGGCCTGCGCTGATACCGCGTTGAATGCGTCGGTGATCTGATCGCGCAGCTGTAGAGCTCGTTTCGCCAGCGCGACGCGCTCGTCCTCGCGGACCTGGACGGTGGCCAGTTCAATCAGGTTTGCCAGGCACCGCAGGCAGCGCGTGAACGAGTCCTGCATCTCCTGCAAAGCGCTCTTCACCCACAGGTGATCGAAGACCAGCCACATGCACATTACGCCCAGCGTGACTCCCACCAGGCGATCACGCGCGACCGCCAGGGAAGACTGGAGGGTGAATTCCTGCAGGTTGATCAGGTAGAAGGCCAGAGCCGCCTGCACTCCCAGGTACGAAAGCCTGGTCGACGAGATGGCAATCCACGCACAAATGGCCGTCACCACGGCAAACAGGATGGTGAATCCTGTGATCGAATCAAAACCGGTAAGCAGAAAACACTGCGCGCCGATGCCGAACAGCAAGCCGCCGAGCAACACTCCGCCCAGGCGGAGAAATTGCTTTTGCCGCGAGGAACCGATGGTGGTCAGCGCCGTGATAATGCAGGTCGCAATCGCCGTGCTCAGGCCAGGCCAGGCAATGGACTGGTAGATCATGTAAGCCAGCATGGTGGCCAAGCTTCCACGGATCGCGAACTTCAGATAATCAGGATTGCTGAAGGCGTCGGGCACGAACACCTGGTATCCCGCCTCAGGAGCCAGCGGCGGCGGAAGAAACAGCTGTTCCACACTCTCGCTACCGGAAAACGCATGTGACATCAGCGCTACCGTTTTCTCCATTTCTGGAAGAAAGGACAGGCCCGACGGCTGAGCTTCAGTAGGAATGGGAATGGGTTGCGGCAGCCGCTGCTGCTTCAGATCGCGTTGCAGTGCGGCGATCTGATCGGCCAGTGCACGGCATCGTTCGCGATCCGCGGGTTCCGCCACAAAAAACTGACGCGATCGCACAATGTTCAAGCTGGTGGCCATGTCGATCAACTGCCCCAGCAGGGCGATGGCAGTATTCATCGGGCCGACAAACTGAGTTGGCAATCCCGATCGCAGCAAGGTTCGGCGCAGCCGTGAGGTTCCTACGTTGGAGTACTGGGCCAGCTTCTCCTGCACCTGAAACGACGGCTCACCGGCGGCGATCCGACGCAACAAGGTTTCCACCGATTGCAGCCTGTCCTCGATGCCCTGGTTGGTGTCGGTGACGGGATGCACGCGGCGAAAAACGTATTCCACAATGACCGTGATAAGCGAGCCCATCACCACGGTGCCGCACAGCCACAGCGTATCTTCCGTGCGCTTCTCAACCGTGAGATAGGTTTGATCCCACAGCGGTATCGCCCCGGCTAGCGTGAATCCGAAGCCGATCGCGGTGGGGTAATCGGGAATGATACGAATCAGATAGAACGCCAGGAAGAGCGAAATTGCGATCCACAAAAAATGAGTTATGGGGCTGCCCACCAGCATCATGAGGCCGGCGATGGTGTACGCCGTGGCCACCACGTACATGACGGCGGCGCGGATCGCCGACTTCAGCGTTACGCTCGGACTTTCGCGGCTGAGCAGGAAGGTGTAAATCCCTCCCAGAAACCCGAAAGGGATTTGAAACGTCATCACCAGGATCATGACCAGCGTGGCGGCGATGGTAATCCGGGCCGCCACCCAGGCACGTCCGGGATAAGGTGCAAGCTCGGACTTGAGGAATTTCCACAGCCATGCACTGGCGCTATCCAGGGTTCGCGACTGCATGGTCGCCGCCGGTAGCGCGTGATCCATGGACGACATGGCTGCTACTTGCCTCCGGAACGGTCCGGCCGCATGACCACGACAGCCGATTCGCTCAGGCGGAACGGTTCGGTCTCGGCAGCTAGAATGCGCACGCGAACCGGGAAGCGCGTCGCCAGATGCACCCAGTTCAGCGAGCGCTGCACATCGGGCAGACCCGTTCCGCCGAATGTGCCGACCAGGGTCGTATCCGGCTGCACTCCGTAGCCCACGCTGTCGACGATGCCGTCGTAGTGCACATTGGGGCGCGACAACACATACACATCAGCATGCATTCCCGGGTGGATATGCTTCAGCTGAGTTTCGCGGAAGTTAGCGACCGCCCACCAGACGCGCGTGTCGATCAGCGTAAACATCTGCTGGCCGATGTGCGCATATGCGCCCTGCGAGATGGTGAGGTTGGTGACGCGCGCATCGAAGGGCGCGTAGACGCGGGTGTTGTTCAGGTTGTATTCCGCGTCGCGGATCACCGCAGCTTTGCCCGGGCGCTGCGCTGTTAGTGGCTCCAGCGTCAAAACGCCGTGTTGCGACTGCGCTAATTGCGAATGGCTCTGGCTCTGCGTGGCCTTCGCTTGATCATATTGCGCCTTGGCCGATAACAGCTGCGCCTCGGCCTGTGCTACCTGCGAGCGTGCCCGGTCGACCGCCTGCTTTCCCGCCGTTACCGCAGTTCTTGCCTGATCGACCTGATCGACGGTGACAAACTGCTTGGCCAGCAGCGGCTCGATGCGATGAAAGTTGTTGTAGGTGTATTCGTATTCCGCCTGCAGCCGCTCCAATTCTGCTTTGCTGCTCTCGACATTCGCCTGCGCTTCGTTGACGGCTGCCGCTGCATGGTCAACATTGGCCGCCGCATTCACCGTGTAGGCCTGGGCCGCTCCGACGGCGCTCTGTTGCGAGGCGATGGTGCGGCTCTCATCGACGATCTGTCCCTCCAGCGTGCCCAGATCCGATTTCGCCTTCTCCAGTGAGTATTCGTAAGGCCGGGGATCGATCTCAAACAGCAAGCCGCCCTGCTTAACGAACTCGTTGTCCTGCACGGGAAGATGAATGAGCGGTCCCTCGACTTGCGGAGCGATGCCGATGAAATTGGCGAAGACCTCGGCGTCGTCGGTACGCGGATATCGGTCGGTAATGCTGATCACCAGCAGACCGGTAATCACGGCGGCAGCGACGATGCTCCAGCTGACGATCATTCCCCGACGGGTGCGCTGAACCGGAGGAGCGGCGGCGGTTTGAGGCAACATAGGATTTTCCCAATTCAGCTAAAGAACAGCAGCCAGGTCGTGAACGTATAAAACAGAGCCAGGCACGGATACACCACGATCAACGGAGACAGTTCCTTCTCGAAGTCCGCGCGCAGAAAGATCAATCGTGTGACCACGGCCAGCGCGATTCCCACGATTCCACATAGCAGCCACGCCGGGAAAAACGATCCCAGGATGTTAAACGACGGCGCGCGCGAGCAACCCGTCGCCAACAACACCGCCGCAATACACGCGGCGAGCGCGAGCAGACTCCCCCACCCGCGATGGTTGATGCCCGGAGAAGAAATGCCCTTTCGAGGGTGGAAGCGCCGGGCTTTAGGCCAGCGAAATCCGGCAACCCTTGAATTCGGCTTTACAGAGTGCTGAAAAACTCCTCCGCACCGGTCTTGTGCCGCCGGCTGAAGCCGGCTCGGGCGAGAAATAAGCGGCTTATCGGCACGACTGAAGTCGTGCCCTGACACAAAACGCTCGCGGATCGACTTTTTCAGCGGCCAGTTTAGCAGCGGTGGACCGGGGCTAAAGACCAAGTTTGATCGTGCGCTGTCAGGCACGGCTAAAGAGGCTGCGGAAAAAGTCCGAAAGGCGGAGCCCTCGCGGGCTGAAGCCCGCTCGGGATGAGAAAGATAAAGGCCTTGAACGCGGCGCTGAAGCGCCGCACTACCCGAGCCCGACAGAGCGCAGAGTTTTTCCGCAGCCTGTAAAACCAGGCCTTTCCACCATGTTTGGGCATTCCTCTTACAGGTAGGATTAGCCCCTCGTTGCTCCTTCATCTTCATCATGGAATCTTCCCGTACAGTAAATCGCCGGTTTGATAGGCCAGCGCGGCCAGTCCGGTAAGCAGGTTGGCGCGGGCGGTTACGTCCTCGCTGCGCGCATCCGCCAAAGTGCGCTGCGCCGACACCACATCGATCTGGCTGCGCAATCCGTAGTTATACGACTCCAGCGCCGCGTTGTAGGACTCGGTCGCGGCTTCCAGCAGCGCGGCGGCCGCTCTTTGCTGACGAAGCGCCGTGCGCGCGGTTGAGTACGCAGCCCACACCTGGTTTTCCACCTGATCGCGAACCGCGTCGATACTGGCCTCCGCCTGTTTCTGATCGGCGTGCGCTTTGGCCAGGCGGTTCTCGCGCGCCAGGCCGTCGAACAATGTCCAACTCAGGGTCAGACCCACATCCCACGGCTGCAGGGTTGGCGAATACACGCCCGGCATGTTGTTCTGCACGCCGTAAGCTCGGACCTCACCGCCGTTTCCGTCAAAGCTCAACTTGGGGAAGTAGGCTCGCTTCGCCGAACTGACTTCCGCGCCTGCAGCCCGCAACTGCGGCGACACGCTGCATCAGGTCAGGACGCTGCGCCAGCGCCTTGTCGATCGAAGTCTCAACCGTATCCACGATGCTGTCCGGCATCTTGATGTCGTGAATACTCTCGACCTTAAACTGCACCGTTGGGGAGACGCCGAGCGCGGTTGCCAGGTCGCCGTGAGCAATCTCGGTATTGCCGATCGCGGCCTGCAGATCGTAGTCGGCTTGCGCCTCGGCGCTGCGCGCTTCCAGCACGTCCGGCAGCGTCGCCAAACCATTTTGCAGTCTGTCTTCCGCTGCCTGCCGCACTGTTCTCGCATTGGTCAGATTGGCTTCCGCGGCCTCTTGCAGTCCTTTATCGTCCAGCAGTCGGTAGTAGGCACTCATCACCTGAAAGATGATGCGGCGGTGGGTGTCATTGAATTGAAAATTTGCCGCCAGCAGGTTGTTCCGGCTGATCGCGATCTCCTGCGAGCGCTGCAGATCGAAGATGGTGTAATCCAGAATGAAGAGGGGAGAGTAGTCCTCGACCGTCTGGCGAACAAAATAAGGTCCAAAGAATATGCCCTCGCGGGCGCTGCCCGCGAGTACAGCCGCCGCCATCGTCGGATACAGCGTGGATTTCGTAATACCCAGATCGCCTGCTCGCGCCTTGGCGTTCTCCCACGCCACTCGCGTGTCAGGATTGTTGTGTTCGGCGATGTCGATCAAGTTCCGCCAAGGTATAAGATCTTGGCGGGATCGATCGCGACCGTCGGCCCCAGCGGAGGGAGTTTGAATGGCTGCTTCACCACCGACGAGTCCCAGGGATGGTCGGGAGCCGGAGGTGCCTTCTGTGCCCACACAATGCCATCCGCGACCAGCATGCAGAGCATGATGACTGTTCGTCCGCGTGAACCAAACATTCTTTAAGCCAGGATGCCGTATCGGCTGCGTTTCCAATAGAGTAGCAGGATGATACCACGCTCCCATCCAGGTGCGCGGAGTCTCTTTCGTCTGCAACTCATCTCATATCGAGGACGTGTTGAGCTTAATCGAGCATGAGCAAGTCAACGGCTCACCGAATCAGCCGGCCGTCCAGCGGGTTGCCCGAGCTCTCGCGCGGTGCGAGACCTGGGTGAGTAAGTTTTCCGTGCGAAGATAGAAGCTGCAACCACCGGGACGCATGAACACGTCGACCTTTCGCAGGGTATTCAAAGCATTTCATTATCGCGATTTCCGCCTGATGTGGATTGGCGCCTGCACCTCCAGCATTGGCACCTGGATGCAGATCGTGGCGCAGGGCTGGCTGATCTACCGGCTCACCCACTCGGCATTCCTGCTGGCGCTCGATCAATTTCTCGGCGGCATTCCTATCTTTCTTTTTACGCTGATCGGCGGAGTGGTGGCCGATCGCATCGAGCGCCGCAAAGTGCTGCTGGCGTCGCAATACGTGCAGATGACCAGCGCCGCAATTCTCACCGTGCTGGTGGCCACTGGTTTAGTTCATGTCTGGCACATCCTGTGTTTGTCGTTTGTATCGGGATTTGCCCAGGCGTTTGGCGGTCCGGCCTACTCCGCGCTGATCCCCACGCTGGTCGACCGCGAGGACATGCCCAATGCCATCGCGCTGAACTCGATCCAGTTCAATCTGGCGGTGACCATCGGACCTGCGCTCGCCGGACAAGCCCTGGCGAAGCTTGGCGAGAAGTGGTGCTTCGGCCTGAACGCCTTATCCTTTATCGCCCCTGTCATCTCGTTGCTGATGATCCGAACGCGATTCCTGCCCGCCAGCACCAGCGAATCGATGTTCACCAGCCTGAAAGCGGGAATCAAGTTCGTGCGCAAGATGGGCTCGATGGAAGCACTGATCGTGCTGGCGTTCTGCATGACGGCGCTCAGCATGCCGATGCGAACCTACATTCCCGTCTTCGTCAAAGACATCTTCCATCGCGGTCCGGAAACCTACGGCAACCTGCTTTCGCTGATGGGCATTGGCTCCATCATCGGATCGCTGACCGTTGCCGGCATGGGCAACATTCGCCGCAAGGGACGCTTCGCCATCAGCATGCTGATGTGCCTGGGCGCTGCGATTGCCGCTTTCTCGCTCTCCAAGCGGCTGCCGTTCAGCTACGCCATGCTGGTGGTGGTGGGTGCCTCGATGATGGCGGTCTTCGCCACCGTGACCTCGCTGGTGCAGTTGATCACCACCAACGAGATGCGCGGCCGCGTGATGAGCGTTTATAACTGCGCCTTTCGCGGCGGCATGCCCATGGGTAATCTGCTGTCAGGATGGCTGGTGCCGGTGTTTACCGCGCCCCTGGTTCTGAGTGTCAACGGCGTGCTGCTGATCTTGATGGCTCTCTATTTCATGCTGGTGCAGCGGCGAGTGGCCGCGCTTTAACGGGTTACCAACACTCTGATTAAGTCCGGGTTTGAAGGGGACGGCCTTCAGGCCGTCCGTAAGATCAGCAAAAATCATTGCGGCTTTAGCCGCTGAGGGCCTTTAATAGGATTTAATCAGAGTTTCCTTACCGGTTGTTCGGTCGCAAAATGTTAAACTTCTGCTCCGTGATCACGAAGCTGCTTCCGTTCACCCTGCTGCTTGCGACAATTCCAGCCGCATTGGGACAGACCATGGCGCGTCCCAATGTGCCCGGTCAAATCGCGGCGCCAAGCGCAGAGGACGTCGTTCTTGTAACTCATGCCTCCGGCTCGCAGATCTATACCTGTACTGGAACGGATGGCAAGTATGCCTGGGTTCTCAAAGCCCCGGAGGCCGAGTTGCACGATCAACAAGGCGCGGTAATCGGCCATCACTTCGCCGGCCCGACGTGGAAAGACGGGGATGGAAGCGAAGTGACGGGCAAGGCCACGGCCAAGGTCAATTCGCCGGATCCGAATTCGATTGCATGGCTGCTGGTGACCGTAACCGGTCATGCGGGCGAGGGAGTATTCAGCCCTGTAACCACGATTCAGCGCATAAATACAAAAGGTGGACAGCCGCCTCCGCCGACTGCTTGCACTGCTGCTCAGCAGAATGTCGAAATCAAAAGCTCCTATACTGCGGATTACTACTTCTACGCACCAGTGCATCGTTGATGCTAAACAGTTGCAACTCTGCTGATTTTGTTGCAGCTGATTTCAACTAGCATTGTCGTACTTCTCTTTATCGGATACGATTCGCCTCACGTTCTGTCTCGCCTAATCGAGGAACTCGCTCATGAAGAAGTTGTTTACCCTGCTCTTTATCCTGGGCATGTGGATTTTGCCCGCGACATCGCATGCCGCCGATAAATCGAAACCGGCCAGCCCTCCGGTCTACGTCATCACCAATGACGATGGCACGCTGCACACCTATGCGAGCATTTATCTCGCCGGTGGCACGCAGAACGATCCCACGCTGACCTTCCAGCAAAGCATCAATACCCAAGGTCTCGGGATCGGCGGGGGCTTCTTTGGAACCCCGCGACTAGCGATGCTGCCCAGTCCTAGCACGCAATGCCTGTACGTCTCGGACGCGGGCACTGGCGATATCGCCGGCATCAACATTCAGTCGCGTATGTTGGCGGGGAACTTTTCCGGCTCCAGCAACGACATTGGAACCAGCAATGGCATAGGCATGGCGATGAACCAGAACTATCTCTATGCCGGCTATTCGCTCTCCAATACGATAGCCACCTTCTCGGTGGGAGCTGGCTGTACGCTGTCGTTTCTGGGCGACATCACCGTCACACCCTTGAATGGCGGATGGATCGCCGGAATGGCGGTCAATGGCAACATCATGGTAGTTACCTACATTGATGGATCGATCCAATCCTTCAACATCGCGAATGGCATTCCCGTCTCTAATAATGATGAGAAGAATTCGTTTGGCTTCGTCCAGTCCTACTACCCAGACAGTGTGGACATCACGCAGGACGGACACTTTGCCATATTCGGAGATGCGTCTGTGCCCACCGTGGTCGAGGTATCCGATCTGTCTTCGGGTAAGCTCGCGCCGACGGTGATGTACATCGTTGGCCAGCCGACGAACCCCATTGGGCCGGGCGTCAACTCCGCTACCGCACGACTGAGTCCGGATGAGAGTCTGATCTACGTCGGCAACAGCCAGAACGGCTATCTGGCCGCTGCCTTCTTCAACAAGACGACAGGCAGAGTGAGTCCGGGTTGCTCCTCGACGTTGCTCAGCCAGTTCTACAACACCTGGTCCTATGTCGGAGGGTTGCAGACTCGCGACACCACCGGCACGGGCAACGTTTTGTATGTCGCGGAGTTCGGCAGCCCCTCCTCCATCGGCATTGTCAACGTCACTTCGACCGGTACAGCCTGCACTCTTAAAGAAGCTGCCGGTTCTCCTGCGAGTGACAGCTCAAGTCCGGGACTGCTCAATATACAAGTGTTTCCCCCGCGGCCGTTCTAGTAGTAAGCGCCCGGCGCGAGAGTACAGCTTGGGCTGCAAAATCTAAGGAGTTTAGGGATGCGCGCAATGATGAAGGCAATCGGTTTGCTTGTTGTCTGCACACTAGTCGGCACGCTGGCTGCGGCGCAGGACGTATGTCCGATGCGACCTCTGTCGGGCAGTCTGGTGGTCAACCCTCTGGACTTGTATAGCCAGAATGGCACGTTGACCGTCAACATGACGCTGGAGAATCAGATGGGTACCGATGGGTTTATGCACTACTGCTATTCCTACATGTACCAGGGAACGCAGATTGAAGCTCCCACCATGCGCCTCAATCCCGGGGATCAGTTGGTTCTCAATCTGACCAACAGCATTCAGGCTCCCTACGATAGGGTTCCCAACCCGAAGATGATGCAGATGAGCATGAAGGTTCCGGAGCCGGCAACCAAGCAGTCCGACCCCGATTGCAACGGTGGAACTATATTGCCCAGCACTACCAACGTGCACTTCCACGGCATGAACATTCCGCCGGTTTGTCATCAGGATGACGTTATCTACACTCTCATCCAGTCGGGCGATCCGCCCTTCCAATACAACTTCCAGGTGCCGCCGAATGACAACCCAGGCATGTATTGGTACCATCCCCATCCGCACGGTCAGGCCACGACGCAGATCGACGGCGGAGCTGCCGGCGCGCTTTTCATCGAGGGAACCATCAATGGAACCCAAGGCTTGCCGGAACGGGTGTTCGTCCTCCGTCAGCAATTCAAAAACCCAAATTCCTGGCTTCCTGGTCCTAACCAATTGACCATTAACTTCCAGCCGGCTCTGTTTCCCGACGCGCCGTCGCCGTTCATCAACATGCAATACGGGCAACAGGAATTCTGGCGAGTTGCCAATGCCACCAGCCAGACGTTTCTGGAGCTACAGGTGGTTTACGGGACGACACCGCAGAACCTTCAAGTTGTCGCGCTGGACGGCGTTCCTTTGAATCCTCCGCTCACCGAGAACCAGATTCTGCTGGCGCCGGCGGGGCGAGCGGAATTCACGGTGCCGGGGCTTCCGTCTGACGAAGAAGGCGTATTCCTGACCAACGGCTACGCCACCGGCCCGGTGGGCAATCCCAATCCGCCGCAACAGCTGTTGAAGATGTTCGGTACCACCAGCTCGAAGGTCGAGCCTCCTCCGGCGCGGCCTGCCAGCAAGCCGCCGGCCGAGCGGCCGCGATTTTCCGGTCTGCTCACGGCACAGCCGACCACCCAGCGAAATCTCTACTTCTCCGAGCAGACTGTAGGCAGCAATGGCCCAACGCAGTACTTCATCACGGTGGCCGGCGCAAAACCCAGAGTCTTTCACATGGATGATCCGCCCGCGATTACCACCACCGTAGGGGCGATTGAAGATTGGACCATCCAGAACCGCGCGGGCGAGGCGCACGCTTTCCACATTCACCAGCTCCACTTCCTGCTGATGGCGATCAACGGCGTCCCGGTCGCGAATCCGGAACTCTACGATACCTATACCATTCCCAACTGGACGGGCAGCGGCCCCTACCCGAGTATCACCGTGCGCATGGATTTCAGCGATCCGAATATCGCCGGGACCTTTGTCTATCACTGTCACATTATCGACCATGAAGACGGTGGCATGATGCAGAAGATCCAGGTGAATCCGTCGAACAAACACTAATGACAGTACCGCCGCTGCTGGACTTCGCGGCCCCAACCTTCGTCCGATCGCCTGCCGCGGTCGGACGATTTTTTTGTGTCCAACTAAAGCTCGCAAATTCCCGACACGATTATTAGAATTGCGCACGGACGATATTTGAGTGGGTGGGAATGTCCGCGGTTGTCCCAGGAGGTCTTCCTTTGATGCGCCTGTCGTTGTATTCCCTGGCCGTTCTGCTATGTCTCTCCACACTTGCCGCCGCTGACATCAAAATCAAGACGCGCACCACGGTGATGGGACACAGCAGCGAGAGCACTGTGTACATCAAAGGCTCGCGCGAGCGCAATGAGATGAGCTTCGGCGGCCACGGCGGCAGCGTCAGCCTCATCCAGTGCGACCAGAAGCGCATGGTCACCGTCATGGGCAATCAGTGCATGATCATCCCCATGGGCGGCGGCGAGTCGGCCTGTCCGGCGATGCCCAGCATGCCTTCGATAGCGAAGATGATGCACGGCGGCGAGCCGGAGGCTCCGCGCAAAGGCGGCGTGCTGACCATCACGCGCAACTCAACCGACACTGGCGAGACCCAGCAGATGTTCGGCTACAAGGCACGGCACATCAAGTCGACCATGGTCATGGAGTCGAGTCCCGACGCCTGCAATCAGTCGCACACGAAGATGGAGATGGACGGTTGGTATGCCGACCTGTCGGCGGGATTCTCCTGTGCCAATGAGTCGTACTCGGCGATGGCGTGCCGCGGCGGACGTGGCGGATGCAGTGATCGTATCGTGATGAAAGGTGGCGGCGGCGTGCCGCTGGGATATCCGCTGAAGCAGACGATGACAGTTACGTCGGAGCAGGGAACGTTTACCACCACGACCGAAGTGGTCGAGCTAACCAGCACTACGCTGGATGACGCGCTGTTTGAGATGCCGCAAGGCTGCAAGGTCATGGACATGAGCGCGATGATGGGCGGCGCACCGGCGACTGCCTCTGCACCTGCTTCTCAGCCGGCTCCCGCTGCCGCAGCTCCTCCACCACCTGCTGCGCCGCCCGCTCCCACTGTGGCTGCGAAGGCTGCCGGCATAGTGCGGATTGGTGTCGTCAAAATCAAAGATACGAGTGGCGCGTCCCTTCCTGTCGACAACATGCGTCTGGACCTGATAGCCGAGATCTCGCGCCAGCAATTCGAGGCGATTCCTCTCGATGCCGAATCGCCGCAGGCCGATGTGGAGAGCGAAGCGCGCTCGAAGCAATGTGATTACGTTATCTATACCGTGGCCACGCAGGTGAAAGACCCAGGTGCGGGCGGCATCGCGCCTACGTCGCTACCCAAGGGCGTGACGCTCGATCCCGCCAAATATCAGGCCCTGACCGCGATCACTCTGTACAAAGTCGGCAAGCCGCAGGCGGAGCTGAACAACCTTCCGTTGGCGGCCGATTCGCCGCAGTTCGCAGTGGACGCGGTGGACGCGACGTTTGTGCAGGAGTCGAACAAGATCGCACAGCAGGTTTCGGATGACGCCCATCCTAAGGCGGCGACGAAGACAACCAAGCCGGCGGCCAAACCGGCAGGAAGCGCGAACAAGTCCAAGCAGTAGAACATGTCAAGGCGTGTCTTATGGGTGGGTTCGTTCGTCGACGATCATGATGTCAGCCTTGGGATTCATGCTTTGGCCACGCTCGCCGCCACTGGCAGCAATTCAACTACAAAAGTCGTGCCGCTGCCCGGCGTGCTCTCGACGTACCACAGTGTGGGACTGCAGGAAAGCCGATTCAGCACGATAGAGCGAAGCGGGATCGGAAGTGTCATCGTGAAGTCCAGCGCCGAGGTCTGCGAGCGTTTCACGCAGTGCTGACGGCGCGTCGGCAGCCTCAACATGCAGCAGGCGCAACGATAATTCGGCATTGGGATTTGTCGCCTGCGGAACGACGTGCACACTCCAACCTGCCTCGCGCAGGTTCAACGCCAGCCGCTCCGCGATGAGCTGCAGAGCTGCGTTTGAGCTATCGACACTCAGCCGCACCGCGACCGATTGGACTCCGCGAAGCGCGCGGGCGCGGCTGACGTCCATCGTCGTGTCAAACAGAAACGAATATCCGCTCAAGATATTCGGCAGCAAGCTGGCCGTAATCTCGCCCTGCTTTCGGAAGATGACGTTGAACAGCGAAGTGCGATCCAGCGCGAGCGCAATCGACTGCCGCAGATGAGCGTCCGCGATCAGCTGGTCTGACATTGTAAGAGCCAGCAAATCCGTCGGCCGCAGCGTGATTATCAGCGGAATGCGCTCCTGCTGCGCCAAGCTCAGCTTCTCGGCAGGAACCGCTCAGCGTGCACTTTCGATCGATCCGCTGATCCTGCTGCGCGAGGAGTAAGCCATTCGCGCCTCAGCTACCGGACGCGTCCTAACAACATCTCGATATCGGTAACGCTGCATCGGGGTGCATCTTCTCGAAGTGCGCCAGGACGTGATGGCCAAACAGAGGCTCGAACACATCCCGTTCGGCGCGGCTCTCCACGCCTTCAAACTGCACCGGATCCAGAACCACATTCAAGTTGTTGCACGGTGCGTCATTGGGATAACCGGTCGGATAGGCGGGCAGCAGAACGTAGGCATGCTTTTTCTTGCCCAGATAAAAGTAATCGGCGCGAATCGAAGCTCGATCGTGATGCACCTTGTGAATCGTGAAGCTACAGTCGGCATTGCTGAGCTTCTCCAAGCGCTGTCGCAGCGCACTGACTGTCATCACCGTGACGTTCTCGCAGCGTGCTGTCAACGTATGCATGACATCCCCGGCTGCTAACTCGGTTGCGTGCTCAGGCTCCCCGCGGCCCCACGAGCAGCACTTCCATTATATCGGTCAGTTGTCCCGCGCTTCCTAGAACTCCTGGCCGCTACCATCGTTCACAGGGAATTAATCATTCGCCGGAGTCGCCGGTTTCGCTCGTATCTCCGCACGGCATTCCTCTCGCAACAACGCAAACAGCTGCTCCATGTGTTCTTCGCGTGTGCGGAAGTTCACCGGGTTAATGCGAAACCAGCTCTTGCCTTTCAACTCGGTGGTCGAAATCCAGAAGCGCCCGCTCTCTTCCACACGCCGAGCCACTTCCGCGTGCAACTGTTTCGACTCCGGCTCGCTCAGCTCCGCACCCCTGTAGCGAATGCAAATTGCCGACATCGGTGGCAGGCTGGCTGCCTCGAAATCGCCGCTGTTCGCGGCCAGGTTGTGCAGATGTTTCGCCTGCCGCACATTGTTGTCGATCCAATCGCCGATCTGGCGCGCGCCGTATCGTTTAAAGCTCATCCACACTTTCAGGCTGCGAAAGCGGCGCGACTGCTCGAAGCCGTGAACGTAATACTGATAACGCTCGTCGGCTTGATCGAACTCATCCGTCAGGTATGACGGCTTCATGCCAAACGACGCCGTCAGCCGGCGCTGATCCTTGACCAGCACAGCTCCAGCATCAAGCGGAGCATAGAACCATTTGTGCGGATCGATAGTAATCGAGTCCGCCAGCTCAAGTCCGCGATCGCGCATCGGCCATTGGTGTGACAACAACATCCCGCCACCATAGGCCGCGTCGGCGTGCAGCCACATGCCCTCGCGATCGGCAATCTGTCGCAGCGCGCGAATGTCGTCGACCGCGCCCGTGTTCGTCGTCCCAAACATGCCGATGATGCACATTGGCCGAACGCCGTTCTTCTTGTCCTTGGCGATCGCCTCCTCCAGTGCGTCGAGTCGCACCTGAAAGTCCGCGTCGGTCGGCAACGGACGTAGCGCATCGCGCCCCAGGCCGACGCAGTCGACAGCTTTATCGACGGAGACATGCCGCTCCTCCGAGACGTAAACCGCCCAGCGATCACAGACTCCTTCATACTGCGCGCGATCTTTGGTCACCGCGTCACGCCCGACCTTCAGCCCGATGAAGTTCGCCATCATTCCACCACTGGTAAGATTGCCGCCCGCGTTCTCGCCATAGCCGCACAAATCCGTGAGCCAGCGCACCACACGACGCTCCATCGCCACTGCTGACGGCCCGATCGAATAAGCACCGACATTCTGATTGAGCGCCGAACACAGAAGATCGCCGACCACGCCAATGGGATTCGGCGACGGCGTAATCAGCCCCATGTATCCGGGATGTCCGACGTGGGTACAGTAGGGAAGCAGCTTGGCTTCCAATTCGTCCAGCACCAACGCCGGGCGCGCTTGGCTCCTGCGGCAGCGGGTCAGTGAACAACTGGTTCACCGTCCGAGGCTCCACATCGGGGAAGACTCGTTTTTCTTCGACATGATCAAAGTAGTCGGCCAGCAGATCCACAACTCTGTGGCCCAATTCACGAAACTCATTTCCATCCATGCGGAATCACCTGAATTTAGTCTACTTGCAATACAAATATCGCCGCACTCCAGTTCTTGCGGTCAAACTTCGCTAATCCTGACTTGACGCACGAACCGGGCCGTCATCAATTCCAACCGAGAATTTACATTCACGCCCCGGCAAAGTCGGGTAGAGTTGTACCACTCAGTCAAGCTCTCCCGCGCGAGTCAACAATCACAGCCGCCACGGATAAGTTTCCGGCAGGTCTGGCAATGGAGGTCATTATGCGCGCACCCGCACCTAACAACGATGGCATGGGAAGTCTGCCGAGCGACCAGGGTTGCCGCTTTCGCGTCTGGGCGCCCAATGCCCAAAGCGTCCAGGTCATTCTGAATGATGCGACGAATGGGCCGACGTTAGACCTTGCATCGGAGCCGGGCACGGGGAACTGGTCAGCCGATCAGATTGACGCCCCTCCCGGGACTCTATACCAGTACATCATCACCAATGAGGGCGGTCCCAATAACGATAATTCGCAACCGTGGTACCGCACCGACGCTCGCGCGCTGCAGGTAGAAAGTTCTGCCGCAACCTCGATGGGCTACGTGGTCGATCCAGTTCCGTTCTCCAACCCCCAACGGCCAGCGTTCACGACGCCGGCCTTCGAGGACTTTCTGATTTACCAGCTGCACATCGGCTCCTTTGCCGGCCGCAACGACGGCATCAATGTAAATGACAACACAGCAACCTTCGAGGACATTAAAGACAAGCTCGACTACATCCGCGGCTTGGGATTCAACGCCATTGAGCCGCTGCCGATTACGGATTTTCGATGCGACGTAGGCGGCGCCGGTGAGGGTTACGGCCCTTCCGATATGTTTGCCTCGGAAGATGCTTATGCCTCCAGCCCGGATCAAGCCGTCGCCGAGCTGATCGATCTGATCGACACCGCACACTCCAAAGGCCTGGCGTTCATCCTCGACGTGGTTTACAACCATGCCGGCATCACCGACAACCGCTACTGGCGCTACGACGGCAACTATGCCGGCGATGGTGGTATCTACTTCGTCGATGGACATCCCACGCCTTGGGGCGACGGCTTCGCGCTGTGGCAGCAGGAGGTAAAAGACTTTCTGCTGGACAACGCCAGATTGTATTTGCGCGATTATCGCGTCGACGGTCTGCGCTTCGATGCAGTGCAGGCAATCCAGGCCGATGCGGTGCAATTCATCGTGCAAACGCTGCGGCAGGAGTTTCCCGACAAGTACCTCATCGCCGAGTACAACCCTTACGACTCGAGCACTGCCGCGTCGCCACCGCAAGATCCCTACGGAACCTTGGGATTCTGTGCCACATGGGATATGAACAGCCCATGGGATACCTTCAGCATGCTCAATGGAACCAGCGTCGTGAACCTGCTGCTGGCCAGAATCGGTGGATTCTCCGATCCGAATCAGTGGCATCAGGTGAGCTATCTCACCGGTTCCCACGATCAGATATACGGTGGGCAGGGAAACACCGGAGTCTACTTCACGCAGCGCTTCGGCGGGCGCGAGAACGGATATGCAAGAGCCAAGGCGCGGCTGGCCTGGGCCCTGAATGCCACGCTGGCAGCAACGCCAATGATGTTCATGGGAACGGAAGGACATCTCGACGGATTCTGGGATCCGGTGGTTGGTGACAATTACGATCATCGCCTCGACTGGCAGCAGATCGGCGATGCTCTTGGCGCGCCCATGCAACAGATGGTGCGTGACATCAATCAGCTTCGTTGGGCTCATTCTGCGCTGCGCTCACCGGCGGGACTCGTAGTGCACGTCGACAATCAGAACCAGGTGGTCGGCTTTAAGCGCTACAACGTCGACGGCGATGTCTTGTTGGTCGTTGTGAATGCGGGCAACGGACAGTGGAGTGGCAATGGGTATGGCGTAAGTTTGGCAGGAGATTCGGGCACTTGGCGCGAAGTGTTTAACTCGCAATCGCCGGTCTATGGAGGAATCGATACGGTTGGAAATTTTGATATCGATCTGCCTGTAGTGAATGGTCAGATCTGGGTGAACCTTCCCAGCTGGAGCGTGCTGGTTTTTCAGAAACAGTAGCTTCGTGCCGCCATTCTTCTGGCTTTACCTCTAGCGCTCAGGTCGGCAAATTGTGAATCGGGGGTGAGAGTCGCTGGAGGCCCAGCCGAATCTGCGCATCTCGACCGCGCCTCCAGCTTTTTCTGTTCAGAGATCAGTTCTGCGACGGTATGAACGCCATTCCGTGGGGGCTGACCATGCCCGTGACGACCGGAGTCTGCACACCGGTTTCCACCTCGAGCCGGCCCAGGTAGCCTCCGCTGTCGCTGGCTGAATATGCCGAGCCGGGTTGCAGAAAGGGAGCCGTCACCGTGTAAACTGCGTCGCCGTCGGTATCAGCAACCAGCATCATGCCTGCTGACGAGGTCGGGAATATGGTGTCATCAATTGTCGTCATTTGCCCGTTCTCGGTCAGGAGAACCCGATAGACGCTCTGATTCGACTGGCCAGGATTGCGAACCATCACCAACTCACCGTCTCCCTGGCTATCGAGCACGATGTCGCCGCCGAAGTTGTACGTCATGGAATCGGGGTCTTGCAGATTCAAGGTCACCGGCTGACCGGTCGATATGTCGATCGCGGAAGCGTTTCCGTAAAGAATTGGAGTCAGCGTGAAGTTCTTGCCGCTGCTCGTAAACTGCACGATAGCCGGTTCGTTGTTGGGATTATGCAGTGGGTTCGAGCAGCTGAAGTACACGTTGCCATTGAGAAATGTGATGTCATCGTAGCCGCCGCCGTGCGGACCTGTGCCCATGAAGAACTGCTGCTTGATCGTCAGAGTGTGTGCGTCGAGTATCTGCAGGGTGGCATTGGCATCTTCGTTCTGCATTGCCCACAGATCCCCTGTTTGCGGGTTGATCTTTAGGCCATCATTGTGACCCACTATATTTACCTGATTCAGAATGTTGCCATTGTAGTCGTACTCGATGATGGTTGACGGGATGCCGCTGCCGCCACCCGGATGACCATTGTTACCCCACCCGATATAAATTGCACTGCTGTTGAAGGTAATGGAATCCGGCTGCCAATAAAGGCCCGGAATACCTTGGGCAAAAAGAGACACGTTATAGGGAGGCTGAGCCTGCACCTGTGGGTCGAGTACATGCGACCGAGACGACACGCGTTGCGCAGTGACAATCTGAGAGCCTAGAAGCAATAGGACCGCGACGGTTAGGAAAAGATGTCCAAGCTGCGATCGGTTGCTCGTTAATGACAATTTCATCTTGTTGCTCTCCTAAGCGAACATTTTGGAGAGCATAGTCTGCACGGTCATGTCGATGGTTAATGCACTATGAAAATTGAGGAAAATACTACGAAACAATGCTGCAATAAATCGCCAAAATGGAACTAAGTGGGTGTAAGGTGACGTGACACCAACCTGTCACGAACATTTCACCGTGGTTTCACCATGCGCCTCGCCACTGAAGTTAGAGTGTCGTCTTTAATTGCTAACTAACGGGAGGCACATCGATGAAGTCTCTGCTTGCATCCTTGCTGGCGGTCGCTGTAGCAATGGCGCCGCTGGACCTCGCTGCGGCCAACAAATCTAAAACCACGAAACAACACAACATTATTCAGCACGTGTTGCTGGTTAGCGTTGACGGCATGCACTCGCTCGACCTGATTAACTGCGCGAACGGTATCGCCGGCGTCAATAACGGCGCGCCTTACTGTCCGAATATTGCCGCCCTCGCAGCTACCGGAACCAGCTATCTGAATGCCACAACTTCTAAACCCTCCGACTCCTTTCCCGGCCTGATGGCGCTGATGACCGGCGGTTCACCACGTACCGTCGGTGCTTTCTATGATGTCGCTTATGATCGCTCGCTGGCGCCGCCCAAGGTGACGACTGGGAACGGCGTCGCTGGTGGCACCTGCGGCAACTTTCCCGGCACGACCACCGAGTTTGACGAGGGAATCGACATCGATCAGACGCAACTGAATGGTGGCGCGCCCTCCGGCGACGGCGGAATCAACTCCATCGATGCGGATCGCTTGGAGCGCGATCCCAAGCAGAGTTGCGCCCCTGTCTATCCCTGGAATTTTGTTCGCACCAACACCATCTTCGGCGTGATTCACGCCGCCGGTGGGTACACCGCCTGGTCCGACAAACATCCCTCCTACTCGGCCGTGTCTGGTCCCGGTACCGGAACCAACGTGGACGATTACTATTCGCCGGAAATCAACTCAACCGTCGTGGCATTGCCCGGCATCGTGACGCCCCTGGGGCAGCAATGCAGTCCCATTCCCGATCCCTCGCAGACCGGCGCCTGGACAAACAGCTTCGAAAATATCCAGTGCTACGACACGCTGAAAGTCAACGCCATCCTCAACGAGATCGATGGCAAAACGCACAACGGGCAGGGAAGCGCCCAGGTGCCGACATTGTTCGGTATGAACTTCCAAGTCGTCAGCGTTGGCCAGAAGTTGATCGAGAAAGGTTTTGGCAGCGGCGGTTATATGGATGCCGCGGGAACGCCTACCACTGAGTTGCTCAGCGAAATCCAGTTTGTCGATGCCTCGTTCGGCGAGTGGGTCGCGGAGTTGCAGAAGCAAGGCCTGCTCGACTCAACCCTGATCATCATCACCGCCAAGCACGGACAGTCGCCTATCGACCCCAATCGCTTCTTCCCGATTCCGGGACCGAACGGCAACAACGGTACCTCGCCGGCGAACCTGATCGCAAACCTGCTTCCCTTTTCAGAGTCGCCGCTGAATCCCAACGGCATCGGTCCCACGGAAGACGATGTCTCGCTGCTGTGGCTGTCGTCGTCCTCCCAAACGTCCAATGCAGTCTCGATTCTTGAAAACAACGCGGCGATGGCTGGAATCGGCCAGATCTTCTACGGCCCGTCGATTACCACCATGTTCAACAAGCCCGGATTTCCGCCGAACGGCGATCCGAGGACACCGGACATCATCGTGACGCCCAACTACGGCGTCGTATACACCGGCAGCGGCAAGAAGCTGGCCGAGCACGGCGGCTTCTCGCATGACGACACCAACGTCATCATGGTGTTGTCCAACCCCAGCTTCCAAACGAGCGTAATCAATTCGCCGGTGGAGACGCTGCAAGTCGCACCCACCGTCCTGCACGCTCTGGGATTGGAGCCCTCACAACTGCAGGCTGTACAGCTTGAAGGCACCCCAGTCTTACCGGCCCTTCAGTTCTAGCCGTTCACAACGAGGTTGGTAGAGGCAGCGGCGTCCCAGAGCATCGGGACGCCGTTGCCGGTTTTATTCCGCCTGCTCCTACTCGTGATCACGATCTGGGGAGGCTCTGATTAAGTTCGGGTTTGAAGGGGACGGCCTTTAGGCCGTCCGTAAGCTCAGCAAAATCATTGCGGCTTTAGCCGCTGAGGGCCCTTCATGGAAGTTAATCAGAGTTTCCCTAGCTGAAAGGCGTTCCGTAGCGATCCAACATCGCAACTTCTGACAGAGCGCGACGTTTCACTGGGCCGAAGTTGCGTTCGGGATAACCGATCGGCATCAGCGCGAAGGTTCTATATTCCGGCGGAAGATTCAGGACTTGCTTGATCTCTTCCTCCGCGATCGTATGATTCGTCGTCAACACCGTCCCAAGTCCAAGCGCACGACAGGCGAGAATGATATTTTGAACGGCAGGATAAATGCTGGCTCCGGCGGTCCAGGGAGCGGCAGCTCGCATCGCCGTTTGCACATCTGCCGGAATCTCATCCGGAAGTTCGAGGGGAGTAATTCTGAGACACGGGATCAACAATACCGGGGCGTCTCGCATGTGCTCGTAGAGATGCACGCCTCCTTGCATCATGCGCTCGTATTCTGCCTCGGATTGATTAGCCGGCCTGCCCTGATGTTGATAGCGCTGTAAAACCCAAGCGCTCGCTCGTTGATAGATTTCTCCTATGCGACGTCGCTGCTCGGCATCGCGTACAACCATGAACAGCCAGTTCTGGCGATTGCCTGCATTCGGCGCTTGAATCGCTGCGTCAAGAACCTGCTCAATCATCGCTTCGGGAAGCGGATCCGGTTTGAGCCAGCGCATCGCGCGGGTTGTGTACATGGCTTCAGACAGCGTGATGTCGTTGTTGAATTTGCCGTATTGCTCCGACATATATCGACTCCCACCATCATCTTTGAGGATGTATTAGAACTAATGCGCGTAACGGAAATGGGTGTATAGTTGGCGATAATTCGCGACCCTCCGATCAACCAGTCCGACCATTGCAGGAGGACTCCATGCGAACCACAGCTCTGCTACTCCTTGCCATCACCGCGACCTGCGCAAGTCTCGCCGGTCAAACGCGATCTGACAGTCCTTCGACCTTCCCGGTCTATCCCCTCAAGGCCAGCGCCAATGGCCGCTATCTGACCGACAGCAACGGCGTGCCCTTTCTGCTGATGGGAGATTCGCCGCAGTCCATGATCGCCAATCTGGCGCCGTCTGCGATGTCCTACTATATGGCGAACCGGCAACAGATGGGATTCAACTCCATCCTGGTCGACGCGCTCTGCACTACCTACACCGGCGGAAACGGCAACGGAACAGCCTATGATGGCACGCCTCCGTTCACCAGCGGAACCGACCCATCGAACTATGATCTCTCGACTCCCAACCCGGCGTACTTTGCCGAGCTCGATGCTCTCGTCAATTTGGCAGCAAGCGATCATCTCGCAGTGGTGCTTGATCCTATCGAGACGGGCGGATGGCTGGTGACTCTGGAGAACAACGGGCCCTCGAAGGCCTACGCTTTCGGAGTCTACCTTGGGAACCGCTATCGCAACTTCGCCAACATTGTGTGGCAGAGCGGCAACGATTTTCAAAGCTGGATGAGCCCGTCCGACAACAACCTGGTGCACCAGGTGATGCTGGGAATCGCCAGCGCCGATCCCAACCATCTGCAAACCATCGAGCTGAACTACAACTTCAGCTACTCGAACCAGGACACGACGCTCAGTGACGTGCTGACGCTGGATGCCTGTTACACCTATTACGAAACCTACGATTGCTTCGTGCAAGCCTACGCCAGCACGCCCGCCCTGCCGCTGTTCCTGACCGAGGCCAATTACGAATACGAGAACAACACCGGCCAGTTGCCCGGTCCGGCCGGACCGTACGTTCTGCGCGAGCAGGCGTATTGGACGCTGACCAGCGGCGGGCCCGGCCAACTTTACGGTAACCATTACACGTGGCTATTTCCGCCGCAATGGCAGTTCTATCTGATCAGCCCTGGAGCGCGGGAGATCAAGTACATCAACGGCCTGTTCGGAACCCTGCCCTGGCAGAATTTTGTGCCGGATACAGAGCACCAGGTGGTCACCGCCGGCTACGGAACCTATGACGGGGGCAACGAGAATCTGACTACAGCGACCTATTGCACGACGGCGTGGGTTGCGGGATCATACGCGCTCACTTACTGTCCGCAAGCCACGACGCTCACGGTCAACCTCTCGGAATTTAAGGGACTGACGCGCGCCCGCTGGTACGATCCGTCGAGTGGACTCTATCTCCGCATCAGTGGATCGCCCTTCCGCAATTCAGGCAGCCACAATTTCACGATGCCCGGAAATAATCATGACGGTAATCCGGATTGGCTGCTGGTGCTGGATCCCGCAGCGGGGCCTTGAACTCGGGAGCACTCAACCCCATTCTGCAAAGCAGATGACGGTGGCGTCACATCCTGCTGATTTTGACATAACGCCCCAAGTCAGGAAGCGATGTTACAAGCACGTATCCGGCCAGCAACAATCCGGCGACACCCAAGATGTTCCGCGTAACGACGAAGGTTTTCTTCACGGATCCTCCATTTTCCTTCATGCAGTAGGATGTCGCGAGTGGCTGTAGAGAGGCCCGCCGTAGTTCGCCAACCCCTCCAAAATATGAACTGAATCCACTCACGTCTGCTCCGCATCCCATGCGGCAGCCACCTCGCGCGTAGCAACGATAGCGCGTTGGGAGCATTCCTAAATGCTCAAAAAATCGATTCTGTAGTTCAGCGATAGCAGACCCAGCGATATCAGGTCCTTCGACTGACATTAGCGCACCGGCGCTTTCACGGCTGTTATTGCGGGAATGATCGGCAAGCTTCCAAAAAATAAGGAGGAGAAATGCTTAAGCGCATAGCTTTAATCGCGATGGCTGGATTTCTGACCTCGGGATTTTCCGGCGCGCCCAGTACGACCGCCACCGGCTCGTGGCAGGTGGACTCCCGTCAATCGAGCGCGCAAGTCATTACCGACGGGACCACCGATTTCGGTAAGAAGAACGTTAGCTTCACGCTCGGCTTTGCCCGAGTGAACGGAACGATCAAACTCGACGATGCTAATCCTGCCAACTCGAAGCTAGATTTCAGCATGTATCCCGCCACTACCTCGTCGCCTGTCATTGCCGAGAATGGAAAGTTCAAACAGGAATGGCTGGCTAACGTCGCCAACCACACTCTGGTGTGCTTCCATTCCAAGAGCGTGGTCCGTACCCCTGATGGCAAGCTGCAGGCGACAGGCGAGCTGGTGCTGACTCGCGTGGATCGCAACGTGCAACTGGATCCGACGGAGGCCTACTCCGGCCCAACCTATGGCCCTCCGATGATCCATCGCGTCTCGCGCGAGGCTACGTTCGTTTTCGATCCCCCGGGCTCAGGACAGAAGGGCGGAATTGAGCTGACCGGAAACACGAAGATGTCGCGTGAAAATTTTCCGCAGTTAGTAAAGGCCGTGGTCAGCACCGACTGGCCGCCGCTGGTTCAGGACGAGCAATGTCAGAATCCGGCCGGTGGAACCGAAGATTATCGCGGGTATCAATGCTCGGGAACATTTATGGAGGCACCAGGTCTTCCCCCGACGCCGACTCAGATCGGAGAAGACTTCCCCGGCGCTTCGAATTTCAACGCCGTCGTGGGAAACCAGCTCACCATTATGGTTCGGCTGCATTTGGCGCCGAAGGCTGCGAGTGGACAGGCCGGCAGCTAGTCAGGAGTCTAATAATCTTCTTTCATGTTGCGAGGAATCTGGCGGAGGGTGCAGTTGCTAGCACTTCTCCGCCGAACTTTCTCTGCTAGCTCTAAAAGCCAGGGAATCGTAACTGGCAACCAATTCGCCCGCAAAACGTCAGAACAACATGAGCTTGGGGAGCTGGCAAAAAATCGCGCTGCCATTGGCAATGCTGATTTTCGTTGCGAATGCAAGAGCGCAGTCAGAGTCCCACGCCAGGATTGAGTTGATTGCGGAGCAGAACACAGCGCCGCCCGGCAAGCCTCTGTGGCTGGGGCTGCTGTTCCGGCTTGATCCAGGCTGGCACATCTATTGGCAAAATCCCGGGGACTCGGGAGAGCCGCCTAAGGATGCAATGGCAACTCCCGCCGGGATTCGCTGCCGGCTCAATTCTCTGGCCAGCGCCTATTCGGCTAGGAACGGGAACGGTTCTAGATTATGGGTATGAGAAGCAGGTGCTGCTGATGGCTCCTCTCAAAAGCACATCGCCGGAACATTCCACCTCGCTGCCCAGTATTTCAGCGGATGTGAAATACATTGTGTGTCGCGAGATGTGTATCCCGGGGAAAGCTCACCTCACGCTGGCGCCGCCGGCAGACGGGAACTGGAGCGCGTGGCGCGCCCTGTTCGAACAAACCAGGCAACAGCTGCCCAAGCCGCTCGCCGGCTGGCTGGAAGGTGTCCGCGGAATCGAATAAAACCAGCTTCGTGTTCTCGGTGAGAGGTAGCTCGCAAATCCGCAGCGCAAGTTTCTTTCCGCTTGAGCCGGGACAAATCGATAACTCCAGCCCACAGGGTTTTGCATCCAATCGGGCGGGATTTACGCTGACGCTCAAGAAGTCCGACCAGTTGCTCAAGCCGATTTCCGCTTTGAAAGGGCTGATCGTAGTTGGACCGGGACGCTCGTTCGAGGTAGCGGCGCCTGTGGTTTCCAAGTGAAACGGCGAGAATCAAATTCAACCGAGGCCGCTCGTTAGTCAGTGGAGCGCGATCGCAGAAAGCAGGATACGAATGACAAAACAATTTCTTACATCGACGTTGGCCCTCTTTGCTGTTTTGCTTTTATCGTCGCCGATATGGGCAGCGCGAGTTGGCGAAGCTGCGCCGCAGTTCACCGCAACCGACACCAACGGCAATGTCCATAAGCTTTCCGACTACAAGGGGAAGTTTGTTGTGCTGGAGTGGTCGAACCGTGGCTGCCCTTATACCCAGAAGCACTACAACAGCGGAAACATGCAACAGCTGCAGCGGGAATGGACTGCCCGCGGCGTGATCTGGCTGACGGTGATCTCGTCGGCGCCGGGCAAGCAGGGTTACATCACCGGTCCAGAAGAGAATGCCTACCTGAAACAGATGAAGGCCGCGCCCTCGGCAGTATTGTTAGATCCCACTGGCGCCCTTGGTCACCTCTACGATGCCAAAACTACGCCGGACATCTTCATCATCAATCCGCAGGGAACGTTGATTTACAGCGGGGCGATCGACGACACTCCGTCGACCGACGTGGCGGATGTGAGCAAGGCAAAAAACTACGTGTCGGCGGCGCTTGAGGAGGCCACATCAGGCAAGGCTGTCGCGGTTCCGACCTCATCTCCCTACGGCTGTTCGGTTAAGTATGCCGACTAAAGCAGTCAAGTGCTGCGCCACAAAGCCGATGGTTCGCTGATCTCCGGCAGGGGGCGGGAGTCTAAGAGCGACTCTCAGGCGGAGGTCGGCGCGCAGACCTGTACTCGCCTCTTAGCGTGCAGAAAATTAGAATTTTGGGGATTTGCGCCGGAGTGCGGCGTCCGAGGCTTTTTTCGACGCTACCCCGCGCACGCTTGCTTGCGATGGTTCACGGAGCGCGACCGCGGAATCGATCTGCCGCCGGCTTCCGGGAAAACCTGTTCCATCTGAAGTCGATAATGCTAAGCTTTCAGACCGCCATAGAAAGTGCGCACACGTGAACCCTCCGGATTTCCATAAAGCAGTCTCCGAGGATGCCGACAGTCCGACCTCGAGGCCGGCGCGGTTGTTGCTGACCTGGGGATCGCTGGCTCTGGCGGCAGCGGAGAGTATCTGCGTGGCCGCGGTCGGGCTCAGCGGCATACGTGTTGCTCTGGGGTTGTCGTCGCTGCTGGCAGCGGGGGCGGCTGGCCCAGCCCACGGGTGGCATCGCGAAGGCATTCGCGTTCCGCTGCTGACGATCGGAGCCATAGGGGCGCTGCTGAATCTGCTGCTGTTATGGAACGAAGAGCGCATGCGGCGCAATCCGTCGGCAGCCTGGCGCATTAAGCCGATAACGGCTAAGCAGCGGCGGGCGCGGCGGTGGCAGCTGGTATTGGCGATCCTGACGCTGTTGCTGGTGGCCGCGGAACTGGTCACGCACCCATGGTTTCATCACGAGCTGTAGACAGGAGATTTTGCCATCCGGGCCGGCGTCTATAGACTTGCCATCCCGAGTGACGAGCCCGCGTTCGGTGTGAGGAGTCGATCTCTCGGCTCATTAGGTCCGATCGCTTCGCGCTGGACTCAGTTCACTCGGGATGACAAATCTATAGCCTGCCTCCAGTGGTGTCCCACAACTGCAAAACGAAGCCTGCGCATTTAGCCGGTGGCGGCAATCTCCTGCTGCACGCGGGCGTGCAAGCGCGCGCTGTAGCCCAAGGGCAGCTCAAAGGTACGATCGTCGGCAATCAATACCATGATGTTTCGGGTGGAATCCAAAACGGCGGCGCAGTGACGGCAATGGGCCAGGTGGGCTTCGATAGCTTCGCGCAATTCGGGCGGGACTTCGCCTTCGATATAGTTCGAAATCTGATCCCACACGTGCTTGCAATCTAGAACCATGATCCACCTGCCTTACTGCGGAATAGCCCAAACAGCCCGCCGGGGCTGCGCTTCGAGGCCAGTTGCGGCGCCAGAATCTTCTGCATCATGAGTCGCGCCCGCAGCAGGCGCGTCTTCACCACCCCTTCGCTGACGCCAAGCGCCGCCGCCGTGTCGGCGATATTCATCTCTTCCACATCGCGCAATAGCAGCACCTCACGATAGATCTCAGGCAAGCCGGCGATGGCGCTTTGCAGCATCTCGCGCAGTTCCTTGCGCTCCAGCGCCTGCGACGGGACCTCGCGCCAGTCGCGGATGAGCGCGGGAACGAAGCTGCCTTCGTCATCTTCTGCCGGTTGATCGACCGACTCGAACTTCAGCACGCGAACACGCCGCAGCCGGCCCCGCGCCTCATTGATCGCGATGGAGATCAGCCAAGTGCTGAACTTCGATTCGGCGCGAAAGCTGCCCAGATTCTTCAGTGCCTTCAGCACCGCTTCCTGCGCGGCATCCTCCGCATCCTGCTGATTTTGCAGAATGGAGAAAGCCGCCAGGTAGACGCTCTTCTCATACGGGCCTATCAGCTCATGAAACAGCTCGCGCTCGCCCGCCAGCACACGCGCAATCAGTTCGGCGTCGCGCGACGCCGGGTCCGGCCCCGTTTCGGATTGCGTCTCTACCGTCACGTCGTCCTGAAAGTCCGCTCTCGGGGGCGGAATTCTACATGTATTAGATTTTGGATACGTGGAGCGAAAGAAAGTTACAGCCGCGAGGGGAGACAGCTCAAAATGCAGGGTAAGTTCGTTCGAAGACCTGCAACCGACCGCTTCGAAGCCAAGTCCGCATCAACAAAAGTGCTCCGACCAGGGGTAAGCCCGACCGGAGCAATGTTTACGACCGTTAAGCCCGTTGCTACAGGGTTCACTACGGAAGGGTGATCTCCCAGACGGTACCAGCATTGTGCTGGCCGGCCAGAGAGGCAGTTCCGTAGACGTTCCCCGACTTATCGAAGACCGGCCTGGCGTAAGGCTGCGCCCCATCGTTACCGCCGGTGAAGTCGTAGATCGAACTGTAGGCCCCAGTGCCGCCTGTCAGCTCAAAGACGTTGCCGTCGCCGCTGGCGCCATCGCACAACGTCGTACCCCAGAGGTTGCCGTTGCTATCGAAGTTGAGCGACCCCCATGGTCCACACTGAGCGGTGCCGCTGAAGCTGTAAACCAGGTTGAAGTTCCAGCTGCTGCCGTTGGGCGAGAGCTGGAATACTGTGCCGCCGCCCCCGCTACCGCCGCTGGCAGTAGCGCCGTAGAGATTGCCCTGACCGTCGAAGATCAGCCCGGAGACCGGGAACCCGCCGTCGCTACCGCCCGTGAAGTTGTAGAGGATCGTCTCAGTCCAGCCACCGCCCGAGGGAGTCAGTTTGAAGACCATGCCGTTACCCGACGAGCCTCCCCCGGTGGTGGTGCCATAGAGGTTGCCGCCGTTATCAAAGATCACACCGTTGTAGGGGTGTGAGCCATCGGGAGCGCCGGTGAAGGTGTAGATCGCCTGTTGAGTCCAGTTGCTGCCCGAACGCGTGGCCTCATAGACAACGCCATCACCGTTGCTGTCGCCGCCGATAGAGGCGGTGCCGTACATATTGCCCGAGGCGTCGAAGATGAGATCTCCGTAGCGAGGAGTACCGCCATCAGAGCCGCCGGTAAAGCCATAGATCGTGGTTTCGTTCCAGGTGCAGAGGGCCGTGGTACAGGCATTAACTCCGGGTCGCAAGGTGTAAATGTAGCCATAGGGAAGGCCAGCGATGTTGTTTGGGCTGGTGCCGTAGAGCAGACCTTGGGGGCCGAAGACGACTCGATTCGAAAGCTGCCCATCGAAGATGTAAAGCGTGTTGAAGATCCAACTGCTATTAACTGCTCGCATTTGAAAAGCTCCGCCCCAGTTGCTACCGGAGTGACCGGTCCGCACCGTGCCATAGAGCTTGCCGCCTGCATCGAAGGTCAGACCGGCAGCGGGTCTGGCGCCGTCCGGACCGACGAAGGTGTGAATGAGCTGGAAGCTTTGTGCGTGCGCAGCACCGGTCGTAACGAGGGTCAAAAGTAAGACCGCTAGTGTCGCCCGGCTGAGCCCGCGCGTTAGACTCAGAACAAGTTTCGACATGAACTTCCTCCCGTGAATGTTTAAAGCCAGGTTCTAGACATAGCGTGCTGAAGTTTCTCGGCACTATACACCAACGGCGTGCGCTCGTCCTCTTTAATTTTCAGCGATAGCCGGGAGCGGCTCAGGCGTGGGGTTTGTCTGCGACCGGAGTCCGGCGGAAAGCCGGTGAGGCATTCGCCAAACCAGCTGCCGACCACACACTATGTCAGTCGATAGTAAATTTCAGGATTATTCTTCTTGACATGGCTCCCGTTTACTCGCACAATACGCGGCATCTTCTCGGGCCTATTTGTGGAGTAGCGCTCCGCCGGACGTTGCTTTGCCCCACATCTTAAAGCCTTCTTGAGAGTCTTTAATTTCGGCTTGATATCGCAGTCAGGCATCGCCTACTTCGCGGGCTGTCGCGGTTTTCTCAAACGGTTGGTCGCAGGAGGATTGCGGGCCCAAAACACTTTTCCACCTAAATCGATTGGTCTCCCCGGCGTCCTTAGTCGCGCAGGGAAATGAAGGGAGCACATCCATGGATCGTTCTCACGAACGAGACGACGCTATCACGCGTTCTGAAGGCGACGAAGCTTGCCCTCAGGCAAAGAACAACCCGCCACAGCCGTCGGACACGAGCCGGCGGTCTTTCTTTAAGACCATGGGAGTCGGCGGCGCTGCTGCCGTCGCCCTCGCCGCTGTACCGCTGGTCAGCGGCAAGCAGGGTGAGGCCGAGGCGTCGGTGGTGCATTATGGCTCCCGGTCCCGAGCCAACTCCAGCTACCAGTACCGCCAAGGCACCGCCCAGAACGAGTTCATCGACATCGGCGAACTGCCGGACAACGGCGACGCGGAGCGATTCACGGACTACAGCGGTAGCTGGAGCAAGTGCCTTCCGCATACCGCCCTCGGCATCGTAAATCCTGCTGCTTTCCAAAGCCTCACGCGCGCCCTGCAGACGGGGCGGTTCCAGGACTTTCAAAACATCATTGTCGGTAACCCTGGTGGGGCAGGTTTCACCGGTACACTGAATGGTCCCATGGGCGCATTGGCATTTGATCTGGAAGGACTGGATTCCCACGCCACCAACATTCCCCCTGCAGCTTCCGTCACCAGTGCCCAGACTGCCGCGGAACTGGTGGAGCATTACTGGGCCTCGCAGATGCGCGACGTCAACTTCACCGACTATGCAACCAGTGGAGTAGCAGTCCAGGCGTGCGCCGACCTGAACAACATGTCGTACGTGCGCAGCCGGGGCAGTATCTTCCCTTACCCGGTCACGCCGCAGAACATGTTCCGCGGCCAGATCAACTCCCATGACGGAGCCCTGCAAGGCCCGTACATCTCCCAGTTCCTGCTGCAGCCGACCATGTTCGGCGTGCAACCCCTGTCCCAGATGTTCCAGAGATTCCTCTCGGTCAGTGAAGGCGGGGCAGACTACCTGACCAATCCGACGGAATACCTGGCCGTGGAAAGCGGCTACCCGCCGTCGGCCAGCTTGCAGTTCGATTCGACCTACCGTTACGTCCGCATGGGACGGGACATGACGGCTTACACCCACGTGGACGCACTCCATCAGGAATACTTTATCGCCGGGCTGGTGCTGGCGGGTCTGGGATGCCCGGTGAACCCTGGCAACCCATATGTCAACTCGCTCAGCGAACACGGCTTCGGCACCTTTGGCAGCGCCAGCTCACAAGCCGGTCCGGTGGACGCAGTGGGGACGATTCCGGAGATGGCCACCCGGGCGTTGAAGGCGGCGTGGTTCCACAAGTGGATTGTGAACCTGCGGCAGCGTCCGGAAGAAGTGGCTGCATTGCTGCAAGCTCGCATGACCAACCAGCATCCGATGCCGCAGGCGGCAGCGGCCCTGAATCGCGACCTGCTGAACTCGGCCGCGCTGCCTATGATGTACGGGAAGTATGGCAGCTACCTGCTACCCCAGGCATTCCCCGAGGGAGCGCCAACCCATCCCTGCTATCCGACCGGCCATGGCACGGTAGGCGGTGCCTGCATTGCCGCGATCAAGTTCTACTTCGACGGGACCCAAAGGATCCGGCCGCTGCTGCAAGCCGCCGGCCGCGACGTGTACGTGCCGAGCGAAGATGGGCTCTCGCTGGAGGTATACACCGGGTCGGATCGTGACCAGTTGACCGTCAATGGTGAGCTGTCCAAGCTGGCCTGGAACGTCACCTTCGGGCACGGTATCCACGCCGGCATTCACTTCCGCAGCTCCAGCTACTGGTCGATGGTGCTGGGCGAGCAGGTCGGCATCAGCATTCTGACCGATCGCGCCAACTCCTACGCCGAGCCGTTCAACATCCAGATCACGAAGTTCGATGGGACGACGGCAACGATAACCAACGAAGGAGGCGGCCGGAGGTAAGAACAACCATCGCCTCACCCTGGCGCCAAACCTGGCGACTAGGGTGAGGCATTCTTTTTGTCCCGCGCGTCTGCTCCGTGACTTAAATCCCAACCACTACTTCGCAGCCTCGAAGCTCATCTCCGAGGGGTGGGGTGTCTTGCTCCCGTGGAGCATCGCGGTGGAATCCGCAGCCTGCTATTCTCAAACCTTTGGAGGATTACTACGATGGCGCAGATCAAGACCAGAAGTTTCTCCAGCGGCGATATTGCCCAGACGATTACGCAACTGGAGGAGCAGTGGGCTGCGGCCGAGAAGGCGAACGATCCCGCCAAAATCGCGCTGCTGCTGGCCGACCTTTTTGTCGGTATGGACGCCGATGGCAGCGTGCAAAGCAAGTCCAGCCTCCTCGCCCGAACCAAGAGCGATAAGTGGGAGATCAACGAGGTCAGCGATGTGAAGGTGATTGTCCATGGAGGCATGGCCATCGCCACCGGCGCATGGCATGGCAAAGGCACGGCCGACGGCAAGACGGTCGATCAGCATGAGCACTGGCTCGATACTTGGCTGAGAAACGGCAAGTGGGCGTGCGTTGCCAGCGCCAGCACTCCGGTGAAGGCGTAGCCGGGGTTCGAGGCGATACGCCTTGCGATCGCCTCTCAACCCTCAACAACTAACAACTCACATCAGCTTGCGGCGTACCAGGCCGCCCAATCCCAGCAACCCCGGAGCGAATAACATCAGGCTGCTGGGCTCAGGAACGCTGGTAGTCGTGCTGGTGCTGGTAGCCGAGCCCAGAATCGTGAACGCTTCCGACTCAATCGAGCCTACAGCGTTGTCCGATGCCATCGAGGGACAACCCGGTGAGGTGCAGCCGACGCCGCTGTTCTGATCCCAATACACCGGATCGCCGCCGGGAACGCTGGCATTCTGCAGATTCAACCAATAGGTGCCGTTGCTGAAATTGCCGGCGTTGAAGCTGCCGGTCTCGGTGCAGATTTCAAAGCCGTACTCGTTGTTCACACAGTTAGAGGCGGTGAAGTTGACCATCTGGTCGAAGTAGGTGGTGCCGCCGTTTTCCAGTGAGGTGATGCTCACTTCGGCCGAGGTCAGGGTGTCGCCGGGAGACAACCAGGCGCCGAACGACAGGCCAGTCACGCTGGCGCCGCCATTCGAGATCGTGAATGTATCGCTGACCGCGAACGTGAGGTTGATGGTCCAGGCATCGTTGTTCCCGTTGATTGGACCGTTGTTGTAGACCACCTGGGCGGCGGCGGGCACACTCAACATCATCGCAATGGTGATGGCGATGATCGCGGTGAGCGATTTCATTGGCAGGATCTCCCTGGGTCGTAAATTTTCAGCGTTGTCCGCTGCACAGAATGCCGGCAAATTCGAATGATGATATCCGAAGATCCAGCGGGAGACTAGAAAAGTTTGCGGCGTACCTGGCTGCCAAATCCCAGAATTCCCGTGGCAAGCATTTAGAAATTTTGCAAACGAGTTTTTTGTTGCCGAGATCGGACACTTCAGGCAGAATGTTCTGCCCATGAAACATTCAAGGCTGGTGCCGTCACTCGTCCTGCTCGCAGTGTCTTTCTTGCCCGGTTTGTGGAGTTATCTCGACGCCCAATTTGTGGCTCGCGATCCTGGACCGCGGGGCGCACCCGTCGACGCTGGGAAACCAATAGCCGGCCTCACGGATAGCCAGACCGGCTACTTTGAAGATGGCATGTTGCGCTTCGGGGAAATCGCTTCTGTCAGCGGAAATCTGCTAGGCGAGGTCGGCGTGGGCCTTGGTCCGGGCTTCAACGGCAATTCGTGCGGCAGCTGTCATTCGCAGCCCGCGGTCGGTGGAACCAGTCCCAACCGGAACGCCTATCCGAACATCGGACCGAATCCGCAGGTCGCCGTGGCTACGCTCGACGGAGCCAGCAACACGGTGCCGTTCTTCATCACCGCGGACGGTCCGGTGCGCGAGCCGCGCTTCAAGTACTATCTCGCCTCCAATGGATCGCTCAGCAGCGAGCCTGATGGTGGCGTGCACAATGTGTTCACGATTAAGGGGCGGGCCGACGCTACCAATATCGCAGGCATCACCGGCTCCCTGCAGAGCTGCGAGATGGCGCAGCCCGATTTCCAGCAGATGCAGACGCTGAACAATCTGAGCCTCCGCATTCCTACGCCGCTGTTCGGTGCAGGGTTGATCGAGAACATCCCCGAAGCCACTCTGGTCGCCAATCTGCAATCCAATGCGACTCAAAAGATCGCGCTTGGCATCAGCGGGCATTTCAATCGCAATCCCAACGACGGCACCATTGCGCGCTTCGGCTGGAAGGCGCAGAACAAGTCGCTGCAACTGTTTTCCGCCGAAGCCGAGAGCGTGGAAATGGGCGTCAGCAACGAGGTGTTCCCCGACGAACGCGGCTATCCTCCGGTACAGCCGCCGGCCAATTGCATGTTCAATACGACGCCCGAGGACCACACTGAAATGGAGGCCGGCAACGAAGGGCCGGCAGTGGTGAGCAACGCGGTGGAATTTGCCAACTTCATGCGCTTTCTCGACCAGCCCAGGCCCGCCTGCTCAGGCTCAGGATGTCCGCAAACCGTGCAGAACGGGCGGCAGTTGTTCTCCAGCATCGGCTGCGCGCTCTGCCACACGCCCAGCATGAGGACCACCGCCTCCTACTTCAGCGCTCAATTGACTAACAAGGAAGCGAATCTCTTTTCCGACCTCGCGGTGCATCACATGGGTTCGGGATTGGCCGATGACATCATTCAAGGCACGGCCGGGCCGGACGAGTTTCGTACCGCGCCGCTGTGGGGATTGGGCCAGCGCGTGTTTTTCCTGCACGATGGGCGCACCCAGGACCTGGTGGAGGCGATCAAGCAGCATGCCAGTGCGGGTTCGGAGGCGAACAGTGTGATCGGGCAATATAAGAAGCTGACGGAAAGTCAGAAGCAGGATCTGCTGGATTTCCTGCGGTCGTTGTAGAGACCTTGCAGAAAAGTAGTGCCGGCCGGTAGCTCCGGGGATCGGGATGCCTGACCGTGGATTTCGGCACCATATTGAAGAAGCCTCCTGGCCGCTGTCTGCTTTCCGCCAGCATTCCGTTTAGCTTTTCCGATCCTTCCTTCTTGCAACGGTCTTACCGGTGTTTAAGGCTGAGCGATAGGAACGGTTGTTATCGCTCAAATAATTGTCTAATGTGAGCGATAAAAGGAGTGTGAGCGATAGAAGTGAAGCTATCGCTCGTGCGAGTCGCTGACTGATTTCTTGATCGATAAGGCGAAGCTTTTGACCGATTGACGGGACAGCTCAACGAGCGACAGGAAAAAGCCCGTTCTATGCTGCTACGTGATTGGGGCGGAAACTCTGGCGGAGAGGGGGGGATTCGAACCCCCGATACAGCTTTTGACCGTATAACGGTTTAGCAAACCGCCGCCTTCAGCCACTCGGCCACCTCTCCGCGATGTGATGTGGTTAGTCTATCACGACGATGTCATATGCCTCGGCCACTGCGGCGACGGAGCGCTGATTTGCGGAGCACGCCCGCGTAGATTGATAAAACAAGTCGACATCGAAACGACTCCTGTCGCCGGCCGAACAGGTTGCTGAAAAACTCGAGTGTAGCTAAGGTGTGACTTCGAATACCGTTCCCTGGTCATGACTGCCACCGGCGGAAGTCGTGCCGTAGAGATTGCCGGAGCCATCGAGGACCAGGCCGGCGCCTGCAGGAGGGCCGCCGTCCAAACCTTGGCCGAAGTTATGTAGCACGCTCTCCGTCCAGCCGCCGCTCCCGTTGGGCGTCATCACAAACACTGTCCCGTCGTCGTCACCGCCGCCCGCGACGGTTGCGCCGTAGAGATTGCCGGAGCCATCGAAGATCAGTCCGGCGAAGGGATACGCTCCGTCCGAGCCATTGCCGAAATTATGGATCACCTTCTCCGTCCAGCCGCCGCTCCCGTCAGGTGACAACTCGAACGCCGTGCCGGCCATGTGACTTCCGCCAACGCTGCACGTTCCGTAGAGATTGCCGGAGCCATCGAGGATGAGGCTGCCATCTTGCGGAATGTAGCCGTCGTCGCCCTCCCCGAAGCTATGTAGGACGTTCTCCGTCCAGCCACCGCTGCCGTCAGGCTTCATCTCGAAGACGGCGCCGAAGTGCAAACTGCCACCGCCCGTAGTCATGCCATAAAGATTGCCCGCGCCATCCAGGAGCAGGCCGGCCTTGGGGTTCTGCCCGTCGTCGCCGCTGCCAAGGTTATGCAGTACGGTCGTCGTCCAGCCGCCGCTGCCGTTAGGACTCATCTCAAACACGACGCCAAATCCGTGGGCGCCGCCGGCGTACGTGGTGCCATAGAGATTGCCGGCGCCATCCATGATCAGGCCGGCGTAGGGAAGCTCTCCGTTGCTGCCGTTGAAGTTGTGTATCACCTTCGTCGTCCAGCCTCCGCTGCCGTTGGGGCTGCTCTCGAATACCGTCCCGCACCCGGAAGAGCAGTCCGTCGACGAGTTGCCGCCGGCGTGCGTGGTGCCGTAGAGATTGCCAGCGCCATCCATGACGAGGCCGGCGTAGGGATTCGCTCCGTCTGGAGCGCCGTGGAAGTTATGCAGCACGGTCGTCGTCCAGCCGCCGCTGCCGTTGGGACTGGTCTTGAACACGATGCCCAAGCCCTCACTGCCGCCCGCGTACGTGGTGCCGTAGAAATTGCCGGCGGCGTCGATGATGAGGCTCGACTGCGGGGTCCGCCCATCGGTACCGCTGCCGAAGTTATGTATCACTTTTTCGCTGGCCCAAGCGCTTGTTACCAACAGAGCCACGGTGAAGGTCGCTAGTATTGCCTTCCCGAAGGGAAGTGTATTGCCTTGCATTCCTACTCTCCCTGATTGCTGCAACGGAAATCCGGTTTTGGCGATGGGTTCAAACTATACACTTCCAAGTGATGTCCATCGGATGAATATTTTGTTGACGCGATAGTCTCGATCGCGCAAAGGAAACGTTCCAGCGTGGTACATCCCGCGACCGCGAGTTAGCCACGCGCGGCTGGGCGCCGCATTCCCAAGCGGCAGCGTGGCGCTATAGGATAGCTTTGCCCAAACAACTCAATCGAACCTGGGACGTGGGGAACCTTTGCGCTGCGGTGTTCTGTCTGCGACCAAGATAGGAGGCGTGATGAGCTTTCGCGCCGCTGTTTTAGCTTCTGCTTTGCTGGTGACGTTGCCGCTGCTGGCAGGCGAGAAGAACGACGTGCTGGTGATGAAGAACGGCGATCGGCTGACCTGCGAGATCAAAGGGCTCGACGAGGGTGTGCTCTATGTCAGCTTCGATTACATTCTTGGCACCTCCTCGGTGCAGTGGTCGAAGGTTGCCTACCTGGAGAGCAAGCAGCTGTTCATCGTCAAGACGACAGACGGATCGGTGTACACCGGGACGCTGAGCACTGCGGAGAGCGAGGAGAAGCGGCCGATCAAGATTGAAGTTGTGGAATCGCCGGGACATGAGACGGAGTTGCCGCGGAAAGAGGTCGTCAAGATGAGCCAGACGTCGGAGAGTTTCTGGCGGCGCTTCACCGGCGACATCGACACCGGTATTCAGTATTCCAAAGGCAACCAGACGACACAATACAACCTGGGTGCGGACCTGGCGTATCTTCGCGAACGCTGGTCAGCTGATGCCAGCTACGACTCCACGCTGTCCAGCAGCAGCGGCGCCGCGTCGGCAGCCACGCGCAATCAGGTAAACTTCAGCGCCCAGCGCCTGATGCCCTGGAACAACTGGTTCTATACCGGATTAGGCACCTTCCTGCAGAGTTCGACCCAGGACATCGCACTGCAAACCAATTTTGGCGGTGGCGTCGGACGCTATCTGAAGAACACGAATCACGCGCAGATCGCGGTGGTCGCCGGCCTTGCCTGGCAGAGAACTACGTACAAAGAATCGGTGGCGCCGCAGGATGTGGGAGCAGCCCTGATCGCGGCGCAGGTGAAGCTCTTCCGTTTCAACAAGACCAATCTTAGCGTGACGGCGTCGGCATTCCCCGCGTTCACGGAGCCGGGGCGAATCTACGTCAACACCAACGCGACCTACTACCTCAAGATTACCGGCGATCTGTCGTGGAATATTTCGTTCTACGGCAACTGGGACAATCAGCCGCCGAACCACTTTTCCGGCAGCGATTACGGTACCAGCTCGGGGCTGAGCTACAACTTCGGACTGAAGTGATCAACCGGAATTATGCCGCAGCGGGAGTTTCCTGCGAGGCGGTTTCTGGGTTGGGCACGGACGCCGAGCTCAGCAGCGGCCAGCCTTTGCGCAATACATAGTCGAGCCATGCGCCTGCGAACTGCGACGTTACTACGGCTGCGATGACGAGCGTGGTATAGAACTGCGGGCTGATGATTCCGGCGTCGTAGGCGACGCTGGCCAGCACAATGCCCGGCCCGCCGCGCGCGTTGGTGGTGATGGCAAGGTTCATCAGGTCCAGCCCGCGAAAGCCCGCCAATCGCCCTGCGAGCGAGACGGAAAGAATCTTGACTATGCAGCTTGCGATGAGAAAGATGGCCAGCATTCTTAGAGACAGGCCTCGCACCAGATCGAGCTTCAAGCCGACGATTGCGAAGTAGATGGGGATGAAGAAGGCAAACGAGACTGTGCCGATGGCATCCAGCGCATCCGCAAAGAGCCTGCGCTTTTTGTGCACAACCGCAAAACCAGCCAGGAACGCGGCAAAGACCAGGCTCACGTCGAGCGCTCCCGCGAGCACGCAATAGGCCAACAGCACAACCAGGGCATAGGCCACCGGCGATTGCCGCGCGACGACGTTGAAGCGAGATTTGTTGATTCGCTTGATCGCGCGGGGGAGCAGAGTCAATCCCAAAACAAAGAATGCGACGGTCGCCAGCAGATGACGCGACATGGCGCGGGGATCGAGTGCGGCTATTGCCGGCGAAGGCGGTAGCCACGGCGAGAGCGAGCCAGAGGACGATATCTTCCAGCACAGCCACGCCGAGGACCAGACGGGCGAAGCGCGTGTGCAGGATTTTCAGGTCGGCGAAAATCTTTGACACGACAGGAACGGAGGTGACAGCAACTCCGACCGCGAGAACGATGGTCAGCGAAATGCGGTTGCCGTGAGGACCAGCGAGCGAGGGACGAATGAGGTGCGAGCCGAACACCAGCGCCAGCACGAACGGAATACCCGTGCCAACAATCGTCAGCCAGCCGACTTCGCGGCGCTCGTCACGGGTGAACAGTTCGCGGGTCTCCGCGCCGGAGAGAAACATCAACAGCAGCAGACCCAGCCAATAGACAAAGGTCAGAATGCCGGCCTGATGTTTGCCGGCTTCCATCAGTCTTGCCGTAACCGGCAAGCGCCCGAGCAAGGCCGGACCGAGCAACACGCCGGCACAGATTTCGCCGACGACTTTGGGCTGACGCAACTTGACGAACAAATAGCCCAGCAACTGTGCCAGGCCCACGAGAAGTAAAAGGATACAGAGGATTGAGGTCAGATCGGAGTTGGACAAACAATTTCTCCCGTGCTCTAACTACGATGTGCGCCCCGGTGAGAAGGTTTGTCAGCAGTCGGCGAGGGGTTATTGCCCGTAGAGGAAGAGCAGGGCGTCGGGCAGGCGGCGCGACCATGCTGCCTCGTTGTCCTGAGCGCCCTCTTCGATGACGACGCGCAGGCGAGTGGCGCCCATCCCCTTCTTTACCAGAACCGCCTCCAACTGGCGCACATCTTCCACCATCAGCGGGCCCTGCGAAGGGTCGTTGCCTTCTTTCGTGCCGATGCCAACATACATTTTGCGCGGCAGCACGCTGGCCTTCTCGGCGTCCTTGATCAGCTGGCGGTCGCCGATGCGCAGCTCAGGACTTTCGAGCAGCACATGGCCGAAGAGCGCCGGATTCTTCAATGCTGTGTACAGCGCCGCATCGGCACCGTAGGAGGAACCGCCGATTCCGGTGTTCTGCGGGCCGCGCGAGATGCGGTATCGCTTCTCGATGAAGGGGATGACCTCGGTCGTGATAAAGCGGGCGTAGTCTTTGCCGAGTGCATTCTGCTCGGTGACTTTTTTGTTCAGCGGGTCGGGATAGGCCAGGTATTCGGAGTCGCGCTGGTCGCCGGCGCTGTCGATGCCGACGACGAACATGGGCGGAATCTTGAAGCCGCCGACCAGGTGCTCCACGGTCTCGTCCACATGCCACTCGCCTTGTGGACTGGTGGCCTCGTCAAAGAGGGTTTCGCCGTCCTGCAGGTAGAGCACGGGATAGCTGCGAGTCCTGTTGTGCGGCGAGAAATAATTCGCCGGCACGAGCACGCGCAACATGCGCTTGTTGTGAAAGATTTTGCTCTCGAAGGGAACGATCTCGAGCCAGCCGATGACGGTGTGATCCTTATCAAACGAGGTGATGGTGGTGACGCCGGGGGTGGGCTTTGATTGCGAGGCTCTTAGCTTGACCGACGAGGCGAGGTGGCGCACAGAAGACAGAATGCGAGGAGCGTGGCGAGTCTCGGCATGAAAACTAGAGTATCAAGTCAGCGAAAGATCGGCAGGCCGGAAGTCGGCTCGCCGAAGTCGAGATCGAAGCCGAGCTGGAGCTTGGCTGCTTCTGACATGCGCGCGGGAGTCCACGGCGGATCGAAGACGATTTCGACGTTGACGCGCTTCACGTCGGGCAGGCGTGCGAGCTTGCTCTCGACATCGGCTTTCAGGACATTGCCCATGCCGCAGCCGGGAGCAGTCATCGACATCTTCACTTCGATATTGTGGCCGCCTGGCTCAGCGGGAGTGATGTCGCAACCGTAGACCAAGCCGAGATCGACGATGTTGACGGGAATCTCGGGATCGAAGATGGTCTTCAGCTCGTCCTTGACGAGTTGCTCGCTGAAGGCCTTGTGTTCTGAAGAGGCCTGCGCCTCGGGAGTGGGGAGGCCGAGCGCGTCGGCATCGCGCGCGTCGATGCGATACATGTAGCCGTACTGGCCGCCGCTGACGGTGTAGCTGCCGCCGAGCGTTTGCATGATGCGGACAACTGTGCCGGTGGGCAGAGTGCTGCGCGTACCGCTGGGGATCTCGATGACCTCGCAGTCGCGGGAGAGCGTGATGGGAACGCCGGTGTGCATAGCTTTCTAAGTTAACCACAGAGACACAGAGACAACGAAATCCCAAAGAATCAAAGCGAAATTCTAGAAACCTCTGTGTCTCTGTGTCTATCCTTGCCCTTACGACGCGAACAATTGCGTCAGCTTGGTGATGCGCAGCAGGTCTGCGACGCGCGGCGTCAGATTAACCAGCTCCAGCCGGCAATATCCGGCGTTGAGCGCCGACGCCTTCAGGCCGACCAACGTGCCCAGGCCCGAGCTATCCATATGTTGGACGTCGCTAAGATCGATGAGGATGCGGCCACCTTGCGGAATCAGCGGCTTCACCGACTTCCCTTAACTGACCGGCGGTGTCGCTGACCACGCGGCCATGACATTTGATCGTGGTTACAGTGTTGTTAACGTCGTCGGTCGATTTTTCGATCTCGTACTGAAGGGAAGGAAGCGGTGCAGTACCCATGCCATCTCCTTGGCGTGCAAGCAATTCGGAGATACTAGCACCCGCCCTTGTTTGGTTGCATTCATCTTGCTGTAACAAATGATGCCCGCGATTTATTCGGTCGAGATCTTTTCCTGCTTGCCTTCCAGGGCGGCCTGCAAGGTGTGCCAGGCGAGCGTTGCGCACTTTACGCGGACAGGAAATTCCGAGACGCCAGCGAAGACCGCCAGCTTGCCCAGCGATTCGCGATCGCCGTTGGCTTGTCCCGTGACCAGGCTGTGAAACTGTTCGAACAGCTGCGCCGCTTCTTCCTTGCTCTTGCCCTTCACGATTTGCGTCATCATCGAGGCCGAGGCCTTGGAGATGGCGCAGCCGGATCCCTGGAAAGTGACATCGTGAATCTTGTCGCCCTCGAGATCGAGGTAGATGGTGAAGTGATCGCCGCAGAGGGGGTTGTAGCCCTCGGCCTTGTGGTTCGCGTTCTGCAATTCGCGGAAGTTACGCGGCGTCTTGCTGTGCTCCAGGATCTGCTCCTGATAGAGCTCGCGCAGTTCGGACATTTAGGCGAAAACCTCCTTCACCTTATAGATGCCCTTGACCAGCGCGTCGATCTCTTCGCGTGTGTTGTAGAGCGCAAATGACGCGCGAGCGGTTGCCGGAATCTTGAAGCGCTGCATGACCGGCTGCGCGCAATGATGGCCGGTGCGCACGGCGATGCCTTCGCGATCGAGGATGGTGCCGATGTCGTGGGGATGAATGCCGTCGATGACGAAGGAGATCACCGCAGCTTTTTCAGCGGCGGTGCCGATGATGTGAATGCCCTCGATCGCCAGTAGCGATTCGGTCGCGTAGGTGAGCAGATCGTGCTCGTGCGCGGCGATGTTGTCGATGCCGAGACGATCAACGTAATCGATGGCCGCGCCCAGGCCGATGGCGCCGCCGATGTTGGGCGTGCCGGCCTCGAACTTGTAAGGCAGATCGTTGTACAGCGTCTTCTCGAAGGTGACGGAGCGGATCATGTCGCCGCCGCCCTGGTAAGGCGGCATGGCTTCGAGCAGAGCCAGCTTGCCGTAGAGCACGCCGATGCCGGTCGGAGCGTAAACTTTGTGGCCGGAGAAGACGTAGAAGTCGGCGTCGAGCTCCTGCACGTCGATCTTGATGTGCGGCGCGGCTTGTGCGCCGTCAACGACGACCGGAACGTTGTGCTGATGCGCGATCTCGACGATCTTGCGCAACGGAACGATGGTGCCCAGCGCGTTGGAAACGTGCGTGATCGCGAGGATCTTTGTGCGCGGCGTGAGCAGCTTCGGCAGTTCGTCCATCTGCAATTCGCCGCGATCGTTGATGGGGATGACACGCAGCTTGGCGCCTTTTTCTTCGCAGAGCATCTGCCAGGGCACGATGTTGGAGTGGTGCTCCATGGCGCTGACGAGGACTTCGTCCCCTGCGGCGACGTGCTTGCGGCCGTAGGTCTGTGCGACCAGGTTGATGCCCTCGGTGGCGCTGCGCACGAAGATGATCTCGCGCTTGTCAGCGGCGTTGAGGAAGCGCTGCACGGTGCGGCGCGCGGCTTCATGCTCTTCCGTGGCGTGCTCGGAAAGAAAATGCACGCCGCGATGGATGTTGGCGTTGCCGCTCTCGTAGTAATGGGAGATGACGTCGATGACGGCACGCGGTTTCTGCGAGGTCGCGGCGTTATCCAGATAAACGAGCGGATGCCCATGCACCTGCTGATGCAGGATGGGAAAGTCGCGGCGAACTTCCTCGACCGAATAGGGCGCGATCGCGTTCGCCATGGAGGGATGAAACTCCTGCGACAGATTGTTGGTAGCCGTGCTCATCCTAGCTCCTCCCAATTTCTTCCCTTGTCGCCGCTGGGCTCAGTCGGCGCAATCGAAACGGTGCTCGCCATTTGCATTCCGAAGAGATGGCGGTTGATGAGTTTCTGCAGATGGCTGCGCACGCCATCTTCTTTCATGCGATCGAGGCACTCGTTGGCAAAGGCGAGCAGCAGCAGTTTGCGTGCTGATCGTTCGTCGATGCCGCGCGAGCGCAGGTAGAAGAGCGCGTTCTCTTCGATCTGGCCGATGGTTGCGCCGTGCGTGCACTTCACGTCGTCGGCGTAGATTTCCAGCTGCGGCTTGGTATCGATCTGCGCATCGTCGGAGAGCAGCAGGTTGCGATTGGTCTGCTTGGCGTCGGTCTTCTGCGCGTCTTTGTGGACGATGATGCGGCCGTGAAAGACGCCGTGCGACTGGCCGTCGAGGATGCCGTTGTAGAACTGGCGGCTGTCGCAGTGCGGCTGCGCGTGCTCGACCAGCATGTAGTTGTCGAGATGCTGGCGGCCGTTGCCGATGAACAGGCCGTTGATGAGACACTCAGCGCCTTCGCCGGCGAGAACCGGATGAACGTTGTTGCGAACCAGCCCTCCGCCGAGCAGAACGGAATGCGTGGCGACGTTGGCGCTGCGTCCCTGCTGGATGCGCAGGGTAGAGATGTTGAAGGCCTGCGTGTCTTCGCGCTCGAGCATGTAGTGCGAGACGACCGCGCTCTCGGCGGCGACCAGTTCGGTCGCGGTGTTGCAGAAGGCGACGGCGCTGCCGAGCGAGACGTAGTCTTCGACGACGGCGAGTTGAGCTCTGTTCTTCGGCGACGATCAGGTTGCGAGGATGCGTCATCGTCGGCGCGTCGGAGGCGGTCGAGACAAAGAGCAGGTGGATGGGCTGCTCCAGCACTACGCCCTTCTTGACATGAATGAAGGCGCCGTCGGCGGCGAAGGCCGTGTTGAGAGCGGCGAACGCATCGCGCTGCGTGTTGAGGTAGCGGCCGAGATGAGGCTCGAGAGATGCGGGATTGGATTCAAGTTGGTACGCGAGGCTGTTGACCATTACGACCTGGCGGCAGTTTGAAGGATGGCGATAGCGCGAGGTTAAGTCTGCCGTCCACGAAGACGAGCTGACAAGCGGCGCCCGGAAGGGTCCACGCATCAAGATCATTCTTGCTGAGGTAGCCGCCGGTTGCGGCGAGACGGAATGGCGTCTTCGCGATGGCGGAGACGTTGGTGAAGCGCCAGTCTTCGTCATGGGTCGTGGGGAAGCCGACCTCGCAGAAGCGGGCGAAGGCGTCGTCGCGAAGTTTGCGCAGCCAGCCGAGATCGCGGCCAGGCGCGGTGTTCTGGAAGGCGCTATATGCGTCCAGGTACGTTTCTAATTGTGGGATCGCGGTAATCACGATTCCATGTATTTCCTCGAACATAAATCATGGGAGTCAGCGAACATTGTCGGTCGACGAGTCGAAGACCGCATCCGAGGATCGTTCCATGATCGGTGTCCCTCGTGCGCTTCGCTCGCTCGGGCGCACGGAAAAGCAGATCCCTCGTCGGGCTGAAGCCCTCCTCGTGATGACAATTCAATAGCGCGAACAGTTTCCGGTAAACATGTCGTTCCTGCGGGACAGCCTAACGACGCTGCCCGAACCAACTACCGCGTTGCCGTCGTCTTCGCGCTCCATGTCGCTGTAGCCGGTTTCTTCCAGCTCCAACGCCAGCTCTTTGCCGCCGGAGCGCACGATGCGGCCGTTCATCAAGACGTGCACGAAGTCGGGCACGATGTAGTTCAGCAGCCGCTGATAGTGCGTCACCACGACGAACGAACGCTCGGGGCTGCGCATTGCGTTCACGCCCTTAGCGACGATCTTGAGCGCGTCGATGTCGAGGCCGGAGTCGGTTTCGTCGAGCACGGCGAGCTTCGGCTCGAGGATCGCCAGCTGCAGAATCTCGTTGCGTTTCTTTTCGCCGCCGGAGAAGCCTTCGTTCACCGAGCGGTTCATCATCTTCTCGTCCATCTCCAGCAGCTTCAGCTTCTCGCGGAACATGGGCAGGAAGTCCATGGCATCCATTTCGTCCTTGCCGTGATACTTGCGAACAGCGTTGAGGGCGGAGCGCAGAAAGTACGCGTTGCTGATGCCGGGGATCTCGACCGGATATTGGAACGCCAGGAACACGCCTTCGCAGGCAGCGTCCTCGGCCTTCATCTCGAGGAGGTCTTTGCCGTCGAAGAGGATCTGGCCGTCGGTGACGTTGTAGCTCTCGCGGCGGGCGAGCACCTGGGCCAGCGTGCTCTTGCCGGAGCCGTTCGGACCCATGATGGAGTGGACCTCGCCGGGATTCACCGTGAGGTTGATGCCCTTGAGGATTTCGTTATTGTCGACCTTGACGTGAAGGTTTTTGATTTCCAGTAAGCTCATGCGTTCTTATCCGTCCTCTAAGCGCGCGAGAACACGCGCGGAATCTGAAGCCAGCTCGCATCGAATTGTCATGACGAGCGAAGCGAGGAGATAGGTTCGCCGTCGTGGCATCGCCGAAACTTGAAAGAGATCCCTCGTCGGGCTGAAGCCCTCCTCGTCATGACAAGGGTTCGCCGTGCCTAGAAGGCTGAAGCACCGCGCAATTCGCACCCTTACCCGACGCTGCCTTCCAGGCTGACGCTGAGCAGCTTCTGGGCTTCGACGGCGAACTCCATGGGGAGCTCGCGGAAGACGCGCTTGCAGAAGCCGTTCACGATCATGGAGACGGCGTCTTCAGCCTTCAGGCCGCGCTGGCGCAAATAGAAGAGCTGGTCTTCGCCGATCTTCGAGGTCGACGCCTCGTGCTCCATCTGCGCCGTCGAGTTCTTAACCTCTATATAAGGGAAGGTGTGCGCGCCGCACTTGTCGCCGATCAGCAGCGAGTCGCACTGCGTGTAATTGCGCGCGCCGGTTGCGCCCTTCAGAATCTTGATCAGCCCGCGATAGGTGTTCTGGCCGCGGCCGGCGGAGATGCCCTTCGAGACGACGGTGCTCTTGGTGTTCTTGCCGATGTGGATCATCTTCGTTCCGGTGTCGGCCTGCTGATAATTGTTGGTCAGCGCGACGGAGTAGAACTCGCCTACCGAGTTGTCGCCCTGCAAAATGCAGCTGGGATACTTCCAGGTGATGGCGGAGCCGGTCTCGACCTGCGTCCAGGAAATCTTTGAGTTCACGCCCTGGCACTTGCCGCGCTTGGTGACGAAGTTGTAGATCCCGCCCTTGCCATTCTTGTCGCCGGGATACCAGTTCTGCACCGTCGAGTACTTGATGGTCGCGTTGTCGAGCGCGACGAGTTCGACGACGGCGGCGTGCAGCTGATTCTCATCGCGAATCGGCGCGGTGCAGCCTTCGAGGTAGCTGACGTAGGCGCCTTCGTCGGCGACGATCAGCGTGCGCTCGAACTGGCCAGTCTCGGCGGCATTGATGCGGAAGTAGGTCGAGAGCTCCATTGGGCAACGAACGCCCTTGGGCACGTAGACGAACGAGCCGTCGCTGAAGACCGCGGCGTTCAGCGCGGCGAAGTAATTGTCGGTGTAGGGAACGACCGAGCCCAGATACTTCTGCACCAGCTCGGGATGGTTCTTCACCGCGTCGGAGAAGGAGCAGAAGATCACTCCGTACTCGGAGAGCTTCGCCTTGAAGGTGGTCGCGACCGAGACGCTGTCGAAGACCGCGTCAACGGCGACGCCGGCGAGCATCTTCTGCTCGGTAATCGGGATTCCCAGCTTCTCGTAGGTGCGAAGAATCTCGGGATCGAGCTGATCGAGACTCTCCAGCTGCGGCTTCTGCTTGGGCGCGGAGTAATAAGTGATGGCCTGATAGTCGATCGGCGGATAGTGAATGTTCGCCCACTTGGGCTCGGCCTGCTTGGCTTCCTGCGACGCCCAATAACGATAGGCCTTCAGCCGCCACTCGCAGCATGAACTGCGGCTCGTTCTTCTTGGCCGAGATGACACGAATGATGTCTTCGTTGAGGCCTTTGGGAATGCGCTCTTCTTCAATATCGGTGACGAAGCCCCACTTGTACTCCTGCTGCGCCAGATCGCGAATGACATCGGTATTAGAACTCATTGCACTCTCCCGGATGAATAACCAATCGTGGGTACCAGCTTGCCCTGCGGGCCTTTGATGGCGGTCAACTGCATGGGCTGAATCAGATCGAAAAGGGTCACGCGATCGAGCGCGCCGCGCACTACCTGGCTGATGACACGCTGATTGCGCTTGATAGGGCAGGAGCGCTCCAGATCGCACAAGCCCGTAATGTCGGTGCTGCACTCGGTAAGCGCGATGGGACCCTCGATGGAAGTGATGATCTCGGCGAGGGAAATCTCGGCCGGCTCTTTGGCCAGGCTGTAGCCGCCCTTGATGCCGCGATGCGAGAGCAGCATTCCGCTCTGCAGAAGCAGCTTCAATACCTTGCTCACCGTCGGCAGAGGCAGACGCGATTGCGCCGCCAGATCGCGCGCGGTATGCGTGGAGGTGGCATGATCGCGGGCGATGATGGTCATCAGCACCAGGCCGTAATCGGTAAGTTTGGCGAGCCGGATCATGATTGAGGTGCTCCCACTGGATTAGATGTATATAGTACCGCAAAGGTACTATTTTGTGAAAGACGCAGGTTGGGGCGTGGATTGGGCGGTGCGGATTTGTAAAAGTTTTGTCAACTCCCGGCGGGCTGGGAGGAGGCCTGCAGCCAGGCGGACGAGCCTGCGATCAGCTGGCGGTCGCATCGGGAGCGCCTATTTCAATTCTTCTGGATTGGGAACCCGGCGACTGGGCACTTTGGTCGGGCCGACTTTTGTTCCGTTTCTGAACAACTACTGCAGCTAGTAATTTGGATCGTTATTGACTTGGAGGAAGGTTTCAGAGTACTTTTCCCAAGCTGTTGCTGAGTAGAGATGTACAGCGCCGACAACCCAGCCAGGATGTCGACGATCTGCATCGAAACCCGCCTTTCAGACTTAACTGAAAAATTGAGGAGAAACATGAAGCTTTTGCGAATGCTCGGAATAACCGTGCTTGCGTTGGCTGCAGTGAGTGTGGTCAATGCGCAATCATGGACGCCGGTACAGAACGTGCCCAACATCGGTGCCGGACCGGTAGCGCTGCTGACGGATGGCAGAGTGCTGGTAAATGATGCTAATACCTGTAACCAATGGTGGACGCTCACACCAGACATCAACGGTAACTATGCGACGGGGACGTGGAAGCAGGTAGCGACCATGCCCTCAGGATATGCCCCACTGTACTTCGGCTCGGCGGTATTGCCCGATGGGCGCTACATCGCCGAGGGCGGTGAGTACAACAACTGTGGCAGTCCGGCCTGGACGACCCTGGGAGCGATCTACGATCCAGTTGCCAATACCTGGACGTCGGTTGCCCCGCCCAGCGGATGGAACTCGATCGGCGACAGCCCCAGTGCCGTTCTGAACAATGGAACCTACATGCAGACCAGCTGCTGCGACACGCAGAAGCAGGCGGCTCTGTTGAACCCCTCCACCTTGACCTGGACCTCGACCGGTTCGGGCAAGTTCGACATCTATGACGAAGAAGGTATAACCCTGTTGCCGGGCGGCTCGCTACTGGACGTGGATGCCTACGTGTTCCAGTACAGCTCCACCGGCAAGAACTGGGAAACCTACAATCCCAACACCGGCGCGTGGACCAGCCAAGGTAGCACGCCGGCACAGTACTGGGATTCGGCGGCGAACTGCGGAGGCTCGAACAAGGCGACGTATGAGCTTGGTCCCGCAGTGTTGATGCCGAACGGAACCGTGTTCCAGGCGGGCGCCAACAGCTGCGGCGCAGGCCACACCGGAATCTACAACGTCAGCAGCGGTACCTGGACCGCAGGTCCGGATTTCGCCGGCACATTTGACGCCGCCGATGCTCCGGGAGCGCTGGAAGTGAACGGCAACGTAATCGTATTTGTCAGCCCGGGATTCGGAGGCACTGGCGGCCAGATGGTCGAGTGGAATGGCAGCACGCTGACCAACCTGCCTAATCCGCCGAATGGCCCGAGTGACTCGTCGTATTACGGCCACTTCCTGATGCTGCCCAACGGGCAGGTCATGTTCACCGACTTCAGCAGCGACGTGGAACTGTTGACCTCGGCCGGCAGCCCGTACACCGGCTGGGCGCCGACACTGTTGCTGCCCAACATCACCATGAAGCATGGCACGACGGTACTGCTGAACGGAATGAACTTCAATGGCGCCTCGCAGAACAACGCCTATGGCGATGACTTCCAGGACGCCAGCAATTACCCGATCGTGCGCTTTACCAACGTCTCGACCGGACACGTGTTCTTCGGCCGGACACACGACCACAACACGATGGCGGTGGGATATCACGGTCCTAGCTTCACGCACGTGGACATTCCGGCGGGCATCGAAACCGGCCAGACGCACCTGCAGGTGATCGTGAATGGCATCGCCTCGCAGAACTACACGATCGTGATCAACTAGCTACTGCGGTAACTCGAAAGAAACTGGACGGCGCCAAGTCCGCAAGGACAAGGCGCCGTATTTTTTGGGGCGTGTGAGGGACACAGTTCAGGCAATGATTTTCTGGGTCTCGAATAACGCCCGGCCCAGTGTTTGAGCGCACCCCGCGGGCAGTCGCGCCAGTGTAAAATACCTTCTGCTTCCGCCTGCAAGAGCCATCTCTAAGGACTCCTCTTTCCTGTGAAGTCGTCAGCCGCCGCCAAGCCACGCACGCGCTCTCGAGGACGGCAGGATCGCAATGCGCCAGGTAAGAATCCCGGGCGCAGCCATGCAACGTTATGGCTGGGCCTGGCACTGGTGGTCGCGACCATCGCCGTGTACTCGCCGGTGCACGGACATCCGTTTGCCAGCCTTGACGATGGGGCGTACGTCTACTCCAACCCGCATGTGCGCGCGGGCGTGAGCTGGCAGACGGTGAAGTGGGCATTCACTTCGTTTGGCACGGCGACGCCGGATGTACCGGACTGGCATCCGCTGGCGTGGCTGTCGCATGCGCTGGATGCCGATATGTTCGCGCCGGGGCCGGCGGGGCCGCACGACGTCAATCTGGCGCTGCACGCGCTGAATGTGCTGCTGCTGTTTTTGGTGCTACAGCACGCAACTGGAATGGCGGCGCGCAGTGCGATGGTGGCAGGATTGTTCGCCCTGCATCCCATCAACGTGGAGACGGTAGCGTGGATTGCAGAGCGCAAGAACCTGCTGAGCATGACGTTCTTCCTGCTGGCGCTGGGCGCTTACGGCTGGTATGCGCGCAGACCCGGAGTGGGGCGGTATCTGACGGTGGCGGCGCTGTTCGCGCTGGGCTTGATGGCGAAGCCGCAGGTGGTCACGCTGCCGTTTGTGTTGCTGCTTTGGGATTATTGGCCGTTGGGGAGAATCGCTTTTCGCTCTTCGCTTTTCGCTTTTCGCCAGAAGGGCGCGTCCGACACATCCGACGAAATGCAACTTGCTGCGAACGAAAAACGATCTTCTGGCGAAGAGCGAATGGCGAAGAGCGAAAGGCGATCTTCTGGCGAACAGCGATTCCTCTGGTTGGTTCTCGAGAAACTGCCGCTGTTTGCGCTGGCCGCTGCCAGTTGCGTGGTCACGATGAAATCGCAGGAGGCGGTGGGCGGGATTAATCAGCACATCGCGCTGGCGGCGCGTTTGGGGAATGCGGTTGTGTCGTACGTTCGCTACCTTGTGAAGGCGGTGTGGCCGGCGAATCTGTCGCCGTTCTATCCCCATCCCGGTGGTTCGCTGGCGGGATGGCAGGTGGCCGGTGCTGTGATGATGCTGGTTGCGATCTCAGCGGCAGTGATTGGGCTGCGCCGGCGGCGATATCTTGCGGTCGGATGGTTCTGGTTTGTGGGGACGCTGGTGCCGATGATCGGACTGGTGCAGGTGAATCGGCAGGCGATGGCCGATCGCTATGGTTATATCTCGTTCATCGGACTATTCCTGCTGATTTGCTGGGGAGCGGCGGAGTTGGCGGAGCAAAGAAATTTGCCGCCGATAGTACTTCGCATCACCGGGGTTGCGGTGCTGGCGGTGATGGCGCTGCTGACCTATCGTCAGCTGGGATTCTGGAGCGACAACCTGACGCTGTGGTCGCATGCGCTGGAGGTGACGGAGGGCAATTACCTGGCGGAGAACATCGTGGGCGCAATGCTGATGGATCAGGGCCGGGGCGAGGACGCGCTGCCGCATTTCGTTGCCGCGACGGAGATGAACCCAGCCGATGCGCAGGCCTACATGGCGATCGGCACCTACGATCAGCAGCATGGCGAAGCAGCGCAAGCGATCGCGCAATACCAGAAGACGATCGCGCTGACGGATGATGCGGTGCGGAAGAATCTGTGGCTGCGCTCGACGACCTTCGCGCGATTGGGATCGGCGTATCGGCAACTGGGTCGTTTCGACGAAGCGCAGCGAAGTTTTCGGAGAGCGCTGGAGTTGAATCCCGGTGACGGGCAGGCTTGGCTGGCGCTGGGGATCGTTAGTGCGCAAGCCGGCGACGACGGGGGAGCGATCAAGGCCTATTCGGAGGCGGTCAAACTGCAGCCCTCGGATGTAGGGTATCTGCTGCTGGCTCGGGCACTGGAGCAAAGTGGGCAGGCCAGCCAAGCGGAAGCGGCCAGAGCGGCGGCACAACGGATCTCGCGGAATTTGGCGGCGGCGCAGCGTAATGTGGAAGCCATTTTCGGCAACAAGGCAAGCGCCCAGTAACGTGCGCCGCTCGTAATCCTAGGGCTGGGGAAGTGCCCCGGGACTCGCGGGGTTCGAGACGCGGGAGGCCAAGGTCGATCACGGGGCAAGTGTGCCCGGATCACATCGCCACGCAACCACTAGGTACGTTTGCCCGATGATGCGTCGTACCTTCCCAGGTCTGGAAAAGAGCCAGACCCGGGGCACCCGGCGGAAAAGTATTTTCTCTTGACATCCCCTTCTATAGAACCCGCCGTGTCATTGCGGGCTTTCGCACGCTCCATCAGCGGAAAAAACTGCCTCGACCGAGGATACCTCGTGGAAATGGATTAGGTAAGCCGGTTGACGATCAAATTTTTCATATTTCGATTCATCTGTAGTTGATAGCATCTCGTAGACAATCTCCCCATCGTCTGCGTCGACGCTATCGAGCTTTGCAACGATTACTTCTCCGTCTGTACATTGGAATCGCACAATCTGATCGATGCTGTTCTGTAGGAGCCTGATGTCATCTGGTGTCATAGTGGATCAAAACTGAACGTGCAGATTGCCTCCGGTCGTTTTATTCTCCAGGTTTATGTACGGCTGCGGTTTGTTTACGCTCGTGAATCTCGCTGTCTTGGTGCCGTCTGCACTCTTCCAACCGACCTGCTGGCCCGCGGGTGGCCCACCCAAGCTTCGTTTGCTTGGGTGGGGGTTTACATCTTGTCGCCGAAGCTGACCGGACGCGATACGAGTTTGGCCCGCGGCACAATTCCCATACGTTCGCGTTTCCTTCCGGTCCAATCCGACTCGATTTCTACCACACCCTCTTCTCCGGTCAGGTAATGACGGAAACTGCTCCAGGCCCAGTCCTGCGGCTCCTTCACCAACCCACGCTTCACCGGGTTCCAGTGCATGTAGCTTAGCTTCTCCAGCCGCTTCTTCCGAGTATAGACATTGAAATCGTAGTACCGCGCTTGCCAGAAGTGCTCGCGGCCGCCGATCAGCCGCCGCGCCACGGATTGCTTCAAAGCCTGCAGAGCGCGGGACAGCGGCACTCGTTCCGGCTCGCTGACCAGCAGGTGAACGTGTTCGGGCATGATGACATATCCGCTGACCCAGAAACCGTACTGGCGGCGCGCCCGCTCCAAGGCCTGTTCGACCAGACGTTTCGTGTGCGCCGTCATCAGCAGGGCTTCGCGCCGGTAGCAAGTGAAGGTCACGAAATGCAGATCGCCGGATTCTTGGTATCGCCTGAGTCCCCAAGGCATGGTTGCAAGCTAACAATGCCGGCGAGGCTTTGTCTGTGACCGAAAACCCCACCCAAGCAAACGAAGCTTGGGTGGGCCACCCGTCCGACAGATTTCAGGGGCAAGATCGTTAGGGAGGGTCTGATTAAGTCGACGTGCAGTCCCTCAGCGGCTAAAGCCGTAGTGATTTTGCGAGGCTTGCGGCACGGCTAAAGCCGTGCCCTTTCAAAACCGGGACTTAAATCAGAGCCTCCTTAGCATAGAATTCCCGTCGAAAGTTAGGGCAGGCCGCCATCACTTCAACGTGAAGGTTGTTTGGACCGTCGCATCGAGCGCGGCTGAATCACCCAGACCAAGCCTCCCCAGGTCGGCACAATCTTTTCGCAATCGAAATTTCACTTCAACGGTAATGGCCGCGGGCACAGCCTTGCCTTGGTAAGTTGCAGGCTGGAATTTCCATCCTTGTATCGCGTCAATCACGGCCTCATCAAACACCGTCACGGACGCCCCGACAACTACTGGACTTGTGGGCCTGCCTCCGCTGTCGACGACTAGCGCTAAGATTACCTCCCTGTTCTTCGTGCTCGCCTGATCACCCGGTCCGCAAGCTTGGCTACCCAGTTCGCTGGAAGGATAGACTGGGTCCGGTGTTTTCAGTGCCTTCGGAACAGTTACTCGATTCCCCGCTACGTACGCGCGATTCCCATCAGGAAAACAAAGTTGACGAGGTTCGTCCCTGTTTTGCTTTCCATCCTTCGCCACGCTGACGAACTCTTTGGTTCGCAGCGTCCATTCGCGGAAGGCCTTCTCCTCACGTGCAGGGCAGGTGAACTGGTCGGTCTCCGCTGCTGTCAGGAATATCCGATGAAGCGCTTCGGTTGCTGCCTTGCGCGACTCTTGATCGGAGGGCAGCTCCGCCTCAATCTCCACCTTATTGTGGAAGCCAAGCAGGCTGGTCTCGCCAGTTTCCGGGTTGAAGAGAGAGATCGGCCGTTCGCCACGAATTATTACCCTGTTTTTCTCAAATCTGACGGCTTCTACATATACGCGCCCGTCGGCAGGGCCGGAGCCAGCAGTTCCACCGGAGATCAGCACCCCGTTGGCGTCGTACTTCAGCCTCCGGCCAGTGTAGAAATTGCGTAGAGTGACGGTCTGCCGTACGAGTTGATCGGCGAGTTGTTGCTCCACCTGCGCAACACCTGCACAACAAGCCGTCAATCCAAGAAGGAGAGCGAAGCTAAGCCTCATGCCTAGTACCTAGTAAATGATACTGCTTTTCTGTGATCGGCTAATCAGCGGGCGGGTGGCCCACCCTTTCCGGTTCCTAAACCGTCATCCTAAACCTCGGGTGCCCCACCCTTCTCCCCGTTTTTTGGGGAGAGGGTGGGCCCAGAGCACTCACCTGGTCCGGGGATCCCCGAAGCTGACCGGGGCAACGATCTTCAACCGAAGCGGCATGCCCATGCGTTCGCGCTTGCGTCCGGTCCACTCGGATTCAATCTCCACCACACCCTCTACCCCGGTCGCATAATGACGGAAGCTGCTCCACTCCCAGTTCTCGGGTTTCTCCACCAATCCACGCTTCACGGGATTGCGGTGCAGATAGCGCAGCTTCTCGATTTGTTTGTCCCGCGTCCTGACATTGAAGTCGTAGTATCGAACCTGCCAGAAGCGTCTTCGTCCACTGCCCCAAGGCATGCAAAAAGTCTAGAAACCAGGACAAGGCCGGCACCGTGATGCGGGTCACAGCTCTGGGCCCACCCTCTCGGCAAACGACGCCGAGAAGGGTGGGGCACCCGAGTTATCATTCCGTCGGACGCGCTTCGAAAAGGGTGGGGCCACCTGAGTACGCGAAGCTGCAGTGACCATCAGAGCAATCGGAAAGGACCGCGCGGCTCCCGATCATGGGTAAGATTATCTTACTTTGGCGAGAAGTAAGATAATCTTACTTCTGACGGAAATCTTACTGGTAAGAAAATCGGCGGGTCCGGCGGGTTGCTCGGGTTCGGCGGCCCGCAGATCCCTCGGCTCGGACGAGCAAACAGCCGCTCGTGCTTCGCTCGGGATGAAAATCCCCACTCAAGGCCAAATGATGGCCTTGAATGGGGCACCCGCTCGATAGAAAAAGGGCCGCGCGCGGCGGCCCTGATCGGAGAGGGAGGGGGTTAGAGCGTGGACTCGATCTCGAAGCCCCAGGCTTCCAGAAGCGGCTCGGGGATGTACTTCGAGTTCTTGTTCTTGCGCGCCCATTCGCGCAGCCGGGTGGAGCGAATGTACTGATCCGGCTGCAGTTTGAATTCCTTCACCACCTGCTCGAATTCGGTGATGGTGGGGACAACCGGGCCAATGGGCTCGGGTTTGCCCCAATTAGGATTGCCACGTCGTTTTGCCATTTCTGCGTTTGTTCCTGTTCTCGGTAGAGATGTAATACGGATGACCGCCGTGCTGCCAGTGATGCCTTGGCCCGTTGACCTAAATACTTGGATTCGTGAAGCTTCAACGACGATTCAGGCGCGTACCGCCGGGGGCCTCTTCCAAGAGACAGCCTTGAGGGGAAGGAGTCATAACAGAGCCGAAAGAACGTCATACTATAGCCCCGTTTTGACCTCAATTCAAGGTAATTCTGCCCGGTTTGGGGGCATTTACTGCCAAAGTTGTATGGGCGCTGCGCAGCAGCCTATCTTCTGCAAAATGAGACGGTTGGATGGGAAAAAGGTGAGCTCAGCCGGCTCGGATCGGGAAGCCGCTTGCCCAGGAAGGTCGTAAGCACTGTGGAAAACGCGAACCCCTCCAGAAAAATGTTCCACGAGGAACACTAACGGGAGCTCCCTCTTTCGCTTTTTGTACTTAAGCCTAATACTGTCATTAGCTTAAGCATTATGGAACGTGCCCAAAAACATCCCGCCCGACAGCAGCGGCATTGCCAACTTTACCCTGCTGCCGCACCAGCGCGGATGTCAAGGCTCACGTCTGCTCCGCCCATCGTTTGCTAGCGACCTGTTCGTGGTTAAGGGACTTCGCTGGAAGCGGCATTCCAACCAAAGCGCCACCCACGACAGTGTCTGCCGGGCCCAGATGTCGCCTGGTTCGAGACTTGGGTGGCCGTGCCAATGGCCGCAAGAACAAAGGTACTTTCCCCAGCTGCTTTTTGTCTGGAACTTGCTAACCAGGCTGTCGTAAAGTACCAACCGTTGAAGATGGGCAAGCGTCAACCGCCCGCCCGTTCCAGGAGACCATCATGACGAGTCTGGCCGCCCGTCCCACACGAGCCTTGTCTTCCAGCCTGCGAACCAAAGTCCTCTCAACGGCGCTTCTGTTCCTTTGCAACGTAGTGATGTTCTGTGCGACAACAGCACCGGCTGCGTCGGCACAAACCTTCACTTCGCTGTACAGCTTCTGCTCGCAGACTAACTGCCCTGACGGCAGTAGGCCGACGGCGGAGCTGGTACAGGGCCTCGACGGCAACCTCTACGGGACAGCTTCCGGGGGTGGCACCAACGGTGTTGGCACGACCTTCAATATCAGCACCAGCGGAACGCTGAACGTGTTGCACAGCTTCGATGAGACCGACGGTTTGAACCCGTACTCGGGACTCCTGCTGGCCAGCGATGGCAACTTCTACGGCACGACCTCCAGCGGTGGAAAACTCACGCTCGGCAACGCCTTCAAGATGACTCCCAGCGGCACGGTGACCCAGGTTTATAGTTTTTGCTCCAAGCAGGGATGTCCCGACGGTGCGAATCCCCAGGCCGCGCTGGTGCAGGGCCCCGACGGCAACTTCTACGGCACAACGGACATGGGCGGCGACGGCAGTTGTCACGGCAATGGGGTCGGCTGCGGCATCGTCTTCAAGGTCACGCCCAGCGGCACCCTCACCGTATTGCACGCCTTCTCTGGATCACCAGATGGCCTGAGCCCCTACGCCGGCCTGGTGCTGGGCGCCGATGGCAACTTCTACGGGACAACGCAGCAGGGAGGAACCGGGGACAACAAGACTTGTATTGAGAACAGCGGCCTGGGCTGCGGCACAGTTTTCAAGATCACGCCCAGCGGCACTCTGACCATCCTGTATAACTTCTGCTCGCTAACCAACTGCGCCGATGGCTACGGTCCTCAAGCCGGGCTGGTGCAAGGCCTTGATGGCAACTTCTACGGGACAGCTCATTGGGGCGGCATAGACGCGGACGGCACCGTCTTCAGGATGACCCCGGGTGGCTCACTAACCACATTGCACAGCTTCGCCGGTTATCCCAAAGACGGTGCCAATCCCATCGGAGGACTGATACAAGCCACCGACGGAAATTTCTACGGCACAACTCCCTCAGCCGGGGCTCACTTCACTGGCGGGACTATCTACCAAATGACTCCCGGCGGCGCGCTGAGCACCCTCTACAGTTTTTGCGCTCTACCCCACTGTAATGACGGCTCCGCGCCTTACGACACTCTGCTGCAAGCTACCGACGGAAACCTCTACGGAACCACCTCCATGGGCGGCAACGGATGCAACGGCGGTTTCTGCGGCACAGTCTTCCAGGTGTCGACAGGGCTGCCTCCGTTTGTGACGCTCCAGCCCACCATCGGCCCGGTTGGCACGCCGGTCACCATTCTTGGCACCAATCTCGGCGGCGCCACCAATGTCGCCTTCAACGGCACGCCCGCCACCTTCAAGGTCGTGTCATCGTCAGAGATCACGACTACCGTTCCTGCCGGTGCATCCACCGGCGTCGTGCAAGTTACCGTCCCTGGCACCACCATCATCAGCAATACCTCCTTCCAGGTTGTCGGTCCGATACAACTCGTTCCCGTCACACCCTGCCGGCTGGTCGACACCCGCAACGGCAGTCCGATTCAAGGTGGCACATCGCAGAACTTCATCGTCCCTCAGCTTGGCGGATGCAAGATTCCTACCAGCGCCGCAGCCTATTCGTTGAATGTCACCGTGGTCCCGCGCGGACCGCTGAACTTTCTCACCATCTGGCCGGAGGGCGAAGTCCAGCCGTTGGTCTCTACCATGAACTCGCCTGACGGCCGCACCAAGGCCAACGCGGCCATCGTGCCATCGGGCAACAATGCTGTCAGCGTCTACGTCACCGACACCACCGACGTCATCCTCGACATCGATGGCTACTTCACCTCGGCCAGCTCGCAGACCTATGAGTTCTATCCGGTCACGCCGTGCCGTGTAGTCGACACGCGCTCCGATTCAAAAGAGCCGAAAGGATTAGGGCCGCCGGCGCTGATTGCAAAGCAGCAGCGCGACCTGCCGATCCTGAGCAGCCCATGTCTGCAGGGCATAACCAATCCGGCGGCTTACTCGCTCAACATGACGGTGGTGCCCAATCCTGCGGGACAGCCGCTCGGCTATCTGACGGTGTGGCCCAGCAATCAAACACAGCCCACCGTTTCGACCCTGAACAATCCCACCGCGACGGTCGTCGCTAACGCTGCCATCGTGCCCGCTGCGCCGGATGGCGATATCGACGTTTACGCCTACAACAGCACCGATCTGATCATCGACATCAATGGATACTTCGCTGCGGCGGGAGCGAACGGCTACTCGCTTTATCCGGTCACGCCGTGCCGCGCTTATGACAGTCGCAACAATAACGGCCAGCCCTTCACCGGAGAGCGCACGGTGAACATCGCCGGCAGCCAGTGCGCGCCACCGAGCAATGCGGCAGGCTACGTCTTCAACGCCACCGTCGTGCCCAGCGGTTCTCTCGGATATCTGACGCTGTGGGCTGACGGTCAGAAGCAGCCGATAGTCTCGACCCTGAATGCTTATGACGGGTTCATCACCTCGAACATGGCGATTGTGCCCAACACGGACGGCTCGACCGATGCCTTCGCCGGAGGCGGCTCTACCCAGTTGATCCTCGATATTTCCGGCTACTTCGCACCGTAGAGAAAGCACTCGGTGCCCCAGAGCTCGGTGCCCCAGGTTCGGCCATCCTTTGGCCCGGTGCCCCAGGTTCGGCCGTCCTTTGGCCTAACCTGGGTGCTCACGGTCCCAGAGTTCGGTGCCCCAGAGCCTGCCCTGAGCTTGCCCCAGGTTCGGCCATCCTTTGGCCTAACCTGGGTGCTGCCCGCCCACTCATTCGCGATCGAATGATGGAGCCGTCCGAGTTCCTCACTTCCCCCTGCGACACAGATCACTGACAGATGTCCACGGACATTGTGAAATTCTGTTGGGTGTTCCGGGAGAGGACGCTCCGGCCTGTTCCCACCTGTTTCCCATCGCGCCCATCGGCGAGAAACAGACCCCACTTCACTTCTCCCTTTGCTCGCGCCCGTTGCTTTCCAGGTTTCCGCTCCGGTTGACCTGTTCCGCGAGGAGGACAAGCCGATGCACAGCCAAGGGCAATCTTCGACTCCACTCTTCCGTATAATTTCTCTTCTGGCGATCGCGGCGTTGATCACGGCCGCCGCGCCTCCCGTCTTCGCGCAGAACTCCGTTCCTCCCACCGCGGTGCAGGCGGCAAAGATGCCGCAGTTCGCGTCGCGGCTCGCCCATCCCGCCCGGCGTCTGGCGCCGCCGAAATCTCAGGTATTTGCACGCGCCACCAAGCATCGCGGCCCGCTGGACAGCAACGACATCTACGACAACGGTCCCATCAACGGCAACACCGACGCCTGGACCATCAACTTCGGCTTCATCGTCAGCGACACCTTCAACCTCGCAAGCGATGGCACGAACATCACTGGAATGAGTTTTGGCGCCTGGTTGTTCAGCGGCGATACTCTGACTTCGGCGGAACTGTCCATCACCTCCGGCGAGAATAGCGGCACCAGGTACTTCGATCAGACAGTGACCTTCACGCAGGGAAGCTGTACCACCAATCAGTACGGATACAACGTCTGCACTGAGACAACGTCCTTCAATAGTCCCACGCTGAACGCCGGAACCTATTGGGTGAACCTGCAAAACGCCAGCGTCCCCAGCGGCAATCCCGTCTATTGGGATGAGAACAGCGGGGTGGGATGTCAGGGCCAGGGCTGCCCCTCGCAGGCCTCACAGAATGATGTCGGCTCCATTCCCTCCGAGTCCTTCACCATCCTCGGCGCGACCAGCACCACCACAACGACCTCCTCATACAGCGACTATGCTTGTCCCGCACCGCAAAACGGCTTCCGTGAGCTCCATGATTTCGGCATGATTTGGCAGCAGCAGGATCAAGCTTCTGGTGTGGCAATCGACAAAGCGGGGAACCTTTACGGCACGCTTGCCGACGTTGGGAACTATGCTGCGGGTTCGCTCTATCGGCTCGGCCTAAGAGCCGGCCACTGGTTCTTCAGTTCGCTGTACAGCTTCCTGGGAGGAAACAATGGAAGCAGCCCGAACGGTGTCATCGTTGGACCAGATGGAGCCGTATATGGGGCGGCGCAGGGCGGCTTCCAAACCTGCGGGAATGACGGAGCCTCCTATTGCGGGTTGGTTTATGAAGCAAGGCCGGGTCCGACCGCTTGCGCCATGGCGTTGTGCGGTTGGAATGAGACGACGATCTATCAATTCACGGGCAATGCGGACGCGTGGAACGGCAGCGTCGTCGCCTCCGACTCCGCCGGTAATCTGTATGGGATATCCGGATCGGGCGGCGCATTCGGCCAGGGAGCTGTACTTGAGCTGTCTCCGTCGCAAGGAGGTTGGGTAGAGACGATTGTCTACAGCTTCACCGGAGCGAGCGACGGCTCAGGACCGAGCAGCTTGCTGGCGGGTCCTGACGGAAACTGGTACGGGACGACTGGGGGCGGTGGGCAGTATGGCTCTGGAGTGGTGTTCCAGTTCGTGCCCGGCGGCGGTACTTGGACAGAGAACGTTCTTTACGCCTTCACTGGAAATACACAGGATGGCTCTTCGCCTCACGGCCTGCTCCAGGACAGGCTGGGGAACTTCTATGGCATCAGCACCTGCCACAGTAACGACTACTATTACTGTCCTGGCGGTGCGGACGACGTCGACCTCATTTTTGAGTTGTCGCCCTCCGGTGGCAACTGGGCATTTAGCGTAATCTACAACGCCTTCCAAAATTGCAGGCTTGCGGACTACAACGCTTTTCATGGCTTGGCTATTGATAAGGCAGGTAATCTCTACGCTGCGGTAGGCGGCGAAGAACTCGACTGTTACCCGCCCTGTAACTATTACTATTGCGGCCAAGTCATAAATATGACCTCTCAGGAGTCGCTATTCTCGGGCAACGCGGACATCTTTCAGAACCTGTCGTTAGATTCCAATGGTACCCTCTACGGCACGACGAATACCTGCGGTTTCGAATCACTGCAGAGGAATACCGGCATGATCTGGCAGTACTCGCCATAACTAGATGGGTGCGGGTGCCCCACTCATTCGTGACCTTCGAATGACTGGCCCCTTCGCACCCCCGTCCGACTTCCTCACTTCCTTCTGCGACACAGATCACTGACAGATGTCCACGGACGTTGTGAAATTCTGGTGGGTGTTCCGGGAGAGGACGCTCCGGCCTGTTCCCACCTGTTTCCCATCGCGCCCATCGGCGAGAAACAGGCCCCACTTCACTTCTCCCTTTTGCTCGCGCCCGTTGCTTTCCAGGTTCCGCTCCGGATGACCTGTTCCGCGAGGAGGACAAGCCGATGCACAGCCAAGGGCAATCTTCAACTCCACTCTTTCGCATAATTTCTCTTGTGGCGATCGCGGCGTTGATCACAGCCGCCGCCGTTCCCGTCTTTGCGCAGAGTTCCGTTCCTCCTACCGCGGTGCAGGCGGCGAAGATGCCGCAGTACGCGTCGCGACTCGCCCATCCCGCCAGGCGTCTGGCGCCGCCGAAATCTCAGGTCTTCGCAAGGACCACAAAACATCGCGGCCCGTTCGACAGCAACGACATCTACGACAACGGTCCCATCAACGGCAACACCGACGCCTGGAGCATTAATTTCGGCTTCATCACCAGCGACAGCTTCAACATCACCAGCAATCAGTCGCAGATCACCGGCATGAGCTTCGGAGCCTGGCTGTTCTCCGGCGATACCGCGCCTTCCGTCGAGGTGTCGATCACCTCGCTGGAAAACGGTGGCACCAGCTACTTCGATCAGACAGTCAACTTCACCGAGAGCAACTGCGTCTCGAACAGCTACGGCTACAACGTCTGCACCGAAACAGCTTCCTTTACCGGACCTACGCTTGAATGCCGGAACCTACTGGGTGAACCTGCAAAACGCCAGCGTCCCCAGCGGCAATCCCGTCTATTGGGATGAGAACAGCGGGGTGGGATGTCAGGGCCAGGGCTGCCCATCGCAAGCTTCACAGAATGATGTCGGCTCGATTCCCTCCGAGTCCTTCACCATCCTCGGCGAAGCCAGCACCACCACCACTACCACCACCAGCTCCGACAATTACTCTTGCCCGCGTCCGCAAAACGGCTTCCATGACTTGTACGATGTCAGTGGCTCCTCGGGCGTAGCTGTCGACGGCGCGGGAAACCTCTATGGGACGTTTTCATCCGGGGGCAACTATGGTGCGGGCTTCGTTTACGATCTGACACGTCGCGCCGGTCGCTGGTTCTTAAGCTCTCTGTACAGTTTTCTGGGAGGCAGTCAGGGGAGCGGTCCCAATGGCGTCATCGTCGGTCCGCAAGGAGATCTTTTCGGAGCGACAACGGGAGGGATACAAAACTGCGGTAGCGACGGATCGTCCTACTGCGGCGTTATCTACAAGGTGACGCCGGGTCCGACCGCTTGCGCTACGGCACTTTGCAGTTGGGACGAGGAGACGATCTATCAGTTCACGAGCAACACCGACGCATGGGGCGGCTCCATCGCCGCCTTCGACTCCGAAGGCAATCTGTACGGAATCTCCGGTGGTGGCGGAGCGTCTGGGGCTGGCGCGGTGTTTGAGCTTTCGCCCGCACAGGGCGGCTGGACGGAAAAGATACTCTACAGCTTCACCGGAGGCAATGATGGCTGGCCCAATAGTCTGCTGGTGGGCCATGACGGAAATTTGTACGGAACCGCCGGGGGCGGCCAGGGATGGGGTGTGGTTTTCCAATTAGTGCCGTCCGTCGGCGGTTGGACGGAAAATATCCTCTACTCATTCACCAACACCACGGACGGTTCTCAGCCGGGGGGCTTGGTCCAGGGTCCTTCCGGGACGCTCTATGGCTTTAGTATTTGCGATGGCTATTACGGAAGCTACTGCACCCCTTTTAGCGATTACTATGGACTGGTTTTCTCGCTGCAGGCGTCCGATAGCGGCTGGATCTTCAACGTCATCTATAACAACTCCGGGGACTGTAATGAATGGAGAAACTACATCAATGCCTTAGCTATTGACGCGGCTGGCAACCTCTATCTTGCCGAAGGCGGCGACGATGCGCAGTGTGACTACCGGGGCTGCTATTTCAACCATTGTGGCCTAATCAAGAGTCTTGGCGGACCGCCTCTAGTTTCAGGCAATGCGAATATCTTCTGGAATCTTACCTCGGATGCGAACGGTAACCTCTATGGCACTACCGGGTCCTGTGGAGCCTTGGGAATGCCGTTCAGGAACGGCGGCATGATCTGGGAGTACTCGCCACAGTGAAGTTGCCAGTCGTCGGCAGCTAGACCCAGGTCTCGCGCTTTCGAGGCCTGGGCGAGTTTCGGGTGCCCCACTCATTCGCGGTTTTCGAATGAGTGGGCTCCCCGCATCTCACGCGCTGGCCGATGACTCGTCCGCGCCCAACGGCAGGAAGTACTGTGTGCCGCGGATCGGCTCGCTCACTCGTCGCAGCAGCGCCTGCAAATCCTCGCTGCGCTCCACGAAGTCGATCTCCGAAGTATTCACGATCAGCAGGTCCGACGACGTGTAGTGAAAGAAGAAGTGCTCATACGCCTTGATCACCTCTTCCAGATAATCGTCGCTGATCGCTTTTTCGCCGGGCGCGCCCTTCTTCTTCAGCCGCTTCTTCAGCACCTCTGGAGTGGCTTGCAGATAAATCACCAGATCCGGCGTAGGGACATTCTGCCGAAACAGCTCGTAATAGCGGTTGTAAACCTCAAGCTCCGCATCGCCGAGATTCAAACACGCGAACAGCTTGTCCTTCTCGAAGATGTAATCGGCGACGTAAGTCTTGTTCGGGATTGTGCTTGATGTCCAGCCCGCCCAGCTGCTCGTATCGCGCGATGAGAAACGCGAACTGCGCCTGAAACGCCGCTCCGGGCTCGCCCTGATAGAACGGGCGCAGAAACGGGTTCTGTTCCGGCTCGCTGATCCGCTGCGCGTGCAGCGTCTCGGCAATCACCCGGCTCAGCGTGCTCTTGCCGACTCGGATCGGGCCTTCAACCGCAATGTACCGGGGTGGTTCGAAAAGGTTCGCCATGGTCGGAGAAAAGCTACGAACCGCAGAATATCTTGCCCCCGCCTCCGTGGCAATTACTGGTTGTGAAACGCTGTGGAAGACGGCCAGCCGCTCTTCGCTCTTCGCCATTCGCTTTTCGCCAGAAGAGCCCTCAATTGGCAGCTGCGGGTTCGCTTAATCAAGATACGTCAGCCCTACTCATTCCCTAGGCTGCAAGGAGCGAACCCACTGGCGAAAAGCGAACAGCGAACAGCGAACAGCGGCTTTCCAGCTACAATCATCTCGTGCTTCCCATCCTTCTCGGCGCCGCCGGTGTCGCCGGACTCGCCACCTGGGCGGGCTTTCAAACCATGTGGCCGACTTCGCAGGTCTACGGCTCGACCTTCATCGGCTTGCCGCGCGGTTCTCGCCTGCTCGCGCTCACCTATGACGACGGCCCCAACGATCCTTATACCTGGCGCATGATGGAGGTCCTCGATCGCCACGGCGTCAAGGCGACCTTCTTTCTGCTCGGCCGCTTCGTCCAGCAGAAGCCCGAGATCGCCCGCGCCCTGGTCGCCGCCGGTCACGCCATCGGAATTCACACCTGGGATCATCCCAACCTGATCTTTGCCTCCTCCGACAAGATTCGCCGGCAGCTGCAGCAAACCCGCCAGGCGATTCTCGACGCGACCGGCGTCAACCCAACAATCTTTCGTCCGCCGTTTGGCGGGCGACGTCCCGCCTCGCTCCGAATCGCGCGAGAGCTAGGCCTACAGCCTGTCATGTGGAATGTCAGCTGTTATGACTGGAAGGCAAAATCCGCGCAGGAAATCGCGGCTTATGCCGAACGCCAGATTCGCGGCGGCAATGTCATCCTGCTGCACGATGGCGAATACCATCGCATCGGCGTCGACCGCAGCCGCAGCGTGGAGGCCACGGACCGCATCCTCTCCCGTTACCTATCCGAGGGCTACGACTTCGTCACCATTCCGCAGATGATGGCCGCACTAGCCCGTCCCGAAGGGACGACTCAGCCCAGCCCAGGACGAAGTCCTGGGTAGGCGTGATAAGAAGATCCCGGTCCCGGCAGGGACTCTCACCCCCGCTGCACTGCCGGCCGCTCGTTATCCAACTGCGCCAGCAGATCGTCCACTCGCGCCTCCAGAATGTTGCGGATCGAGCAGATGCCTAGCACCTTTCCTTGCTCATCCACAATCGGCATGTGCCGATAATGCCGCTCCAGCATCACCGCCAGCGCTTCACTCGGCGTCGTCGCTTCGGTCGCCATCTCTACAATCGAGCTCATCATCTCGCGCACCGGCGTGGTCTTGGCATCGCGTCCGCTGAGCGCGAACTTTGACAGCACATCGCGCTCAGTGAACATTCCCGCCACAATCCCGTGCTCGTCGATCACCGCTACCGCACCAACCGTCTTGTCGATCATCGTCTGTATTGCCTCTCCGACGGTTGCTTCTACCGGCACAATTGCCGGCCCTTCATCGCACCACTTCAGAAGACTCATCACAGTTAAAAGTCCTTTCGCTGAGGACTGCGAGAGTAGTTCGCCGTGCAGCTGGCGTCAAGTGAGTTGAGCACCGGGTGCCGAAAGCGGATAATCGCGATATGTTCTCACGCCGCGTTCGCCTGCTGTTATTGATTGGCTTGGCCGTCGCATTCTTCCCGCTGGCTCGTGCTCGCCAAAGACAAAGATTTTGTTCCTCCGCGCGCTGAGAACGCCAACACCTATCCCAGCAAAGACGCGCATCCCACGGAAAAGGTCACCGCCGCCATCGATATTTACAACACCTCGCCCAAGGACAACATCTTCATCACCCCCTACAACCAGGAAGGCATTTTGCCGGTCCTTCTCGTCATCAGCAATGACGGCGATCAACCCATCACCGTTAACAATATGGAAGTGCAACTGGTCACTGGCCGGCGCGCCAAGCTGGACGGGCTGAGCACAGACGACGTCTTCCGCCGCGTCGCCCACATCAGCGGTAACAGCACCAGCCCTCCGGCGCGCGTCGGCCCCATCCCGCTGTCAGGAAACAAGAATAAGAAGGCGCAGAAGGAATACGAAGAGCTTCAGAATGCGAAGTTCGAAGCGCAGGCAGTCGAACCCCACACCACCAAGTCCGGATTTGTGTTCTTCGATGTAGAGGGCGTCAAGCAGCCGCTGGATGGCTCCCACGTCTACCTGACCGGAGTGCGCGACGCCGGCGGTGCTGAGCTGATGTACTTCGAAATTCCTGTCATCCCATCGAATGCCGCCAGCACCGGCGCGCGGTAACGCGTGGTCAGGATACAAACGCAGTCCGGAACAGCCCGCAAGGGCGAAAGTAGTTAGCCCAGCGCGGAAGCGCTGGGTCAGGTGCAATCCACGAACGCCTGAGCCCCTTCAGGGGCGAAACAACCTTCCCACCCTTTTCCGCTTCCCACTCTCCGGTAAAGGAGAAAGATGCGTCCGTTATCCTGGATTGGTTTAGCTGTGCTCATTCTCGGAATTCTCTCGTTTGTGGTCATGGTCCCCCGCAGCCACACTCACGAACTGAAGGCCGGAGATGCCTCGGTGGGAATTACAACTCATGACAATGAGAAGCTGCCTCCCGTAGTCGGCGGCGTGCTATGCGCTGCCGGTGTTGTGTTGCTGGTGGCAGGCTCGCGCAAAGCGACCGCCTGATCAAAGCCGTCGATTTTGCTTGGGTGGGTCCGTCGGATTCCTATTTCGTGACCGTAGCGGCCTTGCGCTCCTCCCGCGCCACCTGCTCGCGCAGATCACGAATCACGATCGTCCACATCTGCACATTTGTTCGCAGCAGGATCTGCAGATTCTGATCGCGAAGAAACTCGATCTCGCTGCTCATGTTCAGATTCAGACTGTCCAGCTTGTTCAGATCGTCCCGCATCCGCGTCAACTCATCATTGCCTGAACCTGTCGGACCAGGAGCCTGCGCTGCGCTTCCAGGCGCGGAACTCTGACTCTGACTCGCCGCTCCTCGCTGGCCAAACGAACTTCCCACCAGCACCAAACTCAATAGCACTACGAAGAAAATCTGCCGCACTGCACACCTGCCTCACGCGATATATGGATTTCGGCGGGCCGCTGAGCCGCCATTCGCGTTGATTCAGTATGATCGGAATCAGCCTTTTTGAGGAGACGATCTGTGCACCGAACGACACTCGGCGACTTCGAGCTGACCATCCTCTCCGACGGTATCTACCGCGCCGACGGCGGCGCTATGTTCGGCATCATCCCCAAAGTCATGTGGGAGAAGCGCACCACGGCCGACGAGCGCAACACCATTCCGCTCGGCCTCAACTCGCTGCTGGTGCGCACCGGCAAGCACAACGTCCTTATCGACACCGGCATCGGTAACAAGCTCAACGACAAGACGCAGGCCATCTACCGCAATCAGGCGCTGCTGCTGCAGAGCTTCGAGCAGGCCAAGGTTTCGCCCGACGAGATCGACATCGTCATCAACACTCATTTGCACTTCGATCACTGCGGCTGGAATACGCACTACAAGCAGGGCAAGCCCGTCGCCACGTTTCCTCGCGCGACCTATTACGTCCAGGAGGGCGAACTGGAGCACGCTCACGAACAACATGAGCGCGATCGCGTCAGCTACATGACCGACAACTACGATCCGCTACTCGCCACCGGCCAGCTCAAGCTGCTTCGAGGTGACAACGAAATCGTTCCCGGGATTTCCGTGAAGGTCTATTCCGGCCACACCCGCGATTTGCAGGTTGTCATGATCCGCAGCGGCCACCGGATCGCTGCCTATCCCAGCGATCTGGTTTGCGATGCCAAGCATCTCGACCCGACCTGGACTTTGGGTTACGATCTTTATCCGCTGGAGAGCATCGCCAACAAACATCGCTTCTATCAGCAGGCGATTCCGCAGCACTGGCTCGTGGTATTCACCCACGATCATGAAATGCCCTGGGCTCACCTTGAAATCGGCGAGAAGGGCCGCCCGGTAGCGCGTCCGATCGGGCAAAAGGTGGATTGACTCGCGGCGCTAAAGAGCCATTTACGATCTTCGTCACCAAGTCCTACTATGTGGGACATTAAATTTCACCAGCAAGCGAGGGCGGCGATGGGCAAAAAGAACAAGAAGGACAAAAAGAAGAACAAGCACAAGGAAGACGAGCGTTCGTCGGGCGCCGTCGCTTCTGAGAAGGGTGTTGCCAGGCTCGATCTGCGCGCGGTGGAGATTCCCGATCGTCCCAAGCCCATGAAGCCCAGCGATATTCGCGAACTGCGCGAAAGCCTGAACGCCAGTCAGACGCTGTTCGCGCGCCTGCTGAATGTCAGTTCCAATGCAGTTGAAAGTTGGGAGCAGGGTCTTCGCGAGCCGCGTCAGGCCACGCTGAAGCTGCTGCACATCGTCCGCAAGAACCCAGAAGTGCTGCTGGGTTCGTAAGCTAGTTCAGATCGCAACCGCCGCCATTCATCATGCAGCAGTTTGTCTGCCCGCAGCCCGCCGCAGGAGCAGCGGAGTGTCCGCCTGTGCTGACCGCGAAGGTCGAAAGCTGCTTCTCCAGCTTTTCGGTGTGGCACTTCGGACATTCCGGCGTCTGCTCGCCGAAGAGGATGGCTTCGAACCTGTGACCGCAAGCCTCGCAACGATATTCGAAAATCGGCATGATCGCTCCCGTACTGACGAAATGCGGCGCTGACCTAAGTCCGCCCAGCCGCGAATGGTAGAAACATTATTATAGATGCAGGAGCCTGTCCCATCCCCACAAGCGACCAACCGGCCCTGACTAACGCCCGCGCCGCCGAAACTACGCGCGCCCACGATTTCTTCGGCGAGTCTTTTCATCCGCGCCGCCCCTTTATCAGCGGACACGCGCAGACCATCGTCGGCAACTTCCTGCCTCGCCGCAATTTTCTCCCTCCGCCGGAAGAACGCCTCTTCCAGGTCGAGCCCGAGGTCCAGATCCTATGCCACTGTCATTGGCAGGCCGATCGTACATCGGCGATGACGCTGGTTATCGTGCATGGGCTGGAAGGCTCGAGCGAGTCGCAGTATGTCATCGGCACGGGAAGTAAAGCCTGGCTCGCGGGCATGAACGTAGTTCGAATGAACATGCGTAACTGCGGCGACACCGAACATCTCGGCCCCACCCTGTACAACTCCAGCATGTCGGGCGATGTCGGTGCGATTGCGAAAACGCTCATCGCTGAAGATGGCCTGCAGAAGCTGGCCTTCGTCGGATACTCCATGGGCGGCAACCTGGTTCTCAAGCTGCTCGGGGAATGGGGAGCCGATGCTCCTCACCAAGTCAAAGCCGCAGTCGGGGTCTCGCCGGCAGTCGATCTGGCGCCTTCCGCTGATGCGCTACACAATCGCGCCAACCGCGTTTACGAATGGAAATTTCTTCGTGGCCTGCGTCGCCGAATTTTGCGGAAAGCGGCTCTCTTTCCCGACCGCTACGATGTGCGCCATCTGCGCGGCTTGCGCAGTTTGCGCGACTTCGACGATCAGATCACCGCGCGCTACTCCGGATTTCGCGATGCCCAGGACTATTACATCCGTGCGGCTGCCGCGCGTGTCGTCGACCGCATCGCCATTCCCACGCTCGTCTTACATGCTCTCGACGACCCGTTCATTCGCGTGCTGCCCGAGACTCGCGAAAAGCTGCAGCAAAATCCGCACATTACGTTTATCGAAACCACCCACGGCGGTCACTGTGCCTTCCTCGCCGCGCCCAATGGCTACGACGGCCGGTGGGCAGAGCGCCAAGCCATCGCCTTCATTCAGCGCATCGAAAGCGCTGAGCCGGTACGCCTTCCCCACGAACTAGGGTTCACTTTAACCCTGCGCTGGCGCCTTGCCCCAACCGGTTTGCTTCTTCTCCGGTTTGGGGTAGAATGTGCCCCACCCGCTGTCCGCGCGTTCAGCTGCTTCACTCAAGGATCTCTCCGAACAGCAAACGAACGAGATCTGGTGCCGTCATTAATCAGTGCAGTCGTTCAGTCAACGTTTAAAGAAAGTGACGACTCGTCGGCAGCGTTGCTTCGCGAAGCAAACCCGTCGTAATTGTTGTTGGAGCTGATCTGCGCGATCGATTGGCGATCCGATTGCAAATTGAATAGACGCGACCAAGAAAGCAGCACGGCAGCAGCTAAATAAATTGAGGTCCGGATCATGATCCCACAAGAAGCACGCGACCCTTCCTCTGCCAAGCTCGATCAACTGGCCATCAACACGATTCGCACGCTTGCTATCGATGGCGTGCAGAAGGCAAATTCTGGACATCCCGGCACGCCGCTGGGCGCCGCGCCCACCGCATACGCTGTTTGGCAGCGCGTCCTGCGCTACGATCCTGCCGATCCCTGGTGGCCCAATCGCGATCGCTTCGTGCTTGTCGGCCGGGCACGCTTCGATGCTGCTCTACGCCATGATTCATCTCACCGGCATCAAGGCGGCGAATGCCAGCTACGAGAAGCAGAATCGCCAGGCGGTCACCATCGACGACCTCAAGACCTTTCGCCAGGCAGGCAGCCGCTGTCCCGGACATCCGGAATATGGCTGGACCACCGGCGTCGAAGCTACCACCGGTCCGCTCGGACAAGGTCTTTCCAACAGTGTCGGCATGGCGATTGCGCGCGATTGGCTCGCGGCAACTTACAATCGTCCCGGCTACGAGCTCTTCAACTTCAATACCTATGCGCTCTGCGGCGAGGGCTGCCTGATGGAAGGAGTATCCAGCGAAGCCGCGTCGCTCGCCGGTCATCTCAAGCTCTCCAACCTTTGCTGGATCTACGACTGCAATCACGTCACGATCGAAGGCCACACCGACCTCGCCTTCACCGAGGATGTCGCGACGCGCTTCATGGGATACGGCTGGGAGGTCGCGCGCGTAAGCGATCCCAACGATATCGAACTGGTGGAGCGCGCTCTCAGACGCTTTCATGACACCAAAGATCGTCCCACGCTGATCATCGTGCACAGCCACATCGGTTACGGCGCGCCCCACAAGCAAGACACTTCCGCCGCGCATGGCGAGCCCCTGGGCGCTGAAGAAGTTCGCCTGACTAAGGAGTTCTTCGGCTTCAATCCTGATGAGTCGTTCGTGGTTCCGGCCGGCGTGCGCGAGCACTTCGCTGCGAACCTCGGTGCGCGTGGCTCCAAGTCGAGCGGCGAGTGGAACGCGCTGTTCGGCCGCTACAAGGCGCAATATCCCGACTTGGCTGACAACATCGAGCGCATGAACAAACGCGATCTGCCTGCGGATTGGCAGAAGGCGCTACCCAGCTTTCCGACCAGTGCGAGTGGCATGTCGACGCGCGATGCTTCAGGCAAGGTTCTGAACGCCCTCGCGCAAAAGATTCCCTGGTTGCTGGGCGGCGCGGCGGACTTGTATCCCAGCACTAAGACGCGCCTCGAGTTCGAATTTGCCGGCGACTTCCAATCCAATCAGATTGGTGATCATAAAGGCCGCAACTTCCACTTCGGTATTCGCGAGCACGGGATGTGCGCCATCGTCAACGGCATGGTGCTGACCGGCTTGCGCGCCTTCGGTTCCGGCTTCCTGATTTTCACCGACTACGCGCGCGGCTCCATCCGACTGTCGTCGCTGATGGACATCCCCGCGCTGCACATCTGGACGCACGACACCATCAGTCTGGGTGAAGATGGGCCGACCCACCAACCCATCGAGCAGTTGGTCTCGCTGCGCGCCGTGCCCGGTTTGATCGTCATGCGACCTGCTGACGCCAACGAGATGGTAGAAGCTTACCGCGTGGCGATGTCGACCAAGGATCATCCCTGCGAGATCGTCTGCAGCAGGCAGGCACTGCCGATCTACGATCGCACGAAGTTTGCCGCGGCCAGCGGTCTGGCAAAGGGCGCCTACGTTATGGTCGACGCGCCAGACGGCAAGCCCGACGTGATCCTGATCGGCTGCGGCAGCGAAGTCGGTCTTTGCGTCAAGGCATGGGAGCAGCTGACGGCCGCGGGCATCAAGACGCGCGTGGTCAGCATGCCGGCATGGGCGCTATTCGATCATCAGGACCAGGCTTATCGCGACAGCGTGCTGCCTCCATCAGTGGGCGCGCGCGTTACGGTTGAGGAGGCGTCGCCCATCGGGTGGGATCGATATGCCGGACGCACTGGCGTCGTGCTCGGCATGAACACCTTCGGCATGTCCGCGCCCATGAAGGTTGTGATGGAACACTTTGGATTCACTGCCGAGCATGTGGTTTCGGCGGCGAAACAAGCGATCGCGAATTCGAAGTAGGGAGAGCCGCCTTTCGCTCTTCGCTCTTGGCCTTTCGCGTCCTCGCTGTGAGCGCGAGGTTGCTGGCAATGGTTTACGGGAAGCTGACGGGACAAAACTAAGCCGCGGAGCGGCGAGAGTTGTGTTAGCCGCGGGCGTCAGCCCGCGGTCCGAGTCGAAAATCACTGGAGCCGCGGAGCGGCGGCACCGTGTAAGGGGTTTTGGTACAACCGGCTCCTTCGCAGCACAGGGGACACTATGTCAAATGGAATGTCGGATGCTTTCGTATTCTTTGGAGCCACGGGCGATCTTGCCTACAAGCAGATTTTCCCATCGCTGCAGGATCTGATTCGCGATGAGGGATTCAACATTCCCATCATCGGCGTCGCCAAGGCGGGTTGGAATCTTGATCAGTTGAAGGCGCGTGCCAAGGACAGCCTGGAGAATCATGGCGGGCTGGAGCAGGCACCCTTCGAGAAGATGATGAGCCTGCTTCGTTACGTAGATGGGGACTACGGCGACGCGGCGACCTTCACCGAGTTGCGCAAGCAGCTTGGCGATGCCAAGGCGCCGCTGCATTATCTTGCCGTTCCACCCAGCTTATTTGGAACCGTCGCCAAGGGCCTTGCCGACTCCGGCTGCGCCACCAACGCCCGTGTCGTCATCGAGAAGCCATTTGGCCACAATCTTCCGACCGCCCAAGCGCTCAATCGAACTCTGCATCAGTTCTTTCCGGAAGAGAACATCTATCGCATCGATCACTATCTCGGCAAAGAGCCGGTACAGAACATTCTTTACACGCGCTTTGCCAACCCGATTTTCGAACCGATCTGGAATCGCGACTACGTCCGCAGCATCCAGATCACCATGGCCGAGAGCTTTGGCGTCAGCGATCGCGGCAAGTTCTACGACGAAACCGGCGCGCTGCGCGACGTGGTGCAGAATCACATGCTGCAGGTGCTCGGCAATCTCACCATGGATCCGCCCACCGGCGAAGACCACGAGGCCGAGCGCGATCAGAAGGCAGCGCTGCTTAAAGCGGTGCGCCCGCTCTCGCCTGACTGTGTTGTGCGCGGCCAGTACAACGGCTACAAGAAGGTCGAAGGCGTTGCTCCGGGCTCTACCGTCGAAACCTTCATTGCCATCAAGCTCCACATCGACACCTGGCGCTGGGCGGGAGTTCCCATCTATATTCGCGCCGGCAAAGTCTTGCCGGTTACCTGCATGGAAGCGGTTGTGGAATTCAAACGTCCGCCGCGCGAGACCTTCCACGAAGTCGTTCCGGTGCGCTCATCGCACATGAGGATGCGCGTCAGTCCCGACATCAGCATCGGCTTAGGCGTGCGCGTGAAAACTCCCGGCGAGCGCATGGTGGGGCAGGACCTGGAACTAAGCCTGAAAAGCCATGCCGCAGAGGACATGCCTCCCTACCAGCGACTACTAGGTGATGCCATGCGCGGTATTGGCGATCTGTTCGCGCGCCAGGACCTGGTGGAAGCGCAGTGGCGCATCGTACAGCCGATTCTGGATAATGTGACGCCGGTCTACACCTATGAACCGGGCACTTGGGGTCCGGACGAGGCCAGCCAACTCATCGGTGCCGACGGTCCGTGGATCAATCCCATGACGCAACAGGAAGAAAGTCGATCGCAAGCCGCGAGCAAGGGATAAATGAGCGCGAAGAAAACAAAAACGAAAGTGCGAACAGCGCCAGGCAAGATGCGCGACTTGGTGTTTCTCTTCGACGTCGATAACACCCTGCTCGATAACGACCGCCTGCAGAACGATCTGTTTCGCTACATGCAGCGGGAGTTCGGCAAGCCGGCGCGCAACCGCTATCTGGCCATCTTCGAGGAACTCCGCAGCGAACTCGGATATGCGGATTATCTCGGCGCTCTCGAACGCTATCGCGTCGAAAACATGCACGATCCGCGCCTGCTGCACGTAGCCAACTGGCTGGTGGATTATCCCTTCGGAGATCGCGTGTATCCGCACGCCTTCCAGGTCATCCAACGGGTAAAGCGCTGGGGTCAGGTCGCGATCCTGTCGGATGGAGATGCGGTTTTCCAGCCGCGCAAGGTGGAACGTTCCGGACTGTGGAAGGCTTTTGGCGGTCACGTGCTCATCTTCATCCATAAGGAACAGGAGTTGGCCGCAGTAGAAAAATTCTTTCCTGCCAAGCACTATGTAATGGTCGACGACAAATTGCGGTTGCTGCAGGCCATCAAGGAGGTCTGGCAACACCGCGTTACCACGGTTTTTGCACAGCAAGGTCACTACGCGCGCGACAAGAAAGCGAATGCGAAATATCGCCCGGCCGATCTCAGCGTTCGGCGTATCGCCGATCTGCTCGACATAAAACGCGAAGCATTTCCGGGAGTAGCGTAAGGAGGCTCCGATGAAAGCAACCCAGCAACTGCACGATCTCGGTCAGAGCCTGTGGCTCGACAACATCACGCGCGAGCTGCTCGACAGCGGCACTCTCAAGCGCTACATCGACGAGCTGTCCGTTACCGGATTGACCTCAAACCCCACGATCTTCGATCACGCCATGACCCACGGCCACGCCTATGACGAGGACATGGCGAAACTCCTTGCCAGCGGCCTCTCGACGGAGGACGCATTTTTCGAGATGGCGATTGCAGATCTTCGCCGCGCTGCGGACTTGTTTGCTGCGATTCACGACCGCACAGCAACCGTCGACGGCTGGGTCTCATTGGAGGTCTCGCCGCTGCTCGCGTACGACCCAAAGACGACGGTCCAGGTCGCCAAAGCGCTCCATCAGAAGGCCGCCCGTCGCAATTTGTTTATCAAGATTCCCGGTACGACTGAAGGACGAACTGCGATCGAAGAGGCGATCTTTGCCGGAGTCTCTGTCAACGTGACGCTGCTCTTCAGTCGTGAGCACTATCTCGGAGCGGCCGACGCTTACATGAAAGGGCTGGAGCGTCGCGTCGAGGCCGGGCTCAGTCCTGATGTTCGTTCGGTTGCCTCGCTCTTCGTCAGCCGCTGGGATAAAGCCACGATGGATAAAGTTCCCGCCGATCTGCGCGACAAGTTGGGGCCGGCGATTGGCGCGCAAGCCTACAAGGCATATCGCGACGTCCTGGAGTCCGATCGTTGGCAGCGTCTGGCCAACTTAGGCGCGCGTGCGCAGCGGCTTCTATTCGCGAGTACGGGAACCAAAGATCCCAAGGCGTCGGACGTGCTCTACATCGGCGCGCTGGCTGCGCCCAACACTGTTGACACCATGCCGGAAGAAACGCTGTTGGCTTTTGGCAATCACGGAACCGCCGCCAAGCCTATTCCGCGCGATGGAGGTGATTGCGAGCAGACATTGGCTGCATTCACCAAAGCGGGCATCGACTTGGTGAAGCTTGGTGCGGATCTGCAGTCCGAAGGCGCGTCGTCCTTCGACGATTCCTGGAAGGACCTGATAAGTTCGATTGAAAACAAGAGCAAGGCGTTGAAATAACCGGGAAGCCGCGAGCTACCGGCCATGGATTGCTGCTAGTCACGAAGCAGTACTCTTTGATAAATGCTTTAAGCTCGAGGCTCGGGGCTCGCAGCTTGAGGCTTGCCACAGAGCCCGACCGCCGAGAAAGGACAATTCATGCCGGAAGCCAAGATGACCACCCAGCGCCCCATCGACACCGCAGCCTGGAAAGCACTTCAGAACCACTACGAGAAAATCAAGAACACCCACGTGCGGCAGCTCTTTGCCGATGACCCACAACGTGGGACACGGCTCACCGTGGAAGGCGCCGGCCTTTTTCTGGATTATTCCAAGAACCGTATCACCGACGAGACGGTTAGCCTGTTGCTCCAGCTTGCTCGTGAGCGCGGCGTGGAAGCGCGGCGCGATGCCATGTTCCGCGGTGAGAAGATCAACATCACCGAAAAGCGCGCAGTCTTACACGTCGCGCTACGTGCTCCCAAGGGCACAAAAATCGAAGTCGACGGAAAAGACGTCGTCGCCGATGTTCACGCCGTGCTCGACAAAATGGCAGCTTTTTCCAAGAGATTGCGCAGCGGTGAATGGAAAGGTCACACCGGCAAGCCGATCAAGAACGTCATCAACATCGGCATCGGCGGCTCCTATCTTGGCCCCGAGATGGCCTACGATGCGCTACGCGATTTTACTGATCCGTCGATGAAGTTCCGTTTCGTCGCCAACGTGGACGGAGCTGCTTTCACTGACGCGACGCACGATCTGGCGGCTGACGAAACGCTCTTCATTCTGTCGTCGAAGACGTTTACTACGCTGGAGACGATGACGAACGCGGCTACCGCGCGTAAGTGGATTGTCGACAAGTTGAAGAGCGATTCCGCGGTTGCGAAGCACTTCGTCGCGGTTTCGACCAACGCCGAGGGTGTTTCGAAGTTCGGTATCGACACAGCCAACATGTTTGGCTTCTGGGACTGGGTTGGCGGCCGCTACTCTATGGATTCGGCCATCGGCCTCTCGACCATGATCGCTATTGGTCCCGAGGGCTATACCGAACTCCTGGCCGGCTTCCACGCCATGGATGAGCACTTCCGCACCACGCCGCTGGAAAAGAATCTGCCCGCGCTGATGGGACTTCTGACAGTGTGGTACAACAACTTTTTCGGCGCGCAGACCGTCGGCATCATGCCCTACTCGGACAACATGAAGCGCTTCCCGGCCTACCTGCAGCAGTTGCAGATGGAAAGCAACGGCAAGCATGTTGATCTCGAGGGCAATCACGTCGAGTGGCAGACCGGGCCCATCATCTGGGGCGAGCCCGGCACGGATGGCCAGCACTCGTACTACCAGTTGATTCATCAGGGGACAAAAATCATCCCGTGCGACTTTATCGCCTTCTGCCAGCCATTAAGCCCGCTGACCGTGCAGCATGATTACTTGACAGCCAACGTGTTCGCGCAGGCCGAGGCGCTGGCATTCGGCAAGACCGCTGAGGAGTTGAAGGCCGAAGGCTCGCCCGATTTCCAGACGCCGTTCCGCGTCTGTGAAGGCAATCGTCCGACGAATACGATTCTTGTCGACAAGTTGACGCCGCGCGCGCTGGGCACGCTGGTCGCGCTGTATGAGCACAATGTATTCACTCAGGGCGCGGTGTGGAATATCGATTCGTTCGATCAGTGGGGCGTAGAACTCGGCAAGGTGCTGGCCAAGCGCATCATTCCTGAACTGGAGAGCGACGGCGCGCCTCAGCTGAAGCATGATAGCTCGACCAATAACTTGATCACGCGCTATCGCAGGGCTTTGGGACGCAAGAGCTAACTTCGCTGCCCGACAGCGTATTGTCATCACGAGTCCGACGATAGTCGGCGAGGGATCTGTTTTTCGCTTGAATCGCGATGAATGCAGCCACTGAATCTCCGGACCCGCAGGCAGCCTTGAAGAAGGCCGCGGCGGAATACGCCGTGCGCTATGTGAAGTCCGGCATGGCTGTAGGACTTGGAACCGGCTCGACGGCGATTTTCGCTATCCGCAAGATTGGCGCCTTGCTGCGCTCAGGCGAGTTGACGGACATCATCGGCTTCGCTACGTCGCGTGGATCATGGGATGCGGCCGTTGAACTCAACATCCCGATGTTGACGGAGGACCTACCCAGGAACCTCGACGTGACCATCGATGGCGCCGACGAAGTGGATCCGCAGTTTAACCTGGTCAAGGGCGGCGGCGGCGCTTTGTTACGCGAAAAGTTGGTCGCACAGGCAACGGCTCGGGAAATTATCGTTGTAGATGAGAGCAAATTGTCGCCGCGACTCGGCACAAAACACGTGCTGCCGATAGAAGTCCTGCCGTTTGGCTGGCGCTCGCAGGCGCGATTTCTCGAGTCGCTGGGAGCGCGGTATGTCATTCGACAGACAGCCGACGGCAAGCAATATCACACAGATCAGGGAAACCTGATTGCAGATTGTGATTTCGGCCCGATTGCCGATGTGGCGAAACTTGCGCTTCAACTCGAAGCCCGGGCGGGAATTGTCGAGCACGGACTGTTTCTCGGTCTGACCAGCCAGGTCGTCGTCGCCGGGGCAGATGGAGTGCGCGAGATCACGCGCACGTAAGAACCTGCTTTCACCTTTGACCTTTCAGCGCTATTCTTCTTCAGCGCAAGCATTGTCTAATCTCAAAGGATGCCGCACCCTGTGACGATCGATGCCACCTAAAGCACCGCCGACCTCTAAACCCACGACCATTGCTGAAAGATCGCGCCTCGACGAGGCTGCGCGCAAGGTCAAACCATGGCGCCGCTGGGGCACGTACCTGAGCGAGCGCCAGTGGGGAACCGTTCGCGAAGACTACAGTGCCGACGGATCAGCCTGGGATTACTTCCCACACGAACACGCGCGCAGCCGCGCTTATCGCTGGGGCGAAGACGGTCTTGCCGGGTTCTGCGACGAGAAGCAAACCCTCTGCCTGGCGGTAGCCCTTTGGAACGGGAAAGATCCGATCCTGAAAGAGCGCCTCTTCGGCCTGACCAATGGGCAAGGCAATCACGGCGAAGACGTCAAGGAACTCTATTACTATCTCGACGCGACGCCGACATGCTCGTACGCACGGATGCTCTACAAATACCCGCAGGCGGCCTTCCCCTATCAGCAGCTCATCGATGAGAACCATAAGCGTGGACTCAACGATCCCGAGTTCGAGTTGATCGATACGGGCCTGTTCGCCGATGACCGCTATTTTGATGTCTTTGTCGAGTACGCCAAGGCCGACGTCGACGACGTTCTCATGCGCATCACGGTCAACAATCGCGGCCCCGAAGCGGCTGCGCTGCATGTCTTGCCGCAGGTGTGGTTTCGAAATACGTGGAGTTGGGGACGCGATCCGCATAGTCCTACATTGTGGGAGTCGGCTCCTGCATGTGCCCAGGCGTCGCATCCCACATTGGGGGACTACCAGGTCGATTTTGATAGCCCTGAGGAACTCATCTTCACCGAGAACGAGACTAACGCTCACAACGTTTTTAACTGCGCGGTCAGACAAGGCTATTTCAAAGACGCATTTCACGACTATGTGATTCAGGGCAACAAAACCGCCATCAATTCCGCCCAGAAGGGCACGAAGGCAGCCGCAGTACATCGTCTGAATGTCGCCGCAAAAGGAAGCGCCGTGATACGCCTCCGCATGCGCCCGGCAGCAGCAAAGACTGATGCCTTCTCCGATTTCGACCAGATCTTTGCTGATCGCCTGCGAGAGGCTGACGAATTCTACGCTGATATCCATTCCGGTATCGAGGACGAGGACGCAAAGCGTGTGCAGCGGCAAGCCCTTGCCGGAATGTTGTGGAATCGACAGTGCTATCACTACAACATTTTCGACTGGCTGCAAGGCGATCCCGGGCAGCCGCCTCCGCCTGCCCAGCGTATGAATGGGCGCAACCAGGATTGGCAGCACCTGAACAGCGATGAAGTGCTGTCGATGCCGGACAAGTGGGAATACCCCTGGTTTGCAGCGTGGGACCTCGGTTTTCACTGCGTCGCGCTCTCGCTGGCCGATCCGGAGTTCGCGAAGCGCCAACTCGTGCTGCTCGGGCGCGAATGGTACATGCATCCCAATGGGCAGTATCCGGCGTACGAATGGAATTACGGCGATGTTAATCCGCCGGTACACGCGATTGCGGCGTGGCACATTTATCGATTGGAGCAATTGCGCACGGGCAAAGGCGACCGCAAGTTTCTGGAGCGAATGCTGCACAAGCTCGTGATCAACTTTGGCTGGTGGGTGAACCGCGAGGACGCGCAGGGCAGAAACATCTTCCAGGGCGGTTTTCTGGGCCTCGACAATATTGCTGTTTTTGACCGCTCTGAGCCATTGCCGACGGGGGGCACTATCAACCAGTCCGATGGAACGGCCTGGATGGCGATGTATGCGCTCAATTTGATGCGCATTTCGCTGGAGCTGGCGCGTGAGGACTACATCTACGAGGACCTTGCCAGTAAATTCTTCGAGCACTTCCTCTACATCTCCCATGCCATGTCTGACATTGCGGGAGAAGGCATCGGACTGTGGGACCCGGAGGACAACTTCTACTACAGCGTGCTCAGCCTGCCCAACGGGCAAAATGTCCCCATGCGCCTCCGCTCCATGACCGGACTGATTCCGCTATTTGCCGTCGAGGTTATTGAGCAGGACCTGATGGACGCGATGCCGCATTTCAAGCAGCGTCTGGAGTGGTTTCTGGACAAGCGGCCTGACCTGGCGGCGTTGGTGTCGCGGTGGCGCCAGCCTGGCTCGAAAAGTCGCAGGCTGCTGTCCTTGGCTCGAGCCTTCCGCATGAAAAGAATCCTGGGGCGAATGCTGGATGAGAATGAGTTTCTCTCCCCTTACGGCATTCGGGCGCTCTCTCGCTATCACCTGGAGCACCCCTACGTTCTTGACTTTCACGGCAAGCGCTACGAAGTGCAATATGATCCGGGGGATTCGACCTCGCGCGTCTACGGCGGCAATTCCAACTGGCGAGGGCCGATCTGGTTGCCGGTGAATTACGTCATCGTCGAGAGTTTGCGTCGCTTCTATGACTATTATGGCGACGATTTCAAGGTGGAATGTCCCACAGGGTCGGGCAAGTATCTTACATTGTGGGAGGTGGCTGAGGAACTTGCGCGACGGCTGATGAAGCTGTGCATGCGCGACGACAGTGGCCGCCGCGCATCAGCCGGCGACAATGCCAAAGTGCAGTCCGATCCCAACTTTAGAGACCACCTTCAGTTCTACGAATATTTCCATGGAGACACCGGCCGTGGCTTGGGAGCGAATCATCAGACCGGTTGGACTGGACTAATTGCTAATCTGATTGCAGAGCACGGTCGCGCGCGGCAGGTCAATCCGTTCGCTTAGGAGCGCTTACTTCTCGCGGAATAGGTCGGCCCAGGAATCGTCGAGGTTATCCCAGCGATCACGTTCCAACCAGTTCGCTTGCGAGTCTGGAAGATAGAGAACGCCATGCCCCTGCCGGACAAACCATCTCCGTTCCTGACCAGTCCAACAGGACGTAACCGGGCGCGCCAATCTGGACGGGAGTTCCCAACCGCTGTAGACAAACCCGGCAGCGCCTCTGCTGGTCGTAAATTGCCCACGAAAGCGGCGCCACCGACAGCACCAGGAAAAGCCAAACGACAACGCCATTGGTCATGGGATGGATCGTTCCAATCAGATAGATTGACAGCCAGCGTACCGTCGTCCAGGCGAGCAGCCCTGTGACAAGTAGCAGCAGGATAGATTTGGCAACGAAGAACGACCACCAGCGCAAGCGGTCACGCAGGCTTGAGGGAGGGCGTCCGATAGCCAAGCCCGACCGGGCATATACGATCACTGCGGCGCACCCAATCGCCAGTAATATGAAAAGCGCAAACGAGACGATATAGCGACGCATCTCCGCCGCGCCGGAGGTGACCACCAGCATCGATGCGGGAAACACATAGCCCGCGTTCTCGGTCAGGTCGGCGAGATCGGCTTCGACTTTCTGCTGCGTGGCACCGGGCTTCATGCGGGCAACGGCCCCGATGCGCTCGACGAAGTTGCTGAACGGAGGCGAGTGCGAGTCGAGCAATGTCCAGACGGCGATTTCGGGTGAGAGAAGATGAAAGTTGCGGGGCAGGACGCCAATGACCATCCGGTCGGCGCCGTCGAGAGTCACCATCTGACCTACGATGGCGGAATCGGAATGGAATTGGAGTCGCCAGATCTGATCGCTAAGGACCACACAGCCGCTGCAAGCCTGCTCATCTCCTTCGCGCAGGGTTCGGCCGCGCGCCGCACGCAAGCCGAGAACCTGGAAGAATTCTGGAGCTACTCGTGCTGACAAGATTGGCACAGTGTGCCGCGATACCGTCAGGCTGTCCGGGCCCCAGGAATAGGGAGCCACAGCCTCGATCAACTTGCTGCTTTGCCAAGCCGAGGCCAGATCCAGCAACGTCTGAGAACGAACCCGACGGAACTTTCCGTTCAAGCTAATCACGCAGACGCGATCGGGATCCGGTAGAGCAGACGATAGGAAGGAACCGACAACCGGTAAGACTGCGCTGACCAATATCAAAAGAAGCAGCGTCAAAGCGATTGCGCCGAGGCAAAATCCGGGAGACCGCCGCAGACGGTCGCGACGTAGAAGAAATTTTTCGCGGTCGAAGCGCAGCCAGAAGGCGGCACCAAACGCACTCCAGCAAAAACGAGCCAGCTCCAGCTTCTTATCGCGATTGAGCTGCCGGGATTCGGCTAGAAACTGACACCAATGCCATACCTGTTTCGTCCAGCTCTCGCGCCATCGCATTCGCTGCCCGGAGGGCACGATCCAACTCGCCAGCCAAATCAGAGCCCGGCAGCTGTAGAATGTCCTCTGCGCTGGATCAGGAAATCGCATAAAAGCTTACAAACTGAGATGAGCGAAACGATAACCCGTCGCAGCCAAAATGCGAAAAAGATTTTGCCTGTCCTGCGACAAAACGTGTTTGGAGATCGCTCCGGCTGTTGCACAATGAGCTATTGCAAAACTCCTGGTTTGCAGGTATAAAACCGAGACATCCTCGTTGTCGCCGACGAACAAAAGATAGGGTGGGGTCGGGTGAGGCCCCAATACAAAAGTCCGCCTTTGCGCCAGGCTTTGCCCAGCCTGCTCTGATGGCAGTCATTGCGTCCAGAAAAGGGCGCTTGCTCAATAAGCAGGTTTAGCTTTCGGTCGGTAGTTCCCGGTCTCGTGCACATGCGATCCAGGAATTGCGAACGCCACAATTCGGAGCCGAGAACCCTTGCCAAGCGAGCATTGCTGGCGCTCCTTTTCGTGAGCGTTGCGGGATGGAGCGCGACGGCGTTTGCTTTTGGCCCTTCGTCCACCCCTTCGATCTTTAGTCCCGATTCTACCCCGGCCCACGACATCTACCATCTCTCGCTTTTTGTGCTGGCGGTCTGCCTGGGAATCTTTCTGGTTGTCTTCAGCTTGATCGTCTATACGATCATCAAGTTCCGCAAGAAGGCCACGGACGACGATCGCGAGCCCCCGCAGATCTACGGCAGCAACCAGGTGGAACTGGCGTGGACCGTCATCCCGATTCTGATAGTCGTGGTTCTGTTCCTGGCGGCGGCGCGGGTGATTCACGCCGTCGAGGACGCTCAATTTCCTCCCAACACGATAGAGGTGACGGCGACCGGCCATCAGTTCTGGTGGGAGTTCCAGTATCCTGCCTACGGCTTTACAACCGCGAATGAGCTGCACGTTCCGGTTAGCGATAAGAGCCATCCGACACCAACCCATATCATCCTGCTGTCGGCGGACACCGACCATAGCTTCTGGGTGCCGCAATTGGCGGGAAAGATCGACCTGATTCCGAATCGCCGGAATGAGATGTGGATCGACCCCCACGATGTGGGACATTATGTCGGACAGTGCGCACAGTATTGCGGAACGCAGCACGCCAAGATGCTGCTGAACGTGTTTGTCGACACACCTGAGGATTTTCAGAAGTGGGTGCAGCAGCAAAAGGCGCCGGCCGTTGCGTCCGATCAGGTTGCTGCCGGGCGCAAGGTGTTCGAGACCAATGCGTGTATGAGCTGTCATACGATTGCGGGTACCATTTCGCACGGCAGGTTTGGGCCCGATTTGACGCACCTGATGAGCCGCACCACGATTGCTTCCGGGGCGGCGCCGAATACGCAGGACAATCTGACGTTGTGGGTGAAGGATCCGGATGCTATCAAGCCAGGCTGTCTGATGCCAGCGATGCAGCTGGATACACCGGACGTTAATGCGCTTGTAGCTTACTTGATGAGCCTGCAATAAGTCGTACGGAGAGACTGATGGCCGACGCGCAACCGATAGTGCCGCCGCTGGTGATCCCGCAAGAACGCGAGGGTTCCCGGCCATTCGTGCAGGTATTGCACGACTGGGTCGTCACCGTCGACCACAAGCGGCTCGGGCTGATGTACTTCAGCTACGGCATCGTGTTTCTGGTGATCGGCGGCATCGAAGCCTCGATCATGCGCGCGCAACTGGCGGTTGCGAACAACAATCTGGTCTCGCCGGAGGTCTTCAACCGCCTGTTCACCATGCATGGCACGACCATGATTTTCTTCGCCGCCATGCCCATCGTGTTCGGTATTGCCAATTATCTGACCCCGCTAATGATCGGCGCGCGTGATATGGCGTTCCCACGCCTAAATGCCTGGGGCTTCTGGATGACCGCGCTGGGTGGCATGATCTTGTACTTCAGTTTTGTCGGCGGCTTTGGACTTTATGGCGCGGGTAGCGCACCCGACGTTGGCTGGTTCGCCTACGCGCCCTTGACCTCGCCGGCTTTTTCCGTGGGGCACAGCACCGACTACTGGATCATCGGCATCCTGATCAGCGGCTTCGGCAGCATCGCTACGGGCTTGAACATCATGACCACGGTGCTGTGCATGCGTGGCCCGGGCATGAAGTTGAGCCGCATGCCGATGCTGGTTTGGCTGAACTCGGTCATGGCGTTTCTGGTATTGGTGGCGCTAGGACCGTTGACCGCTGCCCAGTTGATGCTCTTGATCGATCGCTACCTGGGTGGGCATTTCTTCGACACGCAGGCTGGGGGCTCAGCAGTCATCTGGATGCACTTCTTCTGGATCTTCGGACATCCGGAGGTTTATATCCTGGTGCTGCCGGCGTTCGGAATCCTGTCCGAGGTGATCCCGGTCTTTTCGCGCAAGCCAATCTTCGGCTACAACATCATGGTCGCGGCCACGATCGCGATCGGCTTTATCAGCCTGAGCGTGTGGGCGCACCATATGTTTACGGTTGGCATGACGTCCTATGCCAACGCGTTCTTCGTCGCATCTACCGCCGCCATCGCCGTGCCCACGGGAATCAAAATCTTTAACTGGATCGGCACGATGTGGGGAGGAAAAATCACGTTCACCACGGCGATGCTGTTTAGCGTGGCGGCCGTCGCGCAGATGTTGATAGCCGGACTGACGGGCATCATGCTGGCCGCTGCGCCTTTCGATTGGCAGCTTGGCAACTCTTACTTTGTTATCGCGCACTTTCACTACGTGATTTTGGGGGTCATCGTCTTCGGAGTGTTTTCCGCAGTCTACTACTGGTACCCCAAAGCTACCGGACGAATGCTGAGCGAGACGTTGGGCAAGTGGCATTTCTGGCTATTTCTGATCGGTTTCCATGTGACCTTCGACTTCATGCACATTCCCGGGATTCTGGGCATGCCTCGGCGTATTTACACCTACGAAGCCAGCCGTGGCTGGGAGACTTGGAACCTCATCGTCTCAATTGGCGTGATCTTCCAGGTTCTGGCCGTGCTGATTTGGGTCTTCAACGTCGTTCGGTCGTATTACAAAGGCAAGATTGCCGGTAATGATCCCTGGGATGCGTGGACCTTGGAGTGGTCGACAACATCGCCACCACCGGATTACAACTTCGCGGAGCTTCCCGTGGTCAGGAGCCGGCGTCCGCTTGTGGGATTTGAAGCATCCGGAAGATCCGGATTGGAAATACGAATAGCGGTAGTGCAGGCTTGCAAGCCGAACGCAGATCCCTCGCCGACTAAAGTCGGTTCGGGATGACAAGAATAAGGGTTGAGGAAAACGATTTGGCAGCAACAACGATAACCGTGCCGCAAAGCGATATGCCGTTGTCCGCGAATCTGCGCGGCAAGGTCGGCATGTGGTGCCTGATCGTCGCGGAGTCGGCGATCTTCAGCATCTTCGTTGTCGCTTACCTGTATTATGCCGGCAAGAGCATCAGCGGTCCGACGCCGGCGCAGGTGCTCGATGTGCCGTACTTCGCGTCGATCTGCCTGTTCTCCAGCAGCCTGACCATCTGGCTGGCCGAGCGGGCGATACATCGTGGCAACGTCAAACAGTTCGGGTTGTTCTGGTTCTTCACGCTGGCGCTGGGTGTCATCTTTCTGTTCGAGACCGGAAGAGAGTGGTACCGGCTGATCTACCACGAGGGATTGACGATCAGCACCAATCTTTTCGGGACGACGTATTACTCGCTGGTTGGGCTGCACGCATTCCACGTCACGGTGGGCGCGATTGGATTGACGATCATCCTGCTGCTCACTTTGTTCGGCGGGGTGAAGCAGGAACACGCGGAACGCATCAGCGTGTTCGGGATGTACTGGCATTTTGTCGACGGGATCTGGGTGGTTGTGCTGTCGGTGGTGTATTTCATTGCGCGATAGCCTTGAACTGACATGAGCGCAGAGAGCCAAGCAAAGGGCGGTTCCCAGAAGTCGAGCGTGCTGATGCCCGCACCCACGGCGTGGCCATTCGCCATGGCGATGGGGACGGCTCTGGTGTTCACGGGACTTCTGACCGACGTGTCAGTCAGCATTCTGGGCGCGATCCTGAGCATCAGCGGCGCGATTGGATGGTTCCGGCAGGTGCTGCCGCATGAGCATCATGAGGCGCTTCCAGTGCAGGCCGCGGTGGCCGCAACCGTGCATCCGAAGCGCGAAGTCATGCGCCTGCCGGTCGTAAAAGAGATACAGCGCGCATGGTTGCCCCTCAAGGTCTATCCCGTGACGGCGGGTGTGAAGGGCGGCCTGGCGGGTGGCGTTGCCATGGCGATCTGCGCGGTTATCTATGGCGTAGTCGCCTACCACAGTGTGTGGTATCCGATAAACCTGCTTGCGGGAAGTCTGTATGCTCCTTCGGCAACTCCCACAATCGAGGAGATGCAGCATTTCAACGCCGGATGGTTACTGTTCGCGACGGCCATGCACCTCACCATGTGCCTGCTGGTGGGACTACTTTACGGTGCGATGTTGCCGCTGCTACCGCGCCGCCCCATCGTGTTGGGAGGACTCATCGGGCCGTTGCTATGGACGGGCCTGCTGTACCACATCATTGGATATGTGAACCCCGTCCTGGATGACCGTATCAACTGGTGGTGGTTTGCCGTTTCGCAGGCGGCCTTCGGCATTGTGGCGGGTGTGGTGGTCGAGCGACAGCATCGGGTCTGGACAGCGGAGAATATGCCTCTCGCCTTGCGGGCGGGCATTGAAGCGCCTGGCCTGATGGAAGAGCGCGAACACGGGGACAAGAAGCGATGAAGATTCATGCCGCGCTCTCCCTTTTGGCGCTCGCTGCGCTCCTCGCGCTTGGTGGTTGCGATGTCAACCTGCCAGGTAAGCCGACTGAAGCCAGCATTGTGAAGCGCCCTACGGACATCCTCGACCCGGTCGTGCTGTACCAGCAGAACTGCGCTGGATGTCATGGAGCTGACGGCAAACTGGGACCGGCGCCGCCAATCGGTGATCCACTTTATCTATCGATTGTGGATGACGACACGTTGCGCAATACGATCTCGAAGGGCAGGACGGGAACGGCGATGTCGGCTTTCGCGCAGAGTGAAGGCGGCATGCTCACCAGCAAGCAGGTCGACGCCATCGTGCAAGGAATGCGGCAGCGCTGGGGACAAACGCAGGTCCCACAGAGTGGGACACTCCCCCCGTATGCCGCAAAGGTTCCCGGCAATGCACAACATGGAATGGCGGTCGTTCACAACATTCTGTGCGTCTTGTCATGGGCCGGAAGGTAAGGGTTCGGCGCAGGTCGGCTCCATCGTGAATCCGAACTACCTCAGTTTGATTACCGACCAGGGGCTGCGCACGATCGTGATCATAGGTCGACCGGACTTCAACGCGCCCGACTTCCGCAACAACGTGTCAGGCCATCCCATGACGGATCAGGACATCACCGACGTAGTGGCCTGGCTCGCGGCCCAGAGGCCGGCGACAGCGGTGACGGCTACTCCTGCGCCGCTGGCAAAAGCTGCTCCCACACCGATTAACACTACTCGCGGAGGACACCAGTGAGCGACGATGTTTCCCGGCGGCAGTTCTTCGTCAAACTTGGTGTAGTGCTCAATGGTCTGGCCGCCGTGGTTCTGGCCACACCGGTGATTGGTTATCTGCTGGCGCCGATCCTTCGCGCCGAGGGTGGGCAGTATCGTAAATGGATTGACTTAGGCGAACTCGACGAATTCCCCGAGGGCCAGACTCGGTTGGCGAAGTATAAGAACCCGATCTCGAATGCGTGGGATGGCGACACCGACGATATTCCGTGCTGGGTGCGGCGCGCTCAGGGAGAAACATTTCAGGTCTTTGCCGTTAACTGCGCGCATCTGGGATGTCCGGTTCGCTGGTTCCCGCAGTCGGGCCTGTTTATGTGTCCGTGTCACGGTGGAGTGTATTACCGCGATGGATCGCGCGCTTCCGGGCCTCCGCCGCGCGGGCTGTTTGAGTATCCCTACAAAATTGAAGGCGGTCACCTGATGATTAAAGGCGGAGAGTTGCCCACGCTGGCCAGTCCCAGCGCCAGCCTCCGCACGGGGAGCAATGGATGTCAAGGCTAGCCAAGATCGGCGACTGGTTCGAGCAGCGGCTGAAGATCTGGCCGGCGATCGTGGAGACGTCCGAGCACCGGGTCCCCACCAAGTCGGCGAGCTGGTTCTATGTCTTCGGCAGCGCGGCGTTCACCGTTTTGCTGGTGCAGATCTTCACCGGCATCATGCTGGCGCTGATCTACGTGCCCTCCGCCGGACAGGCCTGGCAGAGCCTGCAATATCTGAATCACGGAGTAACACTGGGATGGTATTTGCGTGCGGTGCACGGCTGGGGATCGAACTTTATGGTCGCCCTGGTGCTCATCCACATGGTGCAGGTGGCGCTGTTCGGAGCCTATAAGTTTCCCCGCGAGTTGACCTGGATTGTCGGCATTTTCCTGCTGCTGATGACTCTGGGGATGGCATTCACCGGGCAGGTGATGCGCTTCGATCAGGATGCGTATTGGGGTCTGGGTATTGGCGCGTCCATTTGCGGTCGAGTACCGTTCATTGGCGCGTGGGTAGTCCACCTGTTGCTCGGCGGTCCCATCATCGCCGGGGATACCCTATCCCGGTTCTTTGCATTTCACGTGTTCGTGATCCCGGGACTGCTGATCGCCTTCGTATCCGTGCACCTGCTGATGGTGCTGAAGCTCGGCATCAACGACTGGCCCATGCCCGGCCGGCTGGTTCACCGCTCCAGCTACGTAAAAGAATACGAGGAGTTGACCAAGAAAGACGGCGTGCCGTTTGTGCCGGACGCGGTGTGGAAGGACATGATCTTCGCCTCGGCCGTCATCGGCTGCGTGCTCGTCTGCGCTGCAGTATACGGCCCCTATGGTCCCAGCGGAATACCCGATCCCACGATCGTGCAAACGGTTCCCAAGCCGGATTTCTTCTTCCAGTGGCTGTATGCATTGCTGGCATTCCTGCCGCCGCAGATGGAGACGCCGGCGCTGTTAATTGGTCCAGTCGTGATTCTCGCGTGGCTTATCCTGCTGCCGTTCTTTGCCGGCGAAGGCGAGAAGAGTTGGAAGCGGCGGCCGATTGCGGTGGTCACGATTTTGATTGCCGCGGTTACGCTCGGCACCCTCACGCACCTGGCCAGCTATACGCCGTGGAGCCCGATCATGGATGCATGGAGCGGCGATCCTGTGCCGGTGAAGTATCTGAATGGGCGAACGCCGCTGGAGCGGCAGGGCGCGGCAATCTTCCAGGAGAAGCAGTGCCGTAATTGCCACTCCATTGGCGGTACCGGCGGAATGCGTGGACCGAGCCTGGACAGCGTGGCGGTTCGCAAGACGCATGCCCAACTGGTGCGGCAGGTAGTGCAGGGGGGCGGCAACATGCCGGCCTATGGCAAGAATCTGAATCCGGCGGAAGTGGCGGCCCTGGTATCTTTCCTCGACACACTCCATCCCGCCAATCAGCCTGGGGCGCGTGACGCGGCGGCGCAGATCTCCGATCAAAGCGACCACTTCGCTACGGGCAGCGGTAAGCAATAGGACCAGCCTCGTGTAGTCTCATCGGCATTGAATTGTGCGGCACCTCACATCCCTGAACGTCCACTTTTCGGTAAGATTGCTTACACGCGTTTTTTTGGTCTGGCGCGTTGCCATAAGCGTTAGGCTTAATTGAGGTGAGAGAGAATGTCGGAACCTAGTTACGAAGAACTAAGAGCTAAAGTAGCGGAGTTGGAAAAACAGGCGCAGGGACGCAAGCGAGGCGCTCTGGATTTCAAGGTAAGTGAAAAGGGAGGCGTCAGCGTATACGGATTGGGGCGCTTTCCGGTGACGCTCTACTACGAACAGTGGATCCGTCTACTCGACCAGGCTGAACAGATCCGTGAGTTCATGGAAGAGAACAAGAGCCGCCTCAAGATGAAAGAAGGCTGAGCGCACTCCTAACCTACGGTGCACTTATCTGCGAAGCGCTCTCGATCTTCGCGACATCACTGCGCACATGGTCGGCCCGTGGTCCCTTGGGTTCTTCCGCCAGGAAGACCTTGAATTCAGCGAGCGCCTGGCTCGGGTGATTCTCCTGCTGATAGGCGCGCGCGGCAATGTAATGCACAAAGGAAGGATGATCCTGGGCTGATGCGTGCGCGCGATCTGCGGCACTGATGGCAACATCAAAGTTCCGATCCATATAAGCCGCGTCGGCCAGCAACATCAAGCTTTCGGGATTATTGGGTTCCACGCTCACTGCTTTCTGCAGTAACTCCTCGGCTTGAGGAAAGTTCTTCTGGCGTATACAGAGCTTGCCATAGTTGATCAAGGCAGGAGCGAACTTGGGGTCCAGGCTGACGGCCTTTTTCAGCGCTTCTTCCTCGCGGGGAATGTCATTCATTTTGGCATAGAGCACGCCGAGGTTGTTATACGCCGTGGCCCACTGCGGAGCTAGAGCAATCGCCTGGTTCAGGTGCTCCAGCGACTTCTTCCAGTTCTGCATGGCCATCTCTTGATTGGCCTTGTCGAGCTCTTTACGCGCCTTGCCGGGGACATTCATATCCGTCGCGGAGACCATGGTCGCATGAGCCGAGAGGGGCTTGGGTCCGGAATCATCGACGCGATGAACCGTGATCCATTGAGACTGAGAACCTTTGCGCTCATCTACCATGAACGAGTCGGTTGAGGTGGACTGAATTCCATCTCCGCTAACTTCGATGTAGTAACTGCCCACAGGAATGCCGGAGAACGTAGCCTCACCAACGTCGTTCGTATAGGTGACGCCGACCGTCGCAGTCCCGCCGGCCAGCAGGTGCACTTGTAGATAAGGACCGGCATTGCGCCCATTATCCAGGACGACTCGTACGTGGACATTGCCAACCGAGCCAGCACCACCACTTCCGCCGATGTGGAGCTGGGCTTGCGCAGTACTGATCAGAAGGGAAGCAAAGACGGGAGCGAGCCAACGTCCACACCGCATAACAGCCTCCGTACGATCGCAGGTCACTGACTACGATCTCGTGAGTGCCGGGCGAAGTTGCCCATCAGGGCAGAAACCCGCCCGGAGGTGGATGGCAAAAGCTGAGACCGAAGGTGAATGACACGGAGACCAATCGCCCCACGGCCCCAAAATAGTGGGCAGATTGTGACACTTTTTCGCAAGGAGCGCCAGCAAATAGTTGTGAACACTTTGTGGTTGCGTGGAGACTCAGAGAATCGGCTACAAGTCGCGCAGCTTCCTCGGCCACAACAAAGCCCCGGTTGGCCCGGGGCTCGGCTGCCGGCAGCTGAAGCCAGCCCTGGCGTTGCTGTTGAGCAATCAGGATGCGGCTGGAGGGCGTTCACACATCTTAGAGCCGCAGCAGCCTTTGCCGTTCTTCGACGTCATGGAGCACTTGCCGCCGGCGCAGCAGGCCATATTGCCGGCCTGATCCTTCGACATCATCGAGCAAGCCTTACCATCCTTACCTTGGCAGCAGCTACCGCCTTTGCAGCAGGCATTGCCTTTGCCACAGCAGGCAGCTCCCTTGCTGCAGCATGTCATTCTGCCGTCCGCCTGATCATGATTGCAGCAGGCGCAGGCTTTGGCATTGTCGCCGCTGGGAGCGGGCGTCGATTGGGTCGCGCTCTGCGCCATCAGCGCCAGAGCCATCACTACTGTGCTTAGTATTACCAGAGCTTTCGATTTCATATTTTCCTCAGAATTCTGGTTGTGTGAACTCACCGGTCCACTGCCATAAGTCTGACGTTCGCATTCGCGACGTCCTGTCGTGGGGGTGGGTGTTCAGACCGGCTAGATTCTGAGGTCGGCTTTCTTGTCGAAGATGGATTGAATGTACGACGGAGAGTGGTTGGGCCGTGTTGCGTGACCTGATGGATCTGCAGCAAGGCCGGGGCTAGCCGAGACCTGAGTCACCGACTGCATCACGGTGCGAGATGTCACGACGAAGGCGACTGGCTGCGAAGGCCGGTTGCTGATGGCACAGCAATCGGGACGGTACGCTGACACGACCATCAGCCTGGCATGAGCCGGACATCCCAACGTCGATCTGGCCTGTTTCGGACAGCAGCCAGGCAACATCTTGTGAGCCGGTGAGTCGACGCCAGCCATTTGGCCATGACACTGCGGCCCGTGCCCAGAAACTGGCTGTGTCGCGGAGCCCACCTGGGCCCAGAGAAGCAAGGCCAGGATGGATACCAGCGCGGCCACTCTGCGAGATTGCTGTCCTGAAATCATCGACCTTCTATTGTTCCGGACAGCCTGATGAATGATCTGTGATGCTCGTCACGGTGCGATCATCAGATCGATCACGATTGCCGGCGACCCAGGTTTGACCTTTCCTGCGGGAAGCAGGGATACTAGTGCGCTACGCTTGATACCTGGCTTGACGGAGGAATACCGGAACGTGAGACGATCGGCACTCTTGTTCGCAACTCTTCTTGGCAGTTGGGCATTGCTTTTTGCCGTCCCACAAAGTGGGACATCCGGGACCAGCGGAATAACTTCCGGCGGCAAGATTGGGCCATCGGCCGTTTGGCAGCCGCCGCAGGATTTTCTCACTAAGGCCCATACCGCCTGCGACAAGTCGGCGAATCCGGCGAGTTTCGCCGATTGTTTTATTCGTGAGATGTCCTCGGCAGGAGCTTCGGCTGAAGCGGTAGGTTTCACCCGCATGCTGTACAAGCAGACGAACGGCATGGTGGGAATCATGACGGCGTTCAAGAAATACGGCCCTGTCGATGCCGCGCAGGTCCTTTATCCGTTGCGCGCCAACGACAATTACGCTCTGCTACTGGTGAACGGAGATCCGAAGATTCTTGATGTGGACGACCTGCAGAAGCTGGACCGCGCGGCAATGGAGCAGAATCCGTTCTATCAGGCGGTAAAAGGCAGATATCCGCAGACGGATCTGTGGCCCGGAGATCGCAGCGGCAATGAGCCATGGCCGCGGGTGCAGCCCCTGACCGGCGGCGGCACTCAGTTCATCGTGAGCTATCTGCTCATCAATGGATGTCATGCATGCCAGCATGTAGGCATAGCCCGGTTCGGTTGGGATTTTGATGCCACCGGAAAATTCTTGCGCACGACTTACATCCCAACGCCGCCTCCGCCCAAACTTATGCGTCCGGAACGACAGCCACCGGCCCCCGGACAGCCGCCGGCCCCCGCACAACCGCCGCCGCAGTGAATTGGCGGCTAGCGGCGACCTCGGTGTGCGGCTCAGTTCTGGGGCGTGTCGAGGAAGAGTGCGTGGTAGATCAGGTGTGTCGCGGCATCGATGCTCGCGTTCGCTTGCGCAGACGAAATCGACGCGGCTTGCTCTAACAGGCTCCAGCCCAAAGTATCAATTACTTCGGCGAGTGGAGTGATCGCGATATCCTTTCGCGCGGCGGGGCCTTGCTGTAGCAAGGTCAGTAGAGCAACCACCCGTTGCGTCGTCCACTCGCGAATTTCCCGCCAATCCCGCGCCAGATGCGGATCGGAGAGCATGGCTTCCCGCCAGGCACGATACGCGCCCAGATAGCGCCGGTCGGTGGTGAAGGCGCGCGCCAGCAACTCGCGGAGCAGTGCTCGCGGGTTGCCGGCAGTGGGCTGAAGATTCAACTGACTCATAGCGGTCAAAAGATCTTCCATCAGCACCAACAACAGCTGCCGCTTGGAACGGTAATGCTGATAGAAGGTGCCGGTCGCGAGATTGGCGCGCTTGGCGATCTCCTCGATCGAGGTGCGCTCGTAGCCGTGCGCGTTAAACAGAGCCAGGGCAGCATCCTTCAGACGGGCCCGTTTTTCCCGGCTACGCCACTGACGCGGCTCTGGCGGCAGCCTTTCAGACCGCAGCAGGTTCGGGCGACGTTGCATCAGAAGCGCGCGCCCGGTCGCACCGTTCCTCCCACCAACGCGCCCGCACAACAGCAGAGCATCCAGCCGCCGAAAACACCGGCCAGTTCAGGAGCCAGGTTCGGAAAGATGGTAGGGAAGAATGCGCTGGAGAAAGGATCGAGTAGGAGCGTTGGTGCGGCAAGCGAGATGGCTCCGGCGGGCCACCGTTCCGGCGGCACGCGAAGCCGGCGGCACAGCCCTCGCGCCAGCCAGGCCATGGCCAGGAAGCTGATCGCAAAAAACGCGATGGTTGCCGGCCAGGCCTGTGGTCGCAAGACGAACTGCCCGCCCAGGCGCAAGGCCACGGTGGCAGCAATCCAGATTAGGAGACCGGTCACGAGCAGGCGATTGTTCATATATGAACCTGAATTCATATTCATATAAATCACCTCCGCTGTCAAGCCCTTCTAAGCTGCTGGGTGAGGATGAGTCGATCAGGGGGACGTCGCAATGGCGCGCAACCTTGTTGCGGCAGATCGAAGCCGGAATCGCGACCGACGTTCAGCGCGGGTTCTCGAAACCTAGCCGACCACACCGAGCAGGTCTGCTAAACTCCAAACGATCCAACCAATTTTGCTGAGGCGTCCATGAAGAAATGTTCCTTAGTGCTCGCTATCATTGCTCTGGTCGGCTGCAGCTTCGGACAATCGACTGCCAACATCGGCTCATCGGCCGTGTGGCAACCTACCAGCGACTTCCTGACCAACGCACATGCGGCGTGCGACAAGGTCACACCGTCTCTGAAGTTCAGCGAGTGCGTGATCAACCAGATGGCCAAGGCGGGAGCTCCGGCCGACGCGGTGAGTTTCACCCGCGAGCTCTATAAGCAGACCAGCGGCGAGGTTGGCATCATGACCGGTTTTCACGCGGTTGGGCCGGTCGACATTGCCTGGGTGACGTATCCGCTGCGCAACAGCAGCGGCTTGTTTCTGGTCAACGGGCAACCGCGAATCATCAATGCCGAAAATCTGAAGCTGCTGGATCAGAAGAGCATGCAGCAAAGCTTTCAGTTCCAGAGTTTACAGAATCAGTTTCCGAGGGCGAATCTGTGGCCCGGGGATCGCGATGGCAAGACCTGGCCCAATTCGCAGACCGGCGACAAAGGCGGGTTGCAGTTCATCATTGGCTATCCGCTGCGGAATGGCTGCCAGACATGCGCGCATGCAGGCCACGCTCTCTTTACCTGGAACTTCAGTTCCAGCGGACGATTCATGGGAACGACGTTTCTGGGCATGACTCCGGCACCGATCACGCCTAACAGCTCGGGGACGGAACAGCAATAGCTTTGTGAAGGCATTGGGAATCTGACGTCGGATACAGGCAAGTCATAATTTATCGGCCCCCTCCTGAATCCTTTTCCACGCTCGCTCCACATGAAGCTCGGTGGTATTGGTCTGGCCAACACAGAGTCGCAGGGTGATTCGCCCGTCCAGTCGCGTGTGCGTGAGGTAAAGATCACCGCTCTGGTTCAGACGGTTCATCAGGGTCTCGTTTCGCTCATCGCCGCCGCGATGGCGGAAGCAAACCAGATTCAGGGGGGCGGGAGCAGCCAGTTCGAATCTTTCATCCTGCCTCACCCACTCCAGAAACTGCTGTGCTATTGCGACATGGCGGCGAACATGAAACTGCAGCCCCTCGATGCCATAATGGCGAATTACAAACCACAGTTTCAGCGCGCGAAAGCGTCGTCCGAGGGGAATATGCCAGTCGCGATAGTCGAACACTTCTCCTGATTCGGTAGCCTGATTTCGCAAATATTCCGGCAGGATGCTCAGCGTGTCAATCAGTGCCTTGCGATCAGCGACATAGAAACAGTTGCAGTCAAAGTTGGTGAACATCCATTTGTGCGGATTGAAGGTATAGCTGTCGGCCAATTCCAAGCCATCCTGGATGTAGCGGAATTCCGGGCATAGCGCCGCTGTCCCTGACATGGCGGCGTCCACATGGAACCAAAGATTGTTGTCGCGGCAAATAGCCCCGATGGCGGGAAGCGGATCCAAAGCGTTCGAGGAAGTAGTCCCCACCGTAGCAGAGACAAAGAAGGGCACCAATCCAGAGTTCCGATCCTGCGAAATCTGCTTCACCAGAGAATCCGGGCTCATAGCAAAGCGATCATCCACATCGACCAGGCGCAGATTATCCACGCCTATGCCTGCAACCATTGCGGCCTTCTCGATCGAGGAATGAGCCTGGTTGGAGGTATAAGCCACCAGCGTACCGTCGCATCCACGGCGATTGCTACGGTAACCAGTAGCACGTTCGCGAGCGGCTAACATGGCACATAGAGAAGAACTGGAGGCCGTATCCTGAATTACCCCACCTCCTGCCGTACTCGACAGGAACTTCTCGGGTAATCCGAGCACTGGCACCAGCCAGTCGAGAACATGGGTCTCCAACTCGGTGCAGGCGGGACTGGTTGCCCAGAGCATGCCCTGGACGCCCAGCGCCGATGAAAGCAGATCGCCCAGTATCGCCGGTCCAGAAGCATTCGCAGGAAAGTAGGCAAAGAAATTGGGAGATTGCCAGTGAGTGATTCCGGGAAGAATCACCTGGTTAATGTCCGCTAATATGGCTGCGAATTCTTCCGGCTGTGATGGAGCTTGGGCTGGCAACTGCTTGCGAATATCTCCTGGCGTTACTTGCGACAGGACAGGGCGAGCCTCAATCGTTTCGTAATAGTCAGCTATCCAGTCAATCATGGCGCGCCCATGATCGCGAAATTGCTGCGGTGTCATGTGGTAGCTCTTGTCGTCCACTGGCATACCTCTCTGTAACAAGCTTCCCCGAAACGCTCCTAAAGTAACTCACCAATTAGAACTGATGTCTTACTTTTTCAATTACCAACCCACCAATTTGAGCGCAAGCTCACTATTACTTAGGTGCCAGTCATTACTAGCACCCTCTATCTAGTCAGCAGAACAGCTATTTCGACTGAAATCGCAGGCACCAAATTAATCTGACTGTTACACTAACTCAAGGCTTTAAATCAGGTTGAAAGGAGAAGCATGGATATTCAGAATATACTCAACGACCTCAAAAGAGAGCGCGCGCGTCTTGATCAAGCTATCGCGGCTCTAGAAGGGGACAGTGGGCCTCGGAAGCGGGGTCGTCCGGCTGGTAGCGGGAAGAAGTCCGGTCCGCGGCGTCATATGAGCGCAGCTGCTCGTAAGCGCATCTCGGACATGATGAAGAAACGTTGGGCCGAGCGAAAAAAGAAGTCCTAATGATGTTTCGCGCTACTTCGGGCCGTCGTATACTTTTTGCTGGATGCCACTCGCCTTCGAGTGGCATTTCAGTTTAGGGACAACGTTCCTCACATAGTCCTCGCCACATCAGCCCTGCTAGATTTACTGCTCCCGCACAACTTAGAAGTGAAATCCGATCTGGGCTGCGACTGTTCTCGGCGTCACGTAATGCGTACCGCTGAAGGTCGAGAGGAAGTTATAGAGCGCGTAATTGTTCGCCAGATTAACGACCGTTAACTCCGCACTCCATCGGTATTTATCCCCCTTGAATAAATTGTCATCGCCGACTGCAACGTCAAAGAGATTGCGATGAGCGATGCGTGGTGGATTCTTATCGTCGTTTTCGGTCCCTGGCGGCGGAACCCGAGTGAGAGTTCCGCTGAACCCCGAGGCCGGACAGATGAAGGGCAGCGGAGTGGTCGGGGTCGCGTGCATGCCATTGCAGATAAATCCAGCCTGAAATTCCTGATCCGCAGTCAGGGGAATTCCGGTTGCGTCGGTCATCATAATCGCGGGCAATCCGTTGAGCACAGTCGACTGCGGGCAAGTGTTGGCCGGTCCGATCCCGTAACAAGGCACAGCGCCGGCAACTAGTCCGCTGTCGAAACGCCAGTTGAAGCCAATCCATGGCTGCAGCCGCTTCCAGGGCGTCTGATATTGCACGTGTGTAGTCTGGTTGAAAGCCTCGTCATGGTCGATGCGGAAGACCCCGGTAGGCGCTGAAGGGACGGCTCCAGCTCCACCAACCTGCGGATTAAAGAACCGGGCGGCTACGCTCGACATCACGACCAGCGCGGTAAATCCGTGATAGTTCGGCACGCTGGCGCGCAGGGCAAAACCGGGGATTTTTGAGTTATGCCATTCGATGGGAAACGTAATCGGCGTGTTGCCCAGCACGCTGAAGTCGTAAGCGTTGTGGGTGTACTTCCAGATGTATTCGCCATCGATCACCAGATACTTCCCAAAAGCTTGCTGGAGCCCAGCATGGAATTCGTTGCGATAGCCGGGAGCTAATCGCGTCAAGTCCGTTGATGAGCAACCCAGAAGAGGGTTCAGGACAGGGTTGCCGCACCCCAGGCTGGAAAGAATCAGATTTTCATTGAAAGGAGTCTCTAAGGTGCGAGCATAAGAGACGCGAAGTACGGTGTTGGTCTTCCGAATATTGTAGGCGATGCCCGCGCGCGGTTCTGCCTGGTTCGCGGTGGTAAGGCCGTTGTAAAAATCGCCACGGATGCCGAGATTGAAGGCCCAATTGCTTTACATTGATGGTGTCCTGCACGTACATCGCGAGTTCCTTGACGTCGGTGTGGCCGACGAAGGGGAACAGGGTACCTCCGCGCGTCAGGTCATAGGGCAACAGGACGGGGTTGAATAGCGGAATGTACCCGGAGTTGGGCGCCAGCGGGTTGGAGGCGATGTTCGGCGAATATCCCCCCCCGGCGCACTGCGAGGGATTGGTAAAACCGTTGACCGGAAAGCCGCTGCTATTCAGGCATGGCGCATTCAAGGTAGGGTCGATAATCCCGAGTTGGTCATTCTCGTTTAAGAACCACTGTTCATACGAAATACCTGCCTTGATGTTGTGAACGCCCTTGGTGTAGGAGACGTTGGCTAGCGCACCAGCATTGAGCAACGTGCGCTGCTGCGCGACAGTTTCCCTTTGAAGATCTGGTGCCCCGAGATCGTTGAAGGGATCGTTGCTGGGATAGTAGTTATAGGCGTCACGCCGCACGAACCCGGTGAGATTAAAAACGGCGTTGTTGCTGATGGTGTGGGTCCAGGTGGGCGCGATGTCAAAGGTCAGGATCTTCGATCGTTGATCGGTCGGGCCTAATGGAACTCCCGTCAATGGATTCAATGCCGGGATGCCGTTGATGTCATGGAACTCCTGGTCGTAGGAATTCGGAGTCTGGAACCAGGAGCGGGTAAATTGGAAGTTCAGGTGAAGAGCGTCGGCAGTCGAAAATGCGTAATCGACCCGGTCGAACACGTTCTCCTCGTTACCATGGTCGTGAATCGTCTGGTATTCCGGCCCGTCAAGAAAGCGGCCGGTATTCAGCCCACTGATAGCGATAAAGTTTCCCCAATTCTTACCGCCATAGGAAAAATCACCATTCAGGGTCGACGTGCCAAAAGTACCGTATCCGGTAGTGAGATTGCCATGAGGAGTGGTAGAGCCGAGTCCCGAACGGGTGGTCACGTCGATGATCAAGCTGGTCTTGTCGCCGTACTCGGCCGGCGGAGCGCCCGCGATAACGGTCATAGACTGCACGGCGTCAACGGGAATCTGGTTAGAAAAGACTTTGCTTTGCTGGTCCGTGATGGGCTGGCCGTCGAGCGAGAAAGAGTTTTCGGCGTGATCACCGAGGCCGTGGAACAGGCCGTTGGAGTCAGCTGCGACTCCTGGAGATGACAAGGTTACGAGCGAGCTCAACTCCGATGTGGTGCTTTCCAAAGGAATCTTTGTGAATAGTCCGCGGTCTAAGTCGGTGTGGAAGGTTGGGTCGTTCTCAACCAGGTCGCCGGCCTCGCCTTGCACGGTGACGTTTTCTGCGGTTCCCGAGACTTTAAGACTTATTTTCAGGTTCACCGGAACGGCCGATTTAACGTCAACGTCCTGCACATAAGGCGCAAAGCCAGTCAGGTTAACGGTCATGTGATAGGGATTGAGCGGCACATTTGGGAAAGTGAACTTGCCCGCGCCATCTGAAGTAGCAGTTCGAGTGTATTGGCTGACTGGGTTTTCGATTTCGACGGTTGCGCCCGGTATGACGGCGCCCGAGGGATCGGTAACGGTCCCGGATATTGAGGACGAACCGGTCGTCTGCGCGGATGCTAGCACGGGCAAGAATACAAGCAGGAGACTCAACCAGAGCAATCTGGGGAGTGAGCGCCGCATCGCGACTACAGCCTTCGATTGGTTCTGCTCAAACAGGCAACTCAAGTGGGAGCTACGGGACATTCGATCCTCCAATTTGATTAGTTCGGTTAGCCTGCGCTCTGCCGGCAAATATGCGAGGTCGCATAAGCCGAGAGCGCCGGAGCCATGAGATTTGAAAATGTGCGCCTATGTAGCGCACGGTCAGTTTTCAAATGCGAAATTGGCTAAAGGCTGGGAGGAGCTCGTGCGGGCAGTCTACGGTCGGCTTGCAGCGACGCGTAGTTAACGGCTTGAAGAGTCGTTCGAATCCAACGGGGATTGAGCAGATCGGTCTTCGGAAGTTGAGACGCGACGGTGGCGTTATGTCCCACGCGGCACAATTCGCACTGGTCGCCAGCGACCACCCCGCCTTCCGATGAAGGCGAGCTGCTGACGGCTTTTGCCGGTGTGGTGGCAGACTTTGCTGTGTCGATCGCATGCACCCACGGGTGCAGGAGAACGTGCACGAACAACAACAGCAATAGTCCAGCGCGCAACTTCAAGTTGATTCCCCGATCACAACGAATGCTACCGGAGCATTATTCTTACCTACGAAGCGCAGGAATGTAAAGCCGCCCTGACCCCGAGACAAGGCCACGCAAGGACTAAACGCTGGAACCGCTGGGCAGGCTGCAGTTTGGAGGGTGCCAGTGGCATCAAGACAAGGTGCTTGCCGTGGGGTATGCTCATTTTGAGTTTAGGGACTCTCAGAATGACAGATGCCGTTGCGCAATTCGCAAAAGCAAAATATCTCAACTTGGAAACCTTTCGCAAAATCGGAGTGGGAGTTCGGACGCCAGTGTGGTTCGCGCCGAGCGGCGAAGGCAGCACGTCAGGGCGAGTGACGTTTTACATATATTCAGAGGCGGATGCCGGCAAGGTGAAGCGTATCCGCAATAATCCGAAGGTTCGTGTGGCACCCTGCAATTTTCGCGGCGCCCTGCGTGGCGCGTGGATTGAAGGCCAAGCGCGACTCTGCGCCGGAGACGAAGTGGCGCGAGGTCAAGAACTGCTGCGGCGCAAATACATACTGAAAATCGTTGGCGACTTCTTCGGCCGGCTGATGAGGCATAAGCAGTGCGTCATCGCGATCGAACTTAGCTGAGAAGCCGCCCGGCATCGACTACGAATTACGAACCGAATGGGATCCTTTGCTGGCGTGATGCCGGCTCGCAACCTTGACGTGATTAGCGGCGTGGTGATGCACGCTGGGTTTCGCCTTCGGCGCCACTTGCGTCGCTGGATGGTCAAAGTGGTCCGGGTCCACTTCTTGTTGGCTGTAGGCTTGGATTGGGAATAGAGCTGCACCGCTCATAACCATTATCAAAGTCGCAAATCTTAGTAGTTTCATAATGCTCCTTCGAAGACCGTGATGGTATTGGTAGGAGCAGTCGTGTTGCCAAAGCATCATGCATGCTGAACGAGCGACCGGGTCCGGCAAATTAACGAGTTACGCAAAGCAGGGCCGGTGGAGCTACGGCAGGTTCTGCGCGGCGCCTATCTCAACGGAGAAAGGGCTATCCAAAGAGATAGCTTTCACGGAATTGCGGAGTCGTTGGTTGCGGTATGCTCTTGCGAGCCAATGAATCGGACCGACCGAATCTACCTGGCCGTACACGTTGTTCTGACGCTGCTGGTTTGCGTGCGGCACGAACGCGTTCCACATTGGCCGGAATATGTAGTGTGGAATCTGTGCGCGATTGTGGTGATCGTAGTTCTTGCTCATAAATCTGGCGACAGTGTGGCCTGGGAGTTCGCGCACGACTGGTTGCCGCTTGTATTGTTCACCGCTGTCTTTGAAGAAATTTCGTTCCTCTCGCTGGCAATCCGCAGCGATTGGCAGAATCACTGCATCCTTGCCCTCGAATCGTGGGTGTTCGGCGTCTCGCCGATGGAGTGGATGCATGCCCATGCCAAGAGCTGGCTGATTGAGTTTCTTGAGTTTGGATATTTCGCCTTCTATCCCTTGTACCCCATTGTGGGAGGCATGTTCTGGGCGCGGCGCGAGCGAGCGGCCTTCGCTGGTGCATTTCGCAAACTGACGGACTGCCTCAGTGTGGGATATGTGGTCTGCTATGCGACGTATCTGCTGTTTCCCACTCAGAGTCCAGCCAATCGCGTGGGAGTGCAGCAGATTGGCAGCGCGCATGGAGGCATCTTCCAACATCTGGTTCGACTAGTGCAGAACCACGCCGGCGTACATGGGAACGCTTTTCCCAGCTCGCACATCATGCTGACGTTCGTCGTGCTGATGTTTGCCTACCGATTCCTGCCACGCGCCGCGCCATGGCTGCTGATCCCCATTCTGCTGATGTGCGTGGGTGCAGTCTATGACGGTTACCACTACGCCAGCGATGTGAGGGTCGGCGCCCTAATTGGCATTATTCTGGGCGGAGCGTGGTCGCGGCAAAGCCCACGTTTTCGTAACCCATTACCTTAGTTCCCTGGTGCAGCCACCCCGCACTCGTGATTGCCATCTAACCTTCTGCCCATTTCGCGACAATCTGGTAGCGGACTTCCAGAGTCATTCGTGGACTGGTGCGCGCGTATGATTCCTGAACATCGAAGAGGGTGCCATCTTCGGCTCCTCACATTTTCTCTAACGTTATCGCTGTTGATCGCCCCCGCGCTTATTGCGCAAGCTGGCGGGAGCAACGAACTCAGCCAATACACCAGCGCTGTCGCGCGAGTCGACAGGGATGACCGCGTGGTTCAGCTGGAGCATTTCGCGATCCACGCACAATCTGGTCCGCTGAAGATTGCGGCGCTGCAATTCGTAATCGCGGAATATCTTCGTGCGAATAACATTTCTCATGCGCTGAGCTGGGCCCACGCCCTGGAGGAGACCGATAAGAACAATGGGATTGCTCTGGCGCTGTTGAGCAACGATGCGAGAAATGAACTGCAACGAGGAGGCATAAAGCCGGCGCAGCTGCTGGCCATGGCGAGCCGGGGCTTGGACAACCTGGCGCAGGTCCTGCGGCCGCCAGGCATGAGTGCAGGCGACTTCGCCGACCTCTGCCGTCGTGCCAACGCGATGCTGAGTGGCGCGGCCGGCGCCGCTGAGTTGCGGATGCACGACTACGTGGCGGCGCGGGTCTATCTCCACAATGCCGTCGCGATCGAACCAAACCATGCCGGCTATGTGTACGAGCTGGCGTTGGCCGATCTAACTGGCAAGGATGCGAATCGCAAGGAAGGATACTGGTGCCTGGCACGAGCGGTGAATCTATCGCGAGGGACACAGCAGGGCATAGAGATTGCGCGCTTTGCGCGTGCGCAGTACGTGAAGGATGGCGGCAGCACGTCCGATTGGAATGACTACCTCTCTGCGACCGCGGCTCCAAACGCGAGCGCTGAGCGCGCGATACGCATGGCATCGATCACACCACCGCCTACGGTACCGCAGCCGCTGCCGAAGAGCACGCAGCCGACAACCGTCGCGGTCGCTAAGCCGCCGGCGATCGCGAAGCCAAGCGTCTCACAGCCGGCGCCTTCGGTCTGGGCTGACGATTCAGCGCCCGCGGTCGTGCGCAAGCGCCGAATTCCAGCGACGATAGGGCCGATGTCGTTAGGCATTCTGGTGGAGACCTCGCTGGCGAACAAAGGCAGCCGTTCGGCCGTGGTAAACAGCCTGATCGACATGCTGCGGCACATGAGCGATCAGGACGAGGCGTTCGTTCTTACCTACGACAACAATCTGGTTTTTGCGCAGGATCTGACCAGCGATCCGCAGCAACTGGAAGAGGCGCTGGAGGGCATCAAGCCGCAAAAGGGAGCGGTGCTGGACGACGCGATCGCGTTTGCCGCCGGACATCTGGCGCGCATTGCGAAATATCCCAATCGCGTTCTGCTGGTGATCTCCGACGGACGAAACATCGACAGTCACGCGTCGCCAACGCAGACCTCGGCCGAGATCAATTCGGCGGGCGTGCGGATTTTCTGCATTGGAGTAGATGTCAGCGAAAGCTATGGGCGCTCACGCTTGCAGGCGCTGTCGTCTAGCACGGGCGGGCAGTCGAGCTTCATCAGCGATCCTGGCCAGTTCCGCCGCGCGACCAAAGAGATGGCGCAGAACATGGGCATCGATTTCAGGTTCTGATCTGGCTAGGGCAATCGTCACCAAGCTCGCCCAGCGGCGATGTTATAATCACTATCGCCCTTCTGTAGTGTTTCCTCACAAGCGGGCGCGTAGCTCAATTGGCAGAGCAACTGACTCTTAATCAGTAGGTTGAAGGTTCGATTCCTTCCGCGCTCACCATCTAACTCTCACGGCTAGCGGTGCTTAGCAGCAATTCTGTAGACCCTGCAGAATTCGCATTTCCTGCAGTGTGCCCAGAATTGTGCCCACTTAGTACCATTGAGGTGCGGCACTCCACCTAAAACTTGAACGGAGCCACTGGACCACCACAACACCCATTCGCGCAATCTTTCGAGAAGCCTTTGTGGCGGCTGGCCTGCCATATTTTAACCCGCACAGTTTCAGAGATACCCTTGTCAGGCTCGGACAAGACATCTGCAGAACGCCCGAACAATTCAAAGCGTGGAGCCAAAACCTCGGTCACGAGGGTGTTTTGACGACTTTTTTCAGTTACGGTGACGTCGCTTGTGATCGCCAGGGTGAAATCCTTCGAAGCTTGACAGTTTCAAAGGATCGGCCGAGTTCGGAAGATGATGCAATTGATGAAGTGATCAGAAAACTCGAAGGACTTCGCCGTGGCTAGATCGCGGCTAGATTACCGACTGTCCCGTTTCGGCGAAGTGCCTTTTCGCGGCTTCAGCCGCTCCGAACCCATCTTCTCAATGAGTCCGGCTGCCGCCATCACGCATTCTAGGCTGATGTCTGGAACCAGCTGATTCTGCTTAAGATATTCGGCGAGGTACTTGTCGGAGGGATTGTCAATTCCGGCTCTGCCGCAGACCAAATAACAGACCGATTCGGCCTCAAATTCGCATACCGCTTCTGGCAGCCCCGTCCGGTTGCGCCACCAGTTTTCGTTTGGCGTCCCTAGGTGCCCGCAGTACAAATGAGCCAACTCATGGACGAGGGTTTCCACTTGCTCGGCAGCCACAATCACGCGGATGTCACCGGAGCCGACCTCTTGTTTCTTGGAAAGCTTTCCGCTACTGCGGATCGAGCGAACCTGACTAGGGGCGGCCAAGTATTGAGCGGAGCCGCGACTTGAGTATCATCTCTGCCGGCGATTTGCCATTGGTGCCGAGCCATTTCTCAAACTCCAAAATGCGAACGCGGTGCTCGACTGCCGGCTGCTGGACCCGTACCGTGATCGTGTGCCCTCGCCCGATCTGCCCGACCCATTCATTGTTCTTGAACGCAGCAAGCGCCTGTGCAACGGCTTCGTAGAGCGTTTCCGCTGTCACTTCCAGGGAGTGCTCGTGACCGTCCGAGTCTTCGCAAGATACCGTGCAGGTCCGCAGGGTCATGTCGCGAGTATTTTCGTCTTTTGTTCGCCTTAACGCAAGCACGCGCAGCCGCGGTCCTGGCTGTGATTTCTGCGCTTTGATCGGAGCGTAAAATCCAAGCAGAGGAAGCTGAGACTATGGAAAAAGGAACAGTGAAGTGGTTTAACGACGCAAAGGGGTACGGTTTTATCAGTCGCGAGGAAGGTCAGGGGGATTTGTTCGTCCACTCTTCGGCCATTGAGGCAGGCGGTTTCCGCAGCCTGCAAGAGGGTCAGCAAGTGCAGTTTGATGTCGTCAAGGGTCCCAAGGGCTTGCAGGCTGAAAACGTGAAGCCCCTGTAATTGTCAGGTAACACTCCGCCTAATATGCCTCTGGTAGGCCGCGTAGAATGGCCTTGCATACCGGAGGCACCCATGTCTGAAGTTGTCTACACATCCAATGTGCGCATTGAGCGCATCAAGGGCCCCCTACGGCGGGCCTATCTGCCGGGCGAACCGCAGCCCGTGATGTTCAGCGTTCATGGTGGGATTGCAAAGCATTACGGCATCGACGAGAGCCGCTTGCCGGAGCCTCACGCCGCCACGATCGACTACGTCATCGCCGCCCTCGGCGGTTGAATGCTGGGCACCTTTGCTGGCGCGCTGGATGCGCGCAAAATCAACGCCCAAGATGGCCGCCTCAGGTGTGAAGTTCGCGGTGAAGTCGAGGACGATGGAGGTGTGTTGATAATCAAACATGTGCATGTGACCCACTATCTGCGTGCTGATGATCCCGCCATTGTTCGTGACACCGTGGAGCGTGTGCATGGCGTGTATGCCCAGGGCTGTCCTGTATATCGGTCTCTGATTCCAGCGTTCCCAATCACGTCCCGCGTAGAGATCGTGAACGAGGCGTCGGGCGGATACCAGCAAAACGTCGGCACGTGAACCCAAGCCTCACGCCGCGACAGGGCATTTGGCGCTCGGAGGGCAAGGCAAGTGGGAGCTACAATCAACAGCAATGTGCGGACGATACCGACTCTCCCGACGTGCTGAGATTTTGGCCAGCTACTTCTATACGGAGTACGAGGGAATGGACTGGGAGGCTCGCTATAACATCGCTCCAACTCAAACCGTGCCCGTCATCAGGCAGGATGCTAAAGAGCCCGTGCGGCGTGCCTCATTGATGCGATGGGGCTTGGTCCCGAACTGGGCAAAGGATGCGACCATCGGTGCTCGCATGAATGTGACTACCTTCAACACTCGCATTTGGCAGTTTCCCGAATTCTATATGGCGTTCCTCATGCGGCTGAAGCCGCGCGAGATGTTCAAAGTGTCCGACGCAGACAGCCAGCCGGCCAAGGTGAAGTTTGCTGGTACACCAATGAGCTCAGTCGAACGCAACGCTCAACTGACAGAAGTCATGAAAGACGAACTACTCGATCTCGAAGGCGAACGCCAACGGGGTAGCGTCACTCCAGAAGAGTACACCGAGGCCAAAACAGCACTCGAAGAGATCATGAAACGTAGGGCGGCGAGAAGCGGGGGCGGCCAGGGGAGCTGAGTAATAACGCAAACTTGCCATTTTCGCCCGCTAGCTGACGAGCTCTTTGCGGATTTTGGCTTTCGACGATAGATGGCGAGAACAGGCTATAGCGCTCATTGACCCAGGGAGGTCCCACTGGTACTTCCCATAACGCCGTATCTTGTGAGCTTGAGCACTTGTCCGAAATTCCGATTTCCATGTAAGTCTTTGTCGAGTGGAACGCGCACTTCTCCTGGCGTGTAGCACCGTTGCGGAGATCGCACATGCGATGCCCAAGCTGGGAGTGCACTGCATCAAGATGCAATTGCCTCCGATAACCTCGACATTGCAGCGTATCTGACCCTCGTTCTGACGGGCTTCTCGCACGGAAAAATCAAGAAATCAAAGAAATGTGGTCGCGGCGGCAAAATACGCGGGGCTAGACGCCCACCGAAAAGAAACCAGGTAGGTAGGAAGACTTCGGAAATTACGGCGAACCTGACGAAGCGGCAAGGCAGCTACATCCGTGGTCGCGCAGAGGGCAAGAGCAAGAAACAAGCTGCGTTGGGGCGGGATACGCCCCAAACACGGCGCGCAATGCGAAAACGAGCATCGAGGGCGGGTTGTTGGCGCGGCCTTCCCGAGGGGTGGTGACCTTCGTCACTGACATGGAAATCGTCGAACTTTAACGTAGGGAGACGGCCTGAGAGTCGATCTGCAACGTTGGGACTTTGCGCATGCCCCCACACACCTCCACGAACGTTTCTTGCGTTCGAAGTTGGTTGTTCGCTCTCTCTCTCAGGGTGTCTTCAGAGGAGTTCACCGTTCCGCGCTCGGATCCAAGGGGGGAATAGGGTAGCTTTCTTACGACAGAGCCTTTCCATCCTGAGCAGCCGAGCCCGGACCATTACTCATCAAGAAAGGAATTCTACTTATGAAGACCGTAATTCTGTTTGGAGGCGGTGATGCGGGAGGTTTCATCATCACAGATCGCGGTGTTCGCCCGATCCCGCCGTTCGATCCTGCGATTCTCCTGAACCTGAAAGCCACCTCCGCAATGGTCAAGGCTGCCTCGGCGGCCCACGGTGATGATGTCCGGTCGAAAATCTCGAAGGCAGCGACGGGCCTTTGCAATCTGGCATTGGAGCAGGTAGAAGAAGTCGTGGGGCCGCTCGAAGGAAACAACTCGCTGATTTTCCAGGATGACGATGGCGGGTTTTATTGCGGCTCGACCGGCAGGCCTCCAGTTCCGCTTCCCTGGCCACCACCAACCATACCCTCAGTCCAGGATTACCTTTCGGCCGGCGTGGTCGAACCAGACTTGGTGACATTGTTCCGGACAGCGCGTGCCAAAGAAATCCCGCTCGCTGGTGTTTTTGAGAAGCCTGCGCAGGTGGCAAAGGAACTTGGCCTCACTTTGTCAGACAAGAGCGTTAAGGACCTCCAGGGTCTGGCTCCGAGCAAGCTGACGGCTATCAAGGATCCAGTTGAGCGGGAGATTGTCGGGTTCTTCCAAAAGGTTGCTGAAGACGGCCGCTATCTTGAGTCTTGGTTCAGCCGGCCATACGAGGTATCGAAGGAATTGAAGGTCAAACTTAGCGAAGCCGCTGCCGAGCGGTTGCTGACTGGAGGTGCGTCCGGCGGACCCGCTTCAGACGATGCTGGCGGTGCCCAACTGGCCATAGCCGCAATCGGCTGGGCGGGCGTATGTATCGCTGTTGGGACTGTTACTGCTGCTGCGTATCAGTACGGAGAAATTGCCCGGCCGATCGAGACCTTCGTCGTCGACCGCTCCAGGGCAACTAAGATATAGGCGTCACCATGTCTCTGTCCCATGAGCATGGCCGGAACTCGGCTCCGGTCTTGCTTATCAGCATGCCGTGGACAACACTAACCGAGCCCAATCTTGGTTTGTGTCTTCTCAAAGCCGTCTTGGAGCGCGAGGCGATCCCCTGTCAGGTCCTGCACTTGAACCTGTTTTTGCTGGAGGTGCTGCAGGCCCATACCTACAATCAGCTCTCCACCCATTTCGCGCTAAACGACTTTCTCTTCAGCGGGACACTGGACCATCAGAGAATCACCAATCGGCAACAGAGGTGGCTTCGCCATAAAGTCCGCCAATTAATGGACGGGAAGAACCTGGACATGGAACGGTTTGGTGGATCGGAGGGTTTGGTCTCGATTCTGTTGCAATTGCGTCATGAACTGATACCGCTTTGGATGGAAAAGTGGGCCCGGGAGATCGCGCACAGCCCAGTGGATCTGATTGGATTTAGCTGCATGTTCGACCAGACCATCGCGTCGCTGGCTTTGGCCAAGATAGTGCGTGCGCTGGCACCGGAAAAAATGCTGGTGCTGGGCGGTTACGCGGTTCGGCCACCAACGGCTCAGATGGTCCTGCGCTCCAGTCCATGGATCGACGCGGTCTGTACTGGTGAAGGCGAGGCGTCGGCAGTCGGTCTGGCCCGCGCTGCGGCCGGCGACTGCCAACTGCGTGATGTCACGGGAATCGCCTACCGGTCAATCAAGGGTGAATTGATTCTCACCCCACCATCGGCCCATGCTGATCTGGATGCGAACCCTACCCCTGATTTCGACGACTTCTTGGCTGACATTCGTCGCCTCTCGCAGGAGTATAAGGTCGACATCAGTTCGCATAGCCTGCTGATCGAAAACTCCCGGGGTTGCTGGTGGGGGAGCAAGAATCACTGCGTCTTCTGCGGCGTACACGACGAGGATTTGCGCTACCGGGCCAGGGACGCGAAGCGCGTGCTGGCATCACTGGCGGAAATGCACGCAAAATACGGGATCAACTTTTTCCGTTTCAGCGATTACATTCTGCCCAACCAGTACTTCCAGACGCTACTGCCCGAGATGGTACGGATAGGCAGCCCTTACCGTTTCAGCGCTGAAAGTAAGGCTAACCTGACTGAAGAGCACTTCGCTTTGCTGGCGAAAGCAGGCTGTGAAGAGTTGCAGCCCGGGATCGAGTCGTTCAGCTCCGATGCCTTACGCAAAATGCACAAGGGCGTATCGGCAATACAAAATGTCCACACGCTCTTGATGGGCCGCCGCCTCGGCATCCGGGTGTACTACAATCTTCTTTATGGTTTTCCTGATGATGACCCGCAAGAGTACGAGCGCATAGCCGCGCTTCTGCCCCGGCTCTTCCACCTGGACCCGCCAGTCACCTGCGCGCCGGTGAAAATCACTCGTTACTCGCCCCTGCAGGCCAAGCCGGATACCTTTGGCGTGGGCGTACCGCGACCCGACCCTAGCTATTCCCTGATCTTCTCTGACGACTACCTGAGGGAAACCAGTTTTGCGCTTGAGGACTACTGTTATTACTTCGAGCGTCAGTTCGAGAACTCAACCGCCTTGACGCGCACCTACGCAAAGATCAACCGGCTCGTAAATTCTTGGAGGTTGCTGAAGCAGGCGCAGCAGGGTTGGTTGTACCAGGATGGACCCCTAGACAGTCATGGCGCCATGGCCGTCCAAGACTGTCGAGACGGACAAGCAAGAGTGCACCACCTCGACGCGGCGACCGCTGAAGTGCTGTTGGCGTGCGCGCGGCCGATCTCGCTTGGCACGTTGCGGAGAACCAACTTCGCTTTCGCAAAGTCCGAAGAGCTCGGGCAGACTACCGCCTTCCTCGATGAACTGGGATTGGTTTTTCCTGACGGAGATCGCTTGCTCTCTCTGGTGTTGCCTGCAGCGCCGCCTCCACTTAAGATCGACCAGTGGTACAGCGAGCTGGAGGCTAAAGCATTGAAATACGCGCGCATCTGAGGGTTGTCACTTCCGCGGGTTGCCGACTTCCATGTAAGTCAAAGTCAAGAAGAAGACGCGAAATCTCTGGGCACGCTCGCGAGAGCGTGCGTTTGATTGATCAGGATTCAGGGTTGCGCACGAGTGCCTCACGGCGGATGGTCCCCGCATCCGATGCAGGACCGGACATCCATTTGCTGTCTCGGGCTCGCCAGAGCCGTCACAGATGATTGAGTTTGTGTTCGCTGCCAGTCCCGAAACAATTCGTAATGAGCCTCCGGAGTAGTGCCCCTTCGCCCAGTCGGCAACCGGCGGGACCTGGCAGCCTGCGCGTTCATGTATCCCGATGTTTTTGCTTTTCCATTATCAGGAAAAGGTTCTTACGCAGCCGCGGTTCGGCTGAACTCTTCGGCAGGCACGAAATCCTGCTTTCTGCGCTCCACCGCAAGCATGTAGCTGACCATTTTCCTAGCAACGGCTAGCGTAGCGCGGTTCGGATTACCTCGTTCCAGTTCTCTGGCGCGGATCACGGCCAGCTCGGGTGACTCCCGCGGCGCCAGTTTGGCGGCCTCGATCAGCACGCGCTGGATATGCTTATTGCGCTGCTTCGAGATCGGCATTCGCATCACCTTGTCAGCTGAGCTCTTTTCATCTCCGCAGAGCCCACAGTAACTGATGGCCTGCTTGATCGATGAGAACCGGGTGAAGTCGCCGATCTCAAGTGCCCACGTTAGCGCAGTGATCGGACCCACGCCCGGTACCGTCCTCAACCTCCGCAGCCGTTCCTTCAGCAGTGGATCTCGTTCCAGCGAACTGACCAGGGCGTAATCCAGCTTCTGCGACCGGCTGATCAGGTCCCGGCTCAGCTTCAGCAGGGGCCGTATGCTTTCGTGCACGTCTTCGTTGGCTGTCATCAGCTCCGCGAAGTAGCCCACCTTGTGCAGTCGCTGCTTGTTGTAGCTGACTCCGGTCTCCATCAGCAGGCCGGACACGCGGTTCTTCATCTGCACCATCTGCTTGATTACAAGGCTGCGATAGCGAAGGGTGCGGCGCCGGTCGCGGATCTCGGTCGATGCCATGTGGCACTCGGGCAGGAAATCGCAACGCAAGCAATCGGCGATCTTGCCGGCATCGATTCTGTCGTTCTTCTTCTTGGCCGCAGCAATCGCGCGCAACATCAAAGGATGCGCTACCTTCACCTTCTCGGCATGCGGAAGCAGGTGATCGTAAATCCACCCAGTAAAGATCGTCGCTTCCATGGCGATGGTCCGGGGCTGAGGCATCGTTCGGATCCACTCATCCAGCTCCCGGCGGGTCGATCCGATCTTGCCTTCCTGATACACACGACCAGCCGCGTCCTTCACGCAATAGCTGATCGTCTTCTTGTGTACATCGAGTCCGATGAAGTACATAGTCTCTGAGGAACCTCCGAGGTGTTCTCTGAATCAGCGTTGTGCTGAGTTCAGCTTCTTGTAACACCTCGCGCTCCTCCTGGACTTAGCATTCAAACAACTCGCTCATGTGGATGGCTGGACTTGGGACGTTTCGGGAAAAATTCTCACAACCAGACTTCTGGCCCAAGTCACTTAGGATCGCCGGGACAGAATACAGAGACGGCCTGCTTAGGATTACCTACTACTTTGCGATTTATCAGCAGTCATCGTCGGCAGGAGGGTTTAAGCACTGCTCATTTAATGGCTTGCCCGTTGCGATAGACCGGTCTCAAGCTGGCAATCGACAGCGGGTCACAGTGCCAGGGCGGCTCAGTATTTCCACATCCTGATTTGGCTTCCGTTGTCCTCGAACGAGACGTTATCCATCAGTTGGCGAATCAGGTATATTCCGCGGCCATGGTCTTCGTAGATATGATCGGCCGTCATGGGGTTGGGAAGTTGTGTTGGCGAATAACCAGGGCCTGGGTCGCTCACGACGATCAAGATGCGACCACTTGCATACTGCTCAAAGCGGCATCGAACCTCTTTGGATGGGTCGTTCTTGCAGCCGTGAACTATCGCATTGGCCAACGCCTCCTGGACCGCCAGAATAATTTCCATTTGCTTTTCTCCGGGAATCTGCAACTGCAGTAGCTTGGCGGAGATGCTATCCGTCGCCGCGGAAAGGGCGCGGACTTCGCCTGGCACGCGAAGCTCGAATGTGTTGGTCACTTGACCGGGCTGGTCGGCCGCGCCCGCCTCAAAAGACATGGAGCCTCATGGGATTTTTCTCGTTTCTTGTCGATCCAAAGATCAATTGAACGACGCGACTGCCTGGTCGTCGTCTTCATAAACATCGAACAGGCCGAGCACACCCACCACGCGCAGGGTTTTTTGCGCGAAGCTGGAAAGGTTCACCAGCTTGACGCTTCCTCCTCGCTTCTTCGCCGACGTAAGAAATCGCACCAGTACACCGATGCCGCTGGAGTCGATCATCGGCACTTCCGACAAGTTGATGACGAAGCGCGTGTCACCCTCCGCCAATGACTCGTTGATCGTGCGCTGCAGGTCGTCGACAGCGTCGCCCAGCCGAAGCTGCCCCTTCAATTGGAGCACCTGCACCTGCGATCGCTTGCGAACATTAATATCCAACCTACCCTCCTAGGGTAACCTTCAGAGAAGCCTTTGGCCGATGCCGCTTACCCTATGACGAAGATGACGGCTTTGCAAGCGTATTTTGCTGCGAATGATCTAGCCAAGACGTGGATATGCGTTGCGGCCTTCCTGTGCTAGCGCAGAATCTTGAGATGAAAAATTAAACCGCTGGATTTAAAAAACAATGGCATAATGCCTTCGACCTCCAATATCCGAGCAAGCCCCTGACTATCTGGCGGGCGCAGAGATCCAGGACCCGACAAGCGCGTTAACGCCGCCTGTTGCGGAGCTGGCTGGGAGCACTCATGCCGAGCACCATCAGCGAGAATCGGCCCTCTCGGTTCAGCATCCTCATTGTGACCACCGACGAGTCCATACGACCAGAGGCTGAGGCATGTCTTTCTGCTGAATACGACCTGTACATCCTGCGAACCTGGGATGAATTGACCGCGCGGGTGAGAAAGCACCCGCCCCACGCCGTCATCGTGGATATCGATGTGGTTGGTGAACGCCCGGATGAGGGGCTGGCGGCTACTGCCGAATTACGTTCGCTGCTGCCTGATCTGCTGCTGGCGGCGTTGACCCGCTCGCATAGCAAAGCCCTTCGTCACAAGGCCATGGATGCCACCGTCGATGAGTATTTTGTCGCCCCGATCAACTTCGAAGAGGTCAGGATTGTGCTCGGACGGGCGCTGGAAAAACGCTGGGCAGAGATCGAGTACCGTGAGCGACTAAGCGCCAAGGCCGAGCAGACATCGTACGGCGAACTAATCGGCGCCAGCGAACCGATGCGCCTGGTATACGACACCATTCAACGGGTCGCCGACAGCAGCAGCACGGTGATGATCCGAGGCGAGAGTGGCACGGGCAAGGAACTGGTCGCTCGCGCCATCGTGTCGTTGGGCTCACGGTCCGAGAAACCCTTTGTGAGCATCAACTGTGCGGCCTTGCCTGAGAACCTGATTGAGGCGGAGCTGTTCGGGCACGAAAAGGGAGCTTTCACTGATGCCAGGGCGGCCCGTGCCGGCCACATCGAGCTGGCACACACCGGCACTTTGTTTCTCGATGAGATCGCCACGCTGGGCCTGGCGCTGCAGACGAAGCTGCTGCGCGTTCTTGAGGACCGCGTGGTAACTCGCATTGGCGGCAACACCGCTAAGAAGATCGACTTCCGCCTGATTACGGCTACTCATGAAGATCTTGAGGCCATGGTGCAGGTCGGCCGCTTTCGTGAAGACTTGTACTACCGGATCAACGTGGTGCCGATCTCACTGCCGCCCCTGCGCGAAAGGGCCGGAGATGTGCCGTTGCTCATCGAGCACTTCCTGCGCATCTACTGCGCCGAGAACGGGGTACCGCTAAAGCGGGTGGATCCGGAAGTTATGCAGGTGCTGGAGGAAGACCCCTGGCCGGGCAATGTGCGGGAGCTCGAGAATCTGGTGCAACGATTGGTGCTCATGGTGGATGGGCCGCTCATCAAGATGCAACATCTGCCCCAGCGGATCCTCTACCACAGCACCACCTCACAGGAGGCCCTGCTCATTCCCGATCAGGGCGTGCAGTTCGACGAGGAAATCGCCAGAATTGAGGTCGCGTATCTGCATGCTGCACTACGGCGGAGCAGCGGGAACAAGGTGGACGCAGCCCGCTTACTGCATATTGACAAACAGAGAATGCACTATCTTTGCCGTAAGTACCAGATCAGCAGGACATGAAAATTTGGTCCCGACCGCCCTGTAGATGATTTTTTTATTTAGTCGAGATTAATTTTTAATCTCTTTTCGACGCGTTCAGATATCCCGTGCCGCAAGTCACTGAAAACA
>CAVONC010000012.1:0-751629 GCA_963697175.1 uncultured Acidobacteriaceae bacterium | reverse complement strand
GTGCTCGATGCCGCCGTTGCGCGAGGCCTCGCGCACCAGCGCGTTTAAGCAATCGACCAGCTCGGTGCGCGAACCGTAGTTGAGCGCCAGCGTCAGCACCATGCCGGTGTTGCGCTCGGTCATCTCGCGCGCCCACGACATGCGCTCCTGCACTTCTTGCGGCAGCTCCTGCTGGCGGCCGATGTACTGCAGCCGGATGTTGTTGTTCATCAGCGTCGGCAGCTCCATCTTCAGGTAGCGGCGCAGCAGGTTCATCAGGAATTCGACTTCGCCCTTGGGACGCTTCCAGTTTTCGGCGGAGAACGAATACAGCGTGAGCGCGGGAATGTTCAGGCGCGCGGCGGTCTCGACCGTCGAGCGTACGGAGGCCACACCGGAGCGATGTCCGGCGATGCGCGGAAGATGGCGGCGCTTGGCCCAGCGGCCATTTCCGTCCATGATGATGGCGATGTGGTGGGGCAACCGCTCCGGATCGAGGCGGGAGTAGATCTCAGCCTCTTTGCGGTTTAGCCCAGCGGGTACTTGAGCGCGCAAAGCGTACCTCGAATCATCTCTGAAAGTAGCATACAGGAATGGGGGTTGCAAAGATGTGACGGCGCGCAGTGGGCGATTGAATTCTTTATGGATCGTTTCGGTGGAGCACGTCTTCACGGCTGCATAAAACTGTGTCGCGGCGGGTGGTGCCGCTCCGCGGCTGGAACCGCAGATCCCTCGGTCGGGCTAAAGCCCTCGGTCGGGATGACAGATGTGAGAAGTGGGCTTAGACGCGGGCCTGAAGGCCAGCTCTACCCGAACGTTGGTACTGTCTGCACCCACGCCGATAAGGCAGCACTCGAAGGTTCGGAGTCCTCCGTAACGATCACAAGTTGAGGTATATTCAGCTTAAGCAGCACGAACTTATGCTGGTCCCTATACCGACTGGTCCAACACAGTTTCGCCACCTGAGATCGATCCAATATTAAGGAGAGGAGGGCCGCTTGCCGAGTTCCGGGTGGAAGGCGTTCTGGCGGAAATCCTCGCAGTCGAAGCAGGCGCCTCGGGACGGGCAAACTGCAGCCAAGTCACAGCCGGATGTCGTTGACGATGACACTGTAGCCAAGTGTGCGGTGGCTTCGCAGAATTGCACGGTTGGTATCGGACACAGCCACATCATGTCGCTGTTCTACTCGCAACAGGATCAACTTGATGCGTGGCAAACACCGAAAACCCATCTGCACTGGATTCTGCTGCAAAACCAGGAATTCCAGCCCAACGTGGTTAGCGAGGCAACCGCACGGTGCTGAGTCCGGCTTTGCGACGGCGGCTCGACAAGGAACTCGCATCGCTGCGCGAAGTGCCGCCATTCCTTATCGCTTCGATCAGCGGTAACGAATATCAGTTCATCGGTCATGTCGAACATCCTCGCCATTTCGATTTTGCTCTGCCGGAGCGGCCGGATCTGCCGGTGCGCTGTGGAGTGGAGATCATTGCGCCCAGCCTGATGCGAAAGACCTTCGAGCGCAGCATGGAGCATCCGTTGTCGGTCATGAACGCGCTGCGGGAAGCGACCAGCCTGCCGATTGTGTTTCTGCAATCGCCGCCGCCGGTGGCGAGTGCGGACTACATCCGCGCGAACGCAGGGCCATTCCAGCAGGCGATTCAGGAGAACGGAGTCGCGCCCGCAAGCTTGAGGATGAAACTGTGGTTGTTGCAGTCGTCGATTTTCCGCCAGCGGTGCGAAGAGCTGGGCTGTCGCTATCTTGAGGTTGCGAGCGAGGTGGTCGACGGCGCGGGATTTCTGCTGGAGTCGGCATCGTGGCCGGATTCGGTGCATGGCAATCGCAGTTATGGCGCGTCGGTAATTCAATGGATCGACCGGGAGTTCCAGAAGGCGCATGAAGTTGAGGTGACGCGGTGAACGATCATCCCTATCGGAATCTGCCCGACTATCGCTTGTGGCGCAAAGCGATTGCGGACGTGCCCGCGAGTGAAGTCGACCCGTTCGTGTCGGCGCCGTATCGCATCGGGATGAGCGACCGCATCGTCACCGCGGGAAGTTGCTTTGCGCAGCATGTGGCTCGCTACTTGCGCAATGCCGGCTTGAATTTTCTGGTCACCGAGACCGCACATCCGATTACCCCTCCTGAGCTTGGCGAACAATATGGTTACGGGCTGTTCAGCGCGCGATACGGCAACATCTATACCGCGCGGCAGCTGCGGCAGCTGTTCCAGCGCGTGTATGGACAGTTCCTTCCTAAAGAGGATTACTGGCGGGAAGCGGACGGGCGATACACCGATCCGTTCCGGCCGCGCATTCAGGAAGATCGCTTTCAGACGCTGGAGGAGTATCGCGCCGATCACGAGCATCATTTTGCCTGCGTGCGGCGCGCGTTGGAAGAGATGGATATCTTTGTGTTCACGCTGGGGCTGACGGAGTGCTGGATCTCGCGCGAGGACGGCGCGGCGTATCCGATTTGTCCCGGGACCGGCGGCGGGGAGTTCGATGCGGGGAAATACAAGTTCGTGAACTTTGACGTTGCCGATGTAACCGAGGATTTGAAGCAGTTCATCTCTCTGCTTCGGTCGGTGAATCAGCGGGCGCGGATCATCCTCACCGTTTCTCCCGTCCCACTGGTCGCTACAGCGGAAGACAAGCACGTCCTGGTGGCGACGACATACTCCAAGTCGGTGCTGCGCGTCGCGGCGGAAGCTGTGGCTCGAAGCTGCGCCGATGTGACGTATTTTCCTTCCTACGAAATCATTACCGGCAGCTTCTCGCGCGGGGCGTATTTTGCAGAGGATGGGCGAAGCATTCTGGAGTCCGGCGTCGCCCATGTGATGCGAATCTTCATGCGGCATTTCACCGATCTGGGCGAGGCGGAGACGAAGCCAATGCCTTTGACAGCGGCAGGCAAGGCCGATGCTCATACCGAGAAGATGAAAGAGCTGGCTGCCGCGGCGTGCGACGAAGAAGTGCTTGCGAACTGGTCGTGATGAAGCTGGAAGTGGAGTGCTATTCCGGACAGAAGGCCGACGAGCGGCCGGTGCGCTTTCGTCTGGACGGAAGGCAGTACGCGGTGGAGGCGGTGCTGGATCAGTGGTACGAGCCGGAAAGCATCGCGTATAAAGTTCGCGCCGACGATGGCAACTTCTACATCCTCCGCCGGCAGACTTCCTCGCCGGACGGCGCATGGGAGCTGGTGTCGTTCCGGCAGGGAAGAGAAGGGCATTGAATCCGCTTTGAAGGGGCACGCCTTCAGGCGTGCCGATACGCCTCCCCAATTAGATCCCCGGCTTTAGCCGCTGAGGGTGCTGGACCTCAGGGCCTAAAGGCCCCTTCCTTTGCCGCGCTGTAACGGCGCAGCTAAAGCTGCGCCCCTTCAAAGCAAAGCCGTTCACTCCACCGCGACCTTCGTCCCCTTCTGCGCCTGGCCGGACAGGTGGTCGATGCGCTCGTCGATGACCGTGCGGATCGCCTTCAGGAACTCGACGCGCGAGTTCGACAGGTGCTGCTTCACCGCCGGCGAGACGCCAACAAATTCGCGCACCGTGTCGATCAGCTCGCGGCACAGGCAGCGCTCATAAGCAACTTCTTCATTCGCACTTGATTGAACTTTGCGGGGCGTCATGCTGTCTCCTTCATCTCAACCGTGAGGACCTTGCTCTCCAGCCGCGCGCGCGACGGCGACAGCGCCGCCATCGATCGCGGCAACCCGATGTGGCGGCGGAAGCTGCCGATCTGCACCACCAGCTCGTCGCCCTTCTTGAACAGCTCGACTTCGCCCTTGGTCGCGAACGGCAGCAGCACGCGAATCTCGTACCGGCCGTCCACCTTGCCGAAGGTGTACGGCTTCTCGGTGCGAGTCACGGCCGCCGGATCTTCGCCTTCAGCATACAGCACCCGCGCCAGCTCCTCCAGCCGCTGCTTGCCCAACACTTCGTGCGAGAACAGCGGCACCTTCTTCACCGGCACCGGCGCAAAGTACTCCTCGATCTCGCGCACCGTTCTGTCCTGCGAGGCGTGCCACTCGCTGAACCACGTGTCCTTCACCTCGGCCGGCAGCAGGCGATTGATGATGACCTGATCGACCGTCAGCCCATGCAGCGAGAAGTAGACAAACGCGCGCTGCGTCTCGCGCAGCACCATCTTCTCGGCGTTGGTCACCAGGCGCACGCTGGTGATCTTCGGATCTTCCATGATGTCGTCGACGCCTTCCAGCTTCTCGAACAGGTCGCGGATGTTGCCGAAGTAGGTGTCGGGCGGCAGCTCGAAGGGCGCCATGCGATTGGCGATGGGCCGCACCGCTTTCAGCAGATTCCGCTGGAACGGGAAGATGTGCTTCATGTACCAGTCGAGCGTGGTCGGCATGCTGATGAAGCGCATGGATTCGGCCGTGGGCGCGGCGTCCAGCACGATGACGTCGTAGCGCTTCTCGCGCCGGTACTGGTTGATGTACATCATCGCGCTCAGCTCTTCCATGCCGGGCAGGATGGCCAGCTCCTCGGCCTCGACGCCGCTGATGCCGGTGGTCCGCAGCACCGAGCTGACATACGACGAGATCTCCTGCCAGTGGCGCTTGATCTCTCTCTGGATGTTCAGCTCCTGAATGGAGAGCCGGTCGTTGATGGCGAGCGGGTCGGAGGTGGTGACGTGGAAGAGGTCGGTTTCGAGATCGAAGGCGTCGCCCAGGCTGTGCGCCGGATCGATGCTCATCACCAGCGTGCGATATTTGAGCTCGGCAAGCCGGACGCCGGTCGCGGCCGCCAGGCTGGTCTTGCCGACGCCGCCCTTTCCGCTGAACAACAGGATCCTCATAAGGTCATTCTAGAACGGCGGCGTTGCGGGGTCGTAGACGCCTCTCGTAATTTGTCATCCCGAGCGAGGGCGCGCCGGAATTTGGCGCGCCAAAGTCGGAGGAGACTTGTGATTCGAATCGAAGCGGACAAGAAACGAAGGTCCGAGCGCCTTGGGCGCGAAAGAGGATAGCCCACCGTTTCAACGGTGGGTGCCATGAGAGGGGGAGCGCCGAGTCCCACGGGGACGGCAGAGTATTTCTAGTCGGGGCCGCCGTTATCCACCAATTCGCAAGAGAACGGATGGCTGGGGGTTACCGCTTTCACGACGCCGGTCAAGCCCGCGACGAACAGTGTCGCAGCACCCAGCCCGCCAAAATCTGAAACCAGAGCCAGCCACGCAAGGCCCACGGGGCGTAGATCCGGCACGGGTGCCAGTTGCGAAGAGAAAATCGGCCCATTGCCTGTAAACCTCGGCATCGCAATTCGGGTATTGTGCTTACGATTCCGGGATTGGGTTCCCAGCGATCTTTCACTCCGAGGCTGACAAGCGGAAAGGCATTTTCGAGAGAGTAGATCAGGGCATTGAAGCTGGGATAGTATTTGGGCGGCTGACCTTGCTGTTCAAATGCAGCGTAGGCATCCTTGTCGGTTGGCACCATCGCACCCCCGAAGTAGCCGAAACCGAAAAGCGTAAAGCCCAGAATAATCAAGCACAGCAGCCGCGATCGGGCCAGCCCGGACCTCTGGCCATACCCTATGGTCAATTTGAGTATCCAGCCCCAGACACGCTGATACCAACGACTGTCCTCTCTTGCCCGACGGCGGCGCTCCATTTCGAAGAGCACCTGACGCGCTCCGCGTGCGTCACCGCTTTCGCGCAACACTTTGGCGAGCTGCTGGTAAGGCTGAAGCGTAAATTCCTGAATCCGCGCGAGCCACCTAAGCCGCGTTTTGGTGTCCGCTGGCCCTTCCGAAAAACGACCATAGACAAATCCGTCGAGATGAAGGCTCCCATGTTCAGGCCAGCTGGCCTCTTCGTCTTCCAAGGCATCAACCGAGGCGTTTTAAGTCGAGTTGGACGCTCTGGGCGTTATCCACATTCTTCCAATGCAAGATTCCACGGATAGCTGCCGTGTTTAAGTTAAGGGTTGAACGTCCCCTGCCGGCAGTGAAGGCCTCTTGCGAACTCAGCCCCGTGAAAGACTACCCGGCCATTGGCCGTAAAGCCGTCACGCAAATATGCGGCGCCAACTTTGACGTAATCCGCGCAGAGAGCGTCTTCGTCCGGATTCGTAAAAGTACCCTCCTCGCAATCGAGAGCACCCACGATCCTTGCTCCAAGCAGGTGTACGGTCCCTTCTGCGGAAAATCCATTCCGGAGCAAAACACTACCGCCGACATTGATGCTCTGCGCTATTAGTGCTGCCCCGCCCGGGTTCTGGAAGGAGCCGCCGTCGCATTCCAAATTGCTCCCGATTTGTGCTCCGGGTAGCCGCACTTCACCCTGCGCGCGAAACCCGTCTTTGAGGAATACGCTCCCTCCTACGGTGACCCGGTCTGCAGAAAGCGCAGCGCGCGCAGGATTCCGAAAGCTTCCCGCGTTGCATGCCAAGCTCCCGCCAATGTGAGCCGCTTGTAAAAACACATCGCCAGTGGAGACGAATCCGCGATCAAAGCGTATGTCTTGTTTCGCGATCACGCCATTCGCGTACAACGACTGCGTCCGAGTTCCTCTTAGGCTCAATGCTGGTATCGTTAGGCACGTGAGGATCGCGTCATTTACGAGCCAACAGTTGCACAGTGATAGTGGAAAGCCCACATTGCTGAATGAGAGATCGAGATCGCCGGTAATCTTGGCAGCCCAGACATGAACTCCTCTCGGATCAACCTCTTGAGCAGCGTCGGGCTGGGTACATAGCCATCGGATAAGCTCAGCACGGACTTGGCGCTCCCCGCCCCAGCTGCCGGCATTGGCGGGATCGTTACTCCGATCACCACTATTCTCGCTCGGGCCGCAGTAGGCCGTTCCGCCTTTGGCGGCCGCGCACAGGACCCGACGTTCGGCTTCGCTGACCTGCCTGAAGCGCAAGAGTGCCAGGCCCTCGAGATCATCCCGCGTTCTGGAATCTTGGCTCACCTAATCATTAAATCATGGGCCAGATGCTCCATCAGTGCGGATCGCTAGAGCAGGCTCTTGTCGGCGGACACGATGGAGCAAAAAGGGGGGAGTGCCGCCGGCTGAAGCCGGCTCGGAATTCAAAATAACCAGCGTACCCAGCGCTTCCGCGCTGGGCTAATTAGTTTCGCCCTGGCGGGCTCAATCCTACCGGCGAGTTACGAGCGAGAGGCCAAATCCGAGAAGAGTGCCGCCGGCTGAAGCCGGCTCTGGGTTATTGGGGCAAGTTACCCAGCACTCCGCGCCAAAAGAGGGCGCTGCGTGCTGGGCTATCTTGCCGCCGTCCCGCGGGGCGGGACTCGATTCTGCATGCACACGCAGTTGGCCGCGACACCTAGTTCCGTCCCGCAGGGCGGGACTCGGTTCTGCGTGGTGCGATTAGCGATGGCTCGACAGCGGAAGTTGGACGCTCTGGAAGCTCGATTTTTTTCGCAGCCTGTGAAGCCGGCTCGGAATTCAAAATAACCAGCGTACCCAGCGCTTCCGCGCTGGGCTATTTAGTTTCGCCCTGGCGGGCTCGGGAAACAGTTGTCAGCGGCCAGTTGCCAGTTGTCAGAAACGGCAGGTGCGAGTGGTCGGCGGACCGCAGATCCCTCCGCTCGGGCTGAAGCCGTCGGTCGGGATGACAAGGTGGAGGGTGCTGAGGCCGTCGGTTGGGATGACAATGTGAAAGGGAATGGCGGCGATAGGGGTCCTTCGGCTACGCTTCGCTCCGCTCAGGATGACACCTCAATGGCTCGGGATGGCGGCGATAGAGGTCCTTCGACTGCGCTTCGCTCCGCTCAGGATGACACCTCAATGGCTCGGGATGGCGGCGATAGGGGTCCTTCGGCTACGCTTCGCTCCGCTCAGGATGACACCTCAATTTTTTGGCGGTTTGTCGAAGCTTGCCGCCGACTCAGGCGGGTCAGTGCGCGTTCCCGTTGTGGGAATGACGCGCATTTTGGTGGCGAATTGACTTGACCTGATAGTGGTGCAGTTTGGATACTGAGTTGAGGGACAGGAGACCTTGAAGGGCGCTCCTGTCCCTTTTTGTTTGAGGAGGAATTTTGCTAAGGGAAGATCTTATTAGGTTGAGGCGCGCTCCCTCAGCGGCTAAACAGAGTGCTGAAAACCTCTTTGCGCCAAAGTTCTGTCGCCGGCTGAACAGGCCGCTGAAAAACTCCGGTTCGTCAGTTCTGTGCCGTCGGCTTGAAGCCGACTCAGGAAGAAAATAAACGGCTTAAACGCTGGCCTGAAGGCCAGCACTACCCGGTCTGCCTAGGGCAACCAGTTTTTCAGCAGCCTGTGAAGCCGGCTCGGACGAGAAATAAACAGCTTATCGGCACGACTGAAGTCGTGCCCTGTTACAAAGCGATGCATGGAGGCAAGTCATGGATAGTAAACGAGTTGGGAATATGCCGAATGGAATCAATACTTTGCGGAGAAGGATGCAAGCTGCTGAAGATAAACGGGTTAGCGGAATCAGTAAGTTCAATGGAATGAATACTTTAATTTAAAGCCTTTGTTTTCAAGACCTATTCTTGCAGGGGGGTACGTTTATGAGTCTTCCAATATGCGAGCACATCAAGCCGGGCGGAACGCAGTGCGGGTCGCCGTCAGTGCGAGGGGAGAAGTATTGCCATTATCACGCGGGAGCGCATCGCCTGATCCCGCCGACCAATCTTTTTGTGCTGCTGTGGAACCCGGGTCACGAGAAGGATCCTTGCTGTCAATACGAGTTTCCGCAGTTGGAGGATGGCGCGGCGATCCAGGTCGGGTTCATGCAGCTGATCCATGCGGTGGCGCAGCAGCGGATCGACGATCGACGGGCGAAGATGATCTTGTCGGCGCTGCATGGAGCGGCGGCGAACCTGCGGCAGATGAATGCGGCCCTGGCGCCAGCGGAGGAACCGGCGGAGGCGTCGCAGGAGCGGGGCGCGCCGAGTGAGGATTGCGGCGAAGCTGCGGGCGAAGGGAGGAATGGCAGTGCGGATTCTGCTCAGGTCGCGCGCGAACAAAAAGCAGGGGATTGCTTTAGGGTTGAGACGAAAACCCCACTCAAGCAAAAGAAGCTTGAATGGGGCACCCAGCGAAGGGATCGCAGTGCGGATTGCGCTCAGGCCGCGAGCGAACAGCAGACGCCGGTTCCGAAGAAGAAAGCGGGGAGCGCGCGGGGCAGCGCGGGGCGAATGCATGGAAATGCCCCGAAATGTCCCAACATGTCCCTTGCTCTAATCTCATGAAGAGTGCAAAGTGTAGGGACACGCTTTAACACTTGATCCGGCGCCGTTACTCAGGACGTCGCGAATAGAGCCCTAAGGCCTCTGCCGTTGCTGCCACCTCAACACTAGTGGGGAGTGGGTGGGGCATGTAGGTGTGCCGGTCCGGCACTGCAGTGTTGCCAAGCAAATTTCCCGTCAACCACGTCCCCAAGGTTGTCGGAATGCGCTATTTCCAAGGAGCCAAAACAGCGATGCGACGTTTTCCCTGGTTCGTTCTTGTTCTCACCCTGGCCATTGCCGTCGTGCCGGCGGCTGCACAGACCCTGATTGGCACCATCGATGTGCAGAATGCTAACTACTATCTCGCCGCCAATCCCGCCACCGATACGCTTTATGTGCTGAATACCTGCGGTACCGATCCCGTCAACTGCAGCGCCGGAACCGTTAGCGTCATCAACGGAGCTACCGACACGGTTACGGCCACCGTCACCGTTCAGACCAACCCGCAGTTCCTGGTGATCAATCCGGTCAGCAACAAGATCTACGTTACCAACCGCGCCAACAATAGCGTTTCGGTGATCAACGGGGCCACCAATACCGTCACTACGACCATCGCCGTCGGAGCTCATCCCACGGTCGCGGACGTCAATCCCATCACCAACAAGATCTATGTCGTGAACAACGGCAACGGAAGAGGCACGACGATAAGCGTGATCGACGGCAACACCGATACCGTCACCGCCACCGTCACCGTCGGCAACTATCCTCAGGCGGTAGCCGTGAACTCCGTCACCAACATGGTCTACGTGGTCAACTACTGCGGCAATCAGCCTGGCTGCAACGCTACACCAGCGCCCAGCACGGTCAGTGTCATCAACGGCGCCAATAACACCGTGGTCAAAACCGTCACTACCGACTACGGGGCCGGCATTGTCTTGGTGAATCCCGTTACCAACATGATCTGGGTGCTGAACGGCTGCGGTACCGATTCCTCCTGCCCTTTAGGCCAGGGGGACGATTCGCAGGTCAACGGAACCGTGACCGAGATCAACGGCAACACGTACGCCACGCAGCATGTTACGGTCGGCAAGGGTTCGAATGCCATGACCGTCAATAACGTGACCAATCAGGCCTACACCTCGGCCAACACCGACAATACCTCGACCATCATCGACGGCGTGGCGCTCGCCATCCAGACGTTGAACGTCGGCAATTCACCCAACGACATCGAGGTCAACACCTCCACCGACACCGTCTTCGTGTGCAACACCGGCGACAACACGGTGACCGCCTACAATCCCGCGACCCTGAGCACGACGGTTGTCGCCGTCGGCAGTCAGCCCGTCGAAGCCTGGGTCAATCCTGTGGTCAACCGGACGTACGTCTCCAACGTCGGCAACAACACCGTCTCCGTGCTCTCCGGCGTCGCACCTACCGCTATTCAGTTCGTTCCGACTGAACCCTGCCGTGTAGTGGATACCCGCAACGGATTCCCGATCAACGGCGGTACCTCGCAGAACTTCGATCTTCCCGAGTTGGCGCAAGGCGCGGAATGCCCCAGTCTTGCCGGAGCCATTGCTTATTCGCTGAACGTCACCGTTGTTCCGAGCAAAACGCTGGGTTATCTGACCATCTGGCCCTCCGGTGAGTTCCAACCCAATGTCTCAACTATGAATTCGACCGACGGGCGCATCAAGGCGAACGCTGCCATCGTGCCTGCCGGTTATCAGGGCGGCGTCAGCATCTTTGTCACCGACACCAGCAACGTGATTCTCGACGTCAACGGCTACTTCACGGCGCCGGCTTCCGGAACGCTTCAGTACTACAAGGTGACGCCCTGCCGTATCGTCGATACGCGCAATGGCCAGGATCAGGGTTCGCTGCAGGCGGGAAAAGAACGCGACTATAACATCGCGGGGACCTGCGGCATCCCCAGCAGCGCTAAGGCGTATTCCTTCAACGTCACCGCCGTCCCCTCCAAGGGCCCACTGGACTACCTCACGGTGTGGCCAAAGGGTACGACGCAGCCGGTAGTCTCCACCCTCAACAACAACACCGGGACGATCGTGGCCAATGCCGCCATCGTACCGGCTGGCCCCGACAATGCGACCGCCTTCTACGCCAATGACAACCAGACCGATCTGCTGGTCGATGTCGATGGCTACTTCGCGGCCCCGGGCACCGGCGGCCTCTCTCTCTATACCCAGGTTCCTTGCCGTGTGCTGGACACGCGTCAAAGCGGTAGCGGCTTCAATGGTCAGATCACGGTCCCCGTTGAAACCAGCGCCTGTGCGCCTCCCAGCAACGCCGGAGGCTATATCTTCAACGCGACGGTAGTGCCGCCGGCTCCCATGCTGTTCCTCACCTTGTGGCCGCACGGCACCACTCAGCCGACCGTCTCCACCCTGAACGCCGAGGATGGCTTCATCACCTCGAACATGGCGATTGTCCCCACCAACGATGGCGAGGTCGACGCCTTCTCGGCTTCCCAGACGCAACTCATCCTCGACCTCTTCGGCTACTTCGCACCGCAACCCGCGCGCTAGTCGCAAGAGAGGTCAACAAACTGAAGGCCGTCGCCAACTTTCTGACGACGGCCTTTTTCTGTGCGCCATCTCTTGTGCCCCAGGTTCGGCCGTCTTTTGGCCTAACCTGGGTCTTCCACTCCCACCTGTTCTCTTTGAACCGTCCTTAGCTTGTGCCCCAGGTTCGGCCGTCTTTTGGCCTAACCTGGGTCTTCCCCCCGCCTGTTCTCTTTGAACCGTCCTTAGCCTCGCCTTCCTTTTGGATAACCTCGGTCGCCCCAACATCAACGCGCCGGATGGGTCATCCCAGTCATCTAAAAGATTGAGAAGATCCGATGGCTGCCAACCCTCAAACTCCGCTTTCGCCACCACGCAAACCGGCGCTCGTACCAGGTAAAGCCTCGACGCCGCCCAGCGCCTTGGCGGGCCCGATATCAAAGAACGTTATCTTCCATAGAAACGATGAATTGGATTCCCGGAACAAATTTGCCCACGAGCTTCTTGTCATTGGTCAGAAAAAGATCGGTGCGAGCGTGGGCCGCGAGAGCCAGGTGAATGCTGTCTGCTGGCGATAGGCCAAGACTGCTCCGGATGCGAGCATAATGGTCCGCTGTCTCGATGGTGAACGGCACGACCTCCGCAACCACCTGCTGCAACTGCTGCCGCGCCTCACTCGCGCGCTGAGCCGCACCGCTGCGGTAGACTCCGGCGAGAATTTCGCCAAAGGTGAATGCGCCCGTTAGCAATTCATCGCCGCGCTCCTGCATACGGGAATGAATTGCATGCACCCTTTTCTCATACTGAGGATGGCCTTCCAGCCAGTAGATGAACAGCATTGTGTCCCAGTAGATGCGGCTCACTTACGTTCACCGTGACCGTAGAAGTTGTTGCGCTCATTTCGTAGATAGGCGTCGCCTCCGCCCAACTCGGCAAAGATATCTTTTAACGAACCGCGCAGTTTGAGCCACGGATCCTCCCGTTTTACCGGTTTACCCGCGTTCACAAACTCATAGGTGTAGGTGACGGTGGTGCTCTGTCCGGATTTTGGTCCCGAGCTATCGACCAGTCGCAGCCCGTTGTCCCTCAAAAATTGATGCGTCTTTAACGCACTGCACACCGCAGGGGCACGACCGCTTGTTCCCAGTTCATTGATTACATCTCCCGCCCGGATTGAGAAGCGTCTTTCTCCGCGCTTTCGAGCCGGAATCACATACCGCTCTCGTCCATGAATTCGAATTCTGTCGGCCAGGCTCATCGGGCGACCTCCCATACAACTCCAAGATGCTAACCATGCATGGAAAGCATAGCAGCTTATGCATAGCATACCATGCTATGTCATGCGAGTCGCCGCCCGCTGGCGCCTACTCCGTCTCCAACACCAGATAAACCAGCACTCCCGACCGCTCCACCTGCAGCACGATCGTATCGCCCGGCTTGATCTTGTGCAGTTCTTGCCGCAGCTGTTGCAGGTCCTTTAACGGCACGCCGTTCATGGCGTGGATAACGTCTCCCGGCTCCGGACCTTCGCCCAATAATGTGCTGCTGGGCGTCCGCGCCGCCACCAGCACGCCACTGGGAATGCGCAGATCGCCGATCGCGTCACGCAGCTCGTCGTTGATCGTCACCGCAACGATTCCAAGCCTGGGCACAAGGTTATTCGGCCCGTTCACCATATCCGCGAAGCGCTCCGGATCATCCGAACGCTCCATCACCTTCACGGTCACCGTCTTCACCTGCCCGTCGCGCAGAACTCCAACCTCAGCCTGTTGCCCGATCCGGTATGCATACAGATCGACGGCAAAGTGCCGCACGTCGGCCACCGGCTTCCCGCCGATGCTCACCACAATGTCTCCTACCTTCAATCCAGCGTGGTCGGCGCTTGAACCAGGCACCACGTCCTCCAGCAGGACACCTCGATTCGTCGGCAGGTGCAGGCCCTCGACCAGTTCCGGCGTAATCGTTCGCGGATAGACGCCGATCTGCCCGCGATGCACGTGCCCCTCGGTTTTCAGCTGCTCATACACGCTGCGCACTACGTCGCTCGGAATGGCGAATCCCAATCCCTCGTTGCCACCCGACTCGGACAAAATGAAGGTGTTGATTCCGATCACATGTCCGTCAACGTCAACCAGCGGCCCTCCGCTGTTGCCGGGATTAATCGGCGCATCGGTCTGGATGTAGATCTCCGCCTTGTCGGGATCGATCTGCCGCGCGGTCGCGCTGACCACGCCCATGCTGACCGAATTTTCCAGTCCCAGCGGGCTGCCGAACGCGAACACTATTTGCCCCTGCCTCAAGTCATTCGAGTCGGCCAGTTGCAGCGTCGGCAATCCGCTGACGTCGATCTTCAGCACCGCGAGATCGCTTACGCGATCAACGCCCACCAGCTTCGCTTCGATCGGGCCATGCGGCGAGGCTTCCACCTTGGCTGCCGTCTGCTTGTCCAGTCCCTGCAAGCGCACGCGAATCTTGCGCGCGCCCTGCACCACATGCGCGTTAGTCACGATGTAGCCATCGGACGAAAGCACCACGCCCGCGCCAATTCCGCGCTCCGCTTCCAGGTACGCCGTGTCGTTCTTGTCCTCGTCGGTAGACAGCCCAAAGCCGGTCGTCACCACCTGCACCACCGACTTGGTCACCGAGGCCGATAGCTGCTGCACCGATTCGCTGAACACGTGCAGCGGATCGCTCTTGAGCAGCTTGGCCGACTCCGCGGACTTGGTGGGTTGCTCGGTCTGCGCCGCGCAGAAAGGCGCCGCAAACGCCAGCGGCACAACGATAATCGCAAGTAAAGAAATCCGTCTTAGCATCTTCATTCTATCGGCTCGCGCGTGCCCGGCGGGCCTATACGAATGGCCGCTTGGCCGCCCATCCCTTCAAAACTCTTAAGGAAAGTTTGTAGGTTCTCCAGTTGCTCGTCGCCGTAGTCGCTAGGCAAAGACGCCGTCGGCTTGATGCCGGCCGCCCGGCTCATCTGCATGGCTAGCCACTCGGCGTCGCGCCGTTCGCGGATTCCGTCTCCCACTCGCAAGAACTTCTTCCCGCAGATGCGGATCGCACTGTTCATCGCCCGGCTGCCGGTTATGGCATGGATCGAGGCAATCGAACTTACCGGCAATGTCTGCGTCCGTCGCAAGATTCCTGTTGTTCTGGAAAGCGTGCCGTTCTCGATCGTCACCCGTTGCGGCGCCAGCCACAACCCCAATACCCAAAGACCCATGATCACCGTAACGAATACTCCCAGCATGAACAAAGGCATGATGATCAACACGCCTGGCTGGAAGTGATAGAACACCTGATATCCCACGGAGTACACAATGCAAAATATCACCAGCCATGCCAGCGACAGACCGGGAGCATTGGTGCCGAAGGGCGCGGGCGGAAAGTAAAACTCCTGACCCCCGCCGGGCAAGGGCGTCGCCCGGACCTTGAGGTCGGGCCCTGGCGTGTACGCCTCCAATTCGGCAAGGTGCGCGGCGCGAATCGAGTCCAGGTGCTCCGACTGCTCCGTCGTCAACCCGCCCGGAAGGCCTTGTTGCAACAGGTCCCGCAGCAACTCCGTTTGCTGGGCGGTCAATCGCAATCCCATGGGACCTCCTGCCACGGTTCCTTATTCAAGCTGAAACCGTTCCCCAATTATCGCCGACTCTGCCACGGCTACAGCGCTTTAATGATAGCCCCGCCAGGAATCCTTCCGAGCCAGCCTCTAACGATCCACGATTCACGAACCACGATCCACTACCCATGCCCCTCCGCAATGTTCGCAGATCACAGCACACTTTCCGCACCCTTCCTATACTGAGAACATCCATTACTAGGCAAAGGAGCGCTGCATGGCAACTGTCGCCGAACCCACTGCTATCAAGGACGAAATCTCCATACATCCCCCCAAACGACTTCTATACGGCCCTGGTCCCGGTCAGGTGCATCCCCGGGTTTACCAGGCGATGGCGCAACCCATCGTCGGCCATCTTGATGCGTACTTCTTCCAGATTTCCAACGAGATTCAGCAACTGCTGCGCAAGGTCTTCGGCACCAAGAACGAGATGACCTTCCTGATCTCCGCCACCGGCAGCGGCGGCATGGAGACCGCGATCAGCAACTTCGTTTCGCCCGGAACCAAGGTCGCCTCCTTCGCCAACGGCTTCTTCTGCGATCGCCAGGCCGAGATGGCGCGCCGTCACGGCGGCAACGTGGTTCGCCTCGAAAAGCCCTGGGGCGAAGTCTTCAGCGACGAGGAAGCTGCCGAGTTCATTCGTCTCGAGAAGCCGCAGGTCGTCACCTACGTTCAGGCCGAGACTTCCTCCGGCGCATTCCAGAAGGGCGAAGCCATCTGCAAGGCCGCACATGAAGTTGGCGCGCTGGTCATCGCCGACTGCGTGACCTCGCTGGGCGCCATGCCGGTCGAGGTCGACAAGACCGGTATCGACATCGCCTACAGCTGCTCGCAGAAGGGTCTGAGCTGTCCTCCGGGACTCTCGCCGCTGACCGTCGGGCCGCACGCGTTGGAACATCTGAAGACCCGCAAAATTCCCAACACTTCCTGGTACTTCGACATCGCCCTCATCGCCGACTACCTGATTCAGTCGCATCGCTATCACCACACCGCGTCGGCGACCATGTTCTACGCCCTGCGCGAAGGCCTTGCGCTGATCGAGGAAGAAGGCCTGGAGAACCGCTGGGAGCGCCATCACAAGGCGCATCTGGAGTTCGTGAAGCGGGTGGAAGCGCTGGGTCTGGAGATGCACGTGCCCGACCCGGCCAATCGCATCTGGAACCTGAACACGCCCAAGGTGCCGCAAGGCGTCGACGACGCCAAGGTTCGCACCACGCTGCTGAAGGAAAACGGCATCGAGATCGCAGGCGGCTTCGGCCCGCTGGCCGGCAAGGTCTTCCGCGTCGGCCTGATGGGACCGCTGGCCACCAGCGAAAGCGTGACGCACTTCATGCACTGCTTCGAGAGCGCCCTGCGCGGAGCCGGCTACAAAGCCTGAGTTCGGGCAGTGCGGGCAGAGCGGGCAGTGCGGGTAGAGCGGGCAGTGCGGGTAGAGCGGCGCTTCAGCGCCGCGTCCCGCGCTCCTTCCATGTTTGTCATCCCGACCGAGGGCTTCAGCCCGAGCGGAGGGATCTGCGGTTCGAGCCGCGGAGCGGCGGCACGGGTTGCGACGCACTCTGTTCAAGCCGGCGTCAGCAGCCTGTTTAGACTTGCAAGACGCACGGGTGCCCCGTTCTAGCCATCGGTTGGCTAGGGCGGGGCATTTCTCTGCGCAGGCTGCTCACCCAACCATTTTCTGTCCGGGTGGGTCTTTCCGCCGTCTAGTGCTGCAACCTAGCGTCGGTGTTCTTGTCCGCGCCGGCGCCATACAACTCCGGATGCAGATACGTCCCGCGCTCCTGAGCAGGCTTCTCCTCTTCCGTTGGAATGCGGTGCGCATTGGCCCACGCATCCTGCCGAATGCCGGTGACCATCCAGGACACCTTCCCATTCGGCCGGCCGCCGGCAATTTTGAAGCGATTGCCCTTGATCTCGCGCGCGATGTAGAGCCGCGGTTGCGACGATCCCACCGAGGTCAGGACATACTGGAAGTCCCGATTCAGCGCCTGGAAATATTCCGGCATGGTAACCCAGCCCTCGCCACGCGCGTCCAGCCGCACGCTGCCGTTGTAGATATTCAGCATGTCGGGCGATTCGACAAAGGAGTGCGAGAGATACTTGTTCTCCGGATCGAGCGGATCGTCAATCTTGAACGAGCCTCCGCCCTTGCTCAGCGTGCCCCCTACGCTGAGATTGCCGTCATAGTGGCCATTGCCGCTCGCGTCCACACGTGAACACTCGTGGTATAGCCACTGCGACCGACTATCACTGCAGAACCATTCCCGACCGCTAAGGTTGACGAACTGCCACCCGCTGTGCCGCTCGGGCTCGTAAGTCGCACCCTCGACACCAACTGCATAGCCGCTGACGTTGCCGATGGCGCTACCGATCACACCGGTTCCACCGGTGCTTGCAGCGTATCCACTGACGCCATAGACTGGACCGCCGGTGGTCGCGCCTTGCGTAGCCGTCCACGCCGAGTCCCGCTGGTGCTCGCTGTTCGTACTTCCCGTGACACCAAAAACTTCGCCCGGTTGTAGCAGCCGTCATACCCGCTGCACGCCAGCCGCGCCATCTGTCGTGCTGTTCGTGTGATCCCGGCAACGCCGTAAACCTGGCCGGTAGCGGCGCCTTCGTAGCCGTCAACGCCAGCGGCGCTTGTCCGTGGTGCTGTTGGTCACTTCCGCTTACGCCATAGACCACGCCGCTGGTCGCGCCCTCATTGCCGTTGACGCCCGCTGCGCCGTTCGTAGTGCTTTGCGTATACCCGTTGACGCCAAACACCGCGCCCGTCGTCGCATTCTCCGCACCGTCGACACCGGCCGCGTAGTTCGTCTGGCTCGCAGTGGAGCCGATCACCCCAAAGACTTGGCCGCTGGTCGCGCCTTCGTAACCGCTGACCCCAGCCGCATAGTTCGTCGTGCTATTGGTCATCCCGATCACGCCGTAAACCTGGCCGGTGGTCGCGCCACCGTTGCCATGCACACCTAGTCAGACGCATTCGTCGTCGTGCTATTGGTCTGCCCGCTGACCCCGAAAACCACCCCTGTAGTGCTCGCCTGATATCCAAGGACCCCGGCGGAGTACTGGCCGCTGCTGGTGGCATACCCCTCAACGCCGATGGCTTGGCCGGTAGTTGCGTTCTCCTGGCCGTAGACGCCCCAGCCCGCATTGCTGTTGCTTTGTCCGAAGACACCTGCATTACTGCCCGGTCACGGCATTAGCGTACCGGTGACGCCGATGCCCGTTGGTGCTGGCACGTCTCGCCCATCACGCCGGTGTTGGCCCCGGTCGTGTTCGTCGCGTCTCCGGTTAAGCCCAACTCCGGTGGGAGCGCTCGTCGTCCCCGACAATCCGCTGGTATTGATCGTCCCGCTGCGGTGACATTGCCGCTGCCATCGACCGCAAACTTTTCCGCGCCATTATTCTGCAAGCTGACGATCTTGCCGCCGGCCGCGTTGTTAAACACTCCCGCTATGCCCGACGAGCTGTCGACGTAACCGCTGAGGCCGATCGTACTGCCGCTGGTCGCCGTGGCAACACCGCGCACACCCGTTCCCGACGTGCTGCTCGACGTTCCCCTCAAGCCATAGGTAAAGCCAGTAGTCGAACTCGCGGTGCCGATGAGTCCCACTCCAGCCGTACCAGTTGCGACACCCTGGACACCGTAGGCCGTCCCACTGGGCGCGGTCGCCGTGCCCTTGATGCCCAGGGTAGGTGCGGAGGCAACAATTCCAGCGCCCGTACTGCTCTGCGTGACTCCCACAATCTGATCTATCGTCGATCCCATGAAGTTGGTTGGCCCGGCCATGGCAGCGCCTTTGCGCACTCCGCTAGCTGCCGGCAGATTATTTGTTGTTGTATTTGGCGACGCGGCCGAACTGCTGCTGCTCGCAGCGGACGCCGCGTTGTTAGCGAGGGCAAAGTCGGACGCGCTCTTGCCGCCCAGCGTCTCCGCTTCATGCGCTTTGAACGCATAGGGCACGCTGACCATCAGCACCCGCGGCTGCTCCGCCTGTCCTTGCACCTGCACGCCCAGCCAGCGCTGCTCCTGTTGCGAGAACAGATCCCCAGGCAGTCCCGTGGCTGACGTGCTTCCCAGCAACGCGCTGTAGTTGCCGCCGGCATCGGTGGTCACGTTCTGCGTCTCCATCCACATCGGCGCGCCGCCGTCCTGCCGGTTGTAAATGGCGAACGTCACACCCACGGTTGAGGAAGAAACCGGCGCGCCGTTCGTATCCCGAAGCGTGCCGCCATAGCGAATCAGGTTGGGCACGGTGATGGTAGACATTTGCTGAGCGAAATTGGACGAGACCAGCAGGATGGCAAAGACAGCCAAACGCACAGAGAACTTCAAGCGGCGCATGAGCGCTCCTTTCAAATCCTTCAAATGTGGCTGGGAGCGAGCGAGGGCCGCGATCTTATCTTGCTTCCCCTCGACTGTCAATCGTCCATCGGTGCCAGATTGCTGGCCGTTAGCGGGTACGTGGTAACGCCGCCGACCTGCCCCAACGCCCGTGTCGGCCATCACTGACAGCCGTTCTTCTCTGCGTTAGCGTTAGCTGTTCTGATGGAGGCATCCTATGGCCGCGCCCTGGGCTCATCGTTACGCGCAGCGCACTAAAACTGCCAAAAGTTCTATCATCCGCGAGCTCCTCAAGCTTACTCAACGTCCTGAGGTCATCTCCTTTGCCGGCGGCTTGCCCGCCCCTGAGGTCTTTCCGGTGGCGCGCTTCCAAGAGGCGTGCCACCGGGTCTTATCGACCCAGTCGGCGATCGCTCTGCAATATGGCCCCACGGAAGGTTATCGCCCGCTGCGCGAGCTCATCGTCGCCCACATGGCGCGTTACGGCATTCTTGCCAGCATCGACAACATCCTTATTACTTCGGGCTCGCAGCAGGCGCTCGATCTGATTGCCAAGCTGCTCATCAATCGCGGTGACCGCATTCTGGTGGAGTCGCCCACCTACCTGGGCGCGCTGCAAGCCTTCGACCTGATGGGCGCGGAGTACGTCACCGTTCCCGTCGACCAGGACGGCCTCCAGACCTGCAACATGGAGCAGGCGCTGCGCTCCGGCCCGAAGTTCATGTACATCCTGCCGAACTTCCAGAACCCGGGCGGAGTCACGCTCTCTCGCGCGCGGCGCGACGAGCTGGTCGCGCTCTCCGACAAGTACGGCATCCCAATCGTCGAAGACGATCCCTACGGCCAGCTTCGCTACGAAGGCGAGCACATCACGCCGCTGGTCGTTCTGGACCGCATCAACGTTGCTCGCGACGACCACTACAAGCTCGGCAACGTCATCTATCTCAGCACCTTTTCCAAAGTGCTGGCGCCGGGACTGCGCGTCGCCTGGATCGTCGCTCCGCCGGACGTCATCGCCAAGCTGGTGCAGTTGAAGCAGAGCACCGATCTCCACACCAGCACCTTCACCCAGATGGTCACCTACGAAGCTGCGCGCGACGGCTTCATCGACGAGCACGTGAAGCTCATCCGCGCCACATATAAGGAGCGGCGCGATGCCATGCTGGAGGCGCTGCGCGATTTCTTCCCGCCGGAGGTTTCCTGGACTCACCCCCACGGCGGACTCTTCCTGTGGGTCACCATGCCGCCGGGAGTTGATTCGTCGCGGCTGCTGGACCTGGCGTTGCGGCAGAATGTGGCCTTCGTTCCGGGCGAGCCGTTCTTCCCCAACGGCGATCCCGGTTCGCACATGCGACTGAACTTCTCCAACGCTCAGCCGGAGCAGATTCGCGAAGGCATACGCCGCTTGTCCATCGCGGTGGCGCATGAGCTGGAACATCGCCCAGCGGAAGTGATGGTGTAGGCGACATCTCGGGTAGAACGCGCCTGAGACAGGCTGCTGAAGAGTCGAATGAACTGGAACATCGCCCGACGGAAGTGATCGTGTAGGTTGCACTCAGGGTAGGGCACGCCTTAGACAGGCTGCTGAAAAGTCGAATGAGCCGTTCTCAGGGTAGAGCTGGCCGCAGGCCAGCGTCCACGGCTACCCGTTCTTGTCATCCCGACCGACGGCTTTAGCCCGAGCGGAGGGATCTGCGGTTCGAGCCGCGGAGCGGCGGCACGGGCCGCTACACGTTTCTTCAGGCCAGCGTCCACCCCGCGGTTTCATCGATCCCAGCCGGCTTCACGGGCTGCTGAAAACTCTGTGTTCTGTCTGGCTCGGGTAGTGCGGCGCTTCAGCGCCGCGTTCAAGTGCTTTATTTTGTCTTCCGGAGCCGGCTTCGGCCGGCGGCACATGACTCGCACCAACTATCGGAATGCTGGCTTTGTATTCATGAGGAATATAAAGCCGAGCGCCCCAGCCGTGAAGGTTTGCACTGGCCCGCATCCTGGCCAAAGCCCGAATGGGCGCCGGTGGACCGAGGGCGCTGATACGGTCAGCGTTGTCCTTACGGGTGTATTACAATAGTTACAACAGTTACACCGGGGGTATTCATGGCATCGACTCATTCCATGGTGATCAGTATGCGGCTGCCGACCGAGAGCGGGCGGCGCCTCAAGCGTATGGCCAAACGCCATGGATGGACTCCCAGCGACGCCAGCGCGCGTCTGGTGGAGGAAGGTCTGCGGCGCTCCGAATTTGCCTTCATCGACTTTCGCGATTCCTCGGTGGGACGGCAGGCTTGCCTTCAGGGAAGCACGCTCGCGGTATGGGAGGTCATGCTGCTCGTCCGCAGCTACAAGGGCGATGTACGCGCCGCCGCCGAACACCTCCACTGGCCCGCCATGAAAGTCCAGGCTGCTGTCCGATACGCCGAGGCATTCCCCGATGAGATCAACGACGCCATATCGGAGAACAGCTCGACCGATTTCGCAGCTTTGACCCGCATGTTGCCGCACGCCGTTGACTTCAAGGCCGGCACGGTCGCCACGTCGCGCGCCGGCCATCGGAAGGCACGCAAGCCGAAGCGCTGAGATGCTGCAGCTTCTCCTCGACGAACATATTTCCCCCAACGTAGCGGCAGGTTTGCGCCGGCGCAGTCGGGCTATCGCAGTTCGCTACATGCTTGAGTGGGACGGCGGAAGTTACCTGGGACAGGAAGACTCGGTCTGTTTGCAGGCAGCCGCCCGCCAGCGCTTGACTCTGGTGACGCATGACCGCAGGACGATCCCGCCCCTACTGAAAACCTGGGCGGAGGTAGGTCGCGACCACGGCGGGGTGATCTTTGTCGATGAGAGAAGCATTTCGCCCGCTGATCTTGGCGGGCTAGTTCGCGCGCTGCATATCCTGTCCAAGCAAACCGGGAGGTGGGACTGGACCAACAGGGTTTGCTATCTGCGCACCTGATCCATCGAGAACACGGTGATTCCGGCCACAAGCAAAATGTTGGTCAGGTTTCTGACCCTTTTGGGGCTATAATTCCCATCCACCTGCAATCCTCCGATCGAGGTTGGAATGGCTAGTCCAGGTATCCAACTCCAAGCCGAACTGGTTGCTGCGCCGGCGGCACACTGGAGCCTTCCCACTCGCATTGCCTTTCGGTTCTGCTTCATTTACTTCGGCCTCTATTGCCTGCTGACGCAGATCTCCACCGGCCTGGTTCCTCTGCCGAATGTCGACATTCCTGACCCCGCGACGTTCCCGCCGATGCATCAGATCGTGACCTGGACCGCAGTCCACCTCTTTGGCGTCACCAAGCCGCTGATTTATTTCAGCGGCAGCGGCGACAAGATCTTCGACTGGGTCCTGTTGTTCGTCATGGTCGTCCTTACAGCAATCGCGACCGTGATCTGGTCGGTCGTCGATCGCCGGCGCGAGAACTACGTCGCCTTGCATAAGTGGTTTCGCCTGGTCGTGCGGATTTGTCTTGCGGGGCAGATGTTTGGTTACGGCTGGGCCAAAGCTGTTCCTCTGCAGATGCCGTTTCCGTATCTCACCAAGCTAGTTGAACCGTATGGCAATTTCTCGCACATGGGAGTTCTCTGGGCTTCCATCGGCGCTTCGCCGGCCTATGAGATTTTCGCCGGATGTGCCGAGATGCTGGGCGGAATTCTGCTCATCGTTCCGCGCACCACGACTTTGGGCGCGCTAGTCTGTCTCGCCGACATGACGCAGGTCTTTATGCTGAACATGACCTACGACGTGCCGGTGAAGCTGCTTTCGTTTCACCTCATCTTGCTGTCCTTGTTTCTCCTCGCTCCCGATCTGCAACGGCTCGTCGACATCTTCTTCCTCAATCGCGCCGCCGGACCTTCTACACAGCCTTCATTGTTCACGACGATGCGCGCCAATCGGATTGCCCTGGTCGTGCAGATCTTCATCGGCATCTGGCTGATGGGAATGAACGCCTATGGCAGTTGGAGCGCTTGGCATCAATACGGTGGTGGCCGCACCAAGTCAGCGCTGTACGGAATCTGGGACGTTGATCAGATGATGATCGACGGACAGGTTCGCTCACCCCTGCTAGGCGATTACGGTCGTTGGCGGCGCGTGGTCTTCGACTTCCCAACTTTGGCGTCCTTCCAGCGCATGGACGATTCCTTCGCGCGTTACGGCGCCAAAATCGATGTGAACTCACATGCTCTCGTGCTCACTAAGTCCGACGACAAGGACTGGAAAGCTAACTTCGCCTTCCAACGTCCGACGCCTGATCAGCTGATCCTCGATGGCCAGATGGACGGCCACAAGGTCCGCATGCAACTGCGGCTCTTCGACCGCGAGAAGTTCCTGCTGGTCAGCCGCGGCTTCCACTGGGTACAGGAAACCCCGTTCAACCGTTAGCCGAGACTCTGGTTAAGCCTGGGTTTGAAGGGGACGGCCTTCAGAGACTGTGTCGCAACCGGAAAAGCAAATTTCGTGCTGGAACAAATCGCTTGATGGTGGAGTGTTTTGAAGGGGCGCGGCTTCAGCTGCGCCGTTGCAAGTCTTTTGTTTTTGTCATCACGAGGAGGCCTTCAGGCCGACGTCGTCGGCTCCTTCTTTTCTTGTCATCCCGACCGAGGGCTTCAGCCCGACCGAGGGATCTGCGGTTCGAGCCGCGGAGCGGCGGCACGGGCCGCGACACACTCTCTTCTGGCCGACGAGGGATCTGCTTCTCGATTTTTTCAGCAGCCTCTTTAGCCGCTGAGGGCCGCTAATGGGACTTCGTCAGATCGCAAGATTCGAAGCGGGCTCCGCCGGCCTACACCGTCTCCGCCAGCGACATGACCAACTCGCGCTCGCGCGGCCCATCCAGTTCGATCAGCACCACGCGCTGCCAGGTACCCAGCAACAGCAATCCTGCTTCGACGGCCAGCTGCGCCGACGTCCCGATCATCGCCGACAGAATGTGATCGGGCACGTGCTCGGGATTGTGTTCGTGGCGATAGTCAAGCTTGGGAACCATGATGTCGAAGGCGTCCAGCATATCGAGATCGGTACCGGGGTCGAGGTCGGCGGTGGTGAGCGCGGCCGTCGTGTGCAGAAGATTCAAGTGGCAGATTCCGGTCTTGTCGGCATAGTGCTTCCACAGGATCGCTTCCAGCTTCTGCGTAATGTCGATTACCTCGCGCTTCTTGTGGGTCTTGATAGAAAGACGATGCATCGCTCACCTATTCTTTCGGCGTGAACAGCTCCAGACGAACGCGCCACGAGACCGACTGGCCGGGCTGGAGCAGCACCATGCCGGTGTCGGTACTCCCCCAGTTCTTGTTGTAAGGATCAGGTAAATTGAACTGCGGTTCAATAGCAACAAAATTCTTCTGCGGCGGCGCGTAAACCTGAATGGACTTGATCTTCGGGGAAAGCGTTATCAGCCGCAGCCCATATTTCGCTGCCGGATCAATGATCTCCGAAACCGTTTGGTCTCCGCTGTGCAGCAGGTTCGAGTAGTTGTCGTCGAGATATTGCGTTCCCAGCGGCCGGCCCTCCGGCGCCGAGAAATCGTAAGCTGTCCCCTTAGCCGACATTCGCTGGCCGGTCGTAAACGTGTCGTCGTAATTGTTCATGATGGCGCGCGTCTCGCTCGGGATGTGCAGCCTCACCTCCGCGCGATCGCCTCCCGGCAGGACAAAATATGGATGCCAGCCAATCCCCATTGGAAGCAGGCGCGGTCCGGCGTTCTTGGCCGTAACCGTCAATTCGAGGGCGTCGTAGCTCAGCGTGGCTTCGACATCTACATCCGTGTCCGAGAGCCAGTGGCCATCGAAGTTGCCGGCATGCAGTATGGCGCTGACCGCCGAATTCCCCACGCCATTGCGGCTCACGACGTCCACGAAACGCGATTTCCGCATCAGCCCGTGAATCGCGTGCCGCTCCGCTCCTGGATTGCTGCCGCTCCAGTTCGCCGGCAGTGTGACCTTCCGGCCCAGAATCGTAGTCGTGATGGTCTTACCGTCCGCCGAAGGATCGCCGCGAATGCGGTTGGCAAAGGGCAGCAGGATCGCCCCGCCGATCTTGAAGATCTCATTGCCAAATTCGTCGTCCTGCTTATTCAGCAACTGCTCCGCTTCGGCGAGCGGAGGCGCGTTCAGCACATCAATCTCGCCCTTGCCGGGAAGATAAGCTTTAATCTGCAGCACCGCCATGCCGCGTCCCGGCAGGAAGATGGCCTGCAGAAACTGCGGCTTATTGCGATCCGTGACCGGCGGCCGTTGCAGCGTAACAATCGGCTCGCCGCCAATCGCAATCCCGGTCGGTTGCTGCACATTAGGCCGACCCTCTGCCGCTCCCGGCTCATCCGGTAGCTGCTGCGTGGGAGGTTGATCTGCCGGTTTTTGCGCCATTGCTTGCCCGCCGGCAAGGACAAAGGCGGTGACAAAGGCCCATACTTTCAGACCGCGTGCGCACGGCTTGCGAAAATGCATAGTCCGCATCGTATTCAGGAAATCGCAGCAACTCAAGCGCGTAGCCGAAGCGAGTAATGGATCAGTCTGAAATTGTGCGTCAAGCGACCTTGGGTGGAGCACGCCTTTAGGCGTGCAATTGAGATCTGGTGAATCCTTCGGCTTCAGCCGCTGAGGTAAGGAGTACTTTACCTCAGGCGCTAAAGCGCATGTCGAATTGTGGGCTGCAATATGCACGCATCAAGCGTGCTTCACCCGACATGCGTAAGCGAGCGAATTGGAAACAAGGGAAACTGTTTGCATCGGCGTAACATTGGACTAAACTCAGTTCGCCACAACGGTTGTGCAACAAATGATGTTCAGCAGGAGAATCGGCGTTTCCTGGGGCGGTAAACGGCCGTCGCCGCGAGCTCTCCTTCTCGCGTGTCTCATCCTCGCACTGTTGCCCGCCTTGGCAGCGGCACAACAATCGCCTGCTCCTTCCACAACATCGCAACCTTCAGCTCAGAACGCTCCAGAGATCACGCAACACGAGGAGACCCCGACCTTTAAAGTAAAGGTCAATCTGGTCGAGGTGCGGGTTGTGGTTCGCGATGCTAAAGGGAAAGCCATCGGCAATCTCAAGCAGGAAGATTTCCAGCTCCTCGACAACGGCAAGCCGCAGGTCATCAGCAAGTTCAGCGTCGAGCGAGCCGACGAAAAACCTCCAGCGCCGCGTGAAGAACCGGGAAATGCAGAGGGAACGGCCGAGCCGCCGACCGCTCAGCCGGTTATCCCCAATCGCTACATCGCCTACCTGTTTGACGATATGCATGTGCAATTTCCCGACCTCGCACAGGCACGCAATGCGGCGATTCTCCAGATTCAAGTGCTGCAGCCGACCGATCGCGCCGCCATCTACACCACTTCCGGCCAGGTGCGCCTTGACTTCACCGACGATCGTGCCGCACTGATCGCAACCTTGAACCGCATTGTCCCGCACTCGCTGGTCAACACCGGCTTAAGTCCGTGTCCAAACATTTCCTATTACATGGCCGACCAGATCCTAAATCGCAACGATCAGCAGGCTTTGCAGGTGGCGACAGCGGACGCTATTAACTGCGGTGCTGTTGCTGTTCCCAGCGGCTCCGGCGCCGGCGCCGCTTCAGCGCAGGTACTGGCTTTCGCGCGCCGCGCACTGGAGATCGGCGACCAGGAGATCCAGATCTCGCTGAGTACTCTCCAGGACATCGTCCGTCACATCGCTACCATGCCCGGTCAGCGCGTCATCATCCTGGTCTCGCCCGGATTCATGAACATCAATGCGCTGCCGATGCAGTCGGAGATCGCCGATCGCGCCTTACATTCCGGTGTCGTGATCAATTCCCTCGACCCTGCCGGCCTCTACACCAACATGCCCGATGCCAGCGAGCAGCGTGCCCCCAGTCCTTACATCGCAGCCCCGATGCAGCAGTTCCATATCATGGAGCAGCAATCCAATCGCGATGTGCTGGCTGATCTCGCCGACGCCACCGGCGGCTCTTTCTTTCACAACAACAACGATCTGAAAGAAGGATTTCGCCGCCTCGCAGGCGCGCCGGAGGTTTCCTATCTGCTCGGCTTCTCACCTGAGAATCTGAAGACGGACGGCAAGTATCACAAGCTGAAAATCATTCTCAAGCCGCCTGCCGAGGGCACGATTCAGGCCCGCAAAGGCTACTACGCTCCCAACGGAACGGTTAACGCCTCGGAGCAGGCGAAGCTGGCGATTCAGGACGCGGTGTTTTCGCAGGAACAGCTCAGCGAGATTCCCGTTCAGCTGCACACGCAATTCTTCAAGCCCGACGAAGGCGACGTTAAGCTCTCCGTACTGGTGCATATGGACGTGCGGCATTTTCACTTTCGCAAAGCCGACGGCAGAAACAACGATGACGTGACCGTCGTGTCGGCACTCTTCGACCGTAATGGTAATTTCATCAGCGGTACGCAGAAGGTTGTGCAGATGCACTTGAAGGATGCAACGCTGGAAAGCCGCGTGAATTCAGGGGTCACGTTGAAGAGCAGCTTCGACGTCAAGCCCGGCCGATACATCGTGCGCCTGGTAGTTCGCGATGCCGATGGGCAACTGGCGGCGCAAAGCAGCGCGGTAGAAATTCCTTAGGCGGGAGGATGAGATCATGCAATTACGAAGATTCGTGCTCGCAGCAGCTCTTACCTTGCTGGTGACGTTGTCGGCGCGCTCGCAGCAGGCCAATCCTCCGGCCACGGAAACCACTCCGACCATCACCAAGGAAACCGGACTGGTCATCGTCGACACCGTCGTTACCGACAAGCAGGGCAATTACATCCGCGACCTCACGCAGAAGGATTTCCGCGTCCTGGAAGACGGCAAGGAGCAGTCGATCAAGAGTTTCTCTTCAGAGAGCAATGCCACGGCGCCGACCGTCAATCCCAATCGCTACCTGGTGCTGTTCTTTGATACCTCCACCATGAGTCAGGGCGATCAGGTGCAAGCCCGCACTGCAGCCTTGAAATTTCTGGACTCAAACGCAGGTCCCAACCGCTACATCGCCATCGTCAACTTCGGCGGAACGCTGCAGATCGCGCAGAACTTTACCACCGACGTCGATCGCCTGAAAGCAGCGGCGCAGGGACTAAAGCAGTCTTCCGTTTCGCCGAATGCAGCGCCCAATGTCTCTTCCACTGCCACTCCTGGCGTTTCCCAGCTGGGCAACATGGAGGCGAATTTCGGCTCGCGCACACTTCTGCTGGCGCTGCGCGATCTGGCCAAAGGCCTGGCCAATGTCCCGGGACGAAAGTCGCTGGTTCTCCTGTCCTCGGGTTTTCCCCTCAAACCCAACGATCCCAACTACTGGGTCCTCTATTCTGAGTTGATGGCGGCAATCGACGCGTGCAACAAGGCCAACGTGGCGATCTACGCGATCGACGCGCGCGGCGTCGGCGCCGTCAGCCAAGCTGCTCCCGAGCAAATCTTCCCGGCAGAGTCATCCGCCGGGCTGGTTACGGCGACGCTCGACTTGAGCAACGATGACGAGCCTGCTGTCGTGCAAGATGGAGATCAGGACGCCACCGCCCATCTGGTCTATGTGCAGAAGGGCGGCGGCGGAGGCGGCGGTGGACATGGTGGAGGTGGCACCGGTGGTGGTCGCGGGGTGAGCACTGGAGGAAACACGGGGAATACCGGGACTCGCGGCGGCTCTCAGCCCACCATCCTGGCGCCCAATGCCCCCTTCAGCAATGGCAAAGGCATTGTTCCTACGGTTGGCAGCGGAGAGCATAATCAGGATGTCCTGTACGAACTCGCCCAGGGAACCGGCGGATTTGTCATCGGCAATACCAACGATCTGGTGGGAGGATTGCAGAAGATCGCCGCCGAACAGGGACAATACTATCTCCTGTCCTATACGCCACCGACGTCTGACGATGGCAGTTGCCATACGCTGAAGGTCAAGGTCGAGCGCAGCGGCACGGTCGTGCGATCGCGCAGCGGATACTGCAACGTCAAGCCGTCCGACGTGCTCGCCGGCAAGCCCATCGAGAAGCAGCTGGAAAATCAGGTCGCCGGGTCGCAGGCCGGCAACGTAGTGGCCTCGATGCAGGCGCCCTACTTTTACACTTCGGCAGATCGCGCGCGCGTCGACCTGGCGATTGACATCCCCGCCGGCGCCGTCAAATTTGAAAAGAAGAATGGCAAGCAGCACGCCGAAGTGAGTGTGCTCGGCGTCGCTTACAAACCCGATGGCTCGGTGGGCGCGCGTTTCAGCGACAATGTCGAGCTCAACTTCGACAGCAAGGACATGGTCGGGACATTCTCCAAACAGCCTTATCACTACGCAACCCAGTTTGAGATTGCTCCCGGCCATTACGACCTGAAGGTGGCCTTCAATTCCGGAGGCACGAACTTCGGCAAGCTGCAGATGCCGCTGGTGGTGGATAGCTATGACGGCAAACAACTGAGCATGAGCACCGTCGCCATGAGCACCGAGGTTCATCCCTTGAATGAGGTGGCATCGAACCTTAATGCCGAGTTGATGGAAGATCGCAAGCCGCTGGTCGCGCAGGGCATGGAAATCGTGCCCACCGCCAGCGATCACTTCAAGAAGACCGATCCAGCGGTGTTTTACATCGAGATTTATGATCCGTTGCTGACCGGCACGAATCCGCCGAAGGTCGGGTTGCAGATGAAGGTGGTCGATCGCAAGACCGGAACGCAGGCTTTTGAAATGCATGGCCTTCTGCCCAACGATCCGGGGAATCCGGTGGTTACGCTGGGCATGAGGCTACCGTTGGATAAGCTCAATTCGGGTTCGTACGAGCTACAGTTGACCGCCATCGACACCGCCGGACATCAGACCTCCGCCCGCACCGCAGACTTCGAGCTGGAATAGTACGAGGTAGAGCTGGCCTTCAGGCCAGCGTCTAAACCGTTTTCTTTCCCGGCTGCGTCGCCTTCACAGGCTGCTGAAGAAGTCGATTGTGGGATGTTTTGAAGGGGCGCAGCTTCAGCTGCGCCGTTGCAAGTCTTTTGTTTTTGTCATCACGAGGAGGCCTTCAGGCCGACGAGGGATCTGCTTCTCGACTTTTTCAGCGGCCTCTTCAGCCGACGGCACGCGGATCGATCAACCAAAATGACTTTACGACACCAGCGCCTCGCTCAAAGAGAACTTCTTGGCGGCCAGTTGTTTGCGCCGTTCGCTGAGCGCGGCCTGGATAAAGCTGACTTCGCGCCCTAGCATGTCCATGGCTTCGCGACACAACTCCGGCTGCTCTTTCATGATCCGCAGAAAATCCTCCTGCGAAACGTGAAGCGCCTCGACCTCGGTTACGGCAGTCGCCGTCAAGCTGTAGGGATGACTGGTAAAGGTGGAAGGCAGACCCAGCAGCGAACCGGCTGCGAACGTCCGGTCGAGCTTCGGCAGGTCTTGCACGCTCATACGGACTTTGCCCTTGGTTACCAGAAACACGCCCACATTGCCGCCGTCCTCTTGAAACAACCTCTGAGAGGGTGAAAAGTGTTCCTTGCAGCTGGCGACCTCCAGAGCATTCTTCAACTCCGGAGAGGCCTTCAGGATATTGGACCGGGAGACTACGGGTGTCATGAAGATGTTATGCCAAAGTAGCTCACTCTGGTGCTGTGACCCGAATCACACTACGGTGTGAGCTTGAATCGGTCGCTGGTTGAACTTGTCTCGAAGATTTCTGCGGTTCGTCGCTTCCAGCAATCCGACCCGCTCGTATGTGTTCCCATCGCTCCAAACTGTGCATCGAAGTACCAACTTTGCCCGCCCAGCGTCCGGAGAGTAATTTTTTCGGAATTCCTAATCATGCGAAAGCAGGCTGTCTGCGCCAAATTCGGCCAAAAAGCGAATTGAGCAATAGGCACGTCCTTGCGTTTGAACGCCAGCCTGCATCTCACTATTAGAGATCATGCCCGGATGCGGTGGGCGTGTCCGAGTCCCAAGGGAGAATGAATGGCCGACAGCCCTCTCGACCATATCGTTAGTCAGCTACGCACTTCAGGTTGCGGTTACTTTCCGCAGTATTCCGAGGTAAAGTCCGCCCGCGTGGTTGGGCACACACCCAAGCCCGATCATTATATTTATGAAATCGTGCTCGATTTTCCCGATGCCAGCGAGCGCGTGAACGCCAAGATCTATCGCGGCAAGCCGGGTGGGCGAAACCCGCAGGAATTGGCGCACAATGAAATGCAAAATCTGCAGTTTGTTCATCAGACCGCCAGCCGCCGGAAATTGACGGGGGTTCCGCGGCCCATCGGCGACTTTTCGGAGTTGGGCGCCGTGGTCAGCACCAAGATTCATGGTTTGCCCCTGCAGAGCATCATCATGAAGGTCGCTTTGCTGCCCGATAATGGCAATCATCAACTACTCGAACTGGCTGCGCGACAAGCCGGCGAGTGGCTGCAACAGTTTCATAAAGCGACCGCAGGCGTGCCGGCCGCGATCGACTGCGACAGTCTTCTGGCCGACATGGAAAAGCTTTGTGCCAGGGCCCAGAAAGATGGCCTGCCGGCCGAGTCCACCGACGCAATTCTTATCAGCGCCAAATACGCGTTCAACAAGCAGAAACGTCCGCTGCGCTTCTCCGCCGGCTTGCAGGATTTCGTGCCGCTGAATGTGCTGGTAGCTGAGGACGGCATTGGCTTTTCAGAGTTCGCGACCCTTGCCCGCCAAGGCCCGTCGCTTACAGACGTAGCGAACTTTCTCGCCACCGTCGAGGCTCTGGAGAAATATCCGTTCTGCAACCGCGACCTGATTACGGTGGTGCAGGATGCCTTCACCGAAGGCTACGGAATAAGCGCGCAGGAACAAGGGCTATTAACCGCGCTGCGAATGAAGGTTCTGCTCGAAATGTTCCTTCAGGGACGCGTGACCAAGGAAAGTGCCGAGCGCAAGAAGGTGATGTGGGCCAACGTTATGCAGCGCTTCCTGCAGCGTGCCGCAAAGCGCTCGGCCGCACGGGTGGCATGAAGGCAGCTACGAGCCACTAGCTACGAGCCGCGAGCTTCGAGCCATGAGCCCCTAGGCTCCTTTGCCGGTGTAGCGCTACCGCAGCTCCCGGCACTCACAATTACGGTCCCATTACCTCATCGAGGGCTTGCGCAAAAGCTCACGGCTCGCAGCTCGGGGCTCGAAGCTAGAGGCTCGGGGCTCGTAGCTTTTACTGCTTCGGCGTTGTCGGCGTTGTTCCGCTCGGCTGCTGCGCGTCTCCCTTCGAGATTTCCTGTCCATCGTAAGTGATCCGCGACTTGGCTCCGTAACGCTTGTAATTTTTGTATTTCACGATGTAGCGCATATCGACATCGCCGTTGCTGAAGTGGAGCGTATCTTCCGCGTAGGTGTAGGTCGGGAACCAGTACTTGCCGTCAATCTGTTCGCGCCAGGTGGTGTACTTGGGCGAGAGATTCTCTTTCTCCGGATGCTTCGCGTTGTGGACCTGAGGCACCGTCTCGCCGTAGGTTTTCACGATCTGAAAATCGTGATCGTCCACCCAGATGCGGCCCTGGAAATAGCGCTGGCCGGACTCAATCTGCTTGGGAGCAATGTCGAAGACGTAGGTGCCCAGCTCATCTTCCTTCTGCTTGCCCACGTAGAGGATCTGATACTTGCCGATCTCGTCGCTGGTCAGAACGAAGGGCAGGCGATGGCGGATGTCGTCGTAGTCAGACTGGGTCATGATCACGCGCTCTAACGACGACTGCGGCGCGAAGGTCACCTGCTCGATACGCTTCCCGCTGTCATCGAACAGAATGTCGCTGACCTGGCGATACTGGCCGTCGACCGTATGGCCGTCGAGCGTCTGGATCGTGACGTCCTGGGTGTACGTGTACTGCTCGCGAGCGACCTTGAACTGTTTTTCCTTGGCCGCAAACTTCTGGATGATCTCGTCGACTGTAACGCCCTGGGGTTGCGAAGGATCGAGCTTGCTCTCACCACGATCGTCGGCAACCGCAGGCAGAACCAGACATAAGGCCAGCAGCGACAGGAATATTGGTCCCACGTAGGAAGCGAATGGGCGGTACTTCATTGGCATCACCTTGGCAATATTGTAGTCGATCAATCAGACCTTCTGTCGCTCGCAAAGTCTCTAACAAATTCCAGCCCAACGATTTCGCTGCGCTGGGGGCGATTCCCGACCTCGATCACGCGCGGCGGCCAAACCTCGCTTTCTTGTTTACGAATCACGCACTCCGGTGACACTTGTTTGACGAGAAACCGGCACATCCGTTTAACATGGTTGTAAAGTGGAGAACCATCGTCCCCAGCAACGAATCGGCGTCATCAATGCTCTCCGCGCCTTTGCTGCGCTCGCGGTGGCCTGGGGTCATTTCGTTGCCGGACAGGGAAGGTTTTTAAGCCCAACCGGCAAGTACGGTTATCTCGGCGTCGACATCTTCTTTGTCATCTCCGGGTTCGTCATCCCCTGGAGCCTCTATCGCTCGCGCTACGTGCTACGCGATTATCCGCGCTTTGTGCTGAAGCGCAACGTCCGGCTCTATCCGCCTTATCTGGCATCTATCGCGATCACGATCCTGGCAACCAACCTCATCCTGGTGCCGCTCTTCCACATCCCGCGGATGACGGTTACCGGCCGCGACATCCTGCTCCACTTCGCGTACCTGAACGACCTGGCGCACGTGACGTGGATCAACGTTGTCTACTGGACGCTGGCCATTGAGTTTCAGTGGTATCTGCTGATCGGTATCGTGCTGCCAATGCTGGTGAGCGTGCGCAAATGGATACGGTTCGCCGCTATTTCAGTCATGATGGCGGCTTACTTCACCATCTATTGGGACAGGCTGGTCTTCCACTATCTCCCGGTCTTCCTCATCGGCGTCTTCGTCTTCCAGTACCGTGCGGAGCTCATCGGCAAGAGTCAGATGCTGGGGCTGATCGCGGTCATGGTCCTGTCGATGTCGAGGATCTCCGGCTGGCTGGTGCCGCTGGTCGCGGTGCCCACGGCATTGCTGATCGCCTTCTCCAAGATGGAGAGCCGGGCGATGGACCGGGTTGGTGATGTCAGCTACTCGCTATATCTCCTTCACCTGCCGATAGGGGTCAGTGTTATTGGCCTGTTGGCGCATTGGCTGCCGTTTTCCAGCTATTACCTTGGAGTGCTGGACGTGATTGGTGTGGCAGCCTCGATGTGGGCCGCCTGGATCATGTATCAGTTCATCGAGAAGCCGTCGCAGGAGATGTCTTCGGCGATACGCTTCGTACGTCGAGCCAAACCAGCCCCCGCACCCGCCGTTACCGCCGTTGCCGAAGTGGAATAAGTACAACCTTGGGGCTAGTAACCAGTGCATCTGTGAGCTACGTCACATGATGGCAGGGCATTCTTTCTTACTCTAGAAAAGGAGAACTCTCGCCCTGCGCCAGGGCATGCGGCTCTCTGCTTCAGCGATGCGCAAAGGATCTCACTTCGTCAAGGCAGTAGGGGCGGCATTGGCCGCGGCGGTTGCTACTACCGCTTATGAGGTCGTCCAGACCGCTATCTTTCCCCATATCTCCCGCTGGCAATGTCACTTCATCACCATAGGGTTCTGCACCGTTGTGGGCTTCGTCGTGGCCTTGGTTATTTTGCGGCGCCGGCAACTCGATGTCGAACTGCTCAAGCACGAGAAAACCAACTTCGAGAACCTGATTGAGAACATCCCGGGCCTCACCTGCATTGTGGGCGAGGATAAGAAGCTGGTGCGCTGGAATTCCCGCTTTCAGAGCACGTTAGGCTATTCCACAGAAGAATTGTCGCGAATGATGGCTCCGGAGACGCTGGCTGAGGATTATCGCGAACTGGTTCCCAAAGCCATGGGAGCAGCCTGGACCAAAGGCCATGCAGAGATGGAAGCTGCGTGGCTCACGAAGTCCGGAGAGCGGATTCCATGCTACCTGAGCGGTGTTCGTATTCTGGAAGATAACAAGCCATCCATCCTCAGCGTTGGTTTTGACCTTAGCGATCAGAAGCGGGCACACGAGGAACTTCGCAAGAGTGAAGTGCAATATCGCAGACTACTGGCCAATCTGCCGGACGTCACCTGGACCATGGATGCGGAAGGCCGCGTAACCTATGTCAGCCCCAACCTTGAGGGAGTGTTCGGCTATAGTCCTGACGAAGTCTTGGGCGGAGGCAAGGAGTTGCGTATCTCGCGCATCCACCCTGACGACCGGGACCTTGTGAATCGAAGCTATCAAGCCCTGTTCCAGGAGGGTCGACCCTTCGATGTCGATTACCGCATGCGCCGCGTAGACGGCAACTGGAACTGGGTGCGCAGCCGCTCGCTGCGGACGTACCAGCAGGACGGTGTGCTCTTCGCCGATGGCATTCTCACGGATATCACGGAGCTTAAACAGGCGGAGCGAATCAACTCCCAGCTGGCTTCAATTGTCACCTCGTCGGTTGCGGCTATTATCGGCAAAACCGTCGATGGAACGATTGTCTCCTGGAACCCGGGTGCGGAAAAAATATTCGGTTACGCGGCAAACGATGCCATCGGGAAACACGTCTCCATGCTGGTCGCTCCTGAAAAGCTGCACGAGGTGCCCGAAGTCATCGCGAAAGTCATCCGCGGCGCACAGGTGCCACGCTTCGAATCCGTGTGCGTGCGCAAGGACGGCAGCCGAATTCCTGTCACCTTGGCAATCTCTGCCATCACCGACAAGACCGGCAGGGTTCTGGGCATTTCCACCATCGCTAACGATATTAGCGTGCAGAAGCGTGCCGAGAATGAGCTGCTGCGAGCCAAAGAAGCCGCCGAGGCGGCAACCCGCGCCAAGAGTCAATTCCTTGCCAATATCAGCCATGAGCTGCGCACCCCCATGAACGGCATCCTGGGAATGACAGATCTGGCACTGGATACCACGCTTGATGCCGAGCAGCGCGAGTACCTGCTGACCATCCAATCTTCCGGCACGGCGTTGCTGGAGATGATCAACAAGCTGCTCGACTTTACGAATACAGAATCCGGCGCGCTGAGGCTGAATCGGGTGAGCTTCAATCTACAGGAGATTGTGCGGCAAACCGTGCGGCCGTTCATCTTCCAGGCCCAGCAGGTAGGGCTGGAGATTCTCTGCCAGGTCAGTCCTGATTTACCAGCGGCGCTTATCGGCGATCCGGAACGCTTGCGGCAGGTGTTGGTCAATCTCGTCGGCAATGCGATCAAGTTCACTCATCTGGGAAAGGTCGTCGTGGACGTGACCTGCGGCTCCCACTACGACCATAATGCTGAAGTTCGGTTCGCAGTTTCCGACACCGGCATCGGAATCCCAGCAGAAAAACACGCGGCCATGTTCGAGCCGTTCACTCAAAACGACGGCAGCTCCACGCGAAAATACGGCGGCACGGGTCTTGGCCTGTCGGTGTGTAAGCGTCTGGTCGAGCTAATGGGAGGCAAGATCTGGCTGGAGAGTGAGCCCGGACGTGGGAGCAGTTTTTATTTCACAGTACCGCTTGGATTGCCGAATGCGCCTGCTCTCCGCGGCGATGACTGGTCGGTCAGGCCTCGTCTCATTTGACTTTTCCCCGCGCTACGGGCAACAATGCCGTGCGGTTGGCAATCCAAATCGCCATGGTGCGCGTCGGCACCTAAAAATCTCAGCAAGGAAAACTACGATGGCAGAAAACGAAGCCAATACCTGCGCTCATGAACCCTGCAATTGCACCGTCCCGCATGGACAGAAGTACTGTAGCGACTCCTGCCGCGATGCCGGATCGCGGGAGGTAGAGATTGCGTGCGCCTGCAATCATCCCAGTTGTCTGAACAGCGTGTAGCGAAGCGACCACGATTCATCCGCAACAAGACTCATCCGCAAATCGATCAGCTTTGTATTGGTGCGAGGCGCTTTGTGTCAGGGCACGACTTCAGTCGTGCCGCAAAAGACCCATGTAGAGACGGGCTTTAATGCCAGCGTCCCGGCTCCTTTGATGATCTGTCATCCCGACCGAGGGCTTTAGCCCGACCGAGGGATCTGCGGTTAGCCGCGGGAGCGGCGGCACGGGCCGCGACACACTCTCTTTAGCCCCTGCGATTCATAGTCCGAGGTTAAAGCCCGAGTTCTTTGATTGCTCTTGTTTCGGTACGAGCCTGCCTAATCCACCTTGCTCCACTTCTTGTCCGGGTTGTAGTCGGTCATGGCAGCCGCAACCTTCGCAGTATCGGCGCCGAGATCCTTCTCGTAAACGACGCCGTCTTGATTGACCATGAACGTCATCACGCCGGAGTTACGGTATTCGGCTGGATAGGCCACAAAGGCAAATCCCTTTGTCATCTGCCCATTGACGACGTAGTCTTTCGCGCCGCCCTTGGCCGCCGCTCCCTGCCTGGTCAGCATGCGGTAGTAATAGCCATGATAAGGAGCCGGCTGCCCCTGCTTCATGGCGTAGCCCTCGCCGGCCGCGCTGACAAGCAGCGGTCCGATGGGACTGGGTTGCTCGCTCTCCGTCGTCTTCCAATACAATCCGTTCTGCTTGCCGTCATCGCTGATGAACTTCATCGCGTAATGCCCGGCGGCTTCGCCATCATGCGGCTGCGACGCGTAGTCCAGCTGGGCATCGACCAGCGAGTACAGAATGTCGATGGCATCGTTTTCGTTTCTGCCCACGCGGCGGTAGAGGATCTCCTTCTTGCCGGCTTCGGTGTCGAAATACCAGGCGCCGCTGCTGTTCTTGACGATAGGAATCGGGAACGGCCAGTTCTCGGCGCCGATATAGAGGATTGCGTCCCCATCGGGCTCGAGCACCACGCGATGCATCTTGTCGTAATGCGTGACAAAGTTCGCCGCCATGTTCTTGTCGGCGACTTCATCTCCGGTGTGCAGAATGTCGTTCGCGCTGGAACCGAAGATTGCAGCTGCCGCCTGGTTGTCGTGATTCTTGGCCGCGTTGTACAACGCGAGCACGGCTTCTCCCGGCGAGGCAAATGTCTTCTCATTGCCTTGCTGCGCGAAAGACGCCGGCGCACTGAAGAGCAACAGCGTCATCACGGCTATTGCGAGAACCGCTGCCGAAAACCGAGGCGAGTTCAGCGGGGAAGCAGATGGCATAGCGGACGTCGATGGCATTAGTTCTTTTCTCCTGCAGTTGATTTCGAGTTCCATCTCACTCCTCCTGCCTAGCGACGGAATCCGCCGCCGCGATTGGCGCCAGCGCGATTGGCGCCGGCGTTTCCGTTCCCGCGCGACCCTTCCAGGCTTTGCTGCCCGCGGGCGCTATTGGTAGACGTATTGCCGCCGGCGCCGTAATTGCTGAAGGCGCTGCTGCTTGTACCGCGCTGCGGCTGCTGGCCGTAGCCGCGCGAAGCATCGTTGCGCCAACTTTGGTTTTGGCTATTGTTCGGGCGGCTTTGATTCTGGCCGTAGTTCTGCCGGTTCTGCTGTCCCGGGTTCTGCTGGTTGCGGTTCTGGCCCGGATTCTGCTGATTGAAGTTGGGCTGCTGGCCGCGGTTCTGGCCCGGATTGCCTTGCTGATTCCGATTCTGATTGAAGTTCTGCTCGCCGTTTCGGTTCTGGCCGTAATTGCCTTGCTGCCCACCGAGGTTCTTGTTCTGATACTGCGGCGCATCGAGATTCTGATTGAATTTCGGCGTCGAGTAGTTGCTGTTGTTGAAGTTGTTGGCGCGGTAATTGTTGCTATTGACGTTGTTGCGGTTGACGTTGTTGGCGTTGAAATTGTTGGCGTTGACGTTATTCCGGTTGTAATTGTTGACGTTAACGTTATTGCGATTGACGTTGTTGACGTTTACGTTGTTGTAGTTGGAATTGTGCGCGTAGTAATTGTTGCGGTTAACGAAGGTGTTCGAGTTCGAGATGTAGGTGTTGTGGTTATAGACCACGGTGTTGTTATGCCAGCCGCAATTCCACGAATTCCATCCCCATCCGCAACAACCTCCTCCACCGCTTATTGCCGCACCCACAGCCACACCCACGCCGAACGAGATCAGGCTGGTCGCAACCAGCGCACCGGTTGAATATCCCGGATAAACCGCAACAGGCGCTCCGTATACGACCACGGGATTGTAGGCAGGCACGTAGACGACCTCAGGCTGGGCCGGCTGAATGATGATGGTCTGCGGCGGCGGCTGCACGATAACAGTCGTCTGCGGTGCAGGCGCGCTGGTCGAAGCCGGTGCGGTCGTCGCTGTCGCTTGTGCCGATGACGCAGGTGCCGGCGTAGGCGCGCCTCCCGGCGCCTGATTCTGCACGGTCACCGTCTGCTGCTGATTGCTCTTGAGATTGCCGGACTTCTGCGCCCGCTGGCGCATCACCTGCACCGCGTTCATCACGCTGGTTGGATAGTTGTAGTAGGCATCGCCCAGAGCCGAGGTCCACGACAGGTTCGAGGCCATCTGGTTGAGCACGTCGGGGAACTGCGTCAGGCCCTTGACGCTGGGATCCCACGACTGGTTGTTTGCCGCCTGCATCAGCTGTTGTCCCTTGAGGCTCGAGTTCTGTTGCAGCCAGGTGTAGGCCTCGCTGACCTCGTTGGGGTAAGTCGAGGCGGCAAGCACCTGCGCCAGCAGATTGTCGGGGAAGAGCGCGATGGGCGCGACCAACTGATAAAGCTGGTCCGCCGTAGGAGCCGCGTTCGTGGTCGCCGGCGGCTGGCCCTGTTGCTGCTGCGTCTGGTTCGACGGTTGCTGCTCCGACTTCTTGCAGCCGTCAAGGCCAAGAACACTGAATGTCACGCTGATGCTGAGTAAGATCGATAACGCCTGCCTGCAGTTTGTCATAGGACCAATCCTTGGTACCTCGGTACGCGAAACCACACGCGCGCGCTCCAGCATGCCCATGGGCGCGCTCAGCCTTGGTTAATGAATTGTGAATCTGCTTTGGACAGAAAAGGATACACACCTTTCATGGGCGTGTGAAGAACTAGTTTCCAGCGCTCAAAGTGTTCCTTCTGCCGTGGCAGGCGCCAGTTGTTCGCGAGGGGCATCCTCAATCTTCCAGAGCCATCGTACGGGTGTCGTAAGAGGCAGATTGAGTGCAAAGGTCTGCCCACTGCGACGAACTACTACCGGCATCGTGTCAGTTCTGTTTTTTGATATTTTGTTCTTCTATCTCAAATCAATTGACACCCGCTTTATCCGTGAAGGAAAATCTTGTCACTTGTTTCCCGAGCTCGAACCGCTTTGCTGCCACTCCCCAAAGAGTTTTCAGCATTGACATCCAGCGCCTGTCATTAAGAGTCGCCGCTCGGAACCGGGTTCTGCCAATACCCTGGTAAGGCTGTTGTGTGCACTTTCGCGAATTTAAGAGAAGAAGAGGAGTGTGTTTTGAGGAAGAAATCTCTCACTGCTGTTGCTGTGCTCCTGCTGGCCTGCGGCATGTTGCAGGCGCAAACCCTGACGAATCTCAAGAACCAGCCGCCCGATGGAGCGGGCATCGTCTTTTTGCTAACCGATGGCACTGTTCTCGCCCAGGGTAACCAGGGCCAGGATTGGTGGAAGCTGACCCCCGACATTACCGGCAGCTATGTCAACGGCACCTGGTCACAGGTGGCCAGCCTGGCTTCCGGTTACGACCCGTATGCCTTCGCCTCGCAGACATTGGCCGATGGCCGCGTCCTCATTGAAGGTGGCGAATATAACTTCGGCTCGTTCTCGTTTACGAACCAAGGCGCAGTCTACGATCCCGCAGCCAACACCTGGACAAACCTGACTCCACCCACTGGCTGGGGATATATCGGCGATTCGCCTTCGTCGATCCTGCCCAATGGTCACTTCCTGATCGGCCGCAAGTTCGATATGCAGATGGCAGAGCTGGATCCCAAGACCATGACCTGGACGGCGATGGGATCTTCCGGTAAGAGCGACTGGTTTGCTGAGGAGGGCTTTACCCTGATGCCCGACGGCACCATCCTGACCTGGGACGTGCTGAACAATCCCAATTCCGAGCGCTACATTCCTTCGCAACAGGAATGGGTATCGGATGGAAGCACGATCGCTAACCTGCAAGGACCTCCGGAAGTCGGCTGCATTCCGTACGGCGGTGGAGAATATTGTCCTCCGGGAGAAACCGGACCTGGCATTCTCCTTCCGAATGGCACCGTATTCGCAACCGGCGCGACCCATTCGGGCGCTAACTCTGGTAAGACCTCGATCTACACCCCCGGCGCCAGCCCGACCTCTCCCGGTACCTGGACTCCTGGACCCTCGTATCCTAACGGCGACGATTCCGGCGACAACTTCGCGGTATTGCTGATCAATGGCAAGGTGCTGGTTGAGGGCAATTCCGGCGAATTGTACGAATTCGACGGAACCAACCTGACTCCCACGGTAAGCACCTTCGGCGGCAGCTTGATCGTCCTTCCGACCGGACAGGTGCTGCTCAATGGATCGCAGGTTTATACCACCAAAGGCAGCTACCTGCAGCCCTGGGCGCCATTCGTCCTGTATTGTCAGGCCAATGTCACCCGTGGCCAGACCTACCCCGTCTTCGGCAAGCAGTTCAATGGATTGTCACAAGCTGCTAACTTTGGCGACGAGTTGGAGACGGCCACCAACTACCCGTTGGTCCGCATCACCAACAACGCGACCGGACACGTTTTCTACGCCAAAACGCACGACCACAGCACCATGGGGGTCCAGACGAAGAGCCTCCCGGTCTACACCAACTTCGATGTGCCGGCCAGCATGGAAACCGGTCCGAGCCAGTTGGTGGTGGTTGCCAACGGCATTCCGTCGATCCCGTACAACATCACCGTGAATTAGGTAGCACTCGAATCCAAAGCTGAAATCCAACCCCTCCTGTGGCACGAGGTTCGCTGCCGCCGGAGGGGTTTTTCATTTCCGGAATCAAATCACCCCCGCGCCGTCCCGCCATCACACAAAAGCGTGACTCCCGTAACTGCTGAGCCGCCAGTTGCCGATATTTAATAGAAATAAGCTTGTGCTCGCAGGTTTTCGCTTTGCGGCCGTTCTGGAATCCGATTCATGGCCTAATCACGGCTAGAGCAACCGCTTGACTTTGGATCCTGTGAGCGCGGCTTGACGTCATCCTGACTGGATCACTCTTGATTGCGACGACTGTCCCAGTCCCGGCGTAGTCGGAGATAGGAGATTTATGGCGACCGAAACAGTTGCAGCCACTCCCAACAGTATTGATACGCGCCTCAAGAATCTCGAGGACAAGCGCAAAGAGATACAACGGGGTGGCGGCAAGGCGCGCATTGACAAGCAACACGCGTCGAAGAAGCTGACCTCGCGCGAGCGCGTTGCCAAGCTGGTCGATCACGACAGTTTTCAGGAGATCGGCATCTTCGCGCGCCATCGCTCCACCTACTTCGGGATGGCGGACAAGGAAGTCCCGGCTGATGGAGTGGTCACGGGATGCGCGACGATCGATGGCCGCACGGTGCACCTGGCCAGCCAGGACTTCACCGTCCTGGGCGGCACCGCGGGCGAGGTCCATTGCGCCAAGATCGTCGACATGATGAAGCTGTCGCTCAAGACCGGCAGTCCGTTCATCTTCATCAACGATTCCGGCGGCGCCCGCGTGCAGGAGGGAATCGACAGCCTCGCGGGATACGCCAGTGTCTTCTATAGCAATGTCATGCTGTCCGGCTCGGTCCCGCAGATCTCGATTATCTGTGGACCTTGCGCCGGAGGCGCTTCTTACAGCCCTGCGCTCACCGATTTCATCATCATGACCCACGGCGCGCAGATGTTTATTACCGGCCCGCAGGTCATTAAGCAGGTGACTGGCGAGAGCGTACCCGCAGACCAGTTGGGCGGTCCGGCGGCGCAGATGAATCGGTCGGGTGTGGTTCACCTGATCGCCGAGGATGATGAAGGTGCGCTGCTGCTCTGTCGCCGATTGCTGAGCTTCCTGCCGTCGAACAACGTCGAAGATCCGCCGCGGCTGGCTTGCTCGGAGTCGCTGGCTCCGAATCCTGAGCTCAATTACATTGTGCCGCTCGAACCCAAGATCGCGTATGACGTTCGCGAAGTGATCCACCGGATTGTCGACTATCAGGATTTCTTCGAGATCCAGCCTGGCTTCGCGGCCAATGTGGTTGTCGGCTTCGCGCGGCTCGAAGGGCGATCGGTGGGAATCGTTGCCAGCCAGCCTTGTGTGGCGGCGGGCGCGTTGGACATCGACGCCTCCGACAAAGTCGCACGCTTCGTCCGCTTCTGCAATGCGTTCAATGTTCCGCTGATTACCTTCGTCGATGTGCCCGGCTTCCTGCCGGGAGTGGAGCAGGAATACGGCGGAATCATTCGTCACGGGGCGAAGATCCTGTTCGCATATTCCGCTGCGACAGTTCCCAAGATCACGGTCATCCTGCGCAAGGCGTACGGGGGAGCTTACATCGCGATGTGCTGTCGCGATCTGGGCGCCGATCGTGTGCTGGCGTGGCCTTCGGCCGAGATCGCTGTCATGGGAGCGGAAGGCGCAGCCGAAATTGTCTTCCGCCACGATATCGATGCCGCGGAGAATCCTCAGGTGAAGCGGCAGGAGATGATCGATCTGTATCGGAATACGTTTGCCAATCCATTTGTTGCAGCCGGTCGCAGGTTGGTAGATGACATCATCGAGCCGGCACAGACTCGTCGCTATCTTGCCGAGGCTTTGGAAGCCTTGCACACCAAGCGGGAATTCCGCCCGCCCAAGAAACATGGACTCATTCCCCTGTAGAAAGGGAGGTATCTCGTGGTAGGTGTTAGTCTGGTTGCTGATAGTCCCTCGTCGAAGGTGAAAACTGAGTTGCTGAGCGAAGATCCCGCGCCGGCGATGGTTGTGCACAAGAATTCCGCTGATGGGCAGCAGGGCCTGACGCCGGATATTGTGGCCGTGATCGAAGCCGCCGCTGAGGCCTTTATGGGCAGGAAGGTTCGCATTCTGTCCATCAGGATGATTGGAGATGCGGACGGCGATTCCAACGCCTGGGCTTCGCAGGGCCGCGATATGATTCAAACGTCGCACAACCTGGTGCAGCGCGGACATTGACCAGCGGATTTTTCACCACGGAAACACGGAAAGCACGGAATAGGAACACAATCAATCCGGTTCCGTGTATTCCGTGCTTCCGTGGTGAACATGCTCTTTTATGAAGCTCAGGTAGCTTGGCGGAAATCGCGGGGTTCAAGGAGGCGGATTGAAACTCAGGATCGTTATTGAGGACAAAGCCTACGAAGTCGAAGTCGATGTAGCCAACGAAACTGAACTCGATCCCTCAACCCCTGTCACCGCTACCATTCAATCGGAAGTGCTGCCTACGGCCGGCAGGCCGGATGTCGATACCGATCCCAATGTGATTCGCAGCCCCTTGGCAGGATTGGTCGCAAGGGTGAATGTACAGCCAGGACAGCAAGTGCAGCCGCGAGAAGTTCTGTTGGTACTGGAATCGATGAAAATGGAGAGCAACGTCATGGCCCAGCACGCGGGTAAAATCAAATCGGTTGACGTCGCTCCGGGGAATCCGGTTAAAGTCGGTCAGGACCTGATTCACTTCGAGTAACGCCACACCAGGATTGCTGGGCACTGGGTTCATGGACATCCTCAAGAAGCTCTTTGAGCAGCATTTTCGCTCTCCTGCCGAGACCCTGCGCCCCATTGGCGACAAGCTTGGCGCTTCCGGACGGCGCATCATTCGTCTCAGCAATCAGCAACATCGTGCGATCGGCATTCTCTACGACGTGCGCGAAGAGAACGTCGCCTTCCTGGAATTTTCGAGACATTTTCGACGCCACGGGCTGCCGGTGCCGGAGATTTACGCCGAGGATCTGGATCACGGCGCTTATCTCGAAGAAGACTTAGGCGATACCACTCTCTTTCAATTCCTCACCAAGAATCGTGTGGGCGACCAGATCGCGCCGCAGGTGGTGGAGACGTATCGCAAGGTCGTCACCGTCTTGCCGCGCTTTCAGGTCGAGGCCGGACGTGATCTGAATTACTCCGTTTGTTATCCGCGAGCCAGCTTCGATGAGCAATCGATCGCCTGGGACCTGAATTACTTCAAGTATTACTTCCTCAAGCTCGCAGGATTGCGTTTAACGAGCAGGCACTGGAAGACGATTTCCGCCGTCTTACCGAATTCCTGCTGAACGCCGATCGCGACTACTTTCTCTATCGCGATTTTCAGTCACGAAACGTAATGTTGTGCGATGGCCAGCCCTATTTTCTGGACTACCAGGGCGGGCGCAAGGGCGCGCTGCAGTATGACATCGCATCGCTGCTCTTCGACGCCAAAGCAGATTTGCCGCCGGACACTGCGACAGCAATTGCTGGATTATTATCTCGATCAATTGGCAAGTCACATCGCGCTGGATCGCGATGCCTTCATGCGGCATTACTACGCTTACGTTTACGTTCGCATAATGCAGGCACTGGGGGCGTATGGCTTTCGCGGATTGTATGAAGGCAGGCCTGTATTCGTGCAAAGCATTCCTTATGCATTGAAGAATGTTCGCTGGTTGCTGAACAATGTCGAGCTGCCGATCGCGTTACCTGCACTCATGAAGGCTTTTGCGGAGATGGTGAGCTCGGAAACATTGCAGGGCGTGGCTGCGGAGACCGACAAGCTTACGGTTCGCATAATGAGCTTCTCCTTTCACTGTGGGCTTCCCAGAGACGAGAGCGGTCACGGCGGCGGATTTGTTTTTGACGCGCGTAGCCTGCCTAATCCCGGACGGGACGAGCGATTCAAGTCCGCCACGGGCAAAGACGCGCCGGTCATCGAGTATCTTGAAAAACAGGAAGCGGTTCGGCAGTTTCTGGCGCATGCGATCGCGCTGGTCGACGCCGCGGTCGACAACTATCTAGAGCGCGGGTTTAAGAGCCTGTCGGTGTCGTTCGGCTGTACTGGCGGTCAGCACCGCTCGGTGTATCTGGCTGAACAATTGGCCAAGCATCTGCGAGCGCGAGAGGGATTAGACGTCATCGTGAAACATCGAGAACTGGAGAAGCTGGACTGATGCGCGCGATGATCCTGGCCGCGGGTCTCGGGACGCGTTTGCGGCCGCTGACGAATGATCGCCCGAAGGCGCTGGTCGAAATCAACGGCCGCACGCTGTTGGAAATCACGCTGGCGCGTTTGCGCGGCTTCGGAATCGGCGAGGTGATCGTCAACGTGCATCACTTCGCGGATAAGATCGTCGATTACCTGAAAGCCAACGACAACTTCGGAATGCGAATTGAAATCTCGCGGGAGGAAGTGCTGCTCGACACCGGCGGCGGGCTCAAGAAAGCTGCGCACTTCTTTCTCGAAGACAACGCCGGCGAGCATTTCCTCTTGCACAATGTCGACGTCATCAGCAACATCGATTTCGAGCGCATGATGCAGCGCCACTTGGAGAGCGGCGCTCTCGCAACCCTGGCTGTTCAGGAACGCGCCAGCTCACGGCAGCTGTTGTTTGACGAGGACGAGCGGCTGTGCGGTCGCAAAGCCGAAGGTGAGTCCGCGGAAATGACACGTTCTGCGCCGCAGTGTCATCCGCTGGCTTTTTGCGGGATTCATGTGATCTCCCGCCGCATCTTTTCGCTGCTAACAGAAGAAGGAGTTTTCCCGATTGTCCCGGCCTATCTACGGCTCGCGGGGCAGGCAGAAAACATCCTGGGCTTTCGCGCCGACGAGTACTCGTGGCACGATTTGGGAACAGTTGAGAACGTTCAGCGAGCCCGTGGGGAGTAAAACTGCAGATATGCCGTCCCTGAAGGGACTGGGGAAGTCAGGGATTGCCGGTTCCCGGCGCTACGTGTGTTCTTAGCCGTCGTTTTTCGTCATCGTTCCACTCCTCATCCGGGCCGCCAAAAGAAAACGGAGGATAACCGTGTGGCTATCCTCCGCGAATCAAACGTACGCACTAAGTTTACGGCTCGGGCTGAGCGGCAAAGAAGACGTTCTGTACCTGAACGCCGCCGACCGCAACGCGTCCGTCCGTCCACGTGGTATAGGCATTGCCGTTCAACGCCGTGGAGTAGTCATAGTCGCCAGCGTAGCAGCTCTGAATGAATTGATCATCCTGAGCCGGCTGGTTGACCACCGGGCTGATTGCGATATTGGAGCCCCAGCTTGCGCCGTTGTTGCTCGACTGCACGGCGTAGCGCTGGTAGTTGCAACCCGGATCGCCGACGTTGTTGCAAGCCGAGGTGGCTTGACGGCGATCGTACCAGGTAGCGGTTACATCCTGCGGCTGAGTGAAGGTGCCGGGGGTGTAGTTAACCGATAGCGAAGGCATCCAATGGCTCTGATACTGGTTGGTCTCCGCGTCGTTCAGGACGATCGGAGTCGACCAGGTCATGCCATTATCCGTCGAACGCGTGTACATGATGTCGCCGGTGGAAAGCACGCCTTTGGCGGCATAGTCATAATGCACCACGCCGTTAGGACCAACCGCGGGCTGGCCCCATCCCATGTGCCGCCAGATCGGATTGATCTTGGCGAAGTAGCTGTTGGAGGCGCAGACACCATCGCCCGGCCCTTCGAAGGGTGAACCAACCGTGACTTCCGCCCAGGTATTGCCGCCATCATAGGAATGGAACATGAGGTTCTGGCGCATGCCGAGACCACCGCCCTTTTCGTCCATGGAAGCCACAAATACGGCGCTGGTGTAGGTAGCGTTCGGAGCGGGAGGTCCCGGAGGTGCACCGGTAAGCTGCACGTCGCGGTAGAATGTCGTGGTCAACTGCGACGGTGTGCTCCAGGTGTTGCCGTCGTCAGAGTGGGAGACGAAGATCGCTCCGCCGTCGACGTTAAAGTTATTGAAGGAAACGTACATGCGTCCATACTTGGCGCTGAAGGGATTGTTGTCGACCCACATCGACTCGCGGTCATCATTGTCGTTATTGCTCGGGCAGCCGGCAACCGTCCAGTTCTTGCCGTCGGGAGAACTCCACACTCCGATGCCAAAGCCGCCGCAACCGGTCACCAGGTCACCAGCAAAAAACTTACCCAGCTTCTGGTTGTAAACCACGATCGGATCGCCGTAATTGGTGCCATGACCGGAACCGAATGGCGCTGGCACGATTTGAGTGAAGGTCGAACCGCCATCGGTGGAGTACGACGTTCCCGAATAATCGGCGCCACTGCCGGTCTCGTCGTTATAGTTGACGACTACCAGCTGACTGCCGGCTGAGGTGTCGGCCCACACCATGCTCTCGCTGTGGGTGCAGGAGCTCCCGCTGGTGCAGGTGCGGTTGCTGACTTGAACGTTGGGAGGCTGCGGTGCCTCTTCCTCACCGCCGCGTCCGCTCTCGCCGCTGCCTCCCGAGATTACACCGCACTGAATCAGGGTAAGGCCGGCCCGCATGTTGTCCTGCTGCAGCAGATGGCGCGAAGCAATCGCCGAGCAGGGAATACCTGTGGTTGTCTGTTGTGCTTGCGCGAATCCTGGTGCAAAAATGCACGCTACCACTAGCAAAGCTGGCAGCGTCCACCAGAGCATCCTACGGCTGTCGTTCATCTTTTTCTCCTCTTTCCGTGCTGGACTTACCTGCGCCCGGAGCATCAGGCTCCGTACTGGACCCGGAGGCTGGAGCGTTCGAGGCAAAGTACGTCTCGTCCATCCAGATACCGGTTTTCTTCTTAAGGGCTTTCAACTCTTCCCGCAACTGCTCATTCTGCAACTTCTTCTCAATCTGTTCGGTCACTTCGCCTAAACTGCGGCGGCTGCGCGAAACCAACTGCAGCAGAACTACGCTACCGGGAGTATTCGGCACCTGGACCCACTCACCCGGTTTCTGCATGGCAAACGCCACCTTCTCCATCTCGCCCGGCATTTCGCCGAACTGGAAGGACAGAGGCTGTTCGTCCAAATGAACCAACTCCGGATCCTTAATCAGCTTCTTGGGGTCGGAACCGGAGGCAAATGCCTGCTTGATCGCCTGCGCCAGCGCGTTGGCCTCTGCCTCGGTCAGCCCGTTGGGATGCGCAGAGCCCTTACCTTTCTCCCAAATGAAGACACGGCGCAAGGTCACGACGTCATAGTCTCCGAGATGAGCGTTGTAATAGGCGCTGATCTGTTCGGGAGTCGGCTTAGCTTCGTCCTTCAGCTTAAGAAATTCGGCGTTGGAAAGAATCTGGGTGCGGTCGATCGCCAGCTGCCGCACGACTTCAGGCGAAGAATCCAGATGATCGGCGACGGCCTGCTGAGAAAGAACGAACAGCGAGGCGAACTTTTCGCCCAGCTGTTTGCGGCTTAGATCAGCAGGGCCCTGTGTGGTCTCCAAATCGGCAACCATTTGCTCGAATTGCGCCTGCGTCATCTGCTTATCGCCCACCTTGATCACAACCCGTTCGCTCGGTGCGGTGGCATTGTTGGTCGAGGAGGAGCTTCCGCCGCCGGGAGCTGCGGCCGCGGATGCGCTGGAGGAAGCCTGGGCCAGGCTAATAATCGATAGAAAGCTGATGGTAAGAAGAGAGCGGACTGCGGTGCGGACGACTGCGCGTACATCCTTTGACAAAACGACCGGCCTTCCGTCCCGGGAACGCACACCTACCAAGCAAACCTTTCCTTGGAAAAGGAAACGCCAATTCCCGTGGACTCTCAATTAACTAGGTAATGATTCCGGGCAGTTTGGATTCCCGGGGGAGACTGGGGGAATCTCTAGGAGTCAAACTGATCGAAACTACATGAGATAGTAGAGGAGCGCTCGGCTTCCGGCAACAGAAAACTGTGACTAAGGTTGTAAATTTTTGGGCACAAATCGGGGACAACGGGCTGTTGCAACTCGGATACATTCCAGTTGCAACAGCAGATCCCGAATTTCAACCCAGGTAATGCAGGAACTGCCCCGGTGAGTTATTGAAGCCGGGGAAGACGGCTTCCAGCTTCGCGTTGCCGAGATGGTACGCGACTGCCTCGCCCAGGACTCGGCGGAAATCGGTAGTGAGCGCGAGATCGCGGCCATCGTTGAGCTGCGAAGGATTGAGGCCCGGCCAGCGCCCATAGACGCGGCCGCCGCGTACCGGCCCGCCGAGCACGAACATCACGTTAGCGTGTCCGTGATCGGTGCCGCGATTGCCATTTTCTCGCGCTGTCCGGCCAAACTCCGACATGGTAACGATCACAGTGTCTTCGCCGAGCGGTCCAAGATCGGTCCAGAATGCGGCGATCGATTGGGAGAAGTCGCGCAGCACGTTGGCAAGTTGCCCTTCGGCAGCGCCTTCGTTCACGTGATGGTCCCAACCGCCGATGTCGGTGAATGCGATCTGCACACCGAGATTGGCTTTGATGAGCTGCGCCGTCTGGCGTAGCGCGTCGCCGAAACGGCCCTTGGGATAATTCGCTCCCGGAGCAGGCGTGTAGTGCTGCGGATCGGTGGACTTCAACATCTTGACCGCTTCGAATGTTTCCTTGCCCGTGCCGTGGAGGACGGCGTCGACCGACTGCGCGTACATCGCCTCAAACGTATTGCCCAGCGGGGCTGCTGCGGGATTGCCGCCTGCGATGCCGAAGGCGTTGACGTTGTTGACCGCGACCGTCGGCGCCTTGCCGGACAGGATGCGCGGCGTCGACGTGCCCAGCGCGACCGCGCGGAAGGGAACGTCGGCGGCACTGCCTTCGCACTGCAACGTGCGATTGAGCCAGCCGTCGGTGGTGCTCTTGATGCCGGGCGTGCCGGATTCCATGAAGTCCTGCGCGTCGAAGTGCGAGCGCGTAGGATCGGGCGAGCCGGCGGCATGAACGATGGCGAGATGCCCCTGGTCCCATAGCGGCTTGAACGGCGAGAAGGAAGGATGCAGTCCGAAGAAGCCGTTGAGGTCGATCACCTGATTGCGCGGAATGTTGATGCTGGGCCGCATCGCGTAGTACGACGGCTCGGCGTGCGGGACAACGATGTTGAGGCCGTCGGCCGCACCGCGCTGGAAGATCACGACCAGCCGCTTGTTGGATTGAGCGATGTAGCCGCGCCCCAGGCCGCGCGCGTCAGGAAAGATGGAATAGCCGCGGTGCCCACAACTGCCATGGCGCCGTTTTGGAGAAATCCGCGTCGAGTGAGTGGCATATTCGTTATTCTCAAGAGCCTTTAAGATTTGGCCTTTGGCACTTGGCAATTGGCATTTGGTCCTTAAGGTTTTGGCCAAGTGCTAAGTGCTAAATGCTAAATGCTTATTTTCTCTGAAACTCCGGCGAGCCCAGCAGCAATCCAGCAATCACATTCACGTTCGGCGGACGATTCGGATTCTGGCTCTCCGCCACATTTTCCGGACTGACGATACGTTCTTGAATCGTGTCGTGCGTCTGCTTCGACACGTCGCCAGCCAGCAGCGTCTGCTCCAACGTCAGCTGCACCTGATACGGATCAATCGTCTCGGTCGTTGCCGACGCCGGAGGCAGTCGACGCCGCGTTCAGCATATTATCTGAAGCTGGCGCAGAATTCGCTTGTGGCTTCGCAGGACGCTAGCAGCACGCAGTTGCAGTGCGATGCCGGCGCCGTTGTTCTGAGGCGCCGAGCTGCCACTTGTTCCGTAGGCCATCAGCTGCGCCAGATCGAACGTCGTGCCGGGCAGCTTGTTGGTCGTCAGGGCGAGTCCGAAGTTCATGCGATCGAGCAGCGCCGCCGAATTCACCCACACATCCGATTTTGTCGAGTAGCCGGTCGGTGGCTGGCAGCCGTACAACTGCTCGCCCATCTTGTTCAGCGTAGCCAGCAGCGGCTGCGGATCCGTCACCTCGGCCTGCGTGGCCCGCAGCGACGAGACCACAAACTCAAACGGCGTCTTCACCCGCGCGCGATAGGCCTCCGGCGCCCAGAATTCGCGCGAGTGGAACATCGTCTCAAGCACCTGGCGAATATCGCCATCGCTCTTGAGATAGGTCTTCGACATCGCATCGATGAGCGTTGGTGGCGGATTGTCGGAGACGAAGCGTTGTGCCAGCTCAGTGGAGATGAAGCGCGCGGTTGCCGGCTGGCTCGCCAGAAGATTGAGAACCTCCATCCCCTCGCTCTCGCCGGCATCCTTGATGTGATGACCGAGGACAACCTTGTCGCCGGGTTCATGCAGCCGCGGCCGGTAGATGAAGCCGCCGCCTTGTGCCGGCTGATCCAGCGTCCAGCCAGTAAAGACGCGAGCGACCTCAGTCACGTCATGCTGCGTGTAACCGCCGTTGACGCCGAGCGTGTGCAACTCCATCAACTCGCGAGCGTAGTTTTCGTTCAGGCCGCTGCGACGCTTCTGCTGCTGATTCGCCTGCGGATTCGGTTGCTGCGGTCGCGCCGGAGGCGGGTACATTCCACGCCGCTGCATGTAGGCCCGTGGACCGGGATTGGCCGGCTTGCCCAACGCCGCGTCGGACTCCGGACCCTCGCTCTGCCAGTTGTCGAGATAGAAGAGCATCGCCGGACTTTGCGCGGTAGCGACCAGCAGGTCTTTGAATTTACCGAGCACGTGCGGCCGAATGACGTCGCGCTCGTACGAGGTAACCAGATAATGGTCGGCGCCCTTGCCAATAAAAATGTTGAAGTGGTTGAACCAGAAATCGGTGAGCACCTCTTCCAGTTGGCGATCGCTATACACCGCGCGCAGCAGCTTCGCCGACCGCACCTCGCTGTCGATTACCGCTTCCGGCTGATTCAGAGCAATGACGGTTTCGCGCTGTTCAGGCGTGAGCCCGGCCAGCAGCGCCAGCCGCTTGAACAACGGAACGCCCTTCAGGAGATCGTGCTGCTCCGACAGCCGGCATGGCGAGAATGCGACTCATGCGCTGTGCGGGAGCCATGAGGATGAGATCGTCGACCGCGCTGTGCGCTTCGCGGCGAGCCATCTGGTTTTGCGTAAGATCGGCGGGCTTCACGACCGCGCCACCAGGCGCAGCTTGCGTTGCGGGAGCCGGCGCAGTGCCGGTGGCTGCATTGGCGTCAGTCGCTGTGTTTTGTTTCTGCTGCTGCTTCTCCTGTTCGCGTGCGATTGCCGCCGCGTAGATGGCTCGACGATTCGGATCGCGCGGCATCGCCATCTTGCCGTCCATCACGGCTTTGACGATGGGATTGGGCGGAAAGGCGAGGACCATCTCGCGCGTGCTCATCTGCAACGTGCGATATCCCGCCAGGCGCGACTGCATTGCCGTGTCGTTAATTTGTTCGGGATGCAGTTGCAGATCGATCCACTTGTCGACGCCCATGGCCGCGACAGCCTGCACATCGCCGGGACGGGGGCCGAAGGTCAGGCGGTCGAGCGCATGGAGCGCACGCTTCGGATCGTCAGGTGCGTGGGTTTGCTTCTGCTTTTTCGCGGCGAGACTGACCGTTAGCAGCACCAGCAGCGTTGCGAGCACCCAGTACCGGCGGCGATTCATGAGAGTCCTTCCCGCGTTTCCGTAGTTTATAACCCAGGGAGGGGACAAAAAGTCGTGCCCGGCGGAAAAGTCGGCACATTTCTTAGGCAAGCTTACGCCAACCGAACGGCAGCTGGGCAGTCAAATGTACTGCCCTGTAACGAGTCTTTAATGCCAACAGCCCAATTAGCACGCCTCTGCCTTTCTGCCTTACAATCGCAATACATGCGGCTCTTCGCCTCGATGTTGCTGGCCCTGGTTACGGCGAGCTTGCTGGCCGCACAGCAAACTGCCGCGCCGGCCGCTGCAGCCGTCCCACCGAATTCTCAAGCTACGACCCAAGCGCAGTCGCAGGGCCAAGCGTCGCAGTCTGGTTCCGGATCGGTCGCCACGCAAGCCACTCCGGCTGCTCAGCCGGATTCGCAAACACCAACCGCGTCGCAACAGCCATCCACAAACTCTACGGGCGGCTCTCGACGACCTCCGCCGGGAACGCCGATCATGCCAACCGTGACTCCACGCGAGGCAGCCGAGGCCAAGCGCCAGTTTCAGGCGGGCATGAAGTTGAAATCGAAAGGCCATCTGGATGCGGCCTTCGGCAAATTCACCAGCGCTTCCGAGCTTGATCCGCGCAACGTGAACTACGTGACGGCGCGGGAATTCGCTCGTCAGGAGCTGGCGCTGCAGGCGCTGAAGCAGGGCAATCAGGCGATGCAGAACAACAATGAGATCGTTGCCATGGCCGACTTCCGGCGAGCGCTCGACTATGACCCGTCGAACGATTACGCGATGCAGCGGCTGCGCGACGCCATGCCCGAGCGCGAGGAGACGGCCCAGCAAGTTCGCGTGGAGCAGTCGCTCCCCATTGAGCTGCAGCCCGATCCCAAGCACCAGGACTTCCACTTCCGCGGCGATTCGCGGGCGCTGCTCACCGAAGTGGCCCGCGCTTACGGCATCACCGCGGAGTTCGATGACTCGGTCAAGAATTTGCGGGTGCACTACGACATTCAGGATGTGAATTTCGCTACCGCCCTGCAAACGGCTAACGCGGTCACCAAGACGTTCTGGATTGCGCTGGGGCCCAAGCAGATCTTCCTGCTGGCCGACACGGTCGAGAATCATCGCAACTTCGAGCGCATGGGGCTGCGCACCTTCTATCTAAGCGATCTCACCGATCAACAGCTGACCGAGATGAGCAACTCACTGCGCGTGCTGCTGAACCTGCGCTTCATCTCGCTGGACAAGGGACAATCGGCCATCGTCATACGCGCGGAGCTGCCGGTTCTGGAGGCGGCCGATAAACTGATTCGCAGCCTGACCACGGGACGTCCGGAGCTGCTGCTCGACATTCGCGTCTACGCCGTGGCCACCAGCCTGGCACGAACCCTGGGCACCGCGCTGCCGACGCAGTTCACCGCGTTCAATATCAGTCCGGCGCTGTTGGGGGGGCTGGGCGCGAGCGCGCAGAACCTGATTAATCAGCTGATCGCGTCGGGCGGCATCAACCAGGCCAATTCCAGCGCCGTCTCTGCGTTGCTGGCACAGCTGGGAAACTCCAGCACCAGCTCGATTCTGACGACTCCCTTCGTGATCTTCGGCGGCGGCTTGACCTTGTTTGGCCTGAATGCCGGTGGTGCCGGAGTCACCCCGACCTTCAGCCTGAATACTTCCGATATTCACAACCTGGAGCACGTCACGTTGCGCTGCTCGCACAACGATCCCGCCACGTTGAAGATTGGCGAGCGCTATCCCATCATCAACGCCAGCTTCTCGCCCATCTACAACACGCCGGCGATTGCGTCGGTTATCGGCAACAACAGTTACATCGCGCCGTTTCCGTCCTTCAACTTTGAGGATCTCGGCCTGATCTTGAAGACCACACCGCTGGTTAACGGCGATCATTCGGTGAGCATGAAGTTCGAGCTGCAGCTGCGTTCGCTGGGCACGACCATGAACAACGGCATTCCCATCATCAACAATCGCGAATACACCGGCAATATCACGGTAAAGGATGGCGAATCGAGCGTGATCACCGGCATGATCGACATGAATGACATGCGCGGCATCAACGGCTATCCATTCCTGGGACAGATTCCGGGCCTGGGCTACGGAGCAACCACGCACAGCAAGAATGTCTCGCAGGATGAGTTGCTGGTCGTCATCACACCCCACATCCTGCGCACGGCCGAGCACAACTCATTCGCGGTGGAACTTCCGCCGAGCCACTGACGCCCATGGCCCAATTGATTGGTAGCGAGCCGGCTTGAATAAATCTAAGTATCGTTCAGGGTGGACCACGCCTTTGAGGCGTGCATAAACGGCCGAGTTTCGGGACGCGCTTTAGCGCCTGAGGTCATTACCTCAGCGGCTGAAGCCGGATATTAAGGAGAGCCTTTAACTGCACGCCTGAAGGCGTGCTCCACCCGCTCTCGCACTCGACGAGCGAAACTTCAGAGTCACGCTGCTTTCGTTCGTTTGACTTCTTCGTCCCTCACTGCGTAACGTTTTAACTTTGTATTCACTTAGCTTCGCCTGCCCTTGGAGGCACAATGAAGTACCGCTTTACTCGGCTCGCCGGCTTGCTCGCACTCGCAGTGGCATTGCCGTTGGGCGCGCAAAATCCACCGTCGACATCATCGGCAGCTACGGCGCAATCGACGCCAGCCAGTTCGTTCGATCTCTCTCAGTACGAAAAGAATGTCACGGTGAAGAAGCTGGCGAACGGCCTGACGATCGTCCTGTGGCGTCGGCCGGAAGCGCCCGTCTTTTCGTTCTTCACCCTGGTCGATGCCGGCTCGGCACAGGATCCGCTCAACGAGACCGGACTGGCGCACATGATGGAGCACATGGCCTTCAAGGGCACGCCCGACATCGGCACCACTGATTACGCGAAAGAGAAGCCGGCGCTGGAGAAGGTCGAGCAGGCCTACGCTGCTTATGACGCCGAGCGCATCAAGCGCGTCGGACAGGATCCGCAGAAGCTGGCGCAGCTGAAGAAAGCCTGGGAGGACGCCCGCGACGAGGCTGACAAGTACGTCATCAAGAATCAATTCGGTCAGGTGATCGAGGCGCACGGCGGGGTGGGCGTCAACGCCTTTACCAACTATGACGAGACTGCCTACATGTACTCGCTGCCCTCGAATCAAATTGAGTTGTGGGCGGCGCTGGAATCGGATCGCATGAAGCGTCCCGTCTTCCGCGAGTTCTACAAGGAGCGCAGCGTGGTGATGGAAGAGCGCCGCATGCGCACCGATAGCCGTCCCACCGGCCGGCTGGTCGAGCAGTTCCTGGGCACCGCCTTCATGGCAAACCCCTATCATCGGCCGACGATTGGCTATGCCTCCGATCTGGAGAGCTTCTCCGCCACCGACGCGGCGAATTTCTTCAAGCGTTACTACCTGCCCAGCAATATGGTGATCGGACTGGTGGGCGATCTGGATCCGGACAAGGTGTTTGCCATCATCGAGCCTTACTTCAACCAGATTCCTGCCGCGCCCAAGCCGGAAGAGAATCACACCATCGAGCCGGCGCAGAATTCGGTTCGCGAAGTAACTCTGCACGATCCTGCCCAGCCGTTCTATCTCGAGGGGTATCATCGGCCCAGCTATCTGGCTCCGGATGATGTGGTCTATGACGCGATCTCCGACATTCTGTCGAACGGCCGCACCTCGCGGCTGTACCGGTCGCTGGTGCGCGACAAGCAGATTGCGGCCTATGCGTCCGGCTTCACCGGATTTCCTGGCACCAAGTACGCCCACCTGTTCGCGTTTTACGCTGTGCCAACTCCCGGCCACACGCCGGCTGAGATGCAGAAGGCCTTCGCCGAGGAAATTCAGAAGCTGAAGACACAGGATGTAACCGACGACGAATTGCAGATGTTCAAGACGCGAACCAAAGCCGACTTGATCCGCAGCCTCGACAGCAATGAGGGCCTGGCAGAAAATCTCGCCATCTATCAAACGCGATACGGCGACTGGCGCGAACTCTTCAACTACCTTAACCGCGTGGACAAAGTGACGAAGGCCGACATCCGCCGCGTCTCCAACCAGGTCTTCACCGATACGAATCGGACGGTGGGGATTATCGAGACACAAGCAGCGGGCCAGCCGGGAATGCCGGCAAGCGGCGGCGGAGCAGCGGCTTCAGCTAACCAAGGAGCAGCACAATGAGCGCGCGCACGAGATCTGGATTGGGTAGTGCGGCGCTTCAGCGCCGCGTCGGCACACGCAAGACTGAATTGTCATCCCGAGCGAAGCGAGGGATCTGCTTTTCGCTGGCGCTGACATTCCTGCTGTTCTTTGCAGCCCTGTTGCCTGCGCAGCAACTCACTCCCTGGAACAAAATCCAGGCGCCGCCACTTCCGGCGTTCACGCCGCCGCAGCCGACACGCATTCAGCTGGCGAACGGCATGGTGATTTTTCTGCAGCCTGATCACGAGCTCCCACTGATCAGTGCGACGGCCCGCATTCGCGGAGGCTCAATCTCCGAGCCGGTAAACAAGACGGGGCTCACCGACCTTTATGGCGATGTCTGGCGCACCGGTGGAACCAAGGCAAAAACCGGCGATCAGATGGACGACTTCCTGGAGGCGCGTGCGGCCAAGATCGAGACCGACAATCAGTCCGATTCGACCACCATTTCGCTGAACTGTCTGAAGGGCGACTTCGATGCCGTCTTCGATATGTATCTCGACCTGCTGCACAATCCCGAGTTTCGCGAAGACAAGTTGATGCTCTCCAAGCAGCAGGCTTACACGGCGATTGCGCGCCGCAACGATGACGTTAACGGAATCGTGCATCGCGAGAGCCTGATCCTCGCGTTCGGCAAGGACAATCCGTATGCGCGTGTCCCGGAATATACGACTGTCGCCGCGGTCACGCGCCAGGACCTGCTGAACTGGCATCAGCAGTACGTTTATCCCAACAACATCATCTTCGGGATTTCGGGCGACTTCGACCCCAAGGCGATGGAGGCCAAGCTGCGCGGTGCGTTTGAGTCGTGGGCGAAGGGACCGCAGGCGCACACTCCGGAGGTTAAGTTCACCCAGCCCAAGCCCGGCTACTACTTTGTGCAGAAGACCGACGTCAACCAGAGCAGCATCAACATGCTTGACCTCGGCATCGAGCGCAACAATCCGGATTACTATGCCGTGACCGTGATGAACGAAATTTTTGGCGGAGGATTTTCCTCGCGGCTGTTCAACAATCTGCGTTCCGCCAAAGGACTGGCTTACGCGGTGGGCGGCGGTGTCGGTTCTGGATGGAATCATCCGGGTTTGACCAACATCGACATGCAGACCAAAAGCGGCACCACGGTGGAAGGCGTTCAGGGAATCTATACCGAGATCGATGGCCTGCTGGCGAATCCGGCAACACCCGACGAGCTCAAGCGCGCCAAGGACAGCATCCTGAACTCCTTCATCTTCCAGTTCGACTCGCCGGAGAAAGTTCTGCACGAGAAGATGGCGTATGAGTTCTATCACTACCCGCTCGATTTCCTGGAGAAGTATCGCAGCGAGGTCGAGAAAGTAACGGCCGAGGATGTGGCGCGTGTAGCCCACAAATACCTTCACAAGAATCAGCTGGCGGTGCTGGTGGTGGGCAATGATGCGGAGTTCGACAAGCCGCTGAGCTCGCTGGGCCCGGTGCAGAACGTGGACATCGCGATTCCTCCGCCGCCGGCGAACCTGATGGGTGAGCAGGGGCCGGGCGGGCAGTAGAGATAAGCTCATAGTGCCCAGATTGGGCACAGGTGTACGAGCAGGTGCTTCAGCGGGTCGAAGCCCTTTGAGTTCGGTGGATCGCACACAGCACGCTGACAAAGTTTGGTCGCAATCGACTTAGGGGAAGCAGGGATCCGACAAGCCAGTAACACAGTCAGCGCTCGATGCGTCGCATTCCACCTGCAGCAGCAAAGGCGTAGTTGGAACGAGATCACCTGCGCGAAGCGTGCGGAGCCACGCTATAGCGTAACGCGAGCATTGTGGGAATCATTCTTACCGACGCCTGGGTGATTCAACATCAAAGGGAATAGCGTATTCCTGATTGTGTTCGTAGCTGTTGGATTATCAACGCCGGCAGAGCGTCTTTATCAAGTGGCTTGGTACCCATGCTCGAATACGACAAGATTGACGTTGAAGATGGTGCAATATGAACGTTAGACCCATTCGATCCGAACGAGATATATAAACAGGCGCTTTGAATTCAGCGACGTGGAAACTACTGTGGGGAGCAAGGCGCCTATGCAGGAGCCCAGCATGGAGACTGAAGTTGGAGCTTTCGACATGGTCACTCCTCGATACGAAGCATGTATGAGCGGGCGGACCATGTAAGTCCCGATTGCCCATCATCACTTTTTTCATTGGACGAGCGGGTACTGCGACTGCCAGTACCGATGTTGAAGCCTGGCGTAGAACGAATCGGGCAAGGATCATCTCGGGCGCTGGTTGAGCGTATTGCGACATAGAACGCAAGTTTACGATGGTTATGCGCGAACTGCCCGACCGCTATCGCTCCGGATGATTCCGAGGGCAATTGTGCGATCGAGAAATTTGCGATACCACGGCTGAAGTGTTGATACAAGGCCATCCGCGATACCTGCAGCCACCGCTCCGTCCCAAAACGGTTCGACGAACTCCGCCGCCTTCTTCCAAAGCCAATCGCCAGGCGGCTTGCAGAAGTCAGCATAGGTACTAGTCACGGTAGATGGTCAGTCTGCCATCTAAGATATGCAAATGCCTTCTCGTCTTCCACTCCGGCCAGAATCTGCTCATCGACGCCGACGACACGCTGTGGGAAAACAACATCTACTTTGAGCGCGCCATCGCCAACTTCATTTCCTTCCTCAATCATCACGAATACACGCCTGACGAGGTGCGCGAGGTTCTGTACGACGTCGAGCGCGAGAACATTCGCCAGCATGGCTACGGCATGCAGAGCTTTGCCATGGCGCTGGTGAAGTGCTTCGAGCAACTGTCGGTCGAGCCGCTCACGCCGGCGCTGCACGAGGCCATTCACGGCATCGCCTACGCCATCGCCGAACATCCCATGGAGCTACTACCTGACGTTGTCGAGACGCTGGCCGAGCTGGCGCAGCGGCATCATCTGTTTGTTGTAACTAAAGGTAACTTCACCGAGCAGACCGGCAAGTTCGAGCGCTCGGGGTTGAGGGAATATTTCACGGCCATCGAGGTTGTCGCCGAGAAGAATGCCCACGCATACAACGGCCTGGTGGAAAAATATGGCCTGATGCGCGAGCAGACGTGGATGATCGGCAACAGCCCCAACTCCGACATCAATCCCGCGCTGGAGGCCGGTCTGCATGCGGTGTTCGTGCCGCACCGCAATACCTGGATGCTGGAGCGCGCCGAACTTCAGCCGGAGATCGGCAATGGACGACTGCTGCAGGTCAGCAGCTTCGGCCAATTGCGCGATTATTTCTAGAAGCGATCACAGTTGATCTTGGAAATCAGTGCTTTGCCCTCCGGGGCTGAAGCCCGCTTTCTTGGCGGCACTCTGCGGCACGGCTGAAGCCGTGCCCTTTCAAACCCGAATGACCAGGCAATACCAACTTGCAACCCTCCGGCCCTAACTCCGCTCCAACTATTGGAAGCGAAGGAGGTGGAATATGAGGCGTGTATTTTTAGCGCTCGCATTTGCCATGTTGGCGGCAACATTCGCGCTGGCCCAGGATACGGGCAGCAAGACCGACTCGCAGAATTCGCAGAACAACAAGGCGGCCGGAAGTGCGCAATACCAGAATCCGGATGTAACCACCAAGGCCGCGCCGACTTCGCAGAACGTGATCCGCGGCTGCCTGAGCGGCTCGCCGGGAAATTACACGCTCACCGATCAGAACGGAATGCAGTATGAGATCGCGGGTGACGACGCCACACTGCGGTCGATGGTAGGCCGCGAGGTCGAGATCACCGGCATTGAGAATCAGACGAGCCAGGCTGGGGACTCGACAAGCCGCTTAGCCAATGGTGTGCAGGCCTCGGACGTCCGTGCTGTCTCCGCGACTTGCAAGAAGGGAAGTGCGGTGACGCGCCGCCAGCAGTGAATAACAATGAAACGAACCCAGCACGGACTCCGGAGAGCAGCGAACCGCCCAAGGAGCAGATGATGTAAATTCCCCCTACTCGAAGATCAGGATCGCGGCGGCGATGACGGTGGTCCACAATCCGCGCTTGTCGCCGACGGCGCTCTGGGTGACGTTCGCCGTCCGCACGATCTTGTTCGACATTCGGTAGACTTCCTTCTTCTCGTCCCAGGATTTGTCGGCGTCGAACTCCACGTCGAGCGTAGTGGCCAGCATCTCGGCGGCGAGTTCTTCGGCGTAATCGCCGGCCACATTGTCCGTCTCGCCGAACGAGTGGTGCTCGCTCAAATAGCCGTAGGTACTGCGGTCGGCCGGGATGGCCACTCCGATACTGGACGCGGTCAGGCGATGCGGCTCGCGCGTGGAATTCTCCGCGACCACGGCGAAAGTCACTTCGCCGGCGGAAAGATACTTCAGGCCGTCCTTGCGAGAGATGAGTTTGCAGTTGGGCGGAAAAATGGAAGAAACGCGAACCAGATTCTGTGCGGCAATTCCGGCGTCGCGCAGCGCCAGCTCAAATGAGGTGAGCCGCTCTTTGTGCTTCCCTACGCCTTTCGTCAGAAAGATGCGTTTGGGGACCATGTCTTTGGACAATTTGTGAGTGCCTCCGCAAAGGGGAAGTCGTTTAACGAATTTTCAAAATAACACATTCGGAGGAAAGTGAGGGTTAAATTGAAAATTAATCCCAGATAACGGTTCGGTTTCCCACCTTGCCATTGTCCTTAGTGATGTACCACAATGTGGGAGTACAGACAGTTCCGGCCCGGTGACTTAACCAGCCAATTCTCCTGCAAGCGATATGCCACACTGTGGGACATCGAAAAAAGCAAGCAAAAAGCTGCGCGGTATTATCCAACACTAACCACGGACCCCGCCGTCTTCAGCTTGACCGTAATCTCGATGAAGGCCAGCGCGGCGCGGCTAAGGGCTTTGTCCTTGCGAAAAACCAGCGCCAGATCGCGCTGAATGCTGGCATCCGCCAACGCTACAGCGGCCAATACCTTGGCCTGCAGATCTTCCACGACATTGGAGCGCGCGATGAAGCCCACTCCCACTCCCACGGCGACAAAACGCTTCAGCAGTTCGCTGGAGTCGAGTTCCATGGAAATCGCCGGCTTGAGCCGTTTTTCATGAAAGAGGTTTTCGAGAGAATCGCGGGTCCGCCCGACCTTGGGCAGCAAGAGAGGGAATTCGACGACTTCCGCGATCGTCGCTTTCTTGCGATTGGCCAACGGATGATCGGGCGGAGTAATCACGATGAGTTCATCGCGATGAATGGGGACGACGGTGAGGCGCTTGTCGGTCACCGGCATGGAGACGATTCCGAAATCGCAGGAGTTGTCCATGATGGCCTCAAGCGTCTTGTTGTGCTCCATGCGCTTGATGCCGACTCCCACATTGGGGTACTGGCGTTTGAACTCCGCAAAGACTTCTGGAAGAATGTGCAGGCAGGTGCCTTCATTGGCGGCGACCACGATTTCGCCGCGCGGCACGCGTTCCATCTCTGCCAGCGAGATGAGGACGACGCGGCGCTGTTCCAGCGTATCTTCCGCGTATCGCTGGAAGACTTTGCCGGCCGCGGTGACCGAAACTTTACCGCCGCTGCGATCGAGCAGGCGAGCGCCCACCTCTTCTTCCAGCGCCCGGATCTGCGCCGAGATCGCCGGCTGAGTGCGGAAACGCCGCTCGGCGGCGCGCGAGAAGCTGCTCAGCCGCGCGACTTCCAGAAACGTTTCCAGTTGATCGAAGTCCATAAGGCAGCAATTAGCAACTAGCGATTAGCAACAAGCTCAAGGCTATCGCCCTTACTAGAGCATGTTTCGCACGGATTGTCATCCCCGCGAGGACTAGAATTCCCTTAGCCGGAAATGGCGCAGGTGGGCCTTGACCCTTGTCCTTACAGCTCGGCAACTGCTGACTCCGCTGGAGCGGATTGAGGATGCTGCGCTCGTCATCGAAGACGGAATCATCGCGGGCATCGGGAGACGAGAAGACCTGACTGTCCCGGCGAGCGCGCAGGTGATCGATTTTGGCGATGCGATCCTCGCTCCCGGCCTGATCGACATTCACATTCACGGCGGAGCCGGACATGACGTAATGGACGCCTCCGAGGAAGGCCTGGCGGCGATTGAGCGGCTGATGGCGCGACATGGAGTGACCAGTTATTGCCCTACGACAGTGACGGCGCCAATCGATCCAACGGTGCACGCCCTGGAAGCGTTGGCACATGCTATGCAAATCGGCCGTGAGGAGGGCGATCGCGCGCGCCCGCTGGGAATTCACCTGGAGGGACCGTTCCTCAGCCATGCCCGCCGCGGCGTGCATTCATCGCTTTATCTGCAGCGGGCTTCGCAGCATATCTTCGATCAGATGTGGCAGGCAGCCGGCGGACAAATCTCGGTTCTGACCATCGCGCCCGAACTGGACGGTGCGTTGGAGCTGATTCGCGATGCGACGGCCCGTGGTGTCTGCGTCAGCATCGGACACTCCAATGCCACCCTGGAGCACGCAGTTGCCGGTTTCCGCGCCGGCGCGCGGCACGCCACGCATACGTTCAATGCCATGCGCCGCATGGATCATCGCGATCCGGGATTGGTGGGCGCGATCCTGACTGACGATACCCTGACGGCCGACATCATCGCAGATGGGCTGCACGTGCGGCCCGAAGTCGTCGATCTTTTTCTCCGCGCCAAGGGTCTTGACCAGGCGGTACTCATTACGGATGGCATCAGCGCCACCGGCATGCCCGACGGGACATATCATCTCGGCTCGTATCAGGTGCAGGTTAGCGACGGCCGTTGCGAGTCGCACGGAAAGCTGGCGGGCAGTGTGCTGACCATGGATCGCGCAGTTCGCAACATCATGAAATTTGCCGGCATCAGTTTTCAGGATGCAATTCGATTGGCGACGTTGAACCCCGCGCGCGTGCTGGGAATCCAGAAGCGTAAAGGGAGTTTGCAAGTTGGAGCCGATGCCGATATCGCCGTGTTTTCTCCCGCAGGAGAAGTTCGCCAGACGATTGTTAGCGGGATCGTAAACTGACGAATCAGACGCCGGCGAAAGCACTTAAGGCCCACCCATCACGTCTGCAAGTGATTGTCATCACTGCCCCTGTGTCCATAGTGAGCGAAGGTCATAGAGGAGAGGTACATGTTCCTCTCAACCTTCCTTGATCGCCGCGTGCGGATGATGCGCTCGGATGCGCCAAGCATCTTGCGTTGGCATTTTCTGCTTCCATTTCTTCGTGTGTTGGCCGTTGGCAGCGGCAAGCGCGTCGGATGGCACGGCTGCCAGCATGAACAGCGGAGTCTGGAGCGGCGTTGCCTTCGGGCTCGTTCTCAGCATTGTTGTTCGCAGTGTTTTCGCGGACGAGGGTCAAATCAGCCGAAAAGGAGATTGCCGGGCTCAAGGAGCTGGCGAACCATTGCGAATACGAGCGCAATGTCGCGCAGCAGGAGTTGGTACGCCGACTGGAAGAAGAGCGCGAACTGGCCAAAGAGAAGATGCAGTTCGAGTCGCAGCTCTCCGATTACGAGAAATACGCGTCGCTGGCGCAGCTGGCGCTGGGTGCGGCGCACGAGATCAACAATCCTCTGCTGGGCATCCTGTCGCACTTGGAGCTGGAATGGCGCGATGCCAACGACGAGCGACGCGAGGAAATCGAGCAGTGCATTGAAGGCGCCAAGCGCATCTCGTCGGCGGTGCGCGGCCTGCTGGATTACGCGCGCCCCGGACCGCTTACGCTGAGCAAAGTCAATCTCTGGCGGCTGACGGACGAGACGCTGAAGTTTGTGGCGCATCAGCCGATGTTTCGCCAGATCGAGTTGCACAACTGCGTTCCGCCCGATTTGCCCAGCATCAGTGCCGACTCCAATCAGCTATCGCAGATCCTGATGAACCTGCTGTTGAATGCAGCGCAGGCGACGGCGCCTGGAGGAAGCATCACCATCCTCGCCGACAGAGCGAGGTTCGCTGACGTGATTGAGCTGCGGGTCCGCGACACGGGCAGCGGAATTCCGGCGGACATTCTGCCGCATGTCTTCGAACCGTTCTTCACCACCAAGCGCGGGAAGGGAACTGGTCTGGGACTGAGCATTTCTCAGGCCTACGTGCGCAGCCATGGTGGCGATATTCAAGTCGAGAGCGTTCCCGAGCGCGGTACGACGGTTCGAGTGACGCTTCCCGTGCGGCAGGCGGGGAAGGTCATGCAGCACAACGAGGAGGTAATTGCCTAGACATGCCGCATTCCATACTGATTGTCGATGATGAAGCGCTCACACTGAAAACCATGGGCCGCGCGCTGCGGTCGGAAGGCTACGAGGTGCTGACGGTGGGCAGTGGCGAAGAGGCGCTGAAGGTGATCGCGGAAGAGAAGCCGGACCTGGCGCTGCTGGATGTCGTGCTGCCGGGGATCAATGGAATTGAGGTGCTGCGGCAGGCGAAGAAGATTTCGCCGGCGATGATCGTGGTGATGATGAGCGCGTATCACATGGTGGATCGCGCGGTGGAAGCGATGAAGCTGGGCGCGTATGACTACCTGATCAAGCCGTTCCACCTGGCCGACATGGTCAACACGATTCAGCGCGCCGAAGAGATGCTGGCGCTGCGGGTGCGGGTTCGCGACACGGTAGAGACTGCCAAAGGACGTTACGATTTCGGGCGCGTGGTGACGCAGAGTCCGGCCATGTGCGAGGTGCTGGACATGGCGCGGCGCGCGGCGGAGAGCGATCACACCACGATCCTGATTCAGGGAGAAAGCGGAACCGGCAAGGAAGTTCTGGCCAAGGCCATCCACTACAACAGCTCACGCGCGCAGGCGCCGATGATCGCCCTGAACTGCGCGGCGCTGCCCGACACGCTGCTGGAGAGTGAGTTGTTCGGCTACGAGCAAGGTGCGTTTACCGACGCGCGCCGGCGTAAGGAGGGACTGATCGAGAAAGCTTCGACCGGCACGCTGTTCCTCGACGAGATTGGCAATACGTCGGCCAGCCTGCAAGCCAAGCTGTTGCGCGTGCTGGAAGAGGGCAACTTCACTCGGCTGGGCGGGACGAAGCCGGTCCAGGTGGACGTGCGCATCATTGCGGCGACCAACAAGATTTTGAAAGAGGCGGTGACGAACGGCGAATTTCGCGAGGATCTGTACTATCGGCTGAACGTGGTGCCGCTGTTTATTCCGCCGCTACGCGAGCGGCGCGAGGATGTTCTGCCGCTGGCGCTGGACATCATGCAGTTCTTCAACAAGGAGCTGAAGAAGAATTTTGTCGGCTTCACGCCGGCGGCGGCGGAGCTGCTGCAAAGATATCCGTGGCCGGGAAACATTCGCGAACTGCGCAACGTGATCGAGCGCACCATGATCCTGTCCACGGAAAATGAGATCGACGAAGACGCCTTGCCGGAAGAGATTCGTGACTACCACGAAGAGCCGGTTCTGGATGAGAAGTTCTCGTCGTTCGATGTGTCTCCCACCGGCGATCAGTTCGTACCGTTGAAGGAATTAGAAGACCGCTACATCCAGGACGTGCTGAACGCGACCGGGCAGAACAAGACCCACGCGGCGCGCATTCTCGGCATCCATCCCACCTCGCTGCTGAGACGGCTGAAGAAGAACCACGAGCTGGTGTGAAACCCTCTAAGGCCACTTCTGGGCACCGTGCAGAATACGAACGATATGGATGATGTCACCGGAAATCTTGTAAACCACAATATAGGGTAGCGGCGAAAGCACGAGATCTCGTGTTCCCGTTTTCCTGCCCGGACGGCCACGGTGAGGAAAGTTCAACAGTGCTGAGGGGGAATCGTAAATCTGGCGAACCAAATCCGTCGCACGCTCCGGCGCGTGTTCGAACAAATAGTCCGCAATACGTTCGAGGTCTCTGGCGGCTTCTTCTGTCCAGCGAAGCTGCATTTAGGAGGGAGATTGCTTCTTTGCAATCAGCTTTTCTAGGCGTTCGCCGACCTCTTCATGGGTTAGGAGTTTACCGCGGTCGATCTGCCCCAAGCCCTTCTGTACTTCGCGGATGAACCATGCGTCGTAGTCGACGAAATGTTCTATAGCCTCTTGCGCCAGCGCCTCGGCGTTACGCCCCTGCTCGGCGGCTAGACGCGCGAGTTTGGCTTCTACATCAGGGGTAAGGTGAACTTCCATGACCCCCTCAGGTTAGGTGTTGCTTCGAGCTATGTCAACGAGCGGATCGTGGGGACGGAGTGGAGGCTAATGCCTTGGTGCTTCCGAGAACTGCTTCGTCATTTGGGGTGCTTCCGAGCCAGGAGTGTACAAAGGGCCGCGCACATTCTCGGCATCCATCCCACCTCGCTGCTGCGACGGCTGAAGAAGAATCACGAGCTGGTGTGAATCTCGTAGAGCGGGTGTTTAGTGTAGATCTTTGGCTGTCACGTGAAGCTGGGGAAAACGAACCGAGGCAAACAGCTTGTCCAGTTCTGCGGAATTGAGCTGAAAGTCGTCGAGCGGAGCTTCCGCGACAAGCTGGTAATGTATGTCCCCGGCCGTGAAAGTCTCGAGAATGGCATGCCATTCGACTTTGTCATTCTCATAATTGACAACGGTCCGAGTCCCAGTCAGACCGTCGCGCGTTACATTTGTGCTGGATAATTCATGCGCGCCGTCCAAGCTTTGCAAACCGGATGCGCTCAGCTTATTGAACGTGTCTTGTGTCGCCTGCAAGTGATAGCGTACGACCGTGAGTGAGCAGTACGAGTTTCTTTTCGAGAAAAGCACCTTCGTCCGATTGGGGCCGTCGGCAACCGATTCAGCGGACTTGGACCAACCTTCGGGTAGCTGCAGCGCGATTCCCAGCGATTCCGATGAATAGGCGCCGGGAGTGCTGACTACCGGCGTGGCCGCAACCTTCACCTCGCTTTGCCGCTGATCGACGATGGCTTTTGGGGAAGTTGCGATGGTAAGGGTGCAGAGCGCTGCGGCGTCTGGGCAATTCAACTTTCCCCAGCGCGCCATCTCCAAGTCTTGATCACCGGGCAGCGAAACCCTGGGAGTTTGCGCCGTCACCGTGTCAGCAAACGTTGCAAGCGTCTGATCGCCGGCCATCAAGCGAGCCTGCGACTTGGCTGCCTCAGGTGCCTGCAAGATGGCGAATTCTGCCTTGCCCGTCTGTTTTGCCGGATTCGCGATGGCAATCGAATCTGCAGTGTGAAGGGACTTCCTGGCGTCCTCTATGGATTTCTTCGCTTGCTCAGGGGACATCTGTTTGGCAAGCCGTTCACGCGCGTTGGCGGCAGCATCCAGCTCGTCATTCTGCGGAAACGGTATCTCCCGCAAGGCTGCAATGCAAAGCGACGAGTACTTCAGGGCCTCGTCCTTGCGTCCTAGCTTTTCGTAGAGCTGTGCCAGGTGATCAGCGATGGTGGCGTTCGGGGACAAGGACCAGGCCGCGAGGAGATATTTCACGGCCGAGTTGGTATCTCCCCGGAGAAACAAGATCCAGCCCATGGTGTCCCATGTGTAGCCGATGGAATTGACGTGATCGTATACGTCATGGGAAAGCGGATCCAGGGAGATGGCAGCAAGGTTTGCGGAATCCAGCGCCAGGGAAAGTTTGGCGTATTTTTCCGCGCGATCGAGTTGTACATTGTGCCGGGCGAGGGTCCAGGCCAGACCGTTCCAGGCGGCTGCCGACGAGATCATGCCGGCAGCCTTGTCGGCGGCTTTTGTAGCCTCGTCTTGCATGTCCAGCGCCAGATAGCAATCGAGAAGATTAATGTACAGATAGCTATTGTTGGGCGCGGCTGCGATAGCGGCCTGTATGGCAGCAATTGCTTCCCGGTACTTCTTCTCATCCAGCAAAGCGGAGGAGATATTCACCAGGGAATTACTATCGCCAGGATTGACCTCAAGTTGTTTGCGAAATTCGACGAGAGCTGCATCGTATTCCCGCCGTCGCAGATACACGCGCCCAAGATTGTTGTAGGCCCATTCATGCTGAGGCGAAACTTCAATTTGTCGTTTGAAGGCGCTCTCAGCTTTGGCGAGGTCATCCAGATTCAAATAACACAAGCCCAAGGTGTTCCATGCGGACCAGTGTTGTGGAACCAGTTCTGTGACGCGCGTGGCTAATTGGATGGCCGTTCCGCAATCGTTTGCGGTCTGGGCGTTGAGCGCCTGCGAATAGAGTTTGTCGGCGTCCTCGAATGCCACCGCGCCGGGAAATGCGGCAGCCTTGCTGTGACCAAAGCTTACGTACACCGGCGTTTTTACGGCAACAGGCTTGCCCTGCACCGTGCCTGGTTCGAAGTGCCAAAGCTTAACGGCAGCCAGGGCCTGCTCGTCCAAGCCGTGGCCCAATCCTTGAATCACCTTCATGTCCTGCGGTGTGCCGTCAGCGGTTACAACCACGTCGATGATAACCATCCCCTCGATGTGGTTCTTGGCTCCATCAGCGGAGTATGCGGGGGTGGTTGGGTTGACGGCTCGCGGCGCAGTGGCGCAGGTGCCGCCAGCATCCGACTCGCCGCTCTTGCACACGCGATAAGGGGCGATGGTCTGACCCGCCGCAACCGCGGCGATCAAGATGAACCATAGGATGGGAAGCCGGAAGATGCGCACGCCGCAAGGGTAACGCAATCTCGAATAGGCGTGAAGTAGATATTTCCGAGCGTCGGACAGCTGACACCGATGCGGGAATTTCCGATTCCCTCTTTGCTCACTGCTTAGGATTCTGACCGTCGCATTCCGCAGTACTGCAAAATGCGACGGTTACCCTGCAAAACGCAGTGGTTTCGGCCTCCGCAATTGGAACGGATTCGCTAACTCCTTCATAACCCACAGCCTCTTTCGGGACGCCATGTTGCCCTCCACGTGCACGAGTAAAGGTGGAGCGTGATGCCATGGCGATCTACCCACCAACGCCAGCCAAACCAGGTGGAAGTTCCCGGCGCGCGCTCCACTCCGCGCCACGATCGTTCGTCCAGACCTCGAGCGGAGCAAGCAAGGAGGCCTTATGTCGATCCTGTTTGTACTGCTGACGTTCTTACTGATTCTTACCGTGATGTACTTTCGCCGTCCGGAAGCGGCGGCCAACACGCTGCAGACTGCGCCGGTGAAGAAGCTCGCTGCGCCGCTGATGGTGAAGGTGGCCGGCTTCGAAGTGCCGGAGGAGTATTGCTTCCATCCCGGACATACCTGGGTTGTGGATGAAGGGCGGCAGAACGCGCGCGTCGGCATCGATGCGTTTGCCGGCAACCTGATTGGGAGCATCGACTCCATCGAAGTCGCCGATCTGAATCGCTGGGTGCGGCAAGGGCAGCCGTTGTGCACGATTACCCGCGACGGCCGCAGCGTCGAGATGCTTTGTCCCGTGGAAGGCGTGCTGGTGTCGGTGAATCACGAAGTCCTCAAGAACCCGAACCTGATTGTGGACGACCCTTACAGGAACGGGTGGCTGTGCCAGATCAAAGCTCCGGAGATGTCGACCAACGTGAAGAATCTGCTGCGCGGCGCGATTGTGCCGGCGTGGATGCAGAACAGCCTGGCCCGCGTCGGTGCGATGGTGCAGCAGATGAATCCTGCCTTGGCGCAAGACGGTGGCCTGCCGGTCAAAGGGCTGCTCTTCCAGGTAGACGCGAATGCGCAACAGCAACTGGCGAAAGAGTTCTTCCTGACATAGAGCGAAACGGCATAGGAGACCGGAGGAAGTTATGGCACGAGAAAAAGCATTACTGATCGACATCAAGCGCTGCATCGGATGCCTGAGCTGCGAGACGGCGTGCAAACAGCTGCACGGCTTCGGCACCGATCCAGAGCCGGTACTTTCCGACACCGCTTTTACGGTGGTCGAGACGCGCGGTGACAAGTTCGTCCGCAAGCTCTGCATGCACTGCGAAGATCCGGCGTGCGCGTCGGCGTGTCCGGTGGGCGCGATCAGCAAGTCGCCGCTGGGCCCGGTGGTCTACGACGCCGACAAATGCATTGGCTGCCGCTATTGCATGCTGGCCTGCCCTTATCAGGTGCCGCGTTATCAGTGGACCAAGTTGGCGCCCTTCGTGAAGAAGTGCGATCTGTGTACCGATCGCGTGAAGGCCGGCAAGCCAACGGCGTGCGCGGAAGCGTGCCCGGTGCAGGCGACGGTGTTCGGCAATCGCGATGAATTGATCGACGAAGCCTGGAAGCGGATTCGCAGCGACGGGTCGTATGTTCCGCATATTTGGGGAGTCGAGGAACTGGGCGGCGGCAGTGTGCTGTTCGTCTCCGACGTGCCCTTCGAGAAGCTGGGATTCAAGCCGGCGCCGAGCGGCAATCAGCCGATGCCGACGCTGACCGCGAGCGCGCTGGGCGATTCGCCCAAGGTCGTCATCATGGGCGGCACGATTCTCTCGGCACTGTATTGGGTGACGCAGCGGCGGCGCGAAGTAGCGCTGGCGGAAGCGGAAGAAAAATCAGCCATCAACAAGATCAAAGAAGATAGGAGCTAGCCATGATTGCGCGAATCAAGAACGAAATTACCCTGTGGCGCGCCATTGTAGCGGTTATTTTAGTGACCGGTCTTTATGCGACTTATATTCGATTCTTCGAGGGATTCCGCGCTAGCACCAATCTTAGCGACAAGATGCCGTGGGGCCTGTGGGTGGGGCTGGGCACGCTGTGCGGCGTGGGACTGTCGGCGGCGGGCTTCGGCATCAGTGCGGCGGTTGAGCTGCTGGGGATGGAGCGCTATCGGCCAATCCTGCGCGCGGCGATTCTGATCTCGTTCCTCGGATACCTGACGGTATGCGTCGGATATTTGTATGAGATCGGCTTGCCATGGCGCTTCTGGCATCCCGATCGTCATGTGGAATCACCGCTCGGTGCTGTTCGATGTGTGCATCTGCATCATGACGTACACCACGGTGCTGACCTTTGAGTTTGCGCCGGCGGTGATCGAGAAGCTGCCGTGGAAGCGGCTGCGCGAAACCATCCTGCGCTTTCACCACAAGATTTTGATTGCTGTGGTGCTGGCGGGCGTGCTGCTGTCGTCGATGCACCAGTCGTATCTGGGCGGCCTGTTCCTGATCGCGATGGGCAAGATTCATCCACTGTGGTACTCGCCCTACATGCACGCGATGTTCTATCTGTCGGCGATACCCGCGGGGCTGGCGCTTACCGTCATGGCGATCTACCTGTGCATGCGCTCGCTGAACGTGCGCATCGATCCCAGCATCCTGAGCGATTGCGGACGGATGATACAGATGCTGTTGATTGTCTATGCCTTCTTCAAAGTGCTGGACCTGATCTCTAATCAGGCCTTGGGTTATGCGTTTCAGTGGACCACGGAGGCCGGATACTTCTGGCTGGAGATGCTGCTGTTCCTGGTGATTCCGATCACGCTGCTGAGCTTTGAGAGCGTGCGCAACAACCTGGAGAAACTCTACGGGAGCTGTGCGATTGTCGTCGCCGGATTCATGGTCGATCGGCTGAACGTGTCGATCAACTCGCTGCAGACGGCGATGGGAACCCACTACGTGCCCAAGTGGAGTGAATTCGCATCGAGCATTCTGGTAATTGCGGCCGGCGTGTTGGCGTTCCGCTATGCGGTGATCTATCTGGACGTGCTGCCGAAGTCGACGCCGAAGCGGGAGGAGCGCTGGATGGCGAATGGAGGATTAGCGGCGCAAGCGTGAGCCATCATTGCTGTGCGAATCGGTTATCGGCGAGTCACCCAGGTCTCGAAAAACGCGAGACCTGGGGCACCCGTTCTTAACGGCCGCCGCGGTCATGATTGACTTCAGCGGCTGATTTGTTTTGGCGATGAGAATGCCGAGCGGGATCCGAAAATCACGCAAAGCGGCCAACTAACCTGCTTTCCTAGAGCGTGTAAGATTTCCATTGACCATCAACCCATCTGAGTGCTAACTCCCTTTGCTTTCTGTGGGAAAGCTTTGGCACCTGCGTTGCACCATCCACCACGCGACCGCAATACAGGAACGGCTGTAATTGCCGGTTTAGCGACATGCACAATCTCGAATTCGCGTCAGAGGAACCATACATGATTACTGCGATCAATCCGGGAGCGTACATGCAGACCCATCGTAGAGCGATTCTCTGTTTGAGTTACGACGTCAATATGTTGCAGGTTCGGCAGATGTTGCTGGAACATTTTGGCTACAGGGTGTTTCCCAGCAGCTCCGTGGAGGACGCCAAAGCTGTTGCCGAGCGTCAGTGTCCCGACATGCTCCTGATGGACAATACGCATCCGGAGATGGACCTGGAAGAGGTGGCGACGGCAGTGAAGCGTGCCTGTCCAGGGGTGATAGCGGTAGTGTTGTCACCGTATTACTACGGGCCGCACAACGGAAGCGCGCGAGCTGTCGACCGGTTTGTGGTGAAGGATGATGGCCCGGACGCGCTGATCTCGCAGATCGAGCAATTGTTCGGCGAGCGAGACGGAGGCAGCGGCGGCCAAAGTCTTACAATGTAGAGTCGCGCTGCTAGAAAATAAGGGATAGAGGCGGGCGGAATTTCGCCCGCTTTTGCTTTGCTGAGGGTTCCGAAGTGGGGCCCCAATCCAGGAACGCTTCCCGATGTGGAGGCAGTCGTCCGGAATTTTGTTTTCGCCTTTGTTTCGTATCTCCCTGCAACCTCTAAGCTTAGCTTCATGAACGTCTGCCAATCGCGATTGGCGCGATGGTTGCATTGTCTGTAGACGTGATCGCAGATATCAGGACACGACGCATGGAGACAAAGACGATGAAATCCAGCTTGAGGACAACAAATCCGCCAGTCATCTTGCTGGTAGAAGATGAAGCCATGGTGCGCGAGGTGACGCGCGAGGTGTTGCTCCATGCCGGTTATCGGGTGCTGGAGTCGAGCAATGCCAGAGAGGCGCTGGAGTTGGCCACGGCGCAGGCAGAGCAAATCGATTTGCTGCTGACCGACGTCATCATGCCGGAGATGAACGGCGCCGACCTGGCTGGGCAGCTGCAAAACATGCTGCCAGGTCTGGTGACGGTCTTCATGTCGGGATATGCGGAAAGTGATGTTGCGCGGAAAATCCATCGGACATCGGGGACCCACATTCAGAAGCCGTTTACCGTGCAGACGCTGCTGTCGCGAGTGGCCGAGGCGTTGCGAACGGGAGCGCTTGGTCGTCACGAGGACGGGCCGCGAGGTTACGTTCCCGAGGAAGCTGAGGAAATCGGCCTGGGCCGCTGAGTTCTCGAGGGCCGGTCCGTTTGCGCAGTTGCTACCGCACTTCGTACAAGCCTCTTCCTTGGAAACGAAGGAATTGAGTGTCCCTGAGGATTTGGAGCTGCTGTCTGATCTTCGCTCGTATGTTTCTGTTATTTGGATGCAGCTGGTGTAATTCTTCGGTGTACTCATAAAGTTCCGCCAGAGCGAAACGGCGCTTTCCAATCCGCCCAACCAGACTGAGCACGTCCAAAGTCCAGCCTCTTGTAGTTGGTTTTAACTTGAGTAATTTCCTCGACCTCCCATATTGCGCCCGAACCTCGTCTCTCGGTATTTCTACTCCGCTCTCGACAATCTTGATCCTCCCCTCGGTGGGGATTCTGGAAAGCAGGATGTTGCAGCCGATCCAGCCTGCGCGCCGTGCGGGCACCCTTAGCGGGTGACGCTTCTCAATTGCGGACTCGGGGATAAAGTGGCGCGGGATGACGAGCAGATTGGTCACCGCCCACGCTGGTGAATACTGCAACAGAACGAGGTTTGGGGTCCGATCTTCTCTCACCGAACGAATCATTGCTTCGTATCCGGCATCGACGATCTTGCTTCGGTTCCAACACTTCCCGCTTTTCAATTCGAAACGCTCGCCGCAGTTCGCGCACGTAAAATCGCAAGCACGAGTATTCGGGCCACATTGGGTCAATTGGACAGCCGCACACGCCGGACAATAAAGCTCCCTCCGACACCAGTCCTCGCTGACGATGCGGGCAACTTGGGTGGGCGATTTGAAGCCTCCGCTTAGGGCGACATTGGCCTGCAGATTCACGCTGGCTCGAAACACTTCGGGGCTCTTTGGGCTCCGGACCTTTCCTCGTATAGTCCCGTTCTTAGGTAGTACTCGAGTGCTTCCTTGGACGGAAATTCACCCGTCTCGTCGATGTCATCGAAGTTGACTATCTCCACTTCGTATCCTGGTGGAACCGTCGCCTGGAGTGGATAAGCGACTCCGCCAATCACGCTCACGAAAATTTTCTTGTTCATTCTCGACCTCAGTCCCGTCAGAGTCACGATAACCTGAGCTGGACCGCTGTGAGAAGTCCCAACATGAGTACAGCTTTGCCCTGGAGCGATAACGTCCGAATCCACCGCCGTCAACCTTTCGGAATCAACTTGTCCGAGGATTAGGGAGCAGCAGGGGTGGAATGAGTGGCCGCCGGCTGCTTGGCGGAGGTCAGGATCACGACGTCGACGCGGCGGTTGAGCTGACGTCCTTTCGCGGTGTCGTTGCTGGCAGAGGGATGAAACTCGGCATAGCCGGCTGCGGACAGGCGATCGGCGGAGATGCCATGCTGCACCACCAGGGTTCGAACCAGCGCGGTGGCGCGCGCGGTCGATAGCTCCCAGTTGGAAGCGAATTGCGAGGTGTGAATGGGAACGTTGTCGGTGTGGCCTTCGATGCGGACCGCGCAGGCGTGCTCGAGCAGAATGTTGGCGATGCGGGCGAGGGCGGCTTCCGCTCCTGGCTTGATCGCCGCCGATCCGCTGTCAAAGAAGCCGATCTCGCGCAGGCTTATGACCAGGCCGTCGGCTTCCATGTGCAGAGCAACTTCGTTGCGCTTGATCTCGCCGGCCAGGGCGCGTTCCAGCTCCGTGCGCATGGCGTTGAAGTCTTCTTTCTTCTGGTCGGCTCCGAATTGCTGCTTACCAAGTTGCGCCCAATGCGACAGGTCCTGTCCGGCGTTCATGGCGCTGGGGAGGGTGATCTTGGCCTCGACATTGCCCGGTTTGTGATTGTCCTTCTCGAAGATGCCGAGCTGTTGAAAGGCTGAGTCGATGGCGTCGGAGAGTCGCGTGGCGCGCTGCTTGTCGATCTGTGCCGAGGCGTAGAGCACGACAAAGAAAGCGAAGAGCAGGGTAACGAAATCGGCGTAGGAGACCAGCCAGCGTTCGTGGTTCACCTGGGCCTCGGATTTGCGGCGCCGTTCTCTCATGACGATTCAATCTCGGCCGGTTCAGGTTCTTGCTTCGCTTTCGGCGGCTGGCGGAGAAATCCGAGCAGCTTGGTTTCGAGCATTCGCGGATTCATGCCTTCCAGAATCGAGATCACGCCTTCCAAAGTCATCTCGTGGACGATCTGCTCTTCGCGGATCCGTATGCGCAACTTGCCGGAACTGGGCAGGAAGAAGAGATTGGCGGAGCCGACGCCGTACACCGTAGCGACAAACGCCACCGCGATACCTTTGCCGACTTCGTTGATGTTGTCGAGATGCTGCATCACCTGGATGAGTCCGAGCACCGCGCCGATGATGCCGATGGTGGGCGCGAATCCGCCCGCCGATTCGAAGACCTTGGGGATGTTTTCTTCATACTCGGCCTGATTGTCCAGCTCCAGCTGCATCATCTTGCGCAGCTCCTGCGGTTCGGTGCCGTCGACCGCCAGCATGAGTGACCGGCGGAGGAAAGAATCGGCGATGCCGGGTAACTCGGCGTCGAGCGAGATCATGCCGTTGCGCCGCGCCTTGTTGGCGAAGACCACCAGTTGCTGCACGGTGAGCTGGGGATCGAGTTTGGGCTCGAAGAAAACCTGAATGAGGCGGCGGAAGGCGGAAGAGACCACCGGCATGGGATATTGCAGCAGTACGGCGCCCATGGTGCCGCCGAAGACGATGATCGCAGCCGTCGGCTGGACGACCTGGGAGAGTTTGCCGCCTTCCAGCAGCAGGCCGACGACAATGCCGCCCAGCCCGAGAAACAGTCCTACGAAGCTGCTTTTATCCACGCTCAGATCCTTCGTAACCGACCTTAGGCGCCAGTGCTTTTTCAGCCAGCGGATGCGAGGCGCTCTCCTCCGCAGGCGACGCTCCGGCGACGCTACCGAGCAGCACGGAGCGGCGAAAGTCGCGCACCCGTTCGATGACCTGCTCGGTGGTTTCGCGCACCACCAGTTTCTCTCCGTTTAACAGAGTGATGACGGTATCGGGCGCGGCTTCGACGAACTTGATGAGGTCGCAATTGACGGCCAGTCGGGCGTTGTTGAGACGCGTGAGCTGGATCATGAAGACTCCTTCGCCGGGGGAAGGAATCAGGTGAGTGATCGGCAAAAATTGCCGGGTGCTTAAGAGCTGCGAGCTGCGAGCCACGAGCTTCGAGCCGCGAGCTTTCGCAATCGGACTGTCTACAAGAACCCGGTCTCATGCCCGGCGACGACGCAAACTGCTGATTCGTTTCGTTGCGGTCTTCGCCCGGTCGCGCCGGAGGCAGCTTTGGCGACGTGAGATGGCTCGTGATCTGAGGCTGGAAGCTGCGTGGCTCGCGGCTCGAAGCTCGCGGCTCTGGGCTGGCAGCGATTAACTCTTTCTAACCGCAACTGGTCGCTGGAGTGCGCAAAATCCCTGCGGGAGGCAAATATCTGGTTTGGATTAAAGCTGATTTCTGCATGGGCCGATAGTGTGGGTGAACACGCAAAGGTTCCGCCGGTCACAGAAAGCCCGGCAGTACACCTGCGGGAACGAACTCCGATCGAGCTCGGGCAAGGTGGAACCATAGAGGAGCTGTCCCATGGCAATCAGTATTCTGAATAACATTCCAGCCCTTGCCGCGGAGAACCAGTTATCGATCACCCAAACCAACTTGAATCAGACCCTGGAGCAACTGGCTTCAGGTTCGCGTATCAATACCGGTGCGGACGACGCTGCTGGTCTGGCCATTGCGGATGGGTTGCAAGCCAACGTTACGGCGCTGACCCAGTCATCGCTGAATGCGACCGAAGGCGTCGGCAAACTGCAAGTCGCCGACGGCGCTCTGTCCCAGGTCACCAGCCTGCTGAACCGCGCGGTCACCCTGGCGACCGAGTCGGCCAACGGAACCGTCAACGACGGTTCGCAACGCCAGGCCCTGGACGCCGAATTCCAGTCGATCGCGGCGGAAATTAACCGTATCGGCACCAACACCACCTACAACGGCTCGCAGATCTTCACCGGCGGGCAGACCAACTACAACCAGATTGACGCCAACCTGGGCACCGCTGCCGGCCTGCAGACTGCGACCAGCGGCACCCTCACCATTGAGACCGCCGGCACAGTGCCGACTCCGATTTACACCACCAGCGCCTCCGACAACACGGTGGGCGCGGTAATTAACGACATCAACAATTCCGGGAAGGGCCTGGTAGCGGCTCTGGACAGCACCGGCCACCTGATGATCACCGACGCGGAAAACCGCGGCACCACGGCGGCAACCGCGCTGGAGGCGAACACCACCACCGGCAGTTTCTATGTGGGCGCCAACCATCAGTTCCAGTACAACCAGATCACCAGCGCAACCACGAGCGCGACCCTGGCTTCCACCATTGCCGGCACGTTAACCATCACGCCGCACACCGGTGCAGCTTTTACCACCAGTGCCAACGACACCACGATGGCCGAGGTCATCACCGATATCAATACCCAAACCACCAATACCGGCCTCAAGGCGGCGCTCGATGGCGGGGCGCTGGTCATCACCGATAGCAGCATGGGCAGCACCCTGGCTAACCCGATCGCGGAGACGCTCACCGGCTTCAAGATCGATGGCACCGCACCCACGTTTGCCGCGGCCGACACTCAGCCGATGGGCAACACCACCAACTCCAGCACCATGAATGTGTTCCTCAGCGACTCGACGACGGCGGGCAGCAGCACCATCGGCGTGACGCTGGGCAAATTCGATGCCAGCAATATGAACGGCATCTCCATCGCCAATGACAATCTGCAGACGGCGAGCTCGGCGCAGACCGCTCTCACCGACGTGAACAATGCCATCGCACAGGTGGCGGCGTTGCGCGGCTCCATCGGCGCCGGCATCAACCGGCTGAATGCGGCCACCAACGTCATGAACAACCAGACGCAGAACCTGTCGTCCGCCGAGGACGGCATCCGCGCCGCCGACATTACGCAGACGGTGGCGAACCTGACCAAGTATCAGATCCTGAGCCAGACCGGTATTTCGGCCCTGGCGCAGGCCAACCAGATGCAGCAGAGCGTACTGAAGCTGCTGCAGTAGTCGGCACCGGATGCCGGCGGCGGAGAACCTGCCGCTCCCGGCGCCGCCAAGTTGCACGGGGGAGAAGGTGGGGCCTACGGGCTCCCCTTCTCTTCGAAGCTTTTCGCGATGAGATGTGAGCTATGAGCTGTGAGCCGTGAGCTAGGCGCTAAGAGCTCATAGCCCATAGCTCACAGCTCACAGCTCACAGCTAAGAGCCAAAGAAAGGAGCTTCCAGCCCTATGGGCGCATTCAGTAGCGGGTACAGCGCGGCGCTCGGCGACATTCTCAGCCAGGTTAATGACGCCTTCAGCGGCAAAAGTGCGGGCATCAACGTTACCGGCGTAGTCAACGAGTTGATGCAGGTACGAGAACAGCCGATGACGCAGATGCAGTCGGAGCAGACTACCATCAACTCGCAGATCACCGCCTTGACCACCATCAATACCGGGCTGACCGCGCTGCAAAGCAGCATACAGGCGCTGGAAGATCCGATTAACGGCGCGCTGAGCCAGATGACCACCGGCTCCAGCGACTCGTCGGTGGTCTCCGCTTCGGCCGGCAGTACGGCAACCGCCGGCACGCATAGCGTCACGGTGACGAACCTGGCGACCATTTCCAGCAGCTATTCCGGCTATGTTCCTTCCGGAAGCTCATTGGCCGGCGCCACCATCCAAGTGGCTTACGGTCCCGATCCCAAGAACCCCCTCAGTACCGATACCATCAACATTCCAACCAGCGATACCACGCTGCAGCAGGCGGCCAGCTACATCACCTCGGGAAATTACGGGGTGACGGCCAGCGTGGTGACGGACTCTGTGGGGTCGCGGCTGGTGCTGACCAGCAAGGCGTCGGGAGCCGCCGGCAATCAGACCGTGACCAGCTCCGCCACCAGCTTTACCAGCTCCGCCGGCGTCGACGCGCAACTGACGGTCGACGGCGTCCCGGTCGACAGCAGCACCAACACCGTCACCAGCGCGATTCCGGGAGTCACGCTCAGCCTGGGTGCGGCCGCTCCGAATTCTCCGGTATTGATCAGCGTCGAGCCGGATACCAGCGGAGCCGCGACCGCGCTACAAAATTTCATCAGTGCCTACAACACCGTGGTCGGCTCGATCAACAGCCAGTACACGCTCGATTCCAACGGCAAGGAAGGCGTACTGGCCGGCGACAGCATGCTGCAGACGCTGCAAAGCGACCTGCTGAGCATGATCTCTACCGCGGTCACAGGCGTGGGACAGTACACCAACCTGCAGTCGATGGGCATCGAGATGCAGAACGACGGCACGCTGCAGGTCAACAGCTCGGTCTTGAGTACCGCCCTCAGCAGCGATTACTCCGATGTAAAGAGCTTCTTCCAGTCGACTTCGCCGCAAGGCTGGGGACAAGTCGCCAACACCGAGATGACCCAGCTGACCGATACCACGCAGGGGCCGGTGGCGCTCGACATCAACGGACTCACCCAGACCAACGATGATCTCAGCAGCCAGATCACCGACTTTCAGGCCAACATGACCAGCGTGCAGCAGCAGCTGACTACGCAATACGACAATCTCGATAGTTTGTTGATCCGATACCCCCTTCAATTGCAGGAGGCCGCGGCGCAGCTGGGAAGCTTGCCCAACTCGACCACCAGCAGCAGCAGCAGCGGAGGGTAGGGGGAGAATGAAAACCATCGTTGATGCCCGGCAGATTTATCAGGACAACGCAGTACGCGGAGCCACTCCACTGGAATTAGTTGTCCTGCTCTACGATTCGGCGATCGAGGACATGCGCCGCGCCTTGGTGGCGATGAAGGGAAGCGATATCGAAGCGCGGGCCAGCGAGATCGGCCATGCCTTAATGGTGTTGCAGCAGCTGCAGGGGACGCTGGACTTTGAGCGCGGCGGCAGCGCGGCCAAACAGTTCGAGCAGTTCTACAACCTGATACGGGCCAAGCTGCTGGAAGCGCAGATGCGCGGCTCGGCTGACCTGATGCAGCAGCAGATCCGCTACATGTCGGAGGTGCGCGACTGCTGGGCGCAGGCCAGGCGCATGCTGGAGCCACGCGCGGGAGCGCTGACGCCGCCGGCCACTGCCTCAGCCGCGGAGGGAGGATCGAACAAATGGAGCGCATAGACCAGTACGACAGCCTGCAACTCTTGCGCCGAGCCAACGAGCGCTTCGGCCGTTTCTTCGCGCGCTTCTCGGGAGCGCCGGTGCTGGGCACCGATGAAGAAGTCGAAGCGTTGCTGCAGGTGGAAAATACGCTGCAATCGATTCGCGGCTACCTCGACGGCCGCCTGCAAAGCAATCAAACAGTTGCGGTGCGCGATGAACTGGCGCGCTATCGCGCCAATCTGGTTCGTCTGCACCACGAGCTGGCGGTCATGCAGAACGCGGCCATGGGATGCCGGGCGCGGCTGTCGGAGCGAAACAAGCATCTGCATGCTGCTCAGGCCTGGTGCGCCGCGTCGCGCAGCACGACGTAGACTCACAAAACCCCCGTCTTAGCGTGCGAGGGCAGGCCCTTTCACGTTTTCTTCCGGAAACGACGTTACCGCCGCGGGAAAATTCCTGGGCCTCTTGTTGTATGCTACAAGCAACCGATGAAGCAGACTCTCCGCATTTATCGCAGCCACGCCGAAATGAAAGCCGACGAATATCGGTATTGGCAGAGCCGTCCACCTCATGAGCGGATGGATGCGGTCGAGGAGATTACTCTGGCCACCTATCGAATGAAGGGCATGGAGGAATCAGGTGTTTCAAGACTACAAGGACCTCCTGTCTGCCTTCAACGCCCACGGCGTTAAATACCTGGTTGTGGGCGGTTACGCCGTGTCGTTTCACGCGCAGCCTCGTGCCACGAAGGATATCGACCTGTTCATCAAAGCCGATGCGGCAAATGCAAGAGCGACGTATGCCGCGCTGGCAAGCTTCGGTGTACCTCTGGACAAAATTCGTGAAGAGGATCTCGTGGAGCCACATAACTTCATACGTTTCGGCCGCGAGCCGCACGCCGTCGATATTCTTCCTGGGATTGACGGTGTCGATTTCGACGCCGCCTGGGAGAAGCGGGTGGAGGCGGTCATCGATCCGAAAAGCGACCTCACGGCGTTTTTCATTTCCGCTCCCGACCTCATAACCGCAAAGCTCGCGGCAGGGAGGCCGCAAGATATTGCTGACTGTGGCCGCACTACGCGACGCCGCCGACAGCCGGGACGCTTAATTTGTTCGCCGATGGACAACGCGTCCTGAATCCGGACGCGCCCACCGATTCACGGCGCATTCACGTCCCGTAACTACCTGCAAAACCAGCCGCTTAGAAATCTCCGAAATGGCCTTCAACGTGTACTGCCCATATTGACCCCCGCGTTCGTGCAGTTAACCCCAAATGCTCTAACGCTTTGCCGGTTCTCACGTCTGAAAGGGGGTAGGAGGCAGTATGGAACGCAGATACCTGGTGGCCGCCTTGGCGATCATTGCAACCTTCGCGATCACGTCCCGCGGCTTCCGCGCCCTGGAGCACGTTTCGCTGGTGCGTGCTGCTCACGCGCAGACCATGGACCATCCCCAGTGTCCCTCGAGCGTTGCGGCGCGCGCGTTGGCGAAGATCCATACTCATCTGCGTCCGCGCATTCCCGAAGAGGCGGCCTTGCTGGCGGAGATGAATGTTCCGCTAGCCGACATGCAGTCGACCATCGCCGAGCAGATGTCGCGCCAGAATGAGGCCATTGCGCAATGTGCGCGCGAGCGGGCGATGCGCGATGCCGAGCGCGCCTATCGTGACGCTATGCGGCTGCAGCAGCAGATGACGCACTCGGTCGGCTACTTCAGCATTCCGCCGGCTGCGCTGTCGGGATTGTCTCCCGATGTGGAAGCGCGCATTCAGGCCAAGACTTCTGCCATCGCCGCCAGACTCGCGGCGAACAATATCAACCTGCACATCGATGCCAGCCAGTTCGGACCGTCCGCCATGCAAATGCAGAACATGGAAGTACCGGTAGTTGATGTAACCGATGATGGTGGACACGTTACCACCCACGTTCACGTGCACACCCACGTAAATTGCAAGACCAGCCGCACCACCCCCGATCAGCGGCAGCCGGAGTGAGGTTGTTCGCGTTTTCACTCCCTCCGCTCGGGATGTCGGAATGCGAATACAAAGCGGTACAGTCGAGAGGCTGTACCGTCTTTGTTTGGTCGAAAAGACCAGTTTCACCCTCCGAATTTGTGGTGCCCCAGGGTCTCGCGATTTCCGAGCCTGGGTGTCTACGATCCATCACTGAGTGGAAGTTGTTGACGCAGAGCGTATTGCAGGTCCTCGGTCCCGAACAACCCGAGACCCGAACCTCGGGAGGACGGCCAACCGGCAATTCCTGCAGATTTTCTTACCAGTAAGATTTCTGCAAGAATCTTACTTTACTTACTTTCTGCAAAGTAAGAAAATCTTACTTTCGCGGACGTGGGCGAGTGGCCCACACTTTCCCGGTTCTTCAACCGTCATCCTAAATCTCGGGTGCCCCACCCTTCTCCCCGTTTTTTAGGGGAGAGGGTGGGCCGCGGGTCACAGCTCTGGGCCCACCCTCTCGGCAAAAGACGCCGAGAAGGGTGGGGCACCCGAGCTATCATTCCGTCGGACGCGCTTCGAAAAGGGTGGGACACCCGCCCGACAACTACGACCGCCGCAATCCCTCCGACAAAGTTCAGTCCGCCCTTTGCGTATTCGGCTGCTTTGCTAGGCGGCGGTGTGTTATTGTGCGCCGGGTCCTGCGCTGTTGCATCGCTATCGCCTAATGAGAAAACCAAAGGTGAAGGCGGGTGGCCCACCCTTTCCCGGTTCCTAAACCCTCATCCTAAACCTCGGGTGCCCCACCCTTCTCCCCGTTTTTTAGGGGAGAGGGTGGGCCGCGGGTCACAGCTCTGGGCCCGCCCTCTCGGCAAAAGACGCCGAGAAGGATGTGGCACCCGAGTTAATCATTCCGTCGGACGCGCTTCGAAAGGGTGGGCCACCCGCCTGCCAACCCCCAAACCCACGGCTAAAGGAAAACTCTCAGAACACTCCGGCAACCCGAGCACCTGCCCCGACCCTCATCCGCTCCCGAATCGCTCGCCCTGGCTGTCTTAGAAAGCCAGGCGGCAGCTACCCTGCTGATTTGGGGCGACCGTTCTTCGACTGGCGATCTAGGCCCTGCTTGAGCTTTGGCAGAGTCTTTTGGAGCCCCTTTATGCAGTCAAGAGCGTAGTCGAACTGTTGGACCTCAATCGCAACCAAAGCCTCCCTCATGTGCTCTCGGTGCTGCGGAAGACGCATGTGACTGATCTCATTGAGAGTCTTGTCCAGCTTTTGTCCGTAATCCCAAAGATCGCTGACCTCAGCAACGAAGTCCCCGATGAGTTGCGGATCAGTTTCAGGAAGCGCCTTCTTCAGGCTGAGCAGCAGACGATGTGCAAGATTCGTGCTGCGCTTCACGAGTTTATGATCCACACGAGCCGCTGCGTCTCCGAGCATAATCGCGGCTGCCTGCAAGTCCTTGTTGGAGCCTTTTAGCTTAGAGGACTTGTCCAAGAACTCCTCAGTGCTCGTTTTCTTAGGAAACTTCATTTTCGAACCCCCACCGTGTGCCATTAGTCCACCAACCCTCGAAGCATATCGGCTACCCAGTGCCCCGCATTACTGAGACTCTTGTTAGCGATGCGGTTTGACTGGGCGGGTGGCCCACCCTTTCCCGGTTCCTAACCCCTCATCCTAAACCTCGGGTGCCCCAACCCTTCTCCCCGTTTTTTAGGGGAGAGGGTGGGCCGCGGGTCACAGCTCTGGGCCCACCCTCTCGGCAAAAGACGCCGAGAAGGGTGGGGCACCCGAGTTATCATTCCGTCGGACGCGCTTCGAAAAGGGTGGGACACCCGCCAATTTTCGAGACCTGGGTGGGTATCACACCGAAACCTGGAGTGATCTGCTGCATCCAATCGCCTGCAATACAAATCCCTGGGAAAGGCACAACGAATGTCATCCCTGAGAGAACGTCTAGATCAATTCAAAGCCGCATTTGAGTCTGGTGCTCCGCCCTACAACGCGCCTCGCGAGGCAATCGAGACCATGCATCGCGCGACGACCGAGCTGGAAGCCTCGGGCCTGGCGAAGAAAGCGTTGCAGGTCGGAGACCGCGCTCCGGATTTCACCTTGTTCAATCAGGACCATGTCGAGGTCGATTCGAGCAAGCTTCTTCAGCAGGGCCCCGTGGTGGTCGACTTCTTCCGCGGACACTGGTGACCCTACTGCAATATGGAGCTGGAGGCTCTACAGGAAGTTCATTCCGAAATCCGGGCGCTGGGCGCGCAGATCGTTGCCATAACTCCTGAGCTGGAACGGTACACTCGCCTCGTCCACGGGAAGTCGAACTTGACGTTCGACATTCTGTCCGATCCGCACCTCAAGACGGCGGAACAGTTCGGGCTGATTTACGTGCTTCCGGATTATCTGCGCGAGCTCTACAAAGGCTTTGGAGTCACGCTGGATAAGTTCAACGACGAATCGGAATACCGCTTGCCCATGCCGGCGCGATACATCATCGATAGCAGCGGAATCATTCGCGCCGCCGATGTGAACGCCGACTACACGATTCGGCCCGAGCCTGGGGAGACGGTCAGGCAGTTGTCGGAACTACAAAAGTCAAAGTGAAAATGTCGGGGTGCCCCAGGTCTCGCGCGGTTCGAGACCTGGGAGGCTTCCAACTGTATGCAACAACCACTTCCACTCGGTGATGGATCGTACCCGCCCAGGTCTCGAAAAGCGCGAGACCTGGGGTATCCGGCCGGAAGCTAAAGAATATTCTTATAGAACAGCGGCAATACAATCCACTTCAATATCAAACCCGCCATACCAGGCCGGAACATTGATAAAGATGCGCGCCGGCGGATTTTCCGGGAAATAACGCCAGTAGACGGCATTCACCGCAGGAAACATGTCCACTGAGGTGACGTAAACATTCAGCTTCAGAATGTTTTCCAGAGAAGAGCCCGCCGTCTCGACACAGAGCTTGAGTTGATCCAATACGATCTCCGTCTGGCGCTCAATTGGTCCCTTGAAGATTTCTCCTGTTTTGGGGTCGAACGGCGGACAACCTGAGACGTAAATTGTGTCGCCGTGCTTCGTCACCATTGAAGCTGGGGCCTTGTATTTTTCCAGGTAGGTCGCCAGTGGCTCGACGCGAATGATTTCTCGTTTCATCAGGAACCCCCTTTTTGACCTCGAAAACGGCTAATATCCTACGCCGGTTTCGCCCGCTCGAAGACGTTGTGAAGCAATTTTCATCTGGAGCGCCCTGAATCGATCTGCGGTGCGTTTGAAAGCCTCCCGAGTCTCGAACCACGCGAGGCCTGGGCGCCCAGTCGCTAAGCCTGCAGATTTTCTTACCAGTAAGATTCTTGCAGAAATCTTACTTTACTTACTTTCTGCAAAAGTAAGAAACTCTTACTTGGCGGCTAATCTTCGCCGGCGTTGCCTGAGTGTCTGGCTCCGAACTTCTGGCCGAAGACGTCGTCCTTATTCCACGTCGGAACTGAGTTCTGCTGCGCCACTTCGTATCCCACCAGAAAATTCAGCTTGGTTGCCTTCGCGCCTGATTCGTAGTTGAGCGGCTGATCCATGTTGTCCGATGGAGTGTGATACTTCGTGACCAGCCAGGTCTTGATCACCTTCAGACCATCGACGTGGGGATCGGTGCTGTGAATTCCGTCTTCGATCTGCACTGCAGGCACGCCTTGCAGTACGAATGAATACTGATCGCTGCGAATAAACTGAACCTCTTCCGGCATGGGATCGGGGCTGACCTTGTAGCCCAGCTGCTGCGCGGCCGCGTCGATGTTGACGCTGAGCGAGGTGTGCTCGCCGCCCAGCGGCACCACGTCCTGCATCGAGTAGTAAAGCCCGGGCGCGACATCGATGTTGACGTTGGCAACGATGGACGGCAGCGGCACGGTGGGGAAGTGCGCGAAGTAGTCGGAGCCGAGCAGCCCCAGCTCCTCGCCGGTAAGCACGATGAAAAGAACCGAGCGGCGCGGCGCTTTCGGCAGACTGGTAAAGGCGCGCGCGATTTCCAGCAGGCTGGCGACACCGGAGGCGTTGTCGAGCGATCCATGACAGACGTTATCGCCATTCACGGGTGGGCAAATTCCCAGATGGTCAAGGTGCGCGGTGTAGACGACGTATTGATCGCGCAGCGCAGGATCGGAGCCGTGCAGCACGCCGAGGATGTTCGCGCTTTCCATTGCCTGCTGATTGCTGACGGTGTGAATGTGCGCGGTGACCGGCAATGCGAACGACAGCGGCTGATTGGCATCGGCTGCCGCGAAGACCTGCGCGAGTGTCTTCGGCGCGCCGGCAAAGATTTTCTCCGCTCCCGACTGGCTCAGCAGCGCGCCGCCGTGAATCTCGGGAAAGCTGTTGTGCGGCACGCCGTCCTTGGCCAGCCACTCCCAGTTGCCCGCCTCGATCTGGGGAACGACCCAGGCCCACGGTTCGCGCTTCTGATCTTCCGGCGACAACAGGTACAGCCCGCCGATCGCTCCGCGGGCGATCGCATTCCTAGCCTTGACGACGCCATCCGAATAGTAGGCGCGCAGGGTCGAAGAGAAGCGCGACGGAGCGCCAGCGAGGATGAGTACCATCTTGCCTTTGACATCGACGCCGGCATAGTCGTCGTAGTTGGCTTCCGGTGCGGTTATTCCGAAACCGACGTAGACCACGGGAGCATCGACGTCTTCTACCGGCCGCAACACACTGCCTGACATCACGTAGTCCTTATCTGGCGTCAGCGTTTCCGGCTTCCCGTTAATGTTCAGGCTCACGGAGCTTTTGGAGGCATCAAGGACCGCCTTGCGGAGCGGCACGGGCTGATACCAGGTTCCATTGACGCCTGCCGGCTTTAGGCCGAGAGCTTCAAATTGCGTCTGCACATAGCGCGCGGCGATGTCGTAACTGGTGGTGCCCGTGCCCCGGCCCTGCAACAGCGGATCGCTGAGAAAGCGCATGGTCGCGCGAATCGCGTCGGGGCTGATGCCGTTCATGGCGGTGTTCGCCGCGGCGGAATCAGCGGGACTGAGTTGTTGCGCGGACGCAAAGATCGATGCGAACAGCAAGCAGAAAATGAGAGCGGATCCTTTAAGCATGGCGGTTATTTTGGCACAAGCAAAGAGTAGAGCTGGCCTTCCGGACAGTGCACACGTCGTTGTCGTCGCACGCAGAAACCTCGGGTAGGCAGGCCTTCTGGAACGGTGAACACGTTTGGCACCAGAAATCCCGGGCTAGAGCCGGCCTTCAGGCCACGTCCAGGCTCCCTTTTATTTTTGTCATCCCGACCGAGGGCTTTAGCCCGAGCGGAGGGATCTGCGGTTCGAGCCGCGGAGCGGCGGCACGATCCGCGACACACTCTTCACGCCAGCGCCCGGTGAAGTCGCTACGTTCCCATCTTCGCCAGGCGCGCGCGGCGCTGCTGCCACTCTTGCGTCGCGAAGATGCGCGGGCCGACTTCGATCAGCCGCGGCAGCATCTGGAAGACGGAGATCGGCGTCCACTTCATCCCCTGGCGGGTGCGATAGCCGCGATGATTGAGTTCCTCGGCGATGACGGAGTACGGCCCGTCCTGGATGGTGAGCTCCATGATGAGGAAGAGGATTTCCTGCTCGGTGGAATTGGGCTCGAGGCGGCCGCCATCGGGCACGACCTGCAGTCCGAAGGGAACTTCTTCCGGAGTCGGCGCTGCGCCTTCGGATTCGGGTAGCTCGCGCTCCCATTCGACGGCGACCAGCTTCCATCCCTGCTCGGCTTGCCGCGCGATCTCTTCCGGCCCGAAGGATGCGGGCGCTTCCTGGCGAATGCGTTCGGTCTTGGCCATGCCATCCCCCCTAAAACCGTTGTCAGTTGTCCAGTTGTCAGTTGCCAGAGGTCGGTGCATGTCAGCTTCTGGCTCTTACCTCTTAGCCGCTAGCCTTCAGGTAGAGCTGACCTTCAGGTCAGCGTCCCAGTCAGTTTTTTTGCTTCGTGCCGGCTTCACAGGCTGCTGAAAAAGTCGTTCCGCGAGCGCTTTGTAACAGGGCACGACTTCAGTCGTGCCGATAAGCCTTTTATTTCCTCTACTGAGCCGGCTTCAGCCGGCGGCACGCAGGGGCTAAAGCCCAGTTCATTTAACACCGCTGGACGCTGGCCTAAAGGCCAGCTCTACCTATGCATCGTCTCTGACGATCTCTACCCATGCATCTTCTCTGACAACGGACAACGGACAACCGACAACGCCTTACTGATCTCTCAGCGTCTGCATCGGATCCAGCCGCGCGGCGCGATAGGCCGGCACACTGCTCGCTACCAGCGACACCAGCAGCAGCACCGCGCTCACCGCAACGAACGTCAGCGGATCGAACGGCTTCACCCCGTACAGCAGCTCCTGCATAAAGCGCGTCAGCAACAGCGATGCGACAATGCCGATCGCCAGTCCCGCTGCGGCCAACAACATCCCGCGACGCAGAATCAATCCCAGCACGCTGTCGCGCTGCGCGCCCAGTGCCAGGCGCAGTCCGATCTCCAACGTGCGCTGCGCCACCATGTACGACAGCACGGCATACAGTCCGACGGCCGCGAGCAGCAGCGCGATCACCGCGAACGACGTGATCAGCACCGTCTGGAAGCGCGGCTGCGATGCCGAGAGCGAGAAGTAATCGTCCAGCGTGCGGATGCGGTAGAGCGGAATATTGCTGTCGACCTGGCCCAGTTGCTCGCGCAGCGGTCCGACCAGGCTGAGCGGATCGCCATCGGTGCGAATGATGATGCTGGGATCGAGAATCAGCGCCTGCTTCAGCGGCAGGTAGAACTGCGCCGGCATCTCGGCGGTGAGGCCTTTGCGCTTCACGTCGCCAACTATGCCAACGATCTCGCGCGGCGGATGGTTGGTAATGCCATCACCCAGTCCTGGCTGGATGTGCTTGCCGATGGGATTCTCATGCGGGAAAAACTTGCGCACGAACGCCTGATTGACGATGGCGACGGCCGGCGCTTTGGAGTTGTCGGTCGGCAGAAACGTGCGGCCGGCGATCACGGGAATGTCGAGCGTGCGAAAGAAGTCGGGCGTAACCACGCTGCACGGCGCGTCTTCCTCCTCACCCTTGCCGGCGGGACGGCCTTCAATCGTGAATCCGAGCGTGATGTTGTGGTGCGTGAGCGGCAGGGGATAGCCGCCCGAGACCGACTTCACTCCCGGCAGCGCAGCCAGTCGCGGCAGCAGTTCATCGTAGAACAGCCCTTTCTTCAGATCGGGATACTGGCTCTCCGGTAAGTCGATGCTTGCCGTCAGAACATTGTGCGGGTTGAATCCGGGTTCGACGTTCAACACGCGCACCAGGCTGCGCACCAGCAGTCCGGCTCCCACCAGCAGCACCAGACCGATGGCCGTTTCCGCGACCACCAGAGCGCTGTTCAGGCGATTCTGCTTGCGCCCGCTGGTCATGCTGCGCGTGCCTTCGCGCAGGGCCAACGCCGGATCGAGCCGCGACATGCGCCACGCCGGCAGCACTCCGAAGAGCACGCCGGTGATGATGGAAACCGCGGCGGCAAACACCAGCACCAGGCCGTCGACCGAAACCTGATCGAGCCGCGGCAGATTCTGCGGCACGAAGCGCAGCATGGTCTTGAGCAGGAGCACCGCCAGCACAACCCCCAGAGTCCCGCCACAAATTCCCAGGACGACCGACTCCACCAGCACCTGGCGCATGATCTCCCAGCGCGTGGCGCCCATGGCCGAACGCACCGCAATTTCGGGACGGCGGCGCGACGCGCGCGTCAGCATCAGTCCGGCAACGTTGGCGCAGGCGATCAGCAACACGAAGACGACCGCCGCGAACAGCACATTCAGCGCCGAGCGCGTGCTGCCCACCAGATCCTCCAACTGCGAAACCACCGCAGCCGCTGCGAATTGCTTGTTGGACTCGGGATACTGCGCCGCCAGATTCTGCGCGATGACATTCAGGTCCGCATTCGCCTGCGCCACGCTGATGCCGGGCTTGAGCCGCCCCACCAGATTCACCATGTGCGCGCCGCGCTGCGCGGTGATGGGATCCTTGTCGGTGGCGTCATCGGCCAGCGTGGTCCACAACTGCGGCGCGGGAGTCTGGATGGGAAACTCAAATCCCTTGGGCATGACGCCGACGACCGTGTAGGTGTTGCGATCGAGCGTGATGTTGCGGCCGACGATGCTGGGATCGCCGCCGAAAACCGATTGCCAGGTTTCGTGGCTGAGCACGGCGACGTGTGTGCCGGGCTTCTCGTCATCGGCAACGAAGCCGCGGCCGAGCAGCGGATTGATTCCCAGCAGGCGGAAGAACTCCGACGAAACCGTCTGCGCCTCCAGCTGCCGCGGAGTTCCGTTACCGGTCAGCGTGTGGTTGTCGCCGTGATAGGCGGCGAGCGACTCGAAGGTACGATTGCGAGTGCGCCAGTCAAAGAAGTCGGGATAGCTCAGCGAATCGGGAGGACCGGATTTTGTGACCGAGGTATGGATCGTGCCGACCGCCATCAGACGGCCGGGCTCGGGAAAGGGCAGCGGCCGCAGCAGGACTGCGTTGATCAAACTGAAGATCGCGGTGGTCGCGCCAATGCCGAGCGCCAGCGTCAGAATCGTGGTCAGGGCAAAGCCGGGACTCTTGCGCAACTGGCGAATCGCGAAGCGCAGATCCTGCAGCAGGTGTTGCATCAAACTCTCCCGCAAACGGTGTCGGTCTCTCCGCGCGCGCTCTGGTGAAAAGCGAAGAGCGAGAAGCGGCTGGCGGCGAACTAAGTACACGTCAGTCGCCACCGGGCGCGCGGCCAATGCATTGTAGATATTAGGGATAGGCGTTGCGGCGAAGACTCGTCTGGTGAGCGGGCGTCCAGATTCAGCATTGTTCGTCCAGAAACGGACGAGGAATCCAAGGCTCGCGAAGCTGTTGCACGATCTGGGATTGGAGTGAATCGGATATCTCAAGGCCAAAGACCTGTTCCAAGCCGAGGACTTGCTTCGTATCAGGGCACGTCTTTAGACGTGCCGATGTGCCTGCCCCTTATTCCTTGTCATCCCGAGCGGAGCGTCCGCGTGTTTTTCCGTTTCGCGTCTTTTGCGAAACGGGCGGGCGCGGAGTCGAGGGACCTCCTTTTTGTCCGACATGGTTACGCTGCCGGCGAAAAGCAGGTCCCTCCGCTCGCCGCTGAAGCGGCTCGGTCGGGATGACAATTCAAATGGCAAGGCGTACGGCACGACTGAAGGTCGTGCCCTGATACAAACCCATTCGGTGACATTTGACCGCTTCCCCCCATTTGCCGCCCGTCTTTCGCGGCTGATAAACTCGAATGTTTCTACTGACGTTGTTCTTCCATCTATATACACATGCCAAACGGAACGGATATCGCAATTGTCAACGGCGCCCGTACGCCCATGGGGCGGTACTGCGGGAAGCTAAAGGATTTCACGGCTCAGGAACTCGGCTCGATCGCGGCGGTTGAGGCCATGAAGCGCTCCGGCGTCGAGCCCGGCGAGATCGAGCACGCCATCTTCGGCAACGCGCAGCAGACTTCGGGCGACGCCATCTACGGCGCGCGTCACGTCATGCTGAAAGCCGGCGTGCCCATCGAAGTGCCCGCGCTCACGGTGAATCGCCTGTGCGGATCGGGCATGCAGTCGGTGGTCACGGCGGCGCAGCTGATCCAACTGGGCGAGGCCAAGACCGTGCTCGCCGGCGGCATGGAATCGATGTCGCAGGCGCCGCACGTGATTCGCGGCATGCGCTGGGGCGTTGGCCTGGGCGAAGGCAAGCTGGAAGATTCGCTGATGGTCGCGCTGCTCGACAGCTACTGCAATCTCTACATGGCCAACACCGCCGAGCTCTACGGCGAGCAGCACGGCATCACGCGCGAGATGCAGGACGAGTTCGCGCTGCGTTCACAGCAGAATGCCGATGCTGCCTACAAGGCCGGCCGCCTGCAGGAAGAGCTGACGCCGGTTGCGCTGCGCAATCGCAAGGGCGAGCCGACGGGCGAGATGTTCACCGAAGACGATCATCGCCGTCCCGAGACGACGATCGAGGCGCTGCGCAAGCTGAAAGCGTCGTTCGGCAAGAACGGTACGGTGACTCCCGGCAATGCCAGCGGCATCGTCGACGGCGGAGCAGCAGTTGTGGTCATGCCGCTCGCCGACGCCGAGAAGCGCAATCTGAAGCCGCTGGGCCGCATCGTGAGCTGGGGCATCGCAGGAGTCGATCCCAAGATCATGGGCTCGGGTCCGGTGCCGGCAACGCGCATCGCGCTGAAGAAAGCCGGGCTGAAGCTGGACGACATCGACCTGATCGAGCTGAACGAAGCCTTCGCGGCGCAGGCACTGGCCGTCGAGAAAGAGCTCGGCCTCGATCCAGATAAGGTCAACGTGAACGGCGGAGCCATCGCGCTGGGACATCCGCTGGGCGCGACCGGAACGCGATTGCTGATCACGCTGCTCTACGAGCTGCGCCGCCGCAAAGCGAAGTACGGCCTGTCGACCGCCTGCATCGGCGGCGGGCAGGGCATCGCGGTGATCGTGGAGAATTTGCAGCGCTAGATTCGTGCCCCAGGTTCGCGTCCTGTAGTTGGACGCTAACCTGGGCAACCGACGACAGAAGACCCAGGTTAGCCCAAACGAAGGGCGAACCTGGGGCACACCGCTTTTCGGGAGGCTCGAGGGAACAAGAAGCGGGTCGCCTTCATCGGGGCACTTCGGAAACGCGAACGCTCTGGAGAAAAGCGAAGAGCGAATAGCGAACGGTGTGTTTATGCGCGTCTTCAGCGGCATCATTCTCGGCTATCTGTTCTTCGAGCTGTTGTGGTGGACGCTGTTTCAGGTGACCAACACCGATCCGCATGCGCCCGCCAGCATCAGCTTCCAAATCGGGGCGGTGGCGTTCGGGCTGATATTCGCAGTGGCAGGGGGCTTCCTGGCCAGCTTCATCGGCGGGCGGCCGCACTTCATCGCGGCGTGGATTGCCGGGGCGCTGGTCGCGCTGACCGCAATCGTGGTGATGATTCGTAAGGGCCCGGCGTGGCCGCAGATCACGGCGTTGCTGTTCATGTCGCCGGGAGTCGTGATTGGTGGTTATACCTACGTGCTGCGCCGGCGAACGCAGGCGGATAGCGAAAGCAAATGACGAACGAAGAACGCGCGCTGCATAAATTGGTCTATCAGCTGGAGTCGTCGTGGAATGCCGGCGACGGCGATGCCTTCGCGGCGCTATTTGCCGACGACGCCGACGTCATTCACATCCTTGGCGGCTATTACACCGGGCGCGAGACGATTCGCGCCGGCCATCGCATGATCTTCGGGACGATCTACAAGGGCAGCACGATTCACTACAGCGTGGAGAAGATCAAATTCCTGCGACCGGAGATCGCGATCGTTTTTCTGCGACAGCATTTGGAGTTGGGCGAAGGCGCGCGGGTGGATGAGCTGGACGCGCGCCCGACGATCGTCGCCGAGAAGATCGATGACAAGTGGCGCATCGTCGCAATGCAGAACACCAGGATCAGCGAAGTGGGCGGAGTAAAAGCATAGTTCGGCGGCGTGGGAGCCGCGAAAGAATTGCGAGTTCACTATTAAAGAATTGTGAGTTCACTATTAATGTTGTAATCACGAATTGTCATCACGAGCCGGCTTCAGCCGGCGAGGGATCTGTTGTCCGTGACGGAAAGCAGATCCCTCACAGGCTAAAGCCTGTTCGTGATGACAATCTTCCTAATACGCTCTTAAAACGGACAACGCGCGCATTAAAGACAACACGCATATAAAGGACAACACGCACACATGAACATCAAGAAAGTTGGAGTACTGGGTTGTGGGTTGATGGGTTCGGGCATCGCGCAGGTCGCGGCCACCGCAGGTCTCGACGTGGTGGTGCTCGAAACCGAACAGAAATTCCTCGACAAAGGTTTCGCCGGCATCGAGAAGTCTCTAACTCGCCTGGTCGAGCGCGGCCCGCAGAAGGGCGGCCTCACGCCCGAGCAGAAGACCGAAGCGCAGTCGCATCTGAAGGGCACGCTCAACATGCAGGAGCTCGCCGACTGCGACATCGTCATCGAGGCCATCATCGAGAACGTTGAGCTCAAGCGCAAGACCTACGCCGAGCTCGACGCCATCGTCAAGAAGGACGCGATCTTCGCCACCAACACCTCATCCATCTCGGTCACCGAGCTGATGACCGCGACCAAGCGCCCCGAGCGCTTCATCGGCCTGCATTTCTTCAATCCCGTGCCGATGATGAAGCTCGTCGAAGTGGTGAAGACCATCGCCACCGCGCCCGAGGTCTACGACGCCGCGGTCGACTTCGGCACCAAGCTGGGCAAAGTTCCGGTGCGCACCAGCGACAAGACCGGCTTCATCGTGAATCGTCTTCTCGTCCCATATCTGCTGGACGCGATCCGCGCGTACGAAGAGGGCGTCGGCTCCATCACCGACATCGACGAGGCCATGAAGCTAGGCTGCGGCTACCCGATGGGGCCGTTCACGCTGCTCGACTTCGTCGGCCTCGACACCACGTACTACATCACGCACGTCATGTATGACGAGTTCAAGGAGCGCCGCTTCGCCTCGCCGCCGTTGCTGAAGCGCCTGGTGCTGGCCGGATGGTACGGCCGCAAGTCGGGCAAGGGATTTTACGATTACGCCGACCCGAACAAACCGGTGCCGGGGGAGTTTGTGTAGGAAGCGACTAGCGACTAGCAACTAGCTACGAGCCACGAGCCACGAGCAGGACACGGCTTCAGTGTCTGTGTGAGTACTCGATTTGTGAGTTTACCGCGGAAGACGACCGCTGAGATTGGCGCTAATGCAGCCGCGCAGCGGCGGGAGCGAATTGAGCCCGGGGCGTGAGCCCCGGGTAGAGTGGGAAAATTGAACCGAGCCGCGGAGCGGCGGCAGGGTCCTCACGCAGCCTCTTCCGCGTGCCACAGGGAGGCGTTCTCATAGTTTTCATCCCGGACGAGGGGCTTGAGCCCGACGGAGGATCTGCGGTTCGTCCGCAGCAAGCCGCAAAGCAGGATCGTAACCCATGGTAGGGCAATTACGAGATCAACCAATGGACCGAACGGTTAGAGCGCTCATATTCCTGTTTACAATTTGGCCGTGCACTGGCTATTCGCAGTCAAATCATGCCCAGCCGCAGCAGTCCGAAGAGTTCCAACATGTGTGGTGTTTCGCTGGCCAGATCCGTGTACAAGGCAAGCGACTAGTACGGAAGCCCTTCGAGGTGTTTACTCCGAAGGCAGACCTAACCTGTTGCGGGGAACTCATAAAGAGCAGCACGACCGACGAACACGGGCATTTCTTGGTCGAGCCCTTATCGGCCGGCAACTACTATGCAAAATTCCAGAGTCGCAACTCGGAAGAAATTGTCGGCTTCGCAGTGAAACAAAATTACAAGCAGTGCGATTGGTCGCACTTGGAAATCAAGATCCTGCTGGGCGGCAAAACTACTATGCAGGAATACGCCGACGTCGACTACGATAAAAAGAACTGCAACGAGGACGATCCTGCGTGTTACCGAAAATAATTCCGCCCCGGTTCTTGCTAATTGCTAATCGCAATCGCTCGAAAGGAACTCATGACTGACTTCCAGAACATTAAGCTCGAAACCAAGAACCACATCGCCTACGTCACCATCGACCGTCCCAAGGTTCTCAACGCGCTCAACATGGCGACCATGCAGGAGCTGAAGCAGGCCTTCGCTTCCATCAAGGACGACGCCGACGTGCGCGTCGCGATCCTCACCGGTGCGGGCGAGAAATCGTTTGTCGCCGGCGCCGACATTGGCGAGCTCTCGCAGCACACGCCGGTCTCGGCCAAGGAGTACACGCACCAGGGCCAGGCCATCATCGACGCCATCGAGAATCTGGGCAAGCCGGTGATCGCCTGCCTCAACGGCTTCGCGCTGGGCGGCGGCTGCGAGCTGGCGATGGCCTGCACCATGCGCCTCGCGAGCGACAACGCCAAGCTTGGCCAGCCCGAGGTGAAGCTCGGCCTCATGCCCGGCTACGGCGGCACGCAGCGGCTGCCGCGCCTGGTCGGGAAGGGAATTGCCATGCAGCTGGTGCTCACCGGCGAGATGATCTCAGCGCAGGAGGCGCATCGCATCGGCCTGGTGAACGAAGTGGTCGCCGCAGCCGAGCTGATTCCGCGCGCCGAAGCCATCGCCGCCAAGATCATTGCCAACGCGCCGCTGGCGGTGCAGTACACGATGGAAGCCGTCAACCGCGGCTACGATCTCACCCTCGCCGACGGCCTGTATCTGGAGGCAACGCTCTTCGGCGTCTGCTGCTCCACCGAAGACAAGAACGAAGGGACGAAAGCGTTTCTGGAGAAGCGGCCGGCGCAGTTTAAGGGAAGGTAGTACGATCACGGCCGGGCTAGTGATCACGTCCATTAGTTACCATGGTTCTCAAGTACTCAAGCTAAGTATTTTTGTGCCAGCTGGTTAGGCCGTAATGAAAAATTAAGTTGCGCTGCCGACGGCAGGTGCTACTCTGGGCGCCAAACGAGCCGTAAGGAGCAAACACCATGGCCCAACCGCAGACTAGCAGCACCAACCTGCGAGCCAAGATAGTAGCGCTCGTCTCGCTAACTGTGATAGCTACATTTCTGGCAGCTGTCCCAGCCGCACAGGCGCAGACCTACCACGTGCTATACAACTTCACCGGCGGCAGTGACGGAGCCAATCCCTATGACGGGCTGACCATGGACGCGGCCGGCAATCTCTATGGCACGGCCATCTCCGGCGGATACACCGGGGGCCCTTGCGCCTCGGACCTGGGATGCGGAACGGTGTTCAAGCTCAGCCATCACGGCTCCGGGTGGATATTCACGCCCTTATACGCCTTCAAGGGCGACGCCGGCGCCAACTATGACGCCGCGACCCCTTCTGCCGGATTGACGTTCGGGCCAGATGGCAGCCTCTACGGCGCAACGGAAGCAGGCGGCGGTGGGAGTTGTTACTACTTTCACGACGGCTGCGGGGCGATTTTCAAGCTGAGCCCTCCGCCTACAGTCTGCAAGAGCGTCCTGTGTCCGTGGAAAGAAACCGTCATTTACCGCCTTGCCTACAACAATGGAGAAGAGGCTGACGGCAACGTGATCTTCGATGCAGCCGGTAACCTGTATGGCACTGTGGACCTCGGCGGCCAATACGATGGCGGCTACGTTTTCGAGTTGACGCCTTCCAGCGGCGGATGGACCGAGCAGACGCTGTACTCGTTCAACCCACTTTCAGGTGACTGCGGCGGGCCCATGGCAGGGATGGTCTTCGACAATTCCGGCAATCTCTACGGAACCACATTCGACGGATGCTCCAACAATTACGGTGGTGTCTATCAGCTAGTGCCATCGGGCGGCTCAGGCTGGAGCGAAAATATTCTCCTTAACTTCAACGGCAAAAACGGAGACACGCCCTACGCCGGCTTGATGATCGACAGCCACGGCAATCTCTATGGTACAACCTTTGGTGATGGGCCCAATGGCGGTGGAACCGCTTTCGAACTAAGCCCCTCCAATGGGGGCTGGGCGTACTCGCTGGTCTACGCTTTTGGCAATCCCGGTGACGGAGCGCTTTCGAGTGCACCCGTGTCGATGGATGCGAGCGGGAACCTCTACGGCACGACGCGCTTCAGCACGGCTTTGGACCTTGGGGACGGCATCGTTTATAAGCTGACCCCCTCCAACGGAACCTGGACGGAGACCGTCTTGCACTACTTTGAGGGAAGTGACGGACAATTCCCCACCGGCGGTGTCGTCATCGACGCGAATGGCAACCTTTATGGCACGACCAGTTATGGCGGAGCTTACGACAACGGTGTCATCTGGGAGATCACTCCATAGACGAGACGTAATGCTGGCACTGAGCCGCGCGGCCAACAGTTGGCAAAACATCCCCATGTCACCAGTAATCCTGCTGGCGCATTCCCCGCTGTCGGATTACTGGTGTAGTGGCCTGTTCTCGCCAGGAACCTCGGTTCGTCACAGACAAGGCCAGCCCATCATCAGTAGAATTCAAGGCTTACAGCGAGGCGCAGCATGACCGTTCATGTGATGCGGGGCATTGCAAGTGTCGCGATTCTTAGCTCACCGTTCATCATTTGGCTTGGCCTGTGGGTAGCGAACCACTGGTGGGATGCTAACCTGCAAAACACCTTACCTTGGATACGTGGACTACAGTGGATCGGATGGTTGTCGGCCCTAGGGATGCTACTTGCCAGTGCGGTGTGCAGCGATTTCCCGGTCTTTTACGGGGTCGCATGTGGGTCATCTTCTGTCGGGCTGCGCTTTCCAGAGAGGTGGATCAAACGTAGATTCGAGCCCGAGCTAATCGATTCTGGCGGCGCCTACTGGCCCACCAAGCGCTAACTGTTGAGAAATCCCCATTTCACTCATCGAGGATCAACGAGTTATATCCCCTGTCAACAACAGTTAGTTCCATCATTCATGGTCAATCCGGAAGAACCAACTTCAGGGAAGAACTTTAATCGTGGACTCGGATTTGAATTGGTGATAGTTGCGGAAGTCGATAATGTTGTGGCTGCAGTCGCTGGTGCCCCGTTCACAACCCAAGGTCTCGGCATGTACGGGAAGCAGAACCGATCTCTCACCGATCCTCACATCCGAATAATCGACCGCGGTTTCGACCTGATCCATCCGGAAATCCGACGGTAGGTCGCGGGCTTGCATCTCGATTCGCAGCACGCGGGCCGTGTTCGGATCGATCCACACAGTGCCTTGATAAGCCGCAACCACATCCTGGGAACCGTCGTGCAGCATCCAGTGCGAATTCTCGCGCTGCACCTGAAAGTCGTAACTGTGGGCTTCGAAACCCGCAATCGTGGTGGTGCCGGTGGATCGGAACTGCGCATGCGAACCGGGGTGCAAAAGATCCAGCAGAATGGAGGCGAATTCTCCGGTAGACCAGGAGCCATCGATTTCCTGCAGGGGCTTGTCCGTGGGACGGTTGTTGAGCTTCACGTTGCGGTAGCTCTCCTGCTGGTCCTCGTAAACGATTTCCGCCGAAACCAGGTCCAGAGGCCTTTTCTCTCCGCGGCCGCGCTGGATGTACCGCGACATGAACTCCTGGCAAACAAAGTTGGGAAGCTTCTGGGCAAACTGGAATGCCGCCACCCGGGCCCTTTCGATCAAGGCTTCGCTGGGAGTCAGCGAACGTGCAGGCGCCTCCTCCGCCGACGGATCAGGGCACGGAGGCAGAGCCGGCTGTGCCCCTCGCTTCAACGTCGGAGGAGCGTCGGAGCAAGGAGGTGTATTACTCTGGGCTGGTTGGGATTGGGCGGTGGCCGGAGTGGTCAAAGCAAGCGCTAAGGCCATTGCAGCGGCAGGCAAGCTAAGCCAGAAACACGTAGGTTGAAAGCTGCATCCCTTCACGGACTCACTTCCCTTGGAATGTAACACAATCCCTCGGGAATTTTGGCCCCGAACAGATGTGCTCACGCCAAACATCCTGGTTGAACTTACAATGCCAACGCCCGGGTCTTCGATGAAAACTGTCCGCTCACGGAAGGTTGAAGCAGCAACGCATGCGGCCCCAGAGGCCTGAAGGCGTGCCGAACATTGTTTCGTAACAGGGCACGACTTCAGTCGTGCCGATACGCCGCCCATTTTCACCCCGAGCGGACTTTAGTCCGCGAGCGCTCTGCCTGCATCAAAATTCTTCAGCAGACTAAACTGCATCGACGCACGACTCCGCCGTGTAAAACTTCCGCTCCGTTTTGGGGTTTGAATCAGGGACCGGAATTGCGTGCGGCCTTCCGCTTCAAGAGCGGCTGACGTCAATCCGTTGTAAATCGTGCGTACGCGTTATTCTTGTATCGGGAGAACCTGATGTTTCGGAATTCAACAGCGGGGAAGCTGCTTCCTTTCGCAATACTTATGTCAGCGGTGCTGACGGTATCAGCCGCTGCGCAATACGGGGGGCCACCGCCTCCTGGACGCGCTCCGCAGCGGCCGGCCTTCTTGCAGTACATCTCGGGTGAGGTGTCGTTCGCGCCCAGCGCTACCAACGAGTGGAAGGCTGCGCAGCTCAATCAGCCGCTCAGGCCATCGGAGTTCGTGTGGACGGCGACGAATTCGCGCGCAGAAATCAATTTTGGTGATGGCTTCCTCCGCATGAATTCCGAGGCGAGCTTGACGCTGGTTGCCCTCAGTCCCAACAGCGTGCAGGTGAGCGTGAATCAGGGCGAAGTCAGCCTGACGGTCATGCGCCTGGCTCCGGGAGAGATCTACGAGATCGACACGCCGAACGCGACATTGACCGTAACGAAATCCGGTGCGTACACCGTCGTGGTCAAACCGTCTGAGGCGAAGACGTTGGTCACCGCCCGTAAAGGCTCCCTTGTCGCGACCGGCGGTGGTCCGTCCGTCACGGTGAATTCCGGCCAGCAGATGACTTTTCTAGGCGCAAACTCGTTGCAGCATACGGCGGAGAAAGCGCCGCCGCCCGACGGCTTCGAAGAGTGGGCCTACGTTCGCGACAAGCGACTGGGCGCCAACCGTCCGCCGTTTGTGGTTGGATTTGGACCGTATCCCTACGGAGCAGTAGCCGTCCCCGGCCCACCCCCGCCGCCTCCCGCGCCGTACTAAAGGCGAGCGCATAGATTGCTTTGTGTCGGGGCGCGTCTCAGTGTCGGCGTGAGAACCAGGTTTCCTGCGAAAGTGGAGTACGACCCACGAAAATCGAACCCCGGAGGGGTGAGCTGTGCATTTAGCCCAGGACGGAGCGAAGCGGAGTCCTGGGTACGTTGGAAGATTATTGTCGAGTCCCGTAGGGACGACATGTGTTTCTCACGCACGACTTCAGTCGTGCGCCAAGCCGATCCTTTTCCAGTGTCATCCCCAGCGGAGCGTCCGCCGGCTTCTCCGGCCGGGCGGACGCCTAATCGGGAGACCTGCCGTTCGCTGCCGATGGTCGCGCTAGAAATTGCCCGCTACGGCATATCCGCAGCACTCCTCACCAACTTCATCTCTTGCGGTGAGAGGTTGCTGTAACGCCCAGAGTCGAGTTGCCGCTGCCGCGCCTGTGGCGGCATGGCGCGCAGAGCGCGGACCACGTTCTGCACCTCAGGACGCATAGACGAAAGCTGGCGCTCACTCGAAGCCGGACGGTAGCTCACGGTCGAAGCCGTTCCCGAGCTTGCCGCCGGATGGCGATACACCGCTTCATGCAGGGTCACGCTGTTCGCAGGAGCTGCCGGTGGGCGAAGCGGGGCGCTGCTCTGATACGCAGGAGGGGCGTAATTCTGATAACTGCCGCTGGCTTGCGCCGGAGGAGCAGGATCCGAATAGCCTGATGGATCGTCGCCGGGAGCATAAGAGCTCGGAGCGTAGCCCGGAGCATAGTAAGAATTCGGATAGTACGGGTAATACGGATAGGAATAGGCGTAGGGATATCCGTAATATCCGCCGTAATAGGGCCAGCCGAAGTTGAAGCTAACGCCCCAGCCCCAAGGCCATCCCCAACCGCCGCCCCATCCCCAGCCGCCGTAGCCGCCACCCCAGCCGTAGCCTCCGCGATAGCCATAGCCGCCGCGGTAACCGTAACCACCGGCATAGCCTCCATGGTAGCCGCCATAGCCACCGTGGTAACCGCCGCCATAGCCACCGTGATACCCACCACCATAACCGCCGTGATACCCACCACCGTAGCCACCGTGATATCCACCACCGTAGCCACCGTGATATCCACCACCGTAGCCACCGCCATGGTATCCACCACCGCCGCCGCCATGGTAGCCGCCGCCTCCGCCGCCATGGAAACCACCTCCGCCGCCGCCATGGTAGCCACCGCCTCCACCGCCGTGGAATCCGCCACCGCCGCCGCCATGGAATCCGCCACCGCCGCCGCCACGAGCGCCGGCAAATGCTAAGTCAGCAGAACATGTGAATATTGCGAAAACGATGCTCAGGAAAAGAACCCGCAGAACACCAGGCCGATTCATTTTGTCCCTCCACAATTGCCCGCGACGGGCGCCATTAACCATATTGTAGGCCGAATTCCCCCCTTTTGGACCTCGAAAAAAATCAGCGCCGATGCGGTTCCAGGATCCAAACCGGCGAGGGCTTCGAGCCTACTTCTAAATCGTTAGATGATCTATCCCAGCTGTTCGACCCTGACGGCGCGTGCCGCCGGATCAGCTCTATGGAATCCTTCCAAACTCCCACGTTGACGACCTAGTGCGACGTCTCCAACAGTGGCTGCAACCAATTCAGCAACACCTCGGCAAGAGACGGGAACTGCGAAGCCAGAACGGCGAACAATGGAACCCCGGCAACCCCGATCAGCTTCATGGCGATTTCGAAGGTTTCTGTGATTCCCTTCGACGGCTCTTCCAGTCGCTTAAGTATCGGGTCACGATACATCTGGATGATCACCGCTGCCACTCCTCCCAGCAGCAGCACGAACAGCAAGGTCATCAGCGTCCCCAACGACTCGCGGCCCTGAAACGGATACACCGACGCCCCCACCACCAGGCAGGCAAATCCATAGATGACGAAGCTCAGCTTGTTTCTTAGTTGACGCATCACATAGCGGAAAAATGCGACAAAGCGGTAGGCCACGTACAACTCGAGAAGATTCCTCTCCCCTGGCGGCAAAGTGTTGCCGGCAGCCAGCTCGGGGCTGAACAAGAATCCGGTTTGTGTCATCCTGCAATTCAGCAAGGCGCTGAGTTTTTTCGCCAGTGGTCGATCCACGACGCCGCCGGAATCCATGATGCGATCCATCTCCCGTAACACGCCGAACGCTGACTCGTCGCCCGCCGGTTGCGTAACCCCGACCGCACTGGTGGAGGCTCCGGCCGTGCTCGCGGCCTGCCCCACCGCAGCAGCCTGGGCTCGCGCTATCGGATATTTCTCCTCCATGCGCTGCAGAAGCTCGGCAGTACGAATCTGCACCATAAGCGAAGTGCGGGAGCCACCGAACGACCACACCCTGATGGAGGAAAGATCCTTGGGCACATGCGAGAACGCGCGGCCCAGCAACGCCGCATCCAGAATGTGCAGTACCTTCTTGAGTTGCAGCCAGATGCTCCAGGCGCGGTAGAACACCATGACGATAATGATCAGCAGCAGCCCGAAGCCGGCGCTGACCAGCCATGCCCGAAATGGCCAGTATTCGAAACCGCGTAATGCCGGCCAAAGCCGAACCGAACACCCCCCGACGACCGTCAATCCCAGCACCGCCAGCACAGAGGGATTGACCTCGATATGGGGTTTGATGGAGGCCTGTAGATCGCTAATCCGGTCCGCCAGTTCTGCACCCGCGCGGCTGTCCCTGGGGATGACAAGCGACACTCGCACCACCACCAGATAAAGCTGTCGCAAGCTGTTGAGCGACCATAGGTAATAAGCCAGAAGTACAAAGAACACGGGTAATAAGGGTGACAGCCCTTCCAGGAAATACACGGCACGGGTGGCGGTGAGCTTGGCCAACGTTGCACTGAAGGAGAATCGGTACAGGAGGAACAGCCAGCAAGCTGCCGTGAAAAGGACAAATCCTGAAGCCGCGGCAACCCCCATCTTTACCGCGCGCCTCCATTTGCGGCCGGCGCCGGAGATGGTTCGGACCAGTAACCAGCTGCACAGCGTCGCGCTGCACACCAATAGAACGATGTGGGCAACGAAGAGCAGCTTGTGCGGCCACGGCGCATGTGAAATCTGAAGAGCGTAGGTTGTAGTTACAGCCATCCACTCCAGAAGTAAAACCTGGCCGGTTGCAAAGAACAGGAAGAACAACTGGACTTCGCGCACCCGCGACGAAGAGACAACGAACCGCCTGACCTTGGGCAGAAATCCCAATCTCAGCAGTTCATTCGAGGAGCATACCAGCGCGATATGGAGAATACCGGCGACCAGCGCGGCTAGCAGAGCCATGATCCAGACGGTGGGAATTGGGTGTTCCGTAACCGCCGCCTGACTGTTCGGCCGGCCAAGAACTACGCTGTCCAAGTGTTCCTGGGACCCCCGACTGTGCCGCCAAAGTATCAGATTGGTCATCGAAACATGGATAGGCCCGCCGTTCCTTGCCATCAATGACGGCTGGGCGAAAGCCAGTCTTACCGACAATGCTGATGTCCACGCATTGGCTTTGCTTGGGGTCAGGGTCGTAGCTCAGGCCCGGCGTCGTGCCTAGCAGGTTGGCTGCCGCCAGGAAGACGCCCTCGGCGGCATTGCTGGGAAAACTGATCGAACCCTGCAGCGGCTTACCATCGCGCACCACGGCGCTTTCCGTCAACGGAAGGCTGGTCACCGCAATCGTGCCGGACAAATCAATATGCCCCGGCCGTGCCAGCATGAAATCATCCGCGCCCACGGTCGCGAGCCTCACATCCGGCGCCGTCAAATGCACGTACTCCAGCAGGAAAACGCGGTCCAATGGGTTGGTTGCGGTTACCAGCACCGCCTGAATGCGTCGCGTGCGCAGCGTCTTCACCATCGCTTGCAGCGCTCGGCCGATACGCGCCGAACTCTGCGCTTGCGCAAAATCGGGAGGAGCATCGTGCTGGTTCGTTTGATCCTGACGCAAGCTCAGGGCGACGCCGATCGAAGGCAGGTCGACGCCCGCGATCGATTGCGTTGGCGGATTGGAACTTTCGTCAGCGCTGAGATTGCGGATGGCAGACAAGTCGCGAGGAAAAGTCAGCTGGGTTACCTTCGTCCCCGAGAACGCACTTCCATAGGCGCTGCCCTCCTCGGACAGCACCGCCATTTCCCCAGGCTCGTAGCCCAGTTGCTGGAGATAATTGGTCCACTCTTGCTCCGCGTCCAGGGCTTTCAGATCGAGCGATGCCACTGTCGATGGCCGCGGAAGTTGCTGCTTAAAGCGATCGATCAGGTTGCCGCTGCGGGCGCCGTAGTTCACAACGTGGAAGGTTAGTTTTCTGTGAGACTGCGCGGCCGCCTCGGCGATGGTTTCTCCCAGCGATGGCAGTGTGCCCGAAAAGATCGGGCCTGCGACCGGGATCTGAAGTTCCTGATCAGATGAGCCGGCATCGGTCGTCGAGAGGGCTTGTCCGCCGCCAGCCGCCGCCGTACTCTGCGCGGCGCTCAATTCCTCGATATAGCGAATCGAGTTGAGAAATGCCGGCCGGTTCAGCCCGCCCGTCGGCGTCTCTCCCACCAGGAAGATCAACAGCAGCTGATCTCTTTGGCTCGTATCATCTTTTTTTGTATCGGACGAGCCGGTTGTATCAGACCCATCTTTTGCATCGGCCGCAGGGGGAAGCTTCCGGAAGATCAACAGGCCTGGTTGTTCCCGCCGCAGGCTTTCCTGGTAACGGTCCGAGTCCTTGGAATTGGCCTCCTCGGTTGCGTCCGATTCCTCCGGCCTCCAGGGAAGCCAATAGCGCTCAAAGCTGTAGTTTCGGATGGCCGCGGCACGGATGAGTGATTCCAGCGCACGATCGAATTCGATATCAAGGTGCGACGCGATAGGGTCGGGCAGGGTGGTGATCAGGAACTTCAGATCGGCATTACGGCTGTTACAACTTTTCAGATCTCCTGTGACCGCCTTATGGACCGCAAACTTGTGGACGCCGGCCTGGTCGGTGACGGTTCTCTCCACTTCGTCCAGTTCATCGCTTACGGGCTTGGTGTCGTGGGCGATGCTGTCGCCGTTGAACTCCTGGCAAAACGCATACCAGGGTCCGCTGCTGTCGCGAGCCAGCGTGTCGACCATGCTTTCCGCCGCGGCGGGCGATATCGCCTCGGCTGCACTCGCAGCCTTTACGCTGCTCTTCGCCGCCGGCCTGCTCGACGACGGACTTCTCGACCCCAACACGGACATGAGCACCGCGAGCGCGACAGCTCCTCCGATCGCTAACGGCATCGTCGCTCGTTCCATGTTGCCTCCGTCCTGCCAGGAAGAAGAGATGGACCATCGTATTGGTCATGGCTCAATACGCCAAGAACAAGCTGTTAAAGAGCCTCTGACTAAGTCGGGCTTGAAGGGGACAGCCTTTAAGGCCGTCCGTACGCTCAGCAAATCATAATCAGAGTTTTCTTTAAGCGCGCAAACAAATCGAGCAGCAAGATATCAGGCAAGCCGCGCCCCGTGGTCGCAGACGACCTTCTTACTCAGGAAATGGTCTTCTGATAGTGGAGCAACTTTGAGACCATCAAGCTACTATCACCCACCGATGTCTTATTGCAACGGATGCCGTGACATGGACGGCAAGCCTCTCATCTCCCACCTATCGCTCCCTGGTGCGAGCTAGCCGATCAGATAGTATTCGCAAGTCACTGAGATAGTGAATTGCTGCCGGAGCGGCTTCGTGGACCAGCGACGGAGCGCTAAAACTCCCCTCCACTTACGCCAGCATCGGTACACCGGATTGCGCGAAGCCCTCCTCCAGCCTGGCCTCGAGTTGTTGATAGATTGCCAGCATTGCCGGATGCCAACTCCAGCCGACCGATTCCGGCTGCAACGATACCAGGTACGGAGCTTGTCGAGAGAACCCGGTCCTTAGCAATTGGCACTCGTATCCCATGGTTTTGTAGGCTTCGACTAAATCGTGTCCCCAACAGCCGTTGCAGGACGGCGAGTAGCCGGTCCAGGAGGGTGGAGCTTCGAGGTGCAGGATGTGTCCGCGGCATACCCGCACGATCTCGCGCAGGCATGGCAGCAGGTCGTCAGGACGAGTGTGCAGCAGCGCTTCGCAGGAAAACACGATATCGAAGCTTCCGTTGTCGTAGGGAAGGCGCTCAGCTGGCAGCCCGACAGCAACGTGGGAGCTTCGCCAATCGGGCGCAGCCCAGCCCAGCCCGGAATGCACCATTGCCTCACTTTGATCGAAGCCGCAAACGTCAACCCCGGGAATCGAGGCCAGGTTCCGAAGGTGGCGGCCGGTTCCGCATCCCCACTCCAGAACCCGACAGGGCGCGTGGTGTGCCACATGGTCCGTGATCATCATCTCCTGGATGTGGTAGTAAGGATGACGCGCCTTGCGCCGGTCATATTCCGAATTCCACGCGCCGCCAGTCTGGCGCCAGTAACTGTAATTTGGAGCTACCGTTTCGCCGCCTCCCGATAATGCGATTCGAAATAGATAATTCAGCAAGATCGGCTGGGTCATAATCTCGTTGCGCGTCATGGATTTTACGGTTGCCGGCATGGAATGATTCGAGGTCATGTAGCAGAAGGCGCGCGCGTCGTGGAGGGTGCCTTCTCCCTTAGCCGCGTCGTCCACAGCAGTCTGCGAGACGGCGTCCAGAAAGCGCTGACTGGTAGTCCATGAAATTGGCATGATAGCCTCGCTGGCCAGCACCTCGGCTGCACCGGGATGCTGTTGTATGGCCGCCATCAAGGGGATGCTGCCAATTTCCAGCCAGGATATCGCACGCTGCTCTCGCAGGTGGCAGGCGATCGCCGCGTAATAGGAATGAAGCACCGGCGCTTGCGCCTTGGCAATCAGGAAGTTGTTGGAGATTATCCCATCCGGCTGGCGATAGCAGACCAGGTCGTGGGCTTCCAGGTGCGCGGCCAGAGGCGTGAGCGAGCGCATCACAATGCAATCTGCGTCGATCCACGTGCCCCCATAATGGTAAAGCAGATAGGCCCGGATAAAATCTGCACGGTGCACTACATATAAGCGATCGATATCCAGATCGCGATCCTCACTCCATAGTTCATTGAATCCGCTGCGATCCAGCACCTGGACATTGCACCAGCGGCGAATAGTCTCCAGGCACAACTGTATATAGTCGGAGCATGGTCCTTCCCAATAGGTCCACACTAACGGCTCGTGCGCCATCCACAACCTCCAGCGGGTTTCGCTTCAGCGTCGTCCGCTCTACTACCTCGACTTCTAGGACGAAGCGGGTATTACCGGAAAAAAGGCTGCACCGGCGCCATAGAAACTCCAATCCTCCCGCATAAGGTCGCGCACATTTTGCGCCGGATAGGAATGCCAGGCGGAATCGGATACTCTCTTGGGACTGGTGTTGCGAGCGTGCATGATGGCTACATAGAATGTATGGTCCGATAGCGCGACTACCTTCGGACCTTTCAGTCCCCACACCCACACCGTGTCCGCGCCTTCGTTCTTTGCCGGAAAGGGATGCTTGTGCCAGAGCTGCTTGCGATAGCAGAAGCTGGCGCCGCACACCCATGGCTGACGGTTCTGCTGATAGATATACTCCCAGGCCCTTTCGCTGCGGGGATCGTAGTACAGCAGCCGGGACAATCCGCACACGGTATCCGGGGCCTGCTGCGCCAGTTGGGCTACCTGGTAAGACACGCGGTGGCTGGCCATCCAATCATCGTCGTCCCAGTGCACGATGATCTCTCCCTGGGCCATTTCGCATGCGCTATTGTGCTTCGCGCCCATGGTTCGTTTCTCTGTCATTCGCACGTAGCGAATGCGCGGGTCGGGGGGGATCAGGTCGGCAATCGAATCGGCGCCGTCATCCAGAATGATCAGTTCACGATTGTTATAGTCCTGGCGTTGAAAATATTTGATAGCTTGCGGAACCAGCCCACGCCGGTCGGCCGTCGGCATTATGCAGGAGACGAGTGGTTCCATAACCGTCGTAGCTTCAGCCAAAGTGGCGGAGAGGGGAGCTGGGGCATCGTCGCGGTTGGGGATCGCCATCACTTCAGCTGCCGCCGGCCTCACCGCTTCAGCCTGCGTACTCTCCGCAACCTTCCGCAAAACAATCATGCTGCCGGCGATTTGTATCTTCACATATCTTCCACTGCGTAATAACTCGTTTACGAAAGCTTTTACTCCGGGATAGTAGTCGGCGTAGTCATGAAAAGCGGCATATCCGTCACCTAGAAGCGATGGTTCAAAATGATAGAAGTCGCGGGCTACATTCGCGTAATCATGAAGACCATCGATGAACACCAGGCTGACCGGCTTGCTCCAGGCGACTTCCCAGGAGCGCGAAACCACAATTTCAACTACCTGTGCCAGACCCGCATCCTTAAGATTTCGTTTTAGCTTTTCCAGGGTCGGCGGCATGACCTGGATTCCCTGATCCAGAGCGCCGACGCGGCCATCGTGAGGATCGATGGCGTAGATCCTGGCGGAAGGCCGCATGGCTTTCACCACCCCCGCAATAACGCTCGTGGAACGCCCGCAATAGCTTCCCACTTCCACCACGCTTTCGGCATCGGGAAGCCTGGTTAGAGCCAGCCTGGTAGCTCCCATTAACAGGTCAGCTTCCTCTTCCGTCAGCCATCCTTCAATCTGCTTCATGCGCGCCAGGATGGGCAAAGTAAGCAGCAGTCCTTCCTCCGGCTGTAATTGCTCTAGTGACATGGTTACCTCCGGTTCGACTTTCTGTTCATAATTGCGGAAGCTCGCGCGCACCTGAGCGCGCAGAGGATGGTTGTAGGAGCGCGGGATAGGATGTAACCAGAAAATATCCTTCCTCTGCTGGGCCGCTTTAATCTGTTGCAGGTTATAGTTTCTACGATATTGAACATAGTCATAACTACATGGGTTCTTGACTATCTCATAGTCCAGCAGAGCCAGCAGGGTAGGCAGAATAATCTCTTCCGAAGCCCAGATCTTGGTACGGCCCATAATTTCCTGCAGCAATGTATCGCTGGCAAACAGCTGGACCAGGTCGCGTGCGCCCTCCGCGGTGAACACAGTGGAAGGCCAGAACGACCAGCCAACGAACTTCTGCTCGCCGTCGCGGAAGCGCCGCAGCCATGGCCGCCACAGATCGATCTCGCGATAAGCGTTTTGCACCGGGCTGATGCGGCTGTTGGGCGGCTGCCGCACGGCAGAATTGCCCAGCATGCCAATGCGATCCTTGCCGTTCAGAAACGACATGAGGTAAGCGGAATAGCCCGGACGCACCGCCAATTGATCGGAATCGACGATGGTGAGCGTACGGAAAGGGAAGTGGTCGAGGGCAAATTGCATGCAGTCCAGAGCGAAGGGATGCAGCCGTCCCCACGCCAGGCGTTGCGGCCGGGGATGCACGATCGCTCCGTAGCGCTCAAAAGGAAATCCGCCACTCAACAGACTAGAGTCGGCTCCTCCGTTGTAAAGCAGAATCGTGGAATCAGGATCGAGGTAACGAAGATTCCGCACCAGATCGATCACGCAATCCTGGTTCTCGTGCACCAGGCAGGCGAAGATGTTGGCATTAGCTGTCATTGCCGTTGGACTTACTTCCTATGGCGCAGTCCCGCTAGCGCCAGCCGCTACAGAAACTATGTTGCTGGAGACCCTGCCGGCCTAAGCATGTGGCCACTTCGGTCCTACGTTCTCGACAAATCCTTCGTCTCCTCCCGACTGCTTCTCAAGCTTGGGGCTGCGAGGATCGCCGGTTGCTTTCAGCGGATACCATTTCCATGCGAGACCGCGGCTCAGTTTCTTTTCCTCGGGTATGACTACCGCGGGAGCTGCGGCCTGGGAAGGAGGTGCGACCTTCACTTCATAATGAACCATTTGCTGATTCCGCTTAACATTGACCATTCCCTTGACAACTCTCTCGACGTTGCGGAGGTGGTCACCGTTTGCCTTGTAAGTGATCGGGGTAAGGTTCTTCCATGCCCTGCCCTCAAGTGCTCGTTCAAAGTGGCCGCGCACATAGAGGCCGACCTTTCCTCTTGTCAGGACTTCCGTGCCGGAGGTTCGTTTTAATACCTTTCCCTCAGTGATGAGATTCGCTTGATTGCTTGACCCAATCCCGAGACACCGGGAGATCCGGATGGCTTGCTTCCCTCGTCGTGCTTGGGGGTCAGCGGATGCGCCACCATCGAAGTGCCTCCGAGAGTCGAGCTCACAGATCCATAGGAAAGTCTCGGTCTTCACTTTGCCGGGCGGCAACTCGACCTGCCTTTTCTTTGTCGGACTAAAGCCGCCGACAATTTCGTACTTATCACCGCTCTCGGGATCGAGTTCCAGCACATTCAACGATATTTTCTCTTGATGGGACCAAGCCCAGCGGTTACGGTCTCGGCGGTTGGCGTCCGGGTCCTCGGTCAGTTGCTCAGCCTGCATCATCGCGGAATCGAGATCGGCCATCTGCTGTTCCGAAGTGCGTTCATCGGACTTTCCCCCGAATCCCAGAGCTCCACCGACGCTCTTCGCGGTGCTGGCTGCCTTGCTGATCACCCAGTCGACGGCCTGATTCACCGGGTTGCGAACTGTCTCTACCGCACTCTTGATTCTCTCGCCGATCCCTTCCACTCCCAGCAAACTCGCCAGGAATCCGATGATCACGGGGATCGCCCGGGCAAGCGATTTCTCCACGAAGTCGGCAGCCTGGCTAATCTTTCCTTCCGCGATCGCCGCCATCGAGTCGATCACCGAATTCACCAGATCGACAATTTCGCTTCCGTGCTCCACGAAGAACATGACTATGCTGTAGATGGCCTTGCAGGCTTTGATAAATGCCGAGACCGGATTCAGTAGTCCGATGATCCAGGTGATCCCGGCCATAATGACTTTTTCCATCACGTAGCTTTTGATCGTTTCAATTCCCGCCTCCAGCGCGTTACTCACCATGTCCTTCATGTAGTCCCACAAGGCGCCGGGCCCGCCGCTTATCAGAACCTGGAAAATCTCCGCTGTGGTTTCCAGCACGGCCACCGCTTTTTCACCCAGAAGCTTGACCGCGCGAGCCCGGATGTTGGCATAGGTTAGACCCAGAAGCTGCATCACCAAACCCAGAATGCCCGCCCAATCGAAGCTCTTGGGCAGCTCAATTCCGGTGGTTGCTGCCTGGCCGAACAGCCATTGCAGGAAACCTTTTTCCAGATATTCGCCAATGTGATCTTTGAAGTTGTTGAATCCGAGGGTGCCGGCATCCACCAGATTGCCCAGGAACCTGATGGGATGAGCAATGATGGTGCCTATGACGCTGGCCACCCGCGACAGGACATTAAACAGCAGGTCCTTAAGGTGGGCGATGGCGTTGATGACTCCCTTGATGGCGCCCGCGACTTTGTGAACCAGCCCCCGGTTCTCTTCCTTCATCTGCTCAATGCGGTCGTTCACTTTTTGCAGATTGTCGTTGTACTTCTTGGCCAGCGAATCGATCAGCTCATCCTGCTTATCCACCACGCTTTGTTCGAGTGCGTTGAACTTGCCCTGGATTGCTGTGGCCGCCTCCGCCCCGGTTTCTTTCTCCGCCGTTCCCAAGCCGTCAAGATAGGTGTCAATCGCGGTCTTTCCATCGGTAATGAATTGCTTGGCCTCCTTCAGCCCGCTCTCCACCATGGCCGCAATCTGATCGATCAGGGTGTTCATGCGCGAGATATAGAGGTCGTGTGCCTTCTCGTAAAATCTGTTCACCGCGTCGGGAAGATCAAACACCTTGTCTTTGAGCCAGAGCGCCCCGCCGCCAAAGCTACCGTAGCGCTCGTCCTTGTAGGCGTCCATGTGCACTCCCACATAGGCTTCGAAGCCGCTCTGGGCTATGGACGCGCCCGTATCGAAGGCATCGCTGACTTCCTTATCCAACTGCTTGAGGCGATCCTCGACTTTGCTCTTGGTGGCCTGGTACATCTTGTCGACGTCGTCGAAAATTTTCGTGCGCTTGCTTTCTTCGTCCGTTTTGGCTGCAACCTGATCAGTGGAAACAGCCCCCATGGCGTGCTTGCGGGCGCCCACCATGCCCAGGGCGTCCTTGGTGGCGAGCACTTGCGCGTCCGTCTGGGCGGTGCGAAGTAAGCCCGGCTCCTCCGCGCGATAGCGCTGCGGGCGAGCCACCGACTCGGTTTCAACCTCCTTCTTTTCCGTCAGCGCATTCTGGAACTGGGGCTCGTTCGAATCGCGCAGCTGTTCCTCGGTAATTTGCGCGTCCGCCATCTCCTGGTCGATCGCCTTCGGTCCTGCCTGCAGCGAAATATCCTGATCGCTGGCCGGTTTTGGTGCGGCACCGGCGGCGGGAATGTGGAGGAGCGCCGGTGTCTCCAGCGGCGCCAGGGGAGTGAATGGTTTGGGATCGATACCTTTGGCATTTGGGTTCTGCTCGAGCTTCTCCGCTAGCGGACGCTGCGATTCCTTCTTCTCGTTCCCAACCTGTGCAGTGAGGTCGGTTTTAACCGCGCCGAGCTGGTTGTTGTCCTTGAAGTTGTCGGCGTCCTCCAGACTCTTGGGCGCGGTCTTGTCGATCTTCTTCAGTAATGCTGTTTTGAACGCATCCCGGTTGAAAGGGTTCGGTTGTTGCCGATCTATCTCGTCGGTTTGTTTAGCGGCCGCCCGGCTGGGAATTTCGTTGCTTTGGCTTTGCACGGCCGCGTGCGCCGCGTCTGCTTCTGAGCGGGCGTGGGCATGTGCCTTCTGGTGCGCGGCGGCCTGCTTGACATGGTGAACCACGGCAACGAATGCCGGATCGGACTGCGGTGACGCCTTCGTTCGTTCTGTCTGCCCACCAGCCGGTAACGAAGTCTCTGAGCCGCCGGCTTGCTTGGCGCCGCTTGGCATGGGGGGGCCGCCGGCCGCTTCGGATGGCCGTTGGGCAGTGACCTCCTGCGACGTAGCTGATGCCTTCCGGTCTGCACCTGCGGATTCGGCAGCCGGTGTAGCTGCTGGCTCGACGTTACTGCTGGGCGCGGCGACCTGCACACGGTGGGAGGCGACGGGGGCAGGCTTTGCGCTGGATGAAGGCGTGGCTGGCACGTCTTTTCGGTCAGCCGTGTGGTCCGGCGCCGCTGCCTTGACCAACCGTTGCACTCCGTCGATCGGCAGCGGGGACACGGGTGGTCCAGTCTGCGCCGAATCCATGATGCGGATACGGCGGCACGTTGTCTATGGGGCCGCCTCCGGATTGTGACCCGGTTACGAGTTTGGTTGGATCGCTGGCGTCGGGCACGAGCTGGTGCCATTCTGTCTGCAACGCTTGCGCCAGTCTGCCCTCTTCCGGCTGGACTCCGTCTGGTAAGGTGGCGATCGGCGGGAGTGGAAGGATAGATGGCTTCTACCTTGTAATAGACCATTCCCTGCTGCTCATTGACCAGGTCCTTGATCTTGGACTCAACTTGTCGTTCGTGCCATGAGTTGGCGCTGTAGGTGAGGGGCGTCAGGTTCTCCAGCGTGTTGGGACCGCCCACATTGTCATTCAGCAAGTGGCCGCGGACATACAGCCCGACGCCCCGCTTCTAGCGAACCCGGTCTGATCTGGTCCCACAAGGGCCATGTGGTGGATCCGGGAGACGCGCCTTTACCGTGCTGCGGGGTGAGAGGATTAGCAATCATCCACGTGCCGCCAACCGCGTTGGCCGGGCCCCACTGAATCACCGAAGGCTGATCGACATCGCGAACGACTCCCCAGATAGCTTGAATCAAGGCTCCGATTGCCTCGTATTGCTTCACCACTTCGTCCTGCGACGGGCCGGTTGCACCGGCGCTTCCCGGCTGAGACTGTTTCAGAGCCTGTTGCCAGGTGGCGTACTTGGTGGTCAGCTCGCCGATCTTAGATTCAACGTCCGGTATGGATTTCTTCGTCGCCTGCTGTCTGGCAAAATCAACGAAGCTGCTGACGGTGTAAGCCGGGCTATGTAACAAAATTTCGTAAGCTGCTATCGGAAGCTTTCGCTTCCATGGTGTGTTCTTCGCTGCCCACCTTCAGCGTTTCTTTGGGGAAGAGGAACGCGGCCACCTTGCCCGCCGCACTTTTTACCCCGCCCCAGATCTTTTGTGCGATGCTGATGGCTTTGTCGATCAACCAATCCAGGGCAGCGTCCACGCGACCCTGAAGTTGCTCCACGATCCCGTGAATCTTCTCCCCCGGATTGCTGATGCCCATCCAGTCGGCAAAAAATCCGATCACCAGCGGGATGCTGCTGGCCAGGGCCCGCTCGATCCACCCTGCGGCATCACCGATCGCCCCGTCGGCAATCTTGCCGATGGATCGCACCACCGCATCGACCAGCGCCAAGATTTTATTGACCTTCTGCACGATGAAGGTCAGGGTCTTATAGATGGTTCGAATGGCTTCGATTACCGCGCCGGCGGGGTTGGCGTCTTCGACCAGACGCGTGACTGCAGACTCGATGATGTCGGTGGTGATCCACTGGGTAATTCCGCCGATGATTTTTTGCCCCAGATCGGAGAGCCGGCTCTTGATCTCGGTCCACAAGCCTCCCAGTCCGCCCGAGATCAGAGCCGAGATCCACTTCCAGGCTTCGTCCAGGACCTGCATCGCGCCGCTGCCGATCGCCTTCTCCAGCTTGGCGTGCAGCTTATCCGCTGAAACCCCCAAAATCTGCAGTGCCAGATCGAAGAGGCTTGGCAGGGAAAGATCCTTCGGCGGCTTTACCCCCAGGTCTGCCAGTGGGCCCAGCAGCCAGCCCAGAAGTCCGGTCACCAGATGTTTGCCGATGTTGCTGACGAACTGTCCCAAGCCCTGCTTCAGAGCCCCCCACAGATTCTTCATGAACTGCACCGGGTTCATGATGATCTTGTCGAGCGACTCGGCAGCGTTGGCCAGAATGCTGAGGAACAGGTCCACGTTGACCCCTGCCGCCTCCAGCACAAAGCGGATCACCATCATGGCCGCGCCGCCCAGATCGCCCTTGACGAACACGGCCGCCAGGAAGTCCATCACCAGCTTCTGGATCTTGGCCCAGATGTCGGGAATCTTTATCACCGTGCTGATGATGGGGATCTGGCTGAGAATGTTTTCGATGATGAAGTCCTTGATGGGATCGCGAATGCATGCCGGGATCGCCTTCCAGATGGGGCCCAGCACCAATCCGGGTAGCTCCTTCACCACGTTGGCGACCACCGAAACGATCTTCTTCAGGACGTTGAACACGGGCTCGACGAAGTCGGCAAGCCTGGCCACGCCGTTGCCAATGCTGGTAAACAAGCCCAGCACGCCGCCCTGCACCCACTGGGCAAGATCGCTGACCTTGTCCTGCACCCACTGGATGGCTCCCGATATCCTGCCCAGAATCGAGTTGCTGCGCAGGCTGGCAAAAAATCCGGTGACGGTTTGGGCAATGCCGCCGATCTGATCGCTGACCCAGCTGCCCGCGTTGATGATTTTGCCGCGCAGAGACACGATGGCAGCCTTCACCGCCGGCAGGATTTGCGCCCGCAGCTCCTCCTGATTCTGGGTTACCCCCTTAGGATTTCGCATGCTGGTAACCATCTGGCTGGCATGCTGCAGCCACTGATGCACGGTCTGTCGCAGGTTGAGGATTTCATCCAGCGGCAGGATGGCCTTGACCTTTTCCACCAGCGCCTTCATGGGGCCGATCACCGGCTGAAGTTTGTCTTTGATCCAGTCCCAGGCCTCGCCCAATTTGCCCTGCACCCATTGCAACAGGCCGTTCTGGCCCTCCGGCTCGTCGCCAATGCCAAGCTCATCCTTGATCCATTTCCATGCCGCCGCCAGCGCATCGCGTACCGGCTGAGTTCCGTCCCAGATCTTTTGCCCCAGCGCCTTGATGTCTTCCCAGATGTTGGAAGCGAACTGGGTGAGAAAATCGACTGCCGGGGCGCCGAACTTATCCCACAGATTGCTGAAGAAGTCGCCGATGGGAGCGAAGAAATTCTTGATCTTCTCCCAGGCTGCGCCCGCCATCTCACTGAGCACGTCGCCCAGGCGCGAGACGGCGTCGAAGAGCGGCTTGCAGTCGCCGTGGCTGAGTGCGGCAATGATTTCCTGCGCCGTATTCAGCAGCTTCCCGAAGGTCTGTTTCACCTCGGCAAGGAAACCGCCGCTACCGCTGCTCAGGCCGCCGAAGATGCCGTCGAAGGCGCCGCTCAGCTTGTCACGCAGGAAGCCGACGATTCCTTTCTCGCGGATTCCCTGGATAATGTCGATCACCCAGGCCGGAGCCACCTGCTGAACCACTTTCCAGAACAGGTCGGCGCCCATGGAGAGAGCATTGCCGGCAGCATCGACAACTTTGCCGCCAGTAGCATCCCATGCCGCGCCGGCGACGCCCGTCACCTTGTCCCAGATGCTGCGGCGAACCGGAGGCGATTGCCGCTCTTCGCTATGTTTCGGACCACCCATCCCGCGGCGGATTGCGGCACCCTGCTGTACCACGTGGGTCGCCTCGTGCGCCATGAGGTGTAAGTTTTCCTGCGACTCGCCTCGACCGAGCCAGATATCGCTCTTATAGGTAAAGGCGCGCGCGTTGATGCCCGCGGCCGAGGCCTGCGCCGCCGGGCCTTCATGTACGCGCACCCCGCTAAGGTCGACTCCCATGCGGCTCTCCAACGTTTGCCGCACGTGTGGCCGCAGGACCTCGCCGGATCCTTTGCTGGAGATGGCGTGTTCCGCGGTTCGATCCATCTCGGCAGTAACCGCCATGCGCTGCACGGTGTTGTCGGTTTGCGATTCCTGGCTGGCCTTGCGATAGATGGAAGCCGTGCCCGACGCCCGCTCATGCCGCTCATGCATCATTTCGTCGGCGCAGCAGGTGCAGCGCTGTACGGTCGGGGATTCCTGGCCGGGCATGGCCGCGCGTTGCGCGCTTTCGGCGGCGGGCGGGTTTTCGGTGGTCGCGCGTTGCGCCGCTTCGGTGGCGGGCTGGCCCCCGGGTGCTTCGGCGCGTTGTGCCGTGTCAGGGTTTTTGGTGGTCTGGCGCTGCGCCGTTTCCGTGGCGGGCTGGCCCCCGGGTGCTTCAGCCCGTTGTGCCGTAGCCTGCTTTTCGCCGGCTTCGGCGGTCTGCGCCGGCATCATGCGGGCGATGGTGGCCTTGGCGCCGGCCGAGCCTGAGATCACATGATCGGCGGTGCGCTCGGCCTCATGTTCGGCGGGATCAGCCGCTCCTCCCACCTTCACCTGCCGCTGCACTCCCCCCAGCGGGAAGGGCGAAACCGAATGGGCCGAGGCTTCCGGTCGCGGGCCTGCGGAGGTGGCCCGGCGCACCCGCGCGGCGGTTTCGCTAGCCGAGTCGCCTCGTACCTTCCGCTTCAGAGTTGCGCAGCTCAGGACAAACCTCCGACAAATGCGGCAAGCGAGTAATCGTTGCGCGGGTTCGCACCTCCCGTGGTTCCTTCGATGAAGCTGGCGCCGGCTTTGCGGTGTTCCGCCTGAATGGCTTGTTTCAGATCGCAGGTCTGCACCAGCGCAGCTTGTCGCGCCAGTGCCAGCAGGGCCGCGCGAATACTAATGTTGCGAATCTGTCCGCCGCTGAGCTGATATCGCACCGCAACCTCTTCCAACTCCGGCCCGCTCACCTCGTGGCCCTCAGGCAGATGCGCGTGCCATAGCTGCCAGCGCTCGGCCGCATCCGGCAGATGAAACTTCACCACCGAATCCATCCGTCGGCGGAATGCCGAGTCGATGGATTGCCCGGCATTGGTGGTGATAATCACGATCCCGGTGTAGTTCTCCAGCCGCTGCAGCAGGTAGTTCGTCTCCAAATTGGCATAACGATCGTTAGCCGACTTGACCTCGGTGCGGCGGGTCATCAGCGAGTCGCCTTCGTCCAGCAGAAGAATCACATTCAGGTCTTCCGCCCGGCTGAGCACGCGGCTCAGGTTCTTCTCCGTCTCTCCGATGTACTTGTTCACCACCGCGGCAAGATCGACGCGGTAAAGGTCGAGTGACAGTTCGTTGGCCAAAACCCGTGCGGCGAGCGTTTTTCCGGTGCCGCTGGCGCCTTCGAACAGCGCCCTGACGCCGCGATTCATTCCGCCCGGAATGCTCGTCTGGAAGGTCATGGCCAGGCGTTCGCGATGGCGGCAACGGCCCTGCAATAGTTGCAGCTCCTGGAAGGTCGCTTCGCGCACCACCAGATGAGACCAGCTCGCCGGTCCATCTACCCGCACCGCCAGGGTGTCGAGCACCTGGCGATTGATGGTGCGTGCCGCCTGCTGGACATGCGCCATCGAAACCGAATCGCGGCGCTCCATCGTCGCGTAATCGGCCGCCAGCCGGGCACATTGGGCGATGTACCGGCCCGGCAGGCAGAGACCAGTGGCAATCTCCGTGAGATCGGCGGAAGCCTGCCCCTCCAGGCCCCGTCGCCAAAGTTCCAGCCGGTCAGCCGGCGATTCCAGCTCCAAAGACACCGTAACGGCTTGCGCCGCTGCTGCTCCGGTGATGCCGCCTTCACGCCCAATCAGGATGCCGCAGGGTCCGGGAAATCCCTCGAGCGAGGGAATCTCGAAGGTCTCGCCCGCAGCTGCTTCGACGCTGAATACCGGCATCGCGCGCGCCAGCGTACACAGCGGACCGGTCAGCCGCCACAGCTCCGCTGCTGCCTGCGTTGCCGGCGGGCAATCGATTTCCAGCAGGCCATAGCCGAGCTCATTGGCCACCGCGCCGATGGCGCCTAGCCGGTCCGTGCCCGGCATTCCGCGGATCACGATCGCAGGAGTGCGGCCCAATCCCGCCAGCCGCGCAAGTTCGGCGAGCCGGGCGCGCAACCCGAGGTCAATCACCAGTTCAGCGAGTGGCTGTAGCGATGGCTGAGGATGAAGCCGCACGCCCGGCAGCGGGCATTCCGCGCACTCGCCGCGAACCGTGTTCCACAGCACCCTGGGAACGCGGAGAACCCATTCCGATCTTGGCGCCTCGCGATTCATGGCCTCGAGAAATCCCGAGTCCAGGAGCGGCCGGATCAATTGCCAGGGATCTTCTCTGCCAGGTCCATTGAAGACCTGCTGTGCGAATCCCACCGAGGGCCGGTGCTCGCTCGGCGCTCCCGCGGTGGCGGCGAACAGGGCGGCGATTTCCGCGTCCTCTTCCACCATGCCGGCAAGCACAAACACCAGCACAGCATGATGGGACAAACCTAACGCGCGACGCATCTGCAGCATGGGAAGCGGCGCGGCGACGCTGCTCTCCCAAGCCTCCACCTGCGCCTCCAGCCACTCCAGGGACTCCGGCCATCCGATCTCTTCCGGCATGCGCTCGCGAATTCGCGCAAAGTAATTGGACAAGAATGGATACTGCTGCAAGACCTGCTCCAGGACTTGCTCCAGTTCGCCTCCGTTGGCGAGAGCACGGCTACGCAGATGATGAATCACGTGGTAGGCGGCGGCGTGGAAGAGCAGGCCGAGATGACTGCGAGCATCGCCGGGCACGTCCTGGAATGCAGAGACGGGCTCACCCATGTCAGTAACCCTCCCCGCCAAAGTGAAAGTTGACGATGCGGCCGAGCTCCGGTACCCAGCCGGGGTTGGCATCCAGTCCCGCCCGCCGCACTGGCACCGTGATTTCATTGAGTGACATCACCAGGTCGACGTGAGTGGAAGTTGCGTACAATGTGCCCGCGCGCAGCAGGACGCCAGCGAGAGGAGCGGTTCCCAGTGCCCGCCGCAATCGCCAGCGGGCATAGGGCAACAGGAAGTGCAGAAAACGTCGCAGCTGGGGCGAAAGCGATAACGAAAAGGGATGGACGCGAGCCAGCCGGTTCACTCTCCGTCGGCGCGAGGCGCTCATGCGCGCACCTTCGCAGCGCAGCGCGCCGCCCTCTGAATCCAGCAACAGGAAATCCTCGCCATTCCACAGCTCAACCCCGCGCGAGCGATAACGCACAAACCGCTCCCGCGGGTTGACGCCAGCCAGCCAGGACTCAGGCGCAGTGTAAGTGGGCTGGGCACGAAAATTTGCGCCTGGAGGGGTTCGCGGTGGGCGCCCATCCAGAGTTGCCAGCGCCTCCCATATCGCGTCATCGGCCAGCGTTTGGGCAACCTCTTCCGCGTCGCCGAGCAGGCATCTTGCCAACAGTTCCAACAGCGCCCATCCTCCCAGCCCGGTGTCAAAATGGCGCAAGATCTGGCTTTGTTGCAGAAGATGAATCAGGTAAAGAACGCCGCCGGCACGAGTTTGTACGCCGTTCTCCCAAACGTGTTTGGGAGTTGCGCCTGCGTCCTGCGACAGCACATCGACGGTGAGGGGATGATTTCCTGAACGCTCCTCCACCGGCTGCGCAGTGGTTTCGTGCACCGCGGAACTCTGCGGCAAATGCGCCGGCAAAGTGAGCGCCTGAAGCGATGATTCTGAAAGCGCAGCCAACACTGGCTCCGCGGCAGAGTGCTGCTGATCGGTTGGGCGCGCTCGGAGCGCAGAATGGTTGCGGAGAGATGGCACAGCGCTCAGGGGCGGAGCACCCGACAGGTGGCTCGACTCCTGCGATTGGATCCAGGCGCGGAATCGCGGGGCAAACGAGCCGGCAAACGCCGCCTGAGGAGCGCGCTGCAACAACAATCCCAGGCCGAGCAGCGCCTGCCGCTCATAACCAAGCTCTGGTGGCGTCGACGCTGGCGACACATAAGGCTCCCATGGAAGCCGCAGCGCCAGCGACGGGAATGGACTTTGGTCTCTGGCCGTAGAATCCGCACCCACCGCTTCTGCCGAGGTCGAACCTTCGGCGGATTGTTCTGTCAGGTTAGCCTCGGCGTTACCTGGTCCAGATGCCGGGCCGCTGGGGCTGCGCACTACGATCACCGAAGATTCCGCTGGCGCCCGTTTTCGATTGCCGTCCAGATCGCGCGCCAGCATCAGCCCCGGCAGTTCGAAGGCGCGCAGCACGATCATCAGCAGGTTCCACGCCTGCAGCGGAGCAATGCGTTGCAGAACCTTCACCGCCTGACGCTGCGCGTCCAGGTGTTCGAGCGCCGCCGGAATGTAGCGGGGATGTTCGGCCCAGACCGTGGCCCAGGCGCCGGGGAAGCGACTGGAAAGCGGCCGCAGAATCGATTGCCACCACCAGCCCAGGGCCGATCCCGATACGAGGTCGAGTGCCAGGCAAGCGAGCAACTCACCGTAATCGGCAAACAACACCGCGGCTGCGCTGGATTCGGGCGCGCTCCACAGGGGACGCGCCGCCGTGGCATAGAACGATGCCAGACAGTGCTGGGCGGAGCGCTCCCAGTCAGGATTGACGCGGGCGCCCGGGCCGCACTCCAGACTGATGCGGCCGGGCAAGGGATCGTCCATCGCCCGCACCATGAGGATGGCCGAGGGAGGCATCGCCGGCGGTTGCAGGGATACCGACCCGAGCAGGCGCGACAACCGCAGCCGCGCCACGGTTGGGTCCGCTCGCGCTTGCCGCAAGCGGACACGTCCGAGGATGGTGTGATCTGCCAGAGCCACAATCCCTCCCGGTGCTTAGGTGATCACGATCGCTACCGTCAGACCGCCCCAGGGATCTCCCTTCCCGTTCACTTGCGAAATGTGGTAGATGTGCGCATCCCCTGGTGTCGCTCCGGAAAGGTCGGCTGTGAAGTTAAACTTTGCGGAGAAATTCGGGGGAATCATCACCCGCGCGTGAGTTCCGCCGGCCTTACCGGCTTTGCCCTCAAGATCGCGAATCAGTTCCATGATTAAACGTTCTATCCATTCCTCGATGCGCTCGAGCAGCGATTCGTGCGGACTCTTGAACGCACTTACGTCCAGCCCCACGCTCTTCAATGGAGTGGTGGCGATCTGCTTGAACCCAGGGATCTGGTGCAGCCCTCCCATAACGGCGTTCAGTACCGTCGGGTTAGGAGCAAGGTCGGGCACAGCCTGGATCGCAACTAACTCCGGCTCCCGGCTCAAGCTGCCATTGAAAATTGGTAGCTTGAACAAGCCCTTGGGTGCGGCCGCCTGGATGGTGCAGTTGTGCTGACCGTAATGCAGATCGCCAGAGGGATAGCCTGAAAGCGTGCCGGGGTCGGGCGTCGCTCCGAAAGGATAGACGCGGGCCAGCAAACAGGCATGGTTAGGTTGGGAGAGGGTCGGGATGCTGGCTGGGTCCCAGGTCCCCACCTTGGTTATCACGGCAGGCCCACCTGCCGATATGGTGAGCCCATTTGGCTGTGGCCATGCCGTTTTAATCCCGTACAGTTGGCCTGGACTGGTACCCGGTACCATGCCCAGGAAGGGGTCGCCAACGTACAAATCGAAAACCACGGCGAAAAGGCCGCTATCTTGATTTGGAATCGAACACTCGCCCTTCCACGTCACCGAGACATTCGTGTAGTTGATATTGCCCGGATAGATGTCGCTTGTGTCCAAAGCGACTGTGTCCATGGCCACGTTAGGGCTGAGCCAATACGGTGAAGGCTTCGGATTATCTATGTAAAGACATCCGTTGGGGTCGGCACTGGCAATATTGGGATCGTTCATTTTCTTCTCCTCCAGTCAATTGACTGGGTTTTACGACGCCGTCGTGTAGACAACCTGGAAAGCATTGATGGTGACTCCGGCGCCGAGTACCTCGGCCTGGAGGGCATACTTGGACTGGGAATTCTGGACGGTCTGCAAGTTCAGAAGTCCGCTCGCAGTAAGCGGCGGTGCGGAAAGCTGCGGATTGGGAGTACCGGTGAGGGTGAACGGACTTCCGCCGGCCGTCAGGTCAATTTGAATCAAGGTTTGAGGGGTCGTTCCGCCAATCGGCAGCACCAGAAGATTAGCCACGCCCTTGGACGCAGGGTTGGTTTGTGCGCCGATGACCGTGAGTTTCTGGATGACGGCGCCATCCGGCAGATTCAGTGCAATGAAGCCATTGGAGCCTCCCGCCGAGGTCGCCACTCCTAAGGTGACGCTCCATGCGGTTCCTGCGCCAAAGGTAGTGAAATTTGGCTGCACCGTAAGCGCAATGGTTCCTGCCGGCGCTCCAGATCCTAGCTGTGCGGCAATGGCCTCCAGCGCTGCCTTGATGGTGTTGTGATAATCACTGGAAATGATGCTTCCGTCGTTGGCATCGGGAATAAGGTTGACCAGTGTCTGTATTGACGACATAAAACACTCCCTTCAAATCACGTGCGGCGCGAAGCGGCTCCGGCCCCAGCGCGCGGTTCCCGCACCGGCAGTATCTGCGTGCGGAGTAAAGCGGGCAACGCCCTGATAACGAATAGCCGGACTGGCAAAGACCAGGGCAAGTTGCTGGGCGCCGCTGGCATTGATCGCCTGTACGTTTTCCCACACCAGATAAAGTTGAAGCTCGCCGGTCTGCATCAACAGAATTGGTTCGTAGTCCAGCGCGGTGAAAAAAAGATTGCGCAGCAGATCGCCGTCCGTCAGGGCGACATCCTTCGAGATGTGAGCGCCAAAGAATCCCGCAAGGTCGAAGCCCGGCATGGCCGGCGTGCCGGTGACTACGGGGATGCCATCACCGGTGACCGGCAGCATGCCCGCCGGCGGCAGATACATGAAGTAGCTGTCAACCGTGACTGACGACAGATCGCCGCCGCCGGCGATCAGCGATTGCACGTGGTCCTGAAACTGCAAGTACATGGCTTCGGCTTCGCTACGCCGCCGGTCGCCGGCGAAGAGCGGCCATTGTTCGGTCGTGGCAACTTGTGTGAGCCGGCGCCGGACGCCCCAGAGATCGATAAACTGCAGTCCTCCGGGAGTCCAATAGAGCATGGCGAGCGGGACTTCGCAATTCGTCAGCAAACCGGAACTTCGGGACTGGTCGATCAATCCGTAGCTGGGAGTTTGCGAGAGAAACTCAAACGGGTTCGCCGGGTAGGCTTCGAGTTGTTCGACTCCGAAGCAGGCGTATGCCAGCCCATTGCGCAGTTGCGACAGAGCCGGAGCTACCGCAGCCGCACTGCCGCCGCTGTTGAGCTCCGACAGTATCTGGTTGGCCAGCGCGTAGAGCGCCGGCTGCAGGCCGGTGCCGCTGCTGGTCAAAGTAATTTGCGCGAGCCGGAATTGCACTCCCGCAGTCGCATACTGGCTGGTGCAGCTGGTGCCCACTCCGCCGGAGTTGAGCTGGGTGACCGGCACCTGTCCCTGATAACCGGATGCCGGCAGGACGGTTAGAACATAAATGCCGGGGTTGGTCAGTTGCGTCTGCGGCGGCTGGCAGGCCACGAAGAGCCCTGAATTGGCCGCTGCTGCCTGGGCAGGCGCGGTCAGCGTCAAGTCGGTGTCGTTGGCCAGTTGCAGCACGTCACCGTTGAGATTGATCGCCACGCCGGCCGCGATATGCACCACCTGCTGTCCACCCGGCACCGAACTGGAGGACGGCGTGACCTCGAATCCCGATGCAATTCCGGCACCGAGACTGCTCCCGAGCAGACGCTGGCGCTGCAGGTTGGCGATGCGCTCTGCCGTCATGTCAGCTGCCGTCAGCACCCGGCCGTTGACGAAGTTCACGTTCTGAATGCCGCCGTTCAGGACCGGTGTCAGGAGGCTCACGCTGCTCATGATCCGCCCCCTATCTGCGCTATCTCCACCATGAATCCAAAGCCTGCGCCCAGTACTTTCGCGGTGGTGTCGAGAATGCGAACGCGAATGCCGCCCGCTTCAAAGCCAACCATTTCCAGGGTGGCGCGGGTCGCCGCGGCAGGCGTGGAATCCTGCACGGTGCCTTTCACAATGTAGTTGACCGCGGGATTCGTGGCCGGGTTCTGATATCCGGAAAAACTCAGCACGTACTCGCCGTTGGGAGGGCTCGCCGGGGTTGCGTTGAGATGGCTGAACGATGGACCTGTGGCCGTGCCGATCATGTTGAAGTAGCCGGCCGCGACCGGTTTGTAGGCCGGCGATGCGAACACGTCGCCCGACGCTTTGAGGGCCAGCTCCTGCAGCACCCGGCTGGAGACCAGAAAGGGCCGCCGTGTGTCGTCGACGGTGATCGCGGTGACCTTCCAGCCGGCGTTCAGCGTGAGGGCGATCTCCGCCAGCAGGACGCATTTTTCCTGAGGCGCGCAGCAGGGGCCAGCCCCAGTACTTGCCCCCAGGGTTGGACGCACCTCGGTAATCCAGATGCGAAAAGCCGCGTGCAGAAAATCGGAGGCCTGCGCAGGCGTCACGTAGTACGGCGGTCCACTCGGCGGGGAGGAGATGGGCGGGGACGAAACTGGCTGTCCCAGGTTTTGCACCAGCTCTTTTAACTGCGTCAATGTCAGGTAGGGCCCGCTCGCCGAAACCTGTAATTCGGAGAGCAGCTGTACGAAGGCGGCAATCGCTTCATTCTCCTGATCCAAGTGTGATGGCGAAAATTCGCACAAGCCGGAGGCGGGCGAGCCTGAAGGCGGCGAGCTGAGGGGCGGGGAAGCGATCGGGGGCGATGCTTCGCTATTCAGGCAGAGCATCAGCTCGAAGGAATCGGCGATGCGCGAAGGCGCCATCGAGCTCGATTGCGTTTGGCAGGGCTCGCCGGGTATCGGCACCACATCGGTCTTGCATTCGCGATAGCAGAGCACCACGCAGAGATTCAAGTTTGCCGGCGCCGGCCCGGGATAGGCCGCCTGCACCGCCGCCAGGTTTGCCTGCAGCCAGTCATTCACCTGCACGCACATCAATTGCGGAACATAGATCTCTTGACCTTTGGGATTGATCGCCCAGCCGGGAGTGACCTGCACCTCGAGAGCTGGACTGGCAGGTGCGATCACGTCGAGGCCGCATAGCGTGCCATAGCCATGGAGCAGGCGATTTTCCAGATGGTGCTTGGCCAGGAAGTAGGCGTCGGACTGGAGAAACTCCTCAACCCCTAGAACCAGACCAAAGGTATAGTTCACGCGCTTCAGCGGACTCAGCTTCTGCAGCTGCGGCGTCGCTGTTTGAAACATTGTGGTCATAAGTGACTCCCGCACCGAGTGCCGGGCGCTGTTACGCCTGATCCCTTCCCACCACTGCACGGCCTCGGACGCTCCAAGGCACGGCAAAACCCAGATACGATTCTCCGAGCAGGCTCTGATCCAGCAGCAGGGCGGCGAAGCGGCTGCTGGGACCGACCACGGTCTCGATCCCAACTCTGGCTTGTCCGGCACAAAAAGCCGCCCAATACAGCTTCACGTCGAACGAGGTATGGGCGGGTTTTTCCTGCTGGGCAATGCGCTGCGCCACCGAGAGGCGCTGCATCTGCGTGGTCACGCTGTCCTGCAACTGTACCGGCACCACCACGCTGAAGCGGTACGCGTTCTGCTGCGACGGCAGCACCACCGAGACAAACAAAATCCAATCCTGCAGGAAAGCGCCGCCCGCAGGCAGTCCGATTTGCAGCTCCGGCCAGAGCTGGGTTGCGATGTCGGAGAAGCTGCTAAGCTCCAACGCTCCTGAGAGCCCATAAGCCGTGTTGATATCGGAAGCTTGCCGGTAACGCTGGCTCAGAAAGTTCTGGTAAGCGAGTACGTCCGCATTGGTCACCAGGGCGTACGTGAAACCTATATCGGCGGCGACGAATTGGCTCCAATCGGAGGCCTGGGCCGGCGGCGAAGGTTGCACCGCCGGAAAGCGCAGGGTTGCATCGCTGAATCCGGTATACGTCGTGTTCCATGACTGATTCAGCGCATCGATGCTTTCGTATTCGCTGCTGAGATAGCTGCGGAATAATTGATCGAGCGCGGCGGGTCCCTGCGATGGCGTCCAACTGCTGCCGGCCGTGATGGCTGCGGGCGACTGAACGCTGGTGGGATCGCCGGCCACCACTCCCGGCTCGGTGCGCAGCAGATAATGCTCAATGATGCGGACGGAAAAATGTTCCACGTCGGCGGGATCGAAGAGGGATTGGTCGGCGCATTGATCGAGCGACATACGGATCATGCGTACCAGCCCGTTCAGCGTGCCGCGGGTCTGGAAAAATCGCGGCGCGTTGGCCAGGAAGAACCTCTGCAGGGCCTCACCCCAGGTGAAATCGAAGCTTATGCCCAGCCAGCTCGCCAGCCACGACAGGTATTCCGCCGGCACGGTTCGCGAATCGAACAGCTCCTGCACCTGTTGAATGCGGCCTTCAATGGCGGTGAAGAAGCCCTCAGGATTGGCTAGGTAGCGCTCCACAAAGCTGGCGGAGGCGGAGTTGTCCTGGTACACCGCCGGCAGATACTTGGTGAGATAAGAAAATCTGGGATAGTAGGCGCGCAAGGCTTGAATGCGCGGCGTGCTGTTGCCGGTTCCGGTGAAGGTCAACTGCAACTGAAGATAACGGCCCTTGGCGGCTTGAAATAGCAATTCCCAGGTACCGGTGCGGCTGGAACAGCAATCGAGCTGGGGCCGGTAGTACGGCAGCTCCGATCCGGTGGATCGCAGGTAGGGTAGCGGCTCGGTATTCCACGGGGCATTGCTCACCAGGGTCTTCGAATCTGCCGCCCGGCTTTGCACCCGCACCTGGGTTCCGGCCGGGATGCTGCCATCCATCATGAGGCGGTGCCACACGCAGCCGGGCTCTCCACCGTCAAAGGCGCGGAGCTGGGGCTTGGGTTCCAGGTCGGAATCACGTTGCGGCAGTTGCCACACTGCCTGCTCGGCAAAGCGGGCTCGCGGCTGTACGGCAAGCGGCGTCCAGCGTTGATCGAAGTCATAGCTGACGCCCGGCGGCCCGATCACTAATCCCTTGCCGCCGAAGCGCAGCATGGGCAAGAACTGCGGAATCAGTTGCAGAGTCCAGGCATCAGCGCTGGTTGAAAAATTGAAGGCGTAGGTCTGCGCGCCCAGCGAATCGGCCACGTATAACGTTCCCGCCAGTGCAGTGCTGGTACACGATGGTGACGCCGGCACAAATGCCAGATCCTGCCCAAACAGGACTCGCGGCTGGCTCTCGCCGACATCGAGTGCATTCAGCGCGAAGGGCGTACCGAGCTGTTGGAACAAGTTGTAGCGGTAGACTTGCGAATAACTCTGGCCGGCCGGACTGTCGAGAATCAAGACGCTTCCGTCCGCCAGCGCGGTGATTCCGATGGGCTGTAGCGCGGCCACCGGCATGGCCTGATCGGGCGTAATCGCTTCGCCGGTATCGCAGCCCGAGCGATAAATGATTTCTCCAGTCGCGGGCTGAAAATCTTCCGCCTGGGCTGGATTCTGGGCTCCGCCCAGCGGAGCGAGCACGCGAAAATAGGGATCGAGGCCCCAGTAGCAGCGGTGGACGCGATCCAGAATCCACGCTCCTCCACCGGGCGCCGCGGCGATAGCGAAGGGCGCGAATGGAATCGAGGCGGGCCAGCGGTACTCCAGCGGCGAGCCTCCGGTATAGAGATCGAAGAGCAACAAGCCGGCAGGCTCGGTCACTCCCACCAGCAAATAGTGATCGGTAGTGACTGCCAGCCCACCCATCGAGTAACGAGCTACAGGTGGAGAAACGGCAGGAGAGAACATGCCGAAGCCGCTTGCACGGTTGGAAGCGGTAAGATCGCTGGCCGACCAGAAGTGCTGTGCCTGTTGCTGATTGGCGCCGAGGAAGAGAATCTCGTCTTGTGCGGGCGCGATCCAGTAGTAATTTCCGAAGCGGTCCTGGCCGGCGCCGCGGCGGTCCGCAGCGCTTAGAACCGGCGCGCCCGCGGGTAACGCAAACACAAAGAGGTTTTGCGGCAGCCCGACGGTCGCATCCGAGTCTCGCCATTCCAGCGGGAGCGGCGGCAGCGCCGGCGGCGACCCGGGCACGGGATTGCCAAACCAATCGGCCTCGCCGAAGACCAGCTGGAATCGAGTTTGGTTGGCGTCCATCGTTCTCCTAACAAGCCTGCGGAGTGACCGGAACCGGCACCAGCGACGTAGTCGCGGTGGTTGCGGCGCCCAAGGTCAGCGGCTGCGGATTGCCTGAGTTCGCCCCCACCTGGCCCAGCCGCGGTAGTTGTATGTTGGCGATGGGGAGGGTTGTGATTTGATTGCCGTTGACATCCCACATCAGAACGTTGGAGATGTCGCTGACTCCATCCACTCGTGCGGCTTGGGCCAGCAGCTCGCGGTCGACCACAGATTTCTGCAGTGGCCATCCCGTGCCTGCCGGTCCGCCGGTGAGCGGCGACAGGTAATTTCGAATCGCGTCCTTGATGCCCTCGGTCACGGTCGCCAGGTCCTTGCCGGCAACCATGTCGAAGCCGACCGAGACGGTGAGGTCCTGATAGTCAGGACCAACCACGTGCACTTCCGTGGTCAGCAAACGCCGGGGATCGAGATAATTGCATACCGCCTGCAGAAAGTAAGCGTCGGGAACCGGACCTTGGGGAGTGGTGGGGTCATTGGGAACAACCATGACGGTGACCACTCCGGGTGCGGTCACACCGGTATCGGGCTGATAGAGGGGCAGCACCTCGACTCTGCCTAAATCGATTCCCGGCGTGCTCTCGACAATGTCGCTGAAGTCTTCGGCGGAGACGGCGCGATTAGCATTCTGCACGTACAGCGGAATACGGCTCTGCGCATCGTCGAGGCTCTCGCCGGCCGCACCGCCGGTGGTAGGCAGCGGATTGCTAACGGCGAATCCCGCCGGCAGTTGCGGGCTGGTATTAATGGCCCCGACTCCGACATTTCCCGCGACTCCTCCGCCGTAGTAATAGCTGGCGAAAATCTTTGTGCCGGCTGCGGGGCGCGCGCCTTGCAATCCAGTACCGAAGGTTACGGTTCCCGAGGCGCTATCCACGATGTATACCTGCGAGTGAACGGCGTCTTCTACCTCCGACGGAGCAGCCAGCAGATCATCGGTCTGCGTCCACTGCACGCCGTTGACGGTTATCTGCACGGTCGAGGTGATCACCGGCGTATTGATCAGGGTGTAGCTCTGGTCAGGCTCGCCGCTTCCGGTTCCCAGCAGCTCTACCGGAACCAGGATCTGCTGCGAAACCCGGCTGGCATTGATATCCAGCCACTGGATCTGGGCAACCGCGTTGCTCGGCGCCTGCGCGTCGGCAGGCAACGGCAGCCGTACGCGAATCCAGGTGACCACGCGCGAGGCTATGTTGGGCTGGTCTTGCAGCGAGGGCGGAAGATCGCCTACCCCTTCCTGCAACGGGCCAAGTGTCCACACGCCGATCGAACTCTGGGCAGGGAGCGCCAACTCCACCAGGGCGGGCTGGGTGAGCGGATTGCCATGCAGGACGCTATCGAGCTGCAGATAGATGGGATTGTTGTTGCTGTCGAGTTGTCCGGTGGCGATCTCGAAGACCAGCGGCGACGCGGTCTGCGCCCCTGCGACGGATGCGGGCTGCAGCACCTGCTCGGCGCTATTCGGTACGGGAACGATCCCCAGGGTGAGAGTTCCTCCCGCAATCTCCTCCAGCACGGCGTTATTTGCGCCGGCATCGACGGCGCGCGTTAGCAGCGCGATCCACAAAGCGCGATCCACGATACTGCCATCGTTGAGATTGGCGATCTGCGGGCTGGCAGCGCTGGCCGGGGGATCGAATTGCACCGTCTGGTAGTACTGCAGTGCGGTGGTAGGGGGAGTGTTGTAGGCGGCATAGAGCTGGGAATAGTTCTGGGCCGCGGTCTGCTGCGCGGTGCCGGTAAGCGCCATGCGCAGGAACACTTGGGAATCGACCGGCAGCACATCCAGGCCATCGCTGGTTACGAATCCGGTGGCGCCGGCGAAAACCGGGAACTGCGCCGGTAAGGTTACGGCCTGCAGTGGCCCGCGATCGTTGTTGAAGGTCACCATGCCCGATGCGGCCTGGGGCGGCTGTAACGGCACGCCCAGCAGGGTGAGAAACTTCATGCGATTCTGATCGGGAATCTGGTTGCAGAGATAGGACAGGTTGTCCACCATGAAGGCGAACAATTGCAGGATGGTTACTCCCGGGTCCGTGTTGTTCTGGCAGTTGGTGTACTCCGGGTTGTAGACAGGTACGCGCAACAGCGCTTCGCTGATGATTTGCTGGTACGACTGCGGTTGCACGATGGGCGTCAGCGACATTGGTTTAGCTCTGCAATTGCAGGGTCAGGGTTATCTGGTTGGGCAGCTGGTTGGCTACCAGGCGGTATTGAATGGTGGCGATCGCCGCTTGCGCGTCGGCGGGATCGACACTTACCGAAATCGAGTCCAGCGTCACCCGCGGCTCCCATACCTGCAGCACGCGTGAGATCTCCTGCTCGATCGACTTGCGGGTTGCCGGATTGTTGGGGGCGAACAGGAACGTGCGCAGCGACGAACCATATTGCGGATACATCAGCCGCTCGCCGCGCCGGGTCAGCAGCATGATCTGGATGGATTCGCGAACATTCTGCGCGCCCACCGAGGTCGCCCACTGCCCGGTGACATCCAGGTGGGGGGGAACGCCACCCCGCGTCCGAAGATCTGGCCGGGATCGATGGCCATGATTAACTCTTTCCCTTCAGCCCTGGAACCGGCAGGCAGATCTTAAAGAATGGAATCCAGAAGAAGACCAGGTTCAGGGCGATGACAATGACGAACAGCAGGATGAAGGCGCAGATGGTGATGATGGGGATGGAAAAGGAGCAGATCCATCCCAGCGAAAAGCTGCTCGCCGAGCCTATGTTGCCTTGGGAGAGATCCTGCAAGCTGCTGACGCGCGACATCTGGTTCCGCAACTCGTCGGACATGAGGAACGAAATACCCTTGTCGTATTTGCGGAAGGAGGCCGCGGAGGTATCCAGCGGCAGCGCTACCTGAATGCGGCGGGCGGGCGCATCCGAATCGAAATAAGATGCCAGTTGGAAGGGCTGGCTGGGCGGGCTTACCACGTTGTAGGAGCACTGCGGCCGCAGATACACACAGCGCACGATGAAATAGCTGTTGCCCAGCGGATTGGAAGGCTTCTGTGGAACCGGTTGCGGCGCGGGCGCATTGCTGGCGGAAGTTAACGGCGGCAGCCCCGCAGTTGCCAGAGTCAACAGGGTTGCCGGATCGACGCCGGCAGCCTGATCGGGAAGGGAATACGGGATATATCCGGAAGGGAAGGCATTGCCAGGCGCAACCTGTTCCAGTTGCAGATCGTACTGATTCGCATTCTGCAGCGCCTGCGGCAGCCCGTCACTGAGTGCGTTATACAGCGCCGCCTCGCTGGCGCTTAACTGGCTTGCCTTGGAACTATCTTGAACGGCCGCCCACACTTTTGGAATCCAGGCCGTGAGGAAGGCTGCAAAATCCGCCAGGATGAGCGCCGAGCTCTGTTGCGCACTGGCGACGTAATCCTGCTGCACCGCGCTGGTGGAGGCCGCGCGGTCACTCTGGCTCTGCGTCCACCAATCGTTCAGCGCACTCCACGGCGTCACCACCTGACGGTTGAACATATCGGCGCGCGAATCCGTGGGGGTAGAGGAACTGCTGCCGCTGGTACCACTCCCACTTCCGGCTCCAGCGCCATTGCCGTTTCCAATGATGCGGGCGCCGATGTACTGCTGGCGGCGCGACGCCGGAATCAATCCGGTCAGGGTGCGCCGGGTCGAACCATTGCTTCCGGTCTGCGACGGAGCCAGAGGGAGCCGCTCTTCGCCGACTACCAAACCGCCAACCATATTGGTCTGGCTGAGCGGCGCCCATTCGGGCTGATCGCCAATCGCGCCGGGTGCGCCATTCGCGCCAGGGACGGGAATCCAGGCATATTCGCTGCACTTCACCGGATCGTAGCTGGCACAGTCGGCAACCGAATAGCCGGGATTCGGACGCAGTTGCCGCACCACGAAGCCCACGCTCTCGCCTTGGGTTGGGTTGACGGTGTGGTCCGGCAGTCCCGGCATATGGCAGTTGAGCGACGCCGTGATGATGTAAAAGCGCGAGTGCACCGGCTGGAAGAGCTTGAGCGGCAGGGTGGCGGCTTTGCCCAGCCCAGCCAGAGGATTTTGCCAGTTCTCCCCCTGGGCAACATAGTTGCGCAGATTCTGCGGCGCGTTCTGCAGCACACTCTGCAGCTCCGGCATAAAGGTATCGGTAGCGAATCGGAGAATCGCCGGGCGGCGATAGGGCGTCAGATCGGTTGCTGCGCTCAATTCACTCCACAGCGGGGACGGACTTAACCACAGCACTTGCGCATTCATGAGTTCACCAGATGTTTCCCGCGCCGGGTGTATAGCTGGCGCTGACCACGCTATTGGTAATCACGGTGTCGGCATTGGCTACGCCGCTGAACACCGACATGCCCGCATTGACGTTCACCATGCTGGCCGTCACCTGGGCCTGCGAGGCAGAGATGGAAACCTGGGCGGAGGTGTTGATGGTGATCCCGCTGGAGTCGAGCTGGATGGAATTGCCGTTGCTATCCTGAATGAGAATCGAACCGGGCCCATCCTGCATTGCGATCTTCTGGCCGCCCGGGGTTTCCAGGGTCAGGCTCTCGGAGCCTTGGGTATCATCCATGGTGATGGCGACGCCGTTTCGCGAACGCAGCTTCTTGATGTTATTGTTGCCGCCGCCGTCCATGGAGGCAGGTGGCGAGTCCTGCCCGTTCCACAAGGCTCCGATCACCACCGGATGGCGCGGATCGCCGCCCAGGAAAATCACCAGCACCTCGACGTTGGTATCGGGTATGAACCAGCTGCCCTGATTACTGCCTGCCATGAGCGTTGCCACCCGTGCCCACACCTGATACGACGATCCGCCGGGATCGGGCGACCAGGGCAAGGAAACCTTCACCTTGCCCTCGTTGTCGGGATCGCGAACATCCTGTACCAGCGCCGGATAAGCGCCGTAGAATCGCCCTCCGAATCCTTTGGGGGTACGGGCGCCGACGATTTCTTCCCACTCAACCTGTGCCTGCATTACGCGTGTCCAATCCCGGGGCGCTCCACCGCGAACCAGGTGTGGTAACCCGATTTCGTATTGAACAAGTGCCGTGCCGCGGTGACATAAAATACGCCTTCGAAAAGCGGTCCCAACCCCTTCAGGGTGAGGCTGGTTCCCACCCGGATGCGACCATCTCCATCCGCCACTCCGCTCCCGGTGATAAAGCGACGCGCCCAGTGCCGGTAATAGGCTTCGGCCAGCGCCTGCGTTTCCTGCGAAGTAAAAGGCAGCTGGTGAACGATCTGTTGATCCCGCTCGCCGATGGTCTGTTGCAGGAGATCGCCGCCGGCTAGATCGCCGTTCAGTTCTCCGGCCAGCGCGGAGCTGGTGGCGCGATAGCTCAATGCCTGCTTGGCGTTTACGTCCCAGCCGGTCGCGGTGAAGCCGGTAGCCTGGTCTGCCAGGTCCGCCATGCAGGAGAATTCGAAGAGCCCTTGACCATAGGTGATGGTCACGTCGTTGGTCTTGCGTTTGGCGCGCGAGATGACGCTGAGCTGTTTATCGTCGACCCAGACTTCAGCATCCACGGCCCGGGCGCGTTCGCGCAGGAAGGCCAAATCACTCTGGTTTACCTGGGCCAGTACCGGATAGGTAGGACCGCTGGCATCAATATTGGTTTGTAAACCCTGCTGGGAGGCGATCTGCTGGAAAACGTCACTGTCGCTGACATTCTCGAAGGTGCGGGTACGCCGGGTCATGCGCAGATCCTGCAGCCGGTCTTCGGCCTTGATGAGAATTTCCGGTGGGCGCACGTGGGGGAAGCGGCCTTCCAGGGCAGTGATGGTTCCGCTGAAGATAGTCTGCGATGCCGTACCGGCGCCCATCTGGATGGTGATGGGTTTGCCGAAGTCGAGCAGTTGGCGATCGAAGTAGACAAACCCGAAGCCGCCGCCGTTCAGGCGGTCGAAGTTGGCCAGGGTAATCTCGGCGCGATACAGTCCATCGCTGTTTTCCTCGACGCACAATCCCAGTAGCCGATCGCTCAGCTGGGTTTGCGCCTGCCCGTTAAGGGTGAGGACGGGCCGCGAACCGTAAACCGCAGGTGTCTGTCCAGCATCCGGCATCGGTTTTCCTAATGCGCCAACAGGCGCAAGTCATTGCGCTGCTCACGATCCAACATGGCCATCAGCTCTTGCGGCCCGAAGGTCGGTTTCTCCGGCGTGGGCGCCTGTCCGTTGGCTTGCGGCGCTCCCGGCTGCGCCTCCATCACGATTTCCAGTTCGTTAATGACGACTGCCATGGCACGCTCCGTTACGCTGTAATCGACAGATTGATCATGGTGCCTGCCTGCAGCAGGCGCGGGTTAGTAATTCCGTTGGCTTGCGCCACGCCTTGCCAATTGCTTACCCCGGCCTTGGCCGCCATCTGGGACAAAGAATCTCCGGCGTTGGCCGTGGCCAGAGGAGCGGTTCCCACGGCGGCCGACTGCGGACCGCCGGCCTGGGGAAACTCGAATTTGAGGTCGTGCTTGGAAATGCTGATGGAAACATTGGAGCGCAGCGGCACCCCGTCGGGGGAAAACAGGTCGATGGTCTCGTCCATTGAATCCATGGTGCCGTGGAACAGAAACGATCCCCACTGCAGCTTCATGCTGGGAGGAACGCGGCTGTCCTGGTTGGGGGCAGTGGGATTCTGCACGGTCATGAAATAGGTGACCTGCTCGGTCATCTTGCGCACGTCGCCATCGGGGTTGGGCAATTGGTCGGACCAGCCATTAGGCAACGGCAGGGTGACGTCGAACCACAGCTCGAGAGTGAGCTTGGTTGTGCTGGTACTCACAAACTGGGTCGACGATCCTTGCGCCTGGTTGCCGCTGCCCCACTGGTTGGCGTAGTTCAACTTCAGACTTTGCGGATTGAACTGCACCGGCACAACTTTTCCGGTGCCGGTTTCGTTTCCCGTGGAATCGAGGAAAACCTCGATCAGCTGCGCTTTCACCAATGTCTGCGGTTGCGGCATGAGAAATCCCTCAGGACAGCGACTGCCAGCTCAACAACTGGTACACCATGGCAAACTCTTCGATTGCGATCAGCCCATCCTTGGCGTTCAGCGCCGGAGCTTTGAGTTTCACCGGCAGGCATCCGGTCAACTGAAACTGCACTTGTGGCGTGCCATCGCTGCCTAACATCACGATGCTGGCGGAGCCGCGCAAACCTCCGCCGCCGGGGGCGGAGACGGCATCGAACCAGCTCCACAAGTCGAAGTTCGGGGTCATGCCGCGCTTCAGCGTGATCTCCTTGTATCCCACCTGCCCAGCCATGTGCACCGGCCCAGTGTTGTTTCCACCTTCGCGGATCGTCTTCGGCTCGAGTGTCATCTCCAGTCCGTCGAGATCGGAAAACGTGGCCGAGCACACCATGTCAGAGACGCCTTCCACATCAATCTCCACCAGGAAATTGAATGTGGTGAAAGGAACATCGGTGGCCGAAGCCGAGCTCCCGAAGCCGATGCTTATGCCGATGCTCGCCATGTCACGCCTCCAGCAGCGTCAGTTGTCCGCCGCTTTGCACCAGCTTTACGGTCAGGAACTGCATGGGCAGCGAGGGTGCGACTCGCAGCTCCACGATGAATCGACCCTGATCCATAGAATCCGGACTATTCACGGTTGCGTCGGTGATGACCTGATAGGAATCCTGCGCACTTGCTCCGGCAAAGGCGCCGCGCGCCAGCATGAACTGCATCCATTGCTGAAATTGGCGGGTGATAGCCCGCTGGAATGCGGCAGTCATGCTCTGAAACACGTAGCGCACCCCCTCACGCAGGGCCAAACGGCGCAACACGATCATGAGCCGCCGCACGTTCAGCGGTTGCAGGGGATCGTCGCCGGGCATCAGAGTGTCCTGGCTGATGATCAGGAAGCCTTCCGGCCGCTGCGCTATGAGGTTGATCTGGGCTGCGGCAAAAGCCAACGGCGTGTCGCTCTCCAGCATCGGCGCCAGATCGACGGCGTTGCTGACCGCAACATTGGCTGGCGCAATCCACGCTCCCGAGGCCAGGGTTGTGGAAGCAATGGCTCCGCATACCGCCCCATCGGGAACCAGGGTTCGCAATGACCCGGGCGGCGGATTGGTGTTGTCCGGGGTGATGATCCAGGGATGATAGAGGGCTCCGTAGCTGGGAGTGCGTGGGGAATCGTCCAGCGCCGCCTGCAGCAACAGGCTCTTGTAAGAGAGTGCATCGCTTTTGCGAAAGGAATCGGGAAGACTCAAGATGGCCACTTGATCGCCGCGCGCCGCCGCCATGATCAGCAGCGCCGTCTGCACCGACATCAGCACGGGAGGGACGGTGAACTGGGCGGGAGGGCTGGGCGGCGCAAATGGCACAACCTGCCAGGGCGAAACCGGCTGCGCTGGAGTTTGGACAGTGTTCGACCAGGGGCTGGACTGTCCGGCGAATTGCGCGCTCACCCGCAAGTAAGCCGGAGCTCCCGGGGTCGTCCAGTACTGGAAGCCGGTGTCGTCGCCCTGGTAGAGAGTTTCGGCCGATTCGAACTGCGGATCTTGTCCGATCTGCAGTGTGTAGGAGCTCGGCGCTACTCCAGCCGCGGCCGCCCATTCGAGCAGGAGGCGGTTGCCCTCCGGCTGCAGAGTCAGTTGCGGCGCGCTCAACAGCTGCGGATTACAAGGACTGAAATCCCCCGACCCGAGCAGCACCGGTACGGTTTGCGACCAGGGCCCATCGCCCGGTAAACCGTATGCGGCAACCCGATAGTACAACTCAGATGGACATTGCGCACTGCTGGAAAAGCTTTGCGAAAGTGCGGCGCCGACATCCTGCGAAGTCACTGCGGTTTGGAAGGTGGGATCGCTGGATTGGTCAAGGGTATATCCGACGGCCTGTGATACCAAACTCCAGGAGACAATGTAGTCGCCGCTCTCATTGGGAGTGGAAACGTGCACCGGATCGGGAGGCGCCAGGCTCGCTGTTTGCAGCGGAGAGCGCTGCCAGCCGCTGTGAATCGCATCCGGCACGGCCACCATACTGATTTCGTCAACTGCCAGAAGGGCATGCATTCCGCTGATCGGCCGGGGATTTTGCGCCTGATATTGCACGTAGAAGGCATCCTGCAGCAGGGTGGCGGAGCCGGAGTCCGCCAGAGCGGGATCGAGGAACAACGTTGGGTCGAAGCTGCTGAGGCCATCGCGTTCCAGTGCAGTCAAAGTTTGCGGGGTGGGAGCCTGGGTGAAGCTGGGTTGCACCAGAGCGGTCATTCCCAGCGGAAGTCCTAGCCCCAAGCTGGCCGGTCCGGCGAGGGGAAAGCGCGGATTGTCGATCTCCGCGGCCAGCGCGGCGTAGGGCAGCGGCGCCGGACGGGTCACTGGCGTGTATAACTCGGCGTCCGTCGGCAATAATCCCCAATACAGCGGGTTGTCGGGTGAGAAACCCAGCCCGCTCAACTGCTGCACGGGCTCGCCCTGTAGCCACGCCCATAACTCGAAGGTCACCACCGAAGCTTGAAAGCTGTCGCCCTGATTTGCCGCCCACGCGCCGGCTTTGTCCGGCAACCACCACCATGCCAAACTGCTGGTCAGCGTGGCAGCCTCGCTGGCGGGCGGCGAGCCGGATGTCCCTGACCCCGCATCCAAGGCTTGCACCTGTAGAAGGAGAGTCCGCTCCCCAAACTTCATCTGCAGCCAGGAGCCGGGAGGAACGGTCAGCGCCAGCTCGCGGCTCATACCCAGCGCTAGTCCTGCGCTGTCACTGGCGAAGCTGGAGAACGCGATCGCGGTATTGCCTCCGGCGCCCAGAAAGGAGACGCTGTCCGGCTGGCCGAAGGGGGGCGAGCCGGGGTTGGGAAATGCCGCCTGGAACCAGTACCACTGCAAAGTTGCAACATCGTAGTAAGCGAGCGTCTGGCTAGTGGGATAAAAGACTTGCGCCACATCTCCCGGATCGAGCCAACCGTTGATAGGCTGGGGCGACGATCCTGTTCCCGGCCATCCCAGCAGCTGAGGCGGCAGCGGGGTTTCCATCAAGGTCGCGTTCACCGTCAGATCGTCGGACCAGCTGCCTTCGCAGCGCGCCCTTACCCAGCCGGCATGGAAGCCCGCCTGATCGACTTGCAGCAGCCCGGGAATGGTCCAGGTATTCGATTGCGCGTTGTTGGCCAGCCGTAACACCCAGCAGCGCTGGCCGCCATTGCGGAAAAATGTGCGCACCGCGGGCGCGGTTTGTGCCAGCCGCATCTGCTGCAGGTCGGGATCCCATGCCAACGGCTGATCGGTACCAAAAACGTCCTGGAAGCGGTCGCGATCTTCCAGCAGGAAGGGCACGCCGATAGGCCCGGAGGGCAAGAACCCGGCAAAAGCCGCGATGTCCATCCGCGGCAGCAAGGCGGGCGGAGGCAGGGGCACGCTTTCGAAATAGATTCCGGGCAGACGAGCGGTGGCCATGGCGTTAACTCACATCAAGGCGTTCGTAAGCCAGGTGAAACTCTTCCACCGCGACGTCGGTGCCTTTCCCGGTTAGCGCCGGGCCGGTCATCTTGATGGGAACCGCATTGCTGAGAGTCCACTGCTGCACCACATGCTGGCGGGTCTCGTCCATCAACTGGATGATGACGGTACGGCCCTGGGTCTGATCGCCGTTGCGGACCTTGTCGAGGATGGCGTAGACGGTTTGCGGATCTCCCAGCAGGCCGCGCTTGAGCACGATGTTGTCGACCTTGGTCGTGCCGGTAATTTTTTGCGTGGCATTTTCTTTGGAGTTGCCGGCGCGATACTCGGCGACGTGGACCTCCATGCCCAGTCCGGATATTTCCTGGAAGCCGGCCTTGACGTCATCCTTGCCCGGCGAACCCGTGCCCAGGTCGACACGAAAATTAAATTGGCCATACGGTGTATCGCGAAAGACTGCCATAGTGTTCTCCTTTCACCGAAAGCTAGCTGCCATTGCTGCTGCTGGCGGTGATCTGGCCGATGCGGAAAATGACGAATTCTGCCGGACGCAGTAAAGCCACTCCTACCAGACAGACCAGGCGGCCGTTGTCGATGTCGTTCTGGGTCATGGTGGTAAGGTCGCAGCGCACAAAGTAAGCCTGCGGTGGAGTGATGCCAAACAGCATTCCCCCCAGGAAGGCGCTGCGCAGAAAGTCGCTGACAATCTGCTGGGTGCTGGCCCAGGTGTCAGGCCCGTTGTTCTCGAAGACAACGTACTGCGTCCCGAGATCGATACTGTGCTCGATATAGATCGCCATGCGGCGGACGTTCACATACATCCATTCGGTGTTGGAGGTAGCGGTGCGCGCTCCCCACAGCCGATATCCGCGGTTTTCAAAGAAGCGGAAGCAATTCACGCCGATCGGATTCAGCACGTCCTGTTGCCCCTTATTGAGCATCAGCTCGAAACCAAGGGCGTCGGTCACCACTTCATTCGCGGGGGCTTTGTGGGGACCCACCTCCTGATCGCTGCGGGCATAAATGCCGGCGACGAAGCCGCTCGGCGGCAAGGTGATTTCTGTATTCGAGATGGGATCGAGGATCTGTACCCAGGGATAGTAGAGAGCGGCATAACTGGAATCGATCTGCCCACGCCATGAGGTGATGTCGGAGACGCTGTAGTTGTCGGGCGAATCGAGGACGGCGATGCGATACTTCATGGCTTCGCAGTGGGTGATGAGGTTGAAGGTTGTCTGCAAAGCGTTGAGGTAGGAGATCTGAGTGGGATCACTGCCGGCGCCGTACGTCGATCCGGGAGCGGCGACAATGGCAACGTCGGTTACATCCTCCAGCGCTTTCAGACCAGATTTCGGGGCGGAAGGATCGGGCAGCCCGGCGTAGTCGCTGGCGGTGGGCCGATACCCATCGGAACCCCACTCCAGCTGCACCGTGCATTGCGCCGCTTTACCTGCAATCAAGTCGCTGATGGCCACTCCGGACTGACTCTGGACCTGCTCCAGCAGGATCTGGGCAATTTCGATTCCCGCCGCGGGGCTGGAATCGGAGAAGCTGAAAACCACCGGCATTTGCAACTGTTGGGTACCGCTGGCGAGGCTGGGACCAAACTGTCCGTTGAAGGACTGCGAGCTGCGCGGGTCGAAGGTCACGCCGGGATAAACGTTGGTGCGGGTCACCGTGTCCGGATAGGTAATCTGGACTGTGGCTTTCAATATCTGCACCGTGGTCTGGTAGGGCAGCAAGGCGATGTCGGTGCCGGACCCGGGAGCGTTGTCGGTGAGGGAATGAAAGCGCCAGCTGGTTTGGCCGGTGGCTTTGTTCAGATAATTCTCTGCCCAATAGAGCGCTCCACCGCCGGCAGGCGGACTGCCGACGGCAGGAGCGATCCAGGCTATGTCGTAGGGCAGCGTTCCACGCAACATGGTGGAGGTAACGGTGACGGGACTGCCGCCGGTGATCTGCGTCAGGACGTTGGGACTTATAGAGAGCGTGATCAGCAGGGTGACATCGCCCGCCACTCCCGGGTAGCGACCCGTCCAGGTGATGGCCTCGCCGGAAGGCGGGCTGCCGCTGCCGCTCTGTTGTGCCCAGGAGTAACCGTAAGGAACAGGCTCATCGCCGAATAATGGCAACGACGGCGGATTATGGCCGGAGTTGTGCTGCCCATCGGGAGCGTCGAAGATACGGCTCACGTACAGCAGGCTTCCGCCATTGTCGAAGAACTCGCGCACTCCCTGAGCCAGGAAGTTGGTCACCGGCAGTCCCACATCGTCGAAGATCAGCGGATCCAGGCTGCCGTAGATGGCGACGAAATCATTGAGGCAGGTGAGAACCGACGGGGTGCCGGAGATCGGACCCGAGCGGGTCGGGCCCACAAAGCCGGCGGTGCTGGTGCTGACGCCTTCTATGGTTTGCGGGCCGCTGATTTCTTCTACGTATACGCCGGGCGATAAATATTGGGGCATGTCCGTTCTCCTAATTGTTAGGGAGGAGATCCTCCCTGCGAAATGCTCAAGGTCGAATCCGGCGTAGGTGGACTGCCGGAGAGCGAGCGGAGCACCAGGTCCACATCGAAATTCAGGCTGCTCGCCAGCTGCGTCACCATGGTTGCCGGGTCGGTCCAGATGGAAGCCGGCTGCTGTTTGCTCAAAACGTCGCGTAAGCTCGGCGTGTCCGTCCAGGGCCACACCGCGCCGCTGAGGGCGCCGGCGGGATAACTGAGCTGATCCGGGCTGTACTGCGCCTCCACAGTGACCGGCCAACTCTGGGTAGTAATGCTTCCTTGTCCGCTGCCCGGCGGAGATCCCAGCTGCAAGACCTGCATGACCGGGTAAGGAACCAGCACCAGCACCCGGCCGCTCTCATCAGCGATTCCGGTCCAGGTCTCGGGTCCGCCGCTCAATTGAACTCGCAGCACGGCCCAGGCTGCGGGCTGATTGCTGGCTTCATCCACCAGGTTTGCCCGTATCGCGCCTACTCCGGGAGGAACCGGACGGCTGACCGAGGAAAACAACTGTGCCATGCGCGCGCCAGGTGTCGGGTCCGGCAAACCGTTCACCAGCACAGTGCCGGTTTGGTCGAGGGTGTAAACCAGCACCTCAGGCAGATATCGTCCCAGCAGGTCCTGCACGGTCACGACGTAGCGGAAGGTCTGCGGCGGTCCATATCCGGCAGAACTCGGGTACTCGGCGGCATGCAATCCCGGCAGACCGAAAAATGCGTAGATTCCCGATCGCGTTTGCACCGCGGGCAGAGCGGGAGCATTGGAGTTCTCCAGTTGCAGATTCACCACCAAGCCGTCGCTGACCGGCAAGTTTTGCGTGAGGTCCCAAAACTGAATTCCCAGCGGGGTGAAGATCTGGGAAACTTCCAGCGGCGTTCCCGGCCCATAGGCGGTGTTGATCGTCGTTCCCATGCCCCTCGCCTCGCTAGGAAGTCACTGATGCATCGCGGTAATCCAGCACCCGCTGTTGGATCTGTGCGCCGGTGGTGGTCGCCAACGTCGATTCGATCCGCACCACGCGGGCGACGTACGGCACGGAAAGCTGGTAAACATGCCGGATAATCACGTCCCAAATGTCGAACAGATCCTCCGTGCTCAACTGGGCCAGGGAGATTTCAACCGTCTCTTCGGGATAGAAAACTGCCGGCTTGTAGCTGTTCAACAGGCTGGGATAAAGGATGGGATTGTCTTCCAGAGTGCGCATCATCCAGCCCGCCAGCTCGTCCTGCAGGGAGGCCGTCTTGGCCCAGGCGGTCAGCAGGAAGTGCAGCTCCAGCGGCAGCTTGGTCGGCCCACGCTGTCCGTTGGATTGCAAACGGCCGGGAGGCGTGCGGTTGGTGCCATCTTGAAAAATGCGGTACAGCAACAGCGAGACGCCCTCGTCCATTGGGTTCAGGAAGTCATTGGCCACGTAGACCTGGAAATCCAGCGGGGCATTGTTGAACTGCGCCGGATCGTAACTACTGCGCAGAAGCCGTATGACCGCTTCCATGGTGGCCGCAATTGCCGACGAAGTCGCCATCAGTTGCTTGTTCTCCCAGACGCAGGCTGCTCGAAAATCGTCCTCATCAACATGGTTGGCTGGTGCGATGTCCGCCGAAATACGCTTGCCGTTCTTGCCTGACGGTTCTAGTCCTTGTTGGAGGTGCTATTGACCCGGAGCAGCGATTCCGCGTCCTTATGCTTCTCCGGGTTCAGCTGAAAGAGCCTTTTCGATTGTGGTTGAACGATCTCGATGAGATAACCTTCCTTCACCAGCCAGCGCAGCGCTTCGTCGGTTTCCAGCACGCTGCGGTGAACCGCCTCTTCCAGCAATCGCCAATGTGCAATGCCTTCCAGGGAGTCGGCCGCCGAGGGATTTCTCACGAAGTAGGCCAAAATCTGCCTCGCCTTCTGCGCCACTCTGCTCGCTTCATGCACCAGCGGTTCCAGATTGATGTCCACTCGAGCGGGAGCAAGCGAGCTTCCAAATGGCAATCGCTTGTAAAGGCTGGAGCGCACGCAAGCAGCGCTGTCCCCGCCGAGAGAGGGCGGGTGAGATTTGACCCGGCAAGAAATGGCCAGGATGCGAACAGCAGGATGTCATTGCCGCGATTTAAGCGAGGGCGTGAGGTTTTGCGAGGTGGGTCAGCATTGACCCGGCATGGGCGAGGTTTGCGCGGTCGCGTACTTCTTCACCAGGCGCCCGAAAGCGCGCCGCTCTTGTCCGGCTTCGCGGGCGGCCCAGGTAACGTTCCCCTGGTTCCGGTGCAACAAATCCTTTACGTAGGCCCGCTCGAAGGCCTGAATCGCTTCTTCGCGCGCGCTGCGGAAATTCATCGGGAGCATAGCGGCAGCAGGCTGCAGCAGGTCGATGTCGCAACCACTGATGTGAATGCCGCGCGAAAACACAATGGCGCGCTGAATTACATTGGCCAACTCGCGAACATTGCCCGGCCAGGAATAGGACATAAGCTTGTGCAGGGCTGCGAGCGTAAGCAGCTTGCGCTGTCCCGGCGGCACGTGCAAATCCAGGAAGTGCTGCGCCAGTAGCGCGATGTCCTGCGGGCGCTCGCGCAGAGCGGGCAGCTTGAGATGCAGAACATTGAGGCGAAAATATAAATCAGCGCGAAACAGCTTGTCGGTTACCAGTTGTTCGAGGTCGCGATTGCTGGCTGCGACAATCTTTACCTCGGAGTGCACGTAGCGCTCAGAGCCCAGCGGCTTGAACTGGTGGTCCTGCAGAAATCGCAGGAGCTTAGCCTGGCTGGCCAGCGAGAGCGAGTCGATTTCGTCGAGAAACAACGTTCCCCGATCGGCCAGCGCCGCCATTCCTTTTTGTTCCAGGTAAGCGTCGGTATAAGCACCCCGGGCATGGCCGAACAGCTCGTTTTCGAAGAGGTGATCGGGAATGCCTCCGCAATCGACCGGAACAAAAGGCTGATTGCGCCGCCGGCTGAGGAAATGGATGGCATGCGCGAACAGGTCCTTGCCGGTTCCGGTCTCACCCGTAATCAAAGAGGGGAAATCGCTGCTGGCGCTCAGTTCCACCTTGTCGGCCATGCGGAGAAAGGCTTGATCGCGACCCACCAGATTGGCCTTGGCCAGGCCGACCATGAGATTTTCGTAGGCGCTCTGCAACTCCGCGGCGGGAAGCAGAAAACGCGCGATCCGAAGACGCACCACCTCGGCTCGCTCCGGCCACAGGATGAAGTCATCGGCGGCGGCGGAAACCTGGCCGAGTTCGGCGGCTTCCAGATCGCGTGGCAGCACCGCAATCAGCCGGCTGGGAAGGCTTCGGCCTTCCAGTTTATGAAGCAGATCGAGAACGCGAAACGGCTCGGGCAATCCAACCAGCAGTACCAGATCGGCTGACGAATGACGGAGATCTTCAGTCGTGAACGCGTGCCAGCGCCGGTGCTCCCACTCGGCGCTCAAAGGCTCGGAGAACAGGCCGGAGACAAAGCCGGAATCTTCTGACACTGCCAGTATGCGATTCATGAAGAAACTGTCCTTCAGAATCCACGTTAAGTCGATTCATAAGAGTGCGGAGCAGAGCTTCGGGAGCTATCGATTCTGTTCCAACTAAGACGGTGGCGGCCATCTTCAGTAAGTTATGGCGGCGGCACTCTTCGAGTGCAGCGCGCACATTTTCAGGAGCGTGGCGCGAGCCTAGCAGGGCGACTATTCGTCGTCAAGACCACAGGAGTGCCGTGTCGACCGCAGTCCAGTAAAATTCATGCACTATTTCGTTGTTACGGTGGTTGCAACAGCGACGCTCGGCATGTTCCCATTGCCGCTCTTTGCGACGCGGCTGCCTGCTCAAAGCAGTTGCAAATCAGGCGCCCATGACCTCAGGGGCGGTGCAGTGATGTTGAGGAACAGATTGTGAATCGGGATTTTCGAGCCGTCATTCCGTAGTGTTTTGGAATGATGGCGGGGTCGACGGGACTCGAACCCGCGGCCTCTGCCGTGACAGCGGGCAGTTCGCTCGTACCTGATTGAAAAACTGCGACACGGATGGCTCCTTAAAGCAGTTTCAAACCGCACAGGGAACAATTACTGGACCATTACTGGACCAGAAAGTAGACAGTCTAACGGCATCCTGCTTCCTCTCAATAGCTCGACCGTGTCGTCGCCTAGCCGGAAAAGTCCGTTTGATCTGGACTGGGGAAGCGAGGGTCGGGCGCTTGCACTGAGTGAGCAGCGCGCACCCAGACCATTTCAGTCCTGCAGATCTCTTCACAGAAAGCCTGCAAAGTGTTGCCATGCCGCCGTCGTCGATTCCAGTAGTCACTTATTTTCGCCAGGGGCATCCGTAACGCAAGAGTGCCAGGTGTCCCCTTCGCCGGTAGCCAGGTGTGAGTCATTCTGCACAGTATTTCAATGGGCAATCAGCGAACCTATCTGTGAAGCAATAGCGAAGTTTATCCGGTAAATCGACGGGCAGACTGTCGGTCACTACGGTGAAGCTTGGCAACGGCGGCGCACGGAATCTGTGCTACGCCGAAGGCAAAAACTGAACGAGGAATGGCGGCAACATTCCGAACAAAGGCAATGCTGCAGAGATTTGCCCGCGCGGGCTTGAATGCATTGCTGCAGACTAAACGGACGGAGGCTGATATGACAAAAACAGCAGTTGGTTTGTTTGAGAATCCGGGCACGGTTGATCAGGTTGTACGTGATCTCGAGGCCAGCGGTTTTCCCCCAACTGACATTCGCGTTTTGAGTGAGTCCCGGGATATGCCGGGCAGCGGGCCCACGAGTATTCCACGTACTGACTTTGAAGTGGACCTGACTCGGGAGCTCACGACAATGGGCGCGGATGAGGCGGACGCGGAAGCTTACGTCCGGGGTGTTCGGCGTGGAGGAGTCATGGTTTTCGCATCGGCTTCCAGCGAGAAGACGGACGCGGCTGCTGAGATTATGAACCGCCATCATGCCGTGGAGGTCGAAGAACTCAGCGGCTCGGAACAAAGCCTTCCCAGTACAGCACGGGATGAAACGGCTTCCGGCCCCGACAGGTCTTTCCAAGCTGGCAGGATCCGTTCGTCCGGCGGTGGTGCTCGCCTGTTCGTCTGGTAGGCCTTCCACAGAAAAGCCAGATGTGCTGGGAGTCGATAGGTGACCACCGGAATGTAGTGCAGAACTGCATAGGAGGGCAAAGGCAATGTTAACAAATGCTGCCTATTTGAAAGATATGGGGATCCGAGCGACGGACGGAGACATTGGAACTGTAGATCAGTTCTACTTCGACGATAAGGCGTGGGTCATCCGCTACCTCACGGTAGAAACCGGAGGATGGCTTGGAGACCGGCAAGTGTTGATCTCGCCCATTTCTATTGTCCATGCGGATTGGCAATCCTGGCGGTTGGAAGTGGCGCTGACAAAACTACAGGTGAAAAATAGCCCTGGCATTGACACCCATCAACCCGTCTCCCGACAACACGAGGCGGCATACCTCGATTATTACGGATATTCCTACTATTGGATCGGTCCCAACATGTGGGGTCCTGTGCTGTATCCGTCAGGCTTGCCGATTCCGGTGGCTACGATTAATGATGCGCTGTCGGGCCAGAGACAAAGAGAGTCCCGGGATTCGCATCTGCGCAGTAAGGAAGCCGTCACGGGTTATCACGTTGAGGCAAGCGATGGTGAGATCGGCCACGTGGAAGGATTCGTCATGGACGATGAAACCTGGGCTATCCGTTATCTTGAGGTAGCAACCAAGAACTGGTGGCCAGGCAAGAAGGTACTCGTTTCCCCGTCCTGGATCCAACGTGTAAGTTGGGCAGATTCCAAAGTCTACATTGGTCTCTCCCGGGACGTCGTCAAGAACGCCCCGGCGTACATCGAATCTGGCCCAATCACCCGTGAATATGAGGATCAACTCCATCGTCACTACGGCGAGCCGCCATATTGGCTGCACGAAGCCGAACAGAAGTCTGCGCTTTCCCTGACCGTATAAGTAGGGCATGGGCATCCGCTAAAGCGGCTGCCTATGATTTCGCCGCCGTCGCTGGCGGTTCCACGAGCTTGCAGTTACACGCAGACACCGCACGGGGTCATAGTGCTTGCCAATGATGCGTAAGAGCAAAAGAGAAGATTCTTGAGTCAACAGCTTCTGTACCCTCTGCGATTCGAACCAATCTATCAGTATCGGCTCTGGGGCGGCCGTCGTTTGGCCGACGTCCTCGGCGCACCGCTGCCCATTGATGGTCCCATCGGCGAAGCATGGGTGCTCAGCGACCGCGATGACCATCCGAGCCTCGTTGCCGATGGACCGCTCAAAGGGCGAACCCTCGGTCAATTGATGAAGCAGTTCCCGGAGGAAATGTTGGGACAGCTGGCCGGGCGTTTTCGCCGGTTCCCATTGTTGCTGAAGTTCCTCGACGCGCGTGAAATGCTTTCGGTCCAGGTGCATACCACGAAGGCGAATACGAACCTGCTGCCAGCGGGCGAGACCCCAAAAACCGAAGCGTGGGTAGTGCTGGAGGCTGGAGCAGGAAGCCGCGTATATGCTGGCCTGAAACGAGGTACTTCGGCCGACAACTTGCGGCGGGCTCTTTCAGATGGAACGGTGCCTGACGAACTGGCATGATTCACTCCCCAGCCCGGCGACGCCGTATTCCTGAAGGCCGGCACCGTCCACTCCTTGGACAGCGATGTCGTGGTGTTCGAGATCCAACAGAACAGCGATGTTACGTTTCGCTTGTATGACTGGAAGCATGTTGATGCAAAGACAGGCCAGCCGCGAGTGCTCCAAGTGGATAAGGCAATTGCCTGCATCGACTTTGCCGAGGGTCCGGTTTGTCGGGTGACGCCTGTGGTGGAGTCATCAACGCCCGTAGAACGCGAGAAGCTGTTCGATTGTGAATATTTCCGGCTATGGCGCGTGCGTGGGCAATCGCCGTTCGCCATAGGCGTGGCGGGACGTCCGCGCGTGATGGTATGCATCGGGGGTACAGGAGAGTTGGAGCACGCCGATGCGCGTTTCGCCTTCGCAAAAGGCGACGTATTTCTCTTGCCGGCAGTGATCGGGACAGTGCACCGTTCGACCGAGCAATGCGGTGAATTTGTTGGACATTGCACTGCCGGTTTGAACCCTTAACAATTTAGAGGACGAGGAGTAGTGAAAAAGCTAATTGTGTTTGATTTGGACGGTACGCTTGCCGAAAGCAAGTCACCTCTCGATCCCGAGATGGCGGGACTGCTGCACGACCTGCTCGGTGTCGTTAAAGTGGCCGTGATTTCCGGAGGCGATTGGCCACAATTTGAAAAGCAGGTGGTCTCCAAGCTTCCTCACGATCAACGCCTGGCGAACCTATCCCTGCTTCCTACCTGCGGAACCAAGTTCTACCAATATTCAGGAGATTGGAAAAAGCTTTACGAAGAGGATTTCACCGCAGATGAAAGAACGAAGATTATCAGTTCTCTGAATAAGGCACTCGCAGTCGAGGGCTTCAAACCGGAAAAGTTATGGGGAGAGCAAATTGAGGACCGGGGAAGCCAGATAACATTTTCCGCATTAGGTCAGCAGGCACCCTTAGAAGAAAAGGACAAGTGGGATCCCGATTACACCAAGCGGAAGAGGATTAAGGCGATTCTTGACGCTTTCATCCCTGAGTTTTCTGTCCGAATTGGAGGCTCGACCTCCATTGATGTCACCAAGCCAGGCATTGATAAGGCATACGGAATCGGAAAGCTGCGAGACCTCCTCCACGTTTCGTTAAAAGAGATGATCTACGTCGGAGATGCCTTGTTTCCGGGAGGCAACGACTATGCCGCCGAACAAGCGGGTGTGGACTGTATCCCAGTTAAGTCTCCAGATGAGACGAAGCGCGTCATACAAACGATGACTCTCTTGTTTAGCAGATCGCGATCAGGCAGCGTCGAGTCCTTGAGGAGAATGGATGAGCGGGTTTAAGTTGCAGCGTCTGGGAATGTTGATGGAGCCGCAGGCGGGCAATCCGCATGAGATCGAAGGGGTCCTAAATCCGGCGGCAGCTCGTGGCCCGGATGGGGAACTCTACCTCTTCCCGCGGCTGGTTGCGCGAGGCAATTACTCGCGCATTGGCATTGCACGTGTGCAGTTCAATGCAGCCGGCGATCCCGCAGGCGTCGAGCGGCTCGGCATCGCACTGGAGCCGGAGGCTGATTATGAGCGGCGGCCGGACGGTAGTGGTGGCTGCGAAGATCCGCGTATCACATTTGTGGAGCCGCTCAAGCAGTACATCATGACCTACACGGCATTTTCATCCCGAGGCCCACGGATCGCCTTAGCAATATCGACAGATCTCCTCCATTGGCGGCGTCTGGGGCTGGCGAAGTTTGGCCCGTATCAAGGTATCGAATTCGATGATGTGGATGACAAGGATGCCAGCCTATTCCCAGTCGCCATTCCCGATCCATCCGGGCAACCGGAATTAGCGATGCTTCACCGTCCGCTCTTCCCAGGGACTCGTCCTGAGGAAACCGCCTGCAGACCTGAGGCTCGTGAGGTGGATATCGACCGGGAAAGCATCTGGATTTCGTATTGTCGAATGTCTCTTGACCATAAGCCATTTCGCACCGGCCAATTTATCTTTCATCACCGGTTGGCGGCTCCGGTGTCGCCTTGGGAGCGGCTCAAGATAGGAGGCGGAACTCCGCCCGTCTTAACCCGGTTCGGCTGGCTGATCATCTACCACGGGGTTAGCGAAATAGGGAAGCCCAAGACCGACCGGTATCAGCTGTGTTATTCGGCGGGAGCGATGATGTTTTCCAAGGAACATCCGCTCATGATTCTTTACCGTTCGGCGGAACCTGTGTTGACTCCGGCGCTGCCGCAGGAACGCCACGGTACGGTCGCCAACGTCGTATTCCCCACCGGCATCGACCGGCGCGACGATCTTGGCTCACCAGACCGCTTCGACATTTATTTTGGGATGGCCGACAAACGGATTGGCGTGGCACGTCTTGACCTGCCGAACGACCTTCCGCCGGTAGCCAAGCCATGACCATTTCGCTCCAGGAACAACACGGGCTTTGAAATTGATAGCGTTCCCGGAACCCAGACTCTACTAGTGCGCGGGCGGACTAACCCGAATTCTTCTTGCTTAGTACGTCCATTGCCAGCGGAATCGTAGTAAGCCCCCCGACCAACACTAGAGCCCACCCGGCGGCTTTGCGTTGGTCATTGTTGAGCCGATTGGAAAGCAGAAGGCCAATCCCAGCGGCCAAGGCGGCGCGAGTTCCGACGAGAAGCATGATCTCGGCAATAGTAAATTTCCGTTCCATCATCGTTGAACCTACCTTCTTTCCAGCATTTCATCTGCACTTTGTAGATTTAGCTGTCGCTGAATAAGCTTCCGCGAGGATGGCCCTTGGCCAGCGGTGGCGGAGCGCTCGGCTGCTTGAAATCAGCCGTCCAGGCCCAGTCACGAATCTCGGGCATGTCTTCCAGGTGTTGCCGGATATAGTCGTGATGTTCGTATAGCTTTCGATTGAACATGTCGATCACGTCGGAAACCTGTGAACGGAGTCGTGAGACATATTTCAGTGCGTCGATGGCAAGGTGAAATCGGCTCATCTTATTCAGCACTACCATGTCGAATGGCGTCGTTGTTGTGCCCTGATCCATGTAGCCGCGCACATGGAAACGGTCTTCATTGGAACGCCCATGCACCATGGTGTGAATGAGCCATCGGTTATTGTGGAAGGCGAAGATGACCGGCGCGTCTTTGGTGAAGAGGGCATTGAAAGACATGTTATCCATTCCATGCGGATGGTCGTCCGGCATCATCAGAACACTCAGGTCCACTACATTGACGACCCGTACCTTGATGCCAGGAACATACTTCTGCAGAAGCCATGAGGCTGCGCATATTTCGATGGTGGGGACATCGCCTGCGCAGGCTAGAACAACGTCCGGTTCTCCACCACAATCGTTCGTGGCGAACTTCCAGATCGAGGCGCCTCGGGAGCAATGTTCAAGAGCTTCGTCCATGTTCAGCCACTGGAGCTGCGGCTGCTTGCCGCAGGTGACGATGTTGACGTAGTTGCGGCTGCGCAGGCAGTGATCGAAGACGCTCAGCAGGCAGTTGCCGTCAGGCGGATAGTACACGCGGACGGTTTCACTGCGGCGCGCCAAGGCATTGTCGACAAATCCAGTCGCTTGGTGGCTGAAGCCATTGTGATCATTTCGCCATGCATGACTTGTCAGGAACACATTTAAGGAGGCCAGCGGTTTGCGCCAAGGGAAGTCTCGGCATTGTTCCAGCCATTTGGCATGTTGTGTCAGCATCGAATCCACGACTTGCGCGAAGGCTTCATAAGACGACCACAGGCCGTGCCGCCCCGTCAGTAAATAGCCTTCCAGCCACCCCTGGCAGCAATGCTCGCTCAATACTTCCATCACGCGGCCGTCCGGGCTGAGTTCGTCATCAATCGAAACCGTCTCCGCCATAAAGCAACGTTTTGTGGCCTCAAGTACGGAGTTCAAGCGGTTGGAGTTTGTCTCATCAGGACAGAATAGGCGGAAGTTCGTGGGGTTCAGTTTGAAGATGTCCCTGAAGAAGTCACCGAGCTTGCGAGGAGCTTCAGCGACTACTTGACCTGGTCCCGGAATCTCGAGCGCATAATTGGTAAACTCCGGCAGATCGAGCGCCGTCAGCAGGCGCCCGCCATTCACGTGCGGATTTCCTCCCATCCGGCGATTGCCGGTGGGCGCAAGGCCAGCTAACTCCTCGATGAATTTTCCGTTTCCATCGAACAGTTGCTGCGGTTCGTAGCTTCGCATCCAGGCTTCAAGAATCTTGAGATGTTCGGGGTTCTCGCGGACGGTTGCGAGGGGCACCTGGTGTGCACGGAAGGTGCCTTCAATCGGGATTCCATCAACTTCCTTCGGGCATGTCCATCCCTTGGGTGTGCGCAGGATGATCATGGGCCAGATCGGCTGCTTCTTGAATTCCGTCTTGCGCGCCTCTTTCTGAATGGCGCGAATCTCCGCGTAGCAATCGTCCAAAGTTCCGCCCAGCAGTTGATGCACGGCTTCGGGATCGTCACCCTCGACAAAGTGGGGGCTGTAGCCGCGTCCTATATACAGGGCCTTCAAGTCTTCATCAGTCGTGCGAGCTTGAACCGTCGGCCCGGAAATCTTGTAGCCGTTGAGGTGCAGAATCGGCAGAACCGCGCCGTCGCGGATTGGATTAAGGAAGTTCACCGACTTCCAGCTGCCTTCCAGCGGACAGGTCTCGGATTCTCCGTCACCGATGACGCAGGCAACGATCAGATCCGGATTGTCGAAAGCGGCGCCGAAGGCGTGAACCAGCGAGTAGCCAAGTTCGCCACCCTCATGCATGGAATTCGGAACGTGTGGTCCGCAGTGGCTCGGGACGCCACCTGGTGTCGAAAACTTCCTGAACATGAGCCGCAGGCCGTTTTCGTCTTGTGTGATCTCAGGATGTACTTCGGTATAGGTCCCTTCCAGATACGACATCGCATTGAGCGACGGGCCGCCATGCCCGGGGCCGGCAATATAAATGATGTTTGCGTCATGCTCCTTGATCAGGCGGTTGAGATGAATGTAGATGAGATTCTGGCCCGGTGAAGTTCCCCAGTGTCCGAGTAGTCTTGGCTTAATCTGACTAGCTTTCAAGGGCTCACGTAACAAGGGGTTTTCAAAGAGATAGATCTGGCCGATGCACAGGTAATTCGCGGCCCGCCAATAGCGGTTCATCTTGTCCAGCATCGCCGGCGTAAGCGGACCCCTAGGAGACGGGATTGTCGCGTGCTGGTGGCCGTTTGCTGCGATTGCGGTAGACAAATCTACGTCGAAGATAAATTTAGTTGGCTTGCCGGCCTCGTCCAGACTCTGACCCAGTGATTTTGTGCTGACGTCCTGATCAACGGCAATCGTGTGTTCTTCCGTGGGCATACTGACCATTCCTCTCTACTTCCACCGTCGCTGAGAAGCCCGGCAGAGGCTTACAAAGTCTGATTGGTTCGCATCCGTCCGTGATGCAGCCTCGTGACTGCATCGTCCATTCCGTGCGGACATTTCCAGTTCCTCTTGGACACAGTAGCCAAGTAGGAGGTTCGTAGTTTCAACGCTATTTCGTTAGCTGCTTGCGGATCGACTGCAACTCCGATCGGCGCTTCTCCGTGGCCTTGGGATATGCCATCTTCAGGTCCTTCAGCGCATCGAGGACAATACGGGAAACGATCAAGCGGGCATTGTCCTTGTCGTCGGCGGGAACTACATACCAGGGCGCGTGATGAGTGCTGGTCGCCCCCAGGCAAGCCTCATAGGCCTTCACATAATCTTTCCAGTATTTCCTCTCGTGAATATCGGAGAGGCTGAATTTCCAGTTCTTGTCCGGTTCCTCAAGACGCTCCAGGAAGCGTTTTCGCTGTTCTTCCGGCGAAAGGTGGAGGAATATTTTGACGGTCCGGGTTCCGTTGCGGTAGAGGTGACTCTCCAGGTCCACCATGGAGCGATAGCGTTCCTCCCAGATGGTTTTTTCGTCGCGCAATTCTTCTGACAGACCCTGGTTGCGGAGGATCTCGGGATGCACCCGAACGACCAGCACTTCCTCATAGTAAGAACGATTGAAGATACCGATCCGACCGCGTTCGGGAAGGCGGCAGTTCGTACGCCAGAGAAAATCATGCTCCAGCTCTTCGGCGCTCGGCTGTTTGAAACTGAAAACCTCGCATCCCTGTGGATTGACCCCGGACATAACGTGCCGGATGGCGCCGTCCTTACCCGCAGCGTCCATCCCCTGAAGAATCAGCAGCAGCGCATAGCGGTTGGAGGCGTAGTGAAGCCGCTGCAGCGAGCTCAACGCTTCGACGTGTTCTTCCAGAAGTTTCTGGTATTGCTTCTTCGACTTGCAAATGGGCTTTATCGTCGTCGGCCACTCGCTAAGGGTGACTTTCTCTCCGGACCCCACTCGAAAATCCTTGGAATCAATTTTCATCTTGTTCCTTTCGCTGTCATGAGCTGCGCGAGTGGCGCTTAATGATCTCAGGGCGCACGAAGATGTTGCTGTAACTCCAACCGTGCCGGCTAAGCTTTCCGGAGAAATCTGACGCTTATATTCCTGCCTTCGTGTGGTCGAGATAGACGCGGAAGTCGGGCCAGGAAACTGACTGCACCCAGTCAGTGGGCACGAGCACTGATCGATTCTGGAGCCAGTCTCCGCTCTTCACATCGAGGTAGCCCAAGTGCCAGCTCGCCTCACCCATGACAAAGCCTTCAAGGGTCCCAAAGTCGCCATCTGTGGCCCACACGTGATACCCGAGCATGTGCGAACTGCAGCGCAGATGGAGGTCCTCGGCGGTGTGTACGGGGTAGCTCGCTCCAGTCGGTAGGGATGACAGGCCGAACTCCCTGTCGACCCAACAGGCGAGCGGCCCAAAGTATTCAGCCATGGCAATCTCCTGCTGACGTGAGACCGGCTTTTCGGCATCAACGTCGGGACTGTCCCCCATTTGCTTCTTAGTCAGGTGAGCCCGAAAGGTTTTGTTCGCCCAGTCTGGCTGTTCAAGCGCGGTGACGGGGATTACGACGTCCTGCCGCTTCAGGCAGCTTCCTACGTCCACCACCAGATAACGAATCTTCCATGACTGATCATCGAAGAGAAAATTGCGAATACTTCCCGTTTCACCATCGGTCGCGATGATAGGAGATCCGACTAAGGCATTCAGAACGCAAAGCCTGTTCTCTCCCTGTGGTGCCGCGGAATCGTGTCGTATTCTCAGCGCTGTAGTTTCTTGCAAGTATTCACATATCCTTCGGTGCGAATTGGATTAGGAAGCCGCAGTCTTCCTTTTGAACGGTTACGAGGATGTTTGCCCAGCCCTCCTAAGTTCCGCCTGGTCCTTCCCAATCTCCCGCTCCGCCTCAAGCCAGTCTTGATCCTGCTGGCTTTGGCCCTTCACCCGCTCCTGGTAGAGCTCATACGCACGTTCGGCGATTTGCGGTGTCAGATCGAGCGGCTTCTTGGCCAACAACGGGGCTTTGGTGGGATCAAAAATTCGATAGGCGAGCAGCTTCACGCGGTCGTTGATGAGGAACCACGCCAGGGCATAGCCCCAAACGAACGCTGCCCAGCCCCAGCCGAGGGGTGTCATAAACAGTCCATAGACAGCAATCAGAGTTGCCAGCGTTTGCGTGCCCAGCACCGCAATCCATAGAACTCGCGCAGGACGTATAGACCAGAACGGGCCGCGAGTGCGGGTCAGGAAAATCGTCAGATGCCCGGCCACGGACAGCTTCAGGTACATCAGCGTCTGGATGTGCGCGCGGTCGAGGTGAAATACGCGCTCGCCAAGATAGAACAGGCCAAACGCAGCCACCACGCCGATGACGCCCAGCACGGTGGAAATCCCCAGCACCAGGCGCATGTTCCAGGCCTCGGGCTTGTCCTTGTAATGAACGTTGTCATAGGCGATAGAGAGTATGGCTCCGTCGTTGAGCAGAGCCAGCATCACGATCATCACTGCGGTCAGTGGATAGAAGTTAAACACCAGGATCGACAGCGTCATGAAGAACAGCACGCGCAGCGTTTCTGCGATGCGATAGATCGCATAGCTGTTCATCCGCTGGAAGATGCGGCGGCTCTCCTTGATTGCGTCGATGATCACTGAGAGGCCGGACGCCAGCAGCACAATGGACGCCGCGGCGCGGGCCGCGTCTGTGGCACCTGAAACAGCGATGCCGCAATCGGCTTTTTTCAACGCTGGAGCATCGTTCACTCCATCGCCGGTCATGCCGACAATGTGGCCGGCCTTCTGCAGGACATCGACGATGTAGAACTTATGTTCGGGAAATACCTGGGCGAAGCCATCCGCCTTCCCGATGGCCTCCGACGCCTGGGCTGTCTCGTGATGCTTCATGTCGCCCAATGCGCTGGCATCAACGATGTTCGTGCCCATCCCCAGTTGTTTGGCAGTCTCCCGAGCGATGGCCATTTGATCGCCTGTGACCATCTTGACGTTCACCCCCATCTGCCGGGCGCTCGCGATGGTTGCTTTGGCCTGCTCGCGTGGCGGATCGAACAAAGGCAACACGCCAGCAAACTGCCATTGGCCTTCCTGATCGGCCCGAGCCACGCCCAGGGAACGGAAGCCGCGTCCCGCAAATTCATTGACGGCCTTCTCTACGGCGGGCTTTACCTCACCGGCGTTGGTCGACATCTGCAGAATGACTTGCGGCGCTCCCTTGGCCACAAAGAACTGCTTTCCGTCTCCGCCTTTGACCGTTGCTTCCGTGCGTTTATGGACGGGGTCGAACGGCTGGAAATGAACTACCTGATAGCCCTTCAAAGCCTGATCGTTCTTCACGCCCCCGATCACGGCCAGGTCGATTGTGTCCTTGTCTTCCGCACGCGAAGCAAGTGCGGCCCAGAGAATGACCTGGTCACCAGGGATACCGTTCAAGCTGAATGGATCGCCCAGCGTCAACTTGTTCTGGGTCAGGGTGCCGGTCTTGTCCGAGCACAGCACGTCCACGCCAGCTAGTTCCTCGATTGCCGGCAACCGGGTCACAATCGCTTCTTTTTTCGCCAGCAGGCGTGCGCCGACCGCCATGGTCACGGACAGCACGGTTGGCATCGCCACGGGGATCGCGGCCACCAGAAGGACCAGGGCGAACTGCAACGTGGTGAGGACGGGGTCGCCACGGAACAGAGCGACGCTAATAATCACCGCCACCAGGGCCACTGCGAGAATGATCAGGTAATCCCCAATCTTCAGCACGGCACGCTGGAAATGGCTGACGGTATGAGCCTCCTGCACCAGTTGCGCGGTCTTGCCAAAATAAGTGTTCGCACCGGTGGCGTACACCATCGCGTCGATTTCGCCCTGACGGACAATCGAACCTGAAAAAACCGCGTCGCCGGGTTTGCGCGTGGCAGGCAAAGATTCGCCTGTCAACGCCGACTGGTCGACCTCCAACGGGTCGCCCGCCAGCAGGCGCGCATCCGCCGGAACGATGTCTCCCAGGCGCAAGCGGATGACGTCGCCCGGCACTACCTCACGCGCCGCCGGGGTAACCCACTTTCCATCACGTTTTACCCGTGCCTTGATCGCCAGCTTGGCTTTCAGGGCAGCGATGGCATTGCCTGCCTGGTGTTCTTCCCAAAAGCCGACCACGGCGTTGGAACCAAGCAGAACAAGTATGATGAAAAAATCCAGCCAGTGCCGGACTATTCCCGACAGAATTACTGCCCCTTCAATCATCCACGGGATGGGGCCCCAGAAGTAGGTGAGGAACTTCAGGAAAGGATTGGTTTTCTTTTCCGCGATCTCGTTCGGGCCATATTGTGTCAGCCGTTTCTGCGCTTCGGCTTGACTGAGGCCGTCCGGCGACGAACCCAACTTCTTTTGGAGTTCCGGCATGGCAACGGACTTCAGATCGTTCTTCGACTCGGGCTTCGAACCATCCTTGGATTCAGGCTTCGACGCGGTCGTTGAGTCAGGCTTTGGCTCGGGTCTTGCCTCCACCTCGGACTCGGGCTTATCCACCACCGCTTTCGACATGAGTGCCCTCCTGATTCTTGTTATCTCCATCGGGTCTTGGTCCAAAGGAGGCTGGGAAAATGGGTGGAAACGCGCTGTCGACGAAGTCTCACTCGAGGTTCTGAATTCCCGGAAATCGGGTGCGTTGCACCTCAACAGTCATCCGGTCGATCGCCGTCATTGCGGCCGCCAATGTCATCGGGACACCTAGAGACAGTATCTTGCTGAGCGAATGCGGAAGCTGTGCAGTTTTGCTCAACAATCGCGAACGGCCACTCATTTGGAGGGCTGTGATCGCGGCCAGGAAAGGTCCTGCCTCTCAGACTCTTTCACAGCAAAACTCCTTCAAGATTTGCACTGCGAAGAAGGGAAGCGGGGGTTTCTGTTCGTTAGTTCTCAAGAGAGTGGAAGGAGCCGAATTGAGTTCGGCGGTGTTATCGGTCACTTGTAGTTTCTTTGGAGAAGGTCACCCGCAGCTTGTCTAAGCATCACTTCACAGCGTGAGCCTAAAGTGGAGAATCTCTGAGTATCGATCTCCCACTGTTCAATAAAGCACGGTCCGACTGCTCGTGCTCTGCCATAGTCCACTGTGGATGCTAGCGCCGCACCGACTCTTGTCCAACTAATGCTGGCACCGGCCATCGATCGATAAGCGGGCGATCAGATAGGACAGCTGGGATGCCATAGGCGATTACCGCAAAAGCTACGAGACGCGCTTCGCTAAAACTCGATGTGGTCATTGTTCTCGTCGTAGTCGTTCAACCAGGAAAAGTTGGACCATTACGCTAAACGCAAGCTGATCAGGGACGCACGAGCAGATCCTCCGCTCGTATCAGGAACAATAGTGAGCTCCAGTGCCGTGACGTCAGAGAGTTCGACGGTGTAGTCCTCAACCTCCCGTGCAGCATCCGTCGCGTTGAAATTCCATTGCTGGCGAACTATGTCCCGCAAGACATCGCCGGCGTTTGAGGCGAAGCGCAAAACAAACTCTTGCGTGCGGGGAGTCTGCCTCTCTTCGAAGGACAACCAGATACGTGTCAACCTCTGCGGCTGATCAAAATGCAGGCGTACTATCTGAGTCCCCGGAACGGCCGCCCGCCAGCCATGGTCCTTTCCAGGCAGCAGCGCAGCTTCGATAGGAAATCCATTGTCCTCTGACGTGACCTCGACCGTAGCGATGCTCTCCAAATCCAGCCAGTGTTGATTTGCTGTCCTAACGTGAGAGCTCTGAGGAGTTGCAGTGATTAGTCGCTTACGCATGTCGTCACACTCCTGCATCGAGTTAGTCGAGAGACTTCGGTTGCCTTTTTTGGCATACGGGATCGGGTGCCGCGTGTCTTATCGCCACGTGTTGGGCAGGGCCGTCCACCGCTGAAATGTCGGTAGATATCGCCTTTTGTGGCAGACTATACACCGCCCCGGACATAGAAAAAGGCGCGGCAGGACGATGCTTTCCATCCAAGTCTCGGGAGGCTCAGCTCTGAACTGGTCCCCTTTACACACGCGACAGTGAGCCGACAAAAAACGCATTGCTAGCAATGTGATCCTGATCTCGGAAGCCATCAGCGCACTTGTCTCCCCTGGTTGCAGATGCCGAGTGCACGCATCGGCGGTCCTGATACTTTTCCAACGCCATGCACCGTGGGGCTCTATCACGAAGCCGTCTTCCTGCCGTGCACTTGGGCCGCGTGAGCCCTGCCGATGCAATCGCCTACATCTCTCCAACCCATTGTGAGCCACCCGAGGCGGTGGAAACTGCTCACTATTGCTCTGTGACCAATCCCGCCCGGCCTAGCGCCCACAGCGGCGCTATCGTGGAGGTCGCCCTGCCACGCAAGTTGAACAGCTGGCCAACCATACATCTGGTTTTGCCCCTGATGCTTCTCACTCCTGCGTGGCCACCAAGACCCCGTTGTCTGGGGGATCGCAGGTTTCGTCTGGACAAGATTGACCATCCTACGGGAGACTTCTAATTGCGGCGCGATATCTGCGTCTGCTTCCCACGGCGCTCCAGTGTCATCGAGATGTCCTTAATTGACCGTTCTTAGGGCCGAGCAGCGTGCAATCATCGATCATGGCTGACAAGAACTCAAACAACGAATCGGCAAAAGCTATCCTGGGCGCCATCAAGAAAGAGATGGCGAAACCCCGTATCGCAAAGTCTGCTCGGGAAGCGGAACCTGAAGAGCTAAGTGTGTTTCCCTTGAGCGGAAGCGCGTGGCCGGGACTCGCGCGCCCGACCCGTCGCGCTCACCGGCTCTTGACACACCCCGGAGCTTCATAGGCTCGGCGGCATGGGTGCTGGCTGCCGTCAACCTTGCAGATCTGTGCGTGCGCAGGACGAAGCTGAGTCTTGTTCCACGGGTGGTCAATTCTGCTCAGACCGCGAGAAGGCTGTGAGATTAGAAGAATGATAGCCGTCAGAGAGGCTTGGATGAGTACCGTTTCTGTATTAAACAACCGAGCTTGAGGCAGCGGCATTGTCGCTGATCTTCTGCGTAGGGCCGCAACCTCACTTCACAAGGACCGAGGAGAACCATGAAAGCCAGTACGAAAGACCAGATTAAGGGCAGTTTCCACGAAGTGAAAGGTGCAATTAAGGAGCAGATGGGAAAGGCCGCTAATGACCGCGATTTGAAAGCCGAAGGCAAGGCCGAAAAGAATGCGGGGAAAGTGCAACAGCAGTTGGGCCATGCTAAAGAGGCCGTCGTAAAGTTGAGGGGGAAGCTGGCAGAGATAAAAGCAGATAAGCGGATAAGCTATTAGATTCGCGTCGCCGCAAGTTTTAAGCCCACTATTAAGACAGAACAACCGCAGCGTCCTCAAACCTCAATAATTCCCTTACTCTGAAGAAGGCGCGCACATTCAACCTGTGTTCGCCTTCAGCATGTAAAAGTCCCAGTGCGCTGGACCCTGCACTTGATTGACATAGGGCGCGATCTCCACAAGGATGCGTACGAACGATTGCTTCTTCCCGAACCAAATTGAGTCACAGCGGACCCGACGTTGCCCAACCAGCGGCGGTCAAAAGGATACAGCTATTGTGCGCTCCTTCGCCTAGCTTGTAGCTGAGGCAATATCCATGAAAATGTTCACAACTCTAGGAACAGCAGTCCTGTTTCTGACTCTCGGAACCATTGTTCCCGCTTTCGCACAAGACGAACAAGCCAAGCCCGAACAAAAACAGCAACAAGAGCACGCTCAGCCCCAGCAGCAGGCTAAGCAGCCGAGCCAACCGAAGCAAGAGCAACAGGCCAAACAGCCGAGCCAACCAGAAGCAAGAGCAACAGGCCAAGCAGCCAAGCCAACCCAAACAAGAGCAGCAGGCCAAGCAGCCAAGCCAACCGAAGCAAGAGCAGGCTAAGCAGGCAAGCCAACCAAAACAACAGCAACAAGCCAAGGATCAGAGCCAACCCAAACAACAGCGGGCCCAGCACACTCAACAACAGCAGCAGGCCCAGCAGGCTGCGTGGCAGGGACATCGGTCACAGAATTGGCAGTCCGACCACCGCACATGGCAGCAGCGCGGCGGCTACAACGGCTACCGTATTCCCGACGATCGCTACAACGGCTACTTTGGATCGGGCCACGCGTTCGTCATCTACAGCCAACCTTATCTGGTTGTTGGCGGATTCCCGCGCTTCCAGTACAGCGGCTACTGGTTCACTTTGGTTGATCCTTGGCCCAGCTCTTGGGCGAACAACTGGTACCAAAACGACAGTATCTATGTTGTCTACGCAGACGGTGGGTATTACATGTTCAACCAGAGTTATCCAGGCGTAGGCATCGCGATCAGCGTTTCTATGTAAAACATACTTACATTCGATGCAGGTGGAACGACACTCTTGAGGATGCGGCTCCCAACGAAAATTCAAAAGAGCAAACAAGGCGTCGACAGGTACGGAACTCACACCGCCGTCCCAGAATGGCAGCAGTTTCATGATTTCGCTCTTCTTCGTGATTCCGGGTTGGAAACTTCTTCGCAGTCTTGGAGGAGTTGGCCTGCTGATGCTGGGGGTTGCGGACAGTTCAGTAATCCCCACTTTCGGCAGCCTGGATGCTCTTACCGCGATATTGGCGGCCAGAAATCACGAGTTGTGGCCGTACTATGCCGCCGCCAGCACAGCGGGCGCGATGATTGGCGCGTACCTGACGTATCGCATGTCTGAGAAGGCGGGCGAGCACTGGCTCGAAAAGCGCATCGGAACGAAACGCTCTCGACAGGTTCAGGGACTGCTCACGCGATGGGGCTTCGCGGCCGTGTTCGTCTCCTGCGTCGCCCCGCCGCCATTTCCCACAGCGCCATTCTTTGTAGGGGCGGGAGCACTGCATTATCCCCAGGGGAGATTTGTATCGGCTGTGCTCGCCGGCCGGGCTCTTCGCTATTCAGTGCTCGGATTTCTAGCCGCAAAGTACAGCCATACAATGTTGCGGTTCCTGCGGCATCCGCCTGGATTTAAAGCCGATGCCAGGATGATCGGCGTCACACTAGTCGGCTTCGCTTTAGTTGCCGCGGTCATTCTGCTGTGGCGACAGTCCAGAATCTACTTCCAGCGCACAAAAGCAGAATCGACTGGCGATTGAACCTTAACGCCAAGTGAATCTTCTCACGTCGTATGTTTAATCATCAGGATTTCATTGCCAGTTTCGCTGTAGATCAACTCGTCCACCACACCCTTGGCCAGAAGCGTGGCGAATCCGCCCGGGCGCATACCCATCTCCGCAGCCGGTTCGATGTTAGCGGTTGGGCCCGTGACCTTGGTTGCGGCACGCGCAAACGTCGCGCGGTGGAAACCTGTTCCAGGATCGCGCACATAAAACACAATGGTGCGCTCGGTGCGCACCGCCGATACCTCTACCACCTTGTGGCGATCTTTAGCTTCCGCGTGTCCCATTGCGCTGAGCAGGATCTCGCGGAATGCCAGCATCAGTTTGTCGCGGATGGCCTCAGGCAATCCTGATTGCAATTCGCCGAGGAAGGTCACCACGCGTTCGGCGGTCAGTAAGTGGCAGTTGGCGCGAAGAGAAATCCAGTCAGGCTGCGCAGAGAGAACCTCGATTTCGGTGCGCCAGTCGGAGTCGGTCGCGGCGCGGCAGGTGAAGCCGGCAATCTCGTGAGCGTCGAACGGGGCGCTGAAGCAGACAAAGACGCGCGCCCGCAACGCAGCAATGATCTCCTCGGGCGTGCTGGAAGGGGCGAGAAGGATGGCCTTCATGCCGGGCCGGATGTCACGCATCTCCTCGGTCAGCGCGAGGCCTTCCTCGATAGTGGTATCCGGATCGGTGATCACAACATCGAAGGACTGTTCACGCAAGCGGCGAATCGCGCCCGCGCCACCACTAGCCCGGGCACAATCGCAATCAGCGGCGGCAAGGGCTTGCGCAATCGAAAGTGTGGTGCCCGTCTCTTTGCCGATAAGAAGAACGCTGCTCATACTTTGCTCATGAGTGCAATCACTACTGTGACTTCGGTGTCGCAGCCGCAGAAGCCTGTACCGGTTGGTTCGAGGTTGCTTTGGACGCGCCGTCAGCGTGCGGTTGCTTGTTAGGCGGCATTTCGGTCCCGGTTGGGTATATGAGAATCCGCACCGGACCCCAGCTAACGTTAGAATTCGTGTCCATCCGCTTACCCATTCCCAGGATTTTGAGCTAACTGTCATCAAATCCGAAGTCTTCGACCAGATATTCACGCACAACCATGGCACGGCCTCGACCGCCTCGGTCCTGTTCCAGAGATGTTGGATCGCTCACGACTGCTTGCGTTTCAACCGGCATATTGCGTGCTCCTTTTCAGTTTTCGCCGCTGCCACCAGGACGGCGGCTTTCACATTGGTGACCGGGTCGCGCAGGGTCCACCTGCCGAGGAACGCCCTGCTCAACCCGTGGACCTCGTACGCGCAGATCCTAATTCTGAGCAGGACGGCTCAGTTCGATTTCAGAAATCCAATCGCTACTGGCCGAGACGCCTTTTGTGGATGTGCGATTCGCCAGCACCCTTCCTCCAGAATCGCTCGGTGCAAACGTTCAGGCACTCATGAGGCGGCCGCTGGCGCTTGGGGCGTCACCTGTGAGAGGGAAAGCCTCGCGAACCGGTTGCCGGTTACCAGCGCCGGCACGCACGAAGGATTGCATGTACGATTGTGCTACTTGATCCCAGATCATGTGCCGCGCGTAAAGGTAAGCACGTTTGCGCATCGCCTGGAGGGCACTCTCGTTGTCCAGAAGCTCAGTTGCAGTATCTGCAATAGCGGCCGAGTCATCAAAGGGAACGAGGGCTCCGCGACCATCCGCCAAGACTTCGGTGGCGTACCAGTACGGAGTCGAGATGATCGCTTTACCAGCACCCATGGCATACGCGAGTGTGCCTGAAACGGCTTGTGTCTCGTATCGGTATGGGGTGATGTAGATATCAGCCGTACCAACTAGCGATGCCATTTCTTGAGGGCTGACGAACCGATTGACGAAGACGACGTGCTCTTTGACACCAAGACTCTCAGCTAAAGCCTGCAACTCGATCCGATATCGATCGCCCTCGCGGCGCCTGACATGGGGATGGGTGGCGCCGGCGATTACGTAGACGACCTTCTTGTGCCGGGACAAAATGCGCGGCAACGCGCGAATTACACTTTCGAATCCTTTGTTCGGAGATAACAAGCCAAACGTGAGCAATACAGTCTTTCCCTCGATTGAGAAATCTTTCTGAGAAGCCGCATCGACAAAAGGCATATCGGGAATGCCATGGGGAATCAGATCAATCTTGTCCCGGGCAACTCCAAATACATTCTGCAAGAATCGGGACGAGTGCGTGCTCATGACAATAAGACGATCAGAGCGCGCGGCGATTTCTTGCATCACGATAAGTTGGTCGAGGTCGGGCTCACGAAGAACTGTATGAAGAGTCGTTACCACGGGCGTTTTCAAGTGCTGCAGTAGGCGCACGATATGCCCGCCGGCCTTTCCTCCGAAAATCCCGTACTCGTGCTGCAAGCAGACGAGGTCAACATTGCTGGAATTCAGAAAGTCGGCCGCTCGTTTGTAGGACGAAACGTCGTTCTCGGTTATCTCGAATTGCACGCGTCCGGGATAGCGGTATGACGATTGTTGGTCATTCACCGCGACCACCATCAGCCCAGCATTTCCGTAGGCAGCCGTAAAGGCATCACACAGATCTGTCGTAAAGGTCGCAATTCCACACTGTCTGGGGAGGTGGTTTCCAATAACCGCCACCCGCACCGGATCGGGCCGGCTACGCGTGGCCAGCAGAGCTGGTGGCGTCATCTTTTGGAACACCAGGGGACTCATGTCGTACCGCATTAGAGCGTCAGGTTTCAAATTCACCGATAAGGGACGCGTGGACATTGCAGCCTCCTGAGGTCATGTATCTTGTTGCGGGGCAGTGGATGCAGGGTAAAGAAGGAGTGCAGGACGCTACACCAGGTCTCCCTGTTGGTCATACCATCTCCCGCAGAAGACACACAGCGTGCCTAGACTCCACAGTGCAAGTAAGAACAGCACTCGACTCATACGACCTCCTCCTGTTATCTTCCGCTCGATTCTGCGGCTCCCGACACGGTATGTGTTGTCGCACACGCAGCTTGTCAGACGAGGCCGGCGAATCACGCGAATCTTGACCTTAGCAAATCAGGATTCAAGAGGTCTGAGCAATAAGGCTCACGCCTGGCGCCGTTGTGAAACTCCGAAGTAGTGTTTAACAGCGCGAGTGTTGATCTAGCGGAGCCAGTCGCGGACGCAGGCGATGCCAGCTCGCATGGGGAAGCTCAAGTTGGAATCTGAGCCGCTTGCTGTGTGGAAACTGAAACCCAGAAGCCACAGAATCAACAGGACGACAAAGATTGTCCAAAGCATATGCGCCTCCTTGGGCCGGTTCCGGCGTTAAGTAATGCGTTAGGGCAGCGGGCCAGAATGACCTTACTGCCACGCGAGTTAACGGGCAGAAGCAGCGCCCGTCTATCAGCAGGATCGAGGGTCATGTGCAGCTCCAACTAGATACGACCAAGCAGCAACAAGACGACAACAACGATTAGCACCAGACCGAGTCCGCCGGTCGGGGCGTACCCCCAGGAGCGACTATAATTCCACCTCGGCAAGGCGCCGATTAGAAACAGCACCAACAGCACAATCAAAATAGTTCCGAGCATACTTCCTCCTCATCTTTACGAATCCATCGTGGGACTTGTGTGGCTATCGTGAGCATTTACGCAGCTACGACTGGTCGCGATCAAGCTCGCGACCGTCTTTAAAAGGTTGTGAAAGCCTTGCCCCTTAGCATAGAAGCGATCCGCTAGGGTGCCCCCCGGTGGGATGAATTTCACTTACTACGATGACAGGTTCACAAACCTGGCGTCTGATCAATACGGAACACACGGTTCAGGCTGCGCATGGGCGACATTACGCAGGGATATTGGAGACGCAAATCCCAGGACGGCGCCCACGGTATGAAAACCGCGCCACAGTTGTTGAGAGATACAAGAGCGATACACATTGGCATATCTTCTTGCTGAGATAAAAACTCGGCACGAGCCCACACAGTGAACTCGTGCCAAATTAAGAATTACAAGCTCTCTTATATCTGCAGCAGCCTGATGCGATAAGTTGCGGTAAATTCGCTGCTGACGAGCTGTTCTTTACCCTCCAGAGGCATGGGCTGCTTTCTCAGGTGCCGGACGAGGAGCAGGTTGCGCATGAGCCGCTGGCGCCGGATGCGAAGCAGGCTGCGTATGGGCCGCTGGCGCCGGATGAGCGGCAGGTTGGGTATGAGCTACTGCCGGACGAGTAGCAGGCTGCGCATGAGCTGCACTTTCCGGACGAGCAGCAGGCTGTGCATGGGCCGTAGGCTCCTTTTTAGACTCCGCGGGCGGACGAGCCGCCTTAGGAGTTGCTGCTTTATTCTCATTTGTACGAGTTGCAGCTGCCTTATTCTCGGCAGTCTTGTTTTCCGTGGCCTTGGTCGCAGCTGCCTTATTCTCGGCAGTCTTGTTTTCCGTGGCCTTGGTCGCAGCTGCCTTATTCTCGGCTGCCTTGTTTTCGGTGGCCTTAGCCGCAGCTGCGTTATTCTCAGCTGCCTTGTTTTCGGTGGCCTTGGTCGCAGCTGTCTTGTTCTCGGCTGTCTTGTTCTCGGTGGCCTTGGTTGCAGCTGTCTTATTCTCGGCTGCCTTGTTCTCGGTGGCCTTGGTTGCAGCTGCCTTATTCTCGGCAGTCTTGTTTTCGGTAGCCTTGGTCGCAGCTGCCTTGTTCTCGGTGGCCTTAGTCGCAGCTGCGTTATTCTCGGCTGCCTTGTTTTCGGTGGCCTTGGTTGCAGCTGTCTTATTGTCGGCTGAGGTGTTTACAGGAGCCTTGTAAGGTGCTCCCGCCTGCTTGGCCGTTACCACTCCTTTACCGCTAAACTCCCCGGGCTTCGCGGTTGCAGCAACTGCCGGCCTGCCGTGGTTCACGGATGCCAGAAGTGCACGATTGGTGCTGGCAGCCTGCACATGCTGGCTTTGCAGAGCCGTCGGCGGCGTGTGTTGGTCGCGTGCCGCTGTCTCTTCTGCAGCGGTTGGGCGGGCGGTAATTCCACCGGTGCCACCGTTGTAGCTGACGTGGTTTACCGTAGTGTTGTTGATTACCGTGCTGTTGTAGACGTTGTGAATGTTGGTGACGTTTATGTTGCTCGCCGAACGGTTGTAGTAAAACTGTCCGTTCTGCCAACGTCCGCCTTGGTAGCCGGAACCACCATAGCCGAAGCCATAGTTGACGCCACCGTAGAAGCCGACACTACGACCCCAATAGCCGCCATTCCAAGCGTAGGCATTACCGCCCCACCCCCAGTAACCTGGAGTCCAAAGCAGGCCAACCGCAGGAGCCATCACCCACGTGCCTGGTACCCAGAAGTAGCCTTCGCCACCATAAGCCCAGTAGCCGGGCGTCCACAAGTAACCGGCGGCCGGGGCCATGGGTTGCGTGTACACAGGTAGCGCGGGCGGAGCGATCCCGATCGATACGACCAACTGCGCTAACGAGGAGGCCGACATGGCCAATATTGCGACCGCAAGGACAACCAACGCACGAACTGAGCGGATACTTTTCATGTTACCTTTCCCGTGGTCACCTTCGCCCGCTTATTGACTTCTACTCCTCCCTCAGTATCAAGAGTTATATAGGTCTGTTGCAGTAAAGGCGCCCAGTGAACCGAGGTTCAATGATGATTATTATGGAGAGCGGCAACACGCGTCTGATCACTATTGACCTTTATTCTAAACACTGAGCTATTTTGGTCAGACTTGGCTTTCGGGCGAGGATAGGATGACTCAGTTGTTCGTGGGGATACCAACACTCATTATGAAGACGCACTATCTTCACCTATTCGCATTTACTTGTGTTGAATGCAATGGGCCGGTTATCTCCGGAGCTGTTGCAACTCGAGAAAATGAGACTCAGCGAGAGACCGACATCAGGCAGGTTGGTTCTATTTGTTTATCGTGCGGGAGAAAATATGGTTCGCTGCCGACTTCACGCGCTGTCCGCCACATCGCACCCTTCGAATGGACCTCACCAGACCTTACGGTTAAGACGCCGGCTTCTGCTCAAGAGGTCGCGTCAGTCGTGTAGCACACATTGAGGGAGGGCGGAATAGGCCTCCTTCCCATTCGCCATGTTTGCAGTGATTCCTGACCTGCGTGCAGTGAAGCGAGCAATTGTGATCAGCTTTCGGCAGGCTGATCGGTGAATACTCTACTTTGAACAAGGAAACTTCCCAACCCAGACCCTAGCGGGTCGCAGACATTCAGGTGGTAAGGAGTTCGCGATGAATCTCAATCTAATGGATCCAAAACTGATCATCCTGGCAGTCGCGGTGCTTCTGCTAATCGTGGTTGCTACTGCGCTGTACATACGAAAACGCAGGAAGACCTCGGCAGGGCTGCGCGATCGTTTTGGACCGGAGTACCAGTTTGCTGTTCAACAACAACATGGCTCCGAACGTAAAGCCGAAGCACAGCTGGCAGATCGTGAAACCCGGGTTGAGATGCTGAAGATCCGTAATCTCGACCTAGTAGAGCGTGAGCGCTACTTACGCGAGTGGCAGGAAGTGCAAGCCCGCTTTGTCGATTATCCGAAGGGCGCAGTGACGGAAGCCGACGAACTGGTGTGCTCGCTCATGCGCACGCGCGGCTATCCAGTGGCTGACTTTGATCAGCGTGCGGCGGACATTTCCGTCGACCACCCCCAAGTCGTGGAGAACTACCGGTCCGCGCACAAGATCGCATTGCGCCTTGGCAGAGGCGAGGCCAGCACCGAAGAGCTGCGCACCGCGATGATCCACTATCGCTCGCTCTTCGACGATCTGGTGCAGGCGCAAACGGTTGGCGACCAAAGAGTAGCGTAACCCGATAATCAGCAATTTCCAACAAAGGCCGTCGATTGAAACCTTACTGCCGAACAAAGGAGAAGTAATGATGAAACCGAGCACCGACGATAAAACCACGGGCAAGATCCACGAAGTCAAAGGAACCATTAAAGAAGAAATCGGCAAGATTACGAAGAACCCCAACCTGGAGGCTGACGGCAGGGCTGAAAAAAATGCCGGCAAGACTCAAAACTGGGTTGGCAAAGTTGAAAAAGCTGTCGGGGAATAACCGAATTAACATCGAACTTGGAGACAAGAGGTCATAGAAATAAATGGCACAATCAATCCTGGACCACACCACCGAGCACATCGCTGAATCAGCACGCAAGGCATCTCGTGCGACATCCGCCATCGCCGATGCAATTGAGGATGGGGTGGGAGTCGCGAGGCGTGTCGCAAAACAAGGCGGCGACGCGGCTGAAGAGTTTCTTGATGACACAACCAAGCGCCTTCAGCGACATCCTATTGAAACCGTTGCAGCAACATTCACGCTCGGCGTTGCCGCCGGAATATTTATCGGCTGGATGGTGAGACGAAGATAGTGTTTACCACAGACCAGATGTTGTCTGGGCGCAAGTAGTTTGCGAGGTTCCATGGATGGTCCGTCTTGACCAGACGTGGAGTGGCGTTTCCAAGATGATCGGATTGAACCTGAATTCAGAACAGAGATGTGTATCCCAACAAATAGGAGGTCATTTGAGCGCGACACTCCACTATCCGCTCCACGGAGTGCTGTCGAAAGCATGCGACCGATTCATGCGGCTTCTAAACTTGTGCCCTCACGCCAACGTCGGTTGGCCCATACGTTGCGGCGGAGAGGGGATATCTTCACAGCATTGCTGTGACTGCGGAGCCCAACGGACGTATATTTTTCAGCCCAATGTGCAGACCGGCCCCTGGCAGCGTCTGCACCTGCTCTCCCATTATCCTCTTGAAATCGCCGTCTCATCATGCCTGGCGAGTGGGTCGGTACCGCCCGCGCAGCCTGCGATTTATTGACGAGGGGTGCTCTGACATAACAGCAGAGCAACAAGAAATAACCCTATCGAAATACAGAAAGGTAATCGAGTATGCCGTTACTTCAAGTTGTTCTGGTCCTGGTAGTCGTTGGGGTCCTTCTATGGCTGGTGGATCGCTTCATCCCCATGGCAAGCTCCATAAAGTCAATATTGAATGCCGTGGTGACAATTGCCGTGGTGTTATGGCTACTTAAGATCTTTGGGCTCCTTAGTTACCTCTCCAACATTCACATTGGCAAGTCGTAAGGATAAAGAGGATGCAGCAAAATGCTTCGAGCCCCAGAGTGCGAGAGAGTGGCGGACTGACCGAATACACACCGTCTCTGGGACGCGCTACGGACTTGCCGTGAGAGACCCGATCGCAATTGGCTCCCGGATGCTCTCGATTCGCATGCTGGCAGTGTTGCTGATAACCCTGATGTGTAGCGGCGGTGTGTCAGCATACTCCGTGCTGACCCACGAAGAAATCGTTGACTTGCTGTGGACGGATGAGATCAGACCACTGATACTGCAGCGATATCCCGGACTCTCCGAAGATCAGATCAAGGAAGCACATGCCTATGCTTATGGCGGAGCAGTTATACAGGACCTAGGCTACTATCCATTCGGCAGCGTGGAGTTCAGCAACGTGGTGCACTACGTTCGCACCGGGGATTTCGTTCGGGAATTGCTAGAGCAGAGCAGCGACGCCGACGAGTATGCTTTCGCACTGGGCGCCCTGGCCCACTACGTGTCCGACCTAGATGGCCATCCCGCTGTAAATCAGGCCGTTGCGATCCAATATCCGAAGCTGCGGGCAAAATACGGCAACTCGGTAGAGTACGCGCAGAACAAAACTGCGCATTTGAAGACGGAATTCGGATTTGACATGGTGCAGGTCGCCAAGCAGCGTTACGCACCGCAGCAGTACCATGACTTCATCGGCTTTCAAGTCTCCAAGCCACTCCTGGAGCGGGTTTTTCCCATTGTCTATGGATTGCAGTTAAGTGCCGTCCTGCCGCACGCAGATCTGACAATTGGTTCATATCGTTACTCGGTGAGTCGAATGATTCCCGAATTAACCCAGGTCGCCCTGCAAACCCATAAGAAGGACATGCAACGCGAAGAGCCCAACTTCAATAAGCGCAAATTCCTATATCGGCTATCGCGGGCCGATTATCAGAGGGATTGGGGAAACGATTACACTAAGCCGGGCTTCGGTACGCGGGTGCTTTCAACTCTTCTGCGGTACATGCCGAAGATCGGCCCTTTCAAGGCGATGGCGTTTAATAACCCAACGCCTCAGACAGAGGATTTGTATTTCAAGAGCATCAATACCACGGTAGACCAATATAAGATCTCCCTTCTGGAGACCAGCCGCGGCATCTCGCTGAGACTTCCGAACCGTGACCTGGACAGTGGTAAAGATACGAAAGAAGGTGAATATTCGCTAGCTGACGAGACATATGCCAAGCTAGTGGCTCGCTTGTCGAAAAGCAAGTTCGACTACACCACGCCTGAGTTGCGTGACAACATTTTGCAGTTCTATTCCGACGTCTCGGCATCGAACCAGACAAAGTTGGGCAAGGTTCAATCGACCAACCTGCTTGCATTGCTCGATCAGCTAAGAGCCGCGACTCCGGTTCCAGACACGGCAGCGGTGGCCGCCGCTAATCACTAGGTGTCACGCAAGGTGGGACGAAGCTCCCAGTGCGATGCATGGACTCGCAGGATCCGGCGTGGTGAGTGGAGAGTTTGCAGCTAGCAACGAATGGCCTTTAGCCTTTCCGCGTACAACTGAGGTAGTCGCTGGCAGGAATTCCGCTGGCTGTCAGGCGACTTCGGAGGGTTCTTCCCTGATATCGGAGCTGCGGTCCTGAATAAACAACTCGCCTCGCGCTACTCGGCGCAGCGCATCGATAAGAACGGGTCCGTCCGTCGAACGATAGACCACACCCTGTGCTCCCACCCAGCGCATATAAGCGGTTTGATCGTTGTCCTCGGCGAGCAGCAGCAGTGCAGTCTGGCGCTGCTTCAACATCGGTTGGATCTTCGAAAACGCCGGCAGAAAGTTAGTTGACAGGACCAGCACGTGAGGTACGAAGGTTCCCAGGATGTTCAGCAGCTGTTCAGCAGACTGCGGCTGGGCCATGAGGCAAATATCGTCGGCATCCGCCACTATTTCGGCCACCCCAACGTGAAAGAGCTCCTGATGGTCAGCGAAAATAACATCGATCAAGACTATGCCTCCCGGTTCGACCGAACTGCAGATAAGAGCTACATCGCCGGAAGATACCTCGCCGTCTTTTTAAACACTGATCAAAATTGCTCACTTCTCTATTTTGTTCAAATGCGGCTACAGAATCGGCGATCCCAGGTTGGGGGCGTCTATCCGCGGAGAAGGAAGGTGAGCAGTGCTCGGTGGACCCGCAAGCTGCCGTTGTAGTCGATGAGACCCATCTTGCGAAACCGGTTCATAAAGAAACTGACGCGCGACCGCGTGGTGCCAATCATCTCGGCCAAGGTTGCCTGGCTCACCTTCAGAATGGCAGGATCGGGCTTGGATTGTGCCCCAAAACTCGCGAGCAGCAGAAGAGTTCGCGCCAGCCGCTTTTCGCTGGAATTGAAGAGTTGATCGAGGAAATCTTCTTCAATCCGGACAATGCGAGAGAGCAAGTGAGCGATTAATAGCCTGGCGAACGCAGGGTCGTCATGGATGATGCGAACGATAGTCGCTTTCTCCACTCGCACAACTGTAGAGAGATGTACCGCTGTTGCGGTACACATCCGCCGTGACGGCGCTCCTAAACAGGCTTCGCCAAAGAAGTCGCCTTCTCGAAAAATAGCGATAACTGCCTTCTTGCCGCGTCTGGAGAGAACAGTCTGTTTCACATTGCCGGCCTCGACGTAGAACATCGCATTCGCGGCATCGCCCTGAGAAAAAATGGATTGCTTGTTTCGGTATTCCCGGCTGGTCCGCTCGCTGCCGATTCTCTTGAGAAATGCCGCTGACTTAAAAATTAGCGCGCGTTTGCTTGGCATCGATACCTCCCAAAAGAGTCGATCTGCCCTGCTGCGTGGCTGGTCCATACATGACGTGGTGGTACCTCAGTCTGGTCAATCAAGGCGCAACATAGCTCCATCTCGGGTGAGCTTCGCAAGGGGGACCCTTGGGACGTGTCCTCGGATTTAGGATTCGCATGAAGCTTTCTGTCTAAGATTACTGACCGCGCGGTTGGGGAAACTGGTCAAAAGTGATCAAGCGGCTGAATTGGATACAGGGTACCATTCAAAACCGAGTGTCGTTCGAGGTGGGAACAAGAACGTGTTGATGGCGCCGGATCGTGGAATCGCCAGAGGTAGAGTGGCGCGACAGTTAGCTCAGTTGCCTTGTCCGATGTTATGGATCTTACTTGCCAATCCACCGTGTGTGCGGTTTGTCCAGGCTTAATCCTGGATTTATTACCTCAAGTAAACTAAAGGCTCGGGGATGAGATTTAGCTTGCTTACTTATCCCTAGAATGATCTGGCCAGCCCACGGGACGCGATGGCCATAATACTGCAGCTCGTCGCCGAGATCAGGCGCGTCATAATGCACTATATTGTGGGCGATATCATTTGTAAGCCATACGGTCGGAGCGTTGCCAATGAAGTGGCTCGCTTTAACCTGCGGTTCATCTATCTTTGCGAGCTGCCAAAGATCAGGCAGCGCGTTGTTCCTGGTGAGCGAAAAGGGGTAAGCAAGGTTAAGTGTGTGGAACTTCAGGGGTGATGGGGCTTGTCCCAGGTTTGGCGCAAATGGCGAGGACAAAAGTTCGTAGGCCGGACGGAAACGTATTCCAGCTTCTGGACCCCCCGCAGACGGCGCGGCGAGAACTGACACTTGGGTCGGAGTTTTGCTTGCAGATGGCCTTTCTTGAGTCAATGCTAACCGAGCAGAAAACATCAAGGGAGTGAGGGAGACAATGAGGAGAACATGCACCGGAGAGAGTCTCTGGCGACCCATTGGAATCACCTCCTCGGAGGTTCTGGCAGGGCACGGACTTCTACAAACCGAGCCTACCGCTTAGGAGCGGCGGCGGACTGAGCAAAACCGCTCAATCGGCTGAAATCTACAACTCGAAGCGTGTGCAGTATTGATCATCTCCGGTTCTTAAAGCGTATGATGCTAATTGAGGGCGGCCCCTCCGGAGGTGTGAAATGAGCTCCAGCGCGATGCCAGCCCGCAGCCGAGTCCTTCCAGCGAAGCGTCTGTCGCCGGCTGATTCGATAAGGTCAGCCCCGCTTACCACAGGCGAAACGCCAAAGCGGTCCCGAACACCCAAGCCACATCCAACAAACGGCGCTACAGTTTTCGATCCCGAGACCTTCCTCGAAAGAGTTGGGTTGGGCAAGCAAGTTGTCCGTCTGAGAAGAACCGAAGCAGCCTACGCGCAAGGCGACCCTGCCGATGCGATCTTCTACGTGCGGAAGGGCCAGTTGCGAGTAACGATCACCTCCGCGAGTGGAAGAGAAGCGACGCTTGCCTTGGTAGGTGCTGGGGAATTCTTGGGCGAGAACTGTATGCTCTCAGCTCACCCTCTTCGGCTCGCGACTGCTACGGCGATGACCGAGTGTGTATTGCTCAGGATTAGCAAGACGGAAATGGTACGCGTACTTCACCAGGAACAAGAATTATCCGCGATGTTCGTGTCCTTTCTTCTCGCACGAAATGCCCGTATGCAGGCGGACCTGGTTGATCAGCTTTTCAACTCCAGCGAAAAGCGGCTTGCGAGGACGCTGTTACTGCTCGCGCAGTTCGGCAAGGAAAGTAAACCCGAGACGGTGGTTCCTAAGATCAGCCAGGAGATATTGGCTGAGATGATTGGCACAACCCGATCACGAGTGAGCTTTTTCATGAATCGCTTCAGGAAACTGGGATTCATCGAATATAACGGGGAGATCCGGGTCCACAACACGCTCCTTAATATTTTTCTGAAGGAATGAAGCTTGCAGGTGTCGTGTAGATATGGCTGCTGCATAAGACCACCCCTCATTCCGCCTGCGATGCATCTTCAGAATCTGGCCCACTTGGTCTAAATTGACCGTTCTTGTCTGCCTGTGCGTGACATGATGATGTGTTATGCCACCCAGCAAGAAAAAGAGAGCGTTCAGCGATGAGATCCTCCGCGAAGTGAAAAAAGAAATGGCAAAGCCTCGCACGGTGGAGTCGGCCAGAAAAGCAGCTTCCGTTGGTCCTGGCAGGAAGCGACAAGCGTTCTCATCCTTCGTAACGAGCGTGGGTTGATTCTCTGTGGGCACGGCTTGCGACTACGCGAATCACCCAGAACAGCGGGCAGGCCGATACATTGCTATGCGAGGCCAGCCTCGCATAAGTCACTGATCCAATGGACCGGTCGGATCGCAGTGCTTATTCGCAATTAACAACCAGCCGCCACAGCCTGTTAAGGTGGGTCAGACCGACCCACAAGCCGCCTCCAAAATCCCCTCGAGAAAAACGCTCACGCATTCACGAGTCGGTTTGTAGCGTTCGTCCCGGCGGTTGCCAAGGAGAATACCTCGCGTGTGGGTTGCATGTCATCGGCGCAAGCGCGTTACGATGGAACGCAGGTAGGACTGAGCAACTTGGTCGCAGACCATGTGGCGTGCATACAAGTAAGCACGTTTCCGCATCGCCTGTAGAGCCCCGTCGTGTCCGAAAGTTCAATTGCCGATATGAGCAATGACGGCGGTTCGAAGGGAACCTGCGGAGGGGAATCTTCGGCAAGGAGGACGAGCCTGAACTGGTGATTCCCAAGATTAGCCAGGAATCGCTCGCCGAAATGATCGGTACCACGCGCTCCCGCGTCAGCTTCTTTATGAACAGATTCCGGAAGCTTGGATTTGTTGAATGCGACGGCGGTTGAATGCAAGTACACAGTTCGCTGCTCAACGTGGTGCTGCACGACTGAGTATTCTCGAAACCTCTACAACGAGTACGTCTAGTTCTTTTTTCGCGAGCCCCATTCCAGCGGAGCAAACTGACGAACCACGTTGCCATCGTTCATTCCGGTCTGCTTGTTCCCGCACGACAGGCAAGCTGCTCCAACCGGGATCAAAGCGCTCTCCCTTGAAATCTCCGTTTCACGTATTCCGAATGAGCCGGCGATGACCGGCCCGTCGCACTTATCGCAGGGATACGCCGAGATGTGAAGGTACTTTGTCTGCATTGATGAGACCCTCTCCCCTTGGGATAGTTCTACCGTACCGCCGCGCCATCGGTTTGTCTGGTCAATAGTGCTCGCCGATTTCGGCTCTCTTCACGAAGCTTCGTTCAACTGCGCAGCACGAGGGCGGGTGGTCACTATTGCTCAGACTCAGCCGGCATCGAGATGAGAGAGTTAGTTAACAGAAGTGTGCCCCGACAGTAAATATCCTAGCGACTGTTCAGGGGATGTATTACCGACAGTCCTCAGTGAGTCCGGCACGGGTCAGAGCACAAGTTAGGGGTGAGCGGCTGCCACGGGCAGCCAAGGAGGCGCTAATGCTTTGGACAATATTTGTCATCCTGCTGATTTTGTGGCTGCTCGGTTTTAGTTTCCACGTTGCAGGCGGTTTGATTCACCTGTTGCTGGTTGTTGCCGTTGTCGTCCTGATCATCAATCTGGTCAGTGGCCGCAGGACGGCCTAACCCTCACGGCGGATCCCCGCCTCACGAACTATTCACAAGAATATTGAACGACAAGGAAGTGTTCTTTGAAGAAATACGTATTTGGGTTCTTGATGTTATCGCTGACGACCTTTGCCTTTGCCGGCCCTGCCGAGCAAGATACTTCTGCGCGCCTGCAGGCCGCAGGCACGGTGTTAAACGAGATTATGGCAGCGCCCGACAAAGGTATTCCAGAGGAAGTGCTGAATGGGGCCAAATGTATTGCCGTCATACCTGGTATGGCAAAGGGCGGGTTCATCGTCGGCGGCGAGCATGGCCGCGGCGTAGTTACCTGCCGCACCAGTCATGGGTGGAGCGCGCCTGCATTTATCTCGCTGGGCGGCGGAAATTTCGGCTTTCAGGCCGGAGCACAATCCGTGGATCTGGTGATTCTGTTTATGAATGACAAGGGCGTTCAAGGCCTGCTGTCCAGCAAGTTTGAGCTGAGTGGCGAAGCATCGGCCACGGCAGGTCCGGTTGGAAGACATGCTTCGGCCGGTACTGACTGGAAGATGAACACCGAAGCATTAAGCTATTCGCGCTCTCAGGGCTTGTTTGTCGGAATAGCCTTGGACGGCGCCAAGATCCAGCAGGATAAAGATTCCACCGTGGCACTCTACGGATCGGATGTTCCTTTCCGCAAGACGCTTTCCGGTGGAGTACGGGCGCCGGTGAGCGCTGAGCCGTTCCTCGCCGCAGTCAACGCTGCCGAAAAGAAAACAGCCGAGCACGAAACTGCACAAACCAAGTAACTAAGAGCTGCCGGTGTGCCGACTGAGTGCGGCGCGCCGGCAACCAACATTCACCAGCACGCCATGCAGTAGGCAGATAGGGTCCCATGTCATTGCCTAAGACACTACCGTTCAGAAGGCCATTGAGAATTGCAGGGTCACTATCGCATCCGATCCAGTCCGCGCCGGTGCTCGATCCGACGGTTAATCTCTCGCTTCCGAGCCGAATCGCAATCATTGGAAACTATCTTCCACGGCAATGCGGCATTGCCACTTTTACAACTGACTTGTGTGATGCTGTGTCAAACGAGTACGGAACTGAGCGGTTGTTTGCTCTGCCGGTGAATGATCCCGACTCTGAATACGTCTATCCCGAGCGGGTCCGATTCGAGTTAACTGAAGAGAAGCTATCGTCGTACGGAGACGCAGCCGAGTTCCTCAACTTCACCAACGTCGATCTAGTATGCGTGCAGCACGAATATGGAATCTTTGGAGGAGCGGCCGGAAGCCACATCCTGGAGGTGCTGCGGAATCTCCGGATGCCGATCGTCACCACGCTACATACCGTACTGCGCGAGCCAAGCCCGGACCAGCACCGCGTAATGGTGGAACTCGCAGAACTCTCCGACCGGCTTATCGTGATGAGCGAACACTCTTCGCAGTTTCTCCGGGAGATCTTCCAGGTTCCGGCGTCTAAGATTGATGTGATTCCGCACGGCGTACCCAATCTGGCGTTTGTTGATCCAAATTTCTATAAGGATCGTTTTGGAGTTGGAGGCAAGTCAGTCCTGTTAACCTTCGGCTTGCTGTCGCCGAACAAGGGCGTTGAAACGGTTATTCAGGCTCTACCGTGTATTCTGTCTCACAACAGCAACGTCATGTACATTGTCGCCGGCGCGACCCATCCTCATATCAGACGGCGCGAGGGCGACAAATACCGGGAGTCCTTGCAGACGCTCGCCAAGGACCTCGGTGTCGAGAACAACGTCATATTTCACAACCGCTTCGTCAGCCCTGAGGAAATGATGGAATTCATCGGCTCAGCCGATATCTACATCACACCTTACAGGAATGAGGCGCAGGTTGTTTCGGGAACTTTGGCTTATGCCCTGGGTGCGGGTAAAGCGGTCATCTCGACTCCCTATTGGCACGCGCTTGAACTTCTCGATCAGCGCCGTGGCGTAATAGTTCCATTCAACGACCAGAACGCGATCGCAGAGCAGACCATTCAGCTCCTGGAAAACGAAGCCGAACGGCATGCTATGCGGAAACGTGCGTACCTATACTCGCGCAACATGGTGTGGAAAAGTGTGGCCCAGGACTACATGCGCACCTTCCAAAGAGCGCGAGCTGAACGGATGTGGAACCCTCGCCTGGTCAGCCCAAACGCCGTCGCAGCAAGTCGCGTCGACAGCTTGCCGCCGGTGAAGCTGAATCATCTCATTCGCATGACCGACGATACCGGCATGTTGCAACATGCGGTCTTCGCAGTCCCTAATTATCACGAAGGTTACGCGACGGATGATAATGCTCGCGCCCTGATCGTCTCAATTCTTGGGGAGCAACCTGGAGCGGAGGGAGAAGCTGAAGCCGAGAAACTAGCCTCGCGATACCTGGCTTTCCTCTGGCTAGCCTTCAACTCCGCCAACGGAAGGTTCCGCAACTTTCTGAGCTATGAGCGTACGTGGCAGGAGCCACAGGGATCGGAAGACAGCCACGGGCGCGCCTTGTGGGCCTTAGGAACGGCAATCCATCAGACCGTCAATGAAAGTCTAAGAGGCCTGGCCGGGCGTCTCTTTGAGCTGGCAGTTCCAGCGGCGTTGAGCTTCACAAGTCCGCGCGCGTGGGCATTCTCCTTGTTCGGAATCCAGGAATATCTTGATCGCTTTCCCGGAGACAGGACGGCACAAAGGCAGAGGGAGATTCTCGCCGGCAAGTTGCTAAAGATCTACGAAATCACGTGTAGCCCGGGCTGGAACTGGTTTGAAGATAGTTTGGCCTATTCCAACGCACGTTTGTCGCAGGCCTTATTGCTGGCAGGCTCGCGCACCTCGAATGACGAGTGGCTCGCGGCAGGCTTAGAGTCACTGGAGTGGCTGGGGAAACAACAACGCTGCACCATGAACGGTCACTTTGTACCTATCGGGTCGGAAGGCTTCTATAGGAAAGCAGGCGAAAAGGCGAGGTTCGATCAGCAGCCACTGGAAGCAACTGCGACAGTCTCTGCGTGCCTGCAAGCCTATCGTGCGACCGGCGAAGAGCATTGGCGCAAACAAGCATGGGCTGCGTTCAATTGGTTCCTGGGAGATAACGATCTGAAAACTGCGTTGTACGATGCCAGTACCGGCGGCTGTCGCGATGGCCTTCATCCCGATCGGGCAAACGAAAATCAGGGAGCGGAGTCCACACTGTCCTTCTTAATGGCGCTTCTAGAGATGCGCCAGCTCCCGGACGAAGCTTCGAAACTGCACTTCAACTAAGTACTGGCTCGATAAGGGAGCTTGTACGCCTCCAACGTTTCGGAATCAGTTTCATGTTATGCGAAGTAACCTATGACTTTAGCTATCGACGCGATCGGCTCCATCGATTCAACCGACTTTCTGCTGCAACGGCATCCCGCCAACCCGATCCTTACCAGCAAGGACTGGCCCTATCGGATCAACAGCGTCTTCAATGCCGGAGCAACATTGCTGCAGGACGGATCGACACTGCTGCTTTGCCGAGTTGAGGATCGCCGTGGTCTCTCGCATCTGTGCGCAGCGCGATCTGCGAATGGCGTGGACGCTTGGAACATCGATCCAACACCAACTCTCGTGCCCAATCCAGAGGAGTATCCCGAAGAACTTTGGGGCATCGAGGATCCGCGTATCACATACGTTCCGGAGCTGCAGCAATATGCCGTGGCTTACACCTCCTATTCCAAAGGCGGTCCGGGAGTTTCGCTGGCGCTGACCAAGGACTTTCGAAGTTTTGAACGCTATGGCGTCATCATGTCGGCAGATGACAAGGATGCGGCCCTTTTGCCGTACAAAATTGGTGGACTATGGGCGCTTATCCATCGACCGATGACTCCATTAGGAGCCCACATCTGGATTTCTTATTCTCCCGATCTGCGTCATTGGGGCGGCCATCGAGTGATGATGGAGGCGCGCAAGGGTGCGTGGTGGGATGCAAACAAAATAGGGCTCTCGTCGCCACCCATAGAAACTCCAAGGGGTTGGCTCGTACTGTACCACGGAGTAAAGCAGACGGCCTCTGGTTCGTTATACCGGGTTGGCCTGGCTTTATTTGACATGCAAAAGCCAGAGGTTTGTTTGTTGCGCGGGGATTCCTGGATCTTCGGACCAGAAGCCGACTATGAGCACGGAGGCGATGTGCACGACGTGGTTTTCCCGTGTGGACACACGATAAGCCCCGACGGAGACACCCTCAACGTCTACTATGGCGCGGCCGATTCCTGCGTAGCGTTGGCGCAGGGAAGCATACGTTCTCTGCTGAATTGGCTAGACCATAACGGTAAAGCCGACGACAAAGATTGCAATTACAGGTGAAAGACCGACCTAGGCCCAAAGCGGCGGCTTGTTGCGAATTAATGCCCAGACATTCGTTGAGGCGTGCAAATAAGTACTTTGTGGGAGCACAATCCTTCGTTTTGTATCTCCCGTCCTCCGGACAAAACACGGAGACGATGCGGCCTTCATTCCCCTTACAATCGCAATTCTGAGACGGTCATCCGTTTCAGCTTTTCCGAGGATTAGCTGGGCTTGTTCCACCTACCCTCACAGAGTCGAGGAAACCATGAAAAACCTTTATGTCGGAAATATGGAAAAAGGTACAACCGAGCAGGATCTTAGGACCGCATTCGGAAGCTACGGGCCCGTTGAGGTAGTAAACATCATAATGGACCGCACGACTGGCGCTCCTCGTGGATTCGCCTTCGTGGAAATGGGCGCGGACAAGGATGCACAGGAAGCGATCCTGGGTTTGAATGGTTCTCTCATGGCGGGTCGTACGATTACGGTGGGTGAGGCCCACGCAAAAACGAACAACGCTCGCACACCCATCTCACCGTAGGCGGCAGGAAGGATGCGTTCGGTGAGAGGAATCAACCTGACCGGGCGCGCAGCGGGTGGGCTGGGTCGCTCGGAGTGAGCCATTCCTTTTTTCGAGGCTGAGCAATATTGAACAGTGTTGCGCCGGTCGAAGATTGTATTGTGCTGGTATTACACCGTCAGAACCCTTGGCAGTCGGCCCATCACACAGAGAGAGAACCCGAATTTCCCCACATCCACTGCCAGGGTTCTACGGCAAATGGGGTCTTCCGACAGCGAGGATGCAATGCACTCACCCTACGGGATGGAACTGGTCGAAGACTGTCTCTCCTGCAAGTTGTGCTCGGAGGGCTTTTTCTGCGATTTGCCGAAACCAGTTATGGCCGCCTTTCAACGTGTCAAGTTCACGCTCGTACACCCTGCGGGCGCAACTCTGTTTGTGGAGGGCCAAGTATGCCGCGGCATTTACATTCTTTGTAAAGGCCGTGTGAAGGTGTCGGCTAGTTCAAGGGACGGCCAGACCATGATATTGAAGGTTGCCCAGCCCGGAGAGATCTTAGGTCTGAGCGCAACTGTATCAGGAATTCCCTATGAAACAACTGCGGAAACCGGTCAACCTTGCCAACTAAACTTTGTTAAACGGGACGACTTTCTTAAGTTCCTAACGGAACACGGCGATGTTTGCATGCAGGCAGCAATATACATGAGCCGTGAGTGCCAACACGCCTATCAGCAACTTCGCTCATTCACGATGAGCACAGCAACGGAGCGAATTGCCCGCCTGATGCTGGAATGGTCGCAAGACGACTCTGGCACAGCCACAGCTCACCGAATTAAGGTGGCGTTGACCCATGATGAGATCGCGCAAATCATCGCCATGTCGCGCGAGACCGTAACCCGTACTCTCGCCACTTTTCGCAAACGACGCATTGCGGAACTCCGTGGTTCCACCCTGCTGATCCAGAATATGTCTGCCATTGAAAAGCTGGCGGGCATGTAGGCCGATCACCTGCACCTGCCCGCAGCTCTCCTGGGGCAGGGAAGGAACGGGCCATGAACTCGGCTTCATTGGTTACTCCTGCCAGACCTCCACTGATCCTGTGTATTGATGACGCTGACATCGCGCTGCGGGTTAGGACGCTCCTGCTCGGTAGCGAAGGCTACAGCGTGCTAACTGCTAAATCAGGGGAGGATGGCTTGGAAGTTTTCAAGCAGAACCCCATCGATTTGGTCATCGCTGATCATTTTCTAAGCGCCAAGACGGGAACAGAGATCGCCAGAGAAATGAAGAACCTTAAGCCAAGAGTCCCCATTCTCATCATCTCTGCTGCCATTGAGAAACCGGACGGCCTTGAGTTTGCGGACGGATTCCTTGCGAAAGGTGAGCCACCGAATGTCCTGTTCGATACTATCGCTCACCTGTTGGCCCCGTCGCGCTTCGGCGAACGAGATAACGGTTGAGCATGTATGGTCCGCCGCCGGACTGCAAGAGTTGAGTTGTGGGCGAAGGTTCAGTCCGCGTAAATGTACCCGGCCTTTAGTTGGAGATGCTTCTCCGGGCCACGATGATGATGCGCACGTACCGGTCCTGATAAATCGCTCGGTTACAGAGAACCAACTCAACAGCCAGATTCTCCGGCACGTCGTTTGACTGTTCTCTCGTCCGTTCTCTCCCCAGCAGACCTTGATGAGCTTAGTAGCCGTCGAGGCGGTGGACAAGTGGAAAGCGGTGTTGGCTTTCCAAGTGAAGCGTCTTTTCCACGGCCCACTTTACGCCGTGCCTACAGGCTGATGTTGATAGACTTCGCCGCTGGACAGCACCGCCCAGGCGGTGCGTGCTAGCTTGTTGGCGATGGCGTCGATGACCTTGTTGCGTGGGGCTCTTGTTTCGAGTTGATGCACCCAACGTCCCAAACCGCCAGTGTCGTACTGGACGCGATACAGCACCGCGCGGCGCCATGGATGAACATGCGGCGCAGATATTCGTTGTCCCGCTTGCTGATCCCAAACAGTCTGGCCTTGCCGCCGGTGGAGCGTTGTTTAGGGACCAAGCCGAGCCAGCACCCCTAGCCAAAGCTACCGCCGCACAGCTCCTGGCAGCCATCACTTCTCGTAAGTATCCGTTAAATTCTACGTGGACACTTACTCTTCACAGTTAATTTAGAATAGAACTCTCCCTCGAAGGGCGCGGAACGAAATCTGGTGACGGAGCTCGCTCTGGCGAGCCTCACATCCAGTCCGGGAGCGCCCAAGCGGGAATGCCAGAGAAACGCGAAGCGCAAAGCAAAATTGTTCAGCTTGTATTACGGAAAGGGAAGGCACTGGCCTAAGTGGACCATATTGGACCATGAGCCTTGATTGCCATTTCCCTGTAAGTGCTTGGAAGGAAATGGCGGGGTCGACGGGACTCGAACCCGCGGCCTCTGCCGTGACAGGGCAGCGTTCTAACCAACTGAACTACGACCCCGCTTTTGGGTTGATCGGGTTAGCGGAAACCCTTGTCAGCACTGGCGATTTCACACCTGCAAGGACTTCGCCAGCGTCGTCCGTTGCAAGCAAAGCTTATGCACCGGACGTGGTCGATTGTAGCAGATAAAGGCGTTACACGTCCGCCACGGGGATAGACGTCGTCGGTTCTGCACCAATAACGCGGATGCCGGCATCCGCAAAGCTCCTCTTCGTCCGACTCGCCGCGCCGCTTGCGCTAGAACGCCGACCGCACGTGCTGCTCGCCCAGAACTTTGCCCTCATGATCAAACCAGATGACTTCGTACTGCGGCTGAAACAGCGCATACCAATAGCGGTAAACGTACTCGTCGGTGCAGCCCTTGGGAATCGGCGTGAGCGAGCCGCACGGGCCTTCGGATGTGGGATCGCCCAGCAGCTGCCGCACTACCTCGTTAGGATCGCCGAGATTCACCAGCGGCGCATTCGTGCGCAGCTTCTCGTCATGGTGGTAGGCCCACACACCGGCGCCGATGAGCGCGAATGCAATCACGATGAAGACGATGCGAGTAGCCATCTGCGTTCGAGGGATTAGGGGTTAGGGGCTGGGGATCAGCATGCCGCGGGCCCGCATTTGCTCAACTGATCCCCAGTCCCTACTCCCCAACCCCTTTCTTCACTCCTCCTCCACCACCAGCGTTGCCCCTTGCGGCAGATAGCTCTTGCGCCGGAACCAGTCCTCCATCGCCGAGCGCAAGCGCCCCAGCGGCACACGCGTGCCAATCTCCATGGCGCCATCGCCGGTGGGGATGGTGTCGTCGAAGACCTGATCGTTGGTGAAGTTTCTCATGCTGAAGCTGTCGAGCCACTTCAGCGGACACGCCAGGCGCTGGCCGTCCTGTTCGTATTGCACTCGGATCTTGCGTGCGAACATCTTTCGATTGTGCCGGAAAAGGGCGATCGCCGCCATTGTCAGGCCAGAAAACGGCGGCGCTGCTCAGGGCTGGGAAGCTGGCAGACGGCCACATTGGTTGACAGACGGCGCCGGTGTTTAGCAATGATTTTGTAAAGTCTGTTTAGAATGTTCGGCGGGAAAAGCGAGGCCAGAGCTGCCAGGTGAGACCACCAACCGCCGACATAGCCCGCAGCTTTCATGACAGCGTTAGATTCGGCGAAGGCGCGACCATCCTCGATCCACAACATGGACTCGATCGATTCCATTCCATGGGTGCGACGCAACTGCTGGCCCATCTCCGAGTCACGCGTCACAAACAACAGGTCGTGCCTTTGTTCGTGCCGCAAAATGAACCGGACCGAACGGCTACAGAAGCCGCAGGAGCCATCGTAAACCAGCGTCGGCGACGCGCTGGCATCGTTTTGCGGGTTGATCGCTGACGCCATCGGATACCTTGATTCCATATCATCACATGGCCTTGTTCTTCCCAGCCAGCCTCGTGGTGCTGTGTTGGGGACAAGATATTTTGAGCTTGGCGCGAAATCGCCACGGCACAAGACTACGCGGTTGCCTTCTGCGCGGCCAGTTCCTGCGGGCGAAAGATCCTGGGCGCCACTATCAGAAAAAGGACAACGAGTATGGCATAGCTGGCGATCACCGGCAGCGCGGCGTGGGTGCTCTTGAATCGGTTCATGAGCAGCAGAGCCAGGCCGACATGGCGATTGGCATTGCTGACGGAGAACGTGCGTACGGTAACCGGGTTAGCGCGCACCAGAAAATGCATTGCGGCAATTGAGGCCACCATAAGAAGGAACGTCGCCAGCACAATCCAGGGCGTTACGGTTGCCAGCTCCGCGCGCATCTTCCACAGCAGAAGAACAAAGACCAGGGTAAGCACCAGATTGCCGACCATGTTCATGCCGCGCTGCGCCTTTTTGGAGAAGGTAGGCGCCAGGCGCATCAGCATCATGCCCACCAGCAGCGGCAGAAATTCCTTCTCTACGATTTGCAGCAGCAGAACGCGCGGCGGAATCCAGATGTCGCGGCTGTAGAGCTTGGCCGCCAGCCACAGCATCACCGGGATGAAGACGGGCGTGAGTGCGCCGCACCAGACCTGATAGCTGGCCGCCAGTTGCATATCGAAGCCGCGCCGCGCGAGATTGCGCGTGAGCAGCGGTGCGCCTGGCGTTGCGCCCACCATGAAGAGTGCGCCGGTCTCGGGCAGCGTCAGAAAGAAGACGCGCGCCAGGATCAGCGCCGCCAGCGCCGGCAGAATGAACGTGGCCAGCACCAGCCGCGTCCACGCCGATAGGGTCAGCGCTCGCCAGTTGGCAATGAGCTCGTTCAGCTTCAGGCTCATACCCACCGAAACCATCAGAATGAAAACGGCACCAGGGAGAAGCAGTTTCATGATTTGGTTTCAGGCTTGCCAAAGTTTTCTTCGAGGCCATCGTCCCAGTTCGGGGGCTTCAGATTTGGGTTCGCCTCGTAGAGTGGTTCCATGACATCCATTACAATGCCGCAGCCGATGTTGCGCGTCGCCTTGACAAATGCTGTGTATTCTTCGGGAGAACAGCGTTCCCTCACCATGTCGATGCAGCCGCAGAGCTGGTTCCACAGCTGCCTCATTGCTTCGTCGATCTGCTTCGCGACATCGGGATCTTTGATCATAACGTCAACTTTAGAGAATACGTCCCCTGTCAATGTGTCGGTAGTTCAATTAATTGTCATCACGACGAGGACTTCAGTCCGAGGAGGGATCTGCTTTCTCTGAACGCGGCAGAACCCCACGCGCGGAGGCCCGTGAACAGCAGATCCCTGGTCGAGCTGGACCCCTCCTCGTGATGACAACTTGAAACTCGAAACTTGAAACTCGAAACTTCTATAATCGAACTTTATGCCCTCATTCCCCGAGGTTGACCAGCAGCTCGCCTACCTGCGCAAGGGCGCGGCGGAGATCATTCGCGAGAGCGATCTGCGCGAGCGGCTGGAGAAGTCGCGCGCGTCGGGCAAGCCCATGCGCGTGAAGGCGGGCTTCGATCCCACCGCGCCCGATCTGCATCTGGGCCACACCGTGCTCATGCGCAAGCTGAAACACTTTCAGGACATGGGCCACACGGTCATCTTCCTGATCGGCGATTTCACCGGGCTGATTGGCGATCCCTCCGGACGCTCGGTGACGCGGCCGCCGCTCTCGCGCGAGCAGATCGACCAGAACGCCGAGACCTACAAGGCGCAGGTCTTCAAGATCCTCGATCGCGAAAAGACCGAAGTGCGCTTCAACAGCGAGTGGCTCGACAAGCTGGGCTACGAAGGTTTCATCCGGCTGGCCGCGAAGTTCACCGTCTCGCAGATGCTGGAGCGCGAGGACTTCCACAAGCGCTTCATGGACGAAAAGCCGATCGCGATGCACGAGCTGCTGTATCCCATCGCGCAGGGTTACGACTCGGTGGCGCTGGAGGCCGATGTCGAGCTCGGCGGCACCGATCAGAAATTCAATCTGCTGATGGGCCGCGAGCTGCAACGGCATTACGGGCAGCCGCCGCAGATCGTGCTGACCACGCCGCTGCTGGAAGGCACCGACGGCGTGCAGAAGATGTCGAAGTCGTACGGTAATTACATTGGCATTACCGAGCCGCCGCAGGAGATGTTCGGCAAAGTCATGTCGATCTCCGACGAACTGATGTGGCGTTACTACGAGCTGGTGACCGACGTCAGCATGGCCGACATCGAGCAGATGAAGCGCGACGTGGCCGGCGGTGCGGCGCATCCCATGAAGCTGAAGCAGGAGCTGGGCAAGCGCATCATTGCCGACTTCCATTCACGCGAAGCAGCCGAGCAGGCGGCGCAGGATTGGTCGCGCATGTTCCAGAAGGATGAGGTGCCGGAAGATCTGCCGCTGATCACGGTGCCGTTTGCCGAGGTCGCCGCGCCGCACGCCTCAACCATCGACGACGATGTTCAGGTGAAGCTCGATAAGCTGCTGGCGCGGACTGGACTGGCGACATCCGTCACCGATGGCCTGCGCAAGGTGAAGCAGAACGCGGTGAAAGTTGATGGCGAGCTGAAGAGCGAAGTCGTCGTGACAGTGAAAATGGGTGCCGAGTTCACGCTGCGGGCAGGGAAGAAGATGGTGCGAGTAGCGATCAGCGGATAGCATTTGGCACTTGGCAGTTAGTATTTGGTAACGGCGCGGAATTTCAATCAGCTCTGGCCAAGTGCCAAGTGCTAAATGCCAACTGCCAATTGATCAAACATTTCAACAATGAATAAGACTTTCACCAGCGTCACCCTCCACGGCTTTCCCGTCCGCATCGAGCTGAGTGGCCGTTCCATCGCTCCGAAGGCGGCAGCGACTACTACGTCGTGCACGGCAAACTTCAACTGGACGACGGAAGCGGCCTTCACGCCGACGTCGCGCTCAACCTGGCGCAGACAGTGCGAGAGGCGCTAGGCGTCCATCGACAGCGATCTCGCGTTCTCGGTCGCGGTCAACAGCGCGCGCAAGGCGCTCGACGACAGGCAGCTGGAGCTGCTGAAATCCGGCAAGCGGCAGCCAGTCCCGGTTTCCAGCCGCTGCTACAGCATTCGGCACAAGCACTTCAGGTTCGCTGAGGCCACGCCGCAGCAAGTCGAAGAGTTCGTCGCGCGAAAGGTCTTTTGGGGAAGTGGCGACGAACGAAAGCCGGTCCTGATCGCCGATCCATGCGATGCGCAGTATCTCGGCGCGGCCGATCCCAACATGATCGACAAACTGACTGCGGCCGCCAAAGACCTCGCTGCGCGCGGCATGATCGAGCTGGCCGGCGATTACGCGCGCGCGACCGATGGCCTGCTCGCCCAGCGCGACGCTATCATCGCCGCCAAAGATCACGCGCTGGAAGAGCTGCACCTGAAGCACGCCTTCGAGCGAGCGTGATTGGTAGAGCGGCCCTTCAGTACCGCGTCCAGCAAGCACAAAACGAGAATAGCCGCCACGATCATCGTCCGATGATCGTGGCGGCTATAGGATGTCGGAATGCGTCGGCGGACGCCGGCCTGAAGGCCGTGCTCTACCCAAGGACCGTCTGCGGTGCGTCGCGCTTCCATTCCGTCCAGCACGTGCCACAGCGACTGCGCTGCACGCTCGGCTGCCGTCAGCGCGGCTTCGGCCTGCTGAGGATCGGCAGCGATCTCCGCGCTCAACAAGCTGCGCCAAACCTCCGCGTGCTCGACATCGGCAAACTGATGCAGCTGGAAATAGCCGCAGGTCTTCGCGTCGGCGCCATAGCGCTGCGCCAGGCCGTCGGCCTTCTCTTTGGCCACGCGCGGCACCTGCGATTCGTAGGCGTAAAACGCCGCCAGCGCCTCGGCCGTCGAACCTTCGCGCGCCACGCGACGAAACTCCGCGATCGCCTCGCGCACTTCCGCGCATCGGCTCGCGCCGGCGAACGGCGTCGCGATCGGCGCCCATGCCCTCGGCAAAATCCAGCCACAGCTCGCTGTGCGCGCGGCCGTCAATCTCCTCTTCGCACAAATTGCGCAGCACGGCGCGGCGCACCTCGCCATCGTCCAGCCGCGAGTGCAGTGCGCTCAGGTACGTCGGAAACGCCGCGACGTGATGATAGTAGTCGCCGGCATATTCGCGCAGATCGTCGCGCGTCAGCTCACCGGCGGTCCACGCCTTGTAATACGGATGGCACAGCAGATCGTAGCGGGCAATGCGCTCCTCGAGCGCGGTCAAGAAAGCTTGCAATTCCATCAATCACCCCAGCTAAGAATTCGGAAGTGAGAACACTATACGGGAGAGGGTGAGGCGTCACAAGCAGTGCGCGGCCGTGGCGCAAGTGGTGCCGTCTGACGTTGTGGAAGCGGAATAGCTGCCCTATCTACCGTTTCACTAGAAAGACCTGGCTTCGGGTGCTGGCAACGAGTTTGGCCGCATCCTGTTTCGCCGCTGCCACCTGCTTCGCCGACAACTTCGAGGAGAGATCCTCCACCTTCGGCTTGGCATCGGCGACGCCGTAATTTGCAGCAACCAAGTAGTAGGCCAGCGCCTTCTCGGGGTTCTGTTGCACACCGCGCCCCTCGGCATACATCTTTCCCGCAGCTGAAAACGCGGGCAAATAAGCAAGCGTTGCCGCCTGCTCATAGAGCTTTCTGGCCTTCACCAAGTCTGCTGAAACCGGGCTGCCTGCCTCATAGGTCATTCCCAGCTCGTACACCGCCGGCGCATAGTTCAAGTCAGCGGCTCGTTGCAGCCACTTCAAGCTTTGCAGCTTGTCCACCGGTACGCCCAGCCCCCGGTCATAGATGTAGGCGAGCTTTTCGGCTGCCATACCGTCGCCCGCATCTGCAGCCTTGCTGTACCACTCCAGGGCCTTGGCATAGTCTTGTTTGATGAGGTCGCCGGTCAGATACGCCGTCGCCGCGATGACTTCGCAGTGGCGTAGCCGGGCGACCGACAGCTCCTCAGTTGTCCGGGCGAAGGCTTCTTTACCTCGCTCATCGCCGGCATCGGCCGAAAAGATGAACCAGGCGCAATAGTTCTGATCGTCGGCCGAGACGCCGTCGCCGTTGTAATAGGCTGCCCCCAGATTAAAGTATGCCTTGGCGTAGCCCTGCCGGGCAGCCATCAAATACCATGAGATCGCTTTGGCCGGATCTTTGTCCACGCCCTTGCCCAGGCGGTAGCGAACACCGAGTTCGTTTTGAGCAGCCGGGTCGCCGCCGTCCGCCAGCTTGAAGTTCAGCGATCGGGAGATCGGCAACAGCTGCAGTGGACTGTGATAAAGCAGGAAGCGCCGCGAGTACGACGACCAATAATATGAGACAGCGATGTCGTTGGAGACGGACCATAAGTTTGCGGGACATCGCAGCATACCACCGGCGTAGTTACACATGGTCGCTCATTCTCAAAAAAGATTGCTAAGAAGCCAGTATCGGAACTAGATTGCTTGAGAACGGGGATCACTGCTCTCTCAACGCCACCATGGGATCGACCTTGGCCGCGCGCGCTGCCGGTACATAGATCGCCAACATGCCAACGCAGAGCAACAGGAATGCGGTGGCAACAAATGTCACCGCATCGAAAGGCCTGACGCCAAACAGCATTGTGCTTAGCGCCCGGGTTGCCACCAGAGCGCCGGCGCTGCCGCATACCAGGCCGATGACAATGAGCTTTAACCCCTGCCCCGCTACCATGCGCACCACGTCCACGCGGTCGGCGCCCATGGCCATGCGGATGCCAATCTCCTGGGTGCGCTGTGCCACAACGTAGGAGATCACGCCATAGATCCCGATGCTGGCCAGCGAGACGGCCAACAGCGCAAACGCGCTCAGCAGAATCATGGACAGCCGCCGTTGCGCCAATGTAGCCGCGATGATCTCGTTCATCGTCTGCGGCCCATAAACCGCCTGCTCAGCATTGCCTGCCTGCAGCCGGCGGCGAATCGCCTCGAAGCTGGTGTGCGCTGCCGGGCTGAGCCGCACCGCGTAATTCACACCGGTAGGCGTCAGCTTCATCTCTGCTTCGGACAGCTGCATAAACGGCCGATACAGCTGCGCCTGCAACTCCTGTGAGCCGTCGTCGTCCAGCCCCCACTGCTGCACGTGCCGAACCACGCCGACGATCTCCGCATTCACTTCATCCGGACTGACCAGATTCAGCCGCTTTCCAATTGGATCTTCATGGGGAAAGAACTTGCGCGCGAATGCCTCGTCAATCACCACCACTGCAGGTGCGTGCTGGTCGTCGCGCTGGTTGAGGAAACGCCCGCGCAACAACTCCGTGCCCATCACCTGCAAGTATTGCGGGCCGACCACGTAATTCAACGCCCAGTTCATCTGGTTTTGACTGGCAGGCCGCGGCTGCCCTTCGCGCCAGAATAGAATCTCGTCGTCGGTCGACATAGGAAACGCGCCCCACCATACCGACGACGCCTGCACACCTGGAATCGCATTCAGCTGTTCATCGATGTTGTGAAAGCCGCTCCGGATGGTATCGGGCGGGGCGTTCACCATCGCGGGCGGCATCGTCAGGCCGAAGGTCAGCAGGTTGTCCGCGCGAAATCCGGTGTCGACGCTCCACAGCGCGGCCAGACTGCGAATCATCAGGCCGGCGCCAATCATCAGCACCAGCGCCATCGCCATTTCCGCGACGACGAATACCCGTTGCGTGCTTGCTCTGCCGGTGCTGCTTCCGCGGCCACGGTCCGCCAGCGCCGAATTCAGGTCGGGCCGCGACGCTCTGAGGGCCGGCAACAATCCAAACAGAACGCCGGCCACCAGCGAGATGCCTGCGGTAAACAGCAGCACGCGCGCGTCGAGTCCGATGTTCTCGCTGCGCGGCAGCGTCGCCGGCAGTGCCTTCAGCGCAGCCTGCGTTCCCCAATACGCCAACGCCACGCCCAGCGCGCCGCCGGCAAGCGCCAGCGTGAGACTCTCCGTCAGAAGCTGACGCAACAGCCGCCCGCGTCCCGCGCCCAGCGCCACGCGAACGGCAAACTCATGATTGCGGCTGGTCGCGCGTGCCAGCAGCAGATTGCCAACGTTGCCGCAGGCGATCAGCAACACCACGCCCACAGCGCCCAGCAGCACCAGCAGTATCGGCTTCACGCCGTGCACCACTGCCTGCTTCAGCGGCACAATGTGTGCGCCCAGTCCGCGATCCTTGGTCGGATACTCCGCCGCGAGATTCTGCGTCACGCGAGCCATGTCGGCGCGCGCCTGCTCCAGCGTGACCCCCGGCTTGAGCCGTCCCAGGCCATGAATGCCAAGCCCAGCGCCGCGATCGGTGAGCAGGTTGTTCTCCCACAAGCCGATCGGCACGTAAACATCAGCCGGCGACAGGCTCGGAATGTTCAGGTTGAAGCTGGCTGGAATGACGCCGGCGATGGTGTACGTGCGGCCGTCGAGCGTGATCGTCTTTCCCAGCACGCTGGGCGACGAACTGAACTTGCGCTGCCACAATCCGGTAGTGATGACCGCAATCGGCGCGGCACCGGTCTCGTCCTCACCCTTCGCGAAGATTCGCCCCAGTACCGGCTTGATGTTCAGCATGGGGAACAGCTCGGACGAGACCAGTTCGCCGGGAATCTCTTCGGCATCGCCCACTCCGGTGAGGCTATAGGTGGTGTTGCGGAAGATGGCCATTGCCTCGAAGGTCTGATTGTCCTTCTGCCAGTCGCGGAAGTTGGGATACGAGATCGAGCCGTTCTGGAAATTCGGCTTGCTGGCGCCGAGTGTGACCATTCGGTCGGCGTGCGGATAGGGAAGCGGGCTGAGCAGAACTCCGTTGAAGATGGAAAAGATGGCGGTGTTCGCGCCGATTCCCAGCGCCAGCGTCAGTACAGCCACTAGCGTGAAGACCGGACTCTTGCGCAGTACGCGGAAACCGTAACGGATGTCTTGCAGCAATCCTTCCATGGGAGCCTCGGGCGGAATCTAGGATCAGCAGCCGATCAGAAGTACGCAGCAACTGCCACGCCAGTTCGCAGACATGGGAAAGTGGTTGGATGAGAGGGGATTGGGCGATTTGTTCTGACGCGACCACGCGCCATCGTGTCCGGTGACGCAAACGCTTGTCCATCAGCGGACGCGCCGCGTCCTCTACAATAGAAGTATTCGGTCGCCGCTGGCGGCTTCGGGGTAGCTTGCCTTTGCTGCAATTTACAGAAACCTTTGACGTGGTGGTGGTCGGCGCCGGTCATGCCGGATGCGAGGCCGCGATGGCTGCTGCTCGCATGGGTCTGAAGACCGCGCTCTTCACCCTCAACGTCGACCTGATCGCGCAGATGTCGTGCAATCCCGCCGTGGGCGGCATCGCCAAGGGACATCTTGTGCGCGAAGTCGACGCCCTCGGCGGCATCATGGGCGAGGTGACCGACGCGGTCGGCATCCAGTTTCGCCTGCTGAATACCTCGCGTGGCCCGGCTGTCTGGTCTCCGCGCGCGCAGTGCGACAAGCAGCAATACCGGCAGAAGATGCGCGAGGTGCTCGAATCCGAGCCCAACCTGCACATCAAGCAGGCGGAAGTGGTGGAGTTAGTGGTCAGTGGCCAGTGGCCAGTGACCAGCGAAAACGAGATCCGTGTCATCCCGAGCGAAGTCGAGGGACCCCTATCCCCGGATACCAGCTTCCCTTGCGGCAACAGGGGTCCTTCGACTCGGACTGAAGTCCTCGCTCAGGATGACACTTGTTTTGGATCCTCATCTGGCGAAGAGCGAAGAGCGAACGGCGAAGAGCGCGCAGACGGTGAAGAGCAACCGCTCGAGGCTCGAGGCTCGAAGCTCGAAGCTGACGCAGTCCGCGGCGTCATTCTTCGCGACGGCCGCACCGTCGGCGCCAAAGCGGTCATCATCACCACCGGCACTTTCCTCAACGGCCTCATTCATTGCGGCGAGCAGCAATATCCTGCCGGGCGCAGCGGCGAGCCGCCGGCCGTTCTATTGGGCGAAGCGCTGAAGAAGCTCGGCCTGCGCGGCTGCCGCCTGAAGACCGGAACGCCACCGCGCCTCGACGGCCGCTGATCGACTGGTCGAAGTTCACCGTGCAGCCGGGCGACGACGATCCCACGCCCTTCAGCTTCCGCACGCGCCGCGTCGCGCATCACGACAAGCAGGTGCCGTGCTACATCGCGTTCACCACGCCGGAGACGCATCGCATCATCCGCGAGAACGTGCATCGCTCGCCGATGTACAGCGGCCAGATTCAATCCATCGGTCCGCGCTATTGCCCGTCGATCGAGGACAAGATCGTTAAGTTTCCCGACAAGGAAACGCATCAGCTCTTCCTCGAGCCGGAGGGCCTGAACACGCACGAGATCTACGTCAACGGGATGAGCACGTCGCTGCCGATCGATGTGCAGCTGGCCATCATCAAGTCGATTCCCGGCCTTGAAAACGCCGAGATGCTGCGCCCCGGCTACGCCATCGAGTACGACTCCATCGATCCGACCGAACTGCAGCGCACGCTGGAAACGAAGAAGGTCGAGCGCCTTTATCTCGCCGGACAGATCAACGGGACATCCGGTTATGAGGAGGCGGCGTGCCAGGGGCTGATGGCCGGCATCAACGCCGCGCTCAAGATCAAAGGCGAGCCGCCGCTCATCCTCGACCGCACCGAAGCCTACACTGCGATCCTGATCGACGATCTCATCAGCAAGGGGACCAACGAGCCGTATCGCATGTTCACCTCGCGCGCGGAGTTTCGGCTGCATCTGCGCATCGACAACGCCGACCGCCGGCTCACGCCGCATGGCCGCCGCGTTGGTCTGATCAGCGATGACGCTTGGGCCGACCACCTCGCCAAGCAGGAGCGCATGAAGGCGATGCGCGAGCTGCTGGAAAAGACGCGAGTGAATGAAGCGGTTGTCAGTTGTCAGTTGTCGGTTGTCAGCGATTCGGACGCGACGCTCACTCTTCTGAATGAAGCCAGGAGTGCGGGTCTAACTCTCGCGCAAGTTCTGCGGCGTCCCGAAGTGCAGATTGAAAGCCTCGCGCCGTTGCTCAGGCGATTGGCGCCGGCGTTCTTCGAGCGTTTTGATGTCGAGCGAATTTCCACAAAGCAAGATCGTTCCACTGCGAGCGAACAGCAGGTCCCTCCGCTCGGACTGAAGTCCTCGGTCGGGATGACAAATTTCGGGGACGCAGCGGATATTGATGAGAATGCTGCGGCGTTTCCGACAACTGACAACCGGCAACTGACCACCGACAACCGACAACCGGCAACGCCGCGCTTAAGCGCGGAAATCCGCAACGAACTGAAGTCCGTCGAAACCGAAATCAAGTACTCCGGCTATCTCGATCAGCAGACAAAGGCCATCGAGCGTCTCAAAAGGTCTGAACAGCGCACCATCCCCGCCTGGTTCGACTACGGCAAGGTATCCGGCCTCTCGCGCGAGATGAATGAGAAGCTCAGCCGCGTGCGCCCGCAGACGCTGGGCCAGGCCAGCCGCATTCCCGGAGTCACGCCTGCCGCGGTGTCGCTCATCAACGTCTACATTGAGATCCAGGCGCGGCAGCACGCCGGCCAAACATCCCACGCCTAGAGGAAGACGAGAGGTTTGGAATTATGGTCAAGTGATCTTTGGGTGGAGCACGCTCTTCAGGCGTGCCATTGAGAGCCGGTGAATATCTCGGCTTCAGCCGCTGAGGTAAGGGTTACGTTTACCTCAGGCGCTAAAGCGCATGTCGAATTGAACCTGGGATATGCACGCCTGAAGGCATGCTCCACACTACCCAAATTTCCAACCGTCCCATCCGGTGGCATTTGTTTTCTCCCACCTGTTATGCTTCTCGGTTTCAGGAGAAGCCGAATGCGCAATCTCGCCGCAGTTGTTCTTCTGCTCGCTTTAGCCATCGTTTCGCCCGCACAATCCACGCGCCATCCCTTCACCTTCGATGACGCTGCCACGCTGCGACGCGCGTCGGCGACCGCAGTTTCGCCCGATGGCAAGAGCATTCTTTATCACGTCAGCTTTGGTGGTGAGAAGGGTCCAGGCAACACGGAGTGGTATTTGATCCCAGCCTCCGGCGGCGACGCCCGTCATCTGACCATTCCGGAGACGTTCAAGCCATCGGGCTTCACGGGCGACGGCAAAGCCCTTTACGGCATGCTCAAGCTGAACAATATGGCGCAGCTGGGAACGTTGCCGCTTGCCCCTGCCGACACTCCTGCTGCCGCGGCCGCGACCCCAGTCCCGCTCACCGCGCTGCCCAAGGGAATCCACAGCGCGCTGCTCTCGCCCGATGGCCGGCGCTATGCCATCCTCGCCGACCCGCGGCTTCCCGATCCGCTTGCCGATGTACACAACGTTATTGAAGCTGAACCAACGAGCCTCTACGTCGTCAATGCCGACGGCACGGGCGGCGCATGGTGGTGTCCCACATTGAAGGAGATCGCCGAGGACGGAATCGCGTGGTCACCGGACGACGCGTCGGTGGCAGCTCTTTCGCAAACTCCGAAGATTGGCTTCCACTACATTCATACCAACATCGACGTGTGCAGTGCGTCCGCGACCCATCACATCGCGAACACCGATAACGCATCTTCCAATGTCGGCTGGATCGACGGCGGCAAGGATCTTGTCTTCCTGAGCACGACGACGCAGGTCCTGACTCCCGATCACGTCTGGACTGTCTCCGCTGCCGGTGGAACGCCGCAGGACCGCACGCCCGATCTGCCGGCCAGCGCCATTCATCTTTATGTCGATCCCAAGGGCAATGCCTGGGTTTGGGTCGCACGCGGCGTGCAGACGGAGATCGACGCCTTCAAGGACAACGCGCTGACCTCAACCTACAAGTGGCCGGATGGGACGATTTACGGCCTGGTCACACCGCAGATCGCCGCCGCACCCGACGTCCGCGTGTTCACCGTTTCCGATCCACATCACGCTTCCAATGTGGCCATTGCCAACGGCGGCACGCTGCAGGTCATTACGCATGAAGGCGACGATCAGCTGGCGAAGATCGCGCTGGGCGACGTGCGCGTCGTGCACTGGAAGAGCGCCGAGGGCATTGCGCTGGAAGGCATCCTGACCTTCCCGGCGGATTACAAGCCTGGTCAGAAATATCCGTTCATGGTTCTGCCCCACGGCGGGCCCGAAGCCAATGACGGGTTGGAATTCGATTCGTTCACGCGAATCTTTCCCGGCATGGGTTACGTTGTGTTGCAGCCGGAGTATCGCGGCTCAACCGGCTATGGCAGCGAGTTCCTCAACGCCATTTATCAGCACTTCGGCGATCGCGCTTATCGCGACGTAGATAGCGCCACCGACTACGCCATCGCGCAGGGCTGGGCCGATCCCAACCAGCTCACCATCTTCGGATGGAGTGCCGGCGGCTTCATGACAGCCTGGACGGTGACGCAGACCAATCGCTACAAGGCTGCGATCGAAGGCGCCGGCATCACGGACTGGCTCAGCTTTATCTGGACCAGCGACGTGCAGCAGTTTGATTACGACGCGCGCTGGCCCGACAAAGATCCGCAAGCGTTTCTGGTCTTCTCGGCCGCGATGCATTCGGAGAGCGTGACCACGCCGTTGCTGATTCTGCACGGCGCCGCCGATGAGCGCGTGCCCACGTACGAAGGGCGCGAGCTGTTTGAAGTGCTGGCTGCGCGCGGCAAGACCACGCGCATGGTCACCTATCCGGGATCGCCACATTTTCCTGTGGTGTGGGACCAGATTCACGACGTCTTTCGCGAGATTGCCGCGTGGCTGGCTCGCTACAATCCGTGATGAGCTGCCTCTAGTTTGAGCTGGAGCTGAAGTGCTGTTTGATCATGGGGATCACCTGCTCCCACCATGATCCTTGCCAATTCACCGCCGGCTTGGGCAGCGCCTGTACCTTGGTCACGCAGGCTTCGGCTTTCGCTGGATCGCCGAGCTGTTGATAAATCATCGACATATTTTTCAGAATCTTCGTACTCTGCTCCGCGTTCCAGGATTCCCCCAGCGCCTTGTTGTAATACTCAAGAGCCACTTGAAGATTGCCGTGGATCTGCGCGTACGCTGCCATGCTTACGTTGACGAAGGGATCGTCGGGTTCGATCTCGGCCGCGCGCCGGAAATGCGGAAACGCATCCTCCACACGCCCCGCCTGGACCAGCGCCCCACCCAGCAGATATTCCGCCTTCCAATTTCCGGTAGTGACCTCTGCGGAGTGAGCCCATAGCGTGACGTTGTCCTGCCAATAGCTGAGTTGGCGATGAGTAACCAGCGTCAGCGCCGCCAAAATCACGACGCTGATTGCCGGCAGCACGGCTTTGGGCAGATCGCTGCTCGCTGGCCCAATCGGCCACTCCCCAGCAGATCATGATGAAGAGCCCAATGAACGACACATAGGCGTAACGGTCGGCCATACCCTGCACGTCGGCCTGCACCAGCCCGATGCACGGCACCAGCATGATCACGAACCACAGCCATCCCACAATGTAGTACCTGTGCTGCCGTGCTCTCGCGGCCAGCACGGTAATGACGGCGAGTATCAGGATCGACGTTCCCACCTGCCACCAATGCAGGTATTTGCCGGGATGCGGATAGTACAGCGCGAGATTCGTCGGCCAGAACGCCTTGCGAAGGTAACGCGTGTAGGAGACCAGCGCGTTCTCGATCCGAACCCACAGCGTGAAGGGCTGTTTCTCGCCGGCGACGTGCTGCGCGATCATGGTCACGCCCGCATCGACGATGCAGATGAAGAAGAGCGGAATCTTCTCAATCAGCAAGGATCGCCAGTTCGCTCAGCGATCGCCTTTCGCTATTCGCTATTCGCTTTTCGCCAGACGGTCGCTCCTCGCTGTTTAGTTCGGAGATTTCGGCCGAGCCACTCTGGCGAAGAGCGAAAGGCGAAGAGCGAAGAGCGAGCCGCTCCAGCGGCCAGTAATCCCACAGCAGCAACACCAGCGGCAACATGATGATCTGCGGTTTGCTCATCAACCCCAGGACGAACAAACCTGCCATCACGATGTAGCGCACCACGCCCGGCTTGCTGGCGTACCAGCGATACGCACCCAGCGCCAGCAGGCAAAACATTGTGCTCAGCATCGTCTTGCGCTCGGCGATCCACGCTACCGATTCAACGTTGAGGGGATGTAGCGCAAACAGTGCCGCGACCATGAAGCTGCGCCCGGCATAACCCGTCGCCCGCTTCAGTACCCAGAAGAGCAGTACCGCATCCAGCGCGTGCAAGACGACGTTCTCATCATGTTGCGGTGCGGGATCGAGTCCGAACAACCGGATGTCGGCCGCATGGGACACCCACGTCAGCGGATGCCAGTTGCCGGCATAGCCATGGGTGAAGGCCCAGAAGACCACGCCTGGCGTCAGCCCGTCAGCGATGTGTGGATTTTGCGTGACGTACTTGGGATCGTCGAGGTTAAGAAAGGGATGTTCGTGGACGGGCCAATACACGGCCAGCGTCATCATGGCCAGCAACAGGCTCAAGACGACGGTGCGGATCTGCGAATCCCGCGAGAGAAATCCGGCGCTTGCATCCGTTACGTCAGATTGAACCCCGGCCGACGCCACATCTCCCCCTTCGATTCGCGAAAGTATACCCGATCAAATTCGCCCGAACGCTTTCAACGTTGCGCTATGACCTCATCCTTCACCGGTTGGCGCTGAGGCATGAAACGCATGGCCAGTGCCCAAAATAAATAAACCGTTAGCATCAGCATCTGCGGCTCGATGGGATGCCGGTAACGAGGCTCGGGAACGGTGATGTAGTACGCCAGCGGATAGGACAGCAATATCGTTGCGAACAGAAACACGCCGTGAACGCGTCGCTTGATCGCCAGGATCAGTCCGCCAGGCGGCCAGCAGCGACCACAAAGCATAGAAATGATTTTTTATCTGCTTGGCCCAGCCGAACGGATCGTTGCCATAATCGTGCGGCGTGCCGCCCCAGAAGTACCAGAACCGGTGGCCGCACAGCTGCAGGAATCGCGCCGGATGATTCGCAATCCATGCCTTGGCAGCATCTGCCTGTTGCGCGTTGATCGCCGCTTCGCCCATCTCCTTATACAAGTTGAGAAGATAGGGGTCGCGACCGGAGTCGAACTTGACGACCTTCAGACCTTCGGAGAGCGCGTTGTTGCCGGCGCGCAGCTCGTTGCCAAAGTTGTCGCGGATGAAAACCATCTGGCCGAACACCACGTAATTGCGCACCAGCCACGGCGTCAACACGAGCCAGAAAACCACCGCGCTTACGACGACGGGCACCACAAAGCGTTTGCGGCCACGAACGAGATGGTACAGAAGCCAGCAGCCGGAGAAGGGAAGCCAAGCCAGCTCGGCAGTATTGGTCAGCCCGACGAAGCCCCACAACACCGCGTAGCCGGCCCACGACGAAATGCGATCATCGCCTTCCATCTCCAGCGTGAGCAGCAGCAGCCAGCTCAGCAGGAAGGCCGACATCGCCGTCTCCCAAATCCAGTCCACCGAATAGTAGATGGCAAAGGGCGACACCGCCCACAGCCATCCCGACCACACAGCCACAGTCTGATTGAAGACGCGGTTGCAGATGCGATAAATCGTCCAGCAGGTGAGCGCGGAGAAGATGCTGTTGAACACCACCATTACGAAGCCGGCGCCATGCGAGTAAACACCGAAGACGCGAAAGGCCAGCGAGGTCACCCAGGGATAGACCGGAGGAATCAGCGCCGAAGGCCCGGTAGTGACCGTATACGGATCGCTGTATCCATGGCCGATCGCCAGCGAGCGCGCCAAGGTGGCCGGTTCAAACAGATCCCACAGTCCGACAAAGTAATAGGACCGAGTCATCAAGGTGTAGACAACTCGAATCACCAACGCGAACAGCACCATGTAGACCGGAGATTGAATAATTTTGCGAGCGACACCCTTCATAAGGACCAAGTGCTCCTGGACGAATCAAACGTAGATGGGGTGGTTGTAGAGGAGCTGCGAATTGTCCCAGGCTGCCTGGGGTATGTAGCTGATGAAAGCCGCGGGTCCCCTTTTGTTTCCGCCGAAGAGTATATCCGATGGGTTTCGCTGTCGCGGAACAATTCTGGCGTTCGCCGGCACGGTCGGGAGGTGGAAATGAAACTGCGCTGATCTGTTCGCGTGTCGTTGGCAAAATTCATCCGCGATGGGCGATGGCGACGACGCGTTCCATGCTTTGCGGCACTGGACGCGGCGCATCCCACGTCCACGATTCGCCGAGAAGTTTTCGAGCTGTCTTCAATTGACTCGAACCGATCAGCAAACACAGCCTGCCGCTCGGTGTTACCAATCGCGCCGCAACCGGCAGTGCCGTTTCGAATTTCTCGACCGCGCGCAGAGTCACCACGTCCGCGTGTTTGCCCCAATCTTCTGCGCGACCGCCGAAGACGTGAGCGTTGTCGAGCTTGAGTGTTCGCAGGACTTCGCGCAGGAACGTGGCCTTCTTGTTCTGTGATTCGATCAGCGTCAATTCGATCTGCGGCGCCCAGAGCTTGATGGGGATGCCGGGAAATCCCGCGCCGGAGCCGACATCAGCCAGCGTGCAGGTTTCCGTATCTCGACCTTGGGGAAAGAGCATTCTCGCCGCAAACAGCGACTCGCCAAAATGTCGCGTGACGATCTCTCAGGATCGCGCACGGCCGTGAGGTTGATCCGCGCATTCCATCGCATAGCAAATCAAGATAGGCCTGCAACTGCTCGAGGACATTCGGGGTAATGTCCACGTCGCCGGTAAACGGCCGCAACAGTTCGGCGATGCGAGCGGAATCCATTCGACCTCGATTATCCAGCAGAGCACAAGGGGCGTGAAGTCGTGGGAGGTCCCGCGTTTAGGAGGCTGCTGAAAAAGTCGAGGTCGTCAGTTTTGTGTCGTCGGCTTGTAGCCGACTCAAACAGAAAATAAACGGCTTAAACGCTGGCCTGAAGAGACTGTGTCGCGGCCCGTGCCGCCGCTCCGCGGCTCGAACCGCAGATCCCTCGGTCGGGCTGAAGCCCTCGGTCGGGATGACAAAAGAAGGAGGAGCCAGAGGACTGTCGGCCTGAAGGCCAGCACTACCCGATCTGCCTCGCGCAACGAGTTTTTCAGCAGCCTGTTAGAGCTGGGCTATCGGCTGCCGGCTTTGTGCTTCTCTTCGAACTTGCTCTTGCTGACGAAGGCGCGGCTGATGGTGCCGTAGCCAATCACTTGGCTGCCGTTGTGGGCATTGACGCGGAAGGTCAGGAAGCGGCCGTTGACCGACTCCAGTACCGCCTCGCATTTCACCATGGAATCGACGCCGGTGGGCGCACGATGGTTGACGTTGATCGCCGTGCCGACGCTGACCTCGTCGCCTTCGCAGAAGGGAAGCAGCGCCTCGAAGCCGGCGGCTTCCATCCAGCCGATCATGTGGGGCGTGGACAGTACCGGAGGCAGCTCCGGCTTCCACGCGCTCAGGGTATGCCGAAATTCAACCCGCCGTTCCACTTCGCCGCGCGTACCTAGGGGAACCGTTTTCGCCATAGAGGTCAGATTAATTTGCCAGTGGTGAGCTTGTCATCCGGTTCAGTTTTCAGAACCAGCCGGAGTTGGCAGCAGTGCCGATATGACAGGGTTCGGCGTTCCGGTGCGACAAATACTTGCTGCGGCAGGCCCCAAGTCGTTGTACCATACGGCTGTTCCAATTACAGGCGCAAGTCGGGACAGCTCCGACCCGGTAGCGCGCCAGGGTTACGTCTCACCGGAATTGCTGTCCGCAACTCCGGAAATGTGGGTGCTCGTCCGGGTGGAGCATGCCGTCCAGCCGCGGGCTCGCTTGTATTCTGCTACGATTTCAAATACAGGGAGAATTGTATGCACCGGGTCCTGTTAGCCTTACTCGTCGTCGCTTCCTTCTTCGTCACTGTACCGGCAAGCGCCCAGACGTCGCCGGCCCCTGCCGCTTCCGCTGCGCCTTCCACCACACCACCGCCGGGCGGGCGAAAGAAGCGCGTCGCCATCTTCGACTTCGACTATGCCACCGTGCAGTCCTCTACCGCGGCGCTGTTTGGGACCAACGTGGATGTCGGCAAGGGCATCTCCGACCTGCTGGTGCGGCACTTGGTGCAGGATGGCACCTATTCGGTGATCGAGCGCAAGGCCATGGACAAGATCCTGGGCGAGCAGAATTTTTCCAACAGCGATCGCGCTGATGCCAACTCCGCCGCTAAGATCGGCAGGATTCTCGGCGTCGATGCCATCATCGTGGGCAGTATCACCCAGTTCGGCAACGACAACAAACACACCAATATCGGCGGTGGAGGTTATGGTTTGGGAAGGTTCGGTGTGGGCGGCGTGGGCCACAGCAAGAGCAAAGCAGTGGTGCAGGTGGACGCCCGGTTGGTGAACATCGATACCGCGGAGATCATGGGCGTGGCCAGCGGCAAAGGCGAGTCGTCGCGTGAGAGCACCTCACTGCTGGGCGCCGGCGGCGGCTGGAGTGGCGGTGGCGGCGGTGCGGTCGACTTCGGCAGCAGTGATTTCCAGCAGACCATCCTGGGTGAAGCGGTGAACCAGGCCGTTGTCCAGATGACCAGCGAACTGGTGGCCGATGCTCCCAAGCTCGTCGCCCGCACCATCAGCGTTGAGGGCCTTGTTGCCGCCGTTGACGGCGGTCAGATCGTCCTGAACGTCGGCTCCAAGGCCGGCCTGAAGGTTGGCGATCAGCTGACCGTGAAGCGCGTGACCAAGGAGATCAAAGACCCGTCAACCGGCGCCGTAATCCGCAAGATGACCTCCGACGTTGGCGTCATCAAGCTCACCGATGTCGATGCGATTTCGGCCGTGGGTGCGCCGATTTCCGGCAGCGGCTTCAAAGTCGGGGATGAAGTAAAGACGATCACGCAGTAGGAAGTCCGCGTCTTGTAGCTCGCCTCACCGGGCAGTCCTGGTTTTGGCCAAGGTGGGGCTAGCGACACATCGCGTCACTGAATTGACGGGTGTGCTCCATGAGCACAGGGTCTAATTTCGACGCTCGGAGGAAGCCTCGACCTGGGAGACGGCAAATAGTCCCAGTGGCCTCCTGAGGCCGAATCCGCCAGTATTCCCCTTTTGGGATTAAAAGCCGGCAACGAGAGCCAACGCCTCGCCATGCAGACGTGATAATCGCCCCGCGGAAGTGATGTTAGACTCCGCAACATTCGGACGACGTTTGCGTTTCTTAAGAGTGCGTCTGTCTTACTCCTCCGTTGCCGATTTCCAAGCACAATCTGCGGCGGTATCACGGTCCTAGGTGAGGTTGTCATGAGAAGAGCGATCCTGTCCGCAGTAACTGCATTGGTGGTTAGTACCCTCTCGGCATGTGGCGGCGGTGGTAACCCACCTCCCGTCGGTCCTTCGGTTACGGTTTCGCCCGCGACCGCCAACGTGCAGGAAGGTGCGAATCAGCAGTTTGCAGCTACCGTTACTGGCGAGAGCAGTTCAGCGGTAACCTGGCAGGTTAACGGAGTCACGGGAGGCACAGCAGCCACCGGACTGATTAACAGCAACGGCCTATACACGGCTCCAGTGGTCATTCCCAGTCCGGCCAGCGTCACCATCACGGCGGTGTCGCAATCCAACAGCGGCGTATCCGGCAATTCCATCGTCACCATTACCGGGGTGCAATTCAGCAACTCCTCGATTAAAGGCAACTACGTCTTTAGTCTCAGCGGTGTCGGCAGTAGTGGTTTGCCCTTCTATCTGGTGGGAACGGTTACCGCCGACGGCAAAGGCAACATCACCAGTGGCGAAGCCGATTGGAATTCGGTCGCATTGGGATACATTCAAGTGCCGGCTTCCACCATTACCGGCACCTACAGCGTGGGCTCGGATGGACGCGGCACCCTGAATCTGAATATGCCGGCCCTCAGCGGCCAGCAGTTCAGCTACGCGTTTGCCCTGAAGGCTCTGAACAATGCTGTCTTGAACGAACTTGATAACCAGGTCATCGCCGGTACCGGGAATTTTGAAGTCCAGTCCGGACCGTTGCTGACGCCGGCGAACTTCGCCTTTGGCTTTAGCGGCGTCACCACCTGCGGAGCGATCAATTCTGCCGGAATCTTCAATCTCAGTTCGGGCAAACTGGGTGGCGTTCAGGATGTGAACTCTTGCGGGAGCATAACCCAGGCGCAGAAGCTCAGTGGCACCTACACGAGTGTCGACGGCTTCGGACGCGGCACCGGCAGCTTCTCCGGTAACAGCGGCTCCTCGAACTTCGTCTACTACGTGGTCGGCACCGGCAGCTATCGCTTTATCTCCCCGGATTCCGGAACCTTGTTCCTGGGTGGCGCGAATATCCAGGTGCAGGCGTCGTTCTCGAACACCGACTTCAACGGTGGCTACGTCGTCAGCACCTCGGCGAATACCAGGGCCGGGGTTTCCTACACGCTCATCCAACTCAGCGCCTCGAATGGAGGCGTCTCCAGCGGCTACTACGACGTCAACGATACGGGTGTGGTTGGGCAGGCGAACTTGACCGGAGCTTACAGTCTGAACTCGAACGGTCGCGTCAACGGCTCGTTCACGGTGAACGGCACCGCATCGTTGCCATTCGCCATGTATCTGTTCTCACCCAGTCAGGGCTATTACCTCGATGAGAGAACGAGCGCGGTTGGCGGAGGCAATATCTACGGCCAGAATTCCGCGGTCAACACCAACTCCGCCTGGGCGGGAAGCTACGCTACCAAACAGTTCGGGTACTTTGTTCCGAACGGCGTGATCCTCTCCGGCAACGCCACTGCTGTCACGGGACAGCTCTCCTCCAATGGCGCTGGAACGCTGGCCGGCACGCTGGACATCAACGATCCTGCTGGATACCTGACGGGCCAGACCTTGCAGGGGACCTACAACATCACCAATGTCGCGCCCGGGCGCATGACGGTCGCAATCACGACGCCCACCGACGGCACTCGCAACTACGTTGGCTACATCGTCGATCAGACACGAGTGTTGTTGTTGGACACCGATGCCAATATCCTTACTGCGGGAGGCGATGCCATTCGCCAGTTCTGATTCTTCATCGGTTGCTACTTCCGCTCGAGTGTCTCGCGCAGGTCGCAAGGCACTCGAGCTTGATTTTTCTGCCGTGAATCCTGTCGCAAAACCACGACCGATTATTGTCATGCCTTGGTGTTGACACTCTTCCTGCATCGGCGAAACATCATTTCCGCGCCGCATCATTACTAGCATCGATAGTAACTACTTACTAGCAATGGTAGTAACTCCGACGGCGAGATAGCCTGTGATACTTCATGCATCACTTGTCTGGCTGAACTGCTCCCCTTATATCGCGCCAGCCTGGAGTCGCTCCCATGCCGTTGTTTTCCTGCTGTACGCGTTGGGGCAGATCTTTTTTTCTGCTCCTGTTCTGTCTGGCTCTCGTTCCCATTGCAACGCACGCGCAAAATTCCACCAGCACACTGCGAGGTGTAGTCGAGGACCAAAGCGGCCGCCGAATAGTGGGCGCCCAGATCGCCGTCCGGTTAAGAGGATCAGGATCTTCCATTGCCCGTGAGGCAACGGCAAACGATCGCGGAGCATTCCGCATAGAGGGGCTTCTGCCCGGGCCCTATTCGGTAGCTGTCTCGGCCAAAGGTTTCGCGGGGGCCTCGGCCGATGTGGACACCGCAGTCAGTGTGGTCCGCGATATCACCATTACGCTGAAACCCGCGGCCGCACACGAGACGGTGAATGTGCAGGGGAGCTCTTCCGGGATTACGACCGAAACGCTTGACACGTCGAGCGCGGTGCGTGGCGGCGTAGTGGACAGCCAAGATCTGGAAAATTTTCCGCTCCCGGCACGCAGCTTCGCCAACATCGCTTATCTGGTCCCGGGAACGGAGCCGGTCGAGCCATCCGATCCTACCAAGGCGCGCATAACCGCCGTCTCCACCGGCGGAAGCTCCGGCTTGAATAACGAACTGTCGGTGGACGGCGCCGACAACTCCGACGACTGGATCGGCGGCTTTCTGCAAAATTTCTCGCCCGACGGCCTTCAGGAATTTGCCGTGCGCACCTCCAATGAAGAAGCGGATACGGGGTGGACGACGGCCGGCTCCGTCGTGATCACCACCAAGCACGGCACCAACGATTGGCACGGCGACATGGCTGTTTACGAGCGCGCGGCCGCGCTTAACGCCCGCTTTCCCATTGAGAATCCGGCGGAAACCTGTACGGACGGGGTTTGCGTGCACAATCCCAAGCAGCCCTTCTCACGCCAGAACTATGTGGGCACCATCGGCGGTCCCATCGTAAAAGACAAGCTGTGGATCTTCAGCTCATTCGAGAACGTGCAAGAGCAAGCCAGCGTCTCCTATAGCCCCGCCAGCACGACGCAATTTAACGCGCTCTCGCAATTGGCGGCACAGGGATTGATCGCCGGCAGCCCTTCTATCGCCACCCCCAACTTTGTTCCCATTCCGTTTCGCGACTTCATCGGTACGGTGCGCTTTGACTGGGCACAATCGCAGAATTCGAGTTGGTTCCTGCGTACCTCGGAAGACTCCTATGTCACCACCAACAACCTGGTGCAGCAGGGCACATTGCCGTCAACCGGTTTGCTTACGCACGACAATTACTGGAATACGGCAATCAGCAATACCTATACCTTCAATACCAGCACGGTAGGCACCCTGGTTCTCGATTTCAGCTTGTTGCATCTCACCCAGACTCGGAACTCAAATCTGGGATACGCGCTGGCCTTCCCCTTCAGTTCCACAGCGCTGACCATCTCCGGTTTCGAGACCTATGGCGACAACCAATTCGCTACTCCGATTACTCTTTTCCCCAACCTGCGCAATCAGCAGAAATACCAGTTTCGCTACGACCTGAGCCATATTGTGGGCACCCATGCGCTGAAGTTCGGAGTCGACTTCATTCACGAACCGGTGCTGAGCGGAGGGTTTCCCGGCACGGCCGAGACGCTTGCCCAGTACGTCAATAACCCCACCTATTACATACAGAATCCCGGCTCGTTCGGCACCTTCACGCCCGGGTGTGTCAACTTCAATCCCACGGACGGCTCGACCTGCACGTTTACTCCGGCCAGCGACGGGAGCTTTTCGCAGAACATCCAGCGTATGGCGCTGTACGCAGAGGACTCCTGGCGAGTGACGCCCAAGCTCACGGTGAACTACGGCTTGCGGTGGCAGTCGACGTGGGGGCTGTTCACGGCTTCGGGACGAAGCCAGGCGGATAACGCCGCGTTCATAACTCTGCAGGCCTTGCAGATTCCGGTGGCGCCCGCCCTGCCGCAGGATGACCACCACCAGTTCGCGCCGCGCCTGGGCTTCGCCTACCAAATCGGCAACAGTGGCAACACGGTAATTCGCGCCGGCTTCGGCATGTTCTATGACGATCTGGCGCAGAACGGATGGGCCACTGCATTCCAGGGGGTCAACAACTCGACCTACACTACCGGACCGTGCAGCCTTACCGGAGGCCCGGGTACCTATGCGCTTACCGGCTCCGGCTGCCTGACCGGCGGCGCCGGCGCCACGGGAAATGTGATTGGCTCTCCTTACAAAACGCCCTACGCCATTCATATCACCGGCGGCGTGCAGCACGCTTTCAACAGTCAATGGCTGATGAGCGCCGATTACGTCTACGAGGACGGCGTTCACGGATACCGCGCCTTCCCCTATACCAGCGGCACCAACTTAACTACTCCACTCATTCCCACGTCGGATCCAAACTACGCCCAGGACCAGGCGAACGTAGTGCCCAATGTCAATGTGTTCCAGTCCGACAACCGTTCCAAGTACAACGCGCTGATGCTGCATCTGGCAGGCAATACCAAGCGCTTCGATGTGGTCGCCAACTACACGCTTTCCCGGGCGGACACCTGGGGCTGCCTGCTGGGTGAACTGTTCGATTATGTTGACGGCGTCTGCCAACAGGCGAACGGGCAGCTGAATGCCTTCGGACCCGGAGACTACGGACCATCCGGCGAAAACGTTACCAGCCGCTTCATGCTGGCCTTCACGCTGAACCTTCCTGGTGGATTTCAGATAAGCAGCGTCAATCAATTCGAGAGCGCCCGCCCCATCACCATCACCAACGCGGACAACACCGCCCGCATTTATGTAAATGGAGTTTATACCAGCCTCGACGAATTCCGCGGCACGCCTTACATTCAGTCCGACCTGCGGGTCACGCGTCCTTTCAAGGTCAACGAGCGTTGGACGATCCTGCCCTTCGTCGAGTTCTTCAATCTCTTCAACCGTAACAATCCCGGGGCGAACTACGCGGTCAATGTCGTGCAGCTTCCGATTCCGGCGTCTCAGATGGTGCCCAATCCGGTCACCGGCATCACCAACGTCACCAGTGTCTGCACCAACCCAAGCTGCAGTCAGACCGCACCCATCACCAACCTGAACCAGCTTGAGATACCCGAGGGCGCGCTGGGGGATTTCTTTGGACCAGGGACAACGGTGGGAATTCCGTTTGCCGCGCAGTTGGGTTTGCGAGTGACTTTCTGACGTTTGCTTGATCGGGGGAACAAGCAGCCAAAAGCCGGCACCCTGTGAGGGGCCGGCTTCTTGTTTGGGTCTGCAACTGTAACTCTACTTCTTCAGGGAAGCGACGTAGGTCGCGATGGCAGTTGCCTGGTCAGCACTCAAACCAGCGACTCCCTTGCTATGCGGCGCTTTCTTGCCCGCCGCGCCATTGGTGATCAGATCGGCAATCTGCTTCTCCGACAGTGAGGTCTTCTGCAACGATGGTCCCACCTTGCCTTCGCCCATCGCACCGTGACACATGGCACACTTCGTCTTATAAAGGGCTGCTCCGTCTTCCGCCCACGCCATGGTTAACATCACGCTGAACGCGGCCAGGATCATTATGAAACGCTTCATCTAAGTCTCCTTGAAATATAAGTTGATGTTGTAGGCTCGGCAGTCGGGAATAAGGTATCGAGAGACGATGTCTACAACTTTGGTGGGAACGTGGGCGTCGCTCCGCATGCCAGAATTATTGTAGAGGCAATCGCGCAAGTTGCAATGAAATTTGCAGGGACTTGATTTTCTGCTGTTGATCGCGCAGTCATCTGGTGCCAGAAAAGCTGTGACTTTCGTCATAGGCAAGCGGTCACCCAACCACGGCATGTCGTGTCCTGTTCCTAGAGGCCATCTCATAAATGCTTGTGTCAGGGCACGGCTTCAGCCGTGCCGCATCCCGAATCATAATGACTTGAGCTTTAGGCTCTGGGAACGCTGATTTTGCGGGGCTAAAAGCCCGGCGGTTTGATGCATCCGTATCGGCACGACTGAAGTGTCTGCGTGAGAAATGTGCCGTCCCCGGGGGACTCTGGCTATTTTTCCGACTTACCCAGCACTCCGCCTTCGGCTACGTGCTGGGCTATGATATGTCGCGCCTACGGCGCTTGATTTTCGTGGGGTCATACTCCACCGACAAAGATGAAACTAGGTACTCACGCAGACTCTGAAGTCGTGCCCTGACACAACCCAGAACGATTTATGAGATGACTTCTAGTCTCTAGAAACCACGAACTGTTACTCCGCCGGCCTCACGCGAGCGCGCTGATAGAAGAACGACACCGCGAGGAGAATTCCGCCCAGCACGATGAACGCGACAATGCGATAGCCGCGCTCCAGGGCGGAGATGTCGTAGAAGAAAACTTTGGCGGCCGTGAGTGCAAGCAGGGCGATCGCCTGCCAGCGCAGAAACGCCGACTTCTTCCAGAAGCCCACCAGCATCAGCGCGCTGCCATAAACCATCCACACGGCGGAATAGGTGAAATCGCGGGCCGTATGCAAGTTGAGCCGGTCGGCGCGCGTGACGAACTGTCCCGCAGTAGGCCGGAAGTAGTCCATAACTTCGCAATGCAATGCGATCAGCGCAAGCAGATTCAGACAGAGAATTGCGCCCGCTGCCCATTGCCGATTCTCTTCGCCGCCCTCTGATTGAGCGAAGTAGGCCAGCAGAGCCAACGAAGCAATCGCCACCAGATACAAACCGAATCGCGGATTGAAGATCAGCGGCTGATACGCTTCGGAGTCAACACGCCACCAGCCTGGTAACGCACCAAGGCCGAGCGCCACAGCACCAAGGTTCGCAGCAGCGAGCTCTTGCTGCGATGCGCCGCCCAGAAGAGCGCGCCTGCTTCGACCAGCCATCCCAGGTCAATCCAATACCGATCCAGCTTCAAGGGAATGGCGACGGTAAGAAATCCGACGCCCAACGCCAGCGTCAAAGGAGCGTGCAATCTGGCCGCAGTTCCGCCTCGGCGCTGCAACTCGCGCGTCAGGACGAAGTAGAAGATCGCGACCGCGATCATCAACCACGCCAGATTCGTGCGGTAATGCGGATCCAGCATGGAATAGCAGGCCGCGAAATACGCGCCGGCATTCAGCAGCGTGAGCAGCACCGTCACATCGCGATCGGTCTCCGCTGATTTGCCGGTGAGCGGAGCCAGCGCAAACAGCAGGAAGAAGAATGTGGCGAACGCGAATGTGGTGGCGAGTTGCGGATCGGTGTAGTAGGTGGTCGCCCATTCCGCAAACAGCGCCGTGGTGCCGAGGAAGCCGCCGAGCAAGAGGCGCCGCCACGACTTGATGGCGGCGAGCCATAGGGTGCCGAGATCAAGCAGTCCCAGATAACTGAAGAGTGCGATCTCGTGATTCTCGCCGGTCGAAACCAGGATGGGCGTGAGGAGTCCGCCGACGAGGGCGAAGGCGGCGAGCAGCTCGGAATTCTGCCGCAGCGACAGCGCGGCCGAGGTCAGGGTGACGAGGCACATGCCGAAGAACGCGACCGTCGGCGGAATGAGGTGGTAATACTGCGACGCGGCCCACAGCGAGAGATACAGAGCTCCGAAGCCGACGGCCTTCAGGGAGTAAGCAAAGGCGGCATAGTTCCTGGCGCGGAAGCGCTCGCTCCAGAACAGAAGGCCGACGCCGGCGAGCAGGCCAATGATCACCTGGGCCGGCGGGCCGATCCAGCCGTTGTCAAACGCCAGCTTGAGGAAGTACGACAAGCCGACGAGGACGGCAATGATGCCGACGCGGTTCAGCAATTGGCCACCAACGCGCGATTCGAGCGAAGGAGCCGGTTTCGCTGCCGGAGCCGGAGTCGTCGGAGCGGGCGGCCAGTTTTCCTGTGAGGTTTGGAGCACGGTCTGGCTGACCGGCGGTGCGGGCTGGACGGCTAGCGGAGAAAGTGGAACGGATACTGAAACGGGTTCGACCTGCGACGCCTGTACGCCAGCCGCAACTGACGGCTGAGTTGTGTGCCCCTGCGTTTCCAGTTGGTAGACGCGACGGGTGAGTGCTGCCAATTGCTCGCGCAGCTGCTGCAGCTCAGCGGATTGGCTGGGATCGGTCACGCAGGTTCTTCGGTAAGCGCTTACAATACGCGAAAGTCAATAAAGCAGCAATTAGCAATTGGCGATTAGCAATTAGCGTTGAAACGTGCGCAGCGTATTGCGAAGCCAGGAAACATAATGAAGTTTCATACCGAATATCTGACCTTCAATACCAAGAAGCATCGCGAGTACATTCACATCACGCCCGAGGTTGAAGATGCGCTGCGCAAGAGCGGTATTCAGGAGGGCATGGTGCTGGTGTCGGCGATGCACATCACCGCCGGCGTTTATGTGAACGACAACGAGAGCGGACTGATTCACGACATCGACAAATGGCTGGAAGAGCTGGCGCCGTTTCGCGAGGACTACGAGCATCATCAGACCGGCGAGACCAATGGCGATTCGCATCTGAAATCGCTGCTGGTGCACCACGAGGTCATCGTGCCGGTAACAGCCGGCAAGCTCGATCTCGGGCCTTGGCAGCGAATCTTCTATGCGGAGTTTGATGGGCAGAGAAGAAAGCGGCTCGTGATCAAGGTGATGGGGGAGTAAGAAGCTGTGAGCCTTGAGCTATCGAGCCATGAGCTAAAAGCCGCGAGCCACGAGCTCCGAGCCTTTCGCGCGACTCCGTTTAACTGGGCAGCAAAGCGAAAGCCCGCTGTTGCGGGCGGGCTTAAATCCGATGTTTGTGGCTCGAACCTCAGAGCCCATAGCTCACGGCTCACAGCTTCCCACTAGAACGTAAACGCCACTCCGCCGCGGACGCTGCGCGCCGATTGCACCAGGTAGACGGTGTTGCCATCGGGGCCGATCACCGGCACATAGCCTTGCGCCAGCAAGTTGCGCACATCGATCAGCGCTTCCATGCTTCCCGGCATGCCGTGGAAGTGGGGCAGCGGCTGGCGAATGAAGAGATTGAAGAAAGGATCGGTTTGTCCCGCCGAAGCGTTGAACAGATCGACCGGAACCAGCGTCTGGCCGCTGGTCCAGCGATAGGAGGCAATCCACTTGGTCTTGTAGCGCGGTATCGATGCCGCTCAGCTTGAGCGCAGCCGAATGACGCCAGGCGTGGTCCATGTCGCCCGGCACGGCGCTCCAGTTGACCCCGGGCTGCTGTAGTTCCAGCACGCCGCCGTAAGCGTAGTCCAGACTTGCCGTGAGGTTGTTCGAGACCTTGCGCTGATAAACGAAGCGCACGCCCTGCGCCTTTAACTCGCCACCGTTGTAGTTGAACGTGCCGGAGTAAATATCCGGCAGAATGTCGCCGTTCACCGCATCGACGTCGCCAACACCCAGCAGGGCAGGGTCCTTCACGCGATCGTTGTAATAGGCCAGTTGAAACTTATTGGCGCCCATGCGCTGCGAAAGCGAGATCTCATGGTGATGGGCGTTTTCCAGCAGAGGATTGCCGTCGACCATGCTCATCCGCGGACCGGTCTCCGAGAGGTCGGCCGGAGCGGAGTCAAAGCCTTTGCTGGCGCGCGAATCGGGCTCGGAGGTGGCGTAGCGATATTCCAGAATCGTGTTGGCGCCCAGATGCAGATCGCCGGTAGCCGAGGGCCGGAAGGCGTTAACCTCGCGCCCCAGGAACTGGATCGCCTGGCCTTCGGTGTCGACCTTGAAATCCATCAGATTGCCGACCGAGAAGCCGTCCGAGTAGGACATCGCGATGGCTTGCAGCGCTCCGCCGCGAGGCACGGTGTCTGGAGCTGCGAAACGTCGCACGATCAAAGCGACAGATGGAGACCAGCCGTTATTGGTGTTGCGCGTGTAGGAAGCGCGAACCACGCCATCGGGAACGCCGTTGCCGTATCCCAGATCTCCGGTGATGCCGAGCGTGCCGGTGTGGAAGAGCGACTGCTCGATGTTGAAGGAGGTTCCGAGGTCGGAGCCGCTGGCGTAGCCCTCGCTGGCCGCGCCGGCCATCATGGCTAAGGTTGCCTTCAGGGGCTTGCCGTCCTCAGCCTTTTCCACCACGACGGCGGTGTCGCCATCGAAGCGCAGGACGGGACGATTGGCGGTGGAACGCAGCGTCCACTTCCAGCTATCGTCATCGCTATCGCTCTTCTTGGCGGGTGGCAGCATGCTCACCGCTTCGAACAAGGTCTTCAAGGTGACGTTGAGGACTTTGCTGCCGCCGGCCGCCAGGACGACATCCTGGCGCAGCGTGCTGAGGAAAGATGGAGCCGAGGCGTATACGTCGTAGTTGCCGGGAGTCAGGCCGGCCAGGTTGAAGAATCCCTTGGCGTCGGTGTAAGTAACCTGAGGCTGGCCAGTCGAGCACAGCAACTCGATGGTGACGCCCATCTGCGGCACACCGGCGGTATTCCTGACGTATCCTGAAATTGAGCCCGGATTGACCCCAGCTGCTGCGCTAGCACACAGCGAGGCCATCACTACACACCATCCCAAGATTCGGGTCATTGTGTCAGCCCCCTGTCAGAGGTTCCAGGATCAAAATACTGCGAACCAAACCAAGGCTCGCAGCTCCCAACTCGCAAACTACTGGACAGCAAATCGCACCGAAGGCGCAATCTGCTGTTTGGAGACGTTGTCGTCCACCTTCACCGTCAGCTTGTAGAGACCCGGCGGAAAGGAATTCAACGACAAACTCTTCTCCAGCGTGATCTGCTCTCCCACCTTGCCGCCCATGGTGTCGGTCGACTCGGACGAGTGCAACACCGGCTGATTATTGGCCAGGTTCACAATCTCGTAGTCGATGTTGGCCGACGGCTTCTTGGTTTTATCGTCTGCCTGAAGATTATAGACCTGCATCCACAAGCTCATGCGCTGATCTTTGTTGAAGCTCGCGGGCTTGCCGTCAGCGCCATCCAGGTGGGGATAAGCCAGCTTGGTTTCGCCGATTACGAAGTTACCCGAGCCCACATCTTTGGTAGCGACCTTTTCCATCTTGTCGGCGAGGATCAGCGACGAAGCCGACAGCTTGTCGTCGGTGTACTCGGGAACCATGATGCCGCGAGTCCAGGTGCCCACGCGATCGCCGTTGACATCCTTCACCACGATATCCAGGCGATAGCGGCCGGGACGCAGGGGAATTGCTTTCCAGTAGAGCTTGGAATAGTTCATTTCCTGCTCCAGCAGTTCCTGCGGCACGTCCACCTGTACGGTGTCCTCAAAGGTCTGCGCGACCTTTCCCGTAATGCCGGTTACACGTCCGAAGATGTTGACCGTCCCGCGCTGAATGCCGTCTTTGGAAGCGAAGGTGATGTCCTTGTTCTGCACCTTCAACGTCACCGGAACCAGCACCGTATCATCCGTGATCTTCACGAAATCGGTGCGAACTTCGAAGGGCATCAGACTGACATTGATCTTGTGGCTGACGACTTCTTCCAGGTCCTTGAACTTGACGGGAGGAGGCGATTGCACCTTGGCCAGCATCTCCATCTTGTCAAATTCCTTGGTATTCTGCAGCCCCTGCAGTGGGCTGGCGTTGGCAGCAAACGGGTCCATGCGATCCGCCCGGTTGCCCAGGCCCATTTGTTCGTACTGCGTCGCGCCGCCCGGAGTATGCAGCAAGGCGTCTTTATCGTTCGGGCTCTGCGCCAGTTTGTAATTGCCGCACATGCAGTCGTCGACGAACTCCAGCTCTACGTTTTCGCCGACTCCCTCGAGGTAGCGATAGCGCCAATCCTCGAAGGGATAAGTGCTGGTGGTGCCACCGCCCTCTTGCATACGGCCGGTCATAAGTTCCCCCGTTGGGATGGGACGTGACCTGGTCTGCCGCTCCCCATGTGATGTAAATCCGGCCGCGGTCCGTTCTCCAGCCGGGGATGCCGGCGGAGAAGTGCTCGTTAGCGTAGGCGATGCGGCGGTAGTGTTCTTCCTTGTACTCGTTCTCCGGCGTGTCTGGAGTGGGATCGCGGCGCAGCCAGAACTGCTCGATAAACTGGTCGCGCTCTTCGTCGTTGGAGAGCTGCTTGAAAGCCGATTTCTCTTCCGGGGTGATGATGTACACCACGTCCTGGTTGAGCCACTTCTTGTAGGTGCTGCTCAACTCCTGCTTCAGCGCTTTGGAGCTTTTCTTCTTTTCCTGCTCGGTGAGCGGACGCTTGAGCGGATCGCTGGCTTGGCTGTTGGCCGGGGCCGGGGAGGCCGCGTTCTGGCCTGACGTTGCCGGAGCGCTGGCTGGGTCTGAGAGGTCGCGTTCTGATCCGACGCCGCCGGGGCGCCGGCTTGGCCTGACGGACTGCTGGCAGCCGCCGGCGAGCTCTGCGCCGCGGCAAAAGTCGTAGACAAAGCGAAGACGAACGATAATGCAAAACAGTACAACAGGCCGCGCAACTTCATTGGTACCAACTATTCCTCGCAGACACTTAGCGCTTTTAAAATTGTATGTTCTGGCCAGCCCTGAAAGCAAGGATCGCGGGGCGAAATTCGGTGCCGATGGGACGAAATACACCGCTGTGAATTGACAACCCTGGATCACAATTTAAGTTCCTCAAGAATACGGGTTTATTGTCACTTTTGGTGCGACTGGGCAAAGCGCGCTGTTGACGCCGGAAGTTCCTCCTTCGGCAGCTGAGATCGCGTACTCCGGTTCGGGATTAACGGCTATAATCTGAGTATCCGGAAAGTATGCGAGGAAAGGCTGTCTTCGTCCGGAGCGCAGCTTCTGAAACTCGCCAGAAAAACTGCCACCGCCAAGACCAGCTCTCCCAAGGCCAAAGAATGGGAGGGGAGCGGGAAGACGGCGAAAGTTGCTCTCGTAAGGAACCTTAGACCGTCTCACTACGTACACATAAGCAGTCTGGATCTGCGCAATCACTGTAATCCGGGGTTGAGGTCTGATGAAAGGCTGGAAGAAATTAGCACTCATCGCTGGCGGAGTTGTGGTTCTGCTGGCCATCGTGGGCTTCACGGTGCAGCAGAGCCGCAAAGGAGTGATCGCGGTACAGACCGGCAAGGTGATTCGCGAGAATCTGTCGTCGGTCGTGACCGCCTCAGGAGAAATCAAACCCAAGGTCTACGTGAACATCGGCGCCATTCTGCAAGCGAAGATTACTCGTTTGTATGTGAAGGAAGGCGACCACGTTAAGCAGGGACAACTGCTGGCCTCGCTGGACAACATTCAGCCGGCCGCCGATGTTGCCATGACCGATGCCATGCTGAACGCCTCGCGCATGGATGCCAATGCTGCCAAGGCCGCGGTCAACACCGCCGAGGCGGATTTGAAGCAGGCGCAGGCGGAGAACGAGCGCGCCACGCTCGACTACAACCGCAACAAAGCGCTGTACGACGCGCAACTGATTTCCAAGGCCGACTACGATACCAAGAAAGCAGCCTACGATAGCGCCGCGGCGCAGTTGAACCAGTCCAAAGCCAAGCTGGCTCAGGCCAAGGCCACCATGGACTCGGCGCAGGGACACATCGGACAGAATGCCGCGAGTCTGCGGCACGCAGATGATGTGTTGAGTAAGACCGAATATCGCGCGCCCTTCGATGGCGTCGTCACCAACCTTCCCGTTCGCGAAGGTGAGACGGTGGTTCCCGGTATCCAGAACTCACCCGGCAGTACGCTGATGACGGTAGCCGATACCTCGCTGATTACGGCCGAGGTGAAGGTGGATGAAAGCGACATCGTCAATGTGCAGATCGGCCAGCCGGCGGAGATCACAATCGACGCCATGCCGAAGGAGAAGTTCAAAGGAACTGTGACCGAGATCGGCGGCAACGCTGTATTGCGCTCAACCGGTGTATCTACCTCGCAGACTACCTCCAGTGGGCAGGAAGCCAAGGACTTCAAAGTGGTAATCGCCATCCAGGATCCCCCGCCTAACCTGCATCCGGGCTTGTCGGCAACCGCGCGCATCACGACGGCCAAGAAGGCTGAGGTTCTGGCCATTCCGATCCAGGCTTTGACCATTCGCGAGCGTGGCGACCTCACGCCCGAAAAGGACAAGAAGAACGTGCAGGCAGCGCCGCCATCGGGTGGAGATCCCAAGGAAGATCTGCAAGGTGTATTCATCCTGAGAAACAAGAAAGATGCGGTCTTTGTGCCGGTAACGACCGGCATCAGCGGCACCACCGACATTGAAGTGCTGAGCGGGCTGAAGGAAGGCGACGAGATCGTCACCGGCAGCTACAAGGTGCTGCGGACGCTGCGCAACGGCGCCAGCGTCAAAGTGGACAACACGGTGAAGCCGAAGGAAGCGGACGAGTCGTAGCGTACATGGAACCTGACAAGATCATTTTCACCACGGAGACACTGAGAACACTGAGAATGAAAGGGAAAAAGAAACTCTGTGTTCTCCGTGCCTCCGTGGTGAATTGCTGGTTTTTCGAGCAACAAGCGGGCGCGCGGTAAGAGCGGCCGATCCCGTCGCATGAGCAATCAGAATCAGTTACCGCCCGAGGAGAAAAAAATGGCAACGGAATTGGCGAGCTTGACCGAGCCGCAGAAGGTTACGGTTCCCGATAGCTGCATCATCTGCACCGACGACCTGTGGAAGACCTACGACATGGGATCGGAGCAGCAGGTGCACGCGCTGCGCGGCGTCAACATCCGCATTCAGCGCAACGAATACGTCGCCATCATGGGCCCTTCCGGTTCCGGCAAGTCGACGCTGATGAACCTCATCGGCTGCCTGGATACGCCCAGCAAAGGCAACTACTGGCTGAACGGACAGCTGGTCAGCGAGTTGGACGACGATGAGCTGGCGCGCATTCGCAACAAGGAAATCGGATTCGTCTTCCAGACCTTCAATCTGCTGGCGCGTGCCTCGTCGCTGCACAATGTCGAGTTGCCGCTGATCTACGCGGGCATGCCCGCCGAGGAGCGCATCGAGCGGGCCAAGAAAACTTTGACTTCCGTGGGCATGGAATCGCGCATGAATCACAAGCCCAACGAGCTGTCCGGCGGCCAACGGCAGCGCGTCGCCATCGCCCGAGCGCTGGTGAATGATCCCTCGATCATCCTCGCTGACGAGCCTACCGGCAACCTCGATTCCCAGACCGGCCTTGAGATCATGGCGCTCTTCGACAAGCTGCACGAGGCGGGCAACACCATCGTTCTGGTGACCCACGAGCACGACATCGCCGAGTACGCGCACCGCGTCATCCACATCCGCGACGGCCAGGTCTTCAGCGATCAGAAGACGGCGCGGGGGTAATCGTAAATCTGAACTCCGGGTAGAGCTGGCCTTCAGGCCAGCGTCTCAGGCCGTCTATATCCTTTCCTGAGCCGGTTTTCACAGGCCGCTGAAGAAGGCGTCCCGCGAGCGCTTTGTAACAGGGCACGACTTCACAGGCTGCTGAAAACTCTGTATCGTGCCTTGGTCGGGTAGTGCGGCGCTTCAGCGCCGCGTTCAAGCGCCTTGTTTTGCCTTCCCGAGCCGGCTTTCAGCCGGCGGCATAAAGCTGGCGCGTCAGAGCTCTTCAGCAGCCTGTCCAGTCGTGCCGACTCAGCTCCTCAAAGATCTTGGGCTTTAGCTTCTGAAGGGATATTCTGCAGGGGCTAAAGCCCCGGTTTTTTGGAAGCTTTACGGCACGACTGAAGTCGTGCCCTGACACACTGCTTGGAATCTGCTGCAATGACTCCCAGTGAGAAGTGGTTAATTACTCGTGCTGAGCAGTATCGCAGCCGCACCGCGATCGTTGATTGCGACGGTGTGTACTCGTACGATGATTTGCTCGATGCCTCGTCGCGAGTCGCCGCAGCGCTGCTGCACGGCCGCGAAGATCTAAGCGAAGAGCGTATTGCCTTTCTAGTTGCGCCGGGGTTCCCGTGGGTCGCGGTGCAGTGGGGAATCTGGCGAGCCGGCGGCATTGCCGTGCCGCTGCCGCTCAACACTCCCGCGTGCGAGCTCGAGTACTACGTCAACGACGCCCAGGCTTCGGCGCTCATCTACGATTCGAGCAACGAATCGGTTGCGGCTGCAGTCTCGGCTGCGTGCGGAATTCCCGCTTACCCATATCGCGACATGCTCTCGCGCGAGTCACGCGTTGCTCTTCCCGAGATCGCCAACGAACGGCGCGCCATGATCCTCTACACCAGCGGCACCACCAGTCGTCCCAAGGGCGTGGTGACGACGCACGCCAACACCACGGCGCAGATCGAAAGCCTGATTGAAGCGTGGGAGTGGTCAGCCGACGACCGCATTGTGCTCTGCCTGCCCTTGCATCACGTTCACGGAATCATCAACGTGGTCTCCTGCGCGCTGTGGTCGGGCGCAGTCTGCGAGATGCTGCCGCGCTTCGACGCAAACGCCGTCTGGGAGCGGATTGCGAGCGAGCGCCTGACACTCTTCATGGCAGTGCCGACGATCTACGTGAAGCTCATCGCCGCTTGGGAAGCCGCGTCGCCAGAACGTCGCGCGGCGTTGAGCAAGGCCGCTGCAAAGTTGCGGCTGATGGTGTCGGGTTCGGCGGCGCTGCCGGTCAGCACGCTGGAGCGCTGGAAGGAGATCACCGGTCACACATTGCTGGAGCGTTACGGGATGACGGAGATCGGCATGGCGATCTCGAATCCCTACCGCGGCACACGCGTGCCGGGCAGCGTAGGTCGGCCACTACCTGGCGTGGAAGTGCGATTGGCCGGCGAGACGGGTCAGGATGTTCCGGCAGGCGCGCCCGGTGAGATTGAAGTGCGCGGCCCAAACGTGTTTGTCGAATACTGGCGCAAGCCCGATGCGACGCGCGAGGCGTTTCGCGATGGCTGGTTTCGCACCGGCGATACCGCGATCGTCGAGAACGGTGTCTATCGCATTCTGGGGCGCACCAACATCGACATTCTCAAGACCGGCGGGCACAAGGTTTCCGCGCTGGAGATTGAGGAAACATTGCGCGAGCACATAGCCATTGCCGAATGTGCCGTGGTCGGAGTTCCCGACGCGGAGTGGGGCGAGCGCGTTGCTGTCGCTGTCGTGCTGTGCGATGGGAGCGTGATTGAGCTTGAGGAGCTGCGCGCGTGGTGCAAGCAGCGATTGGCTGCGCACAAGGTGCCATCACGCTTGCTTGTGCTGGAGGCGCTCCCGCGCAATGCAATGGGCAAAGTGACCAAGCCTGCTGTGGTAAACCTATTTCGGAATTAATGCCTTCAGAAAACGACGGGACTATCTTTGCGATCCGAGTTGCGATGCGGGCAGCCTTACTCAATGCCGTCCGAGTTGCTTCGACGCAAGCTGCTGAGCAGCGAGCCTGATCTCAGAAAATACTTGAGCCTGATAAATGTCCTTCGTCCCTGCATTCCGTAGGATCTGTCGAACAACCGGCTTGAGATCTTCGTAAATTGTCATCATTTGTGGAACGTTAGGCTGACCGCTCGGTCGAACCAGTGCGTTACGCAGCTGTCTGAATACGCCTCGCACATCGGCGTCATGAATATAGACGTCGGTGCCGCTTATGTCCGAGCATGATTTTTCGGGCCGCCGCAATTGCGACTCAAAAATAAACCAGGTGTGTGACGATGCCCCCACACGCCTCCACGCTATTGCCAACCCGAGCTCAAGCGGCATGTTGAAACGCGGCGTTCTAGGGGGACTGGCATCAACCTCGACACGAGATAAATCATGGATCGAGTACTTGCACGATCGCAGGAGGGAGAAAATGCGATCAAGACGGCGATCACCAGGAGTGCCCAGCGTCGCTACTGGAACAAGGCCAAGTGCTGACAGCCCCACAATGTAGGCTAAATAGAGGGATTTGAACTTCTGGTCGTAGGGAATGTTGAGGAAGACAGCCTTAGCGTTGCTTTGCCGCCCTCTTCACCGAGAACCTGTAGGTTCCCTTCTTGGAACGCGCCCTGCGGGCATGCGGCTTTGCCTCGTCAATTCTGTAGCCAGTCAACTCGGCGATCGCCTGTTCACGCTGAGGGGAAATCTCCAGCAGCTTCGCTACCTGTTCTGGCGTGACGGGGCGACCTGTAATCCGGATGGCCATGTCGATACCCTTTCATAATAGATGCGTTCTTGGGCGAAAGTCTATCCATGCAGTTCTAAATCCTACGCCGCTGGTTCGCCGTCACCGATGTTGCTCTCACGCTTCATCACACTAGCCTGGCGGTTACCGGTCACAGACAATCCACAAACGCTGAGCAATCATGATTGCGTAGGCAGCCCGTCAAGGCTATCCGGAATTGGGAAATCTGCTTCCGGATATGCCACCACAAGATATGGGCTGTCGATCGGGACATTTTTGGTGAGGAGGTTTCCGGATATGAAACGAGCAATCATTCTCCTCGTGCTCGCGGCAGGCGTCCAATTGGTGGCGCAGGACAGATCGACCATCACGGTTAAGAAAAGTGAGCTCAGCAAAGAAACCGTTATCGTGACGGCTATTCCGGAAGGAGCCCAGGCGAAAGCTTCTTTTGAGCTGAACTGCAACAAGGATGCGAGTAGTTGTAAAGCTCCGGGAGCAGGAACCTACATCATGGTTCGTCTGCCCAAGAATTGGGGCATGTACGACTGCGCAAATGTGGATCTTTACGCGGCCACGGCCGATCCCGACAAAGATCAGAAAATCGGCGAATATTGCCTGGTAGAGAAGTAGACGGGCAGAGGCCGTATAACCCGCGGGCAAGGTTGGATTTGGGCCGGTACGGAACATGCGCGGCGAAGTGTTCCCAGTACGACTTAGGGCATTCCTGCGGACATAAAGCTGCCGGAAATGGGCATCCAACGGCAAGGTTGCCGAAGGCGTATCATGTATTCACAAGGGAGAAGTAACAACGGCTGACCGCGTTTATGGCAAGGGAGTTGTCGATAGGGCTAGAGAAACTGAGATGATGGATGTTCTTCTTCCATGACGAATGTGACTTTGCTGATGACGATCAGTACGATTTCTTCACCCTTGCAATTCAGATAGAGCGGCGACACCACCGGTCGCCCCAGCCTAACCGAGCCGCATGCCGGCGGGCCGCGCCAGTCGAATCCGAGAGCCGGAATCCGCCAGAGAAACCGTGCGGCATGTGGGGTGCCTCGGAACGGTACCAAACGACGGCACAACACAAATTAATATGTCCGCAATCGGCATCGCGCGTCCTATGATGTAGGGTATTCGGGAACGGAGACGTCGATGAGCGGTGACGACATTCCGGAATGCAGGCGTAGCAAACGCCCCCGGCTATTGTTCGTTCTTGCGCCGTTGATTTTCTTCGTCCTGCCACTGCCGCTTGGCAGCCAGTCGCTCATTCCAGTTTCCGAGACGATGACCACCGGCACGCTGGGAAACCTGCATGCCGATAAGCGCGTGGTCCAGAGCGGGCGATGGTTGATTGTGCGCGAGTTCACCATCGATTTTGCCGTGAAGGACAGCGCTGTCTTTTGCGGGGAGCTGACGACCACCGACGCTACCGAAGCTAACGACTTGATGGCCAGTAATGGCCAGCCGGTCGACTTTGTTGAGAAGGGCAAGGACCTCTTCGTGACGCTCAAGAACGGCCGCAAAATCCGCGCGCGCCGCCTGACCACCGAGAAATGCCCCACGTGATGTGTTGCCTCGGAGCGCGATCGACCTGGACCGCACCGGCCCTCCGAGCAGCGAAATCCGACAAATTCCTTGATTCGGCCCATGGGTTAGTGACGGCCGTCCTTGACGGTAACCATCCCAGCGGTTACCCTGCGCTGGTCTGGAGCCCAGCCGGACTCTGGAGTCCCCATGGAAACCGAATTGGTGCCCCGAGCGCAAGATTTCGCTCTGGCGCGTAAGCAGCAGTGGCTGGCGCTTTCTTTGACCCCAGGCATAGGAGCGGGACGAGGCCGCAAGCTGGTCGAGCGCTTTGGAGCAATCGATCGACTCTTCGCCGCATCGTTAACCGAGCTTGAGGCGTCAGGATTGGCCGCCGCCGCGGCCCAGAGCATTGCCTCAGGCAAGTCGCTGGAGCTTGCGGCAACGGAATATGACCACGTCCGCGAAGCTGGGGCGACGATCATCTCGCCCGAGGATGCGGAATTTCCCACCCAATTGCGAGAGATCTACGATCCTCCGCTCGTCCTCTATCTGCAGGGGAATGCCGAGGTCATCAACAAGCGGGGAATTGCGGTAGTTGGTACGCGACACCCGACGCCGTATGGAGTCGGCATGGCGGAGCGCCTGGCGTGCGATCTTGCGGCTCGCGGGCTGGTCATCTTTAGCGGCATGGCGCGCGGCGTCGACAGCGCCGCCCATCGAGGCGCTCTCAACGGACGTGGGCAAACGGTGGCGATCTGGGGAACCGGAATTGACGAAGTCTATCCAAAAGAGAATAGGAAGATAAGGGACGAAATCCTGGCGGCCGGCGGAGCCATCATCACGGAATTTCCGCTGGGGACGTTTCCGGCGCCGCAGAATTTTCCCATTCGCAACCGCCTGATTAGCGGCATCTCGATCGGGGTGCTGGTGATTGAAGCGGGCGAATACAGTGGAACGCGCGTAACGGCGCGCTGCGCCCTGGAGCAAGGCAGGGAAGTTTACGCGGTTCCCGGCAACGTGACCAACAAGATGTCCTGGGGTCCCAACACATTGATAAAGCAGGGTGCTGCACTGGTGGCGACGTGGGAAGATGTGTGGGAAGAGCTACCCGCGGACACCCGTCTGGCGCTGACGCCGGTGGAGCAGCCTGCATCGGAAGCGCCCGGTTCCGCATCATTGTTTCAGGGCGTAGAGCTGTCGCCCCACGAAAAAAGGGTGCTGGGGTTGCTGAAATCGGATGAATCCACCCACCTTGATCAGCTGGTAGAGCGCTTGTGCTCGCACTTGTCCTCCTCGGAAATTTTCGCGGCATTGTTTGAGCTGGAGCTGAGCGGCCGGATTAAGGCGCTGCCCGGGAAGTATTACGTCAAAGCGATGTAGGGCGACGGGAAGGGGCGCGCTCTTCGCCTTTCGCTCTTCGCTTTTCGCCAGAGAATGCCGAGGTGCAATGTGAGAAATCACGAGGAGCTGGAAGTTTGGCAGAAGGCACACAGGCTTACCCTCAATGTCTATCGCGCCACCGAACGGTTTCCGCGCTCGGAAATGTTCGGACTTAGCAGTCAGCTAAGGAGGGCTGCGGGATCTATTGGAGCGAACCTGGCCGAGGGCTGCGGACGTTGGAGCGACGGTGAACTCGCTCGCTACGTCCAAATCTCGATGGGATCTGCCAGCGAGTTGCAGAATCACCTACGGCTGGCGAAGGACTTGGGATTCGTGGATGCGGCCGGATATGCCAGTCTTCTTAGGGACTTAACCAGCGTACGGCAGATGTTGACGGCTTTTCTACAAAGGCTGCGCGGTGTTCGCATGAGTAGCCGTGCCAGCGTTTCTGGCGAATAGCGAAAAGCGAAAAGCGAAGAGCGCGCCGCCAGCGGTTTTGCCGCGAGCGGCGCACCGTGCTAGCTTCATAAACGTAATTCGCAAAGATTGAGGTTCCATTGTCAAAAGGTTTAGTCATCGTCGAATCGCCGGCCAAGGCGAAGACGATCCAAAAATATCTTGGCTCGGGCTATGAGGTGGAAGCCTCGCTCGGGCACATCAAAGACTTGCCCAAGAAGTCGCTGGGGGTCGATCTCGACAACGACTTCCAGACCGAATACGTGGTCATCCCGGGCAAGGAGAAAGTTGTCGCCAAGCTGAAGAAGCTGGCGAAGTCGGCGGATACCATCTATCTGGCGCCTGATCCGGATCGCGAAGGCGAGGCTATCGCAGCTCACCTGGCCGAAGAACTCGGTGGCGACAGCGTCGACGGCAAGAGGAAAAAGAAGAATCCCATCTCCATCCGGCGCGTGACCTTCAACGAGATCACCAAGCGCGCCGTGCAGGAAGCGTTTAAACATCCACGCGACATCGATACCAACCTGGTTGACGCGCAGCAGACCCGCCGGGTGCTCGACCGGCTGGTCGGTTATCAGATTTCACCGCTGTTATGGGATAAGGTCCGTCGTGGTCTGTCGGCTGGTCGCGTGCAGACCGTCGCGCTACGTCTGATCGTTGAGCGCGAGCGCGAAATCAAGGCATTCGTTCCGATTGAGTACTGGACGCTCGACGCCCACCTCCTGGGGCCAAAACCTCCGGCGTTCGATGCGCGCTTGCAAGGCACCAATCCCAAGCAGAACGTCCTGCCTAACGAAGAAACCGCAAAGGGAGTTGAGGCGGAGCTGAAAGATGCCGCCTGGACAGTGGCGTCGGTTGAGAAGCGTGAGCGGCGGCAAAACCCGGCAGCGCCGTTCACCACCAGCAAGTTCCAGCAGGATGCCTCGCGCAAGCTGCGCTTCAGCGTGAAGCGCGCGATGATGATCGCCCAGCGGCTGTATGAAGGCATCGACCTGGGCGGCGATGAAGGCACGGTTGGTCTCATCACCTACATGCGTACCGATTCGCCCCAGGTGTCGAATGACGCGTTGGCGGAGGTCCGCGAGCTCATCGGCAAGGATTTCGGCAAGGAATTTCTGCCGGAGTCGCCCAATACCTATAAGTCCCGGAAGGCCGCGCAGGAAGCACACGAGGCGATTCGTCCAACGTCAGTGGCCCGTCATCCTGACCAGATGAAGCAGTTCCTGCAGGAAGACGAGTACAAGGTCTACAAGCTGATCTGGCAGCGCTTTGTCGCATCGCAGATGAATCCCGCGGTCTTCGATCAGACCACCGTCGACATCGACGCCCAGACCAAGAGCGGCGAAACCCATCGCTTCCGGGTGACCGGTTCCATCCTCAAGTTCGAGGGTTTCCTGAAAGTTTACGAGGAGTCGAAGGACACCCGGGACGAAGAGGACGAGGCGCTCAAGCATAAGCTGCCTGAACTGGTGCAGGGACAGAAGCTCACGCTGAAGGGCCTGAAGCCGGAGCAGCACTTCACCGAGCCGCCTCCGCGCTTCAACGAGGCGTCTCTGGTGAAGGAGTTGGAAGAGCGGGGAATTGGCCGGCCTTCCACCTATTCGGCGATCATCAGCACGATTCAGGAGCGGCAGTACGTGCAGAAGTCGGGAGGCAAGTTCATTCCCACCGAAATCGGCATGGTTGTTACCGATCTTCTGGTCGAAAACTTCAAAGACATCTTCGATCCTACCTACACGGCGCGGTTGGAGGAAGAGCTCGACGAGATCGAGGACGGCAAAGAACGCTGGACCGATGCGCTGAAGGATTTCTACAAGAAGTTCGAGAAGGAACTCCATTACGCCGAAAAGCACATGGAGAACGTGAAGCGGATGGAGAAGCCGACCGACGAGAAGTGCGAACGGTGCGGCTCGCCGCTGGTCATCAAGTGGGGTAAGCACGGTTCGTTCTATGCCTGCAGCTCCTATGACAAGACCGATCCCAACAGCTGCACCTTCACCAAGGAAAATCCCATCGACCTGCCCGACCTGGATTCCGCCGATGTGCAGGAGACCACGCAGGAGGAATATTGCGAGAACTGCGGACGTCCGATGGTGCTGAAGCGCGGGCGTTTTGGGCAATTCATGGCGTGCACCGGTTATCCGGATTGCAAGACCACGCGCCGGCTCGATCAGGGCAAGAAAGTCCCTGACATCCCGCTGGACGAGAAGTGTCCGCAGTGCGGACGGAATCTGCTGATACGGCACGGCCGCTTCGGCGAGTTCATCTCCTGCAGCGGATATCCCGACTGCAAATGGGTGAAGCAGAACTACATCGGAGTGAAGTGTCCGGAGTGCAAGACCGGCGATCTGGCGGAGAAGAAGGCACGCCGGGGCAATCTTTTCTACGGTTGCTCGAACTATCCCAAGTGCAAGTTCACTTCCGCGTACAAGTTGATAGACGAGCCGTGTCCGGAGTGCGGCAGCCCGTATCTGCTGGAAAAGAACCTGAAGTCCGGAACTTTCATCGTCTGCCCGAACAACAAGCGGACTGACACCGCCGATGCCGAACCAAAGCGCCGCGGGAAGAAGAAAGCCGAGGATGAAAGCCATGTTAAATGTGACTACACGCGCGAACTGAAGCCCGAGGCCGTTGCATAATAGAAAGATTGTCAATCCAACCCGCCCGGCCTGACGCCGGGCATTTATCTGAAAGGGGTGAATTCATGGCAGGACAGTTGAAGGATGCGACCATCATTGCTCACCTGGTCGTCGACGATGGCGTCAAGGCCGCAGAGTTCTACAAAAATGCTTTTGGAGCAGAGATTCTCGGGGTCCACAAGACGCCTGACGGAAAAGTTATGCACGCCGAGCTCAATGTCGGTGGCGCTAGGCTGATGCTGGCGGACGTGTTTCCCGGCTTCGGCTGCGGCTCGCCTAAGACCCTTGGCGGCAGCCCGGTGGTGCTCAACCTCTACGTGAAGGACGATGTCGACAGCCTGTTCAATCAGGCTGTAGCCGCGGGCGCGAAGGTCGACATGCCGTTGGCGAATCAGTTCTGGGGCGATCGCTACGGCCAGATCACCGATCCTTTTGGTCATCGCTGGGCACTGGGACAGCATGTTGAGGATGTTGCGCCGCAGGAGATGGAGCGTCGCGCGAAGGAAGCCTTCTCCAAGATGTCAGAGATGGCGCATCAGTAATTCCCTGAAGCCGGTTTCGCTTTTCCACATCCAAACACAGGAGAAGCCGTCGTCGGTCGACGGCTTTTCCCATCCCATTCATCCGGAGGATTCATGAGCAATACACCAGCCACGCATCACGATGCCGAACTCGTTTTGAAGCTGTACGATCTTCGCCGCGAAGCGGTCATGCGGCAGGCGCGGGACTTTGTCGCCCAGTTTTCACCGTCTTCATTTGAAGAATTAATGTCTGTCGTGGGCGCATTCGGCACCAAGGAAAACGCCTACGTGCGGCAGGTGCTGGGTTATTGGGAGATGGTTGCCTCGCTGATTGTCCATGGCACACTCAACGCCGCGCTCGCGCAGGACACGCTGGGCGAGATGAACTTTGTGTATGGCAAGGTCCAGCCCTTCATCAAGGAAATGCGCGAGAAGATGGTGTCGCCGGAGTTCCTGCAGAACATGGAGAAGGTGATTGAGGGCACCCCCGAGGGACGCGAACGGTTGAAGCGCATGCAGGTGCGTATGGCAGAGTTCGCCAAGATGCGCGCAGCCGCGGCCAAGCAGAGCTAACGACCCGCTCTAAGTAAGAATGATTTGTGTCAGGGCACGACTTTAAGTCGTGCCGATAAAGCCGAAAAAGTAATGGGCTTTAAGGCCAGCGTCCCGGCTCCTTTGATGATCTGTCATCCCGACCGAGGGCTTTAGCCCGACCGAGGGATCTGCGGTTAGCCGCGGGAGCGGCGGCACGGGCCGCGACACACTCTCTTCAGCCCCTGCGCCGGTAATCTGCAGGGGCTAAAGTCCGTACTCATTAAGGAGCTCTTCTGGCACGACTAAAGTGTCTGCGTGAGAACTGAGTCTGCAAGATCCTGGTGGAACAGAGCGATGATCTTTGGCCGATAAACCCAGCGCCGCAGGCGCGAAAGAGCTTAGCCCAGCGCTTCAGCGCTGGGTAGATGAAAAAAAAATCTCGAGTCCCCCGGGGACGACAGGGTTCTCACGCAGACACTAAAGTCGTGCCCTGACACAAATCGGTCGGCGATCTGGCGCGGGCCGGTCTCGAAATGCGGCCTCAGCTCAAATACTCGCGAATGTAAGGATCATCGCAACGCAAGAGGTCAGCCGCGTTGCCTTCAAAGATAATCTTGCCGTCGCGAAGAATCAGGAACCTGGTATTCAGATCACCGCAGTCCACTCCATCTCCAACCGGCACCATCTTGTTCTGCTGGCGGTCGAAATAATGACTGGCCATGGTGAAGGCATCCTGCAGGCGATGCGTCACCATGAGCGAGCTGGTGTGATAAACATCGCGCTGCTTCACGATTAACTCGATAATCGTATTGGATGTGACCGGATCAAGGCCGCCGGTGGGTGAGTCGTACAGCAGGACTTCCGGTTGGGTGATGATGGCGCGCGCAATGGCCACGCGTCGCCGCATGCCACCGGAAAGCTCACCGGGAGAGAGCGCGACCGTGTGCTCCAGTTCGACGAATCGCAGCGCCTCCAGCACGCGCTGGTGGATCTCTTCGGTAACTCTCCCCGTCTCTTCGATCAAGCGATAGGCGACGTTCTCCTCCACCGTCATCGAATCGAAGAGTGCGCTCTCCTGAAAGACCATCCCGATCTTGCGGCGCAGCGCGAAGAGATCCTGCTCCCGCATGGCCGTGACCTCGTTATCCAGCACGTTGATGTGTCCGGAATCGGGTTTCAGCAGGCCCAGTGCCAGCTTCAGGATCAGAGTCTTGCCCGTACCGGCCACGCCCATCAGGATCTTGGTTTCGCCGCGCGGAAGCCGGAAAGAAATGCCCTCCAGCACCGGATGATCAAAGGCAATGGCAACATCTTCGAAGCTCATCACGCATCCGGCAGCCGGCGGCGGAGGCGACGACAGGGAACTCTCTTGGGGTGGAGCGAGGATTGGCATGGTCAGTATTGAAAGAATCCCATGAGCAGCCGGGTGAGGAAGAAATCGCTGACCAGGATCAGCACGGATGCAGCAACGACGGCCTGCGTGGTCGCGCGTCCTACGCCTTGCGTGCCTCCTTTGGCCGACAAGCCGTAGTAGCAGCCGATGCTGGCGATGATGAAGCCGAAGATGACCGGCTTGCTCAGTCCCATCAGCACATCGCCGAAGCGCAGACCCTGGTACGCGGTGGTCCAGTACTGGTTGGCATCGAGTCCCAGCAGCAGATAGGAAATCATGAAACCGCCGGCGAGTCCGACCAGGTCGGAAATGATGCTGAGGAAGAACAGCATGATGACCGTCGCGACTACGCGGGGGGTTACCAGTTTTTTCGAGGGATCGACGCCCATGGCGCGCATGGCGTCAATCTGCTCGGTGACTTTCATGGAGCCGAGTTCGCTGGCCATGCCGCTGGAATTGCGGCCTGCCACCATCAAGCCGGTCAGCACCGGGCCGAGTTCGCGAACCATCGAGAACGCCACCAGTTTGCCGGTCAGCGAAAGCGATCCGAATTGTTCCAGCGTGCCGGAGGTCTGCAACGCCAGCACGGCGCCGGTGAAAAAGCCCGTGAGCACGACGATGGGCAACGAACCTACGCCGATCAGGTCGGCCTGCTGCAGTGTGTCGTCTAGGTACCGCGGTTTCGCGAAGACATTCGAGAGCGAGCGACCGGCCAGCAGGGAGTACTCCTGCACTGCCAGCACTTGGTCCTTCGCGAACTCTGTGGGCGAAAACAGTGGCATGCTTGGGTCAAAACGGCTATCACCGCAATATACCAGAGCAGGCGATTGCGACAGGCTTCAGTTCGGATTTCGTGCGGCTGCTTGCATGAAACCTTTGTGATATTGCAGCAGGCACTCATGTGATTTAGTATGCTTGTCCAAGTCGTGCGCGAGCAGGGAGGCGCACTCATGGCATTTCAAGTGGATCGAAGCCCATTCGATCCCGAGTCCGGGTTCGAGTATTACATTTGCTTCAAGCCCCAGGTTGAAGTTGAGGGTGATGAGGTCACATCGCGCATCTCGATCGAGGTGGCAGTGTCCGTCACCGAGACGGGCGATGTCGCGGATCTCAGCTTCATGCTGCCCAAGATGTGCCGCAACGATCACGCACTCTCCTTCCTCAAGCGTGACCCGACGGCAACTTACGTGGAGAATCGCGTATTCATCTCGCTGCCCGGACTAAACGGCGATGCAGTCCTCAACGCGCCCGCAACGTCTGGAACTGGATCACGCCGGGCGCATCGTGGCTGTCGAGATTAACGGGTGCATTCCCAAGACCAGCACGTTTAAGCCTGCACACGCGTAGGAACGTTCTTCGCTCTTCGCCTTACGTTCTTCGCTCTTCGCCAGATTGAAAGGCAAGAGCTTCAATTCCGCCGCTTAGTTGCAAAACCAGCGACGACACGTCCTTGAGGGTCGCCCAAGTTCATCAGTATGGTTTTCAATCGCCTCAAAGTCTCTGGCGAAAAGCGAATAGCGAAAAGCGATTAGCGACCAGCGACCAGCCAATCAGGTATCATTCCCACGTGGATGGCGTCACTGCATTCGTGCTCGCCGGGGGTCGCAGCTCGCGTATGGGCTCCGACAAGGCGCTGCTGCAGCTTGGTGGGCTGACTTTGCTGGAGCGTGCGCTGCAGACCGCTCGCGCGGTGGCTGACAGGGCATACATCGTCGGTCCTCGGCAGCGCTACGAGCAATTCGGCGTTGTCATCGAAGATGTGTACCCTGATTGCGGGCCCTTGAGCGGCATCCACGCGGCACTGAGCACGACCGAGACCGACTTGAATCTGGTGCTCTCGGTCGACATGCCGTTGATGACGCCAGGCTTTCTGCAATGGCTGTTGCGGCAAGCGCAGGCAACGCAGGACCTGGTCGTGGTTCCGGATGCGCTGGGCGGTCTGCAGCCGCTGTGCGCGATCTATCGCCCGCAGGTGCGAACCGTCGCCGAGGAAGCGCTGAAACGAGGTGACTACAAGATCAGTCATCTGTTCGCAGCGGTCCCCACGCGCCAGATTCCGTTGCGGGAGATCGTGGCGGCAGGATTCTCGGCCGACCTGTTCCATAACGTCAACACCTCCGAAGAGTATGGAGAGCTGGTAAACCAGAAAGCACCGGCAGCCGAGCCGCAATCCAGGGAGAATGAAAAGAACCCAGCGATGCCTGAGCAAAAGCCCTACATCGAGTTCCAGAACGTACACAAGGCATTCGGCAGCAACGTGGTGCTGGACGGCGTGAGCTTTGACGTCATGCCCGGCGAGACGGTCTGCATCCTGGGCCGAAGCGGCGTCGGCAAGTCAGTCTCGCTGCACCAAATCATGGGCTTTCTCAAACCCGACAGCGGACGAATCTGGGTCGCCTACGAAGACATCACCGATTACCCCGAAGCGGAGATGGAGCGCATTCGCAAGAAGGTGACGATGGTGTTTCAGAACGGCGCGCTCTTCGACTCGCTGACCGTCGGCGAGAACGTGGCATTTCCCCTGCGCGAACGAGGAGGTCTGGAAGAAGAGCAGATCTACCAGATTATCGACGGCCTGCTCGACATGGTCGGAGTGCGCGAATTTCGCGATCTGCTGCCGTCGGATCTGTCCACGGGGATGAAGCGTTCGGTGGCGATTGCGCGCGCCCTGGCGGCCCAGCCGGACGCGGTTCTATACGACGAGCCGACGACGATGGTTGATCCGCTAATGGCCCATCTGTTAGGTGATTTGATCCAAAAGTTAAAGAAACAGTTGAAGCTGACCAGCATCGTCGTCACCCACGACATGGCGCTTGCCAAGAAGCTGGCGGACCGGCTGCTGTTTCTGCACGAGGCCAAAGCAATTTTCTTCGGAACGGTCAAAGAAATGGCCGCCTGCCAGGAGCCGATCGTGCAGGAGTTCCTCGACCTCGACTCCATGGATTTCGAGCACTACTTCGGTGCGCAACGGCCGGCTCACCAGCCGCATTTTGGGTCACTGTAAGGCAGAAGCTATTTCACCACAGAGAACACGGAGAGCACGGAAGCCGTCGTCCATGGCACTGACCGCGGCAATTGGTAATGTCCCTTGTGATGTGATGGCCCTCACGGATCGTGGCGAGCAGCCGGAGCCGGATAAAAATGCTGAGCCATTTTGAGCCCTGGCGCAGTATAATTATCCCGCTAAGTTTGATTCACCCCAATTGATAGTCGGTTCCGCCAACCAAGCGTCACCTCCTCTCATGGCAGCGATTCTTCCTCAGCAGAAATTCAGATAAAAGGTAGGAATATCAGTATGGAACAAGGAACAGTTAAGTGGTTCAACGATGCCAAGGGTTTCGGCTTCATTTCACGTGAGAACGGCGAAGACGTTTTCGTGCATTTCTCAGCCATTCAAGCCGGCGGCTTTCGCAGCTTGCAAGAAGGTCAAAGGGTGCAGTTTGCCGTCACCAAAGGCCCCAAGGGTCTACAGGCAGAGAACGTTCAGGCTGTCTAAATTGGCTGTGAAGTGCCCGGTATTCGAAAGGATAATCGGGCACTTGCCAAACCGGAAGACCACCCAAGGACGCTCCGTCCGTTTCCCTCATCGCACCCATACCCTGCTGAATCCCCCGCCTGATCAGAATCGCCCACGTTCCGCACACGGCCTTCTCGTTTAAGAAGCAGGGCTGTGTAAGCGAGTTCACGGCTTTGCTTGGCCTTTTAAGCCTAACCCTGTGTAATGGCGATTGATCGCCAGTTAGGGTTAGATGGCGGCTTGAGAGCCGCTTCCAGAGCGGTTGTGAGCCGCACCTTCGTTGCTGGAAATTGGTCGGCACCGAAGGCCGACATGATTCAAGTCGAACCAATCCCACTGACGGCCAACAAGGATTTGTCGGGAAGGCCCATGGAGGAGCGGGTCGTTCAGATACGGGCCAGTAAATGCAAACAGCGGCTTGTCGGCCCCAGGCGATATCACAATGCGCGACCAACCACCGTTGGGCGCCGCTGGGCCAGCCGCCGTTTGAGACGCCGCAAGCCTTGCACTTGTCGACCGAACGTCGTTTTCTGTTGCCTTGCTTACGCGATCAGCGGACAATCTCGAACCAGAGCAAGCGCCACTGGAGGAATGTGTGTACTGGTATGCGAAGGTGATCAGGAATTACGCCGTGTTTACGGGCCGGGCCAGGCGAAAAGAGTATTGGATGTTTCAGTTGGTGAACTTTCTTATCGCCTTGGCTTTTGTATTGATGCTTATACCGTTATTTCCTTCGCCGACCGCCGGCGAAAAGCCAGTCGGATTTGCGATCTGCTTGGTCATATTCTTTGTCTACGTTCTCCTGACGATCTTGCCAGGATTGGCAGTGTCAGTACGCCGGCTTCATGACGCGGACCTTAGCGGTTTGTGGGTGCTGATAGCCTTCATTCCAGGAGGCGGTATTGTGTTACTAGTGTTCCACGTGCTGGACGGCACGCCGGGCCCGAACCAATACGGACCGAATCCGAAAGCCGGCGGTCGCGCTGGATACCCAAGCCCGTATTCTCCCTATGGAAGCCAGCCGATGACGCCTTATGGAACGCAATCGATGACGCGCGCCGCTGGAGCGGGCGCTGCATTACCCGGCGGCCAGGGTTCCTTGGGCTTCTGTAGCGTTTGTGGTACGTCGCTGCCGGCGGGCAGCCGGTTTTGTTCCAAGTGCGGCAGAGCGGCGTACTAGAATCCCCGCGCCACCAGCTGATCGACCGTTAGCGAGCCGCTTTGCTCCGCAGAAAGCCCGCCAATCCCAGCGCTCCGGAGGCAAACAACAGGAGGCTGCCGGGTTCAGGGACTGACTGCGCGGCCGTGGTCAGCGAGGAATTACTACCGAAGGTAGTCTCGCCCAGCAGGGTGAAGGTCTCGCCAGGAATCGTGCCCACGGTGTTCTCGGATGCGGACCCTAGATTGGTGTGGGGGCCAACGGTCTGGTCCCAGAAGACTGGGTCCCCGGTGGCCGTTTGAGCATTCTGCAAGTTCAGCCAGTAGGTTCCGGTATTAAGCGTGGGGCCGAAGAATGAGGTGTTCTCCGTACAGACGTTGTAGGCGTACTGATTGGCGGCGCAGCTTGTCTGACTGAAGTTCACAGTCTGATCAAAGTAGGTAGTGCCGCCGTTTTCGCCCGAGGTAATCGATAGTTGAGCGGATTCCAGCGTGTCGCCTGGGAACAACCACATTGCAAATGAGGCGCCAGTGATCGGAGTATCGAAGCTAGAGACGGTGAACGTGTCGCTGACAATGAAGCCGAAGTTGATGGTCCACGCGTTCCAATTACCGTTGGTGGGGCCGCTGGAGTAAATCGCCTGCGCCGCGGCCGGAATGCACAATAACGTAACCAGAAAACCAAGGGCTAGTTTCTTCATCGGAGCCACCTGTTTGCAAAGGTTCTGGAGTCGGCAATGGAAAAGCGGGTCGCATGTTATCACCGCGGGCCCACTTCTTAGAATGGCCTTCAGGTGGCGGGGACGGCGCACGAAGGGGCGAGCGGGTGGCTCAAGCAGCTTAGAAAGGTCTTGCCGAGCTAATCACTGGCGAGTCAACTCCACTAACGCTACGCGGCAACCACTCGCCCGTTGGGACACAATCGTTCACCGTACCAGCAGGTGGCGCAAGCGATCCATGCCCTAGCTAGAATCCTTGCGCAACCAGTCGATCAACAGTCAGCGAGCCGCTTTGCTGGTCGCGGTGAGTCCACTTTTCCAGATACTTTGCGACAATGTCGGTCTCGATGTTGACCGGGTCGCCGGCCTTCAGCGAACCCAGATTCGTCATCTTGACGGTGTGAGGAATGATGGCGATAGTGAGCCGCAGACCTTCCAGCTTCGCAACCGTCAGGCTGATGCCTTCGATCGCGATCGATCCTTTGAAGACGACATACTTCTCGAGGTCTTCAGGGATGTCGAGATGCAGCCAGAAGTCGTCGGCGTTGGGAATGGGATCGAGGGCGACGAAGCGCGCGACGCCGTCGACGTGGCCTTGCACCATGTGCCCGCCCATGCGGCCGTCGGCCTTCAGCGGCAGCTCAAGATTGATTTGTGCGCCCTGGGTGATGCGCGAAAGGGAAGTGCGCGCCCAGGTTTCGGCGGCGAGATCGGCGCAGAAAGACGTGCGGCGTAATGTCGAGAGCGGTCAGGCAGACTCCGCTGACCGCGACGCTGTTGCCGGTGTGCAACTCCTTCGCGGTGTTTGGAGCGTTGATGGTGATGCGGTGATTGCCGCCGCGTTCCACAATGCCGGCAATGGTTCCAACTTCTTCAATGAGACCGGTGAACATGATCACCTCAGCAATTAGCGATTAGCAATTAGCAATTAGCGACTAGCTGAGCCGCACTGAGCCGTGGGCTCGCAAGTGACGGACATCCGAGCTACGCTTCAAAGCTCATCGCTAATTGCTAATTGCTTCCTTCTCCGTACACATCCCGCAAATATCCTTCCACCGCGAAGTCCTCTCCGAAGCGATGCAGCGTGAGCGACTTCACCGACGCGGCCTCGCTGATACGACGGTAGCCTGCACCCAGTGCAAACGGAATCGAGCCGGTTCCCGCCAGGATCCTCGGCGCATAGTAAAAGAAAATCTTGTCCACAATGCCGGCCGAGAGCGCCGCCCAATTGACCATCGCGCCACCTTCGATGATAAGGCTGGTGATCTCACGCTCGCCAAGGTTATGCATCACACGGTCGAGGTCGGGACGGCCTTCCACCGCGGGCGAGCCGGTAGGGAAGACGATGGTGCCGTTTACGGCCGATTTCTGCATACGAACCTGCTCGACGATCACGCCGCGCGATTCCAACTCACGCCGCTTGTTCTCTTCGGCGAAACAGCAGAAGACGATGAGATCCTGCCGCGCCGTCTTCACCACGCGTGAGTCCAGCGGCAGGCGGAGGCGCGAATCGAGGATGACGCGCAGCAGCGGACGGCGGCGCGGCAGACCGGTGCGGTCGGTCAGCAGGGGATCGTCAGCGATTACCGTGCCCACTCCGACCATGATGGCGTCGCTGGCATGACGCATCTGGTGAACATGCGCGCGCGCGACTTCGCTGGTAATCCAAGTTGACGACCTCGACCCTGAGTCCGGGTCGGGTTCCTGGAGAGGGGGTGCAGCGATCTTGCCGTCCAGCGTCATCGCCGTCTTCAGCGTGACGAAGGGGTCTTGTGGCGAATGTACTTCGCGAAAGCCTCGTTAAGCTTCTTCGCCTCAGATTCGCAGAGACCTTCGTGCACCTCGATGCCGGCTTCGCGTAGCTTGGCAAAGCCGCGGCCGCTCACGGCAGGATTCGGATCACGCATGGCGGCAAAGACGCGCTTGATTCCCGCGGCGATGATGGCGTCGGCGCAGGGGCCGGTGCGACCCACATGAGAGCAGGGCTCGAGATTGAGGTAAAGGGTCGCGCCGCGCGCTCGTTCGCCGGCTTGCTCGATGGCGAGAACCTCAGCGTGCTTCTTGCTTGCGTAAGTATGCGATCCGCGGCCGACGATCTCGCCATTCGGGTGCGACCAGCACCGCACCAACGCAAGGATTCGGCGAAGCCAGACCGATGCCTTGCCGGGCGAGCTCCAGGGCTTGCTGCATGAACTGCTCGTCGGTTGAAGAGACGCTCATTTAGTCGAACAGTGAGTTGACGAAATCCTGCGGATTGAAGGGCAGCAGGTCGCCGACCTTCTCGCCGACGCCGACGTAGCGGACGGGAAGGCCCAGCTCCTTGCAGATGGCGACGACCACTCCGCCTTTGGCCGTGCCGTCGAGCTTGGTGAGCACGATGCCAGTCACTCCCGCGGATTGTGTGAACAGGCGCGCCTGCTGCAGGCCGTTCTGGCCGGTTGTGCCGTCCATCACCAGCAAGGTCTCGTGAGGAGCGTTGGCGCTGAAGCGCTGCGCCGTGCGCCGCATCTTCGACAGCTCCTCCATCAGGCTGCTCTTCGTGTGCAGGCGGCCAGCGGTATCGACGATGACGTAGTCGGTGTTGCGCGCTTTGGCAGCTTGCAATGCGTCGAAGAGCACGGCCGCGGGATCGCCGCCAGGCTTGTTCTTGATGACTTCGGTTCCGGTGCGATCGCCCCAGATTTCCAACTGCTCGATGGCGGCGGCGCGAAAGGTATCGGCGGCGGCCAGCAAAACGGTTTTGCCTTGCGAGCGCAGCAGGTGAGTGAGCTTGCCGATGGAGGTGGTTTTGCCTGTGCCGTTCACGCCCACGACGAGAATGACTTCAGGCTCGCCGTCGACTTTCTGCACTGGCCGGTTATCGGCGGCGTTGAGGATGGCCAGCAGCTCGTCCTTCAGAACGCGCTTGAGCTCATCGACATTGGCGACCTGCCGGCGATCGACTTTTTCGCGCAGTGCGGCGAGAACGGCAGTGGTCGTTGCGGTACCGAGATCGGCGGCGATGAGTGTGGCTTCGAGATCGTCGAGCGTCTCGCGGTCGATTTCCTTGCGGAAGGCGACGACGTCGTCGATCCGCTCGCTGAGGCTTTCACGCGTGCGCGTGACTGCCTCTTTCATGCGTTGCAGAAAGCTGGGTTTTTCTTCGCTGCTGCCGAACAGGGTCTGGATCATAGAAAGCTTTTAGCTGTTAGCCATTAGTTCTTAGAGGCGCGCTTCAAGTTTGTTCGCTAAGAGCTAAGGAGGCTCTGATTAAGTGCCGGTTTTGAAAGGGCACGGCTTTAGCCGTGCCGCAAGCGTCGCAAAATCACTACGCCTTTAGCCGCTGAGGCACTGCACGTCGACTTAATCAGACCCTCCCTAAGAGCCTGCGGCGAACGTGAACAACGAATCGCTCATTGCGCCTGCACTGTCGTAAACAACAATTATAGACAAGCGGCGAGAGTCGAAGCTGCGCAGCGTTGCTCGGAATCCGTCGCCAGCGGCAAGTCATCCAAAGAACTTGTTCCCAGGAGGTCGAGATGGCGAAGTGTGAGCACCTGAAAGACGCGAATTTGAGCGTTGCTCCTAGTCACGACGGTTGCGCGGAATGCTTGCAGACAGGCGAGCGATGGGTGCAATTGCGCAAATGTCTAACCTGCGGACACATCGGTTGCTGCGATTCGTCGCCAGGTCAGCACGCGAACAAGCACTTCCGCGAGACCGGACACGCGGTGATGCAGGCATTCCAGTCGGGAGAGTGGAAGTGGTGTTACGTGCATGAGGCGTATGTGTGAAGATCGCTATTCGCTCTTCGCCTTTCGCCAGAGGCAGCTGGGCTAGCTATTCGCCTTAGCTTAGCAAACCAGCGAGACCAGTCTGCCTCTGGCGAAGAGCTAATAGCCCAATGTTAGCGAAAGGCGAAAGCGAAGAGCGAGGAGCGAATCCTGGCCCTTTTGTGTACTCTGTAAAGGCTATTAACAACCTTCGATAACCGATGATCTTTTCGAATCGCACCATACGCCGAGGACTGCAGATCGGCGTGGTCTCCGCTATTTTGCTGGCGCTGTGCTGGACATCGGCGCCCGCACAAGTTCCATCACCGTGGGTCGACACCAAGCCGCTCTCCGTCGACACCGGAACCACCGGGCTGAAGCTGATGCTGCGCCGCCTGCACACGACGGCACGGCTGATGCACACGGTCGCGCATCCCGACGACGAAGATGGCGGCATGTTGACGCTGGAGTCGCGCGGCCACGGCGACACGGTGTTGCAACTCACGCTGAATCGCGGCGAGGGCGGGCAGAATAAGCTCGGCAGCAATCTCTTCGATGAGCTGGGGATCATTCGCACGCTGGAGTTGCTGGCGGCCGATCGCTACTACGGCGTGGAGCAGCGCTTCACGCGCGTGGCCGATTTCGGATTTTCCAAGACGTCCGAGGAGACCTTCGAGAAGTGGGGCGGTCACGATATCGCACTGGGCGATATGGTGCGCGTGATTCGCACCTTTCGTCCGGACGTGATCTGCACGCGATTCCAGGGGAACTCGCGTGATGGACATGGCAATCATCAGGCGTCGGGAATTCTGACGCGCGAAGCGTTTCGCGCCGCTGCCGATCCGACGCGCTTTCCCGAGCAGATTCGCGAAGGCCTGCAGCCGTGGCAGGCGAAGAAGCTCTACATGGATAATGTCGGCGCCGACGAGCAATGGACGATCAAGCTGGAAACCTCGCAGAACGATCCATTGCTGGGCGAGAGCTACACGCAGTTCGCGTGGAAGGGACTGAAGCATCAGCTGTCGCAAGGCGCGGGGGGATGGACCTTTCGTGAAGGCCAGCGCTTCAGCTATTACAAGCTGATCGATTCCGCACTTCCGCATCCGCCGGCTGCGGGAGCGCACGAGACTGACTTTCTTGATGGCATCGATACCACGATTCCTGGACTGGCGGCGAGGTTGGGAGCGGATCAAGCGAAGGTTCCATGGCTTCGTCCGCAGTTGCAGGCGATCGCGAAGACGATTGATGAGGCAACGGCGGCGGCTGATAAAGATCAGCAGGCGGCAGGCGGTGCGCTGCTGCAAGGATTGGATCTTACACGCGCGCTGATCAAGCGTGTCGAAGCATCGCCATTATCGGCTGCGGAAAAGGCTGATCTGCTGGCCAGCTTGCGCACCAAGGAAGAGCAGTTTGAAGAAGCAGCGAACTTGGCGTTGGGAATGGATCTGCAGCTCGGTCCCGGCACTCCTGACGGGCGGCCGATGGCTGCGAAGTTTCCCACCGACCAGGGCGAAGTGCTGGCTGCGGTGATCACAGCGGGCAAGCCGTTTCTGCTGCGCGCGACCCTGCATAACGGTAGCGCTGCGCCGATGATGATCAAGCAGTTCGCAGTCGATGTGCCCGAGGGATGGAAGTCGGAGCTCTTCATGGACAAGCTGCCGAAGAGCATCGCTGCGGGCGACGGATGCGCCCTGACCTTTCGCGTGACGCCGCCGATTGATGCGCAGCCGACCAAAGCTTACTTCCACCGCAACGATCCCGACATTGACGCGATCTACAAGATCGATAATCCGAAGTATCTGACGCTGGCGTTGCCGCCGCCGCCGGTTTCAGCGCGAGTGGAGTACACGATCAGCGGCGCTGAGGGCGAGATTCGCAGCGTGGCGCGCACGCCGATGCACGATGACAAGGGCGAAAAGTGGTCGATGCCGCTGGCGGTTGTTCCACCGTTTTCGGTGGAGGCTCTGCCGGCGACGCAGATCATGCTGGCAGGTGCGAGTCCGTCGGCGCAGTTGAGCGTGGGAGTTCGCACGACAGCCGATCGCGGCAACGGTGTGGTTCATCCTGAGGCGCCGAAGGGCTGGGCGACCGAACCGCAATCGGCAGATGTCTCTTTCACCGCGCCTGGGCAGAAGAGCCTCAACTTTAAGGAGCTGCCGGACGGCGCGAAGGAAGCTCGCTATGAAGTCCATGCGCTGTTGAATGCCGATGGCCGCGATTACAGCGATGGCTACGCGCTGGTTACACGTCCTGATCTTGGCGGCTTCTTCTACTATCAGCCGGCGCTGCAGCGCGCCAGCATTGTCAATGTCAAGATTCCACAAGGGCTGAAGATCGGCTACATCATGGGCGCGGGCGACGATATTCCCGATGTGCTGCGCGAGTTGGGGCTCAATGTCACGATGCTCACGCCTGAGGAACTTGCGAGCGGCGATCTGAGCGGCTACGGGACGATCGTGCTTGGCATTCGCGCCTACGACACGCGCGATGATGTGAAGAAGAACAATCAGCGGCTGCTGGATTATGCGAAGAACGGCGGCACGCTGCTGGTGCAGTACAACACCTCGCCCAGCGATTTCAACGAGGGGCATTACACGCCGTATTCTGCGCAGCTCAGTCGCGATCGCGTGACGGTAGAGCAGGCGCCGGTGACGATCCTCGATCCGCAGAATCCTGTCTTTCATTATCCCAACCCGATTACCGAACATGACTTCGATGGCTGGGTGCAGGAGCGCGGGCTGTACTTCATGGATCAATGGGATTCGCACTTCACTCCACTGCTGGCGTGCAACGATCCCGGCGAGCAGCCGCAGAAGGGCGGTCTGCTGCTGACGCAATACGGCAAGGGCTATTACATCTATAACGGCTACGCATTCTTTCGGCAGCTGCCGTTTGGAGTTCCGGGGGCGATTCGTCTTTATGTGAATCTGCTGAGCGTAGGCCATGAGCCAAAGTAATCCGGAGCAACCTCCGGAATCGTCATACCGCGTCCCGCCTGCAGGAACGGACGAAAGCCAACTCGTACGCGGTATCGGGCTCACCGAAGCGACCACGCTGAACATGATCGACATGGTCGGCGTGGGGCCGTTCATCACGCTGCCGCTGGTGATCGCCGCGGCCGGCGGCCCACAGGCGCTGCTGGGCTGGATCTTCGGCGCGATCTTCGCGCTATGCGATGGCCTGGTGTGGGCCGAGTTGGGCGCAGCGATGCCTGAAGCCGGCGGATCCTATCGCTACCTGAAAGAAATCTACGGACCGAATTCGCTGGGGCGGTTGCTGTCGTTTCTCTTCATCTGGCAGCTTTCGTTCAGCGCGCCGCTGTCGATTGCGTCGGGCTGCATCGGCATGGCCAGTTATGCGGGATATCTTCGGCCCAGCCTTGAGCACATCCTTCTCGCGCACACCTTTCATGTCGGCCTGCCGCTGATCGGCACGATGGAAGTGAATGTGCTGGTGATGCCGGCGACGTGGCTTGCGATCGCGACTGCCGCGTTCGTAACCTTTCTTCTCTATCGTCGCATCACCATACTGGGCGAGCTGGCGAAGCTGCTATGGGTCGGCGTGGCGATCACGATTGCCTGGGTGATTTTTGCGGGACTGACGCACTTCAGCGCAGCGCGTGCCTTCGACTTTCCCGCGGGCGCGTTCACGTTGTCGCCGGCGTTCTTCACCGGCATGGGGTCGGCGATACTGATCACCACCTACGACTATTGGGGCTACTACAACGTTTGCTTCCTGGGTGGGGAAGTGAAGAATCCAGGCCGCACGATTCCGCGCGCGGTGATCATTTCCATCTGCGTCATAGCGGCGATTTATCTCACGATGAACGTTGCCGTGTTGGGCGTGGTTCCGTGGCGAGAGATGGTGTCGCATGCGGGCGAGCAGAACAACTACGTCATATCGGTGTTCATGCAGCGGATCTACGGCACATGGGCAGGACGCGTAATAACCGGCCTGATCATGTGGACGGCGTTTGCGTCGGTGTTCTCGACGCTGCTGGCTTATTCGCGCGTGCCCTATGCGGCCGCGCTGGACGGCAACTACTTCCGCGTCTTCGCGCGAGTCGACCCCAAGCGCCGTTTGCCGACCGTGTCGCTGCTGGCGCTGGGCTTTGTCGCGATGCTGTTCTGCTTCCTGCGGCTGGCAGACGTGATCGCCGCGATGGTGGTGATAAAGCTTCTTCTGCAGTTCATCGTGCAGGCCATTGGAGTGATGGTGCTGCGCAAGCGCCGTCCGGAGATGCCGCGACCGTTTCGCATGTGGCTGTATCCGATTCCGGCGCTGCTGGCGATTGCGGGATTCACCTTCATTCTGCTGGCCAGAAAGAACTACCTGCGCGAGATTCGTTATGCGATAGCGATTCTGATCCTGGGCCTGGCGATTTACCTGGTGCGATCGTGGAAGCGGCGCGAGTGGCCATTCGCACTTAGGCTGCCGAATGTTGGGGCCGCGGGATAAGCCAAGCCTTTCACCGCAACTGGTCACGAATTCGCAGCCGCTCGGAACGTTGATGACAAAAGGCCTCCTGCTCGCCGCTTACCTTTGTTCTGAATCCCAAGTCTCTTGGACGATGGCCACGAGCGGAGCATGGCAGGATCCGTCCATTCCAGCGCAGGCAATCCCACAGTCTCGCGAATTGAAGTTCGGCGGACTGAAGAGGTCTGACTCATGGCCGAACTGAGCTCGCTGCCACAGTTGCCCATCGCGCCTCCGCGTCGTCGTGGCGCACTTGGCCCGCTGCACGAGCCGCTCTTCCGTTCGCTCTGGATCGCCTCCGTCATCAGCTACACCGGAACGTGGATGCAGAACGTCGGCGCGGCGTGGTTGATGACCTCGCTCACCATGTCGCCGCTGATGGTTGGATTGGTGCAGGCGGCAGGCAGCATCGCGGTCTTTCTCGTCGTACTCCCAGCAGGCGCGATTGCCGACATGGTCGATCGCCGAAAACTACTGCTCTTCACCCAGACATGGATGGTGCTGGCCGCAGTTGCGCTCGGAGCTTTGACGCTGGCCGGCAAAACAACGCCAACGCTGCTTCTGTTGCTGACCCTGCTGATGGGATTCGGCGCGGTGCTGAATGATCCTGCGTGGCAAGCCATCACTCCCGAGACAGTCTCGCAGCAGAACTTCGCCTCCGGGGTTGCGCTGAACTCGGCCGGATACAACGTGGCGCGCGCGATTGGACCGGCGCTCGGCGGGCTGGTGATCGCTGCCGCGGGTTCGGGCATTGCTTTCTTGCTCAATGCGGTCTCGTTCTTCGGCGTCATCTACTTCCTGTATCGATGGCGCGGAGCTGCTGGGCGGGTGTCCTTCCAAACCGGCCACATGATGCGCGCAATGTTCGAGGGCATTCGTCATACGCGGGACTCGCAACTGGTGAAGGCCGTGCTGGTTCGCACCGCGGTGTTCAGCATCGGCGCCAGCGCATTGCCCACGCTGCTGCCGCTGCTGGCGCATCCCTTCGGATCGCAAGGCTACGGCTTGTTGCTGGGCTTCTTCGGAACCGGCGCACTTGCCGGCGCGACGCTGATGCCGACTCTGCGCCATAGAGTTTCCGCCGACTCTCTGGTTTCCGTTTCCACTGCCGTGTTTGCGTTCACTACCTTTGCCGCGCCGCAATGGTGCACCTTTCCGCTGCTCTCGTTGACCATGTTCATCGCCGGCGCTGCCTGGATCCAGATCCTCGCCAGCCTGAACGTTTCGGCGCAGACCATGTGTCCCAGCCATATGCGCGCCCGTGCGATCTCTATGTACCTGCTCGTCCTGCAAGGCGGACTCGCCGGCGGTGCGACGCTGTGGGGAGCAATCGCCGAGCGCGTTGGCACGCCGCGCTCGTTGTCGTTTGCCGCGCTGGGATTGCTGGTCGGCCTTCCCGCAGCGGCCTGGTTCAGGTTGCATCCCGGCAATCTGCAACCGACAACCGCCGGAATGGACTAGAATTCTCCTACGCAATTCGGGACCCGATTTTCGCGACAATTCTTTGTGGAGGATTTTGAATGAGGAAGGAAGTTGTCACCGCAATTCTGATGTTGGCTTTGGGCACAGGCGGAACGGTTGTAGCCAACGCGCAAGGCAAGATGGACCAGAAGATCACCTTCGCCGCAGTCTATGACCACTCGCTCACGGGCATTGAGAAAGAGGTAGTCTCTGGAGCTGAGGCGATGCCCGACGACAAGTTCAACTTCGCTCCGACGCAGGGCGAATTCAAGGGCGTTCGCACCTTCGCGCAGCAGATCAAACACATCGCCGCCGTCAACTACATGATGGGCGCGGCGATCATGTCGGAGAAGCCGCCGGTCAACGTCGGCAGCGAAAACGGTCCCGATAACCTAACCTCGAAGGCCGACATCGTGAAGTTCCTGAAGGACTCGTTCGCCTATCTGCACAAGGCGCTGGGTACGCTGGATGAGAACAACATTCTCGTTCAGGTGCAGAGTCCCTTCGGCTCCAACAAGGTTTCGCGCCTTGGGCTGACCGTGATTGCTCTCGGCCATCCCTTCGATCACTACGGCCAGATGGCCGTTTACCTGCGCATGAACGGCATCGTTCCGCCCGCCAGCCGCCAGTAGTCGAATCCGGCAACTACTCTGCGACACGAGGTGCGACAATCTCGCACCTCTGTCGCCGCCTTCCGCGCATCTCTACAATGAGTTCCAATATTTCTTCGCACGACGAAGCGAAAACTTCTCGCGCGTCGCGGGGTTTCAGCACTCGGACTTAACCAAATACACACTCGATTGCGGGCCATGAATCCATCACGAATGTTCCGAAAGCTGCAAGCTGTAACCGTGCTGATGACCACGTCGAATTCACCATTCTCGATGGCCGCGATGTTGATGGCCACCAGCGCCTGGCAGCGAGTGTCCAAGGAGCTATACCGAATGAAGAAAGTTCTAATTTGCGGGCTGCTTGCCATCGCCGTGGCTTGCTGCGGAACCGCACTCTACGCACAGGACAATATGGGTCAGGGCCAGATGGGCCAGGGACAAGGCCAGATGGGGCCCGGCGGCGGCCATCGCGGAATGATGTCACCCGACCAGCGCCTGCAGCACTTGACCAAGATGCTCAGCCTCACGCCCGACCAGCAGGAGAAGATCAAACCGATGCTGGAGCAGGAACAGACGCAGATGCAAAGTATGCATCAGGACACGTCCATGGCGCAGCAGGACAAATGGGCTAAGTCCAAGACCATTCGCGAGGGCACCAACGACCAGATCAAGTCCGTGCTCACGGCCGATCAGCAGACCAAGTTCACCCAGATGCAGGATCGCCAGATGGAGCACATGGGCCAACACGGCGGAATGGGTCAGGGCGGTGGAATGGGCCAGGGCCAGCCGCAACAGGCGCCTCCGCAGCAGTAATCAACCGATGTAGTAACTGCGAACACATGGGACGACCATTCCTCCTACGCCCCGGAGGGATGATCGTCCCCGATTCGCAGACTGCCCGCCGTCGCTTCTCGACTGAGTGGTGCTCGCGCGCTTCGAACAGCACAACTCCAGCGCCTCGGGCGCGAAATATGAAAGCCCACCGTTTCAACGGTGGGTAGGCGAAATCTCGAATGTGAGTCCCCCGGGGACGACATGCTACTCAATACTCAATAACCTCCACTGGCCCGTCAGCGTTGCCGTTGGCTGCCGCCAGCTTTTCCAAACGCGCGCAAACTGCGATACTGAATTACTAAGCTGCGAGTTTTCTCCTCTTCTCTGCAAGCCATGTGAAGCGCTGGGCCGCCTGAATCGGGCGTCCGGAGAGGCTCATCAAATCTCGCACTCGCTGGCATGTGCCCGGAATGGTTATGATCCGGTGCCCCAGGTTCGCGGCCGTCGTTTGGACGCTAACCTGGGCAAGCGCTAAACACGAATGAGCGACTACCTCAAAGCCGTGCAGGAACGCGTCGTCATCTACGACGGCGCCATGGGCACCTGCTGTCCAGGGCTACAACCTGCCGCTCGACGAATTCTGGGGCAAGGACGGTTACAACGACATCCTCGTGCTCAGCCGTCCCGATGTCGTCAAGGAAATTCACGCCTCGTACCTCGACCGCCGGCGCCGATGTCGTCGAGACCAATACCTTCAGCTCGACGCGCATCGTCATGGCCGAGTACGACATGGCCGACCAGGTTCACGAGATCAATCGTCGCTGCCGCGAAGCTGGCGCGCGAGGTCGCATCGAGCTTCAACGGCCGCAAGCGCTTCGTTGCGGGCTCGATGGGCCCGACGACCAAGCTGCCCTCGCTCGGCCACATCGGCTTCGACGACATGGCTGCCGCCTACACCGAGCAGGCGATCGGCCTGATCGAAGGCGGCGTTGACGTGCTGCTGCTCGAAACCTGTCAGGACATCCTGCAAGCCAAAGCTGGGCTGGTCGGCATCTTCGACGCGCTGAAGAAAACCGGCAAGAACATTCCTGTGCAAGTGCAGGTCACGCTGGAAGCGACTGGCCTGATGCTGCTCGGCACTGAGATGGGCGCGGCGCTCACCACGCTGGAGATGTTCGACGTCGCCGTCATCGGCATGAATTGTGCTACCGGGCCGAAAGAGATGAATGACGGCGTGCGCTATCTCGGCGCGAATTCGCCGCGCCCAGTCTCCGTCCTGCCGAATGCCGGATTGCCGCAGAACGTCGGCGGTCGCGCAGTCTACGGGCTGCAGCCGCAGGAGCTCGCCGACTACCACAAGCAGTTCATCACCGAGTACGGTGTGCGGATCGTCGGTGGATGTTGCGGCACGACCTACGAGCACATCAAAGCCGTCGCCGACACCTGCGCGAATCTTGAGCCCGCGCGGCGCGATGTGAAGTCCGTCGCTGCCGCGGCCAGCGCGTACTCCATGGTGCCGCTCGATCTCGATCCCAAGCCGCTCGTCGTGGCCGAGGAGATGAACACCACCACGCGCGTCGAGCACTTCAAGAACATGGTGCGCGCGCAGGACTACGACGGCATCCTCACGCTGGCCAAGAAGCTGGTCAACGAAGGCTCGCACATGCTCGACCTGTGCTGCGCCATCGTCGGCGAAGACGAGAAAGCCTACATCTCGAACATCCTCGAGAAGATTGCCACGCGCGTGCCCGCGCCCATCACCGTCGACTCCACCGAAGCCGACGTGATCGAAGAGGCGCTGAAGCGCATCCCGGGCAAGGCCATCATCAACTCCATCAATCTGGAGGACGGCGAGAAGCGCACCTCGAAAGTTCTGCCGATGGCCAAGCGTTACGGCGCGGCGGTCATCGCGCTCACCATCGACGAAGACGGCATGGCGCTGACCTGGCAGAAGAAGCTGGCCATCGCCAAGCGCATCTTCGACCTCGCGGTGAATAAGTACGGCATTCGCCCCTGCGATCTCATCTTCGACGCGCTCACGCTGCCCATCTCGACCGGCCAGGATGACTACCGCACCGCCGGCATCGAGACGCTGAAAGCGGTGAAAGCCATCAAGCAGGAGCTGCCCGAGGTGAAGACCATCCTCGGCGTCAGCAACATTTCGTTCGGGCTGAACGTTTATTCGCGGCGCATTTTGAACAGCGTCTTCATGCACGAGGCGGTTGATCATGGCCTCGACATGGCCATTGTTAACTACAGCAAAATCTATCCGTTATACAAGATTCCTGAAGCGGAAGTTGATCTCGCGCGCAAGCTGATTTTCTACGACCAGTCCAACGGCGATCCGCTCCAGGTCTACATGAACCACTTTGCCGGAACCAAGGGCAAGGAAGAGAAGACCACCGCGCACGTCGATACGCTCTCGGTCGAAGACAAGCTGAAGTGGGCGATCATCAATGGCGAGAAGTCGGTCGGCGATGGCGCGAACAAGAAGTCGCTCGACGAGATTCTGGAAGAAGCGCTCGGCACGTATTCGCCGCTCGATCTCATCAACAACGTCCTGCTCGATGGTATGCGCACGGTCGGCGATCTCTTCGGCGCGCGCAAGATGCAGCTGCCTTCGGTGCTCGACTCGGCCGGCGTGATGAAGGCCGCCGTCGCCTATCTCGAGCCGAAGATGGAGAAGAAAGAAGGCTCGCAGAAGGGAACCATCGTTCTCGCGACGGTGAAGGGCGACGTCCACGACATCGGCAAGAACCTGGTCGACATCATCCTCAGCAACAACGGCTATCGCGTGGTCAATCTCGGCATCAAGCAGCCCTCGGACGCGATCATCAAAGCTGCGCTGGAAGAGAAAGCTGACGCGATCGGTCTCAGCGGCCTGCTGGTCAAGTCGACGCTGGAGATGAAGTACGTCGTCCAGGATTTGCATCACCAGAAGCTCGACTTCCCGGTGATCTGCGGCGGTGCCGCGCTCACGCGCAAGTATGTCGAAGACGATCTTCGTCGCGAGTACAAAGGCGGAATCTTCTACGCCGACGACGCCTTCGCCGGGCTGCACCTGATGGAAGATCTGTCTTCGACGAATGGCGCACGCGAGAAGCGGATTGAAGAAGGTCAGCGTGGTGAAGGAGTTTGCTCGCGCCGCTGCGGCCGGTGTTCTCGACGCGGAAGCGCCGACGAGTCCGAGCATTGAAATTCCCGCGCCGCCGAACATTCCGCAGCCGCCGTTCTGGGGCGTGCGCGTTCTTCAGCCGAAAGATTTCGATCTGCGCGAGGTCTTCCAGTACATCAACCACACCGCGCTGTTCAAGAATCAGTGGCAGCTCAAGACCGCCTCGCAGGAAGATTACGGGCGTCTGGTTGAGACGAAGTATCGCCCGATCCTGCACGATCTCGAGGAGGAAGTGATCGCCGCCGGCTGGTTCGAGCCGAAGATCGTCTACGGCTACTTCGGCGCTCAGGGCGACGGCAACGACGTGGTTGTCTATAACCTGCCCGAAGGCTGGAAGCAGGGCGATCCGATTCCGCCCGAAGCACTGCGCTTCACCTTCCCGCGGCAGCGCGAAGGCCGCCACCTCTGCATCTCGGACTTCTTCCTGCCGAAGTCGAGCGGCACGCATGGACGTCATCGGCATGTCCTGCGTGACCATTGGCGACAAAGCTTCGCACGAGACGCAGAAGCTCTTCGAAGGCGGCGAGTACACCAAGTATCTTTACCTGCACGGCCTGAGTGTTGAGGCAGCCGAAGCGCTGGCCGAGCTTGGGCACAAGCGCATCCGCGAAGAACTTGGCATCGCCGGCGACGATTCGCCGCACATCCGCGATCTCTTCCACCAGAAATATCGCGGCTCGCGCTACTCGTTCGGCTATCCCGCGTGCCCAAATCTCGAGGACCAGACCAAGCTCTTCGCGATGATCCATCCCGACGAAAATATCGGCGTGCATCTGACCACCGGCTTCCTGCTGGAGCCGGAGCAGAGCACCTCGGCCATCATCGTGCACCATCCCGCGGCGAAGTACTTCGTGGCGTGATGCAGAAGGATTTTGCTTCAGGATTGCTGAATTCTCCCATTAGAGCGCACCGGAAGAATTGTCATCACGACGACCGCTTCAGCGGGAGGAGGGATCTGTTGTCCGTGACGAAAAGCAGATCCCTCCTCGGACTGAAGTCCTCGTCGTGATGACAATTTGGTTATTCATGTTTTCCTTCAGACACAGCTAGGATTCCATGACCCGCATTCTTCTCTCCTGGAGCAGTGGCAAAGACAGCGCCTGGGCGCTTCACGTTCTTCGCCAACGTTCGGACTGCGAGATTGTTGGACTTGCTGACAACGCTGAATAGCGAGTTCGACCGCGTCGCCATGCACGGCACGCGGCGATCGGTGCTGGAAGCGCAGGCCAAGGCAGCAGGGTTGCCGTTGTGGGATGTTCCTCTGCCATGGCCGTGCTCCAATGCGGATTATGAGTCGCGAATGCGCGAGGTCTGCTCTGCGTGCCGTCAATGAAAAGATCGACGCGGTAGCTTTTGGCGATCTGTTTCTGGAGGACGTGCGGGCCTATCGCGAAGCGCAACTGCGAGACACCGGTCTGCAGCCTCTCTTCCCGCTGTGGCAGATGCCAACGGCAGCGCTCGCCAGAGAAATGATCGCCGGCGGCCTGCGTGCCAAGCTGACCTGCGTCGACACGCAGCAATTGTCCCAGGATTTTGTCGGCAGAGATTTCGATGAGCGGCTGTTGTTAGATCTGCCGCGCTGAGGTCGACCCGTGCGGCGAACGCGGCGAGTTCCACACCTGCGTGTATTCCGGACCGATGTTCGATTCTCCAATCGAACTTGAGCCGGGTGAGATCGTGATTCGCGACGGCTTCGCTTTTGCCGATTTCCTGCCGAAGGCGGACTGACCACAATCGACCCTGCCGCTTCCTTCCGATCCGGTGCATCTAATCCCCGTGCCTCGCCGAACCTCATCCAAGCCATCCCAAGTGAGCGAAGGCGCGATTCCCGCCGACGCCCTCAAGCAGTCGTTTCCGCGAATCGCTCTGCCCATCCGCCCGCCTTATCCGCCGATGGAAGCCAAGCTGGTCGACGAGATTCCGCGCGGCGACAACTGGCAATATGAGCCCAAGTGGGACGGCTTTCGCTGCCTGGCTTTTCGCAAAGGCGACACGGTGCTGCTGCAATCGAAGGCCGGCCAGCCGCTCGGGCGCTACTTTCCTGAGCTGGTCGACGCGCTGCTGAAGCTCAAGCCCACGGAGTTCGTGCTGGATGGCGAAATCGTCATCTTGCAAGGCGGACACTTGTCCTTTGACGATCTGCTGCTGCGCATCCATCCCGCTGCCAGTCGCATTCAGAAGCTGGCGCACGAAACGCCCGCGACGTACCTTCTCTTCGATTTTCTCGTCGACGAAGAAGGGAAGTCGTTCGCCAACCGCCCACTTAGCGAGCGCCGCCGGCGTCTCGAACAATTCGTCAAGACCATCGGCAAGCGAGAACGGATTCGCCTCTCTCCCGCGACTCGTGACTACGCAACAGCGCAGCGCTGGATGAAGGAGCTCGCCGCCAGCGGTTTCGACGGAGTCGTCGCCAAGGAGTTGGATTGCGTCTATGCGTCAGGCGACCGCTCGGCCATGCGCAAGATCAAGCGCATTCGTACGGCAGATTGCGTAGTCGGAGGATTCCGTTATGCCAGCAAGGGCGGGGAAGTGGGTTCACTGCTGCTCGGATCTTTATGACAAAGACGGCAAGCTCAACCATGTCGGATTCACTTCCAGCTTCGCCGCTACCGAGCGCAAGAAACTCAAAGCCGTGCTAAAGCCATACATGGGTGGATCGGGATTCACCGGCCACGCTCCCGGCGGGCCCAGCCGCTGGAGCACGGAACGCACCGGCGAGTGGGAGCGGCTTGCAGCTGAAGCTGGTGTGCGAAGTCCGTTACGATCACTTCTCCGGCGGCCGATTCCGCCACGGAACCAAATTTCTGCGCTGGCGCCCGGACAAAGCTCCGCGTGCGTGCACCTACGAGCAGGTGCAAGCCGGTCGCGTCAAAGGTGGATTGGAAAAAATTCTGGCAGCGTGAGAAAGTCGGCAATTAGCAATTAGGGAAACGCTGCTTATAAAGGGCCTTCAGCGGCTAAGGAGGCTGCTGGAAAAGTCGGATTGTGCCGCCGGCTAAACAGGCCGCTGAAAAAGTCGAGAAGCAGATCCCTCGTCGGCCTGAAGGCCTCCTCGTGATGACAAAAACAAAAGGTTTGCAACGGCGCAGCTGAAGCTGCGCCCCTTCAAAACGTTCCACAATCGACTTTTTCAGCGGCCTGTGAAGCGGGCTCGGGAAGACAAAATAAAGCAATTGAACGCGGCGCTGAAGCGCCGCACTATCCGGTCAATGCCCGCCGAACCTCTGGACGCGCATGGACGCAGCCGCTTTCTAGCTTTTATCCCGGCGGGGGGACGAAGCTAAGTGCTAAATGCCAAGTGCTGCAGCCTCACGCCGCCGCGCTGCGGCCACGGCTGATCACGACGTAGCGTTCCGACGCCTGCAGAATACCGCGCAGATCATTGCAGTGACAGCAATCGACCGCCCCATTGGCTAATGCCTGCGTCCACATCCGGTCGTCCGCGAGGCGGTGAATGCAGACGAAAGCCGTGGCAGGGAAGTGCGTGCAGAGTTCTCGCAACTCCGCCATGCCAATCAACTCCAAATCAACCACCGCGAAAGGCGCGCGAAAGCGGGCTACGGCGGAGCGGGTTTCATCGGCAGACTTCGCAACTACGAGGTTGCGAAATTCCTTTCCCAGCGATGCAGCCAGCCGCTCGGCCGATACTGCGTCGTGATGAGCGAGGACAACATTGATAGGCCGCATAACAAACCTCTTGGCTAGGAATGATGGCGCAACGCCATCTATGTGAATTTAATTACCTGGGTATGCGACGTGCCTGGCCAGACGAACAGCGAACTAACGCTACTTGGTGGCGTCGTTGGCGGATTCGAAAGGTTCCGGCTGAAGCTTGCCATTACGCTTCAGCAGAATCTCTACCTTGCCTTCGGCTTCTTCCAGTTCCTTCCGGCAGGAGCCTGAAAGCTTCGTGCCTTCGTCGAAGAGTTCCAGAGCGCGGTCGAGCGGGATATCGCCCTTTTCCAGTTCCGCTACGATTTTCTCCAGCCGCTCCAGACACTCTTCAAACTTGGGCAAGTTCGAACCCCTTGAGCCGATTCTAATCCAGATTTCCTCAACGGAAATGAAAATTTCACAGCTTTTGGCTCGGGGCGCGAATTGTCGTCAGAAATTCACGCCGCCGGTGATGACGCTGGTCCGCCCTTCGTACGTTGCCCTGGCGTCATATTCCCACAGTTGGCTGGTGCCGATGTAAAAGCCCTTGTACGGGGTTGTGAGATTGGTGGTGAAGCCGACACCATCGATCGTGTAACGGTTGCCCAGGCTATCGGGACGCTGGTTTGCCGTCGTTTGCCATTGTCCGTACCCAGCCGGCCCGGCCAGCACCGACCACTTGCCCTCTTTGCCGAAAGTAAACGTATGCGAGAGCGAGTAATCGAAGGAAATGTCTTGTCCCGGGATGTTCTGGGTCCGCTGCTGGTGGGTGTTCCAGGCGTAGTAGGTATAGAGGCTCACCTGGTTGGACTTGTTCTTCGTCAGATAAATCGTAGCTCCGACCTGCGGACCGATGGACCAGAAGCCGGAGGCAAGATTGTCCTCGGCGCCCTGCTGATAGCGGCCTGTCGTCGCGTACACGCTCAGCCCGGCTTGCAGGTCCAGGCGCGGGAAATTCCATCCCAGGTCGAAGGGCACAAAATTGGTATCGCTGATGCCGACAGCGCCGACTTCCACGGGAGCTTTTACCAGTGGCGCAAGCGAAGCGTCGTTAGCCTTTTTCTTGGCCACGGCCGCATCTATGGTCACGAAGCGACTGCTGGAGATCGCCAGGTCAACCATGAATACGAGCTTGGCGCCCCAGAGCTTCGCTTTGGGAACAAAAGTGAAGGAATTGTTGTCGGTGAGCGCGAAGAAATTGTCGTCGTCGTCTTTGAGCTTGCCCTTGGGACCATACAGCCGGTCGGCCGTGTTGTACCAGAACTGGTTGGAGTAGGAGAAGCCGGGGTCGGGGACGGTTCCGGCGCCGGAGATATAGGATCCGGGCGAGTACTCGCCGCGAAGCTGCGCGGATGCAGGAAGCGCGCACGCCGCAAGAACCAAACAGAATAGGCCAGATCTGTTGGACCGTTTCATCGCCCTGAAGTGACGCGGTACTACGAATGGTTAGGAATATAACAGGGTGCGGCTAAGTTGAAGGGTGAAAGTTGCCGTGAGGTTCGCTTGGGCGAAGTAAGATTATCTTACTCTTGACGAAAGTAAGTAAAGTAAGACAGACGCGGAAAGTAAGTAAAGTAAGAAAATCTGCAAGGTTGCAGGGGCTCGGACTGACGTAGACTGCCTAAGCGATTGAAAAGGTACGAGGTTATCGACGGCTGTCAAAAGTCGTATTTGACGCAAAACGCTGGAAAACCAGTCTGAAAAATTCGAATGCGCTTTTGTGCCGCCGGCTGAAGCCGGCTCCGGAAGATAAGATAAAGCGCTTAACGCGGCGCTGAAGCGCCGCACTACCCGAGCCAGACAGGACACAGAGTTTTTCAGCGGCCTGTGAAGCCGGCTCGGATCAAGAATGCGACTTATCGGCGCGGCTGAAGTCGTGCCCTGTTACGAAACATTCTGAGCAGGTGTTCTTCAGCAAACTGTCTGACCTGCGAGAATGCGAAAGCCCTGTTCCCAGCTTCTGGAGTTTGCCCGTTACACAGCGGCGCGCTTACTGGTACCACCGCTCCCTAACGCCTCCAATACGTCCACGGCGCACGAATATCGCCCGAACGGCGCGCTGATCTGCGCACCTTGCACCATATCTTTCACTGCGGCCAGCATGTCGCGTGCAATGGCGACGCCCTCGGCGCGAGCCGCATCAGCCGTCGTGGCCTTGGCCATACGCGCAAAGATCTCGTCAGGAATCGACACCCTCAGCTCGTTCTTCATGAATTCCGCATTGCGTGTCGAGGTCAGCGGCCAGATGCCTGCGACCACAGGAACGCGGCAATGCTCAATGCGGCGCAGGAACTCCTCCAGCAGGCGGATGTCGAAGACCGGCTGCGTCACCGCCAGTTCGGCTCCCGCTTCGACCTTGTATTCAAAGCGGCGAATCTCTTCGTCAATGTTGGGGCTGCCGGGATTCGCGCCCACGGCAATGACGAACGCCGTTGAGCTTCCGGTCGGATTGCCGCCGATATCGAGACCGCGATTCAGATTGCGAACGATGTTGACCAGCCCAATCGAATCGACGTCGAAGACCGCCGTCGCGTCAGGATAGTCGCCCATCTTCGGCGGATCGCCGGTAATGCAGATCAGGTTGCGAATGCCGACCGCGCTTGCGCCCAGCAGGTCCGACTGAATGCCCAGCACGTTGCGATCGCGACAGGTGTAGTGCAGAACCGGCTCGATCCCCACTTCCTGTTTCACCAGCAGGCACAGCGCCTGGTTGCTCAGGCGGGCCGAGGCCCGAGGACTGTCGGGAATATTGATCGCGTCTACGCCCACCGACTTGAGAAACTTCGCGCCTTCGAGTTCTCGCTTGGCATCGATGCCGCGCGGCGGCACGATCTCTACCATGGTGATGAACTCGCCATTGGCGACCTTGCGGCCCATGGCAGAGCGTTCGCTCAACGGCGGAGGCTCGACGGGTTTCGTTTCCGTCGTCTTCGCCACTTTGTAGGATGAGGCGCGCGCTGCACCCACCTTCAGGAACAGCTTCATGGTGTGGATGTGCTCGGGGGTGGTTCCACAGCAGCCGCCAATCAGGCGCACGCCAACGTTGACGAACGGCTCCATGTAGTTCGCCATGTACTCCGGCGAGCACAGATAAATGTTGCGGCCTTCGACGGAGCGGGGAATGCCGGCATTCGGCTGCGCCGAAAGCGGTTTGGTCGTCACCGCGCGAACCCGCTCCAGCGCGTCCAGCATAGCCACCGGGCCAACGCTGCAGTTGCAGCCGATGACGTCGGCTCCCCAGCCTTCCAATTGTGGCCCGTAATTCTCAGGGCTCGATCCATCCAGGCAGTTGCCGTCCTCGTCGATCGTCACCTGCGCGACGACCGGCAGCTCGGGGTTCACATCGCGTGCGGCGAGGATCGCCTGGTGCAACTCCTCCAGATAGCCAAAGGTTTCCAGGATCAGCAGATCCACGCCTTCTTCATTCAGCGCGGCAATCTGCTGGCGGAAGGCGTCGCGAGCCTCGGCCAGGGCGATCTTGCCCAGCGGCTCAATCCGGACTCCTAGTGGTCCCACTGCTCCGGCGACCAGCGCATCGAAGTTTTTCGTTGCCTCGCGGGCCAGCCGTGCTCCCTGCCGGTTGATTTCCACCAGCTTGTCCACACATCCGTGCTTCGACAACCGAAACGAATTCGCGCCAAAGGTGTTTGTCTCTATGACCTCGGCTCCCGCCTTCAGGTAGTCCTGATGAATGCCGCGAATGAGGTCGGGAGCGGAGAGATTCAGTTCGTCGTAACAGCGATTGATGAAGATGCCTTTGGCGTAGAGCAGGGTACCCATGGCGCCATCACATAAAACAGCGCCCTTCTGCAACCGGGAGAGGAATCCTGTTGACATGGTGATCTCAAACAGCGATAGAGCGGATAGCTTGGTTGGAACTTTATCGCAAATCGTGGCAAAGTGCCATCACAGCGGTGCCCAAAACGCGGTGCCGTGCTCTGTTATAATCCAACCGTTCACAGTAGCTCATGTCAAATCATAGTGTGCTCACAGGTAGTCGCTGGACGCGGCTCGCCCTTGTCATTCCCTCGCTGATCGCCGCACTTACCATGGCAGCCTGCGGTGGCGGACCCAACCCCAACGCGCCGGCGGTTGCCAATGTCCCTAATGCGGCTTTCATCAGCAACAGCTTTACGGGCAGTCTACAGATTGTCAACACGCAGAACGACACCACCGGCTTGACGCAACAGAGCACCAACTCGTCAGGGCAGGTAGTTCAAGGCCAGCCGGTGGCCATCACCGTTGTCAGCGGTGGTACTGTGTCCTACGAAGTGCTCAATCCGACCAAGAGCAACACCGTGGTCTACGATCCGGCTAGCTTTGTGCTCTACGTAGTCGACAATCCCTCGCAGACGGTAACGGGCACGTTGCCGTTGCTCGGTCCGGCGTCCATGGCCGCATTCTCGCCCGATGGCAGCACCGTCTATGCCCCGGTGCCCAGCGCGGGCGTGAGCGGCTCACATCCTGGAATAGTGCAGGCGTGGACGGTTTCCTCTTTTTCCAATTCCGCCAACTACCCCGTTCCTGGCGCAACCGCCGTCGCTGTCAGCTCGAATGGAACCTACCTGCTGGTCTTTTCCAGCAATTCCGATGCGCTAACCCTGATCAACCTCGGCGCTAGCCCGGTAACGTACAGCAGCATTTCCGGTTTTGCGCGTCCGGTCAATGCCTTCTTCAGCAGCGATGGCAACACGGCTTATGTCTTGAATTGCGGCCCGGAATGCGGCTCCAGTAATCCCGCATCGGTGGCGCAGCTGAATATTCCTTCCAAAACCATTATGGCTACCGTTCCAGTTGGCGGCGCCAGCGTTGGCTTGCTGAATAGCACGACCCTGTATGTGGCGGGCAGCCCGGTTCCCCCGGGGACCAAGTCCACCTACGATGCGGTCAACATCAGCAACATGACACGTATCACCACTGCCTCGGTGCCTATCGGCGACGGCTTTCACACCGCGATGGCACTGGCGAAGAACAACAAGCTCTATATCGGAGCCAACCAGTGCAGCAACACAACCACGGGATGTCTCTCGGTCGTGGATGTCGCCAGCAACACCGCCGATCCTGCGTTGCCGCCACGCGGCCCCATCACGAGCTTGCTGGCCATCACGAATCGCGACGTGGTGTACGCGATTGAGGGCGGGTACCTGGTAATCTACGACACCACCACCGACACTCCTCAGTCCACTCAGATCATCTTCACCGGCGCGCTCTACGGCATTGTGCAGGTGGATTAATCGCGCGCCGAAGCTATGCGCGTTGTCGGCATCGCTTGCTAACTAGCCACTGTTCTTACGGCTCCAGCCGGAGATGATGCGCTCCCGCTCGCTGCACCGCATCGGTAGAGAACGGCAGCGTAAACGTGCGCCCGTGGTAGTACGCGTCCCACTGATCGTTGAAGTGTTCGTCAAAGATGTTGCCGGACTGCCCGTTGACGATGTCGAGCGTGGTGGCGTCCAGGTCCGCGAAGTCGACGGTCAGCCGCTCCGATGGTCCGAAGTGCGGCGCTACCTGCTTGATGGTCTCGGTATCGCCTGATAGCGGCAGGCTTCCCGGCCCAGCGCCTTTTTTCAGCACAGGGACGTGGCTCCAGAAGGGATGGGTGATGTCGGTGCGATGAACGCGTCCCCACTTCCACAAAGTGATTGCGCTGGTTGCACTGGCGTCGTTGGTCGCATCTTCGACAGCGGCGGCCAGCAGGCGATCGTAACTGGAGTACCCCGGCGGCAGCCAGCGCTGCGGCTGATGCGTGAGCACGTTCTCCAGCCACACCGGGCCCATAAACGATTTGTACTCTTTCCACTCATCGCCCAGCCGAGGCTGCAGGAGAAGCTCCTTCAGCTTCTCGCGCGAGAAGACCGCAATGGTCGCCGCGGCCGAATCCGTAGCCATGGTGCCATCCCACTTGCGCATCAACTCGGCGGCTTCCTTGGCGCGCTGCGACACGTGCGGGGTGTGATCCACGGCGTAGACGAACCGCTCGGCGCAGAAACGATCGAAGGGAGAGACGATGTCGGTCTGGATGGTCAGCATGTCAGCCGGAGTAAACTTCTTCGGCGCAGTCAGCAGCTTGTACAAACGTTGCGTCCTGTACGGCGACATCCACTGGGTGCTGAGTTCGTAAGGATAACCGTCAGGCGTGACGCGCCCGTTGGCCGTCGCAAGTATTCCTGACGGCGGATCGTAGACACTGGGCAACTGTTCGTAGGGAACGTAACCGGTCCACTCATGCGCGTCGTCCTCGCCGGGCTCGGGGACGTCGCCATCGCCGCTCGCGCGAATCGGAACGAATCCCGTCGCCTGATATCCGATGTGCCCGTCGACATCCGCGTAGACCACATTCTGTCCCGGCGCACCGAAGTGCGCGAACGCCGCCTCGAACTCCTGCCAGTTCTTCGCCAAGCCCACGGCGAAGAACGGAATGTTCAGAGTCGCGGGATCCAACGCAGTCCATTTCAACGCCAGCTTGCGCGTCTCGCCGGGCACGAGGTCAGTGATGATTGGCCCATGCCGCGTGCTCTCAACATCCAGCGTGACCTCGGCCCCGCCCTTCACGCGAATAATTTCCTGGCGATGCTCGGGCTTCACCCATCCCTGCGGCGTCAGGTACTCGCCGTTGTCATTGAACTTCTCAATGTAGACGTCCTCGACATTGGGTCCGAGATTTGTAAATCCCCACGCGATGCGCTGATTGTGTCCCACGATGACGTAGGGCATGCCCGGGCAGCGTGACGCCAGCAACATCGAAGTCGCCGGCGGTGAGATGGGCTTCGTACCAGACGTTGGGAAGCTCCAGGTCGAGGTGCATATCGTTCGACAGCAGCGGCTTGCCGGAAGCGGTATGCGCGCCGGAGACAACCCAGTTGTTGGAGCCGGGACGAAGAGCAGTCTGTTCGCCATGGAACTGCTGTCCTGAGTAATGAGCCCCTTCCGTTGTCGCCTGGGACAGAGCGCCGTAGGCGCGAAAGAGCTTAGCCCAGCGCTTCAGCGCTGGGTGAGCGTCATTAAGCGGTCTGAGTCCCGTAGGGACGACAGATAGGCCGGGAGGATTCGAATAATTGCGGCCGTGTTGCTCCTCCTCGTCCGGCGTGCTCTCCTGCGGGAACTCATTCTCGATATTGCTGCTATCCGCGCCCGGCGGATGATCCCGCCACGACGTGTTGACGAACAGATCCGCCGTCAGCTCCGGTCCCAGCTTCGCCAGCACCTTCTCTTTTTCCAGCTTGTCCTTGTACAGTCCGTGATTCAGAAACTCAGTCATCGACAAGCCCACGAGCAGCGAATCCTCGACTGTCCAGACGTGCGGCGCATAACCCAGAAAACGGAACTCCAGCGGCAGCGTTTTGCGGTGCTGTTCGATGTAGGCATTGACACCGGCAGCGTAGGCGTCGAACTGAGCGCGCTGTTGCGGATCCATCTTCGCTGCTGCCTTCTCAGCAACCTGGCGCAGACCCAGAATGCGCTGCTCGCGGTCATACTTCAGATACTTTGGTCCAAGGATCACCGCCAAGTCGCCAGAGGCAAAGCGGCGCGTCATGTCCATCTGCCACAGGCGGTCCTGCGCGGTGATGTATCCCTGCGCAAAGAAGAGATCAGGCAAGTTGGAAGCGGAAACGCTCGGCACGCCCAGCGAGTCGTAGGTCACGATGACCGGCGTCGTGAGTCCGGCCAGCTTCACTGTGCCGTCACGCTGCGGTAACGACGCCTTAACGGCGCGATAGAACCACCAGTCAAAGCCGAGAAACGCAATCAGCAGCAGGACGAGAACACCAACTACCAAACGAAAAACAATTTTGGATTTCGTGGGACGAACCGGCGAAGCGACAAGAGCCATGGGAAACTTCGATTATAGATGGGACGTCTTACAAACGGAGACTGCCTTCGCAGGCTGCCAGGTAACTGCTTCGATCGCCTCACAGGGCGCTACAGAATCGATCCCGATTCGCCTCGTATCAGGGCACGATTCACTCGTGCCGATAGGCCTTTCATTTTCGCCTGAGCCGGCTTCAGCCGGCGGCGCATCCTCGCCCCTAACTCAGCATCGGCTGATAGGGCACAGCTTGGCCTTCCACGATCGCCTCGGGATTGCGCGTGACCAGTGCCTCGGCAACATCCGCACCCGCCATCTTCGCGACGGCATCACGCGCCTCCGACATCACCGGCTTGCGGCGAACAGGATCGTGGGCATCGCTGGCGATCACGTGAACGGCTTCGCGCTCCAGCATCCATTCCACCAGCTTCTTCGAGCGGCTGCCCCATGCGCCAGTTACCGCGTTCGCCGTCACCTGCACCAGGCAGCCCTGCTCCACAAACTTCAGCACCATCTCCGGATTCTTCATCAGCGGCTGATTGCGCTCGGGATGGGTGATGATCGGCACCAACCCTCGACTGGAGAAGGCAAACAAATCCTGCTCGACGCTGGGCGGAATGCCGTAGTCGCTGAACTCGATCAGCAGATACTGCGACTCGCCAATGGTGTAACGCCGCGGATTCGCCAGCGCATCCTGAATATTGTCGTAGGAAAAATGGAAGTCGCAGCCCAGGCTGAACGCCAGCTTGCCTTCCGCCGCATCGCTCAGCTGTCCCAGCATCTCGGTGTAGCGCTCGCGATTGTATTCGTACATGTCGTTGCTGTGCGGCGTGGCGACGATGTGGGTGATGCCGTCGGCGATGGCGACGCGGCACATCTCCGCCGTCATCTCCCACGACTTCGAGCCGTCATCGATCCCCGGCAGTATGTGGCAATGAATATCGACCATTGAGTCAGTCTGAAGTTTCGAGTTTCAAGTTTCAAGTTCTCTGGATACTGGTTCCACGCAGCTTACCAACATCTGCGACTTTGAAACTGGAAACTTGAAACTCGAAACTGGCGTTTCAACGCCGCTCCGCCATGAACTCGGTTATCGCGTCATACGCCTCGCTCAACACCGGCTCAGGCGGCAGAAACACAATGCGCATATGCTTCGTGCCCGGCTTCTGTCCGAAGCCCGATCCATGCACCACCAACACATGCTTCTGTTTCAGCAGATCGGTGACGAACGATAGATCGTCGTCGGGAATCTCCAGCGTTGGGTAAGCATAGAATGCACCCTTCGGCGCAACCAGCTTCACGTTGGGCGTCCGCTTCGCCCACGACGCGGTGAGATCGGCGCGACGCTTCAGCTTGCGCAACACCTCTTCCAGATGATCCTGCGGACCTTCCAGCGCCGGCTTGATCGCATGCTGGAACGGATGCGGCGCTGACAATCGCGCTCGCAACAGCCGGTGTACCGACTCCATATACGGGCGCAGCACCTCACGCGGACCAGTGCCGATCGCCCACCCAATTCGCCAGCCGGGAACGAGATAGGCCTTCGACAATCCGTTGAAGGTGACGATGGGAACATCGCGTCGCCAGCGTCGCAATCGAGACGTGCTTCTCGTCGGGATCGAAGATCAGCTTGTCGTAAATCTCGTCGGCAAAGAGGATGAGCCCGTGCTGCCGCGCCAGCTCCAGAATCTTCTCGAGCGTTCGTTTGGAATAAACCGCGCCGGTCGGATTGTTGGGCGTGATCAGCAAAATTGCGCGCGTGCGCGAGTTGATCTTCCTCGCCATGTCCTCGACATCGGGCTCCCAGCCATGGCTCTCGTCGAGTTCGTAGGCATTCACCGGGCAATCCAGCTTGGCCAGGATCGCGCCGTACAGCGGATATTCGGGGCTCGGCGTCAGCACGTTGTCGCCGGGATTGAGCAGCGCAGTCAGGCAGCTGTCGATGACCTCGCCGCTGCCATAGCCGACGAAGATGCTCTGAATGTCGCGAAATCCGTTGCGCTCGGCCTCATTGCGGATCGCCTCGATCGCGGGCTTGATCCCCAGCGACTCGGCATATCCGTTGTGACCGTCGACCATCGCCTTCAACACCGCCTCGATCATGTGAGGCGGCGTGTGGAAGTCGAATTTGCACGGGTCGCCGATGTTGAGATAGAGGATCTGATGGCCCTCGCGCGCCACTTCCTCGGCGGTGACCACCAGATCGCGAATCGCATACCGCACGTTCACCATGCGGCTCGCCGCCATCACTTCCGCAACCGCTCTTGTTGCCATAGAAGCGTCCTTAGATGAAATGGAGTCCCCACTCCTCTTCGCGCGGGTGCCCCACCCTTGTCGCCTGTCTTTGGCGACAGGGTGGGTTTCGAGAACTACTCCGGCCGATCGATCTGCGCCCTCTGCAACGTGTCAGAGTAGTCGATATACACCGACTTCCACTCCGTGTAGAAATCGATAGCGCCGATCCCGCCCTCGCGATGTCCGTTGCCCGTGGCCTTCACGCCGCCAAACGGCAGATGCACTTCAGCGCCGATCGTCGGCGCATTGATGTAGGTGATGCCCGCATACAGATCGCGCATCGCGGTGAACGCCTTGTTCACGTCCTTGGTGTAGATCGACGACGACAGGCCGTACTCGATGTCATTGGCGATCTCGATGGCATTCTCCAGCCCATCGCATGGGATGATCGACACCACCGGCCCGAAGATTTCTTCCTGCGCAATGCGCATCTTGGGATCGACATCGGCGAACACGGTCGGCGCGACGAACCAGCCGTGGTTGTACGCCTCGCCTTCCAGTCGATGCCCGCCGCACAGCATCTTGGCGCCTTCGTCCTTGCCGATCTTGATGTACTTCAGGTCGGTTTCCATCTGCGACGAGTTCACCGCCGGGCCCATGTCGACGCTCTCGTCAAGCCCGTTGCCAACCTTCAGCTTCTGCGCGCGCGCGACGAGTTCATCGACGAACTTCTTGTACACGCCCTTCTGCACGATGATGCGGCTGGTCGCGGTGCAGCGCTGACCGGTGGTGCCGAACGCTCCCCACAGCGCGCCCTCCAGCGCGAGATCGAGATTCGCATCGTCGAGCACGATCATCGGATTCTTGCCGCCCAGTTCGAGCGAGCAGTGCTTGAAGGTCTTCGCCGCTTCCTGCCCCACGACGCGTCCGACGGCCGTCGATCCGGTCAGCGAAACCGCGCGCACATCGGGATGCTCGACCATCGGCGTGCCGACCTCGGTGCCGAATCCGGTAACGATATTCACCACGCCGGCCGGAATCCCGCCATCCGTGAGGGCTTGCACGAAGTTCAAGGTCGAGAGCGGCGTGTCCTGCGCCGGCTTGATCACCGCGGTGTTGCCGGCGACCAGGGCAGGGAAGAGCTTCCACGAGGGAATCGCCATGGGAAAATTCCACGGCGTGATCATGCAGCAGACGCCCAGCGGCTGGCGCATCGCCATGGCAAACTTGTTGGGCAGCTCCGACGGCACCGTCGGACCAAACAGCCGGCGGCCTTCGCCGGCGGTGTAGTAGCCGCAATCGATGGCTTCCTGCACGTCGCCACGCGTCTCTTTGATCACCTTGCCCATCTCGCGCGTCATCTGCTGCGAGTACTCCTCTTTGCGCGAGATCAGGATTTCCGCCGCCTTGTAGAGCATCTCGGCGCGGCGCGGCGCGGGCACCAGCCGCCACTTCTTGTACGCCTGCTTGGCGGCTTCGATGGCCATATCTACATCGCGCTTGTCGGATTTCTGAAAGATGCCGACGACATCGCGCGTGTCGGCCGGATTGAGATTCTCGAAGGTGCGGCCGGTGCTGGCTCTCGACCCACTCGCCGCCAATGAAGTTCTTGAATGTCTTTGGCTGCGCGCCGGTATGAATGCTAGGTGCCTTCTGTTCCATCGTCGCCATAAACGAATGCCTCCTGCGTAATAGTCCGAATCTTTAATGCTATCGGGAAACGGGAAGGTTGTCACTTCGGGGAACCGTCAGCCGTCAGCTCTCAGCCGTCAGCCGAGAACAGCCGCTTCTCGCTCTTCGCCATTCGCTCTTCACTATTTCCCGAGCGCAGCTATTTGTTATCCTCGACTGTGCGGCAATGCTTTTCAGTGTCCCGTTTCTGACGAAAGCTTAAGGGCAACGCTTTATGCGCAAAATTCTTGGAATCGTGATCCTCATCGCGGCCGTCGCCCTGATCGCGCCTCGGCTCACGCGAGCTGCCAATGTCCCCGCGGTCGGCACCACTGGCGCCGGACTTCACCCTCAACTCGCAGGAAGGCAAGCCGGTCTCGCTGTCGCAGTATCGCGGCAAGTGGGTAGTGCTGTACTTCTATCCCAAAGACATGACTTCCGGCTGCACCATTGAGGCGCACAACTTCCAGCGCGACCAGGCGAAATATGACGCCCTCAAGACGGTGATACTCGGCGTAAGCGTGCAGGACAGCCAATCGCACCAGCAGTTCTGTACCAAGGAGGGTCTCACGTTCAAGCTGCTGGCGGACACCGATCACAAGGTTTCCGAAGAGTATGGATCGCTGAAGAATTATGCCGTGATGAAACTCTCCGCGCGCAACACCTTCATCATCGATCCGCAGGGCAAGATCGTGAAGGAATACATTGGCGTCGATCCCACCAAGCACAGCGACGAGGTGCTGACGGAGCTGGCCTCGCTGCAGAAATAAGCGACAGTCGCGACACGTCGGAGCGTTACTGCCCCGCGTAATACCCCTCGCGCGTCTGCACGATGTAGTCCTTGTTGGTCGGGGTCAGAGTGATCGAGTGATAGCCGGGAGTCGCGTCGGCTTTGTCGGGCGCATAGCCAAGGTTGTACTGATTGCGCAGCTCGTCTTCGATCTGCTTATAGATCTGGTCGATGGGTTCCTTCTTCGATACTTCAAAGAAGCGGCCGCCAGTTTCTTTTGAGATCCGCTGCAGAACTTTCTTGCCGTCGGGATGCTGCTGCTGTTGTGGGTATCCACCGCCTCCGCCCGGATATCCTCCACCGCCTCCAGGATAGCGACCCATGCCACCGCCGCCCCATCCGCCTCGCGGCCTTCCCATTCCCGTACCTTGGTGCCCATAGGCATCGGGATCGGCATAGAGAATCGAGTACACCAGCGTATTGGCGCGCTGTGCGGATTCGATCGCGCGATCCAGGCTCACCTTCGATCCCTGATCCACTCCATCGGTCAGCAGAATAATTGCCTTGCGACCTTCCTGCTTGCGCATAAGTTCGTCCGAGGCGAGGAAGATGGCGTCATACAATGTGGTACCTCCGCCGCCGTGGTGTCCGCCGCCCCCGCCGCTGGAACTGGCATCGTTAAACTGCGGCGTGTTGAGCTTGTCCAGCGCCGCCTCCAGCTTCTGGTGCGAAGCGGTCAAGTCCTGCAGCAGCTCGATCTCCCAATCGAAGTGAATGACGAAGGCTTTGTCCTTCTCCACGCGCATCAGATCGTTGAGAAATCCATAGCTGGCGATGCGCTCCTGATCGATCAGCCGCCGCTGGCTCATGCTGGTGTCCACTAGGAGCCCGAGGGTGAGTGGCAGATCCGTATCGCGAGAGAAATAACGGATGGTCTGCGGATGTCCGTCCTGCGCCAGCTTGAAGTCGTCCTTGGTCAGATTGTTGACGATCTGGCCGTGCTTATCGCGCACGGTCGCCAGTACGTTGACGACTTTCACGTCGGACGAAAAGGTGGGCGGAGGAGTTTGCTCCTGGCAGCGCAGCAAGGGGCTTATGAGAAGCAGAAAAATCGCCGGCGCGAGCCAGCGCTGACGTGATGGGGACACGAGTCTCCTTGCGATGTCAGGGATGGGCACACCTATCCTATAGTTTTCGCGAAGCCAGTAACAGGAACCCAGCGGAAACCGCGAAGTTGCCGAACACAGCGGTTGCAAAACTTTTGGAACTTTTGCCGGGGAAACAGGAATCGTCGCCTGCGAACCGAGCGACTTCCAGGGTTCCGTCCAGCAAACGCGATGAAAACACTCTCCGCAGCGCTAAGGATCACCTCGCAGCTACAATGAAGTCTTATGATCCGATCGATCGTTTTCCCCCGGCGGCTCGGGAAATCTCTGGAAGACTTGCAGCCGGCGCTCGACCTGTTCCGGGCGCTTGGGTTTGCGCCGGGCAATGAGTGGCATGAGGGCGGAAATCACGGTGTCGAGATGCTGGCGCCCAGCGGTGGAATCGAGTTCATCGCCGCCGCCGAGGATCCGAGCGTCGATGCGACGGTCGAAGTCTCTGATGCCGACGCTGCCTGGGCGATCGCGAAGAAGCTGAACGTCAAAATAAAAAAAGAGATCGGCGATACGCCTTACGGCGCCCGGCTGTTTGAAGTCGAACTCAGCGGCCTGCGCATCGGATTCCTGACCTATGCGAAGAAGCCGGGCGATAGCCATGGCCTGGAAGGGAAGCTCGATGGCCGCGGGAAACATTTTGCGCTGGTGATCAGCCGCTTCAACTCCTTCATCACGGAACGCCTGCTGGACGGGGCTTTGCAGGCACTCCGACAATGTGGGACTAGCGAATCCGATATAACCATCGCGCACGTTCCGGGGGCATTTGAAATCCCCTCTGCCGCACGCCAACTCGCCGAGACCAGGAAATACGATGCCATCGTCTGTCTCGGCTGCCTGCTGCGCGGCGACACGCTGCACTACGAGGTGATCGCCAACGAAGTCACGCGTGGCGTTGGCCAGTCGGCGCAGGAGACTGGTGTGCCGCACGCCTTTGGCGTCCTCACTTGCGACACGCTGCAACAGGCGATCGACCGCGCTGGATTAAAGGCCGGCAACAAGGGTTTCGAGGCTGGGTTGACGGCCGTCGAGATGGCCTGTCTGCGCGGGGCGGTAACCGCCGTCAAGGCTACGGACGGTTTGCGATGAGCAAATCCGGTACCCGCCGCAAGTCGCGTGAACTGGCGCTGCAGATGCTCTTTCAGCTGGAGATGGGCAAGCAGGAGCCGGAAGATGTTCGGCGCACCTTCTGGAGTGAGCGCAAGGATCTGGACGAAAAGGTCCGCAGCTTTGCCGATACTCTCTTCAACATCGCCTGCGAACGGCAACAGGAAATCGGCGAGCTCATTGAGCGCAACGCGGAGCATTGGCGTATGGATCGTATGGCTGCGGTTGACCGCAACCTGTTACGCGCGGGCGTGGCAGAGTTTCTCGGTTATCCCAAGACGCCTCCCGCCGTGATCATCAACGAAGCGCTCGAGATCGCCCGTCGATTCTCCACGCCAGAGTCCGTTCAGTTCATCAATGGAGTGCTGGACAGCGTTGCCCGTGAACTGGGGCAGAAGAAATGACCGCTTTCATCGCTGTGGTTGGCGCTGCTTCTTCAGCATGAGTTCCGAACCGCCGTGTGAATAACTGACTTCGTCCATCAGGCTGCGCATCAGGAAAATGCCGCGACCGTGGTTGGTGAGATTGATGCCGTCATCGCTGACATCAGTTTGTGCGGCGGTGTCAAATCCTTCGCCAGGATCCTTGATGACGATGGTGATGGCCTCGGCATCGACCTGAACCGAGCAGCGAATGACCTGGCTGGGATCGTTCCTGCAGCCGTGAAGTACGGCGTTGACCAGAGCTTCCTGCAGCGTCACCAGGATGTCGATCGCTTCTTCGTCGGTGACGCCCTGCTGCTCCAGAAAGTCCATGATGCGGTCGCGGGCAGCCGCCACAGCCGTGGAATCACCGGTGAGCACGAGTTCCAAGACGGAAGCTGGCGACTCCACAGTTTGCCCGGCGTCGTGCAATCTGCCCCCTAGGCGGTCATGGCGCGTTCATCACAGCAGGCCAGCTCGAAGCCGGCGCGGTCGTCAAACTGCAGGACGGACTCCAGATTGGTCAGGGTTATCAGCCGGCGCACCCAAGGCGACGGATTCGCCAGACTGAAGTCACCGTCGTTCTCCAGCGCCCGGCGATGCAGCTCAACCAGCAGGCCTAGCCCGGCGGCGTCGATCGCATGAACCTGTTGCAGATCGACTACCATGCTTCGCTCCGGCCGCGATCCGGCCATGCAGCGCAAAGTTTCGGCTTCCACTCCCAACACAATCCGCCCCGAGCAATACAATTTCGCAATCGGTGGCACGCTTCGAATTTCAACTCTCAACATATCAATCCCCGTAAGCTCCCTTAACCTTGGTACGTTTTCCCCTGACGAATTGTTTCCGAGGCAAGTTGTTGTTGGTTCCTCTAGTATGGCTGAGCTTTATTGCAGAATGATGAATATGAGGTTGAATGATGTGGTACGAGTCCGTTGACCGGCGACAAAACAGCGTCTGGTGGAAGCGCCGGTCGCAGATCTCATGAATCGTCATGCCTATTGGACTTCGCGGCGAGCGGTTGGGGTGCAGCTGAGGTGATGGCAAAGTGCAGAATGCAGCTAGAATGTTCCGAACTGCACGTCGTCGAGTTCGTGGTTGGAGACGCGAGGCGGGAGCTAGTTGCTAATCGCTAGTTGCTAATTGCTTCCGTTCTCTTTGCCGCGCTTCTTGATCTCGATGTTCAGGCGTTTGATCTTCTGATTCAGGGTTGAGAGAGGAATACGGAAGCGGTCAGCGGCTTCGGTCTGGTTCCAGGCGCACTTCTCCAGCATTTCGCCGATGACGCGCCGTTCCAGCTCTTCGATGATCTCGAAGAGCGACGCGTCGGGGCGATGCTCCATCAGCGCGAAGCGGCTGCCGCGACCGGTGAGGTCTTCGGGAAGCAGCTCCGCAGTCAAGCTTGTGCCGGTCGCCAGCACAACCGCACGCTCCATCACATTTTCCAGCTCGCGCACATTGCCCGGCCAGTCGTAATCCATTAATGGACGCAGCGCTTCCGGCGTGACGTGCAGCGGCGCCTTGTCATTCTCCCGCGCGAACTTGGCAATGAAGTGCTCCGCCAACATAGGAATGTCATTCTTGCGCTGGCGCAGCGGCGGCAGATCGATGGTGATGACGTTCAGACGGTAGAAGAGATCCTCGCGAAACTTGCCTTCCTTTCACCTGCTGCTTCAGGTCGACGTTGGTGGCGGCGATGATGCGCACATCGACCTGAATCTCGCTGACTCCGCCCAGGTGCATGAACTTCTTGTCCTGCAGCACGCGCAGAATTTTGGCCTGGGTCTCCAGGCTCATGGTGCCGATCTCGTCGAGGAAGATGGTGCCGCGATCGGCGACTTCGAAGAGGCCTTTCTTGCTGAGAACCGCGCTGGTAAAGGCGCCCTTGACGTGGCCAAAGAGCGTTGACTCGAGCAGATCGGCGGGCACCGAGCCGGTATTGACCGGTATAAACGCGCGCTCCTTGCGGGGCGAGTTCATGTGGACGGCTTTGGCGATCAGCTCCTTGCCGGTTCCACTTTCGCCCTGCAGCAGCACAGTGGATCGGCTGGGAGCGACCTGCGCCACCAGGTCGAAGATGCGCAGCATGGGCTCGCTCTTACCGATGATGTGCTCGAAGTTGTAGCGTTGCTTTAACGCGCGCTTGAGCTGAATAACTTCTTCTTCGGCGCGCCGGCGGCCCACTGCTGTGCGCACGTCGGCCAGCAGCTTCTCGTTGTCCCAGGGCTTCTGAATGAAGTTGGTAGCGCCGGCCTGCATGGCGTTGACCGCGTTCTCCACCGTGCCGTAGGCGGTGATCATAATGACCGGCAGCTCGGAGTCGCGCTCGCGAATCTCGCGCAGAATCTCGATGCCGTTGCGTTCGGGCAGGGCGAAGTCGAGTAGCACCAGATCGAAGGGACGCTCGGCGATGCGTGTCAGTCCTTCGTCGCCGTCGTTGGCTACTTCGACGGAGTAGCCTTCGAACTCCAGCAGGGTTTGCAGCGACTCGCGAATCGCGGCCTCGTCATCAATGATCAACACCGATCCGGCCGAGGCGAACTCCTCGTGGCCAGTTGTATCTCGAATGAACGTCGCTTCAGGCACTGACAGCCTTCCTGATCAGGGGGAACTCCATGATGAACGTGGTGCCGCGGCCGGGCGCGCTGTCAACGCGAATCTTACCGGCGTGTTCCTGGATGATGCCGTAGGTAACCGAGAGGCCAAGTCCGGTGCCGCCGCTGTGTCCGGTCGTTGGCTTGGTCTTGGTGGTGAAGAAGGGATCGTAGATACGATGAATGTGTTCCTGCGCGATGCCCGTGCCCGTGTCGGCAACCTTCACCTGCACGTGATGGCCGTTGTTGGTGCTGATGGTCAGCGTGCCGCCGCCCGGCATCGCGTCTTTCGCGTTGAGAAACAAGTTCAGGAAGACCTGCTGCAGCTTGCCGGTATTCCCATGGATGGGCGGCAGATCGGCGTGCAGATCCTGATGCACGGTGACGCGCGCGGTCTTGAACTGGTGCTCCAACAAGGTCAACGTATCTTTGATGACGCGATTCAGATCAACGTCGGTGAATTCTGTTCCCGACGTGCGCGAGAAATTCAACAGGCTGTTCACGATCTCGGAGGCGCGGAAGGTCTGCTTGGTGATCTTGTCGAGCAGCACCGATTGCTTGTCGTCGTGATGCACCTGCTTGGCCAGCATCTGTGCGTAAGAGGAGATTACCGCCAGCGGAGTATTGACCTCGTGTGCGACACCGGCAGCCAGCAAGCCGATCGAGGAAAGTTTCTCCGCCTGCGAGAGCTGCGATTCCAGCTCGATGCGCTCGGTGATGTCGTCGACGATAATCAGCCGGCCGATGACGCTGAAATCCTTGCTGACCAGGGGCGCGATGGCGATGTTGGCCACGCGCATTTCGCCGGTCGGGGTGCGCAGCCGGAATTTATAGAGATTGTGAATGCCCTGCATCTGGCGCACGCGGTAGTGCTCTTCCATGAAGGCCGGAGGCAGGATCTCAGACATCGGACGTCCCACGGCATCGCGCCGCTGCAAAGCAAACATCACTTCCATCTGCGAGTTCCACGACTCGATGCGGTCTTCCAGATCGACCGCCATCACGCCTACGCTGATGGATTCGACGATGTTCTCGCTGAATTCTTTCAGCCGTTCGTACTGTCCAGCTTTCTCCTCGAGCGACTTGTAGAGGCGCGCGTTTTGCACCGCGATGCCGATGTATCCGGCCAGCGTCTCCAGCAGTTGAACATCTTCGCTGGAGAGGAAGTCGCCTTCGACGGTCTTGCCCAGACCGAGCACGGCGATGATGCGATTCATTACCGTGCAGGGAATGTAATAGTTCAGCTCCAGCCGGCGAATCGCTTGCCGACCGGACGGGCTCTCGCGGACCGCCTGATTCGTGTTGTCGAAGAACAGGTGTCCGGCTTGCCACTCCGGACGCTCCACATGCAGGAAGTCGAAGCTGAGACCGCTGGTGTTGGCGATGCCGTATGACTTGGCAAGATCGAACTGTTCCGGCTGATCGGGATCGGAAACGAAGATCGCCAGCCGATCGACCAGCAGCGTGCGCGACAGCCGATCGACGATGGAGCTCAGCATCTTGTCGAGGTCGGTTTCGGAGTTCAGGTCGCGGCCAAACTCAATCAGCGTGCGCCGGTAGTCATAGCGCTTGCGATAGAAAAACTTGTCGAGGCTCTCCTGAATCCAGTTCTTGAATGGGTCGAACAGGATCGCGGTGACGGCGATGGCAATGACCAGTCCGATTGGCCCGACGCTGGGGAAGTTCTGGTGGAAGAGCACTGAAGCCATGCCGACCGCTGCGAAGTACGCCGCCGTGATCGCGCCGGCGGCAATCGTGTAGGCCATGCCGCGCTTGAAGATCAGGTCAACATCCATCAGGCGATAGCGGAAGATGGCGTAACCGAAGGTCAGCGGCAGGAACACCAGCGACAGCACGGAGATCTTCATCCCGATCGCCGGGAGCGTTCCGAACAGATACGGGATGATGTAGAAGATGGTGAACGGTGCGACGGAAAGAATCGTGCCGCGCGTGACCCACTTCATCTGCTGCCGCAAAATTGCGGTCTCGGCGTGACGATAACTGTGCCACAGCGTGACCGTCGCCATCACGAAGTAGGCGGCAAGATAAACCCACTCCAGACGATCCAGATTCCAGCGCAGCACCTCACTCGGCTGGAGCAGATAAATCACGCTGATGTGGATCGCCAACAGAAGCGCGCCGGGAAGGTAGACGGAGGGCACGATCCAGCGATGACGGTCGACCAGACCCTTACGCTCAGGGAAGGTGAGCGAGAAATGCAGGAACAATGCCGGCTGGAGCAGCCACGCGACCACGTTGGACCAATAGATGACCCAGTCGAAATCGTTGAATTTGCCGGTGTAATGGAACGAGTAAAAGATGAACGAGACCAGGCAGAAAACGTAGAAGTGCGTGCTCTTCGGCGCCGTCCAGCGCCTGAGCAACACGTACATACCAATTCCGAGGTAAACCAGCGCGATCAGCCGCAAGCCGGCGTAGAGCGATCGGTCGGCGGGTACCAGAATCAGGGGAGCTTCCAGCGGCACACCCTGGCGCAGCAGGGAATAGGTGGCTTTGGTCCAGATTCCGGCTCCGTAGAGAGCGCGCTCCAGACTGCCGACATTGGTGATCTTGTGGTCGTCGACCGCGATCAGCAGGTCGCCGGGCTTGATGCCCGCTTTCTCACCCGGACCGTCGGCGTCGACGCGCTCGGCACGAAGATGCTGTCCATTTTCTACCCACCAGACGCCGTCGTATGGAGAAGAATATTCACGGTCCTTCTGGAAATTGATGCAAGCGAAGACGACGGCTGCGACGCTGAGCAGCGCCAGGAAAATCGCGAAGAATCGCGTCTGGAGGTCTCGATTCATCAAGGCCACCGGCTGGTGGTTTAGACGCACTCGTGGGACAACTCCCACGAGCCGCTTTTGCTTGAGCAAGTTCGATGCCAAGACGTCAGTCCTGCTAGACCGCTAAGCCCTTTCAGTTGTGTGGCTTCCATAATTATAGATCGCTAATACGCCATGCAATACAGATTTTGGTATTTCCCTGTGAATTCTTGAAGATATTGAGGTTACTAAGGTACTCCTTCTTCCAGTTTATGTAACCCGCGGTTCAGTAAGCAGTTCTAAGCATATCTTCACGAACTGCCTCAAGATTGGTGCCATCACTGTGATCGACAGCCGCTGTCCAAAACCGTGTAGCCTAGTCAGGCATGATTTCCGGAACGGTGACGACCGCAGCGCTCAGTCTGGGCGCCGCAGCCATTTGGGGCGGCGGCGATTTTGCCGGCGGAATTGCCACCAAGCGCGCCGCCGTCTTTCGCGTGGTTGCCGGAGCGCACGCCTGCGGCCTGCTTCTGATGCTCGCTCTGGCTTGGGCCACCAGCGAGCCGATGCCGCCTCGCTCGTCGTTGCTCTGGGGAGCCGTCGCCGGAATCACCGGCGCCTTCGGCATCGCAGCCCTGTACAAAGGCCTGGCGATCGGCCGCATGGGAGTCGTCGCTCCGGTCGCCTCAGTGATCACCGTCGTCCTGCCGGTCCTGTTCGGTTTTCGGACGGAAGGCATGCCGGATCGCCTTCAGCTTCTGGGCTTCGGTCTTGCGCTGGTCAGCATCTGGCTCATCGCCCGGCCGGACGGCGAGATCGATTGGCATCGCGGCCTCGGCCTGGCCATCCTCGCCGGCGTGATGTTCGGGTTGTTCCTGGTCTCGGGCAAGCAGGCCGGCCATGACGGAGTCTTTTGGCCGCTGGTCTCCGCGCGCGCCGCCTCCACCGTGCTTATGCTCACCATCGTGGCTTTCTCCCCGCGCGATGTTCGTCCGCTGCGTCCTGCCTTCGTTCCAATTTTGCTTTCGGGATTGTTCGATTCGGGCGCGAACGCGATGTTCATCGCCGCCACACGTCATGGTCGGCTGGACGTAGCCGCCGTGCTCTCGTCACTCTATCCGGCGAGCACGGTCATTCTCGCGCGAATGTTGTTGAAGGAGCGCATCTCGCGGATGCAAACCGTCGGCATCGCGGGGGCGCTGGTTGCGGTCGCTTTGATCTCGGCGCGATGATCGCGCTTATTGGGTCAGCACCGGAGCCGCCCACGCAAACTGAAAGATCGACAGCGGATCCTCGGAGTACTCCACGTCCAGATCGATATACCCGTCGGTAACGATCCAGTAATAGGTCTCCACCACCGCAATGATCAAGGTAAGAGAGGCATCCAGCTCGCGATGGGTCGAGGCCAGCGCCGACAGCGTGCGCTCGTGACGTCCAACATGCGGCGCGCTGAAGCTCCGGAGTCTCGCGGCCGCACGTTCCAACGCGCCGCGATCGTCGGCGAACTCGCTTGCCGTGATGCGGTCGTGCAGCAGCTCGGGATAGTCTGTCAGCTGCGCCAGTACGCGTGGCAGAGAGACGCCGTCGTCTTCGCCCTCCAGCAGACGAAGCACGCGCCCGATCATGGCATCGACATAGCAGCCGCGCAACATGTCGAGCAGCTCGCTGCGCGCCTGGCAAAGTTGCGGGTTGTTCTGGACGATCTCGCGCTCCAGCTTCCAGTAAATGTCGCGGTCGGTCGCCAGGGCCAGCACCTGGTCGCCGATCTGGCGAAGCTCAGTCTTCGCCCGCTCGCGGAATTGTTTTTCGCTTAGCATTGCCAACCTCACCAGAAGTCTAGCGGCGGCTACGCACACGCTTCTGTGATCTGGATCACCCGCCGGTGGGTCTTCGCGCACTTCTGTCGCAGACGCTACAATAAAACTTTTGCGAGGCAATCATGTCTACCTATCAAGAGATCGTTGAGCGCGAACAGAAATACCTGCTGAACACCTATGCCCGCTATCCCCTGGCCATTGCGCGCGGCAAGGGCGTCTACGTTTTCGATGTCGACGGCAAGCGCTATCTCGACTTCCTTACGGGACTGGGCGTCAATGCGCTCGGCCACGCGCACCCGCGCATCGTGAAGGTCATTCGCGATCAAGCTGCGAAAGCCATCCACGTCTCCAATCTCTATTACAACGAGTACCAGGGACTGCTCGCCGAGAAACTTTGCACGGCGTCGGGACTGGATCGCGCTTTCTTCTCCAACAGCGGCACCGAGGCGATTGAAGGCGCGCTGAAGCTGGTGCGCGCCGCCGGGCACGCGACATCGCCGGAGAAGTCGATCGTGATTGCGCTCGACAATTCCTTCCACGGGCGCACCATGGGCGCGCTGGCTCTCACCGGCCAGCCGAAATATCGCAAAGATTTCGATCCCATGCTGGAAGGTGTGCGCTTTGTTCCGCGCAATGACGTTGAAGCGCTACGCAATGCGATGGACGAGAAGGTTTGCGCGATTGTGCTGGAGCCGATTCAGGGTGAGGGCGGCATTCAGGAGACGAGTGCGGAATTCCTTCAGGCCTGCCGCGCCATGGCTGATCAGCATCAGGCCGCTCTGATCTACGACGAGATTCAATGCGGCCTCGGCCGCACTGGCCGGCTCTTCGCTTTCGAGCACTTCGGCGTGAAGCCGGACGTGGTCTGTATCGCCAAGCCGATCGCTGCCGGATTGCCGCTCGGCGCGTTTCTCGCCACGGAGAAGTTTGCCCAGCACATCACGCCCGGCAAGCACGGCACGACGTTTCGGCGGAGGTCCGCTCACCTGCCGCGTGGCCCTGGAGTATCTGGCGATTCTGGAAGACGAGAATCTGCTGGAGCGAGTGCGCCGCGTTGGCGCCTACTTCTCCCAGAAGCTGCACGAGCTGGTGGACAAGTTCCAGATCGCGACGGAAGTCCGCGGCGTGGGCGCGATCCAGGCACTACAGCTGAATATTCAGGGCAAGCCGGTCATGGACGGCGCCCTCGCCAACGGCCTGCTGATCAACGTTACGCAAGACAACGTGCTGCGCTTCCTGACTCCGTTCTTGCTGGAGGAAAAGCACGTGGACAGCGGGGTCCGCATCTTGAAGAAGCAGTTGGCCGCCGCGCAAAAGCAGGCCAAGGCAGAAAAGAAAGCGGCCGTCACGGCCCGAGGTTAGATAGGTTCGCGTGTATACACCCATCCTGAGCGTTGGGTACGGGACAATCTTACTGTGACGAGTACGCAGAGCAGGGCTGTCAAATCATTAATCCTGGTTGGCGGTGTTTTGGTTCATCAAGGAAAACCTGAGCGAGCTATCAATTGGGAAAAAATCGTCGTCGACGCTCGCGAGGAGCGAATCCAGAGCTGCATTAAAGCCGCGCTGCCTGGGTGCTCTGGCGAAAAGCGAAAGGCGAAGAGCCAAAAGCGAAGAGCGAATAGCGGCCTTACCCCGCTACCCTCTCTGCGATCCACGCGGCGCACTCGCGCGTGCCCATCGATCCGCCGACATCCACGGTCGTCTTTTTCTCGCGCACAGCTTGGGTGACGGCGTCTTCGATCTTCTGTGCTTCGGTGGCTAGGCCTAGGTGCGCCAGCATCATCGCGGCGGTCAGGATCGCTCCCATCGGATTCGCCATGTTCTTGCCCGCGATCGGCGGCGCCGAGCCGTGTACTGGCTCGAACATCGAGGTCCGGCCGGGATGAATGTTGCCGCTGGCCGCCATACCCAGCCCGCCCTGTAGCGCCGCCGCCAGATCGGTGACGATATCGCCAAACATGTTGTTGGTGACGACGACGTCCAGCGACTGCGGCTCGCGCACCATTTGCAGGCAGAGCGCGTCCACGTACATATGCTGCGTCTTGATGTCGGGATATTCCTTCGCGACTTCCTTGAAGACGCGCTGCCACAGGCCGCCGGCGTAAGTCATCACGTTGGATTTGTCGGACATCAGAACTTTCTTGCGGCCATTGCTGCGCGCGTAGTCGAAGGCGAAGCGGATGACGCGCTCCACGCCCTTGCGCGTGTTGATGTCTTCCTGCGTGGCGAGCTCGTCGGGCGTGCCGAATTTGAAAACGCCGCCCATGTCCATGTAAACGCCTTCGGTGTTTTCGCGGATGACGGTGAAATTGATGTCGCTGGTCGTCGCATTCTTCAAGGGACAGAGCGAAGCGTCGAGCAGGCGCACTGGACGCACGTTGGCGTAGAGATCCATCTTGAAGCGCATGCCCAGCAGGATTTCTTTGGCGTGAATGTTCGACGGCACGCGGGGATCGCCAAGCGCGCCGACGAAGATCGCGTCGAAGTCGCGCGCCAGCATCTGAAAGCTGTCAGGTGGAATCGTGGTGCCGTCGGCGAGATGACGATCAGCACCCCAATCGAAATGAGTGAACTCGACGGGCGCTCCGGAGGCCCGAACAACTTCGATGGCGTTGGGAATCACTTCCTTGCCGATGCCGTCTCCAGCAACGACAGCGATGCGTTTCTTGTTGGTCACGGGAGATGAAGATAACAGAAAAAAGCGATTAGCAATTAGCGACTAGCAATTAGCTGAACCGCTTCGTCCCATCCTCGCGGATTTCATTGGCAGTTTGGGTACGCTCTCGACAGGTCGGTTTAGCTAATTGCTAATCGCTAATTGCTAATTGCTTTCTTACCTCACCCACCACGTCCACGCGATGAACAGAATCTGCATCGGTGTGCGAATCCACAGCGGCGTCGCCGCTTTGCCTCGTAGCTGAACACCTCGGCGTGCGGCACTGATGTTTGCCGGGAACATCGCCAGCATTAGCAGAATCAATCCCCATGCCGCCCATTGCCGAGTCGGAACTAACAGCAGCCCAATCGCGCCCGCCGCCTCCAGGATGCCTGAGATCGTGACCAGCAAGCCTGGCTGCGGGAACGACGGCGGTACCATTGCGATCATATCTTTGCGCGTCGAAGTGAAGTGCGCGATTGCGGTAAACAGGAACATGGTCGCCAGCGCGAAGCGCGCGCAGGCCAACCAGGTTGCCAGGGCAGCTACGCCCATCGCGCCTATGCCGCGATAGATCAGCAGTGATCCAAACAATACAACCAGGATCGCCATGTCGACTTCAGTATCGCCCCAATGGTGCTCTGAACGCATATGGTTGAACCGTGCCTCGCCGGAGGCGCAATTGATTCTTCGCGCTGCACACGCTGTTAGACGAAGCAGAATACGCTCCGATACACCGCGCGTCTCCGGCGAGTCGTTTTCCTCTTCGCTATAATCAAAGATTCGGTATGACGGTTGCAACCTTACAAGACAAGCTGACGGCATTGGGCGCGCGAACCGGTAGCTATCGCGGCGCCGAAACCGCGACCAGCTTCGGCGACACGGCAGCGGAGTTCAAGGCATTGCTGCAAGGCGCCGCTGTGTTCGACATGAGTTGGCAGGCCAAGCTGATCTTCAGCGGCCGCGACCGTGTACGCTGGATGAATGGCATGGTCACCAACAACATTCGTGACCTGGCCGCCGGGCGCGGCGTGTATTGCTTCATCCTGACTCCGCAAGGACATAATCAGGGCGACCTGGTTGCTTACAACCGCGGTGATTATCTGCTGGCGACGACCGACCGCGAGCAGGCGTCCAAGATTACCGCGACCTTGCAGCGCTACATCATCATGGATCAGGTTGAGATCGAGGACATCAGCGACAATCTGAGCTCGATCGGAGTGGCTGGTCCAAAGGCGAGCGCGGTGTTATCGAGCGCCGGTATCGATGTTGCGCAGCTCGAGATGGGGCAGGTAGTGGATTTGGAGTGGCGCGGCATCGGGATTTCGGTTGTGCGTAGTTCGCATCCGCAGATGGATGGCTACGAGATTTGGATAGCCGGCGAGAATGCCGAGAAGGTTTGGGACGGCTTGATCGCTGCTGGGGCGATGCCGGTTGGCAGCGATGCGCTGGAAATGTATCGCATCGCGCGCGGCGTTCCGCGATACGGAATCGATCTGCGCGAGCGCGATCTTCCGCAGGAAACGGGCCAGCAGCACGCGCTGAATTTCACCAAAGGCTGCTTCATCGGGCAGGAGATTGTGGAGCGCATTCGCGCGCGCGGCAATGTGCATCGAACGTTCATTGGTTTCGAGATACAAGGTGAGCCGCCGCAGCCGGGAACGAAGGTTCGCGCGAACGACAAAGATGTCGGCGAGATTACCAGCGCCGCTCGGGTACCGTTTCCGAATGGCGAGCGAACTTTAGCGTTGGGATATCTGCGCCGTGAAGCCGCTGCTCCCGATGCGGTCGTGCAAATCGGCGAGCAAAGCGCGACTGTACACCAACTTCCATTTTGAGCTGGATTTGTTTGACCACGGAAGCACGGAAACCACGGAGTAGTTGAATACGTGATTGGAAGATGAGCGACGATTGCCGGTGCTTGCGGGAAGCAATTCGTGCGAGATCGCACAGATCAATAATTGAAAAACTCCGTGCTCTCAGTGTCTCCGTGGTGAAATAAACGCATTAAGAAAACCTTATGGCCGAAAAAGAGAAAAAACCCGAGTTTGTCGTGAACGATCGTCGTATGTTCAGCAGCGAAGGCGAGCTGCGCCAGGATGTGGTGGAAGCCGAGGAGCGCCGCGAGGAACGCGAGCAGGAGACCAGGGAAGCGCAGCAGCGTGCGAATCAAGAGCGCGCCGCGCAGAACCACCAGGAGCAGACTCCACCGGATCAGGCGACGGCACCGGAAGCGGAGCCGGAGGTTCAGGCTCCCAGCGCGCAGGAGCAGCAGGCCTCGGCTGCCGCTTATCAGGAATCCACACGCGAAATCGATGAGCAGATCGAAAAGGAGATGCGCAAGCAGGGCCGGCCGCATCGCGCGCAGGACTTCGAGATCACCTTCGAGAAATTCATCGCCTCGATCTATATGACCGCCCTGATGCAGCTTGGACTTGCCGCTCCCCAAGGCGCCAAGCCGGAGGTCGACCTGATCGGCGCGCGGCAGACCGTCGACACGCTCGCGCTGTTGCAGGAGAAGACGAAAGGCAATCTCACGCCGGCAGAAGACAACATGCTGCGCAACTGTCTCTACGAATTGCGCATGGCGTACCTGGAAGTCACCAACCTCATCACTCGTCCACCGCAAGGCGGTCCCGGCGTCGACGGCCAGGCCGGATGAAAGCCACGCTCACCGTGCTGGGCAGCGGGACCTCCATGGGGGTGCCCACCATCGGCTGCGACTGCGCGGTATGCACGTCGGCCGATCCGCACGATCGACGCACGCGGCCCTCGATCATGGTGCAATGGGAAGGCCACACAATTCTCATTGACACTACGCCTGATTTCCGCGAGCAAGCCATCCGCGAACGGATTCGCAAGATCGACGCGGTGTTGTACACCCACGGTCACGCCGACCACATTCTTGGACTGGACGACGTCCGTCCGCTCAGCTTTCCTCGCATCACCGGCGGCAGCAAGATTCCGCTTTATGCCAGCCAGAACACGTCGCAGGTTCTGCGCAGCGTCTTCCGCTACATCTTCGACGCGAACTACAAGTACGGCGGCCTGGCGCAGGTCGAGCTGCAGCCGATGAACGGGCCGGTCGAGCTCTTTGGGGCAACGTTTACGCCGGTCGCCGTCTTGCATGGCGATGTGCCGATCGAAGGCTTTCGCTTCGGCGGAGCGGCCTACCTCACGGACTTCAGCAGCGTTCCGGAAGAGTCGTTCGCGCAGCTCGAAGGTCTGGATATTCTGTTCCTGGACGCGCTGCGCCATCATCCTCATCCCACGCACTCGACGGTGGAGAACTCGTTGAAGATTGTCGAGCGGCTGAGGCCGAAGCGAACCTACTTCACGCATATTTCGCATGATTTGCCGCACGAGGCAACCAACGCCGCGCTTCCGGAGAATGTGCGGCTGTCGCATGATGGGTTGAAGTTGGAGTTTGAAATCTAGGGCCGCGGACAACGATGCAGATCTTCCACCATCTCGAGGAAGTGCCGGCTGACTTCGGCCCCACCACGGTCAGCGTGGGCAACTTTGACGGAGTGCATCGCGCGCATCAGGAAGTGGTGCGCCACATGACCGCGAATGCTCGCTCCTTCGGAGGCAAAGCGGTTGTAGTGACCTTCGATCCGCATCCCTATCGCATCCTGCGTCCGGATGTCGCGCCCAAGCTGCTTACTCCGTTGCCGATCAGGCTCAAGATGCTGGAGCAGATTGGAGTCGACGCGGTGCTGGTGTTGCCGTTTACGCGCGACCTTTCGCTGACCACGGCGGAGGACTTCGCGCGTCAGGTGTTCGTTGATGTGTTGCACGCCCGCGAAGTGCACGAGGGTTACAACTTCCACTTCGGGCATAAGGCACAGGGCAACGTCAACACGCTCGCCGAGCTGGGCAAGCAATGCGGATTCGAGGCCAAGGTTTATTCGGAGATGATCCTGCGCGGTTACCACGTCTCCAGCAGCGAGATTCGCAAGCTGCTTCAGGCAGGGGATGTGAGCAAGGCCAGAGCGTTGCTCGGTCGGCCCTTCAGCATTGTTTCGAATCCGGGGCGCGGTCGCGGATACGGACACAAGTACACGGTGCCTACGGTGAACCTGGCGCGTTACGATGAGCTGGTTCCCGCCGATGGCGTCTACATCACATGGCTGCGAGTCGGGACGGAATGTTTTGAGGCGGTGACGAATGTCGGCAAGCGCCCTACTTTCGGCGAGGAATCATTCGCCATCGAAAGCCACCTGCTGAACTTTCATCCCATTGAGTTGCTGCCGGAGACGGAGCTGGAGCTGATTTTCCTGAAGCGGCTGCGGCCGGAAATCAAATTCCCTTCGGTGGAAGCGCTGCGCGAGCAGATCGCCAAAGACGTACACAAGGCGAGAACCTACTTTCGCTTGAAGAAGGCAATCAGTCATTAACGGCAGCAGCGGGTCGGAAGGCCACCAGCGGCAGCTGCGACACCAGTTTGCGTATATCAGCGTCCGAACCGTGGTATCGCCAGCTGAGCAGCTTGCTCAGCACATAGCGAACGAGGGGAGAGATCAGCTGATTTTGTTTTTCGTAATCCCGAAACACTTGCACCGCCTCGTCTTCGTCGAGCAGCCGATACTGCGCCTTGTATCTGTGACCTCCTAGGATCACCTCGAAGTCCGGCTTGGCCTGAATGTTGAGCAGCCAGTCTGAGTTGCGCCCAAACCCGCTCATTACCACCGCTTCACGGAGGAGCTTGCGGTATTGGACTACCTCCAGGACCGTCTCGTGACGGTGTCCGGTGCGGCGACCAGTGTGAATGAGAAGTAGGAAACGATGTCCGAGCAGACGGCCTAGCTTCCAGTGGTACAGACAAACGGGGGCGCGAAGCAAATACCGCAGCACACCTTGGGGCTTGCTCCCAGGCATCTCTACTTTTGGCGAACTTCCTTTCCTTCGCCGGTCTTGGTCCAGGTCTTACCGCCGTCGGTGGAAAATTCTGTCCACCACTCCACTGTATCGTTACCGTGAAATTGATTCGTCGTGCGAAACTCCACACTTTTGCCGCTGATTTCGCTGGTACTGGTGTAGAGCCAGCGATCGCCGTTGTCGGTGATATCGAGAGCGGTATGGCGCGGTGTTTCTTCGCCGAGAGAAACGCCGTAGAAGTAGAATTTGCTGGTCTTGGGCGTGAAGGTATAGATGGACAGCTCACGCATCGGTGTGCCGCCGAAGTTGATGTCCTGGTCGCAAATTACAAAGACGTGATCGGGCGACCAGACGCACTTGGTGGTCGCGCTGGCCTTGTTGGCTTTGCTGAAGGCGGAGTCGACAAACTGACCGTCGCCGACCCATTTGCCTCCTACCCAGCGATTCAGAATATCGGCGTTAAGTGACGTGTCAGCGGCCATCATCGGCAAGCAACAGGCAAGCAGGAGTAACGCACGGGTGAACATGGGTCATACCTAATCCTTTCGCAGGCGAGGTTCAGCGCAACCCGTCCGAGTATAGACAAACGTATCGAAGAGCCGACGCCGTTTGAGATCACCGCTCGCTGTGCAGGATGAAACGCTGCCCATCCGGTTTGCGCGCTAGCCGCGAAACCTGATAACTTCTGCCATTACCCTGAAAACAAGATGAAGAACGCTATTCTTGTTGTTTTGCTCTGCTGCGTCCTGTCTCTGCCACTCTTGGCTCAAGTTCCCACCGACAGCCCGGTGGATGTGCTGCGTCATCCCGGTAGCTGGGAAAAGATGGTATTCATCGGCGGCGGTACCACCGTCGATAGCACGCCCAGCGGGCAGAACCTTGTGCTCGGCTTCCGCATCGGGCGCGTCATGACTGAGGAACATGGTCCGGGGATCCTGCGGGGCACGTTCGAGTTCGCGGGAGATGTGGTCCCGCTCGACGAGTACTGGATCAACGGCGGACAGTATTCCGGCGGCATCGATCCCGTCGTCTTCAAGTGGAACTTCACCAGCGGCTGTAAGATTGCGCCGTACTTCGCGGCCGTGGGCGGCGCACTGTTCAGCAACCATAATCTGCCGCCGGGCGATACCTCGCAAATCAACTTCACCAGCGGACCTGAGATCGGCGCGCAGATCTTCGGCAAGGGAAGGAACTCGTGGGACATCATGCTCAAGGCCTACCACTTGTCCAACGCGTCGATCGGCAATCACAACCCCGGACTGAATGCCAACCTGCAAGTCATGGTGGGATACACGTGGCACTAGCTTGTTGAATCAGAAATTCGTTTACGAATTGAATCAGGCCTTCGACTGTCGCCTCAGGGCCTAAAGGCCAACGTTTTCTTACGCCGCGGTTCGGCACGACTGAAGTCGTGCCCTGATACAAACCGCCGATCTATAGAGCGAACTTCTGATTCAGCGCACTAGCCATCGTCGCGAAAACCGAGTTTTCGGCCTTAATTCCTCGCGGCGGAGTATACTCCTCAGAACGATCCTCTTATGAATGCCTCTGTTTCCGAGCATCCGCTCGTGCTTTGTATTGATGATGCGGAGATTGCCCTGCGTGTTCGCAAGCTGCTGCTGACGAGCGCCGGATATTCCGTCATTACCGCGGCTTCGGGAGAGGAAGGCCTCGAGCTGTTCAAGGAAAATTCAGTCGATCTGGTGATCGCCGATCATTTCCTGACCGATAAGACCGGAGCTGAGATCGCCCGGGAGATGAAAGAAGTCAAACCTCAGGTGCCCATCCTGATCGTATCGGCAGCGGCGGAGGAGCCCGACGGACTGGAGTTTGCCGACGGCTTCCTCTCCAAGGGTGAAGGCCCGGACGGTCTTCTAGCGGCAATCTCTGATCTGCTTCACCGCTAAGGAACCGGCTAATCAACCGGAAGCTGCCTCGGCGGCTGACTTCTCGGCAGCTTCCATCTCCTGCCTGTAACCCGATTCGCTGACCAGCAATATCAGCGGCAAACCGGAGTAGCGCTTGATCGTCTTCCAATAGCGCACCAGGATGGAATAGACCAGCAAACCGGTTTCGCCTTCGCCGAAGAAGAGATATTCCAGCGACTGCCGCATGAGCGGGCGATGGGTGAGCCCCAGCACGATGCTGATGGGATCGAGCAGCTCGCTGATGTAGGCGATGGAATTGGCCAGCGCAACCGCACCCGTCGCGTTGATCACAAAATCTTCACCTTCGCGAACAACGCGAAGCGACAGCGGTGAGAGAAAATCGCTGCGATTGTCCATCAGCGTGACAAACAGATATGCCAGTGGCCCATCTACCTTGTAATGTTCCCGGACCTTTGCCGATACGAATTTCCGGTGCGCCGGCGAATCCATGCGGACGGGGATGAGGTTCACCTTCTTCCCCTGGATCGATTGCCAGACTTCAGCCGAGGCCGCATCGGCCAAAGTTACCTTGGAGACGCGCATCTCGGTCGAGCGGAAGATGCGGCTGAGCGCGCTGGCCGTCAGCAGCAGAAAGATGAAGATGCTGGCCACGATCGCGCCGTCCGGACGTTCAATGACATTGGTGACCGTGGTGTAGAGGAACATCACGCTGACCAGCAGGAAGTAGAACGACAGGAGGTAATTCTGCGGCTTGTGCAGGCTCGCTTCCTGCCACAGTGAGACGGTCACGGCGACCGCTGCCGAAAGCATCAGCACCAGGACGCCGGTGGCGTAAGCGCCGCCTTGTGCTGTGACCGACGCGCGAAAGGCGAGCGTCACCAATATGTCGAGGACGAGCAACACCAGCACCAGCGGCCGCTGATAAGCGACCCACTCCGGCGCCATGCCATAGCGCGGCAGGTAGCGCGGGATCAGGTTCAAGAGGCCGGCCATCGCCGAGGCTCCCGCGAACCACAGGATCAGGATGGTGGAAATGTCATAGACCGTTCCGAAGACATTGCCCAGATACAGATGTGCCAGGTAAGCGATCGCTCTTCCATCCGCCGGTCCGCCAAGGCGGTAAGCGCTCTCTGGGACCAGGACCGACGCCGCGAAGCTGGAGAGCAGCAACATCACGCTCATGATGAGCGCAGCCGAGAGCAAAAGCTTGCGCGTGGAGCGCACGCGTCCGGGAATCGTTTCTTCCGTCTTGCCGGGCTCCGCTCCGTTCACCAGTGGCATCACGGAGACGCCGGTTTCAAATCCGCTGAGGCCGAGAGCGAGCCTGGGAAAAATCAGTGCTGAGGCGATGAAAATCGAGGTCCAGTCAGGCTTGATAGCGAAAATCGCGTGTCGCCAATCAGCCAGCAGTTCAACGTGAAGGAGGATTTTTCCTCCACACCACAGCAGCACGACGAGATTGAGAAAGAGGTAGGGAAGCGCGATGAAGCTGGCAACGCGTATCGCCTCGCGAAATCCCGCAAGAAAAACAATCGCCAGCAGCACCAGCAGGATGAGGGTGATTCTCATCTGCGAACTGCCGGCGAAAGGGTGCAGATACTGATTATTGATGGCGTGCTTGGCTGCATCGGCCGCCGATAGCGTCATGGTGATGACGAAATCGGTCGCGGCGAAACCGAGCAACACCAGCACAAGGATCTTGCCCGTCCAGCCGGAGAACAAGTTCTCCATCAGGGCGATCGATCCCTGTCCGGCATAGGATCGCTGCGCCACGGCGGCGTAGATGGGCACCGCACCCAGCAACGTGACGGCCACAAGTACGACGGTTGCGGGTACCGCGAGCGCTCCGGCGGCCAGCAGCGCAATTCCGGGCTGATAACCAAGGGTCGAGAAATAATCGACGCCCGTCAGCCACAGCACGATGTACCACGGATACGTCCTCTCGTGGTGGGGCGAGACGTGGGGTGAGCCATCGCGCGAAAAGAATCGCATCAGCCATCCCTGCGGTCTTTGCGCAGTAGGGCAGGCGAAGTACGGTATCAGGTGGCGCTGGTGTGCTCATCGAATCCCTGGAATACTTTCCTCTTGTAGCTGCTACGGTCTTGTGAGTGCTGGAAGAGTGATTGGCGGTTGTAAGGCCGTCCCTTCATTTGGGCCGCGAGTCTCCTTAGTTTGCGGAATAATCACACCTCGTGCAAGAGCAGACTTTCGAGCGAGCGCAGTACAACCTTGCCACGCGTCTTGGTCAACAAGCCATCGCGCTGCCACTGGTTCAGCACCCGGCTGGCGGTAAACTGCGTGACGTTAGCGGCATTTGCCAGGTCTTCGTTTCGGACCCCGACTTCCACTCCGGCCGATGTTCTGTTGCCGATAGCACTGGCGAGGTCGACCAAGGTCCGCGCCAGTCGCTGTTTTGCCGCATGACGAGTCTGAGAAACATGGACTACGAGATAGCCGGCGAGCGCTTCCGAAACGATGGCGAAGGCATTCTCCCAGATCGCGGGATGACGCAGGGCGAGTTTGCGAATGGTAGTTCGGTCCCACACCAATCCCCAGCTTTCTTTGACCGCTTCGGTGCTGAGGATGTAGTCCTTGGCCGTTGGCAAGAGCGCGGCCAGCCCAACCACTTCGCCGGTGGGAAGCCAGCGCAGCAGCAACCGCTCTCCGGCATTGGTGGTAAACGTGGTGCGAGCCTGCCCGCGAATCAGCAACACCAGAGCGTTGGCGCGATGCCCCTGGTTCAGAATCACGGAATCTGCCGCGAAGCGCCGGTAGTCAGCAGCACTCACCACCTCGCGCAATTCCGCTGGGGTTAATCCGCAGAAAAACCGAGGCTGCAAATCAGTGATCAGATCGATCACGTCGGAAGTGGCCATCTTGGTTGTCGCCCCTGCTCAAAGATCGCTTCAGCATTCTATACGGGCGGGCAAGTCAGGCTGGCCAAGCTGGGATCGTCGAAGAAAGGTAGCCCCGCAGTGATGACAACCTGCGGGGCGGTTTGCACCTTTGGCGCAAGGTGCAAGGGGGACAGTCAGTTATTCCGAGATTTTTACTTCCTGCCTTCAATACCCAAGGTGCAGTCAGAGTTGATGTTCTGGATGAAGATATCCGCATTGCCGTTGCGGTAATCCTCCCAGGCGACAGCAGTAAGACCGGAGGGAGCGAGAGCTTCCCATGGCCTGGCCTTGGGCGACGACGCCGTGGACACGGGAAATTCCGGGCAGGCAAAGTTGCCGTTGGTGTCCAGCTTGACCGCTTCGAGCACGCCGTTACCGGTGACCTGCTGATCGACCCAGACGCCCAGCGCGCCGCTGCCAATCTGCACGTTCTGGGGATTGATCTGCGCATCATTGCCGAGGGGAACAATGACCAGTCCGCTGTTTCCCCATTCGAGCGAGCCGACGGAGTTGAACTTCTGCGCCGAGATACCTTGTACGCTCTGCTGTGAGTCTTCTTCGGTCCAGAACAGGAAGGTCTCCTGCGTCGCAGGATTGTAAGAAACGCTTGGACTGACTCTCACATCCGAGCCGCCAATGGCGCCCTGTGAGCCGTTATGTCCAAAGGCCTCGGTGCCGTTGCTGAGGATGTGCTGGGCGTAGACCTGCAACGTAGGGCTGTTCGTATACCACCCGAACACAGCGCCCCCGTTGCTATCGGAGACGAAGTAGGGAAACTCGCCGAACTGCAGCGAACCGCCATCGTAGACGTGCACGTTGTTCGCGCCCCACATCAGCTGGCCGCCGGGCGAGATCTTGTTGGCGTAGAGATAGCTGTTGCTGCCGAAACCTTTATTCGCGACCCAGGAGGCAATGACGGAGCCATTGTCGGCAGCGTGCAGATCGGCCAGCGTGTAGTTGTAGCCGGATTGCTGCAGAGTGACGCCGTAATTGCCGACCGGCGTTCCTACCCAGACCGGACTGCCGCTGGGAGTGAGCTTCTGCAGAACGGTCTGGTTGTTGGAAACCCAGCCCACCACGATGTAACCATCGCTGGTGACCGTGACCTTGGGAACGTTGTAGCTGTTCGAGCCGAAGGTCATCGCGATGCCCAGAGGTCCCCAGAGCGGCTGGCCCGACGGACTCATCTTCATAACTGTGATCTGCGGGTTGAAGGGAGAGCGCCGAAGATCTTGGAAAGCCAAAATGGCGTTGCCGGCACTGTCGATGGCGAAGCCGTAATCTTGCGTCGAGCTTAGTCCGGTCTCATTGGCGACTTGGATGCCGTTGTGCGGGAACTGCTCGTCTCCATTCGGATTGAGCAGTTGGTAGTAAACGTTATAGCCGGAGTTCGGGTTAACGGGATTGTTGTTGAACCAGCTGACGTACCAGCTGCTGTCGGGAAGTGCGATCGCCTTGGGCTGCACCTGGTCTGCCTGAGGGAAGGTGGAGAGCCCGAGATTCTGGCTGGGATCGGATGACCACTGCGCCCAGGCACTTGTGCTGATTACCAGTGCCAGAGCCAGAGTCATCGCGCGTGTGCAATATTTCAATTTCATCCTCCTGGATATCTGATCGGATTGGGACTGTGACAACTTCTAATCTTCAGGGCAGAGCAGTCTTCTGCGTGAGAGGTGTCTTGGTGAATCAAAAGAAAGACGTGAGCGGCCCCTGGCAGCTCATCGCACGCCTAGACTACTCCATCCTGTAGCGCTTGGCCCGTTGAGTTGATTGATAGCTTGAGGCTTGGAAGCAATCTTGTCGTTGCTCTGGGACAAAGTCGACTGCTTGGCAAAGCCGGTCTTCAGTTGACAGGCGAGGGCGATTGATCTCGTTAAACGCGGGGCGTTCTTGACTACTGCGCGATGTGCAGTTTCGCGGCTTTCTTTACCAGGTCGGCGACCGAGCCGGCCTTCATCTTTTCCATCATCTTGCCGCGATGGGCCTTCACCGTAATTTCGCTGATGCCGAGTTCGTAACCAACTTGTTTGTTCAACAATCCAGCGACCACCAGGGCCATGACTTCGCGCTCCCGCGGCGTTAGCGCTGCGTAACATTCCCGAAGCGCCTGCAATTCCAGTTCTGCCGCAAGAGCAGTCTGGCTGCGAGCCAGCGCGGCTTCGATGGCGGTTAACAGCGCCTCGTCGTTGAAAGGCTTGGTCAGAAACTCGACGGCTCCTGCCTTCATGGCCTGCACGGACATGGGGATATTCCCGTAGCCGGTGATGAAGATGATGGGCATCTCCGTGCGTTCGGTGGCAATGCGCTTTTGGAGATCAAGCCCGTTGAGACCGGGAAGCGAGACGTCCAGCAGGAGACAGCTGGGAACCGTTGCCCGGGGACGTTCGAGAAACTCCGTGGCAGAAACGAAGGTCTCGACCTGCCAGCCTTTGGAGTGGATCAATAACTCCAGAGATTCACGCACGGAGATATCGTCATCGACGACGAATACGATCGGCTTAACCTGCGACATGGGAGAGAATTTTATTCCATTACTCAGCGCGGGCGGCGAAATCATGGTAATCCTCCGAGAGAGCATGGGCGCATAGAAAGTCAGTCAATTGCGCTGGAGTGCGAGGTTTAGAGCCGCAAGCAGGGCGGTGTCGCTAAACGGCTTGAAGAGGCACTCCACCGCGCCGTGTTCCAACGCCTTGGGCCGAACGCTTTCATTCCCGCGCGCAGTTATGAAGATGATCGGAGTCCGATGGCCCTGAATCCTCAATCTATTTTCAAGTTCCAGCCCGGTCATGCCTGGCATGGAAATGTCCAGGATCAAGCACCGGATGTGGTCGATGCAACCGGAGGCGAGGAACTCTTCCGCCGACGAGAACGCCCGAGCAGCAAAGCCCAGTTCCTTGAGCAAGTCCGGCAGCGACTCGCGCACCGACTCGTCGTCATCCACGACAGCTACGGCTGGACAATCAACCATCTCCGATTCCCCACGTCCCCGTTTCGCGACTGTCGCCACAGTTTCTACCACCCATCCCATCCGATAAATCATGCACTCCTCCGAAGGGAGCGCGCTATTGTACTTTGGTATTGGGGGCCTTCAACGAAGCCGTGGGACCGGAGCGGCTGGTTACTTATTGGCCAGGCTGGAATCCGGAGGCGCTAAGGCCGGCGCAGGGAACGGTGAATGAGAAAGTGGCTCCGGGGCCGTCATTGGGCGCGGCCCAGAGGCGTCCGCGATGGGCCTCGATGATGGATCGGCTAACGGACAGCCCGATGCCCATGCCGTCGTTTTTCGTGGTGTAGAAGGCGTCGAAAAGGTTGGCCGCAGCTTCCGGGGCGAAACCGATACCGGCGTCCCGCATGGTCAGACGCACTTGATGTTCGTCATCCCGCAGGGTACGGATCAGCAGTTCTCGCGGCCGATTGTCGACCGTGCGCATCGCATCAGAAGCATTGCGCAGGAGATTCAGGATGACCTGCTGCAACTGGATTCGGTCGCCGTCGATGAGCGGCAGGTTATGGGCAAGGTCGGCTCGCAGAACTACACGGTTTCTTTGCAGTTCCGTCAGCGACAGGGAAATCACCTCCCGGGCCGCTTCATTCAAATCCATCGCTTCGGGCAAGATATCCTTGCGGCCGTAAAGGTTGCGCAATCGTGTCACGACGTCGGAAGCACGATTGCCGTCGCGAATGGTGCGCCGCGCAGTCTCGCGAGCACCCTCCAGGTTCGGAGGATCGCCGGATAGCATCCGCAAACAGGTGCTGGCGTTAGTGACAATACCAGATAACGGTTGGTTGATTTCGTGTGCGATGGAGGCGGTCAATACTCCTAAACTGGTGATTCTTGCCACCTTCGACAGTTCCGACCTGGCATTAGCAAGAGCTTCCTCGGACAGCTTATGTTCGGTGATGTCTTCGGAAAGGGCCATGAGGAACCGCGGCGCTAGTTCAGTTCCCGGAACCAGAGAAACATTGTTGCGCACCCATACCGTGTTGCCGTCTTTGCGCCGGTATGCTTTTTCAATTTGATATTGTTGCCGTTTCTCTTCCAGTAGCTCGGCGATGAGTATCCGACTAGGTTCGATGAAAGCTTCATGCGTAATATCGAGAATCGAGAGTTGCTGCAACTCTTCTTCGGTGTAACCCAACATCTTTTGATAAACCGGATTGGCGGCAATGAACCGGCCGTGCAGGTCCGTAAGGGCAACTCCGACCGCTGAATTTGCGAAGACCGAGCGCCACCGCTCTTCACTACGCAGGATCTGAGCATGGGCCAGGTGCAAGGCATCTTCATTTCTCTTTCGCTCGGTGATGTCGCGCAGGTAGCCGGTGAAGGCCGGAGGCCCGTCCTGCGGAATGCGCGTGATCGCTATTTCGACCGGGATCTCTCGTCCATCGGAGCACAGCGCCGTCATCTCCAGTCGACGGCCGAGCACACGTGATTCCCCCGTAGCCAGGTAACGGCTGAATCCTTCACGGTGCTTCTCGCGTAGCGACGGAGGGACAATCAGGTCAACCAGCCTTTGACCGAGCACATCCGCCCGGCGATAACCAAGGGTTCGTTCCGCTGCGGGATTGAATTCGGTGATACAGCCTTCATGGTCTATGGCGACAACGCAATCCAGTGCCGCGTTGAGGATGGCCGACTTATGTAGCTCGCTTTGCTTCAACCGACTCTCCTCCCGACGAAGGCGTTCTTCCATCAGCTGCCGTTCAAGAATCTCCTTCTTGAGTTCCTCGTTTCTCTCCGCAAGTTCTCGAGTTCGTTGCTCAACGCGTTGATCGAGTTCATCGGCAATCCTCTTCTGCTCGCTCAGAAGTTTTGCTTCACGCAGCCCGATTGATGCCTCATTCGCGGCTACGCTCAGCAGAAGGCCCTCAGTCTGGCCAGGAAAGTCCGCTCGTTCAGACCCTGCTACGATCATGCCGATCTCGCCATGCACGCCGAGGGGTACGGGAAAGATTGAAATGCCTTCCGCTTCGAATCGGTGCTGCGCCCGCGGCAGCGACACGTCCCGGTCGCGTTCAAGCCAGTTGCTGAGCATCCCACTGATGTCCCGGGGCGGCATCGTCAGTTTGCAGGAATCAGCAACACGAAGGAGCTCCATGGAGGCTCGGGTGACGGGATCGTGCCAACGAGCGAAAACGAAATCGAGCCCGAGCATGCGGAGGAGCGCGTCGAGCAAGGTAGGAACAATCTGCGCTGGCTCATTGCCGCTCCAGACAGCAGGCAGCGCGAGCAAGCTGATCAGATCATTGATGCAGCGCTGAAGACGCGTGATCTCTCCAGCCGAGTCTTTCTCTTGCAGGTCCATGCTAGGCTGCCGTGGCTGAAGTACTCCGACGAGCCCGGCGTTGACGAAACTCTGCCAGGAATTGCTCCGGTGGAATGTAGAAGGGATTGCGCTGGAGCATGCCGCCGATGACGACCATGGGGTGGGTGCGCATAATGTCCATCACGGCGTCACCGCCAAATTGCCCGAGATGGTAGGTGCAAATGACGGCGTCGTCGTGATGGCGCCACACCTCGTTTACACGCGATTCGAACTCAATGACATCGTCGACACGCGACCGATCCTCGATGGCCCAGTCCATACGACAACAAATGCGACTTAGCGGAAAACCTCCCGTAGTGTTACCACTGGCCAGCCCCTCAAACACCGCAATCATGCGATCCGGATCGAAGCGGCCATCGGGAAGGTAGACGTCAGTGTTTACGCGAAGCTCCAGTTGGCCGGTCTGCTGGGTGGCTACCGGGTCGATACCGGCGTCAGCCAAGCGTTGCGAATGTTGCTCACGCTGATCCGGGTTAACCACATGGATCGCTTTGTGCCCGCAATGGAAACCGTCTTTTATGAATGGGAGCAAGGTGCGATATTCATCGTCGTCGCTGTGGAAGAAGGCGCAGACATGGCGAGTCTCGTCCAGCAGCGAGCCAGCGAAGGGAATAGGGGGCAAGGTCTTGCTCATGTTGCCATCCTCGCAATTAGTTCTGAGTCAGCCGCGTTGGTACCGGTAAGAGACTGAAGATGGAATTGAGCATACCATCCTGTTTTTCCGGGTAGTGTCCTAAACTACAACGCAACTTTAGGACACTAGCTTTCTCTGCGGCACCGAATCGATCAAGCGATACCAAGGTACCGTCGATACCATCGTCCAATTGTCTGCCCACCAGCCTTCTGGTCTGATGGCGTTATGTCATCCGATTCACTCGGACTACGGACGTGGCTGGCGCCGGTGGCTGAAGCAAGCTTGTTGGTTTCAGGATTCCTATGCTCTCTAAGTGCGCTAATCCCGCTTGCTTGAATGCATTTCGCTACTTCCACGAAGGGAAGCTGTTCTTGATTGAATGCGAAGCAGGAACAACTAAAAGCAGCTCTGAAGCGGCCTTGCAGAGCACTAGTAAGTCACGCGCGATTGACCATGTCTGGTTGTGCTCGTCATGTTGTCGAAACATGACTGTTTACATAGACAATGAAGATAAGGTGAGGGTGGTTCGCAAGCCTGATTCAGAAAGGATTCGAGTTGGAAACTCTTGAGCGTGCCCAATGAATAATCACGAACTGTCTTTCGATCCAATCTACGAGGAGCAGACTCACCTGGCCGAACATGAGCTATCTTCCTTCATCTCAGCCGTGACGAAACTATATGGTTCAGAGGAGGCCAGGCTTTCGGCGCAGGACTGGCTTGATGAGTCGGGGTTAATAGAGAGCCGGCCATTATCTACAGAACGAAATTGGCGCGCTGTCACGATTGCAGCTTCGGCTCGATTGGCATCGCGATTGAGCACCGCTGCGAGTCACTAAGTCTCTTCCATCGCAAGCTATCAATACCAAAGATATTGACCAATACCATCGTCTGATTGCAGTACGTGTATGCTTCTGCTGTGATTAAGGCTGGTTTATGGAAGCTATCGAAAAGCTTGACACTCATCACAAGGCCCTAACAGTAGCGAGCTGTTGGACGCAGTGAGCGATCATTTCGGCAACAAAAGCATCGCCCCTCTCGGTATTGAACATTGCGTCAAACAAGTGGATCTCAGGCCAATTCAGCTTCAGGTATCGCTTGACGAAGGCAGCACGATCGCTGTCAATCGTGTCGACGTCGGTTATTGCCTTGTCTTGGGGTATGCCAGAAGTGATCAGGCGGTGGATCTTAAAGTCGCGAGAAGCATAGAGGAAGACTCGAAAGACATCCTTGCGATTGCGCAGAAAATATTGCGAGCCTCGGCCAACGATGACGCACGGGCCGCCGGTAAGAGCGTGATTGACTACCTGCTCGGAGACGGCCGCGATGCGGCGCGCATCCAGCAATTCCAGCCGATCGGTTGGCGGCAGGCCTCCCTCGAATGCTCCGCTAAGGAACGACTTAAAGACGCGATAAACCTCAGGATCCCTTCTCCACTCCCGCTTCTCGACCGCTTGCGGCGTGCTGTGGGTGAGGCGCGCGATTTCCTGAGTGAGTTCGTGGTCCCACAGCTTCCAGCCGAGAAGTTCGGCTAGCCTGGCGGCAATAGCAGAGCCACCACAGCCAAATTCACGTTCGATCGAGACGGCTTGGATCATCATGACATTACCTACCCGGCCGCAACCTGGCCGCCCGCCCCGGGATCATTCTTCTTCAAGAAAAACGAAAGTACAAACATCAGGGAGCAGAGAGCGCCCAAGGTCCAAAAGATGTCCATATAGGACAGTGCGCCGCCTTGCCGATGCACCAATTGATAGAACCTGGCAACCGCCTGGTTGTGGGCGTCCGCGGGCCGCAGCCCATGGTGCGCGATTGTTCCGCTCAGGGCATGGAGTGCCGAACGATATTCTGGGGAACCGGGAATGAGGTGGCCGACAAGGATCTGCTGGTGATATTGAGCCCGCCGAACAATCATGGTGGTCACGACGGAAGTTCCAATACTGCCGCCGATGTTGCGCATAAAGTTGATGATGCCGGAGACGCTGTTGCCTTTCTCCTCGGGGATGCCGATGTAACCGGCCGCCGTGATGGGGACAAATAGAAATCCAATTCCTACAATTTGAGTGACGCGCAGCCACATGGCAAAGCGGAAGCTGACGTACAAATCAATATGATGCGCGGAATAGAACAGCCCAATGGCCATGCACAGCCATCCGGTGGCGATCAGCCATCGGGCTTGGATCTTTGAGGTAAGCCTTCCGACGATGGGCATCATCACCAGCAAAACAATTCCCCCGCCTGACAGGACGAGACCTGCAAGCTCCGCGGTGTAACCCATTAGCGTCTGCAGAAATTCTGGAATCAAAACCAGGGTGCTGAAGAGCATGAAGCCCATCATGAACATCATTAAGTTTGCGGCCGCGAAGTTGAAGCTCTTGAACATGCGGACATCGATGATCGGCTCTTTGCGGTACCACTCCCAGATGACCAGGGAGATAAGGCAAATCGTTGCGGTTACGATCAGGGTGGTGATGAAGTGCGAGCCGAACCAGTCGTCTTCCTGTCCCTTGTCCAAGAGTATCTGTAGCGAGCCCACTCCCAGAACCAGGAAGGATATTCCGATGTAGTCCACCCGGATGCCCCCACGCTTCAAGCGATGGAGGAAGGGTGGATCTTCGACCAGGGCGTGAGTCAGATAAAGAGCAAGGAGGACGACGGGCAGGGTGATGAAAAATATCCAGCGCCAGGAGTAGCTGTCTGTAATCCAGCCTCCCAGCATCGGCCCGACGGTAGGCGCGAGAACGGCAGTAACGCCATAGACAGCGAACGCCTGGCCGCGTTGCTCGGGAGGAAAGGTATCGTTGAGAATCGCCTGTGCCATGGGTTGCAAGCCACCGCCGCCGATGCCTTGCAGAGCGCGAAACAAAAGCAATACCGGCAGGCTAGGCGCTAAGCCGCAAAGCAAGGAACTCACCGTAAAAATAGTGAGCGAGGTCATGAAATAGCGCTTGCGGCCAATCACCTCGGCCAGCCATCCGCTGATGGGCAGCACGATGGCGTTGGCGGCGAGATAGGAGGTGAGTACCCAGGTGCTGTCGTCGTAGCTGGCGCCCAGGCCTCCGGCGATGTAAGGCAAGGCAACGTTGGCGACGCTGGTGTCCAGGACCTCGATAAACGCTGCCATCGACACGGTCGCGGCAATCGCCCAGGGATTTACCTTGGGGCGCCAGATGACCTGTTCCGATGGAAGCGTCAGCGAGGCGGTGCTCATCGCAAGTAAACCTTGGCCTCGACATTCATTCCGGGGCGAAGCTGATGGTCGCGATTTTCACCCGGCTCGAGAACAATCTTGACGGGAACGCGCTGCACGATCTTCACGTAGTTGCCGGTGGCGTTTTCCGGAGGCAGCAAGCTGAAGATCGGTCCCGTTCCTCCCGCAATGCTGTCCACATGACCGTGGTAGGTGCGGCCGTTGGAGTCGAGGACAACTTCCGCTTTCTGGCCCACGCTCATGTGCTTGAGTTGAGTCTCTTTGAAGTTCGCAGTGATCCACACTTGATCCAGCGGCACCACCGTGAGCATCTGTTCGCCGGGATCGACATTCAATCCCACGACTACAGTCTTGGTCACCTCACCGGTAACCGGAGCTGGAATCCTGGTGTATCCCAGGTTGAGCTCGGCCTGGGCGAGTTCCGCCCGTTTCTGCGCAACATCGGCAACGGCGGAAAGAGCGTGGGCGCGAGTGGAGGCGACGCGTTGCGGGCCGGCCTGGGCGGATTCATTGCGCGCAATCGCTTCGACGAGCCGGCTGCGGGCCTGCGCGACATTTTGTTCCGCCGTCGCCTCGTCCGCTTTGGCGGCGGTTACTGCAGCAGAACCCGTTTGTGCTGCGGCTACCGCATAGTCGTAGGTCTGCTTAGGTACTTCGTCCTTAACCAGCAGAAGGTGGTAGCGCTGGACATCGTCCTGCGCCTTCACGTTTGCCGCCTCGGCCTCCTGAATGCGAGCCTGGGCGGCAGCAACTTGTTTCTCGCCGGCGGCGATTGCGGCTTTGGCGTTTTCGATGTCGGAAGAGGTGAACTTCAGTTGGCTGGCAGTATCGACCGAGCTAACGGGTACATCGATGTTGAGGGCACGAGCGGAGGCTTCCGCGGTTTCCAGGTTCGCCTGCGCTTTCGCCAGAGCGACTTGATAATCTTTGGGATCGATCTCGACCAGTGTGGCGCCTTCCTGCACATACTGGTTGTCGCCCACGTGCACGGCTTGCACGTAGCCGGAGATTCGCGCGCTCACGGGATAGAGGTGAACATCGACTTGCGCATCGTCGGTGCTCTCGAAACCCGAGAAGTAGTGCCACAGCAAAGATGCCACCGACAAGAACGACCACCAGGGCAATGACGATAATCAAGCGCTTGTGAGAACGCCGTCTCGGATAGGAGACGGGCGGCGGCGTGCTTGGGCTTTCGGTTGCGGTATCTGGGGGTTGAGGACGATGAACTATCCGGACCTTTGGGCGTCTCCTGGTCGGGCATTTTATTGTCCTTTCAAATACAGTGCGTAGTTCGACTCGGCGAGACCGATGGCTCGTGCCAGAGAGACTTTGGCGGTGTTATAGCGGTAGAGGCTGGCGATATACGCATCGTTGGCGTCGGCGAGGGATTGCTGCGCCTGCACCACTTCGATGTTGTCGGTTACTCCAGAAGCGAAGCGATCACGTGATTGCTGCAGGGTCTCAGTGGCGAGCCGAATGGCATGGTTGGTAACCGAGACTTCCTGGGCGGTATCCTGCAAGTCAAGGAAAGCGTCACGAACCTGCTGGTCGATGCCGGCGCGGAGGTCATCGAGTCGTTGCCGGGCCCTGGCGAGAAGGGAATCTGCGACCAGGTTATCGCCGTGAACTCTGCCTCCCTGGAAGATGGGGAATCGGAGGACCCCGGCTCCGTCCACTGTGCCATGACTCGATGCGGGATTGGTGCCGGTGTCTCCGTAATCCACAATGGCCGAAAGTTCGGGGTAACGCTCGGCGGCAGCGGCCTTCTTTTGCAACTCAGCGGAATGAACTTGCTCGGTCAGGCTTTTATAGTCGGCGCGAGAGGCGTAGGCCTGCTGCAATGCCTGGTCGAGGGTCGAAGTGGTAAGCGGCTGATAAGCGACCTCGGTGGTGATGTCGAAGACCTGACCCGCGGGAAGTCCAATGGCGCGCGCCAGAACCAACTTCTGCTTAGCCAGACTGTTGCGCGCGACGATCAATCTTTGTTCGCGCGCCTGAAGCTCAACATCGGAGCGCAGCACGTCGACCGCAGCCGCGAGCCCGGCTTGCTTCTGGTCGGTGGTCTGATCGAAGAGCACTTTCGCCGTGTCGCGCTGAGCTAAAGCGGACTCGACTTGCGACTGGTCGGCAATGACCAGCAGATAATTCGACACGACCACAAGCACGATCAGCTCGCGAGCATTCTTGTAACTGTATTGCGCTGACTTCACCTGCGCCGCGGAAGAGCGCGCGCGCTGGATGGACTCCCAGTTGAAAAGCGATTGGTCAAGATAAGCGCGGGTGTCGAAAACTCCAAAGGGGCCGAGTACAGCCGGGTGACCCGGGACAACAATCCCGATGAACGCTTTCGTATCAACTTGGCGAGCGCCGAAACTAGTAGCGGTGGTCAAGTTCGGCAGCAGTGCGCTGAGTGCCTGCCAGCGCTCGCCTTGCGCGCCGGAGACGGCGTCGCTGGTAAGCAGGCCGCCAAGGTTTTGCCGCAGACCACGAGCTACGGCGTCTTCCAGAGAAAGCGGGAGCGGGGTTGAGCTGGCCGTGCCGGTGGGGACACCGCCCAGGTAGGGAGTCTGCTGCTGAAGAGTATCCTGAGCAGCAAAGGTAGCGGCACCATAGGAGACCGACTGCTGGGACGTCGCGCTCGAATCAGCCTGTCCGAAGAGGGGCACTGCCGCGAACAATGCCAGGCAGAGTGCGGCGAGATTACTGCGTGGAATTTGCAACGCGACGGCTGTCCACCGGTTAGCGTGACATTGCCTTGGCCTTATCTGCATTGGTTCGAATCCCATGCACGAATGCGATTAGGCCAGAGGCAGTCGGGCAAAACAATTACACGATGGTATCGGCGATACTTTGGTATTGGTTGGAAGATGGCATCGCGCGGCACGGCCACGGAACCGGCCAGCTTGAGCTCCAGGGCACGGCGCTGACGAACGAGAAGCGAAAGGCCAATGCCAGCGTGGTTAAGAGGTTTTCAACGGCCACTCGCCATTTGAAACCAACCGGGCAGCAACCCCACGACCATTCCGCTTCGGAATTACCTTGCTATTCTCCAGATCGTTGTTGAAATATCGCCATAGCACTGATTGAGGGTCAGGGGCAATGGTGTTACAACATCTATCCGACCGGCCGGTGGTTTGTGGGAGATCGATGCCGATAAGTATGGCAAGGAAGCAGATACCGACAATCAAATCCGAGCAATGTACGATATCATCCTCAGGGACCCAATAAATCATGCGGATCGCAAGCGCGGCGAGTGCATTCCCGAAGCATTACTACTCCCAGAAGGTTCTTCTGGAACGCCTCCAGGACTATTGGGGAGTTGAACTTAAGAATCCTCTGTTGCTGGCACGGCTGCACCGCAACGTGACCGTGGATGGCCGTTACCTCGCCGTCCCGGCAGAGCAGTACCTGGACATCAAGACCTGGGGCCAGGCCAATGACATCTGGATCAAGGTCGCAGAAGAATTGGGGGAGCGAGCGCTCTGCCTCGCACTGCACAACGCCGGTCTGCAGCCACACGATTTGGGAGCCCTGTTGTTCACGTCCGTCACCGGAATCGCCAGCCCGTCCATCGATGCGCTGCTGATCAATCGTATGGGACTTCCCGCCAACATCCGCCGCACTCCAATTTTTGGCCTGGGATGCGTGGCCGGCGCCGCCGGAATTGCGCGCGCCGCAGATTACGTTCGCGCCTATCCGGCGCAGGCGGCGGCGGTGGTATCGGTGGAGCTCTGTTCGCTCACCCTGCAGCGCGAAGATCTGTCGGTGGCGAACCTGATCTCGTCGGGCCTGTTCGCCGATGGCTCGGCCGCAGTGATTGTGACAGGAGCGGAATTTGAGTCTCCGGGCGGGGAGATTTCCGGGCCTAAAATTCTCGCGACGCGGTCGATTTTCTATCCCGATACCGAGGAAATGATGGGCTGGGATATTTCCGAGAAAGGCTTCCGCATCGTGCTGTCGACCGAGGTTCCGAACCTGATTCGGCAAAACCTGGGGCGAGACGTGGACGCGTTTCTGGCGGACAACGGATACCAGCGAAGCGACCTTCAAAGCTGGGTGCTACACACCGGAGGGCCGAAGGTGCTGGAGGCCTGCGCTACAGCACTGGGGCTGCACGATGGAGAGCTGGATGCTTCCTGGGATTGCCTGCGTAAGGTAGGAAATCTTTCTTCGGCTTCGGTGCTGGTTGTGCTGGAAGATGTAATGAAACACCGCCGTCCGGAGCCGGGCACGATGGGTCTGCTTGCCGCCATGGGACCCGGTTTTTGTTCCGAGCTTCTACTGCTGCGATGGTAAGGGACGCGGTTGTCCTATCGAGGCTGGGCACCGCAGCGGCGATACGATTCTGACCGGCATCGGTCAAGGCGCTTCGCTGTGCGGTAGTTTTTGGACCATCAGCAGTTCGGTGACCCCTCCAAAAAAGAGCCGGGAAGCGATCACGGAAAATCCTTTGGCCTGGAACATATCGCGCAAGTGAGGGCGGTCGGGAAAGCGCTGCAGGCTTTCGGCTATGTAGCTATAGACTTCATGATTGCGGTGCAGCAGCAGGCCCCACATTCCGGTCCATGTCTTCAGACCCCAGTATTCCAAGTTCTGTGGGATCTTTCCGGCGGGTTTGGAGAAATCGAGAAAGGCCGCCACGCCGCCGGGTTTTAGGACGCGGCTGATTTCGTCAATCGTTGTTCCGAGGTCCGGTGCATTCCGCAGCGCGTAGCCACCGGTGACGATGTCCACGGATTCGGAAACGACGTCAAGCGATCCCATATCCCGTTTGGCAAAACTGACATTGGGATGAGTATTGCGGTGACGGGCGATCTCCAGCATCGGCTCGGTGATGTCCACGCCGGCGATGCGGCCACGCGGGTATTTGCCGGCAAGCAGAAACGCGATGTCGCCGGTGCCGCAGGCGAGATCAACGCAAACCGGGGACTGGTGAGCGGGAAGCAATGAAATCAGAGTGCGCTTCCAGGCAGCGTCGCGTCCGAAAGAAAGTGCTCTGAGTGATGAAATCGTAGCGGGGCGCGACTTCGGAAAAATTCTTTTCGTTATAGAGTCTCTTGGTCTCGGCATTCTCGAGATGATCGCCGATTTTTAAAGCGAAGCGACCGCTCACGGAATCTCCATTTTCAAAAGGGTCCGAAAAAGAACTTACAGCCGACCAACGATGGTTTGTGGTTTCGGCTGCCGACGCGATAGTTCGCGTGGCAGCGCGGCAGCCGAAAGAATTGCAGGCGGCCTACTTCTTAAAGACCAACGCAGGCCCGCTGACTCGCTTCCCAATGAGGTCGACCGTCACTTCGACGGTGTCGGCGATCTTAACGAAGGGAATACCTTTGGTCATCCCGTAGTCCTTACGGTTGAAGGCCATGGTCCCCTTAATCTCGCCTGTGCCTGTCCCCTGGCCGGAAACGGTTAGCGTCAGCGTCTCGGGCTTAGAGGCTCCACGAATGGTGAAGTTGCCCTGCACGTCGTAGGTGTTGGGGCCGGTCTGGACAATCTTGGTTGACTTAAACGTGATCAAAGGATCTTGCGCAGAGTTGAAGAAGTCTGGCCCCTTCAGCTTGCTGTCTTTCATGCCACTTCCGGTATTGACGCTGGCTGCCTGAATCTTGATGTCTAAAACGCCACTCGTCGGATCAAGAGACGTAAAGGTTAGAGTGGCATCCCACTTGTCGAAAGTACCGTCGATGGCCACCGATGCCTTCACGGAGAATTTAACCGAGCTGTCTTGCTGCGAAATCTTGAAGACAGGAATTTGCTGTGCTCTGGCTAGTGACGGAAGCACGGCGGATGCTAAGAAGAAGAAAACTGCGAATTGCATGGTACTGCGGGCACGTCTTTCAGACATGAGCCTCCTCCAACAGTTGTCGAACAGCGGTGGGATCATGATACTTGATGTTTGCTCGGAAGTACCGTGTCAAATGTTACGGGCGAATCGCGGAAGGTAGACTCTGCTGATTCGGCCCCGTCGCCCGGGATGGGCCTGCACGGACTTTGGCTGTATAACATAACTCATGACCTTCCTGCGCCGCGTCGTAATGCTCTCTCGCAACCGCAAATTTGGCCGGAATCCGGAGGCCGGATGGGCGAACTGCTCCCTGGGGACGATTCCGGCGTCCATCGCCTTGCTCGTGCTGTTGTCGCTGGTGCATCCATTGCGCGCCTTGGCGGCGAATCCTGACCTGGAGACGGTGCTGACTGCCTCGCGCCAGCGTATAGAGAAACTGGACTACCGCGTGAGCGGGCGACTCACACGGTTGGAAGCGAATGACAAGCGCACGAACTACAAGTTTGTCGCCAAGGCCCACTGGTTTCCCGACGGTCTGCGTCTGCTGTGCGAGATCTCGGGGCCGGGCTCAGAGAAGACGAGTCTTCTTGTGCATATGACCGCGAGTGGGCACCTGACCATCGAGGCGCTACTTCCTGGCGAGAAGGCCGCTAGCGTGTTGCCCTTCGAACATTGGAACGACTCACTGGTGGGAACAGACTTCTCCTATGAAGACATGGTAGAGAGCCAGTTCTTCTGGAAGAACCAGGAGCTGCTGGCACCGGAGAAATGCGGCGCACGGGATTGCTTTGTCCTAAAGAGCACGCCCGGCGCCCAGGACCGAACTTACTATGATTCGGTAACCTCGTGGATTGACCGCAAGATTTTGTTCCCGGTGCGTTCGATGAAGACGCTTCGCGGGACAAAACAGCAAAAGGAATTCATTTACTACGGGCTGAAGCAGGTCAGCGGCGTTTGGTCTGCGACGCAAGTGCAGGCAACGCTGCTGGGCAAGTCCGGCTCTTCGATTCTGGTAATCGAAGGGGGCACAGCCAAGGCCAATCTTACTCGCAAGGATTTTGAGATCAGCCCGTCCGGCGCTCAAGAACAGAAAGTGAAATAAGTCCTTTAATCAGGCCCTTGCGAGACAGGTTCAATCGCAGATGGCGGGAAAGCGGTTGACTTATAGAGAGGTGACTGGCAAGGTGGGAGAAACGAGTTTCTAGCCCTTATCGCGGGAAGCGGGGCCCGAAGTCGAAACGCGGGTAGCAGCCCAAGTTCGCTTCTGTTGCTTCTCCGCTTCCAGTCGTTCCTCGATTCTTGCGCGTGGAACGGATACAACGCGACGGAGCATATCTGTAAAGGCCGGGAAGTCGCCCGGAACATCGTTGGCGCGAGTGTGTGGGCGATTTGCCATGGTAAACCCTCTTCTAGAAAGAGAGGGTACACGTGTGGTGTGCCACGGTCAAGAAGCCCTTATCGATAGCGCTAATGTGAGCGGAAGGAATGGCGAACCCTTCATGATTGACGAGATCAACATAACCAATTTCCGGTGCTTTAGGCACTTGGAGGTTGACAATCTAAAAAAGGTCAACCTCTTGGTGGGCGCGAATGCCAGCGGTAAGAGCGCCCTGATGGAATCGATATTTATTTCCTCAAGTGCGTTCGCAGCAACTACTGCCTTCCAATTGAGAGCAATCCGCCGAATGGGTAATCAGCTCCTTAGCCCTGTCGATGTCCAATCATACCGAGGCATTTGGGAGGATTTGTTTTACAACTTCAACTCTGACAAAAAGATATCGATAAAGATTGCAGGCAACCCGCACTCTGATAGTCGCAGTTTATCAATAGAATACACAACTCCGCTCGCACAAGAACTTCCTTTTGGCAAACAGGCGTCCGCCGACTCCAATACTCAGCAAATTACTGTAATGCCACAGATCGAGTTCAAGTGGAAGCGCACCGGGTATCAAGAAGTCGTATCAAGACCGAAATTCACCAATACCGGAATGCAGGTAGATATCTCAAGCGCAACCTTCTTCCCGTCGTTATGGTTTTCCCCCGGCGTCGGTGAAACTCCGGAAGAGAATGCCAAAAGATTTTCCGACCTCGACAAACGCGGAGCCATGAAGCTCATAGCGGATGCCATTACGAAAGAATTCCCGTTTATCAGCGGGCTTTCCATTCAATACCAGGCTGCCATTCCAATGATGTTTGCTGAAATTGCGGGAAGGGCGCGTAAAATGCCAGTCCCGCTAATTTCTGATGGCGTTAATCGCCTAATAGGGATATGTCTGGGAATCGGATACTTCGAGGGTGGAACTGTCTTAATTGACCAGCTTGAAGATGGGTTTCACCATAAGATTCTTCCTTCTATATGGAAATCGATTTACAGTCTGGCAAAGGAATTTAAAGTTCAGTTGTTTGTAAGCACGCACAGCAGGGAATGTATGAAGGCCATGCTCCCCACCATGCGGGGCAATGAAGAGGAGTTCCGACTTTTGCGAGCTGATCGAAAAGGTGACGAGTGCTACATAGATTCCCTCGCAGGGGACTATCTAGAATCTGCCTTGGAGCAAGAGTTTGAAGTGCGATAAGAAACCCGTAACACGCGAGGAACCATTTGAGCCGGAAAGTCCTCACGTTATCGTGTGTGAGGGTTTTCAAGATGCGGGCTTGGTTTGCGCTTTGCTCAGGCATCTGCACATTGATAAGTGCGATGTGACGTTCCCCAAGAAAAGGCGGGAGGAGAAAGAGGGCGAGGGCGGAATTGCCGCCATGGTAAAGCTGCTCTGCAGGCGCGATCTGGAGGGCATCTTCGTAATCAGAGATGCCGATGACAAGCCAGAGGCATCCTTTAGGCTGGCAGCCGCTACCTTTTGCGGTCCTTTTCCTACACCTAAGGCGGCGTTTGTTGTGGAAAAAGGAAAGAAGCGCGCGGGTGTATTTCTTATTCCCGGCAATGGGAAAACTGGAACACTTGAACATCTTCTGCTTGAGGCCGTCAAGGTATCGCACCCAGAGGTAATCCGGTGCGTGGATGCGTTTGAGGCTTGCTCGACTAAAACAGTCGATTGGAGCAACAACAAGAAGGCGAAGATGCGAATGAACTCAGTCGTGGCAGCTTTCTGCAAAGCTGACCCCGGATGTTCTTTGGGTTTCATCTGGGAGAAGGGCGAGCACAACCCGTTGGACGTTGCATCTCCGGCCTTTGAGGAACTTCGGGAATTCTTGGCAGCGATTGTTGCCGATTAGAGTTTGGTGAGTGTAGTAATTTATTACCCTTGCGAGGCCTGGTGCTGTCACTGAGCGTCCTCGGTGACCGTCATGGGATTAGCTCCTTTTCACACTCTACCGGTGCCCCACGTAAACCAAACGGCCACCAATTCCAGTCGCCGGCAAGTTGCAATAGCGCCGGTCCCACCACCATCCGCACCGCGGTAGCATCAATGAACACCGCGACGGCGAGGGTGAAGCCTAGCATTTGGATGACCAGAAAGCTTCCCACGGTGAAGGCCGCGAAGACGGCAATCATAATTGCCGCAGCGCTGGTGATGAGGCCGGCGGTGCGCGCCAAGCCCTCGATCACCGCCGATCTTTCGGATAGACCGCGCCGCCGCTCTTCGAGGACGCGTGCGACCAGGAAGACTTCATAGTCCATGCTCATGCCGAAGACGATGGCAAAGGCGAGAATCGGCACGATGGGGTAGACGGTGCCCGTCGGTCCGTCAAGGCCAAAGAGTTTGCCACCGTGGCCTTGCTGAAAAACGAGAACTAATGCGCCGAACGAAGCGCCCACGGAGAGCAGGTTGAGCAGAATTGCTTTGACCGCGGCAAATACAGAACGTAATCCGATGAGGAGCGCCAGCAAACTTCCCAAAACGACGATCAGGGCCACCCTCGGCAAGTGCTCTCTTACTACCGCATCATAATCCGCGTCGAGTGCGGGAACGCCGCCGACGCGCAGCACGGCGCCAGGCAGGCCGGTCAGCGCCGCGACATCGGAGGCGCGCACCTCTCGCACCCAACGGATCTGTTCGTTGGGCGAAAGCGTAGATTTGGGCAGCAGCTCAATCAAGGTAGCTCGGCCATCGCTGCGCAGGAAACTCTGGCGGATTGCCTCGGGCACATCGTTGACCGCATCCGGGGTATCCGCCATTCCGGTGAGGGTTGGAAGAGACAACACCTCTTGCGCTCTAGGATCGCTCTGGAAGTGTTCGGTCAAGCGACTAACCGCACCCCAGCCGGCCGGCGAGAGCGGCGGAGTCTGCGGCGGTAACTCCAGGATGACTCGCAGGGACTGCACAATCCCCGACCGCCCCATGGCTTGCAGGGTGTGCAGTGCCTGCACCGACTCGGCTGCGGCCGGCAGCGCGTTACGATCGGGAATTCCGGGGGAGATTTTTCGTGCCTGGAATGCAAGGATCAGGAGCGGAATCCCGGCGACCAGCAGAGCCGTCCAGGGCCTGCGGGTTATGATGCTGCCCCACCGCTCCCAACGCTTGTTCACCTCGCACAGGCTACCCGGCGTTCTGGATGGTCTGCCGGGCAGGCGCATTCTTACGGCATCGATGCGATGCCCTAGCAGACTCAGCACCCAAGGCAGAATGAAGGTACACAGCATGACACTGAGAACGGTCACCAGCAGGCCGGCAATCCCGATGGAGCGCAGTTCGCTGATGGGCACAGCAAGCAGCGCCGAAAATCCGATGGCAACGGTAGTGGCCGAGACCACCAGCGTCCGCCCCGCTTGGCTGGCGGCAATGTCGGCAGCGCAGCCGGGATCATAGCCTTGGCCCAAGGCTTCGCGAAAGCGGTTCACCATCAGCAAGGCATAGTCGATACCCAAGCCGAGGCCGACCATGGTCGCCAGATTCTGCACCAGAATCGAGAGGTGCAGATAAGGCGCGAGTAACGCAGCCGCGCCCAGGGCCATGGAGATGGAGAGCAATCCGACGCCCAGCGGCAAGGTCGCCGCCACCAGACTGCCGAAAGCCAGGAACAGGAGCAAGAGCGTCACCGGCATCGCTCGTTCCTCGGCATGTCTGACTTCATCTGCGCTGACCTTGCGAAGATCGTAGGTCAGCGGAGTTTCACCAGTAATCTCCAGTTTGATATTGGGGTATTGCGACCGAAGCTGGCCTTCCATCCAGTTGGCTTTTTCCCTCAGTCTGGGGACTACCGCCTCGACCGATTTGTCGTGCGGATCCAAACCAACGATGATCAAGGCCCCGCCATTGTCCCCGGTAAACAAAGGATCCGGCCAATCCAGGCTCGAGACGGCACCCGCAACTCCCGGCACACTACGCAAGGAACTGGTTAAGAAGCCCAATGCATCTGCGGCTTTGGCTGAATCGGGATCAGGGATACCGCTGATCACCAGAACCAGGCGGCGGCCGTACGGTGACTGGAAACGCTGCGCCAGTTCCCGGTCAACCTGTTCGGATTCTCCGTTCTTGATGTGAACCGCCGTCTCGAGGCGGCGTTCGACCTTGAAGGAAAAGGGCAGCAGCGCAAGCGCCATGGCGAACCCCAACATGGCCAACCAGAATCGGCGGCGCGCGGCATGTTGGCCAGGGTTTAAGCTTGGCATTCCGATGGAAGGTCCATGTCGTTTAGTGGTCCGTCTGCGAGCAATGAAACGATCTCGGTGATCGGGCACATCGATAATACAGGGAGAAGCTGGATATTCATCAGGCGGCGGCCTTGACCTTAGTTAGTGATCGATGGCGGGAGCCGCCGGTTAAGGTGGTGTCAATCGAGGGACGGGGTAGTTAGTGATCGATGACGGGAGCTGCCGGTTAAGCCGGGGTCAATCGAGGAACGGGGTCGAGGAGCGGGATTGGTTAGGTGCGAGTGCGATCGTTGCCATAAATCAGCTTTCCCGAGAGACTTCAAAACTTGTAAACTAGTGAAACCGCAAAGGTTCGGCCCTGTAGCTCAGATGGATAGAGCAGCGGTTTCCTAAACCGTTGGTCGGCAGTTCGACTCTGCCCAGGGCCTCCATGTTTTGAGGTAGATAGCGCGCGTCATCCCCTCCCGGTGTGTTCATTTGTGTTCAGAATCATCGAATTCTTGGCCCAGCGCGCGCGGGCTGCTTTGCGGGCGCACTCTGTGCGTTCCGCTGCGATCCAGTTCCGCCTGGCTAGACCGCCTTTGCGTCCAAGTTTCACAGCTGCTGGATCTTTCGCCATGCACTTACGATAGAACGATCCGCAAGTGTGCAAAACGTTTCTGGAAAATTCCTGGCGGGCCCGTGATTTCGGCGTGGCATCGCAACGAGTACAGAAGGGGGCTCCCAGCGCGTAACACGGCCGCAAACTTCAGGCAGGTGGTCGACCGCTTCTACCTTCGCTCCATTTTTTTGGGCCGCTGAATCTGCACCGAATCTGCATCGCTTCTTCCGAGCAGCAGCCGACTTATGAGGAGTAATCTCCCGACTACGCGGACATTAGCCAGATTTTCGCTGGTTGCTTTGGCGGATAATTCGCAGCCTGCTGAAAGCAGAGCCTACTGCGCCCGGGTCGCGGCCGACGGAGTCCAGCTTCCGTCCAGGATCGACGGCGGTGTGGATGTAGGCCAGTACAAGCGCATCACTAAAACGAATTTCCCTTTCGGCGCGGGCAGCCAGTTCGCTTCTTTCGCCTTGCCGGGCGAGTCCGCCTGCAGATACATGTCAACCGAGCCGTCCTTGTTGGTGGTGAACTTGTTGCGCTGGCTCAACTCGTAGCGGTTGATCGAGTTCGGAGCGAAGAAGAAATCAGGGTCGTACAGAGTGATCGACCAGAACGCATTGACCGGCGGGAACTGTCCCTTCTCGAAATGGATCACATACTTGTGATCCGAGCCGTTGTAATCGTCGCCGCTCGCATCCTTCTGGGAGAGCGGATACACCGCGTCCTGCGGACGGTTCCAGCCCGGCCCCAGCATATTGCCCATGGCGCGCAGCGGATAATCGGTGCCCCAATTGCCTACGCCGGAAGTGAAGTAGAGCCAGCCATTGGTCGTCTTCTGGTCTTTCAGGAGCTTGACCATCTTTAGCAACGCTAGCTTGGGCACGGTCTTGACGGCCTCACGGTCAAATGCGCCCAGCCTGCTGGGATCGTAGTCTTGCCCGGGTACCAAGCCAATCTTCGCCATGCGCGCTACCAGCGGAGCATCCGCCGCAGTCGGCGGATTCGTCTTCATCAACTGTGCGAGGCGGGTGAAATAGGCGTCGATGTCCATCCCGTCCACCTGTTTCCGCACTGCGGTTTTCATGTCGAAGTTGGGATCGACCTGCGCCGGAGGCGGCGTGTACGGCTTGCCGTAGGCGCCGAGCGGAACTACGGAGAACTTGTCCTGCAAAGCATGGACGGCTTTGTAATCTTCGGGTGTGCCGGTGCAGTACACGCGCCCCAAGACCCAGACCATGCCCGTGGCGGACTTGACTTGTGTCACGCCGGACGGAAGGGTTCCCGTCCAACCCGGACCGGTGATGCCGTAAGTCTGCGCCTTGTAACCCGTCGTCGCCGGACTGGCCACGCTGAATACCTCGGAGTAGCCGTCGAGCATGGGAATGATGTAGTAGCGGTTGCCCATGTCGGGGATGCTGAGGATCGACGGTTCCTTCGGAGACGTCCAGCCATGCCTCGGTGTACAGCGTGTCGGCGTTGGGCGCGGCACAGCAGTGGTTGTCCACCGCCGGATATGTACGCATGCGGATCATCTGCCCCATGGGAGCATGTTCGGCATCGGGCACCGCTACGTTGGTCTGCTGCATGCGCGCGACGTCGAACGTCACTAGCGGGTAGCCGTAGAGATACGCGTCAACCGCAGTGCTGACGGCCTCTTCCACGCCTGGGTTTTTCGTCTCGTTCTTGGAGCTGCAGGCAACCAGCAAAACCACCAGCAGTAGCGCTAGACACACGAGTGCGCTGTTGATGAGTTTCATAAGTCCTAATCTCCGGCAGCAAGCGAACTGACGACGCCAAAGCACGGCCGCGGGCGCACGACATGGCGCGCGCCCTGCCAGTTCGTGCCCTTATGGAACGTAGCTGCAAGCCTTGTCATAGCCGCAGCCCTGGTACGTGTTTTGAAACTCGTCCTGCGTCACCCACGCCAGGTGGCTTGGTGGTGGTGTCCCGACCCTCAGATCCTTGTCGAGCACCTTGGTGCGGAACTTCCAGCCCGCCGGCAGCTCCTTGAACTGGCTGCCGAGCTCCTTGAGGTTGTCCGCGGTTTCGCCCTTGTTAACGAAGTTGGTCCACGACTGCATGACCAGCACTTTCCCGTCGCCCATGTCGATCAGATAAACCTGCGTTCCCTTCTTGAACAGGTACGCGTTGTTGCGATGGATCTGGCCGGGATGGTAGTGGCCCGCGCCGACGGCCGCTTGCATCGCTTCCACGGGTACGACACCCATCCAAACCATCTTGACCGGCCCGAACTGCTGCTCGTCGCCGACTTCATACACCCAGAATTCGTCCCACGTCCAATGACGGCTGGGGTTCAGGAAGACGTTGATTGCGCCCGCGTCCTTGATGATTTTCTCTTTGTCTCCCACGATCTGTGTGAACTGTTCTGGGCTGCAGTGGGCTACGCCGGTCGGGTTGTAGAAGTTCGCGACTGCATTTTCCTTGGATGTGCCTACGATAGGAGCGACTTCGCAGAACTCATAGTTCGGACCCACCGCGTGAAGCTGCTTGCCCGGGACGATGTGCTGCTTGGATTGGGCGGTCATGTTCTGCTCGGCGGTCTGGGCGAATGCTGCACCGCAAACCGCGGTCAGCATCACCACAAGCACAAGATTGAACAATACTTTTTGCTTCATGATTGGATATCCTCTTCACTTATTACAGACAGGTATTGAACAAACTCATTCTTTACGGGAACCGGAACCTATGGCTTGAAGGTGCAGGAGCTGTGGCCACTCTCGTCGAAACACTGGTCGTAGGTGTTCTGCAACTCATCCTGAACGATGCGGGCGGTGCCCTCTACTGGTTGGACAGTCAGGTCCTTGTCCAGAGTCACGACGCGATAGCTCCAACCAGGCGCAGGCTTCAGCATGCTACCGAGATTCGGAAGCTGTTTGGGCGTGAGATTGGGGTCGACGATTGCCGAGCTGGCCTGCATGACCCAGGTGTGTTTGTCGGGATCATCCAGGAGAAAGACCTTGTTCCCCTTGTTGTACACCCATTGGTTGTTACGGTGGACCGTCGTTGGTTTGTAGGCGGTCGCATTTTTCTCTTTGCCGAAATTTGGCGGCAGCAGCACGTGCGCAGCAAGCCTGGCCTTAATACCGCCGAAGTCCAGCGTGGTCGAGAACATCTTCTCGCTTCCGCCCTTGATGATGACCAACTGGTCACAGACGAAGTACCGCGGGCCATTGAGGAAGAACGCCTTGGCTTTGTACTCTTTGGCTATCGCTGGGCCGTCCAGCTTCTTCACTTGGTCCTCGGGGCAGATATTCAGCCCAATCGTGTTATAGACGTTGGCCGAAAGCTGGCCTCCTGAGTCTTCGAGCAGGAAAAACTCGCAGTAGCGAGCATCCGTGACGTCGTAGGTTATGATGTTGCCTTTCTCAGTTGGTTTGGGAATCTGAGCGAACGCCGCGCTCGCAGCGAGGACGAACAGAAGCAACGTCAAAGCCGTGAAGTAATGCGAACCTCTCCTGGTGAAATCTCTCATAATAGTGCCCTTTCGATTCGTTGGATTCCGACTGCCCTTTCATTCTTGCTCTGGAAAACCGTTCACAGCTTCTGATAGTTCGAATTCTGCTCGTTGATGCCTAGATGCTTGCTTACGCCATCGATCGTGGTGGTCGTTACGTGGTTGGTCCCGTCCGGCAACTGCGCGAACTGGGCGGAGATCGTGACCGCGTCCTTGGGATCGCTCAAGTACGAGTTCACCTGGACGCTCACGGGGGAATGGGTCTGCTCGCTGATGGTCATGGTCACTGAGTCGCCCTGCTTTAGGTAGTTCTTGATCACCAGGCTCACCGTGCCGCCGCCAGCTTGCAGCGAGATGTTGCCCGCCTGTTTCGCTTGCATCAAGGCTTCCGGATTAGGTGTCGTGTACTGCTTGGCCAGCGCGCCGATCTGCTGCCCGTACTCCTGGTATTCGTCGGTCTTCTTCTCGATGGCATGTTCCTTCACGCGGCCTTCACGTCCGCCCCCGGAGCTGGCCTTCTGGTCGTTGAGCAGGGTCTTTTGTTGCTGGCCGTTCACCATCTGGATCTGGTAGACCTTGGTGTCCTTGGTGCTGCCTTTAATGCTGATGGTTTCGGTTTCCTGCCAGGTGTACTGGGAAAGCTTCTGCTTGTTGGCTGCTTGCGCATCCTTGATGGCCATCAACTTCTGTTCCATCTGCTGGTTCTGTGCCGCCGCGGGCGTGATTGCGAGCACGCCTGCCGAGATGGCGACTGTCAAAGCCAGCGCCATGCGTTTCAATCCAGGGGTTACTGTTGGAATCATTTTGTCCTCTCGGTGTTCGACTTGATGAATTCTGTGGGTTTTGAAAAAGCGACTCTCTTTGCAGTCACTGCCCAAGCTGTGCCAGGGCCGCGCGCAAGGGAGCGCTGGAGACCTGAATCAACCCGCCGTAAGGCTGGTACATTTCGAGGATCAGGAAGATCGCAGCGCAAACCGCCAGCGCTGAGGCGGATAGGCTAACCACCACCACCACATTGGAACGAACGAATAGCCCAAAGCTAATGAAGAGCAAGGTGAGCCAGAACACCAGAATTGCCAGCAGCGGCATTGGAACCGATGAACCCTTCTGTGCGAACAACAGCGATCGGGTTTGGCCTATATTAATCGCCATGCTTAACGCCTGCGACTGCAGGAATCGTTGATTGTCGTTATGGGGAGCGAGCTGCTGAATTCCGCTTAAGACGGCTGCTTCATTTGCACTAAAAGGCGCGCTACGGCCTTTTTCCGAATCGGCGCGCGCCCACATGACGTCCTCCATGCCAGCCACGGAGCTGCGTAGGAGCTCACGTACTTCTTTCGCTTCCGGTCCGAAGTGGAGCAGAATGCGATCCAGCAAAACCACATTGGCGGCGAGTTGGGTCACTTCAGAACTCTGCGTATCGTAAAAGCCTTTGCCCGAAGCGATCAGCAATCCGAGCACCAGCGCTACCGTCGTCCCGACCAATGCCATTCCGAGCCGGACAGCTTCCTTGGAATCGGAATCGAGGTGCCGGCTTGGCAGATGGGAATGGATGAACATTCCAAGCAGGCCTCCGCCAAATACGCACACGAACACGACCACGCTGATGCTGATGGGACTCATTTGTGCACCTCCCGAGGTTCGGCGTTTTCTGCTGTGCGCTGACGCGCCGATCAACAGCAACAGTAGCCACCGCAGCTCTGATGGTTAAGGAGTCGGCACCACCGTGTAGTGCACGCCATTCGCGCCGTAAGCTGGACTGAACCATGTGTTGCCGCACAGATAATAGGTTCCCCCGCTCACATTGGGTTGAATGCAACCGGCTGGTAATGCCGCGTGGACGGAGCCCATCGTGTAAGCGCCACTGGCGGATGAACCTGCGGCGGCATAATTCGCATTGGCTGCCGCTGCATTAGCGTTGGCGGCTGCGGCATTCGCATTGGCCGCTGCTGCGTTGGCGGTGTTCGTGTTCGATGCGCCCGCGTTGTAGCCTTGCGCGTAGGCGTTCTGAGACGCGGCGGCGCTCTGGGAGGAAGCTATTGCTGCACCGGTAGCCATGCCGACCGCAGCGCCCACGACGGCGGCTCCGGCAACCGACCCAGTGCTGCAGTTGTAGCACCCTGCTCCGTAGTAACCCACCGTGGTCGGCGGATGATACGGATAGTACGGTGCGGGTGGATGGTAGTAGGCATCATCAGCATGGTAGGTGCTTGTTTGACCGTAGGTGTTCGTGTGAGTTGCGCCGTACCCGGCCTCGCCTGAAGTGGTGCCGCCATAGGTGTTGGTGTGAGTTGTGCCGCCGTACTCGGTAGTGCGAAGTGCTACCGCCGTACTCATTGGTGTGAGACGAGCCCTCGCCGTAGGTATGTGATGAGCTGGTTCCGTAGGCGCTGCTGTGGCTCGTAGAGCCTTCGCTGTGCGAGGTGCTGCCACCATAGCGATTCGCGTGTGAGTAAGCGAATGCGCCGTTCAACGGGAGCAGCGCGAATGCAACGCTGACCAAGCAAACCATAATCTTTTTCACGATGTGTCCTCCCTATTACTGAGTGTTGGGTGGCTGGCTCTCTGTAGACGGTTTGGCGCCCGGCCCAGCTTTCGGGTGGGGATGGGCAAACGGGATATGCTTCGCGTTGGCCGCGCTCGGTGGCGGCGCAAAATCATCTGCCGGGACGGCCGGGTCGAGCTTCCAGTTGGAGAGCAGCAGATTGTGGCGTAATGCCGCCGGATCATCCAGGTAAATTGCATGGATCACTCGCGGCAGCTTGTCTTCCGCCCCAATCCAGACCTGTATAAACACTCCGTTGTCGATGTAAGCCACCATGTCCGTCGTTGGGTCGCCGATATGTGATTGACCGATATCGCCGGCGATATGAGATTGACCGATGTAATAGGCGAGTTTCAGGCCTTCGGCCATGTCCTTGTAGGGATCAGTAACGATCAAATCGTCAAAAGGAAAGTAAGTTCCCGACAGGTGAAAGTTCGCCTCCATGGCTGCGTCGATGGTGGGCGGCGCATCGGTGACGGCGATCAGGTTCTCCGCCGGTGCGAAGGCCGTCATGGTCTTGCCGTTGTAGTAGAACTCGGAAGCGGGACCATCGCCAGGCATAATGACCCGCAGCTTGTCGGGCCGCTGCAGGGTGACTTCGAACTTATTTGCATAGACCAGCGGATGGCCCTGGCGACTCGGGCTTTCGTAGGTCTCCAAAGCCGTGAATGACATGGTATGAGCTGCGGCCAAGCGGTCGCTGGAGGCCTTGAGGATGGCAAGTGCCTTGGGCTCGAGGGCGGGCGGGGCGGTGGCGGGCGCCGATTTGGCAGGCGAAGTTGTCTTCGTTTGCTGCGCGGTCTGCGCAAAGGCTGTCCCCACCAGGCAGACCAACCCCAGCACCAGCGGCAGCTGCCACCGGGGATACTTATCGGTCATCATGTTGTTCCTCCAGAAATCTTGCGAGCGCGGCTTAGGGAATCATGCCGCAATCGAACATCTTGTTGGCGACGGGAGCGGCGATCTTATTGATGAAGGCCTCCCGCATCTGAGGATTGCTCTTCAGCATCTGAATCGCATTCTGCTCCTCTTGTGAGGGCGGGGCCTTTTGTGACTTCTTCTGCCAGAGCTGCTCGCACGTGGAGTTCTGATATTTCTGGATGACCTTGTTGGCGATCATGTCCATGACCGGGTACTGAGCATTGGCGACGCTGACATACAGCAGCGCGAGCGCCAGACCAAACAGATAAGAACGTTTCATTCGCATCTCCTCATCAGGGTGAGGAGCCTCAAGTACCCAACGAGTCCCCGCACGTCCGAATCGTAGGCTCAAGATTCAGGATCTAGTGTGACTACTGTCACAGAGGCTGGTGCAACTTTGGTGGGATAGGCCGGTGAAGTGGCGATGCTGGACGAGAGTCGTCGCCACCGCTCATAGTGCGCCCGACTTCGGAGGCGAAAAACCGCGCCGATGTGTGACCGGGTAATTTTGCAAGACCGCCGTAGCCGGCCCTTGCGTGCTCCAGAAGGGACGAGGAGATTGATGGCATCCTTTTGGCGGCCTTGTTTGACGAGGTAGCCGAGATGGTTGAAGGAGTTGACGAGCGAGGTGTGCAGCGCCTGGTCCTGTTGCGAGGGCGAGCGCCAGAGGAGGAAGGGGTCGACGTAGAGCGGAATGTCTTCGTCGAGGAAGGGAATGGCGAAGTCGGTTTGGGCCTGCGGCAGAAGGATGTTGTGGTAGTCGGTAAGGCGTGGGCGGACGAGAGACATGGTCAAGTAGCTAGTAACTAGTAAAGGCGATGGTAAACCGAAGCCGAGTTAAAAAAAATGCCACGGAAGCGGGAGGGTTGCCCACCGTTGAAACGGTGGGCTTTCTTATATTGCGCCCGTGGCGCGGGGGTGTGGGCCGGGGTATTTTCATGACGTGATTTGGATCGTGAGGGCAATGAGGGAACCGGGCATCGTTGCGATTGGAGGCGGGATGGGATTGTGCCGTGGCCTGGGCAGTCGGGTGTTGTGCGCAACTTTCCCACCGCTGAAACGGTGGGCTTTCTTATCCCGCGCCCTGGGCGCTGGTACGTGGCGAACCGGAGTGCCTCGGGCACGAAATAGGAGAGCCCACCGTTTCAACGGTGGGTAGGCGAACCCAAGAACCCGAGCGCCCCGGGCACGGCATAAGACGCCCACCGTTTCAACGGTGGATACATCCTCACAACTTCGTATTCCGCAGGCGCAGCGCGTTGGTGATCACCGAGACCGAGCTGAAGCTCATGGCGGCGGCGGCGAGGATGGGGCTCAGGAGAATTCCGAACTTGGGATACAGAATTCCTGCCGCGATGGGCACGCCTACCGAGTTGTAGACGAACGCGAAGAACAGATTCTCCTTGATGTTGCGCATGACGGCGCGGCTGAGGCGGCGGGCGCGGACCAGGGCCGCGAGATCGCCTTTGATCAGCGTGATGCCGGCGCTCTCCATCGCCACGTCGGTTCCTGTTCCCATCGCGATTCCGACTTGGGCTTGCGCGAGGGCGGGCGCGTCGTTGATGCCGTCGCCGGCCATGGCGACGGTGCGGCCTTGTTGTTGCAGCTTCTTGATCGCGTCGGCCTTGGTTTCGGGAAGGACGCCAGCTTCGAAATCGGTGATGCCGATCTTGCTTGCGACGGCCGCGGCGGTGGTCGCGTTGTCGCCAGTAAGCATGACGACGCGGAGGCCTTCTTTTTGCAGATCGCGGATGGCTTGCGCGGCTTCAGGCTTGATGGGATCGGCGATGCCGAGAATGCCTGCGGGACGGCCGTCGACGATGGCGAAGACGACGGTCTGGCCGTCCTGGCGAAGGGCGTCGGCTTGGGATTTCAAGAAGTCCAGATCGTTGTGTCGTGCCCGGGGCACTCCGGCTTCGGTCCTGCCCTTCCCACCGCTGAAGCGGTGGGCTTTCTTGTACCGCGCCCGAAGGCGCTGGGGCGTCGGCTGGGATGACAGGTTGTGAGGAATCGGCATTCGGACCCAGGTTAACGTCCAAAGGACGGACGTGAACCTGGGGCACCGGAGCAGTCTGGGATTGTAGTGGGCCCACCCTCTCGCCAAACGAAGGCGAGAAGGGTGGGGCACCCGTGTTCAGGGCACCCTCATTCGGGGCACCCGTGTTCGGACCCAGCACCGGGGCGTCGTTCACGATGACAGCGTTTGAGGGAATATCGAGGTTGAGTTCGTGGAGGAGAGCTTCGTTACCTACTGCGACTTCATGACCTCCAACGCGACCTACGACGCCGCGTCCGGTGAGCGAGCGAAATTCTTCGACGGGCATCAGCGAGAGCTTGTTGCTCTCGGCGGCTTGGACAACAGCCGCAGCCAGGGGATGCTCGCTGCCACGCTCCAGGCTGGCGACCAGGCGGACGATGCGTTCTTCGGTTTCGCCCTCGACAACGATGACCGACATCAGCTCGGGCTTGCCTTGGGTTAGCGTGCCGGTTTTGTCGACCGCGAGCGTGTCGACCTTTTGCAGCGTCTCCAGCGCTTCTGCGTTCTTGATGAGGACGCCGGCGTGCGCGCCGCGTCCGGTGCCGACCATGATGGCGACCGGGGTTGCGAGGCCGAGCGCGCAGGGGCAGGCGATGATCAGCACGGCGACAGCGTTGACGATGGCATTGGCGAGGGCCGGTTCGGGTCCGTAGAACAGCCAGACGACGAAGGTTGCAAAGGAGACGAGCAGCACGATGGGCACGAACCACGCTGCGACCTTGTCGGCCAGGCGTTGAATAGGCGCGCGGCTGCGTTGCGCTTCGCTGACCATCTTGACGATCTGCGCCAGCATGGTTTCGCTGCCCACGCGTTCGGCGCGCATCAGCAGCCAGCCGGTGCCGTTGACGGTGGCGCCGATGACTTTGTCGCCCGCGTGCTTCTCGATGGGAATGGATTCGCCGGTGACCATGGATTCGTCGACCGAGCTGAGACCGTCGAGGACGGTGCCGTCGACCGGGATTTTTTCGCCGGGACGGACGCGCAGCTTGTCGCCGGGCTTGACTTGATCGAGTGGGACGTCGTGCTCGCTGCCGTCGTCGAGCATGATGCGCGCCATCTTGGGCGAGAGATCGAGCAGGGCGCGAATGGCGCTACTGGTGCGGCTTCTGGCGCGGAGTTCCAGGACCTGGCCGAGGAGGACAAGGGCGATGATCGCAGCGGCGGCTTCGAAGTAGACATCGGGGGCCGAGCCTCCCGACAAAGGAAGTTGGGAAGGGTGGGGCACCCGGCTCTCTTGTCGCGCGCCCACCCTCTCGCCAACAGACGGCGAGGAGGGTGGGGCACCCTCGGGCGAATGAGGCGGGGCACCCGTGCTCGTGGGAGATAACCCTTCAACCCCCACAACGTGGGACATCCCCATCTCGTGTGCGGGGAAGAGTTGCGGTGCGATGGTTGCGGCGGCGCTATAGATGTAGGCCACGCCGACGCCCATGGCGATCAGCGTGAACATGTTGGGGCTGCGGAATTTGATTGATGCCCAGCCGCGCTGGAAGAACGGCCAGCCGCACCAGAGAACGATGGGCGTGGCGAGCGCGAACTCAATCCAGTTGCCGAGGCGCGGCGTGAGAGCGTGCGCGGCGGGAAGCAGCGACATCAGCAGCGCCATGATGCGCGGAATCATGCGGACCATGGCAAAGGCGATGAGCGGAATGCCGATGATGACGCTGGTCCAGAAGCGGCGCGTCATGTCGCGGAGTTCGGGATTCTCTTCGGTCGCGACGGTGACGGTCTTGGGCTCCAGCGCCATGCCGCAGATGGGACACGAGCCCGGCGCATCGCGCACGATCTCGGGATGCATGGGGCAAGTCCACTGCGTCTTTGTTGCGATGGGAAGCTCGGGCTCGAGCGCCATGCCGCACTTCGGGCATGCGCCGGGATGATCTTGGTGGATCTCAGGATCCATCGGGCAGACGTAGGCCGTGGAACCGAGGTTAGCGTTCGAGCGACCCAGGTTAACGTCCAAACGAGGGACGTGAACCTGGGGCACCGAACTGGACACCGAACCCGGAACCTGGGGCACAGTCGGAGTCGCAGCTGGCGGGATTGAGATACTTTGCCGGGATCGGCGGTGAACTTCTCGCCGCAGGCGCGGCAGCAGAAGTAATAGGTGTTGACGCCGACGGTGACGGCGCTGGCGGCCTTCGCGGGATCGATGTTCATGCCGCAGACCGGATCGACTACTGCCGCTCGAGTCGATGTCGCGTGATTCGATGTCGGCGAGTCGTTGCCAACCTTGCCCGCGGTTCCGATCTGCACCATCGCACTCGACGGCTGCCTCATGACCGGCAGGGGCGCGGGCTTTTGTATCGCATCAAGATATTTGTCGGGACTGCGGCGAAACTTCTCGGCACATCCACGCGAGCAGAAGTGGTAGAGCCTTCCTTCGTATTCGGCTGTGGACGCGGCTTTCGCGGGATCGACGTTCATGCCGCAGACGGGATCGCGATCCAGCTTGCGGGCGGCGGCCATCGGCGCGGGCAGGGAAGAGGCGGGCATCATGCCGGCAGCCACGGCGTACTTCAGCGGCGACGCCATGAACTTGTGCATGCAATCGGGCGAGCAGAAGTAGTAGGTGTCGCCCTGATACCTGGCCTTGCCGCGCGCGTGCGGCGGCTCGACGACCATGCCGCAGACGGGATCCTTGGTGGTGAAGTCGAGGGTCAGATTTTCGGCAGAGGTCTCCGGTTCACTCATCTTGGTGCTCGTGCGGTCTCGAAGTGGGCGGTTTCACGTGGTCGCAGCCGCGTTGCGAAAGTGGCGCTGTTCACAGGCGCGGCCATCATCTATATTGAACCGGAGCTGCGGCGGTGAAGCGAGGCTCGCGGGTTCAGTACTTTTCTATCATGGCACGTTTGCACGAGGTGAGCGGATGACGGCAGTGGAAATCATGTTTCGTTACGGGATGCCTCCCGGCGAAAGCGAGATGAATGCGCTGGGGTCGGTGAGCGACGTGTATGGGATTCGGCGCGTGCAGTTCAACGAGAGCGAGCGGACGATTCGCGTGGAGTACGACGCGACGCGACTGAACGAGGCGACGGTCGAGGGGCTGCTGCGGCAGGCGGGGTTCGATGTGCGGGAGCGGCTGGCGATGGTTTAGGGTTCGGCAGGCGGATGCGGCGGGAGGTCGCTCGGCCTGCGCCGGTTTGGTAAGGGAGATGACGTCTGGGGCAGGGGAAGTTCTACGCGCCGGGCGGGAAAAATCTACACAAAAATAAAGGGTCACTCTGGGAGGCGAACTCTGGCCGAAATTCGCATCCGAGTGACCCTATGCGCCACTTCGTCTGCTGTTTCAATTGCATCCTGCTGGCCAAACGACTGCCCTATTAGAATGAGAGCGTTACCGATCCTCGGGAAACTCCCGCGGTGTAGAACTTTCTCGGTGTTCGTAAACTTTACTATAGTGCTAAAGTGACGACATCAATAGCCTCATTAGTCTCATTACGCTTGCCTTTGATCCCTGCCGCTAGCTGATCGGCTCCTGTTTCCTACTGGCAGGTTCCTGATCTCCAATCGCTGATCACGCAGCTGACCCGATCCGCCCCACCCCAGCCTCCCTGCATGAAGTGACCCACATCACGCCCGCATGTGCCGCACATCATATTGTGACGCATTCCCGAAATAAGACACTGCCTTCAGCGCCCATCTGCCCACGTTCGAACGTTCGTTTGGGCAGAACAAACTTCCCTCGGAGCCATCCCCATGGTCAGCCTCGACGGCCCCAAGCAACTCGGCACCATCGGCCAGCAGCTTCGCCGCGCCGGCATCCCTCGCAGAGATTTCCTGAAGTTCTGCACCGAGCTCATGATCGCTGCCCCCATCGGTCTTGCCATCACCAAAAAAGCGTGGGCAGGCGAGCTTGCTGCCGATCTGCTGAAGACCACGCGGCCGCCGGTCATCTGGCTGCACTTCCAGGATTGCACCGGCTGCACCGAGACGCTACTCCGCACCTCCAAGCCCGGCGTCGCCGACCTCATCCTCAACATCATCTCGCTCGAGTACCACGAGACGCTGATGCCCGGCTCCGGCAAGCAAGCCGAGGAGCAGCTGCACTCCGCGATGCGCACGTACGCGGGCAAGTACATATTGGTTTGCGAAGGCTCCATTCCTACCAAGGGCGACGGCATTTACTTCAAGCTCGGGGGCAAGCCGGGAACGCAATTGCTCGAGGAAGCCGCCGCGAAAGCGGGCGCCATCATCGCCATCGGATCGTGCGCGTCGTGGGGCGGACTGCCATCAGCGGGCGACAATCCCACCGGCGCCAACGGAGTCGCCGATCTCATCAAGGGCGTGCCCATCGTCAATCTTCCGGGCTGTCCGCCGAATCCTTATAACCTCATCGGCACCGTGCTGGAGTTTGTACGCACTGGAGCGCTTCCCGAACTCGACAGCAATCTCCGTCCCAAGTTCGCTTACGATCGCGTCATCCACGAGCACTGTCCGCGCCGCCCGCACTTCGACTCGGGCCGCTTTGCACAGCAGTTCGGTGACGACGGTCACAGGCACGGGTGGTGTCTCTACAAGTTGGGTTGTAAAGGTCCGGACACGCACGCCGGATGCTCCGTCCGGCACTTCAACGAAATGCCCGATGTCTGGCCGATCGGCATCGGTGCTCCCTGCGTGGGCTGCACGGAGAAGGGAATTGCCTTCAACGTGCCGATCTTCCAGAACGCTTCCGTGCACAACTTCACGCCGCCGGCCACCTATCCGCCCATCGCCACCGGCGCGGGACATCCGGCGCACATCGCTACCGGCCTTGCCGGGCTCATCGTGGGATCGGCCGTGGGCGCGGCCTGGACCGCAGCGCAGCGCTTCCAGAGCAGTCAGGAAGGCGCCGCTGCTCATCCGCACGAGCCGGTGAAAGAACTCCTGCCGCCAGCTTCCGAGAATCCCAACGAGCCACCGAAGCAGAACGGCGAGGGAGCCTGAACATGTCGCTATCTCGCCGCCAGTTGCTGAAGATCGGAGTCGTCGGCGGAGCCTCTGCCGCGCTCACCGGCACAGCCATGGCCGCAGAAGAGCCGGTTGCGCCGCACGATGCGGTCGGCATGTTGTACGACGCGACGCTGTGTGTCGGTTGCAAATCCTGCGTCGTGGCCTGCGCCAATGCCAACGGGCTGACGCCCGACACGCGTCTCGATCCGCTCCACCAGTCGCCGGTCGATCTCAATTCCTTCACCAAGAACATCATCAAGCTGTACACGCCGGCGGCGGGCGAAAGTGGAACCTATTCGTTCGTCAAGCGCCAGTGCATGCATTGTGTCGATCCGTTCTGCGCCGCCGCGTGCCCGTTCCATGCGCTGTCGAAAGACAAGGTCACCGGCGTCGTCTCGTGGGACTCCGACAAGTGCATCGGTTGCCGCTACTGTCAGCTCGCCTGTCCGTTTGAGACACCGAAGTTCGATTGGGACGCCTTCAACGCCAAGATCATCAAGTGCGAATTCTGTAAGGAACGCCTGGCGCGCGGACAGGAACCGGCCTGTACGTTCGTCTGTCCCAAGAAGGCCGTGATCTTCGGTCGTCGCGACTTGCTCCTCCGCGAGGCGCATCGCCGCATCGAGAAGTCACCCGGCAAGTTCTTCGACAACCGCGTCTATGGCGAGGTTGAAGGCGGTGGGACGCAGGTGCTGTATCTGTCGGCCGTGAACTTCGACAAGCTTGGACTGCCCAAGCTCAGCGCCGACGAACATCCCAGCCGCTGGCTGCGCTTCCAGGAGCGCGTGATGAAAGGTTTCATCCTGCCTATCGGAATTTATGGCGTGATCGTCGGCTTCCTGAAGCAAAACTTCCGCGAGCACGACAAGGAAATGAACGACGAGCACAAGAAGACGGGATTACTCCCGCAGATTTGAAAGGGCACGGCTTTAGCCGTGCCGCAAGCAACAAGATTTGAAAGGGCACGACTTTAGTCGTGCCGCGAGAAGCAGGATTTGAAAGGGCACGACTTTAGTCGTGCCGCAAGAAGCAGAAGAGTCGGGCTTTAGCCCCGGAGGAAACGAGTCGTGAAACCCACGCGCGAGCACGCCACCAACAACCGGCAAACCTACTTCGTGACTGCCTCAACGTGGCAACGCCGTGCTCTCTTCGCGAACCCTCAATGGGCCGAACTTTTTCTGGAAACCCTGCGCTCGTATCGGGGAAAAGGATACCTATTGCACGAATACGTGATCATGCCCGATCACTTCCACGTGCTGATTACGCCAAACGTCACGCTTGAACGAGCTGTCCAATTCATCAAGGGTGGTTTTTCGTTTCGTGCGAAGAGAGAACTTGGCAGTTCGATGGAAGTTTGGCAACGCGGTTTTTCGGACCATCGCATCCGCGACCGCGAGGATTTTGAGATTCACGTTGATTACATTTTGCGGAATCCCGTGGGAAGAAAGTTGGTTGAGAAAGCGAAGGACTACCCATATTGCTCAGCCTTCATGGGGAGCGAAACAGACGAGGTCCCTCAGTGGCTAAAGCCACACGATGAGATATTTGCCGGCACGGCTGAAGCCGTGCCCTTTCAAAGCCGACAGACAACCGACACGTGACAACTGGTTTTTCGACAACCGACAACCGACAACGCATTTACGACACCGACAACTGATTATGCCTGCACAATCCACAAGCGATCTTAGCGTCGTACGCTGGCAACGAGGCGTGCCCATCTTCGGCGTTCCCATCGTTACCAGGAATTTCCTCTTCTTAATGGGAATCGCCATCGTCGGCTACATCCTTATTATCTACCGCCAAATCTTCGGCCTGGGCGCGGCCACCGGCTTGAGCGACGGATATCCCTGGGGCATTTGGAAGACATTCAACGTCATGACCCTGACCGCGCTGGGCTCGGGCAGCTTTCCCATCGGCATCGCCGCCTGGATCTTCCATAAGCGCAAGCTGCATGCGGTCATGCGCGTGACACTGCTCATCAGCTTCCTGATCTACTTCACCGGCCTGCTGGCGATTGCCGTCGACGTTTCGCGCCCGTGGAACGTCTATAACCTGCTATCGGTCTTTCGCTGGAACACCGTATCTCCCATGTGGGAAGTGTTGTGGTGCATGCCGCTGTATTGCCTGTTCCCACTCTTCCTGGAGAACACGCCGCCGGTTTTGGAGCAGTGGTTTTACTTCTTCCCGCCGGTTCGCGGGCTCGTCATCTGGCTCATTCCGGTCGTTCGCAAGACCTATCCCTTCGTCGTCGCGCTGGCGTACACGCTGCCGATTCTTCACCAGTCGGCCTTGGGCGGATTAATGCTGCTGGTCGGCAATCAGGTTCATCCGCTGTGGCAAACACCATTGCTGCCGCTGCTCTACGTCTGGGCCGCAGCGTTTATCGGTGTCGCGACCACGATTGGCGCGGTGATGCTTTGTTGCCTGGCGTGGAAGCGGCCGCTCGATCAGTCGATCCTGGATGAACTGGTGCAGCTCATGTCCGCGCTCATCCTTCCCTTTGTCGCGGTGCGGATCATCGACATCATGGTTCGCGGCAAGTTTCTGTTGATGTTCAACTCCGGCTTTCGCAGCTTTCTCTTCTGGGACGAGATCATCCTTATTCTCGTGCCCGTGCTCTTCCTGCGGAAGAAGAAATATCGCGAGAGCCACTATCACCTGTTCTCCAGCTGCGTCTTCATCGTGCTGGGCGGCATGGCGTATCGCTTCGATCCGACGACCTTTGCTTACCGGCCCTGGAGTTTGACCTACTACACGCCGTCGGTCATCGAGATTCTGATCTCCCTCGGATTCATTTCGACTTGCATCGTTTTGTTCCTGCTCGCCGTCAAGCGCCTGCCCATTCTGCCGGCGCCGGTGGAGCAGTGGTACGACCTGGAAACTTATTACAAGCAAATTTATCCCTACATACAAATGAGTGGCTATGGCGACAAGAATCAATATCGACCCAGTTACACGGATTGAGGGCCATCTCCGGGTGGACGTGGAGGTGGATGGCGGCAGCGTCTCCAAAGCATGGGCCAGCTGTACCATGTGGCGCGGCATCGAAAACATTGTGCTGGGACGCGACCCGCGCGAAGCCTGGCTCTTCACCCAGCGCTTCTGCGGCGTCTGCACCACGGTGCACGCCATGGCGAGCGTGCGCGCCGTTGAAGACGCTCTGCGCCTGCCGATTCCGCCCAACGCGCAGTTCATCCGCAATCTGATTCTCATCAATCACGCGCTGCACGATCACGTGGTGCACTTCTATCAACTCTCGGCGCTCGACTGGGTCGATATCATGACCATTCCGCGCGCGAATCCCAAGACCGCCTCCTCGCTGGCCGAAAGCCTCTCCGATTGGCCGGACAATTCCGACAAGCAGCTTGCCGCCGCGCAAGCCCGAGTCACGGCGCTGGCCGGCAGCGGTCAGCTTGGCATGTTTGCCAGCGGCTATTGGGGACATCCGGCCATGCATCTGCCGCCGGACGTGAATCTCATCGCCTTCTCGCATTACCTCCAGGCGCTCGAGTATCAGCGGAAGGCCTTGCAGGTGGTCGGCATTCTCGGCGGCAAGACGCCGCACATCCAGAACCTCGCCGTCGGCGGCGTGATGAACGCCATCAACCTCGACAGCCTGGCCACGCTGAATATGGATCGGCTCTACACCATCAAGTCGCTGATGGATGAAGTCATTCCGTTCATCCAGCAGGTCTACTTCAACGATGCCTGCGCCATTGCCGCGCTTTATCCCGAGTGGATGAATTACGGCGGCGGCGTCCACAACTATCTCGCCGTTCCCGACCTGCCGCTCGACGCGCAGGCTTCGGCCTTCGATCTTCCCGGCGGCGTCATCCTCGAGGGAAACATCTCCGGCGCGCATCCTTTCTACACCGCAGCCGATACCGATTTTCGCCACGCCGTAACCGAGGACTTGACCCACGCCTGGTACAAAGGCAGCGAGCCGCAACATCCCTGGCAGGGCGAGACCCAGCCGCAGTACACCGACTTCGAAGAGAACGGCAAGTACACCTGGGTGAAGGCGCCGCGCTACGATGGCCGTCCGATGCAGGTCGGCCCGCTCGCGCAAGTGCTGATCGGTTACGCGCAAGGTCATCCGTTGACGAAGAAGTGGACCGACCTCGCGCTGGCAAAAATCTCCGCCATCAGCAAGCGCAAGGTAACGATCAACGATCTGCAGTCCACCATGGGCCGTCATGTGGCGCGCGCCATCCGCTGCGCCATGCTCTCGGAGCTGGCCGGCAAGCATTGGGAATATCTGGTCGCCAACATCAGCCGCGGCGATACCGCCGTCTACAATCCGCCCAAGTTTCCTGATGGCGAGATCGAGGGCGTGGGCACGCACGAAGCTCCGCGCGGCACGCTGTCGCATTGGGTGGTGGTGCGCGATGGCCGCCTGTCGAACTATCAGGCCGTCGTCCCGACTACGTGGAACGCCAGCCCGCGCGATAATCGCGGCCAGCCTGGTCCTTACGAGATGTCGCTGCTGGGAAATCCGATTGCCGATCCGGAGAAGCCGCTGGAGGTCTTGCGCACCGTGCACTCCTTCGATCCCTGCATGGCCTGCGCGTGCCACACCTTCGATCCCTCCGGCAAAGCCATCGCATCGGTGAAGGTGCTGTGACTGCGCGAATCCTGGTCGCGGGTGTCGGCAACGTTCTGTTGCAGGACGACGGCTTCGGTCCGCATGCCATCGCGCGCCTTGAGGCCGAGTACGAGATCGGCAGCGACGTCGAGTTGCTCGATCTGGGCACGCCCGGTCTCGACTTCGTCGATTACCTCGTCGGCCGCGATGTGCTGATCATCCTCGACGCCTTATCTTCCGGCGGTGAGCCTGGCGAAATTCTCACCTTCGATCACCAGCGCCTGCGCGAGTATCTTCCCAACGTGCGCTTGAGCGCGCATCAGCCCTGCCTGCAGGAAACTCTGTTCACCGCGGAAACCGCCGGCGTTTGTCCGCCCGATGTCCTGCTCATCGGCGTTGTCGGCAGCTGCTTCGACGTCAACCCCGAACTCAGTCCGCGGATGTCGGCTGTCATGCCGCAGGCTTCTGGAGCTGATCGCCAACGCTTTGCGCCGGCATGGTGCGGAGATTCGTCAACGCGCCGTCCCGCTCCAGTTGCACTCCTGGTGGCAAGCTCCCGCCGCAGCATCGCTCTAATCCTTTAAGACACCACCCGAGCGGCGGTTGCCGACCGGAAACGATGCGCGAACATTGTAGAATCAAGGTTTATCCCTGTACTACTTTGACGAGAATACATGCCGAATCCAAGAAAGACTGAGGCCGATATCAGCCACTCCGAGACGCAAGTTGCCAATGGCGAAGCTCCGGCGATCCGCGCCGACCGCTACGATCCCGAAGCGATCGAACAGAAGTGGTCAGAGCGCTGGGCGCAGAATCCCGATCTGTACAAGTCGGAGCCGTCGAGCTCATCGCGCAAGAAGTATTACGTGCTGGAGATGCTGCCGTATCCTTCGGGCGCGCTGCACATGGGACACGTGCGCAACTACGCCATCGGCGACGCGCTGGCGCGCTACATGTGGATGCAGGGCTACAACGTGCTGCATCCCATGGGCTGGGATTCGTTTGGCCTGCCGGCGGAGAACGCGGCCATCGCCAACCAGACGCCGCCGCGCGAGTGGACGCTGCGCAACATCGCTGCCATGAAGCGGCAGATGAACCGCATGGGCTTTTCGTATGACTGGTCGAAGGAAGTCACGACCTGCCTGCCCGAGTATTACCGCTGGAACCAGTGGTTCTTCCTGAAGCTGTTCGAGCGCGGCCTGGCCTATCGCAAGAAGAGCAAAGTGAACTGGTGTCCGAAGTGCGCCACCGTGCTGGCCAACGAGCAGGTGCTGCCCAACGGCTGCTGCTGGCGTCACGAAGACACGCTGGTGGAGCAGCGCGAGCTGGAACAGTGGTTCCTGCGCATCACCAACTACGCCGACGAGCTGTTGCGCGATCTGGACAAGCTGCAAGGCTGGCCGGAAAAAGTGCGCACCATGCAGCGCAACTGGATCGGGCGCAGTGAAGGTGCGCTGGTGGATTTCAAGCTGGACGGCGCGGCTGGGCCCGCGGGCGACCAGATCACTGTCTTCACTACGCGCATCGACACGATCTACGGCGCGACCTCGCTGCAGCTGGCGCCGGAGCATCCGCTCGTCACCGATCTGATTGCCAATGATCCGTCTCTCCTGGCGAAGGTTGAGGATTTGATCGCCGAGCAGCGTAAAGCGAAAGAAGCGGGCGACATTGGCACGATCGAGAAACACGGCGTCGCGACGGATCGGTTCGCTCTGAATCCGTTTAACGGCGAGAAGGTGCCGATATGGGTTGCGAATTATGTGCTGCTGGATTACGGCACCGGCGCGATCATGTCCGTGCCGGCGCACGATGAGCGCGACTACGAATTCGCCAGGAAATACGGGCTCGACATTAAGATCGTGATCTTGCCGCGGCGCGAGGGCGATGCAGCTGACGGCGCACCGAACGAGCCCGTCCTGCCCTTCGTCGAAAAAAACAGCCTGCTGATCAACTCGGGGGAATACAACGGCCTGCCTTCGCATGAAGCGATCGAGAAAATGTCGAAGTACGCCGAGGAGCAAGGCTTCGGCAAGGCGACGGTGACCTATCGGCTGAAGGATTGGGGCATCAGCCGGCAGCGCTATTGGGGCACGCCGATCCCGATGATCTATTGCGAAGCCTGCGGCATCGTGCCGGTGCCGGAGAAAGACCTGCCGGTGCTGCTGCCGGAGAATGTTGAGATCACGCTGGCCGGCGGATCGCCGCTGGGCAAGGTGCCGGAGTTCGCTAACGTCACCTGCCCCAAGTGCGGTGGGGCGGGACGGCGCGAGACCGACACCATGGACACCTTCGTCGATTCGTCCTGGTACTTCTATCGCTACACGGATCCCACATTGTCAGACAAGGCGCTGGACTCTGACACTGTGGGATATTGGTTCACCATCGACCAATATATCGGCGGGGTCGAACACGCCATTCTGCACCTGATTTATTCGCGCTTCTGGACCAAAGTGATGCGCGATATGGGGGTGGTGAAGAACTCGGAACCGGTGGAGCGGCTGTTCACGCAGGGCATGGTGATCAAGGGCGGCGCCAAGATGTCGAAGAGCCTGGGCAACGTGGTTTCGCCCGACGACATGGTGGCGCACTACGGCGCCGATGCTACGCGAATGTATACGCTGTTCGGCGGTCCGCCGGACCAGGACCTGGATTGGCAGGATGCGGGCGTCAAAGGCATCAGCGGATTTCTATCGCGCGTGTATCGATTTGTCGCGCGCAATGCCAAGCCCGATCATCCGCAGTGGAGCGGCAGCGGCAACGTCGAGCTCTCTCCGGTGGCGCGCAAGATGCAGCGCAGATTGCACCAGACCATCCAGCGGATAACCGAGGACTTCGCCGGGCGCTGGCACTTCAACACGTCGATCTCATTCCTGATGACGCTGGTGAATGAGCTGTACGCGTACGAAGACGCAGTTCAGCGTGGCGAAACAGCCGCGCCAATGTGGCTGATGGCCGACGTGCAGCGCAAGCTGGTGCTGATGCTGGCGCCGTTTGCGCCGTACCTGGCGCATGAGCTGTGGGAGACGCTGGGCGAGACCTCCGATCTGCTGCGCGCACCGTGGCCGCAGTTCGATCCCGCGCTGACGAAGGAAGAGGAAGTTGAGTACGCCATCCAGGTGAATGGCAAGGTTCGCAGCCGCATCGTTGTGGCCGCCGACGCCGGCGAGGAACAGGTGCGCGAGCTGGCGCTGGCCGACGAGAAGGTGAAGGCCGCCATCGAAGGCAAGGAGATCGTGAAGGTGCTGGTGGTGAAGGGAAGATTGGTGAATGTTGCGGTGAGGTGAAGAAGCAATTAGAAGTCATCTCATAGATCGTTCTGGGGTGTGTCAGGGCACGATCTTTAGTCGTGCCGATACGAATGCATCAAACCGCCGGGCTTTAGCCCCTGCAAATCCGCATTCCCAGGGGCTAAAGCCCAAGTCAATTATGATTCCGGTTCGGCACGGCTGAAGCCGTGCCCTGACACAAGCATTTATGGAGACGGCTTCAGCAATTAGCCGCGACCTTCGAACCGCGAGCTTGGGTCCGGGGACAACCGAAGGGCGAACCTGGTGCACAAGTCATCTTGCAGTGAGAGTTCCGTTGAGAGGGAATTCGCGGGTGGCGCATCTGCCTTGCGCGAAGCCCGAAATAGGAAAGTAGCGCTAAGTCATTCCCAAATCGGGACTTTGCGTTTAGAGGCGATTTGCGGGGCGATCGTCTTTCCCGCGACCCTCAGGACTCCCTCGGGTGCGATCGTCGCTGTGGCGGAGTCCTGATGCGATTACGCGGCACTTGTTGGCGGCAATATACTGGCCAAATTGTGGTCAGACGCAAATCCATTTGTGGCACTAAAGTATCGGATGGCTTCCAGATTGTGGCTTCCTCCGCTCAATCACGAAGCTAAGCTTCTGAGAGCAAAGGGTGAAGTGGCATGCGTCGTCACTGTCCAGGAGTTGAACGCCCTGTCGCGCCCCCCTCGCGCCGCCGCGCTCCAGGAAGGAGCTATCGGGCGGCTCGATTCGGCACGTCAGCCGATGCCGAGATCCTCAGGAATCTCCAGCGGCGTTCCGCAGACGCGGCAGATGACGGCGGAGCAGTCGCCGCAGGTGAGCGGATCGTCGACCTCGCGCGCGCAGGTCGGACAGTAGAGCATCGGATGGGTCTCGCCGTTGGTCGGCGGCTGCGGAGTTTGAGGCATAAAGTTTCCGCGACTGTACCATAGACAGAAAGAATATTTCACCACCGAGATACAGAGAGCACAGAGAAGAAGTCGGGAACAGAAACTCTGTGCCCTCCGTGTCTCCGTGGTGAAAACAAATCTTCCGATCACGAAAAGGGAGCGACGAAAAGCAATGTCCGACAACAAAACCGTCACCGTCGACGAGCAGATGCGGCAGGAGTTCAACCAGTGGGCCGAAGCCGGCCGCGGCGAGGAGATGGAGCATCACCACATCAGCATCACCCAGCAGACGCTGGCGCTGATGGGACTGAAGCCGGGCGAGCGTGTACTCGACCTGGGCTGCGGCGCGGGATGGGCGAGCCGCCTGCTGGCGCAAGTTGTCGGTGGCGGCGAGCGGCCGGGACAGGTGGTCGGCCTCGATGTGTCGGACGAGATGGTCCGGCGCGCGCGCGCGAATTCCACCGCGTACGACAATCTGCTTTTCGTGGTCGGATCGGCGCAGCAGATTCCGTGGGAAGAGAATTTCTTCGACAAGGTGCTGTCGGTGGAGTCGTTTTATTACTACGGCGACCAGGAGCGCGCGCTGGGCGAGATGTTTCGCGTGCTCGCGCCCAAGGGCGAGCTGTATATCCTGATCAATCTTTATCGCGACAATCACTACTCGCTGCGCTGGGTCGAGGAGCTGAAGGTTCCGGTGCAGGTGCGCTCCGAGCAGGAGTATGTTCAGCTGCTGAAGGAGAGCGGCTTCGAAGATGCGCGCGCGATGCGTATTCCGGACTTGACGCCGACGCCGGAGGAGTACAGCGGCAAGTGGTTCAAGAACGCCGAGGAGCTGCGCGACTTCAAAAAGATTGGAGCGCTGCTGCTGATCGGGCGCAAGCCGGACGTGGTCAGCCCGCCGAGATCCTACGAGTTACAGTGAAAGATCGTTTTCACCACGGAGGCACGGAGGACACGGAATAAAGGAATTGATCACCTCCTGGCTGAACACGCTCAGTCCAGTGAGCAAAATTAGGTTCCCATCAAGTGGAAATCCTAAAAAACTCCGTGACCTCCGTGCCTCCGTGGTGAAACAACCGCTTCTACAAGCTGCCTCGTCCCGGCCCAACGTGGATGCTGCCGTTCACGTTGTTCAGTTCGATTTTGACGCCGCCGCTGCCCAGTGTTCCTGACATGTTCTTGCCGATCCAGCGGCCTTTCACTGTCAGCGGAAAATCGGTTGAGATGCTGCCGTTGACGGTGCTGGCTTCCACCTCGGCGTTGGGCGATTGCGGCAGCAGCAGCTCGACGCTGCCGTTCACCGACTGCAACTTGATCTCGCGGACATTGTTCAGCGAGGTATAGGTCGCATCCACGCTGCCGTTGACGGTTGCCAGGTCGGCTGAGCCGGCCAGATCCGACGCCCGCAACTTGCCATTGACGAGATTGGTTTTGATCTCGCCGCTCAGTTTCTCCAGGGTGAGCGCGCCATTCACCAGATCGATCTTGTCGATGCGCGCGTTTTGCGGCACATGCAGCGTGTAGTGGACCGACGCCGGATTGTTGTTGGAGAAGTGATGAGAAGGATAGTGGGTCTCGATCTCGACCGAGTTGCCGCTACCGTTGACCTCGATCTGCGCCTCGTCAAGCCGCTGCTGGTCGCGCGCAGTTTTCACCGCATCGATCTGGACTTCGTTCTTGTTCCAGCCGGTAATCTCGACGTCGCCATTGATGTTGTTGAGCGAGACGCGTCCGTCGGCATTGAGCGGGACGGTCTTGTGGAATTCCTGGGTGACCTCGGCTTGAGCGGGCATGGCCAGGAGCAGAGCGAGGGCGGCTGCTGCCATAACGCCTGTGAGATTGCTGAGCCTGCGAAGCTGAGACATGCTACCTCCTGTCGCGCGGGGCGCGGGGGAAAGAAGTTCGGCTGATGGGTGATACGGACAAGAGATGCCGGCGGTTCAGAAAATCGCGAGGCAGGCTGGGTGCCCAGGTCTCGCGTTTTTCGAGACCTGGGTGGGTACGACACTGAACTACGGAAACGTTGTCGGCGGCCATCGATGCCAGACGCCCGGGTCTCGAAAGCGCGAGACCCGGGGCACCCGGCTCGCTGAACTTGCATGTCATCTAGAATATTTCTATCCATGCCTGCCGTCAGCGTAACCTCGACCGTCCTCAACGAAGTGGACGACATCGACGGACTGGTCTCGACGCTCGCCGAACAGAGCCCACCGCCGAAGGAGGTCATCATCGTCGATGGCGGCTCGACCGACGGCACGTGGGAGCGACTTGTGGCGGCGCGCGCGAAATATTCCAACCTGATTGCCATCCGCGACGAAAGCTGCAACCTGAAGGCGTCGGCCGGTCCGATCGCTCGTGGACGAAATGTTGGAGTTGCCGCCGCGACCTCGGAGATCGTCGCCTGTGCCGATGCGGGCTGCATCTACGATCCGGGATGGCTGGCGCGGCTGACGGCGCCGATCGTGAACGGCGGTGCGGAATATTCGCTGGGCGGCTCGCGTATCGATCCGCAAGACCAGACGATATGGGACGTGGCTGCGGCGCCGTTTTTCGGCATGAGAGAGCGGGCCGATGGGACTACGCGATCGTGCACCGGCCGCTCGATGGCTTTTCGCAAAGAGCTATGGCAGCGCGTCGGCGGATTTCCCGAGACCAGCTTTCTCGGCGAAGACACGAAGTTCGACCTGGCGGTGCGCAAGCTGGTGACGCCGGCTTATGCCGAGCGGGCGCAGGCGATCTACCGGCCGCGGCACACGCTGAAGAGCGCGCTCAGCATGATGGCGCGGTACGGCGTCGCCGACGGAGTGCTGGGGACACGGCGCTCGCGGCTGGCGCGAAACACGCTGCGCTGTCTGGCCGAGGTGGTCGCAATCGCGCTGGCGCCGCGCACGGTGATTCCGCTGATTGCCGTTCTGCTGCTGGAAATCTACTTCGCGTTTCGCCTGGATTGGAGAACGTTCCGCAAGCATGCGAGTTTGCCGCGAATTGCTGCGCGATTGCTGTATTCGCTGGCGGTGCCGTGGGTGGCGGCGTGGAATCAGGCGGTGGGTGAGTTTACGAAGACGAATCAGCCAAACCGGCAGAATGCGTGAAAAACAGCCGCGAGCTTCGAGCCCCGAGCCTGTTGCTCTGCCAGTGGCGCCGACGCTGCTCCGGCGGTTTAGATTGTCATCAAGAACGCAATCCGTCGTGCGGAGCCAGGAACGACTTGGTTGGGTTTCGCAAGGAAAGCAGATAGCTTGCTTTGGCGGTCTTAGCTCGCGGCTCGTAGCTCGCGGCTACACGCTACTTCCAAAACCGATACTTCACCAGATCCCACACCGCAACAACGCCATCACTCCAGCTGATCTTCTTGCCTTCGGCGTAGGTGCGGCCGTGATAGACGATCGGCACTTCGTAGATGCGGGCGCCCAGCTTGGCCAGCTTGACCGTCATCTCGGTCTCGACGCTGAATCGGTCTGAGTGCAGGTCGGCCCGCACCAGCCACTCGCGGCGAAACACCTTGTAACACGCGGTGACATCGTGCAGGCTGATGCCGGTCAGCATATTGCACAGCGCGGAGAAAATGCGGTTCAGAACATAGCGCCAGAAGCGCGGCACGCGATGCGATCCGGAGTGGAAGCGATTGCCGAAGACGGCATCGGCGTGGCCTTCGAGAATAGGAGTGATCATCGCCGGGTAATCGCGGGGATCGTACTCGAGATCGGCGTCCTGGATGATGACCAGCTCGCCAGTTGAGTTTTTCAGTCCGGTGCGCACGCCCGCGCCTTTGCCCATGTTCTTCTCATGCAGCACCAGCTTGACGATGTTGGCGCCATTGCCGCCGAGCTGCGCCTGCAGATCGCTGTCGCGCAAGAACTCGCGTGTGCCGTCGGTGGAGAAGTCGTCGACGATGACGAGCTCTTTCTGCAGGCTGAGCGGCTGTCGCGCCACCTGCCGCAACAGCTTCATCACCGTAGGACGCTCGTTATAAACCGGAATGATCACCGACAGCGTATGGAACTGTTCGGGGACGGGATCCTGATCCAGTTCCGTCAGCTCCTGCGCGCTGCGGTTGTTGCCGGTGCGGCTTTTGGACTCGGAAACCAAATAAACTCCAAGGATGACCAGCTCAGGATCGATGGGATGTCGATATCGTGGTTCCGGGAAACAAATATAGTAAACCAGCGGAAAGAAGACTACGAGACGTGGCGAAGAGAAAGACGCCGTGGACGCGCCGCTTCAACGCCAGCAGCAATCCCCAGATTCCGACCACCGAGAGTAGCAGGTAATGCGTGTTCTTGGTCTCCGCGAGCCAGGGAATGTTCGACAGCCGCGGTATCCCATTCCAGAAGTAATACACGCGCTTCAGGCTGATTTCGGCGAAGCGCCCGGGGTTTTGCGCAATCCATTCGCGCGCCAGGCGACCCTGATCTTTGCAGAAGGCCAGCTCGCCCATGCGCTTGTACTTCGCCATCACGATGTCGTTTTGCGTGGGGTGGTAGGCGAGGACATATTGGCCGTCGGCCAGCGGATTGTTGCCGATGCGCAACTCGTTGCCGAAATTGTCGCGAATGAAAACGAACTGGCCCATCACCCGCTCATTGCGCGCGATCCATGGCATGATGGTCATCCAGAAAACGACCGCGCTGACGACCGCGGGAACGACGAAGCGCTTGCCGCGGCGATGCAGTTGATACGCCAGCCAGCACCCTGCGAACGGCAGAAATCCCAGCGCCGAAGGATTGTTGAGCGCGGCTACGCCCCACAGCAGTCCATAGCCGATCCACGATGAGGTGCGCTCGTCGCCTTCCATCTCGACTGTCAGCATGAACAACAGGCTGAGCAAGAAGGCCGACAGGCTGGTCTCCCAGATCCAGCGCACCGACCAGATAAATCGCGTCGGGATAGAGCGCCCATACCCAGCCCGACCACATCGCAACCGTGCGGCCGAAGATGCGCAGTGCCGTGCGATAGATGGTCCAGCAGGTGAGCGCGCCGAAGATGCTGTTGAAAGCCAGCATGACGAACGCCGACGCGGCCGAGTAGCTGCCGAAGAGGCGAAACGCGATGGAGACGATCCACGGATAGATGGGCGCGGTCCAGGCGGAGGGCCCAGTGTCGCCGCCGAACGGGGAACTGAAGCCCATGCCGTTGGCGAGCGAATAGGCGATGCGGCCGGTCTCGAAGCCGAAGCCGAAGTTGTGCTCAGTGGTGCGGATGCGATAGGTGTGCGCGATGAGGATCCACAGCACGCGCGCCGCGAAGCCAATCAGGACCATCGCCCACGGGGACTGCAGAAACGATTTCAGCGGCGATGGCGGTGCTTTCTTAGATGTGCCGAATGCAGCCGCCGCCAGCGGCGATGAGGTGGGCAAAGGCATTGCGGATAGGGAAAATTGTAACGTAAAGAAGCTGGGAAGCTAAGAGCCACGAGCTTCGAGCTTCTAGCCTGCGAGCCACGAGCTGCGAGCCCGCTGCAACAACCGAATTCGTGAGCTTGCGTCGGCCAGCCTTGAATCGCTGGAGATTGTCTCAGTCGTATCAGGAAACCCCAACATCGCCGAGCCACATAGGTGGAAACCAAGCTATGCGCTCGAAGCTCGCGGCTCGAAGCTCGCGGCTCGAAGCTCGCGGCTCGAAGCTCGCGGCTCGAAGCTCGTGGCTCGCAGCTTCTCGCTATCTTGCCGCGTGGCCCTTCACGCCGTTTGCGATGCTGAAATTGCGATCCAGTGCAACCGGCGGCGCGGTTCGCACCAGGCGGAAACGGACATTCGTGCCGCACTCGGAGCACAGCGGAAACCTGCCGCCGCGAGATACCGTCACCTCGTGGTAGAGCCGATGACGATAGTGCTGGACTTGATAGACGCCGGATTCCGGCACCGGATCGGCCGGTTGGAAAACTTCGTCAGCCATATCGCCCCTTGCCCGCGGAATTTGTGGGGAGCAGAGATACTCGCGCGCTGCCAGCCCGCAGCAGTACACGAATCCGTTAGCTACCTCGACGCGGAGTCAGTCTGGCAGGTTGCCCAGCGGTCCAAGGTTTAGCTTGAGATCTTCCTGGGTCAGCCCGAATTGCTGCGCCAGTTCCTTGATCTTTTCTTCCAGCTTCATCAGCGCCAGGCCCATGTCTTCCACCTGCTGATCGCTGAGCGTGCCGCCTTCCATGCGGCGGATGGCCTGCCGCTCCAAGAGCTGGCGCAATAATTCGATCAAGCCGAGCACGAGCTTCGCCAATCCCTGCTCGATCGTCTCCTGCGAGCAGTCGATGCGCTCGGGCAACTGCTGTTCCAGGCCTTGCAGCTGGCGGCGCAACTCCGAGACGGCGTGATCGACTTCTTGCGGGGTAAGTTGTTTTGGCTTATCCACGGCTGCCTCGCGGGGAGACAAACTCGCTGGGCGGCCAGGGCCCGCTGAGGCGCAAACGAACGCCCTCCGACCCTCCGGCGGTGCGCAACGATGCGATGAAGCGCTCGCGATCGGCACGCGGCACCAGCGCAAACCAGCGATGCTTCTTGTTCTGCTCGCGCCCGCGCCACTCGCGTACGGAGTCGGCGGTGACGGTCTTGAGCTTACCCTCGACCGCTGCGACGCGGCCCAGCGCCTCCTGCCGCCGCTTGAGATATTCGCGGCCGCTCACCGGAGTCGCCAGGTCGGTTTGCTGCTCATCAGCCCAGCTTCCGATGATCTCGTATTGCACCGCTCCATCGACCCGAGCCAGCGCGTCGCGATAGAGATCCTGCTCGGGAGCGAGATGCTCCTCCAGCACGTCGGCGCTTTCGAGAAGAGTAGGGAAAGCGGAAGGGAATCGGCGTGGTAACGGCCAGTATCTCACGCAGTACGCGATGAAATTCCAGCGCGGCTTTCTTCAACGACTCGGCCTCGGCCAGCGATTGGGGATTGTCGATCTCGCTCCAGTAAACGCGAACGCCTAACATCTCGCGCGAGCTGACCGTCGCTTCGAAAACTCCCGTCGCGACCTTGACCTCGGGATTGGGCTGGGTGACGCAGTAGAGCAGGGCTGCCATGGGCAATAGACAGTGTACTGCGTCAATCAGGGTGGAGCACCGCTTCAGCGGTGCAGTTTGGATGCTCGAAGCGAACCGGCTCAACAGGCTGTTGCAAACTCGACCGGAGCGCTGATTTCGGGTAGAGCGGGCCTTCAGGCCAGCGTCCCAGGCACCCCTTGATTATTGTCATCCCGACCGAGGACTTCAGTCCGACCGAGGGATCTGCGGTTCGGCCTTTCCCGCGCCTTCGCCGCGCTTGATATTCCGCAGCGCCGTCTCCACCGACGTCAAAATCACATTCAGCCCGACATACACCAGATCGACGCCGGCCAGCGAAATCACGATGCTGCCGTGTATGACCGCGCCGGAGTTGAGCACGTGATCGAGGATTTCGAGCAGCGAAATGTCCTCTTCGCCCCCGAGCGACAGCGTCGTTATGGTCTCGCCGTTATTGGACATGCTCCCCCACAAACGAATACGGCGGCCACGGCCCGGTGCAATCGATGCGGCGCGCGTCCTTCCATCGCGCCGCGTATTTGCCCAGCGCCGACTCCAGCTTCTTGCGATCCTTGCGGCGGACCAGAAACGATCCGTGCCACACCAGACCGGGCTGACCAGCGCTGGCCTTGCCACCCGGACTGGCCGCAACTGCCAGCTTCGTCAATGTTGCGATGAACTCCTGCACTTCCGCGTCGAGCTTCTTATCAGCGCGTGGCTTTAAGAGCTGCGCCTTGCGCTTCAGGTAATCCGACCCGCTGGCGTCTTTCGTGACGGCAGATTGTTTGGGCGCAGCGATGGCGAATACTTTGATGCCCCATTCGTCGGCATCGGCCACTCTCTCGAAGGCGGTTCGCAGGGCGCGCTTGCGCTCTTTCACATGTTGCGCCAGCGAGTCCTCACTCATGAAGACCGTTCCGAAGCGAGCCGGCAACACGGCAAGATGACTCGACAATTCGGCAACCACGCGCTGATGCCGCAATCCCGTCGTCGCCAGCCATTCCAGATCCTGCATGCGCTCGTTCAGTTGATCGGCAAAGTCGTTCTTGGAGACGCGGCTGATCCAGCAGAGATAGTCACCGCAGCGAATTGCCTCGACGTGCGCGACCCCATCGATGGCTTCGGCAGCGATCGCGGGTGCGACCTTGTCGGGAGTCTGCGAGATCGCGTAAAGGTAGAGCACCTGCGCGGGAGCCGCTACCCTAAGCTTCGTCGAAGCATTCCGTGCGGACTTTGTTGAAGAAGCCATTTTGCGCTTGCGCCCTAAGGGTGGAAGCGCCGGGCTTCAGCCCGGCAACCCTTGATTTTGATAACACGGCTTTTAGCCGCGGCGACCAGGGCTAAAGCCCAATCTTCAGCAGCACTTTCGGCACGGCTGAAGCCGTGCCCTTCCACCGTTTTTTTCTACGGCCCTGCTCTCGCAACTGCAGCAAGCCGCCATAACGCCCGCGTGAACTGCTGCAGCTGCTTCAATCCTGCGACCGGCTCGTCGAATTCGCGAGCGACGAAAATCTCGCTGCCCTTCAGCTGACGCCGCAAGCTCGCCAGCGAGGCCGATTGCCATCCCGCCGCCAGCTTACACCGCGCGCAGCGGCCATCATCGCCCATCATTACGCGATTGACGAACACCGCTCCCAGCGGCGCTTTCAATTCTTCCAATGCACGCAGCAGTCGACGCGTTTCGTAATCCGGCAGCGGCTCGGGCAACGTCACCAGCATCAGCCGGCACTGCTTCGAGTCGCGCAGCATCGATGCCAGCTCGCGCACATTTTGCGAGAGCGTCGCGATCTCCACCGCCGCATCCTGAGCGATGGCCAGTGTACGGTGCGCGGCCAGGGTTTTCAACAAGACGCGCGCCCACGCCAGCAGGCGCTCCGGGGTTCGCAGCACCTCCAGCGCATGTCCTGTGGGCGCCATGTCGATGACGACGTGCCCGCCGCTGCGCAGCAGATCGAGGATGCGGAAGATGGCGAAGATCTCGTCCACGCCCGGCGGCACCACATCGAGCAGCGCCAGCAGAAAGTTGCGATCGAGGCTAAGGTCGAGATGAACGCCGCGCTCCTCGCCGGTCATCGCGTCGTTGAGGCGCGCTCGCAGCTGCGCTGACCATTGCCGAAATTGCTCGAGGGCATCGAATTCCGCGGCCAGCAGCTTGCGGTCGCGCAGCACAGGACGAGGCGTGTCACCGATCTTCGCGGCAAAGACATCGTCGAGGGACGGCGCGGGATCGACCGAGCAGATCGTCACGGTGTCATTCTTATGCGCCTTGCGATGATGAAACGCGAGTGCCGCGGAGATCGTCGTCTTGCCCACGCCGCCCTTGCCAACGGTGAGGGTGAGCGGAGTTTCAAGCTGCGGCCAGAATGCGGGCGTGAGTTGAGGTTCCGCGCTCTTCGGAGGCTTGGTGATCGCCGAGCGCGCGAGTTTTCTCGCTTCGAAGATGTGTGCGCCCAAGGCGTGCAACGCTGCCACGCCAAGAATCGGGCAGCCGGGGTCTTCCGCTGTGAAGACCTTCGTTTGCGAGAAATGCCGGCGCAAGAACTGTCGTGCCGCAACGCTCTGCTTCGCTCGCGGTCGACAGTGCGGGCAACTTGTCTTGCCTTGCACCACACGATTCAGCACGATCTCCGCGATGCGATTCTGCGCCGGATTGCTTTCAAACCCAGCTGCCGAGCGCGCGGCCTCGTTCAGCGAAAACGGCTCCGGAGTTGTCACCAGCACCAACTTAGAACCGTCAGCCGACAGCGCCGTCTCCACGCGCTCCACCATTCGCGCCCAGCGATCCAGGGCCGGCTCGCGCTGCACGTGTCCGCCGAAATGCTGCGCCAGGACGACATCGCGCGAAGCCGCCGCTTCCAGCACGTCAAGGAAGCGCGCGAAGTGCTCCGGCATCTGGAATAACCGAATGGCATGGCCCATCGGCGCGGTATCGACCACGACCTCGTCGTAATTGCTGTCGAGGAGCTCATGAATCGCCAGTAGCGCCGCCACCTCAGCCATGCCGGGCAGACTGGTGTCGAGCAGCGGTGCGAGCTCGTCGCGCGTGAACAGGCTGCCTTTATTGAGCAGCGCCAGAATGTCTTCGCGCTCGTGGGTCAGAAATTTCTGGATCTGGCGATCAGGATCGATTTGCCGCGCCCAGAGCTGACCAGCGGAAGGCAAACGTTTGACGCGGTCGGAAAGCTTTACCTGCAAGACATCGGCAAGGGAATGCGCGGGATCGGTGGAGAGCAGCAGCAGACGCTGCTTTCTGTGCTGCGCGGCCCAATGCAGCGCGTACGCCGACGAGACCGTCGTCTTGCCGACACCGCCTTTGCCGATGAAGAACGTGAAGCGAGGCACGGCCCAATCTCGCACAGGCGCGCGTTCAGGGCAACTGCTCGAAGCGTTTTAATGGTGTTCTAAAGTTGGGTTGCTGATCGATCAGTCTTGACTGTGGCGCTTTCTAAAAATTAAGGCTACCGCGGCAGAGGGAACGGCTCCCGCCAAAAACCATGAGCCGACGACCAGGAACGCCCAAGCGCCGTATTCAGACGCATCGCTCCCAAGCCAAACTGGTAACCAGTAAAGGGAGTACGCAAGAATCAACGGTACGACGTAGAGCCAGAGAGAACGTGATGCTGCTGGGACCAGGGAGCACAGCAACCAAGCAATGCCAGCCGAAAGAGCGGCGATCAGAACTGCTCCAGATGCCAAGGACAAAGATTCAACCAGGGTTTTCATTTGCGGCAAAACCATAGCACGAAATTCAAACCGCTTGCTGTTTAACAGCGACGCCTCTAGGACACCACCCAGCGTTTTGGAGTTACCCTCCCGCTCGCGTACCATGGGTATTCACCAGCCACTACGCCATGAAATTGTTTCTCGCCGCGGTTTTCCTTCTCGTCTCATCGTTGGCAACGACGCTGGCGCAGCAAGCGCCTGCCTCCAACAGCACACCGTCATCACCCGCGAAAGACGCTGCACAAGCGCCTTCGACCAATCCGACGACCCCACAGCCTTCGGTCACGCCGCCCACACCCGGCAAGCCGTCGACTCCGCCAACCAGTCCGCAAGCGGGCGCGGTGCAGTCAGCCACGCCTCCGGATTATTCGCAGGAAGCCTACGTGGTCGAGCACTCCAGCCAGAAGATGCGCTACGAGAACGATGGCACCGGCACACTGGAGAACGAGGCGCAGATCAAGATCATCAGCGAGAGCGGCGTGCAGGCGCTGGGCCAGCTGAAAGTCGGCTACAACGCGATGAGCGAGAAGCTGGAGATCGCCTACGTGCGCGTGCGCAAGCCCGACGGCAGCGTGGTGAACGCGCAGGAGTCGGCGGTGCAGGACCTGACTTTTCCGGACGCGCCCGTCTACACCGACTATCACGAGAAGCACATCAGCGTGCCGTCGCTGCGGCCGGGCGATGTGCTGGAGTATCGCTTCGTTCACACTATCGCCAGTCCGCTTGCACCGGGGCAGTTCTGGACCAGCTACAACTTTGTAGAGCGGGGAATTGTTCTCGACGAGCAGCTGGAGATCAACGTCCCCAAAGACCGCCAGATCAAGCTGAAGACCAAGCCGGGTTACGACGCGAAGATCACCGACGACGGCGACCGCCGCATCTATCGCTGGACGCATTCCAACCTGAAGGACGAAGACGACAAGAAGAAAAAACAGAAGAAGAAGGCAGACGACGACATCGCAACCATCGAGCTCACCACCTTCAAGAGCTGGGATGAGCTGGGCGCGTGGTACGCCGGTCTGGAGCGCGACCGCCGCATGCCCGACGCAACCGTGAAGACCGAAGCCGCCGCGCTGGTCAAAGGCAAGACCGACGACATGGCGAAGGTCAAGGCGCTCTACGATTACGTCTCGCGCAATATCCGCTACGTGAGCCTGTCGTTCGGCCTGGGCCGCATTCAGCCGCACGCCGCCAGCGAAGTTCTGGCCAACGGCTATGGCGATTGCAAAGACAAGAACACGCTGCTGGCTGCGCTGCTCGACGCCGAAGGATTTCACTCGACCTCAGTCCTGATCGGCTCGCACATGAAGCTCGATCCCGACATTCCCTCGCCCTCGCAGTTCGATCACGTGATCACGCGCGTGCCGGTTGGCGGCAAAGAGATCTGGCTCGACAGCACGCCCGGCGTCGCGCCCTTCCGCATGTTGTCGGCACAGCTGCGCGACAAGCAGGCGCTGGCGATCCCGCCCGACGGCATCGCCGTCATCGTGACCACTCCGGCTGAGCTGCCGTTCCAGGCCTTCGATCGCACCAATCTCGTCGGCAGCGTGAGTGACACCGGCACGTTGACCGCGCACATCAGCACGGCCTCGCGCGGCGATACCGAGATGATCCTGCGCTACGGCATGCGCCGCATGCCCAGCAGTCATTGGAAGGACATCTTCGAGTACATGCTGACGCGCGCCAAGATGCAGCACACCGAGATCACGAACCTGAAGGCCAACGACCCCAGCAACACCGATGATCCGTTGACCATCGAGTTCGACGTCACCGCCAGCAATTACTTCGACTGGGCGGCGGCGGAGTCGAAGTTCGTGCTGCCGCTAGGCTCCATTCATTTGCCCAACGAGGATGACGACGAAGACGACGACAGCGCCTGCGAACGAGCCCATCAAGCTGGGCGCTATTCGCGACGATCAGGCGGATGTGAAGATCACCTTTCCCGCGAAATACAAGGTGCACGCGCCGCTCAACGTCGATCTGAAACGCGATTATGCGGAGTATCACTCGGAATACAAGTTCGATGCCGGGCAGCTGACCAGCCATCGCACGCTGAAGGTGGCGATGTCGGAGATTCCCGAGTCGCGCAAGGAAGACTACGCCGCGTTCCGGCGCGTGGTGGGCGCGGATGAAGCGCAACAGGTCACGCTGGAGAGCCAGTCTCCGGCAGCCGCGCAGGTTGCCGGTGGCGGCGATCAGTCGGCCGACGATCTATTCAGCGCCGCGATTCAGGCGTATCAGAACCAGCATTTCCAGGCGGCGGTTGACCTGTTGCAGCGGGTGGTCAAGCTGGATCCCAAGCACAAGGGCGCGTGGGACGATCTGGGCGATGCCTACATGAGTCTCGGCCAGACCGACAAGGCCATCACGGCATTCAAGCAGCAGATTGAGAACAATCCCTACGACGCCTTTGCTTATAACTCGCTGGGACAGGCCTATGCGCGTCAGGGACGATACCCGGACGCCATCGCACAATTTCACAAGCAGATTGAGGTGAACCCGCTCGATCCGTACGCGCACGCGAGTCTTGGCCAGCTGTATCTCGGACAGAAGAAGTTTTCCGAAGCTGTGCCTGAGCTGGAGAAGGCGGTCGACATCCAGACGAAGAATCCGCTGCTGGAGGTTTCGCTGGGGCAGGCGTACATCGGCACCAACCAGACCGACAAAGGCATGGCGGCGTTCGAGAAGGCCATCAGCATCTCGGCCACGCCGCTGGTGTGGAACAACATCGCCTACTCGCTCTCCGAGCAGAATGTGCAGCTCGACCGCGCGCAGCAGTACGCGGATTCGGCGATCAATGCGCTGAACACGCAGCTGCGCGACGTGAATCTCGACAGTCTGCGCGTGCAGGATCTGGGTATCGCCAATCTGCTGTTTGCGGTGTGGGACACGCGCGGCTGGATCGACTTCAAGCGCGGCGATCCGGATGCGGCGGAGAAATACATCGTGCCTGCGTGGGAGGCCGGCGGCTCAGGCGACGAGGCCGAACATTTGGGCGACATCGCCGATAAGCGCGGCAAGCGCGACGATGCCATCAACTACTACGTGCAGTCGTTGCTCTCCGAAGACCCCAGCCTGACGGCGCGAGCCAAGCTGACCGCGCTCGGCGTCACCGACATTGATAAGCGCATGGACGCGGCGAAAGCCAAGATGTCGCCGCGCAAAGTTTCTCTCAACAAATCCGACAAGGGCACGGCAGACTTTTTCCTGCTGGTCTCGCCCGGCAAAGTCGAGCAGGCCAAGTTCATCAAGGGCGACGAGAATCTGAAGAGCTTTACCGATGTTCTGCAGAAGACCGACGTGCAGATGAAGTTCCCACCCCAATCGCAAACCCACGTTATACGGCGCGCCGTAGTTCGCTGCGGAACAACTTCGCCCGCGCCATGTACGGTGGAGCTGGTGCCGTCGACCGAGGTCCGGTCGCTGGAGTAGTGGCGAAGTAGTGAATCGTGGATCGTGCATCGTGGACCGTTATTCGTGGGCCTGGGATTACGAATCACGTTTTACGATCCGGTCCCCACAATTCATGATCCAGTTGCCACATCTCCACCATTCGCTCTTCACGATCCACGATTCACGACCCACGATTCACGACTCACGACCCACTGCCGTTCTGCTGTAGAATTTTCCGACGGAGGTTGTATGACCGATTTGCGCTATCCAGTCGGTAAGTTTGAGTGGCTCCAGCCAGCCACTCCGGAAGAGAGTGCCAAAGCCCGCGAACGACACATCGACATACTTGCGAAAACACCTCTGCAGATGCGCTCCGCAGTCCAAGGTCTGAGCGCGCCGCAACTCGACACTCCTTATCGTCCCGAAGGCTGGACCGTGCGGCAGGTTGTACATCACGTGCCCGACAGCCACATGAACGCGTACATCCGCTTCAAGCTCGCGCTCACCGAACCGGAACCGAAGATCAGGCCGTACAAAGAAGCCGAATGGGCGAAGCTGCCTGACAGCACGATCACTCCCATCGAAGTTTCGCTACAACTTCTTGCCGCGTTGCATTCGCGGTGGGTCGACCTGCTGCAGAACATGCGACCGTCCGATTTCGAACGCACACTGTACCATCCTGAACGCGGGGTGCTCACTCTGGAACAAATGCTGGCCATGTATGCCTGGCATTCTGGTCATCATCTTGCCCACATCAACACGCTGCGCGAGCGCATGAATTGGAATCAGCGCGCCGCCGTGCAGCCGTAATTCGCAAAAACAAAATTGCATCGCAGTGACGAATGTGTCGTTCGCAGCGACGAAACGCGCACTTCTTCAATCTCAAGTGAATTTATGTAACGTGTGGATGAGCTGCGCTTACGTAGCTGTTAACGACTCGTCCAAGCCAAGTCGCGGAAAGTTTCCAACAATGTGAACTTTTCAGTGGCGCTCGGCGTATCAGCCGGGTAGGAGGAGTGCGCCAGCGTCGGCTGGCACTCCAGTTGCATCAATATTGCGGGGTCAAACAGGATGTTTCGCCAGCGGTTTGGCGGCCCAGGCGAGACAAACTTGAGGGAAAGCTTTGACGGCGTCCCTGTGCTGTTTAACCCCGGTTTCACATTGTAAGCTTAGCGGCGCGAATTGCAAGACACTCCGGATCTCGTCACGACGGTGAATTCCGGAATCCGCAACCGGTCCGATTTTGGACTTGTCGGAGATAAGCCGCGTGGGCTGCCAGAACGAAGTCAAAACAGAAGGAGATTGGGAAATGACTCGTATACTGGCTCGTCCTACGATGTTTCTGTTGGCGCTGACACTCACCCTATCGATCGGCGCCTTTGCCGCCTCCAAATCGCAGAGCGTCACGCTCTACCACGACGCACAACTCAACGGCAAAACACTCCCCGCCGGGGACTACACGGTGAAGTGCGACACCACCGGCTCGACAACGCAGGTGCGTTTCATCCGCAATGGCAAGGAAGTCGCGTCCGCCACCGGACAGGTGAAGCAGTTGACTAACGCCCCCGAGAGCAATCAGGTAGTCACACTGGATGGCAACGGAGGCGCGGCGACCATCACCGAAATTGATTTCAGCAACAGCAAGAGCGGTGTGAGCTTCGAAACTTCGACAGCCATGTCAACCGCTGGACAGTAATCGCAAACGAAAGCCTGCGGAAGGGAGTGATGAACTCCCTTCCGTGTTTTGCTCGGCTAGTGCTGGCCTTTCAGGCCAGCGTTCGGCGATATCTTGTTGAGTCGGCTTCATCGAGAAGGTGTTATCGAGGCAGGTTGTCATCGAGTGGTGTCAGCGAGAAGGTGTCAGCGAGGAGTTCTCCTCGAGTTGTCATCACGAGGAGGACTTCAGTCCGACGAGGGATCTGCTTTTGCTGCTCACTGACCGTCAGCCGCTGACCGCCAGCCACTGACCACTGCCCTGTCATCCCGACCGAGGGCTTCAGCCCGAGTGGAGGGATCTGCGGTTCGAGCCGCGGAGCGGCGGCACGGGCTGCGGCACACTTTCTTGAGGCCAGCGTCGGGCTGCAATCCTTGTTGAGAGCCGGCTTTAGCCGGCGGCACACGCCCTTGCGTCACACCAGCTTCCGCAACTCGCGCCGCAGGATCTTGCCCGATGCGGTGCGCGGCAGTTTCTGCACGAAGTAAATCTCGCGCGGCATCTTGTAGCGCGTAAGCCGCTCGGCGACGAACGCCTGCAGCTTCTCCGCGGTCGGCTGACTGGACGGCTCGCCCTCGCGCAGCACGACAAACGCGCACGGAATCTCCTCGCCCGCGCCGTCCACTCGCGACACCACGCCGCAATCGGCAACCGCCGGATGCTCCAGCATCACGCTCTCCACTTCGGCCGGCGCGATCGAGAATCCCTTGTACTTGATCATCTCCTTGCGGCGATCGACCACGTAGTAGAAGCCGTCGTCATCCACCCGCACAATGTCGCCCGACCAGTACCATCCGTCGCGCAGCACCGCAGCCGTCGCATCCGGCGACTTCCAGTATCCCTGCATGAATTGCGGCCCGCGCATCACCAGTTCGCCGATCTCGCCCGGCGCCACATCGTTGCCCTTCTCATCGACGACGCGGCAATCGGTCTGCGCCACCGGCATGCCCACCGACTCCGGCCGGTACAGCTCGGGCGACAGAAATCCCAGATGTGTGACCGGTGACGCTTCGGTCATACCGTAGCCCTGTCGAATCGGTATGCCGGTCGCGGCGGTGAAGCGGCGCGCCAGCTCCGGCGCCAGAGGCGCTGCTCCGGACTTCACCCAGCGCAAGCGATGCTCGCGCGGAAACTTGCCCTGCTCGGCAGCCTGGCAGTACGCCAGCAGCGTCGGCGGCACGCACAGCACCTGTGTCGCTGATTCTTCCTGGACAACCTGCAAGGAGCGCTCGCAGTCGAAGCGCGGCATCAGCACCAGCGTGCAGCCGCGAATCAGCGCCAGGCTGAGCCCAACCGTCAGTCCGTAGATGTGGTACAGCGGCAGGAAGCACAGGATGACGTCGTCTTCTACGAACGCGCCGTACTCACCGGGCGTCAGCGTCTGATAGACATTCGCGACCAGGTTGTAGTGCGACAACATCACGCCCTTGGGCAGGCCAGTGGTGCCGCTGGAGAAGGGAAGTGTTGCCAGCGTCGATCGCGAATCGTTCGCGGGCGTGGGCAGGCTTACGCTTGCCGCGGCTTGCAGCAGGGAATCAAACGGCTGCGATCCGCTCGGCCCCGGCGCGCGTACTGTGTACACCTGGCGCAGTGCCGGCAGCCCGCTCAGGTTGATGCCGCTCAGCAGTGTGCCGTCGCTGATGAGCACGACCGCATCCGCGGCCTCGAGTTGATAGTGCACCTCGCGCTCGCGATACGTCGGGTTCAGCGTCGTCGGAATCGCGCCGGCCAGCGTTGCGGCGTGGTAGGCAACGCCAAACTCCCAACAGTTGGGCAGGAAGATGCCAACCGTCTCGCCCGGACGAATCCCGGCAGCGACCATGCCGCGCGCCACGCACTCCACCAAGCTGCCGTACGCGCCGTAGGTGACGCGACGCGCCGGCGTGCAGGAGGTGTCGACGATGGCAATCTTCGACGCGTGCTGCCGGCACGACTCCAGCACAACATCGTGTACGAACTTGCCCTCAGGATCGGCAAAGAACTGCGTCCGCAAACTTGCAGCTGATCGTGCCATAGCTGAATGTCGCAAAGTTTATCAGGTCGAGGCAGCCGGCGTTTGTTATCTTGAAGAACTGGCGTTGGCATGGTACGGCGCAATCGAGACGGGCTCGGTTAGGGGCGAACTTCGTATCAGGGCATGGCTTCAGCCGTGCCAAACCGTGGTCCAATTGATCTGCGCTTTAGCCCCTGTTTTAACTATGCGAGGACTACACAACAAACGCGTTCTCATCACCGGAGGCGCCAGTGGCATCGGCGCCGCAACTACCGCTCGCTTCGTCGAAGAGGGCGCGCGCGTGGCCGTTCTCGATCGCGATCGCCGAAGCTTGCGAACGAATCCGCCGCGAACTTTCTCTGACCATCGGCAATCGTCGCCGACGTCTCCGATCACGCTCAGCTCCAATCCGCCTTCGCCACAATCCTGCGCGATCTAGGCGGCCTCGATGTCGTCATCAACAACGCCGGCATCAGCATTCGCCACAACTTTCTCGACATCACGCCGGAAGACTGGAATCGCGTCCTGGCCGTGAACCTCACCGGCGTCTTCTACGTCGCGCAAACCGCGGCGCGCCACATGATGGCGCACACCGGCGGCGTCATTCTCAACATGGCGTCGACCAACGGCATTGTCGGCCATCCCTACTATGCCGACTACAACGCGACCAAAGCTGGCGTCATCGAGCTGACCAAGTCGATGGCCCTGGAACTTGCGCCCAAGGTGCGCGTCAATGCGGTCGCGCCCGGATACGTGCTCACCCCCATGCAGCGCGCCGAATACACCGATGAGATGCTGAAGGCTGTGAACCAGAAGATCCCGCTCCGCCGTCACGCCCAACCCGAAGAAATTGCCGCGCTCTTCGCTTTTCTCGCCTCTGACGATGCCGCCTATCTCACTGGCCAGGTGTATGTTATCGACGGCGGCGAGACTGCCGGCGGTCTGGCCAGCCGCTGAATCCTGCAGATTTTCTTACCAGTAAGATTCTTGCAGAAATCTTACTTTACTTACTTTTGCAAAAGTAAGAAAATCTTACTGCTATCTCGTCGAGAATTGCTTCGTGTCAGGGAAGGTAGAGCTGGCCTTCAGGCCAGCGTCTAAGCCGTGGTTCGGTAATCCAGAGTCGGCTTCAGCCGACAGCACTGCAGTCGCGGTTACAAGGTTCTCAGCAGCGCTCCCGGTCCTGCCGTCGGTCATTTGGTGTTAGGTCGTTGGGGTCTTGAGACAAACCAAGGCAGCAGTCTTCACTAGCCACTCAGCCACTGCCTCTAGATTCCCAGTCCCGTCACCCTCCACCCCGACCCATGCACCTTGTACCGGATGTTGAGCGTGATCAGTAGCGCGGTCATCGACTCGACGATGCGCGCGTTCTCCAGCTTGCCGCCATCAATCGCGCGCACGCCGGGAATCTTCACCGCCAGCTCCGACGCCACTTGCCGGGCGCGATCATCGTCGCTGCACACAATGACATCGCAATCGACGTCGCCGTCGCCGGACAGAACCGTAGCCGACAAGCTATGAAACGCCGCGGCAACCGTAACGTTCTTGCCCACCATCTCCTGCGCTTGCTCCGCCGCTGAGCCTTGCCACACGCCCAGCACCCGCGTCGGTCTTCCGCCGACGGCTGCCGCCAGCGGGACGGTCGCGTCGATCAGCACCGTACCTTGCCGGAACGATGGCTTCAATTGCTTCAGTAACTCCGCTTGTCCGGAGAAGGGAACCGTGAGTACCACAATGTCGCACATCTTTACGGCGACGACATTCTCCACGCCCTCGACGCTGCCCAGCGCGCCGGCCTTTTCCCCAAGTTGCGCCGCAGCCGCTTTGGCGCGCTCGCCATCGCGCGAGCCAATCACCACCGACTCACCTGCCCGCGCCCAGCGCAGCGCCAGACCCGAGCCTTCCGGACCAGTTCCGCCGACGATGGCGATCATGCGTTGCCACCTGTAGCAACAGGTGCGGCATCAGATCCCACAATGTGGTAGTCGTATTTTGTGTACAAGGTGTTGCGTTGCGCGGGAATGCGGCCAAGCTCCAAAATGCGCTCCTGAAACTCTTTCGTAGAAATATACTGCCCGGCGGTCGCTCCTGCCAGCCGCGAAATGTTCTCTTCGAAGAGCGTTCCGCCGTAATCGTCGGCGCCCGCCAGCAGCGCCAGTTGCGAAACCTCGCGCCCCAGCTTCACCCAAGAAACTTGAATGTGATTGATCGATCCCGCCAGCATGACGCGCGCCAGGGCATGGACTTTCATGTGCTCGGCCAGCGTACCGCCGCTGCGCGCCAGGCCCTGCGCAAACAGCAGCGTATTCTCGTGAATGAATCCCAGCGGCACAAACTCCGTGAAGCCGCCCGTCCGCGCCTGGATCTCCCGCAGCAGCAAGAGCTGATCAACCCAATGTTCCGGCGTCTCCCGATGTCCGTACATCATCGTGGATGTACTGCGAATCCCGCACTCATGGGCTGTTTCAATCACCTCGCGCCATTGCGCGGTGCTGAGCTTGTTGCGCGAGAGGACGTGCCGCACGCTGTCGTCCAGAATCTCCGCCGCCGTGCCCGGCAAGGTATCCAGCCCGTTCGCCTTCAGCATCAGCAGGTACTCGCGAATCGGCATCCCCGTCAGCTCAACCCCGTACACCATCTCCATCGGCGAGAAGGCATGGCAATGCATCCTTGGCGTCGCGGACTTCACCGCGCGCAGAATGTCACGGTAGTAAAACGGCGGCAAGCCGTGTGGCAGCCCACCTTGAATGCAAACTTCGGTCGCGCCCCACTCCTCGGCCTCGCGGCACCTGTCGCCGACTTCGTCCAGCGACAGAAAGTACGCCGTCTCATCGCGCGGTCCCACACTGAACGCGCAAAACTTGCATCCGACAAAACAAACATTGGTGAAATTGATATTGCGCGTTACCACGTAGCTGATTACATCGTCGGTCAGTTGCTGGCGGAGCTCATTGGCGGCGACCACCAAACCAAACAGATCCTCGCCATCGCAACTGGCGAGCGCAAGGCATTCGTCCCGGCTCAGCACGCCTCCGTCGAGCGACACCAACACTTTCTCGATCGACTTGCGCACCGCTGCCGACACCCGCCGCGACAAATCGTCCCAGCCGGTTTCCTGAAGTGTCTGCCGATTACACCAACTCATGTTCTGCATCGTTCCACCAGCTTGTCATCCGGAGTGCATTCGCGACTCCAATGCGCTCGCGATTCCATCGAGTAAAAATGTGTCATCCTGAGCGCGCGCCGACCCATGGAAGTGTCATCCTGAGCGAGGACTTCAGTCCGAGTCGAAGGACCCCTATATTGCATTTAATCTGTCCATCACCGAAACAGATCCTTCTCCGCCGGCCGCACCAGCTGTTGCGCACTCCCATTCCCACGCCGATACGAAAACCCGCGAACAATGCAGGCGGGAACACGCGCATTTTTCCCACAAACCAGGCCCGCTACGCACGCCAACTCATCGGCGACTGCCTCCTCCGTCGCGTGCATCTTGTAACCGTAGGCATCGGCTTTGCCGCGATAATCGTGAATCACCTTCATCCCGGCAACGCCGATCGCGACCTCGCACAATCCTTCGCGCCACGGACGGCCAAAGCTGTCGGCGATGATCACCGGCACATGCAGCCCGGTCCGCTTCTTCAACCTTCGATGTATTTGCGCCGCCGAACGATCCGGATCGAGCGGCAATAAAACCGCAGTCTTGCCTCCGTCGACATTGGAAACATCCACGCCGCTGTTGGCGCAAACCAATCCATGTCGCGTCTCGGTAATCAAGACATGCTTCTTGCGCACCACCCGCTTCGCCTCACGCAACGCCAATTCAACCACGCGAGCGTCCTGTCCATTTGTCTCCGCAAAGCGCCGTGCCTCGGCGGAGGGTCTCACCGAATCCAACGCGACCCGCCGATCCTCGGCTTTGGAAACAATCTTGTGCTTGATCACAACAATATCGCCATCATGCAGTCGCCGTCCGCCCAACGCCAGTGCGTCGACCACCAGATCGGCGACGTTGTCTCCAGGGAAGACATCGCGAATGCCGAGCACCGGAATCGCGCGGATCTCCGAACTAGCCAGGCTCAAATGCGGCGGCTGCCGCCCGATCGTTGCCGCCTGACTTGCCGTGCGCCGAGGCTTGCTCACACTGCCGCTTCCCAGGCGTCGAGATTATGCTGACCAAAGCCCCACGAACGCAGCAGGCGCTGGGCGTGGGTTTCGCCGTCTCGCGCCACCAGCATGTCCAGCTCGTGCGGATTGTCGATGTCCAACCCGATCCCTGCCATCTCCAGAATCACAACTTGCTTGCCGGTCTTTCGCATCGCTTCGCAGTGCGGCAGAAAGCTGTCGTTGCCGAAGCGCAGCGGAATAATCGACGCCGGCCTGCGCAGTATGCAGTTACTGCCGCGTCGATCGTAAGCCGGAACGAACACCGCACCTTCCTGCGGAGCCGCATCCAGCACGCGCTCCAGTTCAGCGCTCGCGATCAGCGGAATATCAGCCGGCACAACGATCGTCGTGTCATAGCCACGCTCTTCGCACCACGCTGTCGCCATCTCGATCGCGGCGGTCTCGCTCTCGTTGCGCGCATCTTCGATGATGAGGAATCCAAACTCCCTCGCCAGCGCCTGCGCACGCGCGTCGCCCGTCACCAGCGCAACGTCGATTCGATTTCTAACTCCTGCAGCCGCAGTCATCACGTCGCGCAGCATCGCCTCCGCCAACTCCGAACGCTGCGGTTGGTCCAAAGCTGTAGCCAGACGCTGTTTCGCCGTGGCCAGGCTCTTGAAAGGGATCAGCAGAATCGCTCGCATCTCAGGCCTTCGCACTCTCCGAGGTCGCGCACGCGTCGAGAACGAACGCCGCTAAATCGCGCTTGTCTTTCACCGAACGCATAATCGTGTTGGTGTAAAGAATCTTCGTGGATCGTGATTCGTGGATCGTGTTTGGGGGCTCGCTTGCCCTGCTTAATCGACCGTTGCTGATTGCTGACTGCTGATTGCTGATTGCTAACGGCTCGCTTTCATCCGCCACCAGCACGTCCAGAAAATCCTCGTACGCCTGCACCACGCCGGCAATCGTGCTCGGCCATCCCATCATCTGCATCAGCTCGCCGGCAGGTCCCGACACCGCAGCTCCTCCCACAATCGGGCTGACTGCAATCACCGGCGCGGACGTTCGCCGCAAGGCCGCGCGAATCCCCGCCACCGCCAGAATCGGTCCAATGCTGGTCACCGGATTGCTCGGCGCAAAAACAATCGCGTCAGCCTGCTCGATGCTCTCGATCACTCCCGGCGCCGGCCGCGCCTCCTCCGCACCTTCGAACCTGACCGCCCGCACCTCTACCTGATGCCGCTCGCGCACGAAGTACTCCTGAAAAGTGAGCGTGCCCTTTGCCGTGTCGAGCATCGTCGAAACGCGATCATCCGACATTGGCAACACCCGCACGCGAATCCCGAACTTCGTCGCCAGCTCCGCCGTGGCCTCACTCAGCGTCTTTCCCGCGCGCAACATCGCGGTGCGCGTCAAGTGGGTTGCCAGATCCAGATCGCCAAGACTGAACCACGACGGCTGCTCCAGTTGCTTCATGCGCTCCAGGCAGCGAAAGCTGTCGCCCTCGACGCCCCACCCGCGATCCTTGCTCAACAGATCGGCGAGCCCATACAGCACCGAGTCGATGTCGGGCGAAACATGCAGCCCCCACCACTCCACGTCGTCGCCGGTGTTGACGACGACCGTGAGTTCTTCCGGCGACACGATCTGCTGCAAGCCCTGCACCAGCTTGGTGCCGCCCGTTCCGCCCGTGAACACAACCATCATCTACGCGGCCCTCGCATATCCTTCATGATCCATCGCCGCCGCCAATCGCTCACCCAGCAGCCCACCGCGCGCAATCACAGCCGAAGCGAACTCCGGATAAACCGGCAGCCGCTGCACCAGTTTTTGTCCCGCCGCTTCGGTGCGGCGCTGTAACTCCACCAGATGCGGCCATGGCGCTTCGGGATTGATGTAATCCGGCGTCAGCGGCGACACTCCGCCCCAGTCATTGATGCCGCCTTCCAGCAGCCGCTCGTAATTCGGGTCGGTGAGATTCGGCGGGGCCTGAATGTTCATGTCGCGCAGGATCAGCCGCGCGACCGCCAGCGTCCGCAGCATGTCGCCGATATCAGGCTCCGGCCACGCAGCCATCGGAATCCGCGCCTTCGCACGAAAATTCTGGATAATCACTTCCTGCACATGTCCGTACTGCTCATGCAGCCGCTTGATCGCCAGCAGGGAATTGACGCGATCCTCCATCGTCTCGCCGATGCCGATAAGAATTCCCGTGGTGAACGGCACGCCTTAGCTTGCCTGCATCTTCGATGGTTCGCAGACGCAGCGCAGGAAGCTTTATCCGGCGTTGTCGCCGAAGGATGTGCCGTCGCGAGCTGCGTGCTCGTGCTCTCCAACATCAGGCCGAGGCTGGGATTGCTCACGCGCAGCCGCTCGATCCAGTTCGCGCTCAGCAGGCCAGGATTGGCATGCGGCAACAGCTTCGTCTCCCGCAATACCAGCTCGCACATCGCCTCCAGATAATGCAGTGTGCTGCGATAGCCCAGCCGGCGCAGCGTCTCGCGCATCTCTGGGAAGAGCGCCTCCGGCCGATCACCCAGCGAGAACAGGGCCTCGGTACAACCCAGCTTCTCGCCCGCGCGTAGCGACCGACAGAACTTCCTCCGGCGTCATAGTGTGGGCGCCCGGCTCGCCTGGATCGCGGCGGAAGGTGCAATAGCCGCAGTAGTCGCGGCAAAGATTGGTGAGCGGAATGAAAACCTTGCGCGAATAAGTGATAACGCCAGGATGGTGCGCTTCCTTCAGCTCACGAGCAGCGGCCAGCAACTCCGGAAGCACTTCGTCATCGCATTGCAAAAGCTCCATGGCGGTGACGGGGTCGAGCGCCGCTCCGTGGCGCAGCTCGCGCAGCTTCCCCGCTAGTTGCTGCGGCGATCTCGCGCCAGCTTCCGCGCGGCGCTCACGGATTGTTACGACCGTTTCTCGCATGACTTTTGCGAATTGACTCAGCAGCAGGAAAGCCGCTGCCTACCCATGCATCCCGTAGCGCCCGCGAAAATACAACAGCGGTTCGCCCTCATCCAACGCGACCTCGCGCACCTCAGCGACAAAGATGCGTGTGGTCCCCCGCCTCGTGCGCATCCATAATTTTGCAATCGAGATTGGCCAGCGCGTTCTCCAGAACGGGTCGACCGCTCTTCATCTTGCGATAGCCAATCCTCAGACGCCGGGCTGAGTCCGGATTGCGCTCCGGATCGGCAAAGTATTCCGACAGCGCGTCCTGGTCCGCCTTCAACATGCTAACGCCGAACTCGCCGCGCTCCCGCAAGTGCAGGTAGGTCTCGGCCAGGTGATCGACGCAAACCAGCACCAGTGGCGGCCGCAGCGACACCGAGCAGAACGCATTCGCGGTCATACCGTGCACCTCGCCCTCCGCCGTCTCCACCGTGATCACGGTTACACCGGTCACAAAGCGGCTCATCGCGGCGCGAAATTCATCGGGCGTGACCAGCCCATCCGTACTCACATGCGGCAAGTCTTCACCCGGTTTGCGATATGCCTGCGCCATCTCATGCCCGCAATCGCCCACTATACCTGATTAAGCGGGACGTGCTTCGGTTACAGCTTCGTGGCCAGCAAAACGCCAGATCCTTCGGCTCACTGCGCTGCGCTCAGGATTTCGACAGCTGACTCGCACCCAGCAATTCCAAAACAAAGAATTGCCGGAGCCCGCTCTTCCGCTTCGCATCACGCCAGCAAAACGCCTCAATTTGCGGTAATCTTTCACGGCAGAGAAATTCCGGACATCCCGCAACGTTGCGGGAGCCGGGCATGGGGTGGGGATGTATCCTGGGGCCTTCGCGTATCACCGCGCAGCATCCTATTCTGAAGCGATTTCGCAATTGAGCGAGTTGGGCGACGACGCTAAGTTCCTCGCCGGCGGCCAGAGCCTCATCCCGCTGATGAAGCTTCGTCTTTCGACGCCTCGTCATCTGGTCGATCTCAACTTCATTCCCGAAACCTCCTACATTCGCAGCAACGGGGCTTTGCGCATCGGCGCCATGACGCGGCACTCGCAAATCGCCGCCTCGCCTGAAGCCGCGCGAATTCCCATCCTTCGCGACTGCGCTGCCGGCATCGCCGATCCGCAGGTTCGCCACATGGGGACGATTGGCGGTTCGCTCGCCGAAGCGGATCCCACTGGTGACTGGGCGCCAGTTCTGCTTGCGACGGGAGCAACCGTGAGAACGCTCGGCGCGCGCGGCGAGCGCAGCATCGACATCGCCGACTTCATCCTTGACGCCTACCAGAGCGCACTGCAGTCGGCCGAACTGGTGACCGAGATTGAGATTTCTCATCCGCCCGCGCGTAGTGGCGGCGCGTACATCGCTCTGAAACGCTGTGCTCCCGTATATGCCAGCGCCAGCGTAGCCGTACAAGTCGCCCTGCACGACGATCACAGCTGTAGAGATGCCCGCGTTTATCTTGGGGTTCTGGGCCTGACGGCAACGCGCGTGCCGGCCGCGGAAGAAGCGCTTCAAGGGCAGCAACTCAACCCAGAGATCCTGGAAAAAGTTCGTGCAGCGGTGATGGACGCAGCGCAGCCCACTTCCGATATGCGCGGTTCAGCCGATTACAAACGCCAGGCTGCCGGTCGGCTGGCGACACTCGCTGTCGAAGCTGCCATGAAGCGCGCTCGCGGCGAAGATGTGGAGGTGACGCATCTCTATGCCTGATGCCATTCCACGCGTGCGCGTCAGTGTAAGGGTTAATGGCAAGCAGTGCACCCGCGAGGTCGAGCCGCGCACACTGCTGGTACAGTTTCTCCGCGAAGAGCTCAACCTCACCGGCACGCACATCGGCTGCGATACCAGCTATTGTGGCGCTTGCACCGTGATGCTGAATGGCCAGACGGTCAAGTCCTGCACCGTATTCGCCTTTCAGGCCGACGGCGGCGAGCTACTCACGGTCGAAGGCCTTGCCAAAGACGGCGAGCTTCATCCGGTGCAGCAAGCCTTCAGCGACTGCCACGGCTTCCAGTGCGGATACTGCACCCCCGGTTTTCTCATGAGCACGCTGCAGTTGCTCGAAGAACATCCTCATCCCACAGAGTGGGACATTCGCAAAGGCATCGCCGGCAACACCTGCCGCTGTACCGGATATCAAAACATCTTCAAAGCTATTCGTACTGCGGCTGCCGGAGGAGAGAACATTGGCCATTAATTTTTCTGGCGAGTTCACCACCCCTCGCGCGCCGGAAGAGGTCTTCGACTTCCTCTCCGACCCCAACCAGTTCGGCCCGCTGCTGCCCGACTTTCAAAGCATGACCATGCAAGACCCCACTCACTTCACCGTGAAGGTGAAGGTGGGTGTCGGCAACATTCGTGGAACCGCCGAACTCAAGATGGAGCTTAGCGAGGCCATCAAGCCGCTGCGCGCGCACTACAAAGGGCAGGGAACTGCGGTCGGCAGCCAGGTCACGGTCAGCGCCGGATTTGATCTATCCGCGTTGCCCCAAGGAACCAAAGTCGTCTGGCAAGGCGAAACCAGCATCTTCGGAAAGCTTGCTTCTATGGCCGGTGGGATGCTCGAGCCGCTCGGTCGTAAGAACATCCAGAAGCTGATCGAGGGGCTGCAGAAGGAGCTGTCTGTGCCGGCAACTGCGCTGCCGATTCAGGCGCCCACTTCAAATGCCACGACCTCTGACAATGTCGGAGTACCACAAAGTGGGATGGAGTTGGGAACACCGTACCATCAGCCCGGCGAATACCAATCCCGCAGATCATTTGACTCTCAACCAGTGGAAGCACCCGGCTTTAGCGCGTTGACTAACGAGCCCTCGGACGATGTGATTCCCGGACCAGCAGAAGCACTCGGCGTTAGCCGGGTGAATAACGATCCCTTAGACAAAGGGGCTTCAGCCCCGGCACAAGAGCATGGCAACGACACCGCACAAGCAAACCGCTGACTGGGTTGGCCAATCCATCAAGCGCAAGGAAGACGCGCGCCTGGTCCGCGGCAAGGGCAAATTCGTCGACGACATCAAGCTCCTCGGCATGCTCCATCTGGTTTTCGTGCGCTCACCCTATGCTCACGCCAATATCCTCGCCGTCGACGTGAGCGAAGCCGAGAAAATCCCCGGCGTGGTTTGCACCTTGACCGGTGAGGAAATCACCAAACACCTGGATCCCTTCTTCGAAATCGGTCCCGCTCCCAGCAACCGTATCCTCGACTATCCCATGGCGGTCGATCGCGCGCGCTATCAGGGCGAGCCGGTCGCCGCGGTCATCGCCGAGACTCCGGCCATTGCGGAAGATGCCGCCGAACTCGTGCGCGTCGAATACCAGCCGCTGCCGGCGGTGGTCGATGGCGAGGTTGCAGCCACCGACGAAACCATTCTCCACGCCGCGATGGGGACCAACATCGTCTGGCACGGAGTCTTCGAATACGGCGACATCGACAAGGCCTTCGCCGAAGCCGCACACATCATCCATATCGACCATCTGCACATGCACCGCTTCTCCAGCACGCCGCTGGAAAACAACGCGGTCATCGCGCAGTGGGATGACAACGACGAGCGCCTCTACTTCTGGAGCAACAACTCGTTTCCTACGATTGGCATTCAGTTGCTCGCACCCGCACTGCATCTGCGCATGGATCAGGTTCGCGTGCAGACGCACGACATTGGCGGCAGCTTCGGGATCAAGATCACCAACTACCCGCAGATGGCCGTCTGCGCGCTGGCTTCGCGCAAAGCCGATGGCGCGCCAATCAAATGGTCGGAAACCCGCACCGAGCACATGACCTCAAGCGCCCACGGCAACGAGCGCACCTTCCGCGACACCCGCGTTGCGCTCGACAGGAATGGCGTCATCCTCGCCGTCGACTCGCGCCACATCGACGACTGCGGCGCTTATCCGCGCTATGAGCCGCTGGGCTGCGTCATCTGGTCGCAGGTGACGCCCGCGACTTATCGGCTTCGCAATCTGCGAATCGACTTCACCCAAGCAGTCACCAACAAGTGTCCCGTCGGCCCCAATCGCGGCTATTCGCGCATGCAGCATCTGTGGTTCCTGGAGCGCGTTCTCGACATCTGCGCCCACGAGTTCAACATTCCTGCCGACGAGATGCGCCTGCGCAATTACATTCAGCCCGACGAATTTCCGTACACGACTCCCAACGGCTGCGTCTACGATTCCGGTGACTATCCGCGAATGTTGCAGGTCGCCAAGAATCTCATCGGATGGGAGAAGTGGCAGGCTGAGCGCGCCAAGGCCCACACCGAAGGCCGCTGGCTCGGCATCGGCATCGGCACCACGCTCGATTCCGGCACCAACAATTTTGGCCAATCACAGATCGTCAATCCGCAGGCGCCGTTCTCCGGCAATTCGCAGGCGGCCGCCGCCAAGCTCGATATCTATGGCGAAGTCATCGTCGCCGTCGGATCCGTGCCGCAAGGTCAGGGCCACGAGACCACGGTCTCGCAGGTGGTCGCCGACATTTTGAACATTCCTCCCGACATGGTGAACGTGCGCGTCGGCTTCGATACCGAGCGCAATGTCCACACCGGTCATAGCGGAACCTACGCCAGCCAGTTTGCGGTCTCGGGACTGTCGGCGGTCAATGGCGCGGCGCGGCTGTTGAAGGCCGAGATGTCGAAGCTCGCAGCCTTCGTATTGCAGGCGAGCGAAGACGACCTGGAATTCGGCGTCGGCAAACAGGGCCCGGAGATCCGCGTTCGCAATACGGAGAAAGCGATTCCGTATATCGGCCTGGCCAATCTCGCCAACGTGAACACCGCAGTCGTTCCTGAAGAATTACGCTCGCTCACGTTGAATTGCCGTTACACCTGGCGCGCGCCGTTCCAGGTCCCGGACGTGCAGAAGAAATACGGCAACCTGACGCTGACCTACTCGTCGCAGCTGCACATCGCCGTCGTCGAGATCGACAAGGAAACCTACATCCCGAAGATTCTCGACTACGCCGCGGTCGACGATTGCGGCACGGTCATAAATCCCATGATCGTCGAAGGCCAGGTCCATGGCGCGACCGCGCACGGTATTGGCGCGGCGCTGATGGAGAATTGCGCCTACGACGATAACGGCAACATGCTGACCTCGACCTTCAGCGATTACACGCCGATCACCGCCATCAACATGCCCAACCTGAAGTATGACCATATCGAAACGCCTTCGCCGCACAGCTACAGCGGCGCCAAAGGCATGGGCGAAGGCGGAGGCGCGCCGTTACACGCGATCAGCGCGGCGTTGCAGGATGCGCTGTGGCGCGACGGCATCATCATCGACGATTCGCATAACAACGCCAGCACGCTGTTCGACATGATTCAGAAGAAGCGGCGCGGCGAGTTGAAGCAGAACGTGACGGTAGAGAGGGAATGACGTACGAGTTTTTATGGATTGTGATTCGTGAATCGTGGATCGACGAAGCGTCCACATCAATGGACCCACGATCCACAATTCACGATCCACGAACTACGAACCACGAGTTGATGAAGCGCATCCTCATCGTCGGAGCCGGAGCCATTGGCAGCCTATACGCGTCGCACCTGGCGCGCGTGGCCGACGTTTGGGTGTTTGTCCGTCGCGAGGAGCACGCCCGCAGCATCAACGATCGCGGAATTCGAGTAACAGGGCGCAACGAATTTCATACTCACCTGAAGGCCAGCAATGACCCGCGCGAATTGCCGCAATTCGACTTCGGCATCGTCGCCACCAAAGCCAACCAGACGCGTGAAGCTTTCGCGCCAGTCGCCCACCTCTTTGCGCACGGCGCAGTGCTATCGGCGCAGAACGGCCTGGGAAGCGAAGAGATCATCGCTGAACTCATGCGGTCCGGATATGTTATTCGCGGCACCACATTCATGAGCGGCACGCGCTTTGCCGACGATCACGTGCACTACGAACTCAATACTTCGACTTGGATGGGGCCGTTCGAGCCGACAAACACACCCTTCGAGCTGGTCGCAGAATTAGCCGCGCTGATCAATGCATCGGGACTGAAGGCCGAAGCTCTACACGATGCTCGCCCGGCGCAGTGGTCGAAGCTGATCTTCAACGCGTCGGTGAACGCCGTCTCCGCGTTGACCGAGCTGCCGCACTCGCCGCACTTCGCTGCCGAAGCTGAATTCAGCGATCTCGGCCATCTCCTCCATCAGTTGATTGAAGAAGGAAAGACAGTGGCTGCGGCACTCGGCATCGAACTGCATGAAGATCCCTGGACGATGAACTGCATCGGCGCGCAGACGAACCATCCGCCGTCGATGCTGTACGATATCCGACATCGTCAGACTACCGAGGTTGACTTCCTCGGCGGTGCGATTGCTCGTGAAGCCCAGCGTATCGGCGTTGCCTGCGCCGCTGCACACCGCGCTCTATCGCCTGATCAAAGCTAAAGAGGCAAGCTGGTCGTGGAAGAAGGAGAACGTGCTGGAACAGGAAGAGTCGAGTCCCGCTTTGCGGACGGAAGATGATAGCCCACCGCTTCAGCGGTGGGTAACCGTTTTGTAGAATGCGAGTCCCGTAGGGACGGCAGATCGTTTGCTTATGCCATATCCGACTGACCACAATAAACTACACCGCGTGCGCGAACTAATGCATCGCGACAACCTCGACGCCCTCGTGGTGCGCGCGCCCGACAATATCGTCTATCTGACGAACTACTGGTGCATGAAGGGCTACGACATCGCGATCTTCCCGCGCGACGGCGAGCCGACGCTGATCGCCATCGAGCCGCAAGAAGATGATGCGCGCCGCACCGCGTGGACACAGGACATCCGGCTTTTTAAGAGCTACGACGATCGCGATCCACGGCCACCGACATTTCGTTCGCTTGATGTGGCGCTGAAGGTGCTGAAGGAACGCGATCTCACCGGCAGAATCGGATTGGAGCTGTCACAGGGAACGCAGTCAGCCGATCGCATGGTCGGTGAGCCGACCACCTGGACGCAGCCTTGGTTTGACGCGTTCAAGGCGGTCGCGAGTAATGTGATCGATGCATCCGGCTTGCTGGCAGAAGCGCGCGCCATCAAGACTGATCAGGAGATCGAGCGCATGAAGCTGGCCAATGAGCTGGCCGCGCTCGCCATGGAGCACACTGCCGAACGCCTGCGCCCCGGCATGAAGGAGAGCGAAGTCGCGGCGATCTTCGAAGGCTTTGTGCACGCGACGGGCATCGGCTTCAAAGGCAAGGTCGAGATGGCGCGCGCCTTCACGCTGGTGTGGTCGGGGAAGGGAATTCGCACCTTTACCGCGACCGGCGATCGTCCCGTGCAGAAGCACGAACCGACGTTGTTCGAGATCTGGGTCTGCGTCGATGGGTATTGGAACGATCTGACCAAGAATCTCTGTCCCGGGGAATTGTCCTCCGAATATCACAAGCTGCTTGACCTGTTGCTGGCGGTGTTCGGCGAAGCCGCGGCATTCGCAAAAGACGGTGCCAGCTTGCCGGAACTCGATCGCCTCATCCGCGCCCGCATTGGCGAAGGTGGTTATCCCGGACAGCCGTCGCATGCCGTGTGCCACGGTGTGGGAGCTCGCGCCCACGAGCCGCCGTACGCGCACCAGGCAGGAACCGGCACGATCCGAAAGGGCATGGTGTTGGCGATTGAGCCCGGGATTTATTGGCCGGGCGGCGGAGGATTGCGGCTGGAAGACAACTTCTGGATTACCGGCAATGGCAACGAGAAGCTGTGTACCTTTCCAGATGACTTTCGCCTCTTGCATACCTCACACGCTGGAGGAGTTGCACGCTAATGGCCAGCGCCGGCAAAGCCACTCTGTCTGACAATGTCAGAGATGCCATTCTCAGCCGCATACGCGAGGATGAGATCGTCGCCATGTGCTGCGAGGTCATCAATATTCCAAGTCCTACAGGGTCGGAACTCGCCATGGCGGAGTACATGCGGTCGGCTTTCCAACGCCTGGGACTCACGATCACCTGGCAGCAGGTGGAAGATACACGAGCCAATGTCATCGGACGGCTCGAGGGCAGCGGCAACGGCCAGTGCCTGATGTTCAACGGCCATATGGATACCTCTAATACGGGGGATGAAGAGTTTCTTGCCGGCATCGGATACAAGCCGCACGCGGTGGTCAAAGACGGCATGATCTACGGCCTCGGCATCTACAACATGAAGGGCGCGCTGGTTTGCTATGTTCATGCCGTGAAAGCCTTGCTGGAAGCGGGAGTCAAGCTGGAGGGCGATGTTATCCTGGGCGCGGTCTGTGGTGAGATCGAGAAGACACAATGGGGCGAATTTCAAGGCAAGGAGTATCGCGGCTACGGCGCTGGTACGCATTATCTTGTCAGCCATGGCATTCTGCCCGATATGTGCATCCTCGGCGAGCCCACCGACATGCAGTTGGTACTGGAGCACGCAGGCTCGATGTGGGTACGCTTCGGCCTGACAGGCAACTACGTGCATTCCGCATTCGCGCCAGGCAAGGAAGACCAGAACTCCATCCGCCGGATGTACCACGTTGTGGGAGAAGTGATGAAATGGATTCCGGAGTGGCAGGAGCAGGCGCGATGGGCTGGGCGTCCGGGATTCGTGAATATCGGATGTCTGCAAGCCGGACATCCGTGGCGCGCCAGCCGCACTCCCGAGCGGGCCGACCTGTTTCTTGATGTGCGCGTGCCGCCCACGATTAGCATGACCGATGCTCGCCGAGCAGCCAAGAAGCTGTATCTGACAATGAGGGACAAATATCCCGAATACGGTTTGGAATTCGAGACGTTCGTGTCAGTCCCCGGCGCCAGCATCGACGAAAACCATGCGATGGTGAAGGCCATCGAGCGCAATCATCAGCAGGTGACCGGCAAACCCCCGGTTCGCGATACAGTTCTATGGTGCTCCGATGCGTCAGTGCTGTCGCGCTTCGGATGTCCGACGGTGAATTATGGGCCGTCGAGTGGACCGCGCGATCACGTAGGCGAGAAGGTGGCGATCGAGACGCTGGTGGACATAACGAAGGTTTATGCGCTGACGGCGGCAGAGATTTGCGGCTGAAGCCGGTGGGTAGAGCGGACCCTTCAGGGCCGCGTCAAAGTCGGCATTAGGAGAACGGGCTTTAGCCCCAGTTTGTCTTTCGGTTCCTGCTGTCGCCGGCTTGAGGCCGGCTATTGGTGATAAACAATATGCCTGGACGCTGGCGCGAAGGCCAGCTCTACCCGATCACTTGCCACGGAAAAACATGCCCAGTCCATCTGAAATCCAGCGCCGCTACGACAACATTCGCGCCGCTATGCGCGAGCAGAATGTCGACGCGCTCATCGTTTGCGGGAATCAATACGCCGGCTTCGAGGGCGCGGTCTTCTACACCTCCGGCTTCGAGATCGTTCATCGCTACGTCTACGTGCTGATTCCACTCAAGGGCGAGCCCACGCTGGTATTTCCCCAAGAGGCCCGCTGGATCGGCGACAAGAAGAAGCCGTTCGTCCAAGACAAAGTCTGGGCCGACATTCCTGGCCGCTGGCTGCGCGAGCGCGCCCACGACGGAGGCTGGAAGCGCGTCGCCGTCTACGGACTCGACTACATCATGGCCGTGCGCGATTATCGCGAGCTGCAGCAGGGCTCGTTCGAACTCGTTCCGTTTGATTTTCATTTCGATATGGCGCGCGCGATCAAGAGCGAAGAGGAGCTGGCCGAGATTCGCGATTCGATGGACATCATCCATGAAGGCTTCTGGGCGCTGCTAAATGGCTTCGCGCCGGGGAAGACCGAAGCGGAGATCATGGCGCCCGCAGTCGAGGTGTTCTTCGCGCGCGGCGCTGGCCCGCGCATGATGAACATCGTCCTTTCGGGCGAAAACGGTGAGGCTGAGGCGCACTTCAAAGTTCCGGGGCACCGCCGTGTCGGCGAGCGCGATCTGATGTTGTATTCGCTGGAGATTGCCGGCGCGGGCGGGTATTGGGTCGAGTTCTCTCGCGCGCTGATCGCGGGCGAACCCAGCAAGCGCACGCTCCAGATGGCTGAGGTTTATCCCGAAGCGATGGAAGCCGCGCGCAAGCTGATGCGCGAGGGAGTGGTCGCCAGCGAGGTCCACAAAGTTGTCGCCGAGACATTTGCCCGCAAGGGATTCGCGCTGGGACATCTTTCCGGACACTCGATCGGGACGACGATGATCGAGCATCCGGCGATCGGCGCGAAGAGTCAGATCGAGTTAAAGCAAAACATGATATTTTCTCTGCATCCACAAGTTGTCGATCAAGATGGAAAAGTCTGTCTGTACACGCAAGACACCTTCCGTGTAGGCGAGGCCGAGGGCGAAAACCTGAGCAACATTCCCTGGAAGTTCTACTCCAAAGCAGATGTGCCTTCGATGGCGAAGGCAACGCCCGAACGCTGGATTGACGCATGAAGAAGGTTCTGGTGGTAGGATGCGGAGCCATCGGCAGCCTCTTCGCGGCGCATCTGGCTCATAGCGGTGAGGTCGAGGTCTACGCCTTCGACGCAGCGCAGCCGCACATCGACGCCATCAATCGCAACGGTCTCCGGCTTTCAGGAGCTGCGGATCTGCACGTTCGCCTCGCCAAGGCCAGCACCGACGCTGCCGCGCTGCCCATCTGCGACTACGGCGTTGTGGCCACCAAGGCGATTCACACGGCAAGCGCCGTCAAGGCCGCGGCTCGCTGCTTCGACGACCACAGCGTTGTCTGTTCGGTGCAGAACGGCGTGGGCAACGAGGAACTCATCGCCGAGCACGTGAAGTACGTGATTCGCGGCACAACGTTTCCCGCCGGTCACGTGATCGAACCGGGCCACGTTGGATTTGATATCAAGGGCGATACCTGGCTCGGGCCATTTGAGCCGACCAATACGCCGCTGGAGCGCGTTGAAGAGCTGGCCGGCTACATGACGCGCGGCGGCATGAATACGATCGCGATGGCGGACGCGCGCGGCGCACAGTGGACCAAGCTAATCTTCAACGCAGCGACGAATCCTGTGGGCGCGCTGACAAGATTGCACCACGGCGCGGCGACCCGCTATCCGCCGACCGGTGAGCTGTTCGAGGCGCTGATCCGGGAAGGCGAGGCCGTCGCCAAGGCCATGGGGGTTGAGCTGCACGGCGATCCTCGGCATCTGGTTGCCAAAGGTGCGAACGCTCCCGGCAAGCACAAGGCCAGCATGTTGCAGGATGCGCTCGCCTCGCGCGTAACGGAAGTGGATTTCATGAATGGCGCAATCGTGAAATGGGGCGAGAAGTACGGCGTGCCGACTCCGCTGAATCGCGCCATGTGGGCGTTAATGAAGGGGCTGGAGCATTCCTGGGGCGAGCCGTAGGGGCGCTCTTCGCGTTATCGCTCTTCGCCTTTCGCTATTCGCTTTTCGCCAGAAGTTGCATGACCTAATCGCGATTGTTCGGACGGTCTGAAGATCGAACTAACAGGTCATGGTTTGCTGGGAGCTCAGATTAATCTACCCACCGCCATTGCACTGACGGTCACCTCTGGCGAAGAGCGAATGGCGAAAAGCGAATAGCGACAAACCAACAAATAACGAAAAAGGTATCTACCAAAACATGTCCGTTCCATTCCGCATTGGCGTATTGCAATTGAGTATGGAGCCGCTCGAGCAGACGGTTCGCATGGCGCAAGCCTGCGACCGCGCCGGCTTCGACATTTTCTGGCTGGCCGAGGCTTATCCCTGGTGGCGCAAGCATGGCTTCGAGGCGCGCTCCTCGACGGCCATAACGGCCGTGATCGCCGCGCAGACGCAGCGCATCGTCATCGGCTGGGGAATTATTTCGCCGTACACGCGACATCCGGTGCAGATCGCCATGGAAGCGCGCGTGATGCAGGATGCCGCGGGCGACGGCCGCTTCCTGCTCGGACTGGGAGCGTCGAAGATTTTCATGAAGGAAATCGGCGAAGGCGAGCGGGGAAAAGACGTCGGCCCGGGGGTGGTTATGCGTGAGAGCATCGATATCATCACCGCAATGCTCGCCGGGGGAGCCGTCGACTATCACGGCGCTGCGTTCCAGGCCTCGGCGCCGGCGCTGAAGGACGAAGCTCACATCTCGCGTGCGCGTGTGCCCATCTACATCGGAGCCACCGGCCCAGTGCTGCAGCGGCTTGCGGGCTCACATTCGGATGGGTTGCTGACTGCCAGCATCACCACCCCGGAGTTTGTGCGCTACGCGCGGGGCAATATGGAAGAAGGCGCGCGTCGCGCAGGTAAAGATCCCTCGCAGCTCGATCTTGGCGGCGTGATCGTCGGCAGTATCAATCGCGACTCCAAGAAAGGTAAAGAGGGAGCACGCGAGATGGCGGCGATGTATCTGGCCAACAAGGTACAGAATATTCGCGGGTCAGCGGATGTGCTGCTGGAGAAGGCCGGCCTCAAATTCGAAGAGATTGCGCCTATCGCTGACGCGAATGGAAAAGGGCGGCCGCAAAGCCGCTGCTCAGGCCGTCACCGAGGACATCCTGAAAAAGGTTTGCGCCATCGCGGGAACTCCCGATGAGTGCTGCGAGCGCATCGCGGAATATCGCGACGCCGGTTGCACCAACATCATGCTGGAGATCTGGGGTGACGATCGTGAGGAGCAGGCCAAGCTCTTCGGCGAAGCGGTGCTGCCACACTTCCGCTAGCGTCGCAGCAAACGCCGTATCGACGCGAAAGAAAGAACTCGCCCGCAAGCAGCACGGGCGAGTTCGAGTTGTTAGTGCAAAAGTCCGTACACCGCAACCTGGTTTTGCCCACCCACAAAGACATGTCCATCAGCCACGGTGGGAATCGTGAACTTGACGGCCAGCGGAGCCTGGTCGCGACTGGGATTCTGTTGCGAGTTGTACAGCTCGGTTCCCAAGTTCGTAGCGCTATAGGCGCGCAGGATAGCCGTTGAGGGATAGGTGTCAGCTTCGATGATCCAGACAATTCCGTTGGTCGTGCCGTTGGCGGACACGGACGGCGTGGACGCAGGGTAACCATACTGTTCCTGCGACTTGGAAGTAGCTGCCGTCGAAAGCTGTTCGGTCTGCGGGTTGAAGGTGAACGCTTCGAGTGCAGTGTAGGACCCACCGAAATATGCGTTGTTGTTCCAGAACGCAGGTCCACCCCACAAGCCGCCAATGGCGTAGGGCAGCGTCTGCACAATCTGATCGTCATTGCCGGAATGCCAATGGCCCATGTTGTCGCGGTTGATGAGATCGATCGTCCCTTCCTTGCCCACCTGAATCAGCAGATGGGGATATTGTCCGCTCTGATTCGGCAGCAGCACCACGCCGCCGGCACCCACGTCGGTATCGGTGGTGTCGAGATAGGACTGATCCCAGGGCGTGAAATAGTCGGCGACAGAAATTCCCCGGGAAGACCAGGTGAAGCGAATCACGCTGTCGCCGTAATCGATGCCTCCGCTGGTAGCGTCAAAAAGTCCGTTGCCGACGGCGGCATAAATCGAGCCATTGGCATCCGCCGCCGGTCCGGAACCGCCGCCCCAAAAGCCTCCGTCGTAGCCATTCGGGGTGTCGGCAAGAATACCTGTCGGAGCCAGACTGCTCGGGTTGAACGACATCAGCCATCCGTGATAGTTGCCGAGATCACAGTGCGAAGACCAGGAAACGAACACCTGTCCATCGGCGAAAAGCAGACTCGGGCGCTGGTTGGCGAGCAGCGGGTCGAAGCTGATAATGCCATTCACCGAACCCGAACCCGTTCCCTGGGCCGTACCCGTGATGATATGCGGCGAAACCACATCACGCCCGGTGCGGATATCGAGGGCGTGCAGCCGATGATAAAAGTTGGTGAGATGTGTAAAGACGTTGATCTCTTTGGTCTCCACCACCACATACATAGTGTTGGTCGCAGTGTTGATGACGGGAGTACCCGTGATGCCGATTTCCGGCGTGAGGTCGCTGCAATTCACATCGCTGCTGGAGACCGTGGTGACGGTTATCATGGCTCCAGTACCGGCAAGAAAATTGCGTTCCCAGAGCAGGTGTCCGCTGTTTGCATCAAAGGCATAGATCTGATCGTGCTCGGTGGCTACGAACAGCACGTTATGCGAGGTGCCGTTGATGCTGAGCTTGGGCACATACAAGGGCTGCGCGTACACCTGGCCCTCGACCAGGTAAGCCGTTTCCCGGCCGAATGTCGACACGTTCACATTGCTGGGAGTGAGGATGGTTTCGTGCGTGTTTGCACCTGAGTGGCTGTTGTCGTTCTGATACGTGGTCACGGCAGTCTGTGCCATCATCAGCGAACCGCACAGCAGAACAAAGAGGGGAACAAAGCTCCTGCGAGCCTCTTTCATTGAGACCTAGTGCTCCTTTGAATTTAGGTTGCCAAGACCCCCGGGACACGGTTCCTTGGCGCAAATGGCCCGGCAAATAGCGAAGTGACGCTTGCAGCTTAAGTAAAAAGGGGTTAAGGGATTATCTAGATAAATCAGAATTGGCACAATATGTTTCTGGGCCAAACCGACGATCACAGCAGGTTTTAAACACAATTGGTGACTGGCTCCCACATCGTGGGGGCATATGACACTTCACGTTTGGGGGATAAGGGCGCCCCCAAGCACCCCTTTTGAGTCACAAGGGCGGTACTCGAGCACGGTAAGCGTCGCCGCACGGGCCAGGATTTTACCCGAACTTTACATGGCTTCCGGCGGTGCGGTGTCACAATGCTCGCAACGAGGTACCCTCAAATCTCCTACCCAAAACGAGAAAGGGACGATAGTTGGCCGCTTAACGAGGGTAAGCGGCCTGTTTATTTTTTGCGCGAGCCATCCGAACCTCAGGCCGAGATTTTGCCGGGCCGTTAAGCATTCCTTCAGCTTGCTTCAAGTACATTAATTGTCAGGTCATCCCTTTGCATCCCGCGCGCGGGGAACTTTTTGACCCAGTTTTCGTTTTAAGCTGCGAGGAGAAAAATGCCCGATCCAGAATTGACCCCTGCTCCATCCAGCAACAGCCAGCTCCGGATCATCTTCATCGGTCCACACGGCGTGCGCGCCGGCTGGCGGCTGCTGGTCTTTTTCGCCCTCTTGGTCACCGTGGGCTTCGCCATAATGTTTGCGGCGAGGAGAATCATCGGAAGCCTGGGCACCGATTTCTCGGCGCGCAAGATCATCATCGACGAGATGGTCGGTTTCGGTATCGTTCTCATCGCTACCGCCATCATGGGGCGTTTCGAGCATCGCAGCCTTGCCGACTACGGCCTTCCATTTCGTTTCGTTCTAGGTAAGCAGTTCTGGGCCGGCGCTCTGTGGGGTTTTGTCATGCTGTCGGTGATCGTCGGCATGATGGCCGCCAGCGGAGCCTATTCCTTCGGCGGGCTGGCATTGTCGCCGGCGGACGTTCTCAAGTATGGGTTGCTGTGGGCGCTGGCTTTTCTGCTGGTGGGCTTCTTCGAGGAATTCTCTTTTCGCGGCTACCTGCAGTACACGCTCACGTCGGGAATGGGTTTCTGGCCGGCGGCCGGGATCACCTGCGTCATCTTTGCGGGACTGCATCTCGGCAATCCGGGAGAAAACTGGATTGGCGCAGTTGAGATCGTCCTGATCGCGCTCTTCCTATGCCTCGCGTTGCGCCGCACCGGCAATCTCTGGTTCGCCATCGGCTGGCACATGGCCTTCGACTGGGGCGAGAGCTTCTTCTACTCCACGCCCAACAGCGGCATTCACGCCACCGGACACATGTTGAAGGCGACCCTGTTGGGATCGAAGTGGCTGAGCGGCGGCACCGTCGGACCGGAAGCCAGTGTGTTCGATCTGGTGGTCACTGTCGCCGGCATCCTGTTGCTGGCCAAAATCTATCCGGACGCAAAATATCCTACCGTCGCTGCGGCGGCTAACCCGAGTCCAGAGCCGGCTGCGGATGTGCTGCCGCAAGCCAGCCCGAGCCATCTCCTGCCGTAAGATGCGTCTCGGCACGGCGTTCAGTGGGCTGAACACGATTTCGACAGCTAGACCTCACCAGCAAAGATTGATTGCTTTCGCACAGGCGCAAGCACATAATTCGCTTACTGAGGGAACCGTATGAGGCCACTTCTTAAGGTTGCCCTGTGCTGTGCAGGGTTGCTGTCTTCGTCCACTGCGTTTGCCGCCGCTGATAACAACATGTCGCCGGAAGAGCGCACCGTCCGCATGGCCTACGCCAAGATCATCTTCGCTGTCCAGGTGCAAACCGTCGAGCAGGCCGTCCACCAGAAGCACCGCAAGCTGGACACTCCCGCGCTGAACACCGCTCTGGACAAGAACGATCTGCGCATCACGCTGAGCAATTTCACCATCGGCGAGGTCTCGGAGATCGCGCAGCGCAATATTCAGGATCTGGTCACGCTCCCCAATGGCGAAGGTCTGCTGATCATGAGCGACGCCCCTAGCAGTTTCAAGGAACACGGGAAGGTGACCGACGAGACCAGTGTGGCCATACCCGAATGGCAGCCAGGATCAGGCAGCGGCGGGCAATCCACGGTGAACACTACGCTGGCCGAAGTGATGGCCGTCAATCAGCCCACCGACGTTTATCAGCGCTACGCCTCGTTCAACGTTGCGGTTTCGTTTCAGGGACACAATCGCAAATACCGGGCGCTGGTTTTATTCGGTAAAGACGCCAATGGCGCCGCGAAAGTTCTGGTCACGGATACCGTTCTGGGGTCGGTCCCGCAGGACATGATGACGCAGTCGGTATACCCGGCGATCCTGCTGGGAACCTCGCAGGGTGAAGTGCCGGCGGTGATGAGCTGGCTTGAGGGTAAGCAGATGCCCGCCACATCCTGCACGCGCACCGCGCAGGATGTATGTTGCGATCTCGGCTCTCTGAAGTGCGGCATCTCGGCTGACGATCTGAGGCGCTCGGCCGCGTACGCGCAAGCCGGAGGCCCGTCAACCGAATAGCGCGGCTTTCGAAGTTCTCCGATGATCGTTGCTTCGGCGCCGGCACGGCTTCAGTGTTCGTGCTTGGAATGCGAGTGAATGTGCGGGTGGGAGTGAACTACCCCATTGTGGGAGTGCCGGTGCGCATGCACCAGATTGGCTCGAAGCAACAGTTCGTGATTCGACAGTATCTCTGTGGGAGCTCCCATCGCTGCGATGTTTCCGTCTTCTAAGACGATTACCCGGTCGGCAATATCTTCCACGATTTCCAGCTGATGCGTCGCTGAGACCACGGTCTTCGACGAGCCTTTCCACTGCTGAATGAGATCGATGATCTGGCTCTGGCTGCGAGGATCGAGCGTGGCCGTCGGCTCGTCCAGCAACAACACCTCGGGATCAAGTACCAGGACAGAAGCCAGTGCGACCCGTTTCTTCTCGCCGCCGGAGAGGCGATAGGGCGGACGGTCGCGAAGTCCGGTCAGCCGCATGTATTCCAGTGTCTGCTCAACTCGCGAAAGTACCTGTTCCCTCGACCACCCCAGCTGCAAAGGTGCGAAGGCGACCTCGTCGAACACGGTGGGATTAAACAGCTGCACATCGGGATTCTGGAAGACGAGCGCTACGCGCCGCCTGAAGGGAAGTGCAAAATCATCGCGCTGAAGGAACTCGGCGGTCAATTGCTGCTCCTCGAAATGGAGTGAACCTTGCGATGGAGAGCACAGCCCGTCCAGCATGCGCAGCAGAGTCGATTTGCCGGATCCGTTTGCGCCGAGCAGGGCCAGCCGTTCGCCGCGACTAATTTGCAGCGAGAGTCCTCGCAGGGCGGGTATGCCCTCGTAGTCGAAGCAGACATCGCGCAGCTCGAACAGGGGAGTCATCGGCTATCTTCCCATCCAGACTGCGAAGCTGCCGGCCAGTAAGAAACCGAGCAAGCCGACGAAGTCCCACATTGTCAGATGCCAGTCGGAAAGAACCTGTACGTCGCCGCGAAATCCTCGCGACTGCATGGCGAGATAGACATCGTTGCTCAGGGCAAAACTCTTACTGAGTAGGACCCCGGCGGTTCGCGCCGCCATGCGCCGCTGCTCGTTGGAGTTTAAGACGCCGACAGTTCGGCTGCGCCGCGACTCGAACATCTGGCTCGCCGTCTCCACCAGCAGGAAGACGTAGCGATAGGTCATCGCCAGCATAACGATGGCTTCCTTGGGCAGGCGCAACGCGCGCAGCGCCTTCAGGACGTGCGACCACGGCGTGCATAGGACCAGCAGCGTGGTAAATGTAACTGCCGTCTCCACTCGCAGGATGAGCAGAGCGGCGGTGCGCAGGCCTTGTTCGGTGATCACGACCGTTCCAAGAGCTGCGATTGGCCGCCCCGGCGTTACGAACAGCGCGGGAAGTGCGATGACTCCCGTAAAGCCAAGCGCGATGAGCCACACGCGCTTCGCCAGAGTGAAAATGCTGACTCGGGAAGCGACGGCAATCACAATGGCTACAACCAGGAGCGCCGCAACGACAACGATCTTGCGCGAAAGCGTCACCGCCAGCACGAGCGCAAACAAGCCGACCACGCGCACTCGTGGATCGAGCGATTGCAGCAAGCCGCGTTGCTGCGCGGTGGTTTCGGAAAGCATCGCGCGCGTGAACGCGCGACCGAACCCGACGGTAGTCGACTCCAGAAAGCTGCGGCTCATGCGGAGGATTCCTTGCGGCGAGATCGTGCCGTCCACGAGCGCGCAGCCAGTGACAAGATCAAGAGGATGCCCACGCCGAACATCGCCGACAACAGGTAGCCAAAGCCGCGGCTGTGAACGAACGCCGGCGCGTAAGCAGGGAAGGGCGCTGTCCAAAGATTGGCGAGCCGTTGCAAACCTGTAGGGACGGTTGACGGTGGTGAATTCGCCGCGGGTGCTGATGCAGCGGCTTGCGCCAGTTGCGTCGGCGACCACTCGCCCCACGCCGTTCCCGCCGCCAGAATTCCCAGGGGCGTCAGCAGCATGAAGACCGCGATCATGATCCACAGCCGGCGAAATGATGGCGCGATCGAACGCGCGTCGTCGCCGTCGGCTACGATTCCGGAGGTCGCGCGCAGCAGGGCCGGATCGGCGACTTGAAGATATGCGACCAGTCCTGCAGAGATTACCGCTTCTGCCAATCCTGCAAAGGTCAGATGGCCGATCATCATTGCCGGCACCGCAATGCTCAACGGATACGGCGCGTAGAGCGGCGTTCCGCTGGCATCGTGAAACAACATGGGCTGAATGCCGAATTCGACGGCGGCGATCAACGCCGCAGCATTGACCGCGAGATATCCGGCGATGGCGGCTGCGACGACGCGCCGTCTGGAGCGTGAGCGCAGCTCCGGCTGCGATCAGTCGATAGCTTGCGTAAGCCACCAGCGAGGCGACGATCGCCATGTTGAAGCAATTGGCGCCAAGCGTCGTAATGCCGCCGTCGCCAAAGAACAAAGCCTGGATGGCAAGCGCAATCGACAACGCGAGAATCGCACCCGACGGCCCGAGCACGATGGCGGCGATGGTCACGCCCAGTGCGTGGCCGGTTGTGCCGCCGGGCAGCGGCAGGTTGAACATCATCACCACAAACGAGAATGCCGCAAAGACCGAGATGAGCGGGAATCACGCGACTGAGCAGCGCGCGCTTCAGCCGTTTGAGCGCGGCGTACCAACCTGCGCCGGCTCCCACATAGAGCACGCCGCAGGTCGAGGGACTCAGGTAGCCGTCAGGAATGTGCATGCGACAATCGCGCCGATGGCGGTTCTCATCCTAACTCATCAGCGCATTTGCGAGGCTACCGCTTGTCCATCGGCACGTAGTGATTGGGATAGGCCGGGCCGTGGTAATCCGCACGCGGGCGGATGAGGCGATTGTCGTTGAGCTGCTCGATGACGTGCGCCGTCCAGCCGGAGACGCGCGACACCGCAAACACCGGCGTGAACAGATCGATGTCGATGCCCAGCGTGTGATAGGTCGAGGCCGAATAGAAATCGACGTTAGCGTTGAGCTTGCGGTCGCTGACGATGAACTCCTCGATCTTGTGCGAAATGTCGAACCACTTAGTGTTGCCGCTGGAGTGTCCCAGATCCTGCGACATCTTGCGCAAGTGCGTCGCGCGCGGATCTTCGGTGTGATACACGCGATGCCCGAAGCCGGGAATCTTCTTCTTCTGGGCCAGCATGCCTTTGATGTAGTCGACGGGATCGGCGCCCGAGGCGTCAACCGCTTCCAGAATGCGAAATACCGCTTCGTTGGCGCCACCATGCAACGGTCCTTTCAGCGCCCCGATCGCGGCCGTGACAGCGGAATGCATGTCGCTGAGCGTCGCCGCCACCACGCGCGCGGCGAAGGTCGAGGCGTTGAGTTCGTGGTCGGCATGGAGGATGAGCGCGATGTCGAGGGCGCGCTCGGCGATCTCGCTGGGGACTTCACCGTTCAGCAGATAAAGGAAATTTCCCGCGTGCGACAGCGAGCGATCGGGCTCGAGCAGCGGCTTGCCCTTGCGGATGCGATCATAGGCGGCAACAACGTAGGCCATCTGCGCGGTCAGGCGAACCGCCTTGCGCACGTTGGCTTCGTGATCGTTGACCTTCTCTTCCGGATCGTAATACGACAGCGCCGAGATGATAGTGCGCAGCACATCCATGGGCAGCGCGTGCGCCGGAGCCTGCCGCAGCAGGCTGATGATCGAGGCATCCAGCTTGCGCTCGCGGGCCATGTGCAGCTTCAGCTCGTTGAGCTCAGCGCGATTCGGCAGCCGCCCGAACCACAGCAGATAGCAAACTTCCTCGAAGGTGGAGTTGTCGGCCAGCTCGTGAATGTCGATGCCGCGATAGGCGAGCACGCCGGCATCGCCATCGATGTAGCAGACTCCGGAATTCGCCGCGGTAATGCCTTCCAGACCCTTTGGACCCTGCGCAGTGGTGGACATGGATACCCCCTGCAGCTCAGCTGCAGTTTTCTGTTCAATCTGTAAATTGCAACTTCCTTTTATACTCCGTAGATTTCGGGCGCGTCTATGACCCGATGGCGTGATTAGCAGCTCGCATCCGGCGCCATTCAGCGAGTGGAACAGGTGTTCAGGGCTTAAAGACCGTGATGCCCCCGCGCACGAAACACACCTATTTCGTAAGGGGGTGTACAATTGTGCATACTTGGATTATGAGCGGGATTCCGACGGCAATGAAACGTGAATACGATTTCAGCAAGGCAAAAAGAGGAGCCGTGGTACCGGTGCCGCGGGGCAAAACCAGGATCACCATCCGGCTCGACGCCGACACCTTGGAGTGGTTTCGCCGCCAGGTGGAGCGTGCGGGCGGCGGCAATTACCAGAGCCTGATCAACGACGCTCTTCGCCAGCACATCCGGCGGGTGCAGGAGCCACTGGAAGCTACGCTTCGTCGCGTGATTCGGGAAGAACTGAGCGATGCCGGCTAACACGGAGTCCCACTCATTCGAAAATCGCGAATGAGTGGGGCACCCGCTTCCATCCCCGCAAACTGCACATCCGTGCCTGTTCCCACCACGTTCGTCACTCTGCTGCTATCGGTGCTACATTGTCGCAGTCCAAGTTCCCCGAAAGAATCCGTGGGGCGAGCCACGTTTCTCCGGGGACCAGTCCGCCGCCGGAATCATTCCATACGAGCGAGAAGAGAGGTGCCTACCATGAGCAAACTTCGCTTCCTAGTGCTTCCATGCCTGTTGCTGATTGCCGTACTTTGCAGCGCGCAATCCACGCAGATGAACCTTCCGCTGCAAAGCCAAGCGGCAAAGCTGACGCAGACCATCGGCATCACCAACATCACCATCGACTACCACCGGCCGCTGGTGAACGGACGCAAGGTGTGGGGCGGGTTGGTACCCTACGGACAAGTCTGGCGCGCGGGCGCGAATCTCAACACCACCATCACCTTCGCCAACGATGTCATGATCGAAGGCAAGCCGCTGCCCGCCGGAACCTATGGCCTGCACATGATCCCGAACGAAAACGACTGGACGGTGATCTTCTCCAAGATGCATACCGCGTGGGGCAGCTTCAGCTATAAGGAATCGGAAGACGCGCTGCGCGTGACCGTGAAGCCGCAACCAACGGAGATGCACAACGCGCTGACCTACGATTTCGATCAGCTCCAGCCGGACTCCGCCGTCGTCGTGATGAGCTGGGACAAGGTCGCTGTGCCGTTCAAGGTTTCGGTCGACGTGAACAAGATTGTCGAGGCGAGCCTGGACAACCAGCTGCGCGGGCTTTCGCAGTACACGTGGGATGGATGGGACGACTCCGCAACCTACCTGGTCGACAGCAAGTACGACCTGCCCCAGGCGCTGAAGTGGGAGAACAACTCCATCGGACAGGAAGACCGCTTTGAAAACGAGATGACGAAGTCGCGCATCCTGGCAGCGATGGGCCAGAACGCCGAGGCGCAGCAGGCGAAAGACAAAGCTCTCGCACTGGGCAGTGCGCAGCAGCTCTATGCATACGGACGTCAGTTGCAGCGCGACAAGAAGCAGCAGGAAGCCTTCGCGGTCTTCAAGCAAGCAGCGCAGAAGGATCCCAATAACTGGTTGTCGCATGCCGGGCTGGCGCGCGTCGCTGTCGGAGCAGGGAACTATTCGGAGGCCACGAAGCAGCTCCAGGAAGCGCTGGCCGTCGCGCCCGACTCCGGCAAGCCGAGCGTCCAGGGTTTGCTGACTAAGGTCGAGGCGAAGCAGGATATCAATCAGTAAACGAATTGTGCCCCAGGTTCGCCCATGTTTTGGGCTAACCTGGGGCACCGACATCGCGTTTGTTCGCAAAATCTTTTCGATACGCATCCACTTATCACTGGAGACATACCACATGCATCGGACCTGCTTGTTTGCGATTCTTATTCTGCTTGCCTTCCCGCCAAACCTCCCGGCGCAGGCCAATAACGCGCAGCAATCCGTCGAGCAGCGCGACGGCTCGCACGACTTCGACCCGTTGCTGGGCTCGTGGAAGTATCACCTGAAGCGACGCCTGCATCCGCTGACCGGTTCCAACGAGTGGGTGGAATTTGAAGGCCGAGGCACGTGCCGCAAGCTCTTCGACGGCGCGCAAATCGACGAGGGCGAATGGAACGGTCCCAGTGGCAAGATTGTTGGCCTGACGCTGCGTGTCTACAACCCGCAATCGCATCAGTGGCGACTGTATTGGGACAACCAGAAGGTCGGAGTCCTCGATCCTCCGCAGGTCGGAGAGTTCAAAGACGGTGTCGGCGAGTTCTTCGCGCAGGACACCATCAACGGCAAGACCATCCTGATCCGATTTCACTGGACCAACCTCAACACCAGCACGCCCCACTTCGAGCAATCGTTCTCCGATGACGGCGGCAAGACCTGGGAGGTGAACTGGATCACCGACCAGACGCGCGTCAGCGACAAGCCGGAGGGTGGATCGTGAATCGCTTCCAGGATGTGATTCGGCACCTACTCATTCGAAGCTTGCGAATGAGTGGGGCAGTATAGAGCAAAGCGGGAGAGGTGAAGTATGAATCGCGTAGTAACGTTTTTCTTGATGTGCCTGTTGCTCGCCCCAGTAGCGGCCTTCGCGGTTTCACCGACGGAACAAAGCGCAACCGCGGCAGAGCAGGAAGTGGCGAAGGCGCTGCTTGCCAACGACGCAGACGCCGTCGGGCGCTTGCTGGCCGACGATTGGGTCGTGGTCAGCACCTACGGCGGCATGGCCGATCGCGACGCCTTCCTGGGCGTGATCAAGTCGGGACAGTTCACCCGCAAGACATTGGAACTCTCCGACATTCGCGTGAAGCTTTATGGCAACACTGCGGTTGTGACCTCCAAGCTCCATACCTCCGGCATGATTATGGGCAAGCCCTTTGACGTTCCGGAGCGGCAGACCGATGTGCTGGTCTGGCAGGATGGCGGCTGGAAGTCGGTGCTGACGCACGAGACGCAGATTCGCGAGCGTTGAGCCGCGCGACCCATGGGCAAGATCACCAGACGGGAAGCAGTTCGATTGCTCAGTGCGGGAGCGGCCGCGGCGTGGATTGCGGCGACGCCGGGAAGCTCGATCTTCGCCAAGCCTCCGAAGCCTACGGCGGATCCGACTCCTCCGCTGGCGCCAGGCACGCCTATGTCGCCGGAACGCATGGCGCTCGTCGATAGCTTCAAGGAAAAATCCGCAGGTCTGGAGAAACACTACGAAGCGCGGCTGTACAAGAGCGACAAGAATATGCCGTATCGCTTGTTCCGGCCGGCCGTGAGCGGAAAAGCGCCGCTGGTTGTGTATCTGCACGGCAGCGGCGGTTTGGGCGACGACAACGAGGCGCAACTCGGCCTGGGTAACGTTTTCGGGACTCGAGTCTGGCTGTTGCCGGAGAACCAGAAGAATTTTCCCTGCTACGTTGTGGTACCGCAGACGAACACCGGATGGGTTAACTACGATCTCTCGCACGAGGCGGAAGGGAAGATCGGATTGCTTCCCGGCCTGGGCGAAGGGGCACGGCTGGCGCTGGAGATCATCGCCGCGCTCTGCCGCGAATTCACCATCGACGAGCGCCGAATTTATGTAACCGGACAGTCCATGGGCGGTGCTGGAACCTGGCACATGACCGCGCAGCGTCCGAAACTGTTCGCAGCAGCAGTGGCCCTGTGCGCCAGCGATACCTACGAATCGCCGATCGAGTCGCTCAACACGCCACTGTGGAACTTCCACGGCGCTGCCGACCAGAGCGTTCCCGTGAGCTTGTCGCGACAGCGCATCGCGGCGCTGCGCAAAGCCGGTGGCCATCCTCTCTATACCGAATATCCGGGCGTCGATCACGATGTCTGGCATTGGGCTTACACCGAACCGGAGCTGCTGAAATGGGTGTTTGCTCAAAGGCGAGGCTAGTAGCGTCGCCGGGCCTGCTCCGCCCTTGACATTACAGCTATTAATGCTAGTGTTTCGCTGTTACGCCACTTCAACAGAGTTGTGCAACGGGAGCCTTTATGAAAAGGTTGCTCGTCTTTGGCCTGCTGATTTTGTGCTGCGCCGGCGCCGCGCAGCCGCTGCGGGGCCAATCACGATATCCTAGCCAGGTCTACCTGGGACCGGCCTGTCCCCTGACCGTGAACGACATCATCAAGATGTCGCAAGCGGGAGTCCACGGTGACTCCATCATTGCCGAGTTTCAGCGATGTGATCAGCACTTCAAACTGAGCAAGAATGATCTCGCCCGCTTGAAGAACGCCGGCGTGAGTCAACCGGTGATCCAGGCGATGATCGCGCCGCCGGCGAACGCCGGTGCGAAGCCCGCTGCTCCGGGGACCGCCGCCACGCCTCAAGCCGCGAAGCCGACAGCGAGTGGCGCATCCGCCCGCCCCGCGACTAACGCTATCGCCAACGCTCCGTCGCCAATCAACACAAGTCCACCGGCTCTTCCATCTGAACCTGGTTTGTACGTCTTGGCAGACCAGCAGCAGACTAAAGTCCTTGGCCAACCGGTCACCTTCGAACGCACCGGCAGCAAATTCGCGAGTGGGCTAAACATCAAGGCTGAACACAACATCGTTCAAATTCCCGGAGCACACGCGCAGACGATGACAGGCAGCAAACCGGTTTTTGCGTTTGTACCCAGCCGCCAGGAAACACCAAATGGCATGTCCGCCGACGACCTGCTCCTCATCAGCCTGGAAGTTAACGGCGACCGGCGGCAGATTGACATTGCGGCCGGGGGAGCCGGACGCGCCGGTTGGGGAACATCCATCCCCCACCAGTTGCAGGCTGTCCGCACCGAGCCATCCTATGGCCTATATGAATTGACACCCGCCGATCCGCTGAAGCCGGGAGAATACGCTGTGTATTTGCAGCGGGGCGACGGGCTGCCGGCAGTGCTCTATGCTTTTTCCGTTCAAAGCGTACAGTAGCGCAGTCTCAAGATGACCCTGCGTCGCCAGTGGATTCGGTTTCGCCGTGAGCCATGAAGGAGCCGCACCGAGGCGTGGAGCGGCTCCAGTCCTGTCGAAAGCTCAACCCGCCTAAGCGACTTCTCTCGGCTTATCCGACTTATCATAGTCGGCATGTGCTTCGCCAGCCGAGGCTACGTCGTGCGCTCCGGTGCGTTCCAATATCTCCTTGGCGCGCTTGGTCCACGATGAATCGTCGCAGTGAACGGAGAGTAAAATGCCGCCCTCCTTAATGAGCCCCTCGTAACGCTTGGCCTCATACTCCGGAATGCCAGCGCCCACCAGAGCTCCAGTCAGACCGCCTACCACGCCGCCAGCGCCCGCGCCGGCGAGTGCTGCGACGATGGGACCGGCAGCGATGAACGGGCCGAGGCCAGGAATTGCCAGGGCACCAATGCCCACCAGCCATCCCAATCCCCCACCCACCAACGCTCCGGTGGTCGCGCCCGTAGTTGCTCCTTCTGGGGCCTTGGTGTGCTTTTCGTGGGCAAATTCTTTCGAACCCTGATTGTCAGGAAACAGTACGGAAATGTCTGCGTTGCGAAAATTTGCCGCTCTCAACTCAGCCACTCCCCGCTCCAGGTCCACCTGATTGCGATAAATGCCAAATGCTGCTGTATTCTTACCTGCCATAATTAGGTCCTCTCTTCAGTCGTGTCTGTTTAGTGTTTGGGAACCACGGTCATCTCGTCGTTTACGTTGCCTTGGCCAACAACTTGTGTGGCCTTGGCGACCACCGCAGATTTCTCTTCATCGGAACGAACCGGTCCCTTCAACGTAACTTTGCCGTCTTGCGCAATCACTTTGACGTTGTGAGCATACGTCGAAAGAGAATTGTCTTTTACCAAGGAACGACGAATCTCCTTGGTGATATCCAGGTCAGAGCGATTGTTCTGCTGATTGTCAGCAGTTGGTTGGGATGGGTTCCGATCCTGCTGGTTCATCTTCGTGTTATCTCCCTGCGCGGGAGTAGTTGATTGCGCGTCCTGGCCCCATACCGGGACAAACGCAATCAATAAAAACAACAATCCAAAGTATTTCTGGCATGTGGGAAACCTTCGTAAACTCATTCCTGCCTCCGATCAGAGTGGTGCTGTGCAGGCATTTCGGCCCGGTACAAATGTGATGCCTGGTCTTGGTGAGGGTTTGTCGATACGAGAGCTTATATTTGCAACGAAGTAGTTAGCGTTTGCGTTGGGAACTAGGAGAAGTAACTCGGCGTGCCCATACAAGCCCGACTCTGGGCTTGATGGGAGAGTGTGCATGCCGTGCGATCAAATACCCACTCATCACACAAGCAGGAAATGCGCCGGGCCCACAGCGAGATAATCCACATCGAGGTCGGCCCCCACGCTGGCGGTTGAACGACGCCGGCCCGAAGCTCGTGGCTCGAGGCTCGCAGCTTTCCGTCCCGCGATATACTGATGCTGAGGATGGGCGTGAGCTCGCAGCAGAAAACGTTTTACATCGAGACCTTCGGGTGCCAGATGAACTTCCACGACTCGGAAAAGGTCGTGGGCACGCTCATCTCCGAAGGCTATCAGCAGGTCGCAGCGCGAGGAAGATGCCGACCTCATCTTCTACAACACCTGCTCGATTCGCGATAAGGCCGAGCAGAAGGTCTTCCACCGCCTCAACGATTACAAGAAGCTGCGCAAGGAAGGGAAGCGCTTTGCCGTTCTCGGCTGCGTCGCCCAGCAGGAAGGCGAGAAGATCTTCGAGCGCGCGCCATTCGTCTCGCTGGTGGCCGGCTCGGCGTCGTACCGCAACCTGCCCGAGATGCTGGTGCAGATCGAGGCGGGCGCCGAGCGCGTTACCGGCCTCGACGACCGCGAGACCGACCAGACCTTCGAGACCGAATTCACCGCGCGCACCAATCCGCATCGCGGCTACATCACCATCATCGAAGGCTGCGACAAGTTCTGCGCCTATTGCGTGGTGCCGTACACGCGCGGCAAGGAGCGCAGCCGCACGTCGGAGTCGGTGTTGCGCGAGGCGCAGCGCATGGCCGACGCCGGTTACACCGACATTCAACTGCTCGGGCAGAACGTGAATTCCTATCGCGATCCGGCAGGGAAGATGACCTTCGCCGAATTGCTGGCGGCGGTCGGCGAGCTGACGGGCATTCGCCGCGTGCGCTTCACCACCTCGCATCCGCGCGACTTCACCAAAGACATCATCGATGCGATCGATGCCGTGCCGTCGCTCTGCGATCACGTGCACCTGCCGGTGCAGAGCGGCTCGTCGCGCGTGCTGGCGTCGATGTTCCGCGAGTACACCCGCGAGCAGTACCTGGAGCGCATCGCGTGGATGAAAGTCGACGCGCAATAAAGAGATCAGCATCACGACCGATGTGATTGTTGGATTCCCGGGCGAGACCGAGGCGGAGTTCGGCGAGACGCTCAGCCTGCTGGACGAGGTTGGCTACGACGGCGTCTTCTCGTTCAAATATTCGCCGCGGCCGAACACGCCGTCGCTGCAGTACATCGACTCGATTGCGGAGGAGGAGAAGTCGCGCCGCCTGCAGATCCTGCAGGAGCGGCAGCGAGAGATTCAGCGCGCCAGCTATGGCAGGCATTTAGGGCAGATACTTGAAGTGATGGTTGAAGGTAAGAACGAAGCGCGCGGACAGGTCATCGGCCGCACCTCGCAGAACAAGACTCTGAACTTCACGACCAACGGCGGGCAAGAGCCGAGCGTCGGCGAGTACGTGAACGTGAAGGTGACGCAGATCTTTCCGAATAGCTTGGTGGGAGTCGTTGTAACCGTATGAAAGGCCTTTTCACCACGGAAGCACGGAACACACGGAATTTTGAAAGTTTTGCTGGAGCGGTAAGATTCGTATCAAGGCACGTCCTCAGACATGCAGATAAGCGCTAGATAAGGCTCGCGCTTTAGCCCCTGCGGCCCTCAACGCTCTTTGCAAGGACTAGGAGTTTTGTTGAACGACCGAAACACGGAAGACACGGAATTTTGAGAGTCTTTGGGCAGAAATGGCGTGCCAACTTGAAAAGGAAGCCCGGGATCATTCTGTGTATTCCGTGCTTCCGTGGTGAAAAAGGTCGTCAGTAGGAGAAGGCCCCTGGAGGTTCCACGATGGAAGTTGAAATGAAAATTCGCGGGCTGATGATGGACCCGGTGACCAACATGCCCATCGTGGTGCTCAAGGACCAGGAAAGCGAGACGGTTCTGCCCATCTGGGTGGGCGTTTACGAAGCCAATGCGATCGCGCTGGAGATCGAGAAGATCACCACGCCGCGGCCCATGACGCACGACCTGCTGAAGAACCTGCTCATCGGCCTGGAGACCATGGTGCGCAAGGTCGTCGTGACCGAACTGAAGGACGACACGTTCTTCGCCGTGATCTGGCTGGAACGCGAAGGACAGAGCATCAGCATCGACTCGCGGCCGTCGGACGCGCTGGCCCTGGCACTGCGCATGGATTGCCCCATCTTCGTCGAAGATGACGTGCTGAAGAACAGCAAGGTCGCCAGCAACGTCAACGATCGCGTCTCCGCCGAAGAGCTGCGCAAATGGCTGGAGAACCTGGGCGAGGACGATTTGGGAAGATACAAGATGTAGGAAAGCAGCTTCGAGCCCCGAGCTACGAGCCCCGAGCCCGACCCACGGTCCCACACTGCATGTAAGACGGAATCACCGTGGCGAGCGCTCGATCGCGTTCTCGCTTTCGTGACCAGCTTGGTCTGAAGAGTTTTGGCTCGAAGCTCGCGGCTCGTAGCTCATTGCTGCTTTATGGATTCTGCCGAACAGCTGCAACGCATCTATCTCGCCGGCTTCGAACTGCAAACTTTCGATCGTTACCCCACCGCAGTCGGTGTGATTCGCGATGGCTGCATCGCGTTGTTGCGGGCCACTCCCAGCGGTCTGCAAATGATCGGCTCGCCGGGCTGGCGTATGGGCGAAGTCCTGGGCGTGCTGGTCGAGAAAGATGGCAGGGAAGTCTTCCAGGCGAAATCCGAGATCGTCGAAGCTACTCCGGAGCGGCTGGCAGCGCTGCGAACAATTCAAAGCCGATCTGGAGCAGTTGCTGACGGCGACGGCGTAACCCGGGCGGCAGCTCTGATTAAGCATTGCCTTGAAAGGAACCGACTTCAGGCGGTCCGCAAAGTCGGGCAAACGGAGCCGGCTTTACAGGCCGCTGAAAAAGTCAGAGACAGGGCATTATGCCGTCGGCTAAAGCCGACTCAGGCGAGGAAATAGCGGCTTAGACGCTGACCTGAAGGCCAGCTCTACCCGAAGTCCACGGGTCGGCCGAGTTTTTCAGCAGCCGCTTTGGCCGCCGAGGGCGTTGGCATTCAGTTAATCAGAGTTTCCCTAGCGAATCGTCTTCACCTTGTAACGCCGAAGCTGCGCGTCAACGGTAATGAGGGTCGCCTCCTCATCGATAGCCTGCGCCACCAGTAGCCGATCGAACGGATCGCGATGATGCAGCGGCAACTTCTCCAGCGCTTCCAGATGGGAAAGTTGGATCGGCAATAGCGTCATGCGATGTTCCACCAGCTTGCGCTGGACAAGAACAGCAGCAGGCCCGCCTATCTTTAGCTTGCCCGTGCTGACCTTGATGGCCATCTCCCAGGCACTCGCCGCACTGACCAGCACTTCGTTCTCCGGATCCTCAATAATCTGTCGAACCCGAGGGGAGAGCCGCCGCGCTTCGGAGATGGCCCAAATGAAGACGTGTGTGTCGAGGAGTGCCTTCAACGATAAAACGCCTCTTCAATCTCAGGGGGCAAGGGTGCGTCGAAATCCTCCGCGACCCAGATCTCTCCCTTTGCCAAACCGAGCGGGCGTTTGCGCTTGCGATCTTTAATGGCCACCAGGCGAGCCACTGGTTTACCGGCCTTGGCAATAATCACTTCTTCGCCTAGCGCGGCCCGTACCAGCAGCTTGGAAAGGTGGGTCTTGGCCTCATGAATATTGACTTCCATAACTGCCAGACTAGACTAAGGCATGGACTAAGTCAACAGGTTAGCTAAGTGCTCAAAGGCCACTCGATTCGCAGCTGGGAGCCGCCTGGTCTACGGCATGATGTGCGCAATCGCGCGGAATTTGTGGCAGTTGTGGAACTCCAGCACGTTGCGATTCGTGCGCCCGCCGCGGGAAGAGGCATTCACCACGGTTTTCATCGGCAATAGGAAGCTGCTGCCGTCGCTAAAAGGAACCTTGCCGTAGTCGATCAGCAGATCGGCGCTGCGCAGCGGAAAGTCTTCCGGCAGGACGGTAGTCTCTACTTGCAATTGCCGCAGCTCACCCGTCTTCTTGTCGATGCGCAGTTCGCCGTGATATGGCGGTGCGGCTACCTTGTCGTGAATATGCAGCCGCCAGAAAGGAACATCCTGCTGTGCAATCTCATAATGGAAGGCCAGGGTTCGGACATCGCTGCTGGAATCGTCCCACGCGAAACTGACCTCGTTGCTGCTGTCAAAGATGCCTCGGATATCGGCGCCAAACTGACCCGTCGACCAGGTGTGCGAACTCAGCCAACCGACATCCGCTACCGGTTTTCCGTCCAACCTGATATTCCGGTAGGACTCTTTCCCGTCCAAGTAGGTGACCTCTGCGGCAACCACGTCGGAAGCTTTGCCGTCCACGTAGCGGGCGGTGCGTTGCTCGCAGGTGAAATTTGGTATCCGCCTGGGCAGCGATACCGCATACTCACAGACCTTACGTAGCGCATCGGCGTGCGGCGTATTCGGAGCCAGTGAATTGCAAGCGCTCAATGGCGAGGCGGAGTCGGCAGCTTCGACGGAAGCGGCGCTTTGCGCCCAGAGCATGCCGCTCAGCAGCAGACCAACCGCGAGTCCGCCGTGGAGGAAACGATGTGTGGCCGGGATCCGAAGGTCCCGAGCGCAGCGGGAGCCTGCACTCATTGGAATCACCCCGAGGGTGGGGACATTCTAGCCCGAAAATGCGCAAACAGATGTCAAATCAGGATGGCCCGCGGAATTATGAGAGGAATGCCGGAATGGTGATTGCCAGTGGTTTGCCAGTCGGCTGAGGGAAGCTTGAATTGGCGGTTGAGGTTTGCCGGCTCTTGAATGCAAATCGCCAAGCGGCCGGCGGCCCGCACGGTGTTTAAGCGCCCGCCCGTTGACTTAACATAATATCTGTTATCGGACATTACTAATGCCCTGAATGTCGGCCGGTCGCCGACGATCTCTTACTCCGATTTCCGGTGCAGCACCGTCATGGAGCCATTAAAGCTGGCCGTCCCATTCTTCCCGTTCGCGACGCTCAGGGCGCTCACCACCCGAACCTGGCGCTGCGGCAGTGCCAGTCGGCCGCTCGCACTGACCCTCTTCTCTGGGCTGGCGATCAACACGACCTGCAGCTTCAGCGATCCGTCGGCGCAGCTGTCCGAGCCCTCGGTAGCCGCACAAATCTGCGTCACGACTCGCGCCTCTCCCGTGCCTGTGATCTGCCCAAATTGCATTTCGAGTGTGGCGCCGTTGATCGGCTTGCCGCGCTGAATTTCCACGGTATAGGAAATCGACGATCCCTTACTGGATGGGTTGGTCCAGGAGCCTTCCACCAGGAGCCCCGGATCGCTGCTATCGGGCGCGGTTCCCGGAGTGAGATTGATCGAAGCGGCGGGCAGCCCGTCTGCCTGCTGGTACTTGAAGTTCGAGAACCTCGCATCGCCGACCACACAGCCCTGTGCGCCCAGTGCTTGGTAGGAAGCCAGGCTGCCTGGGACGCATTCCGGGGCCTGGGCCTGGGCACCTGTAGCCAAGACCCCGCTCAACGCCATCACGACCAGAACCGCCTTAACCAGCCCTGCTGCCTTCGAAACCTGTGCGCGTACCATTACGCCTTTATAGCAGCATTACATTAACGGGGTTATCTCAAAGACAGTGCCGCAACCTTGAAAGCAGTTGGTTGAGCTGCCGCGGACGGGCCCAATAGCAGTCCGGCCATGGGAAATTTCCCATCCGCTCCCAGGCCACTCACAACAGCAGGACGTGCGCCGCAAACTCCCTGCTGGCTAGCGCTTCAATGCCGCGGTCCAACGTAACCAGTCGACCTTTGTTCTTGATCGCGAGCCCCAGCAGATACGCATCGGTCACCTGCTGATGACCGAACAGTCGTTCCTCGAACGGCCGTACCGCTTCCCCGAAATTGATATCCATCGGCCAGAAGCGATGACCGGGGTGTCCCGTCAAGCTGGCTAAGAGCTCCATCGCTTCCCAGGCATCGATGCGAGGCTGGAAGAACCTGGGATTCGATGCGATCCTCACGAAGCCTGCTTCCGTAACAGCGCAGGTCGCCCACGGCTTTCCATCCAAACCGAGAAACCAGTCGTGGACCTTGCGGTAGGCTACGTGTTTTTCGTCGGCCAACGCGATCAGCGCACTGACGTCGAGTAGAAATACCATCACCACTCGTCCTCGAGTTCTTTGACGAATTCGGTGGTGATCCGTCGCCGTGACTTCGGCAAGTCGAATACCGGCAGTCCATCGACATACTTGATTCGGGCCCGGCGACGGCCCCCCCGCTGGATCAGCTCGGAGATAGCTTTGCTCAGCGACACGCCACGGCCTCGCGCGTACTGGGTCGCGACTTCAGCGGTCTCATCGTCCAGGGTGATTGTGGTCCTCATATCAAGCCTTCCTCCAGCTGTTTTACCCGCTCAGTGGTAAGCGGCTCCTTCCGCTTCGGCAGGTCCAGTACCGGCCATCCGTCAACGTATTTAATGCGGGGCCGGGTGCGCGTGCCGCGCTGGATCAGCTCAGAGATGGCCTTGCTGAGCGAAAGGCCGCTGGCGCGCGCGTACTGAGTCGCGATCTTGGCCGTCTCCTCATCCATGGTAATGGTGGTTCGCATACCAACATTGTACACCAGTTTCATAAAAACGATGCATACATCTGTAACATGCATCATATTGTCAAATCAGCACCACCTTTGGATGGAACAGCGTCCCCGCGACCCTGCTGGCCAGGCAGATCAAATCGGACTGCCCAGCGAACACCTTCACCCACCGCGATCGCGACATCTCCGGCAGATTCACGCTCCGCCCGTGGCGAATCTTGCCAATGTCTTCTTCCGTCGCCGTAACCGACGGAATCTCCGGCAGCACGCGCCGCGGATGCACGCACAGCTCCTCGAGTCTTCCCTGCGCGGCGGCTTCGGCGATCTGCTCCAGCTTGTGACTCTGTTCGATCTTGAATTCGCCGACTGCCGTCCGCCGCAGGCTGGCCAGATGTGCGCCCACTCCCAACTTCTGCCCCAACTCATGAGCCACGCTGCGCACATAGGTTCCTGACGAAACCCGGCAGGCGAACTCTGCGACGTCTCCAGTCAGTGAAAAAACTGTAAATTCTTTGATCTCGACCTCGACCGGCTGCAGCTCCACCTCCTTCTTCTTACGAGCCAGTTTATACGCAGGTACGCCCTGGATTTTCTTGGCCGAAAACGGTGGAGGAACCTGCTGAATGCGGCCCACAAAGCCGCCGATGGCCTCGCGAATTTCTTCAAGTGTTACATGAACTTCTTGCGCAGCGCCGGACGGCTCGCCGTCGCAGTCATAGGTGTCGGTAGCAAAACCCAGCCGAATGGTCCCTTGGTACGCCTTTTCCGACGCGGTGTAGAACTGCGCCAGCCGCGTCATTCGTCCGGTGACCAGCGGCAATACGCCGGTCGCCATTGGATCCAGCGTGCCCAGATGGCCGATCGAGCGCTCGCCCAGGATGCGTCGCGCCTTGCCGACCACATCGTGCGAGGTCCATCCCGCCGGCTTGTCCACAACCATCACAGCGTTGAGCGGCATGCTTCTGCTATCGTGGAGGGTGAAAGGCTTGTCGGTCAACTCCGGCTATCAGTTCTCAGCGATCAGCTCTCGGTGACTACCTGCGCGCTCCACATGATTGGGGTGTGCTCAGAGCGGTGCGAAAAACCGATGGCATTAGAAGCTGACAGCCGATAGCCGACAGCCGATAGCTGACAGCCGAAAGCCCGCTGTTCGTCCCGCCATGATTCCTCTCAAAGACGACGCACCTCGAATCGGCACTCCCTTCATTAATTACGTCCTGATTTTGTTGAATACCGTCGCCTTCCTGTTCGAAATCTCGCTGAACTCCACCGGCCGCCAGCAGTTGATCTATGCCTTCGGCGTCGTGCCCGCGCGCTTCACCGTCGTTCTCTTCAACCACGGCTACGTTCCCTGGAACCTCATCTCCGATCTCGGGACGCGTTACGTTCCGACCGCGGCGGCTTTCATTCCCGTCTTCACCTCCATGTTTTTGCACGGCGGCTGGCTACACTTGATCTTCAATATGTGGGCGCTGTGGATTTTCGGCGATAACGTCGAGGACTATCTCGGGCACACGTTATATCTGGTGTTCTATCTGATCAGCGGAGTGGCGGCAGCGGTGCTGCACACGCTCTTCAACATCGGATCGACTATCCCCAGCGTCGGCGCCAGTGGAGCGATCGCCGGTGTGATGGGAGCGTATTTCGTCCTTTATCCGCGCGCCCGCGTGCTCACGCTCGTGCCCTTCTTCTTCATCTTCTTTATGTGGCTGCCGGCGTGGATCGTGCTCGGCTACTGGTTTATCGCGCAATTTCTGAGCGGTGCCGCAACCTCCATTGCCACGCACGCCAGCACCTCCAGCGGTATCGCCTTCTGGGCGCACGTGGGAGGATTCATCGCCGGAGTTTTCCTGATCAAGCTCTTCCCTGCCCGCACACGGCGCTATCACTACGGGCTGTGAGAAGCAGCAATTAGCAGTTCGCCGCTAGACACTTAGGAATGCTCTGCATAAGTCTTGGTTTGGCGGGGACGGCCTTCAGGCGTGCCGACGCCATTCCTATTGATTTGTCATCCCGATTGATTTGCCATCCCGATTGATTTGTCATCCCGACCGAGGACTTCAGTCCGACCGAGGGATCTGCGGTTGACTTTTTCGGCCAGGTGCCCAGAGCCTGCCCTGAGCTCGCCGAATGGTCTCGCGCTTTTCGAGACCTGGGTTTTTCGCTAATTGCTAATTGCTAATCGCTAATTGCTGGTTTTACAGCACCCCGCTGGCCGGATCCAGGCTGATCTCCGTTGGGTTCACATTCGGCGGGAGCAGCACCGCATACAGCACCGCCTGCGCGATGCTCTCCACGTCCATCATGCGATCGCGCGGCATGTCGGGAGCGATCTGCTGCCAGATGTCGGTTGACGTTGCTCCGGGCATTAGCGCCATCACGCGAATGCCACGCGGAGCCAGCTCCTCTCGCAGCGTTTTCGTGAATCCCAGCGCGCCCATCTTCGCCGCGGTGTAAGCGTAGTACTGCGGAAACAGCTGTCTCGCCGCCGCCGACAGATTGTTGATGATGGTTGCGCCTGCCTTCATCTGCGGCAAGGCTGCGCGCGTGCAAAGGAAGACGCCGGTCAGGTTGGTTTCGATATTCTCTCGCCAGATTTCCAGCGAGGTTTCCAGCAGCGACCTCGGGGGCTGGCTGATGCCGGCGTTGTTCACCAGGATGTCGATTTGCTCGAAGCGCCGCTTTACTACGGCAAAGAGTCGCGCGACAGATTGCGGATCCCGCACATCGCAGGTCATGGCCAGAATCTTGGCCGGACCCAGATACCTCTTTTCGCAGCTCCGCCGCGCTCTTGCCCAGCGTGTTCAGGTCGCGTCCGGTGATGACGACGTTCGCGCCTTCCAGGGCGAGCGCCCGCGCGATCCCATAGCCGATGCCTTTGCTTCCGCCAGTCACGACGGCGAGCTTCCCTGCCAGGCGCGTTGGCCCGGTGGGCGGCCGTAACGGAACTATCTTCGGTTTGCCTGATGACTGCGGCGGTTTCGCAGTCATCGGTTAGGCTCCATTGGTGCTCTTGGCATGGATGAGCGAGAGGAATTCCTGCCGTGTCTGCTGCGCGCGGAATGCGCCCAGCATTGACGACGTCACCGTCGCCGAGTGCTGCTTCTCGACGCCGCGCATCATCATGCACAGGTGCCGCGCTTCAACCACCACGCCGACGCCCAGCGGCGCGGCCGCTTTCTGAATCGTCTCGGCGATCTGCACCGTCAGCCGCTCTTGCACCTGCAGGCGCCGCGCGAAGATCTCCACCAGCCGCGCCACTTTGCTCAGGCCGATCACGCGGCCTTTGGGGATGTACGCGATGTGCACCTTGCCGAAGAACGGCAGCATGTGATGCTCGCACAGGCTGAACATCTCAATGTCTTTGACGATGACCATCTCGTCGTAATCGACATTGAAAAGCGCGCCGCGCAACACCTCTTCGGGATCCTCGTGGTATCCCTTGGTGAGAAATTTTAGCGCCTTGGCATAGCGCTCAGGCGTCTGCAGCAGGCCTTCGCGCTCGGTATCTTCGCCCACGCGCACCAACATCTCGCGCACAAGCTCTTCGAACGTTGCACTGGTAAGGGTCGGGGTTTCGATAATCTCTTTCATGGCTAATGATTGGCACCTGGCTTCGAGCTTCGAGCCGCGAGCAAGTAGCTCGGGGCTAGAGGCTCGCGGCTAATCGCCGCTGTACTCAAAACTATTCATCGCAGTCTCTTCCAGCCGCACCTTTTGCAGATGAGCGGCCTTAAAGTTTTGCTTCAAAATGTGGAAGATGGCCTCGATGAGGTTTTCCGTCGTTGGAACCGTCGATTCGAACTCCGCGCACACATTCAGATTCACGTGATCGAAGCGATCCAGCACCTCGCGCCGCACCGCGTCGTCCAGATCAACCAGATTGCAGACCATGCCCGTCTTCGCATCGACCTGCCCGCTGACCGTCACCTCCAGCGCGTAGTTATGCCCGTGTCCATGCGGGTTGTTGCACTTGCCGTAGACCTCGCGATTCTGCGCCTCCGACAGCTCATCGCAATGCAGCCGATGCGAAGCCGAGAAGATGTAGCGGCGCGTGAGATGGGCCTTCATGGCTCTCCGTAGAAGTCGACGAACAGGTCCGGCAGCTCGTACACGCGCACCCGATGCAGCCGCGCCACCTTCAATTTGCTTTCCAGCCGCTGCCAGATGGCGATCGCTAGATTCTCCGTCGTCGGAATCTGGTCGCGAAATTCCGGTACCTCTTTGTTGAGATGCCGATGGTCCATCGCGTCGAGCACTTCGCGGTTCAAGATTTCCTTTAAGTCTTTGAGATCGACGACGAAGCCGGTCTTGGGATCGACCTCGCCCTTCACCGTGACTTCCAGCGTGTAGTTGTGGCCGTGGCCGTTGAGGTTGGCGCACTTGCCGAAGACGCGCCGGTTCTCCTCTTCGCTGAGTTCCGGATTGTGGTAATAGTGCGACGCAGAAAACTCGCACTTGCGGGTTAGATAGACCATAGCGTTCGATAAAGACTACGCATTGCTCTGTATGCTGGCACGCTCGGGTAGAGCTGGCCTTCAGGCCAGCGTCTCAGCTGCTGCAACCTTGCCTGAGTCGGCTTTCAGCCGACGGCAGCGGCTAAAGCCGGATTCGTTTCACTTCTCCAACGCGGGCCTGAAGGCCCGCACTACCCACGCCGTTGCCGTATTCCCTGCCCTTCCAGCGCACTGAGCCTCGCTTATGTGAGATGTCGGAGTTCAGCAAAAGAATCGCGAACAGCGGCAATCCAAAAATCGCCAAAGTATCTGATAGCCAATCGAAATGCGCTTTGCGGATACGCCTGATGAAATACACGAAAAAGACGATCGTGGCAATCGTCTCGGATGTGATTTCGATGAGGTTGCCATTCACTCCACGTGTCGACAAAGAAATAAATACCGCTGGCCAGGATCGCGAACTCGCCCAGCCGAATCAGCGCCAGTCTTCGTGGATGCGGAAACAGCAGCGCCAGGTTCTTCGTCCAACCCTCCCACATATCCCGAAAGCTGCGATACATGCGCGCGCTGACCACATCCGTCAGGCGAAATTGCAGCTTGTATCCGGCCTGCTTCACTCGCCGAGCCAGCTCGACATCTTCCAGAATAGCTCCGGCTACCGCGGCGTGTCCTCCAACCGCGTCGTAAACCTCGCGCCGGATGAGCAGATACTGCCCATTCGCCGCCGCCGCCGGCGATGCCGGGTCGCTCACCTCTTTCGGCCGGTAGGTCTTCGCCAGCTCGGCAAAGATCACCGGCATCAGCGCGCGCTCGGCAAAGCTGTGAACTTCCTGCTTGGGCGAATACGACAGCAGCCCCGCATCGCATGCCGTAGCTTCCTGCACGCCGGTGGCGACGGAGTTCGGAGCGTGCTTGGTATCGGCGTCGGTGAACAGCAGCCACTTCCCTTTCGCCGTCTTCGCACCGCTCCACGCGGCGTTGCACTTGCCGCTCCAGCCCGCCGGAAGAGGATCGGCCGAGATCACCTGCACTGGAAAGCTCGCCGCGATCTCCGCCGTCGCATCCGTCGAGTGATCGTCGACCACGATGATCTCGTAGTTCGCGCCCTCCTGCGCCACCAGCGACCGCAAACACTCGCCCAGGCACGCCGCCTCGTTGCGCGCCGGGATGATAACGGAGATTTCAGGCATAGGGATCACTGTTGTCGATCGGCGAAATCGGTTTCACCACGGAAGCACGGAAGACACAGAATATGCTTTAACTCCGTCTTTTCATTGAGCGAGTCCCAGCACGCACAAGATCCTAAGAAATTCTGTGTCTTCCGTGCTTCCGTGGTGAAACGGCTGCTGGCATCTCCAAAAGTTGTAGAACGCCCGCTCGAACGCCATTTCAGCGGCTCTGCCGTCAATTATTATATGAGTGTGAAGCGCTTCGCCTTACTTGCCTGCATCGCTTGCCTACTAACGACCGCCTGCACCACCGGAGGCCATCCTCCGCGCATCGGCAATGAAGCGCCTGATTTTACCGTTACGGATTCGCAACATACCGTCCAACTCAGCAAGCTGCGCGGCAAGCCGGTGCTGGTGAACTTCTGGGCCACGTGGTGTCCGCCTTGCGTGGAGGAGATGCCGTCGCTAGTGCAGCTGCAGAAGCAGATGGGCGATAAGGTGACCATCCTTGCGGTCAGCGAAGACGCCGACGACGCGGCCTACAAGCAATTCATCCGCGATCACGGCGTGAACCTGCTCACGGTTCGCGAGGGCTCGCAGAAGACCAGCGACGTTTATGGCACCTTCAAGTATCCCGAGACCTACGTCATCGACCGCAACGGCAAGATCGTGCGCAAATTCATCGGCGCCACCGATTGGACCTCGCCCGACATCGTGCAATATCTGAACCAGCTGTAATCGATCTGCCGGCACACAAAAGACCGCCTCTCGCGAAAGCGGGCCTCAACAAAACCTTGAACTAGCCTGGGTCGGACAAAACATAAAGGAGAGGCGCCATGCCTCTCCTTGTTCCTTCCGGCTATCCCCACATCAGTACAGCCGGAAGTTCACCTCGACGTTGATCTGCACCGCGACTGGCTTGCCGTCTTTCATCGCGGGCTCAAACTTCCAGTTGCGAACCGCCTCGATCGCCTTCTGGTCCAGACCCATGCCCAGCGCGCGAGCCACCTTCACATCGCGCGGCTTGCCGTCCGGTCCGACGATCAGCCACAGCACGCAAGTTCCCTGATACTTCGCCTTGCGCGCCTCTTCGGAATATTCCGGATCAGGCGTATCCAGCGCGCGCGGAGCCGAGACTCCACCGCCTACGCGGAAAACGCCGCCGCCAATACCACCTCCGCGGCCAGGACCAACGCCCGGACCCGTACCCGAACCAACGCCGCCACCCGAGCCCGATCCGATACCACCGCCCATACCGGTTCCATTCGACGGCGGACCCGACGGAACTGCCGACATCGGATTGCCGAGGTTCGGCATATTGGAAGCCAGCTTGATCTGCGGCGGAATGACTACCGTCGGCTCAACCGGCAGCTTGGGATTGTCGTTGCGAATCACCATTGCCGGAGGTGTGATCTGCTCCATCGCCGTCTTCGGCAGCTTGCCTTTCGGCGCCTGCAGCTTGTCGCGATCGCCACCGCCGCCACCACCACCCGCGCTATGCTCGGACTTCTTCGTCATCGGCAGCTGCGGCGTCAGGTCGGGCGCGATCAAGACGATCGACTCGTGCTTCACGGCATTCTTCACCGCACGCGCGCCCATGATGGAGATGTAGATCAGGCCGGCGATCATCAATATGTGCACCATCAGCGAGACGCCGGCGCTCTGCTTCTTGTAGTTGTACTCGCCCCAGATGTCGCGAACCTTAACCGGACGAGAGGTCAAAACCAGTGGAGGCAATTTCTCGGGGAATAGCGCAGCACGGATGTTGCTCCGCAGCGACGCCCACAGAGATTCCTCCATGGTGGTCTGCGGCAGAAGATGCAATTCATCCTGCTGAGAGGGGGGAACTAGGGTCTGTTGAGCCATACTCCTCTTGTCCTTTGGCCTGCGTGGCGCCTGGCTGCCGGTCGGGTAGAGCTGGCCTTCAGGCCAGCGTCTAAGCTGTTTCCGTATCTGAGTCGGCTTGAGCCGACGGCACAAAACCTGCTTTCCTCGGGCTGGGCAGGACCCAGCCTTGCTCAAATCCTTAGATGCAAAGATGCCTACTTTGTTGTGTCCCTTAATTCACATTACTTAGAGACGACCATGCCCGGTAAAGGCGAGCCGGGCAGGAATCTGAGTCTGGTTAGTTTCTTGATTAGTCCAGCAAAGACAAATCCTAATGAGCTCGCCGCAATAGCAGACGGAACGCCAGCACATGCGAGACCAGCAGCAGCGGCACGATAGCCGTTGGAAGGTAGAAGCCGGCTCCCAGCGCCCCGGGCTGAAGCTGAAAGCGTGGCCCGTTGTAAAACGCCAGCAACAAATCCCCGGCGCCCCACACGCTAAACACCCAGACAGCGGCAATCGGCCCAGGAAGCGCGCCGCGACAGGGCGATGGTCGCAATGATGGCCAATATACCGGCTATGAAATCTCCCCAGGCTGCGGGAAGGGCGAAACCGGCAGGCAGCGATGGCGCGACCACTCCGGTGACCAGGAAGCTTAGTCCAAGAAAACGAAGAAACATATGCGGAGCGACCAGCGCCGTCAAAGCCTGTTCGCGTTGCTTCGCCTTCAGCCATGGCCATACATAAAGCTTGGCGATCACCGTCGAGCTCACCAGGCTCATCAGGATGCTGATACCAAATATCGCGCGCGGATCCATTGAGATCTCCTGTCGGAATCGTCTTCTCAGCCGACGCTCTATTGATGTTTTCCACGGCCCGGAAGTTCTGCGCTTCGGCCCGTTCTGCAGCACCAACGGCTCGAGAATCATGAACCCGTGGATGCGCGTACAGATCCTTGGGCAGGTAGGCACGTGCTATGCCGTCCTCGCACGATACTCGAAACGCGCCTGAAACCCGCTCCCTTTCTCGCATAACTCCAAGGACCCACAACCCGCGTCCGATGCTGCGCTTTCCGCTCCCTATAATGAAGAGATAGTTTGCACGACTTTGACATTACCTGTAATCGCAGCCGGGAGAATTGCCGAGTGCCGCTCGACCTGAAATCGACGTTGAACCTGCCCAAGACCGACTTTCCCATGAAGGCGAACTCTGCCGAAAAACGAGCCCAAAATGCTCGAGCGTTGGGAAAAAATGCGGATCTACGACCGCATCCGCGAGGCGCACAAAGGGCAGCCGATCTACGTTCTGCACGATGGGCCGCCGTATGCCAACGGCCCCATCCATCTGGGCACCGCGCTCAACAAAACCTTGAAGGATTTCGTGGTGAAGTCGCGCAACATGAGCGGCTTCGACGCGCCGTACGTCCCCGGCTGGGATTGCCACGGCCTGCCGATCGAGATCAAAGTTGACGATCAGCTTGGCCGCAAGAAGCTCGAGATGGATCCGCTCGCGGTGCGCGAAGAGTGCCGCAAGTACGCGACAAAATTCCTCAACTTGCAGCGCTCGCAGTTCATTCGCCTCGGCGGACTCGGCCGCTGGGAGCGCCCGTATTCCACCATGGATCCGCAGTACGAGAGCGTGATCCTCGAAACCTTCTACAAATGTTATGAGCAGGGTCTGGTCTACAAGGGCCTGAAGTCTGTCTACTGGTGCATTCACGACAAGACCGCGCTGGCCGAGGCCGAAGTCGAATACGAGATGCACACCAGCCCCAGCATCTGGGTGCGCTATGCGCTGACCAGCGATCCGGCGAAGATTGACGCGCGCCTTGCCGGCAAGAAGGCGGCGACGATCATCTGGACGACCACGCCGTGGACGCTGCCTGCTTCGATGGCAGTCACGTTCGCTGCCGACGCGGAGTATGTCGCGCTCGATGCCGGCGAGTGGGTCTACATCGTCGCGAAAGCGCTGGCGCAGCAGACCATCGAGAAGTGCAATCTCGGCGAGGCGAAAGAGATCGCATCATTCCCCGGCGCGAAGCTTGAGTACGCAACCTTCGCTCATCCGTTTCTGGATCGCAGCATCCTCGGCGTGCTCGGCGATTACGTAACGCTCGACACCGGCACCGGCGCGGTCCACACCGCTCCCGCCCACGGCGCCGACGATTTCAACACCGGCGTGAAGTACGGCCTCGATCTGCACTCCAACGTCGATGACGGCGGTATCCTGCGCAACGGCTTGCCCGAGTATGAAGGCCAGCAGGTCTTCAAGGCGAATCCGCTGATCGTCGAGCTTCTGAAGTCGCGCGGCGTGCTGCTCGGCCTGGAGAAGATCGAGCACTCCTATCCGCATTGCTGGCGCTGCCACAATCCCATCATCTTCCGCGCCACCGAGCAGTGGTTCATCTCGATGGAAGGAAAACTTTCGCCGCCCGCCGATGCGTCGGGTAGTGACGGTGGAACCCTCCGCACGCGCTCGCTGGACGAGATCAAGAAGGTGAAGTGGGACCCGGCGTGGGGCGAGGAGCGCATCACTAACATGGTCGCGGGGCGTCCCGACTGGTGCATTTCGCGCCAGCGCGTGTGGGGTGTGCCTATCGCGCTGTTCCAGTGCACAGACTGCAACGAATTCTTGAACGATCACGCTGTAAACCGTTCAGTGGTAGAGCTTTTTGCGCGCGAAGGTGCGGACTCCTGGTATCGCTATTCGCCGGAACAACTCCTGCCCGCAGGAACAAAATGTTCGAAGTGCGGCTCGACGAAATTCCGCAAGGAGATGGACATCGTTGACGTCTGGTTCGAGTCGGGATCGAGCCACGCCGCCGTGCTCGGCCGCGAGCCCGGACTTCCCTGGCCCGCCGATCTCTATCTCGAAGGCGGCGATCAGCATCGCGGCTGGTTCCAGTCTTCCCTGCTCTGCGGGGTCGCAACGCGAGGCGAAGCGCCCTATCGCACCTGCGCCACCGTTGGCTGGGTGCTTGACCCGCAAGGCCGCGCGCAGTCGAAGTCGCTGGGCAACGTCGTCGATCCGGTTGATATCGCCGACAAGCTTGGCGCCGAGATCATCCGCCTCTGGGTCGCCTCCGTCGACTTCCGCGAAGACGTGATGTCCTCCGACGAGCTGATGCAGCGCATCGCCGACAGCTATCGCAAAATCCGTAACACGTTTCGTTACATCCTCGGCAATCTTGAGGCCTTCGATCCGGCTCGCGACCTCGTGCCCTTTGGCGAGATGCATCCGCTCGACCAATACATCCTGCTGCAAGCCGCCGAGGTCACGCAGCGACGTTCGCTCGCACTACGACAGCTTCACTTTCCACCGGCTCTACCAGCGGCTGAAGGATTTTTGCATCGTCGACCTCAGCGCGATTTATTTCGATGTGCTCAAGGATCGCCTCTATACCTCGGCGCCAAAATCGCCGGCGCGACGCTCGGCGCAGACCGCGCTCTGGCGTCTGGGCGAGGCACTCGTTCGCCTGCTCGCACCCGTGATGAGCTTTACGGCTGACGAAGTGTGGGGATTTCTGCCGGCAATGCCAACCCGCCCCGAAAGTGTTCACCTCGAGCACTTCCCTGCTCCCGAGGACCTGACCGGCGAGCTGCCGGCGGGCTTCGATGTCGCAGCGATCAAGAGCGATTGGCAGACGCTGCTTTCCGTTCGCGATGAAGCGTTGAAGTCTCTCGAGGCCGCTCGCGCCGAGAAGCGTATCGGCAGCGGCCTTGAAGCGCAACTCCATCTCGCCGCGCCGGACAGCATCTATCCGGTGCTGGAGCGCTATCGTGATCAGTTGCGATATCTGTTCATCGTTTCGGATGTAGTGCTGGAAAAAGCAACGGCGAGCAACGGCGACACTGGGCTGAATATCACAATCAATAAAGCCCCTGGCCAGAAGTGCGAGCGCTGTTGGAACTACTCAACCCACGTCGGCGAGGATCCGAACTATCCCACGGTCTGCGAGCGTTGCAGCGCCGTCCTGGCCGAAATTGAGGCCACCGCCGGAGCGCGCTAACGGTGGGAGCGCCAGGATCGAGCTCGCCGGCGGTAGAGCGGGCCTTTAGGCCCGCGTCCCGGCGCTCTATTACTGTTTCCGGAGCCGGGCTTTAGCCCGGTGGCACAGAACTCGCCGCCGCGGCCGGCTCCCCGCTTCCTTCCCCGCCCAAGAGCGTCTAACATAGAGGTAACGCCACGGGGAGAGCCGGTAAACTCGAATTCGCCCATGCGCAAGTACTTCATCTTTATCGCAGTCATTGTTCTACTGCTGGATCGGCTGGCGAAATGGGCCATCGCCAGCAACATCGCTCTGCACGACTCCGTCGTCGTAATTCCCGGCTTCTTCCGCCTCACCCACGTTCAGAACACCGGCGCTGCCTTTGGATTATTCGCCGAGTCCTCGGCCCAATGGAAGGTCGGCGCGTTGGTCAGCTTCTCCATCCTCGCTTTGATTGTCGTCTCCGCCCTGCTGTGGAAGAACGGCCACGCGCTCAGCACTACCAGCATCGGTCTGTCGCTTATCCTCGGCGGCGCAATGGGCAATCTGTGGGACCGCATGGTCAGCGGCCATGTCGTAGACTTTTTGGATTTTTACGTCGGCAACTATCACTGGCCGGCATTCAACGTGGCCGACAGCGCTATCGTAATCGGCGCAATTTTGCTCGTCTCAGAGATTGTCTTCGCCAAATCCGCCAGCGAGACCGTCAAAAGCAGTTCGTAATCAGTCGTGCACTGGCACATCCGCTACCGGCAGGCGCACCTGAAACCTGGTATCACCCGGACGTGAGTTCACCGTAATCGAGCCGCGATGTTTGCGCACGATGCGCAGCACCGTATCCAATCCCAAGCCGGTGCCATCCCCCACTCCCTTCGTCGTGAAGAACGGTTCGAAGATGTGCGACTGCACATCGGGCGGAATGCCGGGCCCGGAGTCGCCAATCTCCACCACCGCGCAATCGCTGTCGAGGAAGGTTTTGATCCGCAGCTCGCCCTTGCCCTTCATGGCATCGACGGCGTTGTCGATGATGTTGGTCCACACCTGATTCAACTCGCTGCCGTAAGAGTTCACCAGCAGCGGCGTCGAATGATACTCGCGCTTGACCACGACACCCTTCTTCAGCTTGTGCCCCATGATGGTCAGCGTGTTCTCCAGGCCGTTCTTGAGGTCGACATCCTGCACCGGCGCCTGATCCATGTAGGAATATTCTTTGATCGCGCGCACCAGGTCGGAGATCTTCCCCGCGCCGTTCTCCAACTCATCCAGCAGATCGTCGACTTCGACCTTAGAGGAAACACGCCGCAGCGCCGGGCCGGCAATTTCGGTTCGCACGTCGTCCAGCATCGACTTGAGCGGCTGCGGTCATCACGCCGCATTCCACTAACGACGCAGCATATTGCCAGCCGTCCGCGATGCCGTGCTGGCGCAGGACGTCTTCAATCTCGTCCTGAATCTGACTAGCCTTCAGTACATCGGTCTCCGGCTCCGCGGCACAACAGTTGCTCTCAAAGGTCTCGATCGCCGCGCGCTCGCCGTCCGTCAGCTGCTGCCTTTCCAGTTGGCTCACGGAATTCCGGAAATCTCCAACCACCTCGCGCAAACGCTCCGCCGTGCGACGCACGGCTGCTGCAGGATTATTCAACTCGTGCGCCAATCCCGCAGAAAGCTTGCCCAGCGCGGCAAGACGATCGCGCTGCTGCTCCATGCGCGTGACTTCGCGCGTGCGATCGACCATGGTGCTGACCAGATGTTGTGCCAATGCCGGCATGCGAGCGATCAGCTGATCGAACAGCGCTGCCGGAAAGATCAGCACGCGCGACGGCGCAATGGCGCGTCCGGTACCAGGAAAAATTTTCATCCGCGAAAACGGCAGGACTCCTGAGACCGACTTCGCGGGAATATTGAAGACGGCGTCCGGGGCACTGTCAGAGCGCACTTGCAGCTCGCCTTCCAGCACCACCATCATCTTGTCGGCAGGATCTCCGGCGTGTACGTAGACGTCTCCGGGCGCAAATCGCGCCTCGCTGGCGTGGGCCAGAAACCAATCCAGCTGATCGTCTGGCAGATCGTGAAAGACGGCAACGGTTCGAAGTTCTTCTCGAGTGACGCCCATTCTTATACCTTCGCCATGTAACGATGAATGAACTGCACCGCGATCGCGCCCTCACCCACCGCCGACGCAACCCGCTTGATCGAGCCGTGCCGCACATCGCCGACAACGAAGACTCCCGGCAGACTGCTCTCCAGCAGGAACGGCGGCCGATTGACATTCCAGCTGGCAGGCATCTTGCCGTCCTTGACCAGGTCGGGCCCCGCGACAACAAATCCGCGATCGTCGCGAACCAGCGTGCCTTCCAGCCAATCGGTGCGCGGCATCGCGCCAATAAAGATGAACATGGAAGTCGCCGGCACGCGCTCGACCTTGCCGGTGTCCGTACACGACACCGAAACCTCCTCCAGGTGCGTCTCGCCGTGCACTTCGACGACCTCGGCGTGGGTCCACAACTGGATCTTCGGCGTCTTCTCGATCTGGTCGATCAGGTAGCGCGACATCGTCGCCGAGAGCGACTCGCCGCGCAGCAGCATCACGACCTTGTCCGCAAATAGTGCGAAGTTCAACGCCGCCTGTCCGGCAGAGTTCGCGCCGCCCACGATGTACACCGTCTCATCTTTGCAGGAGATTGCCTCCTGGCTGCCGCCGCCGTAATAAACGCCCGCGCCCTGCAGTCGATCCATTCCCGGCACGTCCAGCCGCTTCCACTGAACCCCAGTCGCGATGAGCGCGGTGTGACAGGAAATCTCGCTGCCGTTGGCCAGCTTCACGATGCGATATGGCCCCTCAGCGCGCAGGCTCACCGCTTCCTGTGGCGCGATGATCTCCACTCCGAAGCGCTGCGCCTGCATCACCGCGCGCCGCGCCAAATCCAAGCCGCTCAACCCCGTCGGAAATCCGAGATAGTTTTCAATTCGCGAGCTCAGCCCAGCCTGCCCACCGGGCGCTTCGCGATCGATCATCACCGTCTTCAGACCTTCCGATGCTCCATAGACCGCAGCCGCCAATCCGCCGGGACCGCCGCCAATGATCGCGAAATCGTAAAACTGCGTCTCGGCCCGAGTTCGCAATCCAATCTTGTCGGCAAGCTCGGCAGGCGTCGACTCAAACATGCGCGTGCCATCGGGAAACAGCGTCATCGGCAGGTGACCGGCATCGTCTCCCACTGAGGCGACCAGTTGCTTGACCTCGGGATCTTCCGACGCCAGCTCTACATCGATCCACTGATAGGGCACGTGATTGCGCGCCAGAAAATCCCGCACCTCATACGCTCGCGGAGACCAGCGAGTTCCAAGCACGCGAATCCCTTCGTACGGCGGCTTGTACGACGCGTTCCAATCCTCCAGCAGATCGTCCAGAACCGGATACAGGTGCTGGCTAGGCGGATCCCACGGCTTCAGAAAGAAGTAGTCGACGTTGACTTCATTAATCGCATTGATGGCCGCGCTCGTGTCCGCATATGCGGTCAGCAGCGCGCGCTTGGAGTCGGGATAAAGTTTCTTGGCCTCGGCGAGGAATCCGATGCCGTCCATCGCCGGCATGCGTTGATCCGCCAGCAGCAGCGCGACGGCATCGTTGCGCACCTTGAGTTCGCGCAGCAAAACCAGCCCTGCGTCGCCAGAGTTGGCACGCAGCACACGATAGCGATCGCCATACCGGGATCGCAGGTCGCGCTCAATCGCCCGCAAGACATTAGGGTCATCATCAACCGTCAACAGCGTCGGCTTTAGCATTTCGGATCAGCCTCTCCCCATGACTTCAGTCTGGCTTTATTTTTAGATACAAAACCCCGTCGCTCGACTCGCGCGGAGCAAAAGTTTTGCATGATCTGTAACTGGGTCAGCGTTAGATCGCATTTCAGCGATCCGGGTGGAGCACGCCTTTCAGGCGTGCAATTTTGAGAGCCGGCCAACATCTAGGCTTTAGCCGCTGAGGTAATCGGCAGATTTACCTCAGGCGCTAAAGCTCGTGTCGTGTGAGGCCCGGAAACGTGCACGCCTGGAAGTCGTGCTCCACCCTCGCAGGCAGTATTCCGTATACAGTATCTAGGAATTCCTCTTGGGAGCTGAGCTTTGGAAGTCTATCTGGTTGACGGCACCTACGAGTTGTTCCGCCATTATTACGCACTGCCATCGGCTCGCGATGAGAGTGGGCAGGAAGTCGCTGCTGTCCGCGGTGTGCTCGCGTCGATATTAGGAATGATGAAAGCCGGCGCGACGCATATTGCGGTCGCGACCGATCACGTCATCGAGTCGTTTCGCAACGGGTTATGGCCGGGATACAAGACCAGCGCAGGTGTCGACCGCGAGTTGCTCTCGCAGTTCCCTCTTCTGGAGCAGGTTCTCTTGGCCGCTGGCATCGTCGTCTGGCCGATGGTAGAGTTCGAAGCCGACGATGCCCTGGCTGCCGCTGCCGCGGCGGCTGCTCGCGATAAGCGTGTCGACCGCGTCATCATCTGCACGCCCGACAAAGATCTTGGCCAGTGTGTAAGCGGCGAGCGCATCGTGCAGTTGAATCGCCGCACGCAGGTGACGCTGGATGAGGCGGGCGTGGTCGGCAAGTTCGGCGTCACGCCGGAATCGATTCCTGACTATCTTGCGTTAGTGGGCGATGCTGCTGATGGCTATCCAGGCCTGCGGGGGTGGGGCGCGAAATCGTCAGCCGCGGTGTTAGCCAAGTTCCTTCATCTGGAAGCGATCCCCAAAGACTATCGCGACTGGCGCGTGAACGCCGCCAATGCGGGCGCCCTCGCGATCACTCTAGCCAGCGAGTGGGAGCGCGCCGTGCTCTTCCGAACTCTCGCCACGCTGCGTACCGACATCCCGCTCTTTGATGACGTGGAGCAGTTACGCTGGACCGGTCCCACGGCCGCATTCGATGCCTTCGCCGCGCGTCTTGATAAAGCGCGCACGGAAAAACAGCCGCGCGCCACGACTAATTCGCGACGCCGCTCCTCCGCAACCGATGGCGACGGAAAAAACACGGCAGCGAATGGTCGCGATCCCTGCAAAGCGCGGGCCGAAACCGCGTTCGTAGTTTGTGTTGATACGCTCTCGCCGGGCGCGGCGGGAGAGCGTTTCTCACCCTGCGCCAACCAAAACTTCGGGATGAACAGCGGCGGAATCGTGGCGAAGGAATAATCACTCCAACCCAATCTTCGATATAGTTTTGAGTCCGCGTTAGGGAAACTCTGATTAAGTCGATCGGAGTGTGTCGCGGCCCGTGCCGCTGCTCCGCGGCTCGAACCGCAGATCCCTCGGTCGGGCTGAAGCCCTCGGTCGGGATGACAAAACTCAAAGAAGGAGCCGGGGACGCCGGCCTGAAGGCCGTCCCCTTCAAACCCGGACTTAATCAGAGTCTCCTTAGGAGTTGACCCCTCATCCGGAGGCGCTTCTCCTTTGCGAGACTTGGCGATTCGGGGTGATCGTGAGCGCTTGGCTGCAAGATGTTCGCTTCGCTTTCCGCATGCTGCTGAAGTCGCCGGCGTTCTCGGCGACGGTGATCATCACGCTGGCGCTTGGCATTGGCGCGAATACTGCGCTGTTTTCGGTTGTGAACAGCGTGCTCCTCAATCCGCTGCCGTATCCGCGATCGAACCAACTGGTCGCCCTCTATGAAGAAAAACCTGGGCTGGGACAGGGACCTATCAGCTATCCCAACTTTCTGGATTGGCAGCGCAGCGCGCAGACTTTTTCGTCGATGGCGATTTACCGTCACGAAGACTACAACCTGATGGGCAGCGGTCAGGCGGAGCGGGTGAACGGCTTCATGGTTTCAGCCGCGTTTTTCACGACGCTCGGAATCCATCCGGTTCTTGGCCGGGATTTTGTTTCTGAGGATGACCACATCGGAGCCGGCCCGGTGGTTCTCTTGAGCGATGCTTTCTGGCATCGCCATTTTGGCGGCTCGCCGGCGGTGGTCGGCGGCTCCCTTGACCTGGGAGGCACCAACTACACCATCATCGGAATTCTTCCGCCGGGCTTCTCTTTTCATGATGTGCAGCGGGACGTGTTCACTCCGATCGGGCAGCTGAATGATGCCTCGTTTCTCGACCGCAGAGTCGACCTGAGCGCCTACGCTATCGGCAGGCTCAAACCAGGCGTGACGCTGGCACAGGCGCGCGCGGAGATGGACTCGATCGCGCACCATCTCGCCCTTGCCTATCCCGAAGCGAACAAGGACGTTGAAATCAGCGTTGTGCCGATGAAGCAGGATGTCGTTGGACCAGTCCAGCCAATTCTGCTGGTGTTGCTGGCAGCGGTCGCTTTCCTGCTGTTGATTGCCTGCGCCAATGTCGCCAGCCTGATGCTGGTGCGATCGATGCGCCGCTCGGGCGAGTTTGCGGTGCGCAGGGCGCTAGGCGCCGGAAGCGGTCGCGTGATTCGGCAGCTGCTGACGGAAAGCCTAATGCTCGCCGGGATCGGCGGCATGGCAGGACTGGTGATTGCCTTCTTCGGAACCAGAGCTGCGCTGCGATTTCTGCCCGAAACACTGCCGCGTTCCGGCGAGGTCTCGCTGGATGCACGCGTGCTGCTCTTTACCGTGGGAGTGTCGCTGCTCAGCGGAGTTGGTTTTGGACTGGCTCCCGCGCTGAAGTTTTCGCGCGTGAGTCTGCAGCAAGTCCTGCGGCAGAGCACGCAGGGTGCAGGCGGTGGGCGACGAAATCTGCACGCGTTCTTTGTCGTGGCGGAAGTAGCTTTGTCGATTGTGCTCCTGGTCGGCGCTGGGCTCATGTTGCGCTCGCTCTCGGCGCTGTTGAAGGTCAATCCCGGATACGACCCCGAACACGCCATCACGTTTTCGCTGTCTCTACCGCCGCATCCTAAAGCTACGCCAGCTCAGGTGCGCGAGCGGCTGCACCGTTTCGAAGCTCAGATGCGCAACATTCCCGGTGTCGAGGCGGTATCCATCACCCTGGGCTCGCGTCCGCTGATCCACGATTCCGAACTGCCGTTCTGGATTGAAGGACGACCCAAGCCGGCATCGGACAACGAGATGAGCCAGGCGATGTTTTACCTGGTGCAGCCGGGCTTCCAGCCGGCAATGGGCATCACGCTGAAACGCGGCCGCTTCATCACCGCGCAGGACAACGAGAACGAGCCAGTGGTTGTGGATGTCGATGACGTCTTCGCGCGGCAATATTTTGCGAAGGAAAACCCTATCGGGCAACACATTCACATTGAGGAGTTCGATGTGGAAGCGGAGATTGTCGGTGTGGTCGGACACATTCGGCAATGGGGCCCGGGTACCGATGCGCTAGGTTCTGTCGCAGCGGAGTTCTACTACCCGTTCATGCAGATTCCTCCCAAGATGCTTCCGTTGGTCGCCGATGGGGTAGCCGTGGTGCTGCGCACGCATGACGATCCGGCGGCGGTGATGGTCTCGGTGCGGCGCGCGGTCTCGGAGCTGGACCCGGGAGCGGTAGTTTATGCCGTGGAAACTATGGACGATGTTCTGTCGAAGTCGCTGGCGCCGCGCCGGCTTTCCATGCTGCTGCTGGGCGCCTTTGCCATGCTGGCGCTGGCGCTTGCGGCCATAGGTTTGTATGGAGTCCTCTCGTACCTGGTGGGCGAACGCACGCGAGAGATCGGCGTGCGGATGGCGCTGGGCGCGCAACGGGGGGATGTCTTGCGCCTGATCCTGAGCCAGGGAGCGCAAATGGTAGTCGCCGGGGTCGTGCTGGGCATCGTCCTCTCGCTCGCCCTCACGCGGCTGATGAGCAGCCAGTTGTTCGGAGTTACGCCGCATGATCCGTTGACACTTGTGGCCGTCGGTACGCTGCTGATCGCAGTATCACTGTTCGCTTGCGCCGTCCCAGCACTGCGGGCCGCGCGAGTCGATCCTATGATCGCCCTTCGCTGCGAGTGAGTTGAGCGGCTGCTGAAGAAGTCGAAAGGCAGATCCCCGAGCGGACTAAAAGCCGGCTCGAGCGAGAAAAACGCCTTATCGGCGCGAATGATGTGCAGGCGTGAGAACCATGCCGTCCCCGGGGGACTCTGCATCATTTTCCACCCTACCCAGGACTCCGCCTACGGCTCCGTCCTGGGCTATCATGACGCCGCGCCTACGGCGCTCGATTTTCGGCGGTCGCTGTCCACTGCCGAAATGCATGGTGGTTCTCACGCAGACACCGAGGTCGTGCCCTGTTACAAAGCGCGCGCGGAACGACTTGTTCAGCCGGCTGTGAAGCCGTCACGCCGCTTCCCGGATTAGCCTGCGCCACACAGTCGGGACTTCGGAGTCGTAGAAAGAGGTTGGGTAGAGACTAGTGACTTCAACCGCGGAAGGCGCGGGTCGCACCTGTTAGTAGCTAAGAAGACAGTCAAGCCGCAGCGTTAAGCATGACGCGTGAACGGTTTGATGGTGGTCGCCACCTGGCCACCTCTGGTCACCCCGGCGGACAAATCCTGAAGCTCTCTCCCCGCCGCAGCTTCCGCCAGTTCGCGCGTGGGCTCATGGCCCCAGGACACTAATTCATCGGGGTTCTGCGCCCGGCAAATCATCCAATGATGGCGCCTGCCCTTGTAAGAAGGCTCCGCCTGAAACGATATGACATATTGAGCGGGAGTCTGTTTCATTGCACCTACTTTAGGAAGAGGAAGTTCCATCCGCCCGTCGCGTGCCCGCGCGTCAACTTGGCTGCTCTTTCGCTTGCGAAGAAGTCTCCATCTTCTCTCCGTAGGGTTGTCCGTCGGGACCTTGGAGGTAGAAGAAGCCTTCATTACAACCATGTTACCACCTTGCAGCTCGATTCCCCGCGTTACCTTACGGGTACCTCGTCGAAGAAACCTGCGAAAGGGGCGCAATCTCGAAAGGTTCATTCCTGGGTCGCAGGGGGACAGTCGCGGACGTCGAGTCGGCAGTGGCAGCTCCATGTAGACAGCCTACTGCTGTCGGAGACGATCGGAACTAAATGGGCTGAGGGATTTGGTGGACCTGGTCGGGATCGAACCGACGACCTCTTCCATGCCATGGAAGCGCGCTCCCAGCTGCGCCACAGGCCCACTTTGCGGAAGGACGACGCGGTGATCAGCGTCTCCAGTATTCTCTCCCACTGACATCGCGTAGTCAAACTCCACAGCCGATCTGCTCATTCGCGCCATCTGACTCTCGCCTTTTGAGCATCGTGCTCCTTTCTCTCCGCTATAATTCCCGCGAGTCGCTATGGCGCTGGCAGCCGGGGTAAAATTCGGGCCCTACGAAGTGGTGGCGCCAGTCGGCGAGGGCGGAATGGGCGAGGTGTATCGCGCCCGCGACACGCGGCTCAATCGCTCCGTCGCTATCAAAATTCTGCCCGAAGCCCTCGCCTCCGATCCCATGCGGATGCAGCGCTTCGAGCAGGAAGCGCGCACCGTCGCCGCGCTCAATCATCCCAACATTCTTTCCGTGTACGACGTCGGCGTGCAGGCCGAGACGCCGTATCTCGTCATGGAGCTGCTGGAGGGCGAGACGCTGCGCGAGCGGCTTAATCGCGGCCCGCTCGGTGTTCGCAAGGCGGTCGAGGTCGGTCTGCAGATCGCGCACGGTCTGGCGGCGGCGCACGAGCGCGGCATCGTTCATCGCGACCTCAAGCCGGAAAACATCTTCGTCACCAAAGACGGTCACACCAAGCTGCTCGACTTCGGACTCGCCAAGGCCAATGTCGGCGCGACGAAGGCGAAGGCATCGGGCAGCATGTCCGATCTCACCATGGCCACGGTGCAAACTCTGCAAACCGAGCCTGGCATGGTGATGGGCACTGCGCCGTACATGGCTCCCGAGCAGGTGCGCGGCGAGGTGGTCGACCATCGCGCCGACATCTTCAGCTTCGGCGCTGTGCTCTACGAAATGCTCTCCGGCAAGCAGGCTTTCTGCGGAGACACCGCTGTCGAAGTCATGAACGCGGTGCTGAAGAGCGATCCTGCGGAATTCGACCTCGAGCAGATCAAAGTTCCGCCGGCGCTGGATCGCATCGCGCGCCATTGCCTGGAGAAGAATGCTGGGGACCGCTTCCAGTCGGCGCGTGACCTTACCTTCGCGCTGGCAGCGCTGTCAGGATCGGAGTCGAGTCCCGCACTGCGCGCGCAGGTTGCGCCGCATCGCTGGGGGCTGTGGGCGATGGCGATTGCTGTGCTCGTCGTCGGAGCGCTGGTCGCAGGCGCTGTGCTGTTCTCCCGGCACGCGGCTCCGAAGGTGCGCATGGAGTTTGCGATTCCCATGCCCAGCGAGGTCGGCCACATTGCCATCTCGCCCGATGGAGCCATGCTGGCCTACGTCGCCGTCGACGAAGGCACCGGCGAAGGCATTCTCTACGTGCAGCCTGTCGGCTCGTCGCACGCCAGTCGATTGGAAGGAACCGAAGGCGCGGCTTATCCCTTCTGGTCGCCGCACGATAATTACGTCGGCTTCTTCGCGCAAGGAAAATTGAAGAAGGTTCCGGCGACCGGCGGCACGCCGCAGGTGCTGGCCTCGGCCATTCAGGCTCGCGGCGGAAGCTGGGGCAAGAAGGATGTCATCATCTACGCTCCTGATGCCGGTGGTCCGCTGTGGCGCATCGACGCCGATGGAACGGATGACGAGGTGTTGACCGACAAGGTTTTCACTCCCGCCACGGACTCTTCGCATCGCTGGCCGGTCTTCCTGCCCGACGGCGATCACTTTCTCTTCTGGGCCGGCGACTTCAACGAGCGTCCCGACGACCACACCAGCGGAATCTACATGGGCTCGCTGAGCAACCGTCAGCAAAAGCAGCTGTTGACATTGGCGTGGTCGAATCCTGGTTACGCCAGGAATCGGCTCCTCTACGTCGACTTCAAAGGCATGCTGGTGCAAGTCGCGCTCGATCCCGACGCGGCCAAGGTGGAAGGCAAGCCGCAGATCGTCGCGGCTCAGGTAGGACGTCATCCGTCTACCTATTGGGGCGCTTTCACCGTGGCCTTGAACGATACTGTCGTCTTCCATCAAGGCACCGGGTCGTCGCTCTCGCAACTCACCTGGTTTGACCGCTCCGGGAAGGAGCTGGGACGGATCGGCGAAGTCGGCATCCTTGCCAATCCCAGTCTTTCGCCCGACGGACACCGCTTGGCGTTCGATGTTGCTGATCCCAAGGCCAGGAACATCGACGTGTGGATCCACGATTTCCCGCACGATTCCTCGACGCGCTTTACGTTTGATCCGGCAGAAGAAACTACGGGCGTGTGGTCGCGCGACGGCAAGATGATCGCCTATCGTTCCGCTGCCAAGGATGAGATCCTGCGGCTGAAAAATTCCAACGGCTACGAAGCTGACCGCGGTCTGGCCGCGCCGCCGTCCAACCTCATCGACATCATGCCCAACTCCTTCACCGTCGGCGACCAGGATTTGATCGCCACGGGCACGGTGACTACGGGCGGCAGCGCTCTGGAGATCGCTTCGCTCAAGGATAAGAAGGTCTCGCCGCTGCAGCTTCCCGGCCGCGGCAACAAGGCCGACGGCCAGATCTCACCCGACGGCAAGTGGCTGGCCTACGAAACCGACGAAACCGGAGAGTGGGAGGTGTACATCGCGCCCTATCCCGGCACCGGCGGCAAGCTCCAGGTTTCGCGCGGCGGCGGCAAGGAACCTCGCTGGCGCGGCGATGGCAAAGAAATCTTTTACCTCGATCCCCAGGGAAACATCGTCGCCGTCAGCGTCAATGGCGAAGGCACGCTGGCGACCGGCGCTCCGGACGAAGCTGTTTCAGGCTCACGCGCGACCGTCTGTCTCTTCAACAGCGACATCTTCAACTACGATGTCACGCCCGACGGCCAGCGCTTCATCGTCGACCGCTACGTGAAGCCGGCGCAGACGCCGCCGCTGAACATCATCCTGAACGCGACTAGCCCGTCGGAGTAAGGCTGGAGATCGTACGTTGAAAGCCTTGGATGGTTCGGACGGGATTGTGGCGTCCCCCGGGGACTCAATGCTTCTTATTGGCCATCCCTATGGCCGGGGTTGATGTCTGTGGGGGCATGAACAACCTCACGTCGCTTAGCCCGTCAGGGCGACATTTGCTTTAGCCGTGGGCGTAAGCCCGCGGTCGGCAGGCCTCTGCGATCCCGAGCCGCGGAGCGGCGACATTAATCCGCGAGCACGTATTGCCGATCGTAGCGCACGCCTGCCTTGTCGAGCAGGGACAGGAATTCGTCATCGAACGTTCGTACACGATGATGTTCATGCTGCCGTGCAATGTATTGGCTTACCGATCCGAGTTGTGAGGGGCTGACGCTGATGGCTGCATATCCATCCTGCCACGCAAACCCGGGAACGTTGGTTTTCATGAATCGCGAGGAGTTGGCCTTCAGATCGCGCAGGACTTCGACCAGATGCTTCCCGGCTGGGAGCGACAGAAGGAGATGTACGTGATTATTCGTCCCGCCAACGGCAAACATGTCATTTCCGCAATTGCGGGCGATCCCGCGCAGATACGCCCAGAGAGGTTCCGGCTCGCGAATCAACTGGGCCCGGCCTTTGGTGGAAAACACACAATGAACGTAATTCAAAACATAGGATCGCGACATGAGGATGCCGCCGCTCCGCGGCTCGATCAGCTGGAAATAACGTGTCCCGCGGGCTCACGCCCACGGCTAACACAAATGTCGCCCGTTCCGGGCTTGAAAACAGTAACCGGCGTCACCAGAGAGTGTGCGATGAGATGACACGCCCGTTGATCGGATGCTATTGCTGTTTTGCCGGGGGTGGCGATGGATTGTGCTTGATGCCAGAGCTGGGGTTGGTGCTTGAGCCGGAGCTGGAGTTGGAGCTTGAGCTGCCAGAGCTTTGGCTTGAGGACGGGGCTGGCTTCTTCTTGTGGGTGGTCGTCTTCTTGGCCGGCTCGGTGTCGTCGACGATTACTTTCTTGAGAGCGGGGGGCGGTGTGGCTGCGCGTTGCTGCAGCGTCTGGACCTGGGTGCGAAGCTGATTCAATTCCGATTGGGTTGAGGCAGTGAGATTCTCCAGACTGTCGGCCAGGCTGCGGCGCACGGAATCGATAACGCCGAGTTGCCGGGCGAGGGCGTCGTAATCGCCGCGCGGGCCGAAGGCGCCGGCCGATTCGGTCAGCGACACGAAGACGTCGTAGAGCACGTTGAGATTGCGATACAGCTTGAACTCGGCGTTCACGTCCTGCGGTGCGCTGCGGACGGCGCCGATCAATGCCGGCAAGGCCTGAGTCAGATTGCGCTGAATGGAGTCGGCGTTGGATTGCGCCTGCTGCTTGGAGTTGGCGTCGGCCTTCCACTTCTCGATGCGCATGTAGGCGATCGCGGAGTTGGCCTGCGAGGCCGCCGCTTGCAGGGTGTCCAGCTGCGGCAGGATCGCGGTCATGGAGACGCTTCCGGCGGCAGGCGCAGGGGTCGGGGTCGATTGCGCGTAGAGCGCGAGGTTCGCGCAAAGCAGGAGCAGCAAGTTTCCGGTAATTCTCATCGGGCACATACCGAAGATTCTTCGCCCCGGGCGAAGGACGAGGTGGGACTCCAGTTTATCAAGAATGGTTGGATGCGGGGATGTTCAAGGGGATGTGCGGGGCACCGGTGCGTCCAAACCAGTTCGCAGAAAAGGCGAACCGCAGATCCCTCCTCGGTCCTGATGAGACTGTGTCGCAACCCGTGTTGCCGCTCCGCGGCTAACCGCAGATCCCTCGGTCGGACTGAAGTCCTCGGTCGGGATGACAAAGCTCGGGCTAAGGCCTTCGGTCGGGATGACAAAAAAGAAGAAGCCGAGGCGCTGGCCCTGAAGGGCCTCGTCGGGATGACAAGAAGCAAAATGCTTGAATACGGCGCTGAAGGCCGCACTGCCCCAACCACCATGGTGCCCCCGTGCTCCGACTTTCTGGAACATTTCGGACTCGCCCGGGGTCTAACTCATTAGCCCTCTTCCGGACGACGGCCTCGTCCTACACCTTCGAGCCGATCTTCTGGAATGGGGCAAGTTGCGCTGACAACGCGTCGAGCGCCGTTTCCATGGTTGTTGCGGGTCGCGAAAGAATTTATTATTGAGGTGCCTGCCAGTGGCGGGAGTAACAACATTGAGTGACCTCGCAAGTGCGCTGAGCGTCCGCACGGAAGAAGCGTCGATCGTGGCCGAGCTGAAGGCCGGATCGGAAGCCGCTTTTTCCTGGCTCATCACGCATTACAACCAGCCCGTTTATAACCTGGTCTACCGCACCCTGGACGATCCGTCCGACGCCGCCGATACCACCCAGGAAGTCTTCATCAAGGTGTTTCGCGGCATCAAGAGCTTCAACGCCGATTCCAGCCTGAAAACCTGGATCTACCGTATTGCCCTGCATGAAGCTTCGAACCGCCGTCGCTGGTGGTATCGCCACAAGTTCCGCGAGACCTCCATCGAGCCGGATTTTGAGCGCGACGACAGCGGCCATTTCTCCGCCATGAAGGACACCCTGGTCGACGACGGCAAGTCGCCGTTCGAGAACGTCTCCGACGACGAACTGCGCGCGCGAGTCGAGACCGAGCTCAAGGAGCTGGTCGAGCCGTATCGCACCACGGTGATCCTGCGCGATATCGAGGAGCTTTCCTACGAGCAGATCGCGGAAGTCATGCAGACTTCGCTGGGAACGGTGAAATCGCGGCTGGTGCGTGGACGCGAGGCATTACGCAAGCGTTTGCAACGGCATCTTGCAGCATTTGGCATGGAAACGGGCGAGAGAGACGGGAGTCGGCGCCGCGGTGCTTCGATCAGCGGTCATAACGTTGAGGTCACACCATGACTTGCTCAGTTGCCAAGGGACTCATGTCGTCGTACCTGGATGGTGCGGTCACACGCAGCCAGATGGCGCAGATGGACGAACACCTGCGCGCCTGCACCGAATGTGCCGCCCGCTTTGCTTCGGTGCAGCGGACTCAGTCGCTGGTCAATTCGCTGGGCCGCAAGCCCGCGCCGGCCGATCTGTCGCTGAAGTTGCGCGTCGCGCTCTCGCAGGAGCTGGCCAACTCGCGCCGCTCGCGCTGGGAACGGCTTGCGGTGCGCTGGGATAACGCCTTCAACGCGGTTATGGTTCCCGCCACCGCCGGCACTCTCACCACTTTGCTGGTCTTTGGCGTGCTGATGAGCGTTCTCTGGCCGGCGCATGTGCGCGCCTCCAACGACGTGCCCACCATGCTGTACACTCCGGCCGAGCTGAAGTCCACCCCGTTCGAGCTGACCATGGGCACCGCCAACACCGATTCCCTGGTGGTTGAGGCCTATGTCGGCGCCGATGGCCGCGTGCTGGATTACCGTATCCTCTCCGCACCGGAAGATGCGGCGCCCATTCTTCCTCAGCTGAAGAACATGCTGATTTTCACCACGTTCAATCCCGCGACCGCTTTCGGCCAGCCGACCTCCAGCCACGTCATCCTCACCTTCTCCAAGGTGCAGGTGCAGGGCTAGAGACGCTCGTTCGGCTCAACATGTCATAATCAGTTTGGCGCACCTCAGACACTCGCGCCTCCCGGTGTAATTTATGCGCGCGGCGATTCAAGCGGAATTCAAGCTCTTCGGCACCGTCAAGCGACAGGATGATTGGTACGTCGCCTACTGCCCGCCTTTAGATATAACTACTCAAGGTAGAACCGCAGGCGAGGCCAAAGCCAACCTAAAGGAAGCCTGCTCTCTTTTCCTGCAAAGCTGCTTCGAGCGAGGAACGTTTGAGCAAGCCATGCGAGAACTCTGGCACTGTTAGATCGCTGCTGACGCATCGCTGGTTTGCGCGCCCCATGCTGACCTCGTAAACTGGAGCCATCGCTTTCCCTTAGCCTCACGCACTCGTCCGCCCGCGATTGCTAAGTGCTAATTGCTAAGTGCTAATTGCTGATCCTTGGAGCCTCTTCTGCGTTTTGCCCGCATTCTTGTCTGGCTCGTCGCGCTCGCCTCGCTGAGCCTCTCCGCCGCCGCCCAGTCCAAGGCCAGACTCGACGACAGCGAAACTCTATTCAGCGTGGTTGCCGCCATGAACGTTTGCGGCTACGACCAGGAGCTGCAAACTTCATCCCCGATTCGCGCGGAAGTTCGCGCCGAGCTCGTCGAGGCCAGCAAGTCTCCAGCCGTCGCTACTGCCGCCGCAGCAATGTGCCGCTTTTACAACGACCATCGCATGGGCGGCGCCGCGCACGATCTCGCGGAATATGTCTCGCTGGCGCTCAATCTCGGCCCCCCTCCTGACTTCGCGCCCAAGATGAAGGAATCCGATCTGCCGCCGGATGCCACCTACATTCTCGGATTTGTCCCGCTGCTGCAGATCTACTACAAAGCCGCCAACCTGCACGCGATCTGGCTGAAGCATCAGCCCGAATACATGGCTCTCATCGACCAGTATCACGGGCCGGTCTCGCAGATGATCACCTCCACCGACAACTATCTGCGCATGCCGATGTCCGGTTACGCCGGCCGCAGCTTCACCGTCTACCTTGAGCCGATGAGCGCTCCCGGCCAGGTGAACTCGCGCAATTATCTTCAGGATTATTACTACCTGGTGGTTTCTCCCGCGGGCGACAACATCCACATGGATGCCCTGCGGCACACCTATCTGCATTTTGCCCTGGACCCGCTGCTGGCCAAGCGCGCGACCTCGCTCGAGCGTCTGCAACCGATACTGAAATCGGTGCAAACCGCGCCGATGGCGGAGGAATACAAGACCGACATCGGCCTGCTGGTGATGGAGTGCCTGATCCGCGCCATCGAAGCCCGCACTCCCGCCGATCCCAAGCTCCCGGAGAAGGATCGTTTCGCGCTGCTGCAACGTGACGACGCCGAAGGCTTCGTCCTCACCGGCTACTTCTACAATCAGCTGCGCGACTTCGAGCGAGCCAACATCGGCCTGCAGGATGCTTTCCCCAACTGGCTGCATGAGATGGATGTCCCGCACGAGAAGAAGCGCGCCAGCGAAATTGCTTTCGCCAAAGAAGCCGAGCCTGAAGTAATACAGGCCACGCGCCGGCAGCCGCAGAAGAAGATCGATTTGGCGGAGCAAGCCTTAGCCAGCGGCAATCCCACGGAAGCCGGCAAGCTGGCGCAACAGAGTTTGCAGGCCAACGAGGATCCGGCGCGCGCCTACTTCGTTCTGGCCAAGGTCGCCAGCTTTGGCGGCGACATGCAGGGCGCGCAAAGCGATTTCCAGAAGGCCATCGACGCGCAGAAAGATCCCGTCAAGGATCCCCACGTGGCTGCCTGGTCGCGCATTTATCTCGGACGTATTCTGGACTTGCAGGGCGAGCGTGACGATGCGCTCGCGCAATACAAGGCCGCGCTCGCCATTTCCGACTTGCCCGCTGATGCCAAAACTGCTGCCGAGCATGGCCTGCAGCAACCGTACGAACCGCCGACCGCCAAGCATCAGGATCAGAATTAATAGCATCGCATCGCGTAGCAACCGGCGGCCTGTTACAGAGAAAGGAACGAAATCATGAAACCTACCGCAATCATCACAGCTGTGCTTCTAACCGCAGTCGCGGCCTTTGCCCAAACCGCGGCTCCGCAATCCCAGACGCCCTCTCAGAGCGCCCCGCCGGCGGCGCAAAGTGGAGCCACCGGCCAGGCTTCCGGCTCTGCCCAGACGACGCCAGCACCGCCCCCGGCCGGCCAAAAGGTTCTGCAAGCAGGATCACAGGAGGAGATGAAGGCCTATCAGGAGGACTTCGCCCTGACCGACCCTGACAAGCTGGAAGCCGCGGCCAACGACTTCTCCACCAAGTATCCGAACAGCCAGTTGCGCGCCTCGCTCTACATTCGCGCCATGAATCTCTACGCCCAATCCAATAACACCGACAAGGTCATCGACAGCGGACGCCAGGCCATTGCCGCCGACCCAACCAATCCGATCCCGCTGGTGCAAGTGGCCTCGGCGCTCGCCGAATCCACCCACGAGACCGACCTCGATCGTGACCAGCGTCTGGCGGAAGCAGCCAAAGACGCTCACGCCGCCATCGATAACATCGATACCGGCTTGGTGCTCCCCGCCAATGCCGACCCGGTGCGAGTTGCGGGGGCCAAGCAAAGCATCCTCACCATTGCTTACGACACCCTCGGCATGGTCGATCTGAGCAAGAAAGACTACAGCGCGGCCGTTACCAACCTGCAGCAAGCCATCGCTAAGAGCTCCGGCAAGCCTGAGGCGGTAGTCTACCTTCGGCTCTCCGTTGCCCAGGACAATTTGAAGCAATATTCACAAGCACTGGACTCCGCGAACAAAGCGGTGCAATATGCCAAGGACGGAACTCAGGCACAGAATTTGGCGAAGATGCAGCAGGCGCGTCTGCAGAAGCTGATGAGCGCCCAATCGCCGGCTGGAGGTGCAGCTCAGCCGACGGCTGCTCCAGCCCCAGGCGCGCACTCGAATTCGTCACCGGCCCCGACATCGCCCAGCAACCCGCATTGAGACCAGCTGGTCGCGATGCACTAAACCAAGATGAGATCCCCTGCTCACGACATGGCTGCGCTGGAGGAAGTGCTCGGACATATTTTTCGCGATCGTAACTTTCTTTGCCAGGCTCTCACCCACGCGTCTTATGCTCGCGAGTTGGAGGCGCAGAACGCTTCCGGCGGCCTGCCTGCGGTCGAATTCGATAACGAGCAGATGGAGTTTCTTGGCGATGCCGTGCTCTCCTTCGTGGTCAGCCAGGAGCTGTTCCGCCGCTTTCCGGAATACCAGGAAGGCGAACTCTCCAAGCTGCGCGCCCACATCGTAAGCGCGCGTCGCCTGCTGCATCCGGCGCATGAACTTAAGATCGGCGATTATCTTCGTCTTGGCCGCGGCGAGGAGCGCAGTGGTGGGCGAAACAAGAGCGCACTGCTGGTCAACGCTCTCGAAGCCATCATTGCTGCCCTGTTTCTCGATGCCGGCATCGAGGTCGCTCAGCGATTCATCCTGCAGAACATTCTCGAGCCCGAGCTTGCCGAAGTGCAAAAACAAGGCGGCGAGAAGCTTCCCGTCATGGATTACAAATCGGCTTTGCAGGAAGCCATTCACGCCAGCGGACGGCCACAGGCCCGCTACGTCATGGTCAAAGAAGAAGGCCCGGACCACCGCAAGACGTTCACCATGGAAGCCCACATCCCCGCATCTCCCGGCGGTGACGATGCTTTCGTCTGCCGCAGTGAAGGCACCACCAAGAAAGCCGCCGAACAAGGCGCAGCACGCCTGGCCTGGGAACGTCTACAATCGTTAGAAAGAAGTCCCGCGGCCGATCGTTCGGCGGCGGACGCCGAACATGCCGAGCCGTCATGAGTGAAGTTGGTACCCCAGAGCAACTCAGAACAGTTTCCGAACAGCCGCCTGTCGCCCCAGTGCCGCCGCCAGTGCACGATCGCAGCGTGATGTTTTCTGTGCAATCGCTCGTCGGCACCATCGTGATCGCAATTTTCGTGATCAGCTTCACGGTGCAGGCCTTCCAGATTCCCTCCGAATCGATGGAGAAAACCCTCCTCATCGGTGATTACCTGTTGGTGGACAAGGCGCATTACGGGCACTCCGGCATCTGGAGCTGGCTCATGCCTTACCGGCCCATTCGGAACCAGGACATCATCGTCTTTCGCTATCCGGTTAATCCCCAGCAGCACTTCGTAAAACGCGTAGTGGCGATTCCCGGCGATCGCGTACGTCTCATCAACAAGCACGTCTATGTCAATGGAGTCCGCCAGGACGACGCCTATGCTACGTTCAATTGGGCCTGGCGCGATCGCTTCCGCGACAACTTTCCCGACGGCGGCGTTTACGGCGAAAGGATTTCGGCGAAGTGGTATTCGCAGATGCATAAGTTGATGGAAGACGGCGAGCTGATCGTCCCCGAAGGCTCTTATTTCGCCCTCGGCGACAATCGCGACGACAGCTATGACTCGCGCTACTGGGGCTTTGTGCCGGCGGAAAACGTTGTCGGACGGCCGCTGGTGATCTACTGGTCAATGGACCGGGCAGAGGCAGCCGTGGCGGGCGGTCTTCCGTCTGATAAACTTTCCAATCTGACGCTGAATGTGACGCAGATGTTCAACAGCTTGCGCTGGCATCGCATGTTGCACATCCCGCAATAAGTCGATTGGGGCATCATCATTGGCTGACTCAATCCCGCCGCAGGCAGAATGAAAGTGATTAGCCCAGCGCGGAAGCGCTGGGTACAGAACGTTAAACGACACCAGAGTCCCGTAGGGACGGCATTTTTTCGAAGGAACCGCACTCTTGCCAACGACCAGGAAACCCGTGAAGGCCCCGCCGGATAAGGTCCAGGACGCCAAACCGCCAGTGGCGGAGCAGCCGGAGAAGCACAAGGAAACCACCGCCGAATTTATCGCCTCCATCGCCGTCGTCCTGGTGACCGGCCTCTTCATCATTACCTTCACCTTGCAGGCCTTCACCATCCCCTCCAGCTCGATGGAGAACACGCTGCTCATCGGCGACCACGTCTTCGTCGACCGCATCCTCCTGGCGCCGGCCACCAAATGGATCGGCAAGCTGATTCCTTATCGCGCGCCGCATCACGGCGACGTCTTTGTCTTCCTCTCTCCGGGTGAACCCGGCCTCTACGTTGTGAAGCGTGTCATGGGCCTTCCTGGCGATCGCATTCATCTGCAGGATGGCGCCGTCTATCGCAATGGCGAAAAGCTGAATGAGCCTTACGTGCTCACCAGCGGCGAGTACGATTCCTATCGCGACGACTTCCCCAACGGCACGCCCGAGTATATGGACTGCCATGGCTGCGCCGAGTGGCGGCTGCAGATGCCGTCCTTCATTAAGAATGGCGACCTCGTCGTCCCTCCTGACAGCGTCTTCGCCATGGGCGACCATCGCGATGTCAGCCTCGACAGCCGTTATTGGGGCTTTGTGCCATACGAAAACGTAATCGGCCGGCCTATGTTCATCTACTGGTCGTTCGTGACGCCGCGCGATGAATATGAGCGCCAGAGCATCGGCGACCGCATTGCCTGGCTCTTTAACATCATCATTCACTTCTTCGACCACACCCGCTGGTCCCGGATGTTCCACGTGGTGCACTGATGCTGCGCCGCAGCTCACGGCGGTTGATTTGGGCAGTCGTGTTGGCGCTCGTGCTGGCGCTGTTTCTGCCGCCGTTCATCAATGTGAATCGTTACCGCAACCGGGCTGCCGGCGCGATCGGCCGCGCCCTCGGCCGCGACGTGACCGTCTCCAGCCTTGAGCTCAAGCTGCTGCCGCGCCCCGGCGTTGTGCTCTACAACTTCGTTGTTGCCGACGACACCAGCTACGGCGCCGAGCCGATGCTGCGCGCCGATAGCGTCACCGCCTATCTGCGGCTGTCATCACTGTGGCGCGGCCGCCTGGAGATCGGCACCCTCGATCTCGACAATGCGAGCTTGAATCTGGTTCGCCGTCCTGATGGCCATTGGAATCTCGAAGAGCTGGTCGAGCGCGCATCGCAGACCAATCCCGCTCCCACGGCCAAGGTGCGGCCGGAAGCCCGTCCACGATTTCCCTATGTCGAGGCCTCCAGCGGCCGCATCAACTTCAAGCTCGGCGCCGTCAAGAAAGCTTTCGCCTTCACTGACGCCGACTTCGCGCTCTGGCTCGACTCCGAAAGCCTGTGGGGATTCCGGCTGAAAGCGCGCCCCGTGCGCACCGACATCAGCATCAGCGACACCGGCACACTCAAGCTGGAAGGACGTTTCCAGCGCGCCTCCAATTTGCGCGATACTCCGCTCTATCTCAAGCTCAGCTTCAGCGATGGTCCGCTCGGTCAACTCACCAAGCTCTTCTACGCTCGCGATCGCGGATGGCGCGGCGATCTGCGTGCCAGCGCTGTGCTCACCGGCACTCCCGCCGCATTGGGCGTCACTGCCGATGCTCAGGTCGACGACTTCCGCCGCTACGACATCGCCCTCGGCCAGGCCTTGCGCCTGCGCACTCACTGCACCGGAACCTATTCCTCGACCAACGACGCGCTCTTCGACGTGCGCTGCGAGTCGCCTGTCGGTCCGGGCACACTTCGCGTTCGTGGAGACGCCGAAGCTTGGGGCGTCGGCGGATACGACTGGGACATCTCCGGCGAGCACATTCCCGCCGAGCGTGTCGTCGCCTTCGCGCGTCATGCCAAGAAAGATCTACCCGCCGATCTCACCGCCACCGGCGAGGTGGATGCAACATTCTCCGTACGCAAGTCGCCGGGCAGTACAGCGCAATGGTCAGGCGGAGGTCAAACCACCGCGTTCGCCTTGCAGGCCGATGTGCTGAAAGATCCGTTGCAGCTGGGCGAAGTCGAATTCGCAATCGCCCCTGCGATGGCCTCCAATCCGCCAAAGAACCGGGTGCCCCGTTCTGTCATCCCGAGCGAGCATCGCGAGTCGAGGGACCTGCTTTCTTCCAATTCTTTGGCTGGGGCGGGGCAGTTGACTCAACCACATCCGCTCCACGACTCCCGACTTTCAACTCATCGTCAAACCCTTCCCAATCCCCATGGGCGCGACCTCGCCGGCAACCGCCAGCGCCTCCTTCGACCCTGAACATTACAGCTTCCATCTCGCCGGCAACGCCGAACTGGGTCGCCTGTTCAACGTCGCGCAGGCGCTTGGCGTGGGCACACCTGGCATTGGTCTGGCCGGCACAGCACAGCTCGACATCGACATCGCCGGCCCGTGGATGGGTTTCACCCCTCCCTTCCCTTCGGGCAAGGTTCAATTGCGCGCAACTACGGCTGAACTCCAGGGCGTCTCCGAGCCGCTCCAGATCGACTCCGCCTCCGTCGTCCTCGAAAACCAGCAGGTCAAGATTGCTTCCTTCACCGCTGCATTCAAGCAAGGCACACATCTCAGCGGATCAGCCAGCTTTCCCGTGCACTGCACCGGCCCGGAGAGCTGCGTCGTGAATTTCGACGTTCGCACCGACGACGCTTCCCTCGCCCGCCTCAACCAGCTGCTGAATCCGAGCCTGCACCAACCCTGGTATCGCCTGCTGGCGATCGGCAAGCGCAACGAAGACGCTTTGATGAAGCTCCGCGCCAGCGGGCACTTTGCCGCCTCGCGCTTCGAGCTTGGCCCGGTCGTCGCCAACAACGTCAACGGATCTCTGGAACTCTCTTCCGGCAAATTGCGAATCCATGAGCTGCGCGGCGACCTGCTCGGCGGTCATCAGGATGGCTCCTGGCTCGCCGACTTCACCGTTTCGCCCCCACGCTTCATGGGCAACGGCGTGGTCAGCAAAGTATCGATGACTCAGCTCGCAACTCTCATGCACGACAACTGGGCCACCGGCTCCGTCGACGCCGCAGTACAGCGTGACCCTCTCCGGCATCTCCGCCGCCAAGCTGCGCAGCTCCGCCAGCGGCACCGCCGACTTCAACTGGACCGCCGGCGCTCTTCGCCACCTGTCGCTCGACAGCCATAGCACGCCCATCGCCTTCTCCAAGTTCGCCGGCAAGATCGCGCTGCAGGACGGCACCTTCACCCTGACCGACAGCAAGATGCAGTCGAGCGGCAACGTCTACGCCGTGAAAGGCACCGCCTCGTACGACCGCTCGCTATCCATGAAGCTGGAGCGCTCCGGCGGGCAGTCGTATGTCATCTCCGGCACGCTCGACAAACCAGCGGTGCAAGCTGTGAACACGCCCGCGGCCGAGGCCTCGTTGCGATGACAAACTGGCTCCCGCTTGTTCTGGCACTGGCGCTCACCGCCGTGGGTGCCCCATTCTGGCCGTCTTTTGGCCAGGGTGGGGCAGTGGATCACAGCGCTAACTACCGCGCCATGCAGCAGAAGCTCGCCTGGCTGAAGACGAACGGCGCGAAGGCCCATCCCGATCCCAGGCCAACCGAGTTGACCGGACCGGAAATCAACGCCTACTTCGCCGAAGGCGGCGTCAAGATGCCCAAAGGCGTCAGCCATCTTCGCCTGAGTTCGCAAGGCACGACGGTCGACGCGCACGCCGACGTCGACTTCGAGCAGATCATGCAGGGCCGCGGCTCCAGTAACCCGCTCTACAGCCTCTTCAGCGGCACGCACGATGTCCACGCCGTCGCACAGGCGACCGGCGCCAACGGCATCGGCACCATCCGCGTGCAATCCATCGACTTCGACGGCGTCACCCTTCCGCAGTTCGCGCTGGAGTGGTTCGTCCAGCACTACCTCACGCCGAAGTACCCCAACGTCGGCCTCACCAGCACCTTCAAACTTCCCCTGCGCATCGAAAGCGCGGCGGTCGAGACCGGCAAGGTCCGGCTGGTGCAGAAGTAGAGCAGAGCTCTTTTGTAATCCCTCTTCACACTGGGTGCCCCGTTCCAGGCTTCGTTTGCCTGTGGCGGGAGGTTCGTCGTCACCACGACTCCCGCCTCCCAACTCTCTGCAACTTCAGCCCCAGCAACCACATCCAATACCTTGACAATGATCCACTCAGGTTCTATAGTCGATCTGTTGTAAGCGCTGATCATCACGCTCTATTACCTTAATTTTTCAGCAACTTACAGATCCAACAGGAAGGTGCAGCAATGGCAAAGATTATCGGAATTGACTTGGGGACGACCAACTCCGTCGTCGCCGTCATGGAAGGCGGCGAGCCCAAAGTCATCCCAAATGAGGAAGGTGGGCGCACCACGCCCTCAGTCGTCGGCTTTACCAAGAACGGTGAGCGGCTGGTCGGCCAGGTCGCCAAGCGCCAGGCCATCACCAATCCCGAGAACACCATTTACTCCATCAAGCGCTTCATGGGCCGTCGCTTCGACGAGGTCAATGAAGAGATGAAGATGGTGCCCTACAAGGTCGTCCAGTCGGGCGATCACGTAGCGGTCATCGCGCAGGGCAAGGAGTACACTCCGCCCCAGATTTCCGCGTTCATTCTTCAGAAGCTGAAGAAGGCCGCCGAGGATTACCTTGGCGAGACCGTCACCGACGCCGTCATCACTGTGCCTGCGTACTTCAACGATGCGCAGCGCCAGGCGACCAAGGACGCCGGCCAGATCGCGGGCCTCACGGTGAAGCGCATCATCAACGAGCCGACGGCGGCCGCGCTCGCCTACGGGCTCGACAAGAAGAAGGACGAGACCATCGCCGTGTACGACTTCGGCGGCGGCACCTTCGACATCTCGATCCTGGAAGTCGGCGAAGGCGTTGTCGAGGTGAAGTCCACCAACGGCGACACCCACCTGGGCGGCGACAACATCGACCAACGCATCGTTGACTGGCTGATCGACGAGTTCAAGAAGGACGAAGGTCTCAACCTGCGCGACAAGGGCAACGAGATGGCGTTGCAGCGTCTGCGTGACGCGGCCGAGCGCGCCAAGATCGAGCTCTCCACCACCATGCAGACCGAAATCAATCTTCCGTTCATCACGGCGGATGCCAGCGGTCCGAAGCATCTGGTGAAGACGCTGACCCGCTCGAAGCTGGAAGAGATGGTGAAGGACATCATCGATCGCTCGATCGGACCCTGTAAGGCTGCGTTGAAAGATGCGGGCATTGGGCCGGAGAAGATCAATGAAGTGGTCCTGGTCGGCGGACAGACGCGCATGCCGCGTATTCAGCAGCTGGTGAAGGAGCTGTTCGGCAAGGAGCCTCACAAGGGCGTCAATCCTGACGAAGTAGTTGCGATCGGCGCGGGCATTCAGGGTGGCGTGCTGGGCGGCGAGGTGAAGGACCTGCTGCTGCTCGACGTGACTCCGCTGACGCTGTCGATCGAGACCATGGGCGGCGTTGCGACGCAGATGATTCCGCGCAACACCACCATCCCGACCAAGAAGTCGGAGATGTTCTCGACCGCGGCGGACAATCAGACCTCGGTCGAGGTTCACGTGATGCAGGGCGAGCGGCCCATGGCGCGCGACAATCGCACCCTGGGCAAGTTCCACCTGACCGGCCTTCCGCCGGCTCCGCGTGGCATCCCGCAGATCGAAGTTACCTTTGACATCGACGCCAACGGCATCCTCAACGTCCTCGCCAAGGACATGGCAACCGGCAAGGACCAGAAGATAACCATTACGTCGTCTTCGGGTCTAAGCAAGGAAGAGGTCGAGCGCATGGCGAAGGACGCCGATGCGCACGCGGCCGAGGACAAGGCTCGGCGCGAGGAGGTCGAAGCCCGCAACCAGCTCGACGGCATGGTCTACAACATCGAGAAGATGCTTCGCGAGCACGGCGACAAGATCTCTGGCCAGGAGCGCTCGGATGTTGAGAACGCTCTTGCCGACTCCAAGAAGGCGCTGGAAGGCACCGACGCCGGCGCGATGAACAAAGCTCGCGAGACGCTGACGGCGGCGTCGCACAAGCTGGCCGAGGCGATGTACAAGGCGAGCTCCGCGCAGACGCCTCCGCCGGCCGGCGGACCGACTCCGGGAGCGGACGGTCAGGCGGCAGGTGGTCAACAGAAGAAAGACGAAGGCGTCATCGATGCTGAGTACGTGGACGTGGAAGAGAAAAAGTAACTAGCAGCTAGCAACTAGCTAGAGCCGGCGACTAGTTACAGCGGGGGCAAGGTCGGTGAAAGTGGGGCGCGCGTGCGCCCCTTCCTGCAACTGGTATTTCAAGAGGTGTCATCCTGAGCGCAGTGAGGCGCAGCCGAACGGGGTCGAAGGACCTCTATAATTGCGCAGAAATAGGGGTCCCTCGACTCCTCGCTGCGCTCTTCGCTCAGGATGACAGATCGAGAGAATGTTGGGAGCAGCTATCACGGATAGCGCCAGCCAGATCGAGATATCGAGATAATGTTGAGAGCGGCCATTACGGATAGCGCCACCCAGATCGAGATAATGTTGAGAACGGCTATCATCGCTCACGCCACGCGGAACCGAGTGCCGCTTGCGGCACGGCGGCAAGATAGCCCAGCACGCAGCGCCATCCTTTGGCGCGGAGTGCTGGGTGGCCTCGTAATTGAAACCCGAGTCCCTTTAGGGACGGCACAAGACGCGCGGGGCTTTAGCCCCGCCTTTAACGACAATGGAACTCCCCGGACTGAAGGAACGCATTTGCGATTCGAAGTAAACAACCAATCGTACGCGCTGCATTTCAACCGCGACGACAGCCGTTGGTATCTGATCACCACCGAAGCCACCGGCCGCATGAGGGCAATTCCGGTGATCAATGATGATGAAGTGGGATTCATCCCGAACATGGTGATCCCCATCGGCGACGGCGGCCAGGCCAGCACGAACTGATTCGGCCCACTCATTCGAAACCCGCGAATGAGTGGGGCACCCGAGCTGAAAGCCGATGGCTGACAGCTGATAGCTAACAATGGCGACCACAACCCAAAAGGACTACTACGCCGCTCTCGGCGTGAAGAAGACCGCCTCGGCGGAGGACATCCGCAAGGCCTTCCGCAAACTTGCGCGCAAATATCATCCCGACGTGAATCCCGGCGACAAGTCTGCCGAAGAAAAATTCAAGACGATCTCCGAGGCTAACGACGTCCTCAGCGATCCCAAGAAGCGCAAGGTCTACGATCAGCTCGGCTTCTATTCCGACAACATCGATCCCGCCGCAGCCGAGGCCTATGCCCGCGGAGGCGGCTTTGGCGCGGGCGGATTCGGTGGTCCCGCACAAGACGCAGGCGGCGCGCGCACCTACACCCAGGAAGTCCCCTTCGATTTCAGCGGCTTCGACTTCAACGACTTTTCGGAGGGCGCAGGAGCGGCCGGACGCCGCGCGGGCACAGGCGGCGGATTTCGCGACATCTTCTCCAACATCTTCGGGCGCGGCGGTGGCGTCGAAACCGCGCAGCACCAGGAGCCCGGCACCGATCTCGAATACCAGATGAACGTCGGCTTCTGGCAAGCAATCAAGGGAGCGGAGCTGCAGCTCAACATCCCTCGGCTGGAAGTCTGCGGCAATTGCCACGGCCAGGGCTTCATCGAACAGCCTGGCGAGTGTCCGCAATGTCACGGTAAAGGGACGATCACGCAGAAGAGCGGCAGCATGAAGTTCAACGTTACCTGCCCGCGCTGCGGCGGCAGTGGCAAGAATCGCGCCGTTTGCCCCGTCTGCCACGGCGAAGGCCGCGTCGAGCGCAGCGAGTCGCTGAAGGTTCGCATCAAGCCCGGCACCCGCGACGGCCAGCGCATTCGCCTGCCCGGTCGCGGCAATGCGGGAACCATGGGCGCTCCGGCCGGCGATCTGTACATCATCGTGCGCGCCGGCGATCATCCCATCTTCAAGCGCGACGGCGATGACATTCACCTGACCGTCCCGATCTCGCTCATGGAGGCAGGGTTAGGCGCGAAGGTTGAAGTCCCGACCATCGATGGCCGCGCGTTGTTGCGCATTCCTCCTGGCACACAGTGTGGACAGAAACTGCGCCTGCGTGAGAAGGGCGTGCCGTCGGCGGTCAACGAGGGTCAACGCGGCGATGAGATCGTCGAGATTCAAACCGCTACGCCGAAGGTCGCCGACGAGCGCTCAAAAGAAATTCTCCGCGAACTGGCGAAGCTGAATCCGGAGGATCCGCGAGCAGAGTTGTGGACGAAAATCGGAGCGTAAGAAAACACTGGGTGCCCTGTTCTAGCCCATCTGTTGGGCGAGGGCGGGGCAGTCCTCGGGACCCGAAAGACCACTGCCCCGCCCTAGCCCAACAAACGGGCTAGAACGGGGCACCCAGGCTTCAACACCATGGCGAAGAGAAAAAAACAAGGCGCGTACATGATCAGCTCGGTCGCGGAGATGTACGGCATCCATCCGCAGACGCTGCGTCTCTACGAGCGCGAAGGACTGCTCAAGCCCTCGCGCACCGAGGGCAACACGCGTCTCTACACCGATGGCGATCTGGAGCGGCTGGAGCTCATCCTCTCGCTCGCGCGCGACCTGGGCGTTAACATCTCCGGCATCGCCATCATTCTGCAGATGCGTGAGCGCATGGACGAAATGCAGCGCCAGATGGGCGAGTTCGTGAATTACGTCCGCAATGAAGTCATGACGCGTGCACAAAACGCAACCGTCGACGCCAGCCGCGGCGCGATCGTCCCCGTACGCCACTCCATGGTGCTCAAGTCGAAGAAGGAACACTAAGGAGAGTCTGATTAAGTCCAGTCTTGAAAGGGCACGGCTTCAGCCGTGCCGCAAGCGCCGCAGAATTAAAGGGCTTCAGCCCCTGAGGCCGTCACTACTCTGCAGCTCGCGCACTTCCACATAAGACGAGTCCAGCTCCTTCACGTCGGCGCATCCCAGCAATCGCATCGTCCGCTCCAGGTCTTCTCGCAGGATCTCCAGTGCCCTTCTGACGCCTGCTTCTCCGGCAGCCGCCATGCCGTACGCATAGGCGCGTCCAATCAGCACCGCGCGAGCACCCAGGCAAAGCGCCTTGACGACATCGCTTCCCCGGCGAATGCCGCCATCCATCAACACCTCGATCTGCCCGCCGACGGCCGCAACCATCTCCGGCAGCGCTCGAATCGTTGCCGACACGCCATCCAACTGCCTGCCGCCATGATTGGAAACGACAACCGCCGCCGCTCCATGATCGACGGCTCGGCGAGCATCATCGCCGGTCAAAATGCCTTTGATCACGATCGGCCCCGACCAGTGCTCGCGAATCCAGCTTAGATCGTTCCACGTAACCACCGACCGCTTCAGCGCCGCCGACACATCGGTGAGCGGCATGTGACCTTTACCTGGAATGATCACGTTCTCCAGTTTGGGCAGCCCGCCGTCGCGCAGAAAATCACTCAGCCAACCAGGATGGGCCAGCAGATCGGGGACATACGGCAGCTTGGAAAACAGGCTTTCTCCCAACAATTCCGACATCCCGTTGCGCCAGTCGCGCTCGCGCATTCCCGACACGCCAGTATCGACCGTCAGCACCAGCGCGGAAAATCCCGCCACGCGCGCACGCTCCAGCGCCGCCTCCGCCGGCTCTCGTCCACCCAGCAGATACAGCTGGTACCACGCCGGCCCAGCCGTCGCGGCCTTTACCTTTTCCAGCTTGTGTCCCGAGATGGTAGACAGAATGTATCCCGTACCGAAGGCGCCCGCAGCAGCTGCGGCCGCGACTTCACCGCCGGGATGCATCATCCGGCTATAGCCCACAGGCGCCAGCAGGAACGGCAATGCGATGTCCGCACCCAGCACTCGCGTTCCGCAGATTGCACTGCTCAAACGCCACCGCCATGCGCGGCCGGAATGTCAGGTCGCGAAACGCCCGGCAGTTCTCTTGCAGTGTGAGTTCATCTTCCGCGCCGCCGTCGAGATAGTCGAACACCACCTTCGGCAGCCGCAGCTTTGCCAAACGACGCAGGTCTGCGATGTTTACAACGCGCGGAGGGTAGAGGTTGCCGGACATGTGATCGTTCATTCTACGCGCCAGTCGGAACGATCGATCTCGATTTATTGTTTGGCGGCGCTCTGTGCCGGCTTGTCCTTCAGCTTTGCCAACGCTTCCCTGGCCTTTTTGGCGTACGGCCCATTGGGCAGGATCTTCAGATAGGCTTCGTAATTCTCTTTGGCTCCCGCAAAATCGCCCGTCTTGTTCAGAACCTGAGCTAATTTGTAAGTCGCCTCCGCATCATGCGGCTTGTATTCCAGCGCCTCTTGATAGCGGCTGATCGCGGCCTTGTAGTTCTCTTGCTTGAAGTACCAGTCCCCCACTTCGATGGCTTTCAGCGCCTTCATGGGATTGTAGGGCGTGAATTCGCTCACGTCGCTGTCGCCCAACCCCGCCTCGGGATGCACCTTCTCGTCATTTGCCGGCGGCGACACATCGATCGCCGTCTGCTTGCTGGAACTCTCGCCCGCCGGAACATGGTCGGAGCGAGGAGGATTGGCGCGATTGTCCTTCGGAGGCGGAGCCGACTTGTCGACCGGCACTTGCTCAACCGGTGGCGCATTCTGCTGCGACGAATCCTGCGCCGATGGCTCCTGAGACTGGTCTGGTGGGGGAGCCGAAGTATCCTGAGCCGCGACTACACGAATCAGCCCAACACACAGTATTGCGAGAAAAAGATAACGCAACCGCACCTTCCTATTGTATGCGACCCCCGAGGCCGCAGTCAGCCCTCGCCGAGTTGTTGCGCGAAACGAATGCCATCGCCGAAAATTGCTGGCATCGCGGCGACATTCTCAGTACTATGGTGACAATCTCTTCGTCTCGATGTAAAAGCCCTTCGTTACAGCAAGAACTCACAAGTCAGGCCGCGCCGCCTTCGTCACTCTAAATCCCTCCTGATGTCGTACGGGCATCACGAGTATTGCTGCGGGGCTACCAATGACCAATCCACGTGACGTAACCATCGGACAGGCTTTTCAATTCGAAGTGGAGAAAGAAGCGCGCAAGCGGGAAATCATTTTTGAATACGTGGAGCGCTCAAATGAGCAGCTTCGTGTCGAATTCAAGGACGGCATCCCTTACATCGTAGCCAACCGTGCCGGCATGCTCGCTTTGGCGAAGCTGCTGGTCACGATCGGGGCGAGCCGGCGGTTGGAGGATCTTCACTTTCATCTGCGGCAGGATTTTGACGGCGATCGCGAAGAGGTCTTGCGCATCCAACTGGCCGAGGAGCACAGCGACGCCAGTCCACCTGCGGATACGCCTGACGTTGCGGCGGCCTGAGCGCGCTGTCCACAGCTATCTCCCGGCTTCGCGAGTGCTCTGCTTGCGCCGAATGTGCAGCACCTTCTGCACCTCGGCCACAATATCGCCTGCCTCGTCCTTTACCTGGACCGTGAAGGTCGGTTCGTACTTTTCCTGCGTCAGGAGTTTGATGCGGATGTCGTCGAGTTGCTCCTCCGTCAGGCGAAATTCCGCCCTGACTCTTCCCTTCCCCGGCTTGCGAAATCGGATCGACGCGGCTTTATCCCACACGATATAGCCCGGACCAAGGTTGTCCATCAGCATCAACATGTAGAAGGGATCGGTCATCGAGTACAGCGATCCGCCGTAATGCGTACCGACATAATTGCGGTTCCAGAAGCGCAGCTTCATCTCAACATCGACCTGCCTGTGATCCGGACTCCACTTCACGCGAATCCCCGCCCCCAGAAACGGCGGCCAGACGTTGATGGAGCGCAGCATCAGCCGTTGCAGCCTTGTGCTCATGAGTTTAATGATAACGGGTAGCGCGCCCCGGTGACTTGACTAGTTATCTAACTAGTCTTACTCTAGCCATAGAAAGGAGTTCCCATTGTCCAGCTGGCAGGTGCAAGATGCGAAAGCACGATTCAGCGAGTTACTAGATAGCGCGCTAAAGAAGGGTCCGCAGATCGTTACAAAACGCGGAGTCGATGCTGCGGTGTTGGTTCCCATCGAAGAATGGCGCCGGCTGCAGCAAGCGGCTCGGCCCGATCTAATAGAATTCCTTCTCGGTCCGGGCCCTCGTTTCGAAAACCTGGTTCCCGAGAGACGTCCGCGCAAACGGCGCAAGCCAATTACCTTCGCATGAAGCGATACCTTCTGGACACGAACGTGATTTCCGAGGTGCGGAAACCGAAACCGCACGGTGCCGTTTTGGCTTGGCTACGCGAACTGCGAAGCGAGCAGGCTTTCCTTTCTGCTGTCACTATGGGCGAACTGCAGTTGGGAATCGAGCTGACACGCAAGCAAGATCCAATGAAGGCTAAGGAAATCGAAGCCTGGGTCGATCAGTTGGAAAGCCAATACCGTATTCTTTCGATGGACGCCGCTTGTTTCCGGGAATGCAGTCGCCTGATGCAACGCAAGCCGGCCAATCTTGTCGAGGATGGGATGATTGCGGCAATAGCCCGCATTAACGATTTGACCATCGCAACAAGAAACGAAAGCGATTTCCGGCAGTTCGGCATTCCTCTGTTCAATCCTTTCAGCACCAAGGCATAACCGCCTCGTGATGCGAGCCAGGTACACAGAAAAGCCGCCCACGAGGGTGAGCGGCTTTCCATCCAATGGGCCTGTTGGCCATTGGCTCCGGGCTGAGGGAGCTTGTTAAGCGCGACCGCTGGCGCGATCACGCCTTCATCATTGCTGTTGCTGCGCTTGCTGTCCCCCGCTGAGAGAGCTGGTTTGCGCCGACTCGGTCAGGCTGTTTTCCATCAGCCGAATGTCGACGCGGCGATTCTTGGCACGTCCCGAGGACGTTGTGTTCTGCGCCACCGGATTGTCCTTGCCCAGTCCGATCAGGAAAATCTTGTAAGCGGGCACGCTGTACTTTTGCGCCAGGTACTGGATTACGGCATCGGCGCGCTTCTGACTAAGCTGATAGTTGTAATCCGCGGGTCCGGTCGAATCGGTATAGCCTTCCACCTGGATGATGTAGTGCTTCTGGTTTTGCAGCTGACTGCCAAGCTCGTCCAGCGTCCCCTTGTCTTTCTGCGTCAGCTGAGACTTATCGAAACCGAAAAGCACCGTCGTCGCTGAAACCGGCTTGTAATTATCCAGGTTCTCCACCGTTCCGGCGAGGCTGGTCACACGATTGGAGGCCTGCGTGGCGTTCTGATTTGCCTGATCCGCCGCCTGTCCGGCGGAGAGCGCTTTCTGATCCGCAGCGTCAGCCTTGGTGTTTACCTGCGCGATGCCCTGCTGCGCGCGCGCGTCAACGTCCTTAATGTCGCGAGTATTTTTCGCGGTTTCGTCATCTAATTCATTAACGTTGTTGATGACCGGCGTCGTCTGGCTTTTCACGTAGTTTTTGGTGGCACATCCCACGGTCAGGGGCAGGCTGCCGGCCACCAGCACTGCGATTAGCGGAAATCGACTCATTGGAAATGGCTCCTTCAACTTCGGCCTCGGCGGAGCAATCAGCGTTCGGCCTGCACTTTGGAGAGCACGCGTCATGCCAACGGACTCGCGACAAGAATCCGAAACTGATGCCGCATTTTCAATGAATTACAGATGCCAGTTTTTACGAAGCATCGCTCGGCTTGGACTCGCCGGATAATCCTGACGTGGGGAGTAGAATTTTTACCAGTGTGCAGTCTTCAGTCCGCCTCCCACCATATTCCGATCGCGGGGCATTATGGCTGATCCCAGTACGACAAATCCGAAGTTGACACCCTTTCTTTCGGGGGGACAGATGACCGGTCGGTGCTCGTCGGGGCACCGCCGGATTTCGATCAGCTATCTAGCTTCCTCAGTCAACTTGCGATTCGAATCGCGATGGCGTTCGGTCATATGGGTGGATGGAGCAAGGTTGAGGATGCGTTGATCCAATCCAAAGCCCGGTCGGTGACCGTTCTCCTGCGACGGGCCTTTTTTCGAACGGAGCCCAAGCTTTTGCTGACACTCAGAGCGCTTGAGAAAGAACACTCGCAACCTAAGTTTGAAGTTAAACTCGCTTCAGTAATCGCCACCTTTCGTCCAAAGGTTGGATTATCGACCACGAACACTCTTCAATCGCCATACTCGGATCGGGCAACCTCTCTAGCGGAGGATTACTTGGGAATGTGGAATGCGGAATCTGCACAAACAGCCCAGAGTGCGTGAACGCTTTGGCGCATTGGTTTGGGCTGCAGTGGTCCTTCGCGGCACCCTTGGAAAAGACCTACGAAGATTACATCGCAAGGTACCAAAAGATCGAGGCCTCCAGGAAGGCTGTCGAGGCTATGATCAGCACCGCAACTGACGAACAGATCGACCAAGAAGCCAAGTGGCGAAGGCAGGAAGCGCTCACAAAGGCGCGCGCGTATTGGAGTAGCGAAGAAGGAAAAAAAGAGGTGTCCGAATACGAGGGTGCGATCTCCCGTATGCGAACCGCTCTGAACTACCCCTCGTTCATCTTTAGTGCCGCGGGTTGGGACGAGTTTCTTCGCATCTTGGAATTAGGCCGCATAGGCTTGGCTACAGGACAAAACCACTGCGAATCTGCCGCTTTTACAGGATGTTCTCCGAGAAGTCGTGGGACCGTCATTTGAAGTCAACCAAGCCCTGAAGGACTTGCAGGAGATTCCCGGCATCGGGCGAAACCTGTCGACAAAACTATTAGCCATGTGCACACCGGACAAATACATCGTCGTAAACGACGTGGTCGAACGAGCACTGCGTGCTTTTGGTTACTTCGTCTCATCTGACTCGGACATTGGTGGAGAAGCCTATTTGCGGGTTCTGAAGGAACTCAAGCCGTTTATCGATGAGTGCCAAGCACTCGGGCTGCAGCCCGCTGCGGCACTCGATGCATTCTTCGTTTACCTTACAAGAATCTAGTCGCCCGCGCCTGAATGGACCTTCACCAGAAAATTCGCACCCTGCCGACCTCGCCCGGCGTGTATCTCTACAAGAACGCCGACGGGCAGATCATCTATGTCGGCAAGGCCAACAACCTGCGCTCGCGGGTGCGCTCGTATTTTCTGGAAGGCAAGCTGGCCGATGCCAAAACCGGCTCTCTGCTGCGCGAGGCCGTCGATCTCGACTACGTCGTCGTTGACAACGAGAAGGAAGCGCTGGCGCTCGAGAACAATCTCATCAAGCAAAAGAAGCCTCGCTACAACATTCTTTTGCGCGATGACAAAACCTATCCCTACATCAAACTGACCATTACCGAGCGCTACCCGCGCGTCTTCCCTACCCGTCGTTTGCGCAAAGACGGTTCACTCTACTTCGGTCCCTACTTCCCGACGAGCCTGGCGTATCGACTCGTCGATCTGATACATCGGCACTTCCTGATCCCATCCTGCAAGCTCGATCTGAACCGTTATCATCCGCGTCCTTGTCTGCAGTACTACATCGGGCGATGCCTGGGGCCATGCGTCGAAGGCCTTACCACGCCGGAGCGTTATGCCGAAGCGGTTCAGGACGTGAAGCTTTTCCTCGAAGGCCGAGGCGCCGACCTGACGCGATCGCTTCAGCAGCGCATGACGGCTGCTGCCGAGCGTGAGCAGTACGAACTCGCGGCGAAGTATCGCGACCTGATCTCCACCGTCGATCTGCTGGAGCAGAAGCAGCGCATTGCCGCCGTCGAAGGCGATGATGCCGACGTCTTCGGATATCACTACGAAAACGAAATGCTCGCCGTGAACCTCTTCCACATGCGTGGGGGCAAAATCGTCGACAAGCGCGAGTTCTTCTGGGAAGACTTAAGCGAAGCTGTCGGACGCGGTAGTCGGCTTCGAGCCGGGCGAGTTTTTCTCTTCCCTGCTGAAGCAGGTGTACCTCGACCAGCAATACGTGCCGCACACGATCTACGTGCCAGTCGATTTTGAAGATCGTCCAACGCTGGAGGAAGTGCTTTCCGAAGGTCAGAAACGTCACGTGCAGATTCACATTCCGCAGCGGGGCGAGAAGCGCTCGCTCGTCGATCTGGTCGGCCAGAACGCCAAACAAGCGTTCGATCAACGTTTCCGAGTAATGAAGCCCGCCGCCAAGGCAATTCAGGAATCGCTGCAGGATGCGCTCATGCTGCCCGAGTTGCCGAAGCGCATCGAGTGCTTCGACATCTCGCATATCCAGGGCGCTGAGACGGTCGCGTCCATGGTGGTGTGGGAAGACGGCCAGATGAAGAAGTCCGACTACCGCAAGTTCATCATCAAAGGCGTGAACGGCGTCGATGATTTCGCCTCCATGCGCGAGGTGGTCACGCGCCGCTACAAGCGGCTTCAGGAAGACAAGCAGAAGATGCCGAGCGTAGTCCTGATCGACGGCGGCATTGGCCAGCTGCATGCCGCGGCAGAGGCGCTGGAGCCGCTGGGCATCGTAAATCAACCGCTGGCATCCATCGCCAAGCGCGAGGAGATCATCTACATACAGGGGCAGGAGGATGAGCCGGTAGTGCTTGACCGGCATTCTCCCGTGTTGCACTTGGTGCAGTTGGTGCGTGATGAGGCACATCGTTTCGCGGTCACGTTCCATCGCAAGCGGCGCCAGATGCGCGATCGCAAGACCGAACTGCTGGACATTCCCGGCATCGGCGAGCGCACGACCAAGCGCCTTCTGCAGCACTTCGGCAGTCTGCAAGCTGTGAAAGACGCCGACGCCGCAGCCTTGGCATCGGTGGTGAACCGTTCGCAGGCAGATGCGATTCTGCGTCATTTTCGCAGAGACGAAATGCCCGCTGAAGCGTCTTAAGCATCAGGGGCAAAACAGGTTGCGTTAAACCATGGATCTGGGTCGAGACTCAAGAGTACGCCTGATCGTGTTGTGCGCTGGCGTTGTGCTGCTGGTCTGGATGGTGGGTTTTGCCTTTGATCACCTGCTGGCACGCGACGGCGTCACCCGCACTGACATTCTGCTCACCTCCAATGCCCTCACCGGCATCGTCGCCGGATTCCTCTTCTACAGCCTCACCAATAGCCAGCGCCTGCGGCGCAAGCTGGTGCGCGAACGCCTGCGTACCATCGCCGAGATGAATCATCACATCCGCAATTCTCTGCAGATCATCACCTACGCCACTGCGGCCGACACAGAGCAATCGGTCGAGCTGATCCGCGACTCGGTCGAGCGCATTGAATGGGCACTGCGCGAGGTGCTCCCAGGACACGTGATTACACCGGCTGCACCGCCAGAACCGCAACGTCACGGCGAGACTCTACGCGCCGGCTAGCGCGGCTGCTGGACAAATCAGCTGTGAGCGTTTTGTAACAGGGCATGACTTTAGTCGTGCCGATAAGCCGCCGATTTGCCGAACGGAGTCGGCTTTTAGCCGACGGCATAAAAGGAGCCTAACAGGGTTCTTAGCAGCCTCTAGTACGGCTGTCGATTTCCTACGGCTTGCATGTCCACTGGCGGACAAATCATTCTTCCCGCATCGTGTTTTCGCATCTGACGCTGCGAAACTGCAATCCGCCCCGCTTTCACAATTTGTTCACGGAACCTTTCCCTGCCTCGCCCGTATATAGCTGCAGAAGTTGATCGGGTGAACCACAACCTCCCCGGCAATTTCGAAATTCCCAATAACACCGAGTCGCGGTGATCGGGGAAAAAGCCACTTCCAAAGGAGAAACATCATGGACGCGAAATTCAACTGGCTAATCGACAATGCAGCGATCCGCGTCACCTTGAACACGGTGGCCCTTGCCCTGTGGATCGCCATGGCTGTGGGACTACTTGAGCTGGCTGCCAAGGTCTAGCGCAAAGATCCAACCAGCGCGATTGCAGATCGCGCAAAACGAGGCCCCGGCCAGTTCGCCTCCACTGCAACTGGCCGGGTGAAACGCGAAACCCCGCTTCCCCTCTGCGGGGTTTCGTATTTACAGACCGGATTTGACTCCCGCCGCCTGGTTCAATGATCCTTTTGCAGAATCCTCGAGGAGATCATGGGGCGCGAACTCGTCTGCACTATTCGTACCGGCGGCAAAACAACTTCGGCCAAGGCGCTGCTGGAGACTAACGAGATCATCGTTCGCGGCGAGCTGCGTCTGAAGATACCTCTCGCCTCGCTGAAATCGGTCTCGGCGCGCGATGGTGAACTCCATCTGAAATGGACGCAAGGCTCCGCCGTCTTCGAGCTCGGCGAACATGCCGAGATGTGGGCCTATAAGATTCTCCATCCCAAGAGCACCGCCGAGAAACTCGGCATCAGGCCCGGCTTGATCATCTCGGCGATCGCGTTATCTGACGACAAGTTTGTCGCCGACCTTCGCACCGTCGCCAAGAAATTCTCGGACTCCAACCCGCTGAAGGATTCCGATCTCATATTCGTCGGCGCAGAGAAAGTAGCCGCCCTTGCACGCATCGCGAAGTTAGCCGAGTTGCTGGCCAGCGCGGGCGCATTGTGGATCGTCTATCCGAAGGGCAAGCAGGAGATCAAAGAGCAGCACGTGCTCGATGCCGGCAGGCAGGCTGGGTTGCTAGATGTGAAGGTAGTGAGCTTTTCCGCAACGCACACTGCGCTGAAGTTCGTGCGGCCGAAAGCAAAACGCGGCTAGTAAAGTCAGGCGTCGTGTCATTGGCACCGCTTTTACAGGCTGCGGAAAAACTCTGCGTTCTGTTTGGTTCGGGTAGTGCGGCGCTTCAGGGCCGCGTTCAACGGCCTTTATTCTTGGCATCCGAGCGGGCTTCAGCCCGCGAGGATTACCCCCTCGGGTGCACCACCCAAGCTGGTTCTGCCTGGGTGGGCGATACCGCCACGCTATCCGCGCGTGGTTTCGACTTCGCGCAGACGCGCAGCCTTGCCGCGCAGAGCACGCAGGTAATAGAGCTTGGCGCGCCGGACGTGCGCCGAACGCAATACTTCGATCTTGTCGATCACTTTGGAATTGAGCGGGAAGATACGCTCCACGCCCTGGCCGAAGCTCATCTTGCGCACCGTGAAACTTGGCTGTGCGCCCTTGCTCTTGGCGATGACGACTCCCTCGAACGCCTGCAAGCGCTCCTTGTCGCCTTCCTTGATCCTCACGTGGACGCGTACGGTGTCGCCCGGCTTGAAGTCAGGAAGATCAGTGCGCCGTGTCTTGGCGAGCAACCGGTCAATAACTAGAGAATTGGACATTGTGTTCCTTCCATGGAAGCTGTCAGCTCTCAGCCGTCAGCCGTCAGTAAAATCGCTTTCCGTCTTCGCACTCGCCAGAACGTAACAGCGTGTCATCCTGAGCGAAAGATCGCGTCTCTTGCGATCCTGAGTCGAAGGACTCCTATACTTTCAAATCCCTTGCCCCGAGGCTAATCTGTGTTCCGCTCAATCTCCGCCAGCAGCTTGCGATCTTCCGCGCTCAGCACCGCCGGCTCCAACAAATCCGGGCGATTGCGCAGCGTCTTCCGCAGCGCGCTGCGACGCCGCCATTTGCGAATCTCGTCGTGGTTGCCGTTCACCAGCACCTCCGGAACCGGCATGCCCCGAAAATCCGCCGGACGCGTGTAGTGCGGATAATCCAGCAATCCGCCCGATCCGCAGGTCGAACTCGGCGGCTCACCTTCCGCTCTCGGCTGCACATCCGCCGTCGACGTAAACGACTCCTGCTGCGCCGAGGCCGCATTTCCCAAAGCGCCAGGCACCAACCGCGTCATCGTGTCGATGATGATCGCTGCTCCCAGTTCGCCGCCGCTCAGCACGAAATCGCCAACCGAGATCTCGCGATCGGCAAGGTGTTCGCTCACTCGCTCGTCAACACCCTCATATCGACCGCAGATCAGCACGATCCGCTCGTGTCGCAATAACTGTTGCGCCAGCGTCTGCGTGAACATCTGCCCTTGCGGCGACAACAACACTACCGACTCGCGCGCGTCTTCCGTGACTCGCTCCTCGCGCGGCGCAACTCCCAACGACCCCAGGCACTCAAAAATCGGTTCCGGCTTCAACACCATACCTTCGCCGCCGCCGAACGGCCTGTCGTCTACCGTGCGATGCCGGTCGTGCGTGAACTCCCGCAGATCGTGAATCGCAATCTCAATGAGCTTCGCTTCGCGCGCCTTACGCACGATGCCATAATCCAGCGGCCCGCGAAAAAAGTCCGGAAAAATCGTGACGATCTCAAACTTCATTCCGGCCGTCCAGCTCAATTCCGCCGCCGTTCCGCCTCTTCCGCGCTCAGCAGGAAGATCCGTTCAACACGGAATCACGGAAGGCACGGAGCAGAATTCTATTAAGCTTTTCCATTCAGTGAGCTCCGTGCTTCCGTGGTGAAACTGACTTCTTGTCTTTGCCAGGATCTCCAGCCGCCCTCACCTCGTCGGCTTCCGACTTCTGTTGCTGCTTCTCTTCCTCGCTCAGCGGCGCATCCACATCCAGCAGCCCTTCCGGCAACTGCATGTCGATACGCTGATTAGCCAGGTCGACCTTCGTCACATACTCCGCCGCATACGGCACCAGCAGTTCCGTCGACAGCTCGCAGCTTCCAGCCACCCGGCGAGCCGCACAGACCGGCAACTTCACCACCAGCAGCGGAGCCTCTCCCGCTCCAAACTGCACATCACTTACTCGTCCCAGGAAGCGCTGCCCATCCCACACATCGCAACCAACCAGATCGCTAACGTAGGCCGCGCCGTTTTCCAACTCAGCCCGCTTCTCTACCGGCACCTGCAATTCCATCCCGGCAAGCTTTTCGGCGTCGCTGATCGTGTCCACTCCGGCAAACTTCAGCACCACGCCGCCTTTGTGGAACCAGTGCTCTTCCAACTTCAGTTCACGCCGGCTGCCGTCTTGCGCCAGCCCTGACAATTCCCGGCGCTCCTCGAAGCGCTCAGGAAAATCCGTATGCAACGCGGCCAGCACTTCGCCGCGCCGCCCCTGCGGCTTCAGCACGCGGGCAATCGTAATGAACTCGCCGGCTATTCCACAATCTCCAACTGATAGCGTTTGCGCGTCCGCAAGGCAGCCGCGTTCATAATCGTCCGCAGGCTGCGCGCGGTCCGTCCGTGGCGTCCTATCACACGGCCCACGTCGCTTTCCGCGACTTCCAACTCGATTACGGTTTGCCCGTTCTCCTCGAAAGGCTCGACGAAGACTTCATCCGGCGCTTCGACGATCACCTTGGCCAACTGCGACATCAGCGCGACGATGTCCGGCTTGCTGTCCGACATTGTGGGATCTCCTTAACTCCGTCAAGCGCATAATAGGCGCTCGCCGGGCTCCAGGGAAACACTCGACCCTGGCGGCCTTACGCTACTGGCGTCGCTTCCGGCGTGCTGACTGCCGGAGCCTTCTCCACCAGCTTGCGCACGCGATCCGACAGCTGTGCGCCCTTCGACGTCCAGTAGTCAATGCGCTCGCGCTTCAGCTCCACGCTGGCGGGATTAGTACGTGGGTTATAGGTGCCTACCACTTCCACCGAGCGGCCATCGCGCGCCCGATCTTTTTCGATCACCACGATGCGGTAGTACGGTTGCTTACGCGCGCCACGGCGCGACAGACGAATCATCAACACAGAGAATGGTTTCCTTTCCTGCTAATGAGCGGTCGTGCGGACATGCGCTTTTCCTCAAAGGCTATTTAAGGCTGAACGCTTGCTTCCGGCGACAACTTTTCCTCAGGCGAGATGACCGGTAACGGGTGCTCCAGCGATCTACCACCCCGCCAAGCGCAAAAACAGTCGCTCGTCGGGGACCCCGGCGTCGCTACCACACCCCAATGAACGCAGCTTAGGCGCTCATCGGACCTCACATACCTGGAGGCAACAACCTCTTCAATTATTGCGGATACAGCGCGGTTTGGCAAGCCGCCACCTCTTCGTAACGGCCGGATCACGCCAGATGCATTTCGAACGAGCCCGACATCTCGATCGTCGAAAACTGAACGTACCTCATCACTGTGCGGAACGTTCCGGCGAAGACCCGGTCGCTGTACGTGCCTTCTGCTGAGGCCTTAACGTCGCAGACAATGTTGAATGGCAGTTCAATTTCCCTCCAACTCTGTAGATCGAGTAGTTTTTCGCCCTTGGGAAGCACTATCCTGTCTTGATAATGAAATACCGTCGGCTTGCCTGAGAGAGATGATAACTGTCGATCCTCGCTGATCATTTCAAAGCTCGCCAAGCCTAGCCGCTCGCTAAGACGTTGGATAGAACGAGTCGGACCAGCCATGGTTAGAAATGCGACTAACCTATCCCGCTCATCCCTCTCAATTGCGCCGCTCGATATATTTGTCTGCAGTTCATTCAACACGGACAATTCTGAGCTGTTGTTTTCGAAGCGAACGATGCCATTCGTGACTCGCGCGACAGACCGAAGGCCTATGGCGATCGGAAGCCCAACGTCTACATTCGTTGTTGGAAAATCTCTTAGAAGTGCATCTCGACCTAGTAGGTTATCTAAGGACTGGAAAAGGGTCTCTATTTGCTCGTACTCGAGGGACAGAACGGGCGGGCACTCTGGTCCCTCCGCGGTTCGATAAACCACGAGTCTAGGTCCGTTGCAAATCGCAAAGTAGACGGCCCTCACTTCAGGGTGATTTGCGTAAGTCCATGCCTGTTCAATTTCTTCTAGCCCAAGTTTCGCGGCCGGAGCTTTCGCCTCAATCACCCACCTAACACGCTTGTCCACTTCGAGGATATAGTCGGCCTTACCACGCAATTCGGGGTCTTTCTGCCGATCTTTGCGACCAATAAAGAGCCGGGGATAACGCAAGAGTTGCTCGCGGACGACATCATTACGTGTTCCCGATTGATAACCTAGGCGTCTTAACAGCGGAGCTATGACCTCCTCTCGTACGTCTGTCTCATTCATTCGCTCAAAAGCGGGGGGTTCCATATTCGTTCGAATCAATGGTAAAACTCAACAAGATCAATCACAATAGCCAAGCCGCTACTCTGAATGTAACTTAGACTTGGATTCCTGCCATTTGTCACCTATGCGCAAGCTTCTCTGCATCACCGCGCACCCTGACGACGAAGCCGGCGCCTTCGGTGGCGCGCTGCTTCTTTATCATGAGCGCGGAGTCGAGACTTTCGTCGTCTGCATGACCGCGGGCACTGCAGCTCGCAATCGCGGCACGGCGCAAACGTCCGAAGAACTTGCCCAGTTGCGTCGGACGGAGTTCGCTGCGTCATGCAAGCTGCTTGGCGTCACTCGCGGCGAAGTTCTCGACTATCCTGACGGCAAGCTCGACGGCGTGAACCTGTCTGATGCTGTCCGTGATCTCGTACTGCGAATCCGCCAGATCCGCCCGCAGGTCATCCTCACCTTCGGACCCGATGGCGGCCTCACCGGCCACGTCGATCATGCAATGGCCGGAACCTTTGCTACGCTGGCATTTGAATGGGCAGGACGTCCCGATCGTTATCCCGAGCAACTGGAGCAAGGCCTCATGCCGCATCGCGCCCAGAAGCTCTACTATCACGCCGCCGATTTCGATCTGCCTGATCGGCAGCCGATCTCGCAGCCGACAGTCACCGCGCGCATCGAGATCGGCAAGGAGCGCTTCGAGAAAAAGCATCTGGCCTTCCAGCAGCACACCACTCAGAAGCCACTGTTTGAACGGGTGCGCAAGAACCTGAGCCAGCGGCAGGAAGGTACGGTCGAGATGTTTCATCTCGCGGCCAGTAGCAGCCCACAAGATGCTAAGGCGGAGACTGACCTGTTTGAAGATGTGGTGGATGACTAGGCTGGGCCGAAAAATCTGTCGTGACTAGCGGCCTGGTTCAGGGTGGGGGTCAATCGAGTCGGCAATCTGGTCCAGCGCGGCCTGTATGCGATCCAGTTCGCTCTGCAAGGTGTCGTTCATCTCCAGCAGCTTGTCAGGAGCCTGCTGAAATCGTTCAAAAAGTGTGCGCAAGGTCGCCCGACCTCGCTCCGTTAACAGGAGCGCGCCAATGCCTCCAAGTCCAACGACTGTCAGTGGCACGTACCAGCGGCGCATCGGAGTCCTTTCGGTCCAACGCCAACGTTCCCAAGCAGCGCTTAGTGGCAAGCTAACCTCCTGCACTTCCCGTTACAAGAATTAGATGAGGGAGGACGCTGAAAAGTACATACCACTCTTGATTCGCCGCTCCGGCGCATTATGGCGCGCCAGGCTTTCACCGTCAGTCCGCTTCCAATGCCTCCACAATCGCATCATGGACCCTTGGCCGCACCTCGCGAATGAGCTGGGAACTGCGATTGGGCCACGTGCGGTTGGTCAGCAACGTAACTGACAGCTTGCGGCCCGGATCGATCCACAGCGAAGTGCCGGTGAAGCCGAGATGCCCGAAGGAGGCGAGCGAAAACAGGCGGCCAGCCGACGATTCCGGACGCGATGGCGTATCCCATCCCAGCGCTCGCGTGGTTCCTGCAGGTGACGCCTCGCGGCGAGTAAACAGTTTCACCGTCTCCGGTCGTATGATCGGCACGCCGCCGTGCAACATACATTCGGCGAAGCGCGCGACGTTGGTGGCGGATGCGAAAACGCCCGCGTGCCCCGCCACGCCTCCCATCACATAGGCGTTCTCATCATTCACTTCCCCTTGCACGACTCGGTGACGAAACTTCTGATCATCCTCCGTCGGCGGAATTCCGGAGACCCAATCCCGCGGCGGCTGGAAGCGAGTCTGCTTCATGCCGAGCGGCGTGAAAACCTCCTGCCGCGCAAACAGGTTCAGCGCCAGGCCCGCTTTCTTCGCCAGCAGCTCTCCCAGCAGAATGAATCCGATATCGCTGTACACTGCGCGCTCGCCCGGCGCGGCAACAAGACGCGTGGTCATCGCGGCATGGATCAGATCGTCACGCGTCGTGGCGAACTCAAACAGCTTCTCGTACGCGGGCAGTCCGCTGGAATGCGCCAGCAGCATCCGAACCGTGACCGCCTCGCGCGATGCCTTCTGGTGCTTGGGCGCAAGGGATACGAACTCCGGCAACGCCTCCGCCACCGGCTCCTCGAGCGAAAGCCTGTCGCGATCATGGAGCACCATGGCAACGGCCGTGGTCGCAACCGACCTTCGTGATGGAAGCGAGATCGAAGACCGTGTCCGCTTGCACCTCGGGCGCGTTATCGTCATAGGTAAATCGCCCAAAGCCTCTCGACGCGACTAGCGCTCCGCGATGTGTGACCGCTAACGCAGCTCCCGGAAATGCATGCTGATTGATTCCCTCACGGATCAGGGAGAACACGCGGGCAAATTGCTTCTCCTGATGGGCGAAGTCAGGGCGAGGCGACACGAGCTCTTGAGGCGAAGGATCCAGAACTACCTGCCGGCGGCAGAAGCCTCTTTCGATAATAAAGCCCCGCCCGGAAACGACCGATGAAAACATTCATCGCCTCCTCAAGAACACCCTGGCTCGAACTAACAGGCCCGCCGGCATTTCGATCAACCAGATATTCTTTTAGACTCTCTTCATGGCAACGCCACAGGAAGTGGAAATCAAGTTTCTCGTTTCTGACTTGCAGGCCCTGGAGCAAAACCTGCGCCAGCTCGGTTTTCGCTGCGCAACGCCTTCCACCCACGAAATCAACACACTCTATGATCTGCCAGGCCAGAAGCTGCGCTGGAGGGGCGAGCTGCTGCGGCTGCGATGCTACGGCGACAAGTGGAAGCTCACGCACAAAGCCAAAGGCAAGCTGGGACGCCACAAGTCGCGCGGCGAACTTGAGACCGGCGTCTCCGATGGCAAGGCGATGGATGCTATGCTGCGCGCGCTCGGCTATTCGCCGTCATTCATCTATGAAAAGTTCCGCGCGGAGTGGAAAGATGACGAGGGGAAGGTGGTGCTCGATCACACGCCCATCGGCGACATCGCAGAGATTGAAGGCAAGCCGCGCTGGATCGATCGCACGGCACGTGCCTTGGGAATCGCTTCCGGCGACTACATCACGAAATCGTACGCTGAACTTTTCTTCGACTGGAAACGTAAGACTAAATGCAAGGCAGAGAACATGACATTTCGCGAGTGCGAGGAATGCAGGAAGAATGAAGGAGCGCAAACACGCTCCCCGCGCGGCCGCCAGCGCACTTCCACGAGCCGACGCGGGTCGCTCGCTCGCACTCGCTAAAGTTCCGCGGACGCCTGCGCCGGCTCCGGAGTTTAGACCTCGCCGGGCCTGAACCGGAGCCGGGAGCAGCGATGCCCGCAAATGAACCTTAGTCCGCTGGCCCCAAAAGTACTCTTCGCAACTGGCTCAACGTTGCGGCTAGTGCAGCCAGGCCTGCAATCCAAAGCATCAGCGTGACATGCACCACCCATCTGGGCGCTGCGCCCACTCGCTTCAACAGAAACGGCAGGAAATTCCAGGTCGTGATGTGAACGTAGTCCCACGGGTCCCAGTGCATGGCGAAGTTGTCCATCATGGTTCCGGATGCGAAGCCGACAATGTTTTTCATGCGCTGCACAACTACAAACGTCGGATGGCCCAGCGTCTCCATCTGATAAATCTCAAGCGGCAACCAGAAGGTAAGCGATGCGATCTGGATCAGGCCGCTGATTGCACAGATGACGACACCAACCCTCCAGACGGTCTTACCTAGAACATCGCGATATCGCAGCAGCAATGGCACGGCGAGCAGCACGGCAAACTGGACGCTGGTGGAAACGTAGCGATCGCCCCAGGCGAAATCGCCGCTCCAAACTGTGTAGCGCGCGTAAAAGCTGATATAAGCCAGCACCAGCGCAAATCCCATCACGATATACGCTTTGACGACGGGTGCGAACCGTTTCCATCCCACCACGGCAATCAGAACCATCACTACCAGCAACGGATCGAAGAGGAACACCGATTTCTCCGGCGAGAGTAGCGCTCCAAAGAATCCCACATGAAACGGAGTTTCCCAGGGATAGCCGGCGGGCAGCGATGGATCGCGCAGCCGAGCCTCCATACCGACGACGCTCATGTAGGTATTGAAGAACGATCCGAAGCGGTAATACTGATACACACGATCGAGCAGCCCAAAGATCAAATACACCGGAAAAGCTACGACAATATAACTTCGGCAGCGGTCCCACAGTTCCCTGTCGCGCTCACCTTCGAACCACATGACGAGCAGCAGAAACAATGCTCCAGCTGCCAGATCCATCGCGGTCGTGATTCGGGTGAGCAGATTCAGTCCGAAGGCTGCCGAACCAATCAAAAGAGCTTTTCGGTTACCTGTGCGCAGCCACTCGTATTGAAACGACAGTCCCGTCAGTGTCAGCAGAAAGATGTAATTGTTCTCCATCATGTTCTGCGTGTAATGGAGATGCGTCGTCAGCAGCAGCAGGGCCAACACGCCCGCAACGGCCTGCTTCACAGCAAAATTCAATTGGCGCAGGAGTCGGAAGCACACCAGCGCGGTCAGAACATTGACGAGGATGTTGATGCTGTAGCTGACGAAAATATTGCGGACGCTGGGGTCGTTGCCGTTGTAGCCGGCGAAGATCGGGAGCCGCTCCAGATACGTCCCAATGACGTCCGCGGGAAACAGCAGCAGCGATTGCCCGATGCCATACCAGCTTTGCAGTTTGCCGTCACGGCCGTGCACACCAAACTCCGGGATACTCATTCGGAAAAACCGGAGGTTCGGCGGTCCACCAAGAGTGAGCCGACTGCAAACGATGTTGCGTGTCGGCGGTGCCCAGTTCGCCCGACTGCACAACGAACGCAATCAGACCTGCGGCGAGCGCCAAAAGGAAGAGTGGATCTCGAAGCCAGCGGCGAGGTTGTTGAATCACCATCAGTCAGTGGAAGAGACAGTGTAACGCGAAGTGCCTCCCGCTCGGAGGCGACCCACAACCCCGGGCAGCGACCCGCGTACCTTCGACATGGACTAACAATATGCTGGGGCTCAGGCTGTACGTTTGCCGATCGACGAAACTTCTTGCCGTTCATCCGCAGGCAGGCCATGGGACGTCCTCGCCCGCTCGGCGTATTCCATCGACGGCACAGAGATCACGCGCGATTCTCCCGTGATCAGCCGGGCTGCGCGTTCATACGTGAGATAGCTCCAGAACCACTGGAACATGACGATGATGCGATTGCGAAATCCAATCAGGAAGAAGACATGGATGAACAACCATGACAGCCAGGCGATAAGTCCGGAAAGATGAATCTTGCCAAACTGAGCGATGGCCGCAGCGCGGCCAATAGTCGCGAGGGAACCTCTGTCCAGATAATTAAATGTCTCGCGCGGCTTCCCGGCCAAGTCTGCCTTGATCTGCCGCCCAACCCAAGTGCCTTGCTGCATTGCAACCGGCGCTACTCCAGGCAGCGGCCGGCCTTGCTTGTCCTTCATGCTGGCGAGATCGCCGATGACGAAGACCTCGCGATGTCCAGGAATACTCAGGTCCGGCTCAACCAGAACCCGGCCGGCACGATCCACCGGCACTCCCAGCTCGCGGCCGAGCGGTGATGCTGCAACTCCCGCGGCCCACAGCACAACCTCAGCCGAGATAACATCGTTGCCAATTCGCACTTGTCCCATGCGCACATCGGTTACGGCCGAATTTGTTCGCACCTCCACGCCGAGATGCTCCAGCTGCTTAACCGCACTGCGACGCAGATCTTCGGGATATGCGCTCAGAATCGATGGACCAGCCTCCACCAGCAGCACACGCGTCTTTGTCGGATCGATGTTGCGGAAATTCTCCGCCAGCGACTTGCGCGCAATCTCCGCCAGCGTTCCGGCCAGCTCTACCCCAGTCGGTCCCGCGCCGACCACAATGAAGTTCAACGGACGATGAGTGCCGTGGAGAGCGGCCTCGCGCTCGGCCAACTCATAGGCAAGCAGGATCCGGCGCCGTATCTCCAATGCGTCCTCAACTGTTTTGAGTCCCGGAGCCATCGGTTCCCATTCATCGTGGCCGAAATAGGCATGCATCGCTCCGGCGGCGACAATCAGGTAGTCATACGTCAGCTCGTCGTTGTGCAGCTTGATGTTGCGCTGTGCAAGATCGAAGCCCAGGACTTCGCCTAGCAGCACTTCGACATTTTCATGTCTGCGCAGGATGTCGCGAATGGGAGCGGCAATCTCCGCCGGCGAAATCCCCGCGGTCGCCACCTGATAAAGCAGCGGCTGAAAGGTGTGGTGATTCTTGCGATCCAGCACCGTGATTTCGACGGGACCCTTGGCCAGCGATTCCGCGGCCTTCAGACCACCAAATCCAGCTCCGATGATGACGATATGCGGACGGGTTTTTGCGCTCATGGCCGTAACATCATGTGATGCTGGCGAGGGTCGATCGGCGGCAATTTAACGGTATAAATAGGCTCGCAAGCGTTACTGGTTTTGCGTTTGGGTGAGGCTTGCAGCCCGCGCTTTGGCGCGATCCGCATCAGCTGAGCGGCCCGCAGATTCGTAAATCTCTGCCAGATTGAGCCATGGCTGAGGAGAATTCGGAGCGAGCTGAACTGCCTGCTCCTGGAATTGCGCTGCGCGCTTGGAATCGCCGATCTTGTTCCACGCCTCGGCCCGGCCAGTCGCGATCTTGTACGTGAACGAATCTTTGCCGGCCGATTTCTTTTCATCCGAAGAGGCATCTCGCTCCGCTTCATCGAACGCCTGCAGAGCGTCATCGGGGTGACCAGCGGCCAGCGCGTAATAGCCGAGTTGAATCAGGGTTGCTTGCGGAGCGGCTTGCAGATCGATCGCCTTTCTCATGGCTGCGATCGCATCGCTCGGACGCTCCTCCCGCCGATAGAGGTTCGCCAGGTCCGACCACGTATACTCGCTCGGACTCAGCGCGATCGCGGTCAATAACTCCTTCTCGGCCTCTTGCGGGCGATTCATCGCGGTGAGCGCACCGGCTCGCGCCAGATGAGCACTGGTGCTGCCAGGAAAGATCGCCAGAGCCTTCTCGCTGGCATCCAGCGCATCCAGATTGCGCCCGAGGGCCTGCAGCACGACCGACGCATTCACCCACGCAGCAAACTCTTCGGAACGGCTACTGAATTCTGTTTCGGCGGGCAAAGGCGCGGTCGCACAGTTCACCGGAAAACGCTCGATCAGTGCCTCTGTTTGCGGAGTGCGGCGTACAAACACAGCGGACACTTCATCCAGATAAACGGGCCGCCAGGTGCTGCTGGCGCAGAAATCCCTCAGGTGGCCGTGCTCGATGCCATCGCCGCGGGAAAACAGAATGGTGTTGATGTTGTAGCGGCGCGTTTCCTCGTCCCACAGAGGCGAATCCGGCGGACTCTGGAGCAACTCGCGATGCCGTTGCACGCGTTGCAAGCCAAAGAGCGTATCGCGTCCGTCGATGTAATCGCGGCGCTGCGGGCCGAGGGTCCACGTGACAAAACCGCCCTCGTCGTAGGTATTGAATATCTCTCCCGGAAGGTTTTCGCGCTGGATGAACTCAACCGCCCGTTGCGGAAACCACCAGCTCAGCCCAGGACCGAAACTCGCGAGATCGACACTGGGACCGAAGTAATGCCGATTGGTGATGAGGTCGGCCGAGCGCGAATACGTGAGCATTGCCAGCAGCATGACCACAACCCCAGCAAACGCGGCGCGCAAACGCGGCGCGCGAACCCACTCTCCCAGTCGTTCCAATCCCGCGGACAGGTTCTTTCCACCGATCACAACGACCACGCAGGCGAAAACCGCGACCATGCGAATGTGCTGCACCGGGGCATAGGCTGCGGCAAATAGCAGGATCGCCGCTCCGAATTGCCTGCGCAGCAAAGCGATCACACCGGCGACAACCGCAACGATCAACAGTGCGAACAGTGCGCTTCTTAGGCCGCCCGTCGACCATGCGGCGCTGGCGGTCTGCCAGTTCAAACGCACGCCCTGCCACTCGGCAATCCATGTTTGTTGCTCGGAGGTAGCGCGCTGCTGCAAGAGGAGTGCGCGGTACAGATTCCAGCCCCATGGATTCAGCAGTGTGACGGCAGCTGTTCCCAGTAGCCAAGGCCAGGCACGTCGCAGCCTTTGCAGTGCCGCTCGCCGCCGGTCAACGCCGCAAATCGTCTCCAACAGCTCAGTGCCCGCGTAGGCCACCATCAATCCAAGACCGCCGGCAAAACCGAAATGCACGTTGACCCAGAACACCATCAACAGCGGCAAGAGCCAAAGCCGCGCGCGGCCAGTCTCATAGTTTTCCCACAGGATCGAGAGAAAAGCTGCGAACAGAATGACGGTGAACATGTCGGCGCGCGGCGGAGTACGCTCGGCGATAAGAGGCACTGCCAGAATCGCGATGGCAGCGCTGGCAGCTGTGCCTCGTCGCAGAAGCAAGGCGACGGTCCCGACGCACGCAGCCGCGGTCAACCACGAGAGCAGCGCATACCCGCCGATCAGGAAGACCAGATAAAACAATACGCCTGCGCCAACCGGATAAATCCAGTGCTCTGCCTGTGCGGTGAACGACAGGACATCTTCGGAAGGAACGTGATGATGCTGAATCACCCAGCGCCCTGTCGCCATTTGCCAGCCCGTATCGAGCTCCGCCACCGTTCGCAGGCCGGCCAGACACGCATAGATCAGCGCCAGAGCGGCGAGAATCCAGAACACGCGGCGTTCCAGAGAGGGATCTTCCCGCGTCTGCAGAGGCTGGAGTCGGCTGGGTCACAGCCTACGAGTATAGCGACTCCGATGCAGTGCGGGAACGCAGGTAACCCTCAACTTCCTGTGGTAGATTTAATTCACGTGGGCCCGTAGCTCAGTTGGTAGAGCAACGCACTTTTAATGCGTGGGTCGCAGGTTCGATTCCTGCCGGGCTCACCAATACAGCTGTTAGTAGTTAGCTCTTAGCAGTTAGCCAAAGCAATCAATTGAGATTCCTCCCAACAGCCCTTTGCTGCCTTGCCAAGTGCTAATGGCTAAATGCTAAGTGCTGCTTCTCTCGACGTAAACTGCCGTACCATACGCCAGCACTTCGGTTACGCCTTGCATGACCTCCGTTGCATCGTAGCGCATACCGACGACCGCGTTCCCGCCGAGTTCCGCAGCATGTTGAAGCATCAGGTCGAAGGCATGCTCGCGTGTCTCTTCGCAGAGGTTCGTCAGCAGCGTGATGTTGCCGCCAACCAGCGTCTGCAGACTAGCGCCAATGGTGCCCACGATAGAGCGCGAGCGCACGATGATGCCACGCACTAATCCCAGGTTGCGCACAATGCGATAGCCATCGAGCGTGAAGGCGGTGGTCACCATGTTATGCGGAACGGTGGGTGAATAAGAGGTGCCTGCAGGCGTAGCGCCGCTGCTCATAGAAATCCTCCTCTACAAGATGCGGCGGCAGGATATCACGGAGCTTCACCGATCGGCTGTGCGCGAACGGTTTTGCGAACTACACTGGTAACAGGATCAGGGTGTGACGCAGCGGCCTGTAAGCAAAGACAAGTATCTTGTAACCGTACTCTCCATCAGCTTCGTGCTGGGGATGGCCGTTGCTATTGGCATCTACGCTGCCTGGAGATCCGGGGTCATCCCGCCCAGCTTTCCTAACGCGCTAAGCGTTCTCAGCCTCTTTGTCTGTCCACCGTTCATCCTGTCGTTTGCGGTCGGCCCCGCGCCGGATTCGGGTTTGGCTTTGGCGCTGATCGTTGGCACGATTGTCTTCGCGAATGCCTTCCTCTACGCCGGCGTGGCGGCGGGAGGATACTTTGTGGTGAGCGTGATGATGAAGAAGAAGCGCCGCTCGTGATTCCTATCACCCCGCCGGCTGCTGCTGCGTCATGCAGTGCAGCGCGCCCAGGCCCCAGATGAAGTCGCGGCAGTAGATGCCGACAATCTCGCGTTCGGGAAACGCCTCCGCCAGAACATCCAGCGCAACGCGATCATTGGCATCGCCAAACACCGGCACAAGCACCAGCTTGTTGGCGATGTAGAAATTGGCGTAGCTGGCCGGCAGCCGCTGCCCCTCGAACAAGACCGGCTTGGGCATGGGCAGCTTCAGCACCTTCAGCGACCTGCCGGACTGATCTGTGCTCTTCTTCAGCCAGCGGAAATTCTCCTGAAGCGGTTCATGATTGGGATCGTCTGGATCAGGCTCATAGGCAGTAACCACCGTGCGCGGCCCAACAAAGCGAGCGATGTCGTCGACGTGTCCGTGTGTGTCATCGCCAACGATGCCGCGCTCCAGCCAGATGACTTTCTCGATGCCAAGGTATTCCGCGAAGAGCTCTTCCAGATGCTCGCGCGACAGTCCGGGATTACGCTGCTGCACGTCGCTCAGCAGACACTCTTCCGTCGTGATCAACGTGCCGCGGCCGTTCACGTCGATGCTGCCGCCCTCCAGCACAACCCGGTGCTCGCCATTGTGTCTCATTTCCGGCTGCCACGCTGGAACTTTCACAGCGGTCGCGATCTCGGCGCCTGCGAGCGTGTCAAGCTTCCAGTCGCTGTATTTGGCCCAGGCATTGAAGCGCCAAACCGTCGCGGCGATCGGCGGAAGTTCGCCCTTGCGCGAGTCGCGACGCACGAAGATGGGCCCGTAGTCGCGCGTCCAGCCGCGATTCGTCGGTATGCGAAAGAAGCGAAGATTGCCGGATGGCTTTCCCGGGAGGCCGGCCTTTTCCGGCAGCACGTGCGAGCGAACCAGCACCTGACGTGCTTTCGCTTCCGTCGCCTCATCGTTCACCAGGATGTTCACGCGCTCCACTCGCGCGAGGTGACGAACGATCTCGGCGTAAATCCAGGGGATCGCTTCAAACTTGCCCGGCCAATCCGAACGATTCTGCGGCCACGCGATCCACGTGGCCTCATGCGGCTCCCACTCGGCCGGCATGCGATAACCCAGTGCCGCCGGCGGTTGCGAGAGATCGATCTTGCTCTTCTTTGACGTGGGCATGGACTAGACCATGAATCGCTGCGTGATGGGCGCGTAGGCATCGACGCGGCGGTCGCGCCAGAAAGGCCAGTTGCGACGCACGTTCTCGATATGGCGAAGGTCGACCTCGGCTACCAGCACGTCCTCCTTGTCATGCGGCGCCTTGGCGAGGACGCGCCCGAACGGATCGGCGATGAAGGACCCGCCCCAGAACTCCAGGCCTTTACCCGGCGCCTCATTGCCGCGAATGTTTCCGGTTTCGAAGCCGACGCGATTGGGCACAGCAACGTATACGCCGTTGGCGATGGCGTGCGCGCGCTGGATGGTTTGCCACGCGTCGTACTGGGCCTCGCCGTACTTCGCCTTCTCATCGGGATGCCAGCCGATCGCCGTGGGATAGAACAACACATTCGCACCCTGCAGCGCCGTCAAACGCGCGCCCTCCGGATACCACTGGTCCCAGCACACCAGTGTGCCGAACTTGCCAAAGTCAGTTTCGAAAGCCTTGAATCCGAGGTCGCCAGGCGTGAAGTAATACTTCTCGTAATAGAGCGGGTCGTCCGGAATATGCATCTTGCGATAGATGCCCGCGAGCTTGCCGTCCGTGTCGAGTATCGCGGCGGTGTTGTGATAGAGGCCCGGCGCGCGGCGCTCGAACAGCGAAGCGACGATCGTGATCTTCAGTTCGCGAGCGAGATCGCCGAGTCGCTTCGTGGCCGGCCCGGGAATCGGCTCGGCAAGATCAAACAACGCGGTGTCTTCTCGCTGACAGAAATATTGCGTCTGAAACAGCTCAGGCAGGCAGATGAGCTCGGCGCCTTTGCCGGCAGCGGTGCGAACGTGTTCGATCGCACGCTCCAGATTCTGCTCCGGCTCCGGCGTACACGACATCTGCACCACGCCGATATGAAAGTTGCGTTCCTGCAAAATCGCTCCAGTGAAAATGAGAAATTCATTGCTAGCATAGCATCCGCGACTACGCGAAATTAGGCGTGTCGGCGATTGTTAATGCAGGGTTACATCGGCTGGCGGCGCGCGTTGACTGCAATCGCAACAACCTGTAGCTTCGATTGTTCCGATCATAGATTGCAGCTTTGATGGATAGACGAGGTGAACCCTTGAACGACGAGCAACACAATAGTCACGGCGAAGGCATCGATCGAGTTCTGCACGACCCGGTCTCCGACAAACTGGTTCCGCTGGAGCCGCTGGATCTGCCTGCAATCCACAGCATTGACGACCTGGTGCGAGGCATGGGGCGCACGGCGTTCACTGGCCGGCAGGTCGGCGAAGGCGCTGATGTTCTGGAAGCGATGGCGCGCGACAAAGAGTGTTTCATTGTGATGACTCTTGCCGGCGCAATGACCGTGGCCAAGCAGGGTCTGATCGTCACCGAACTGATCGATCGCGGTGTGGTGAATGCTGTCATCTCCACTGGCGCGCTGATGGCGCATGGTCTGGTGGAAGGCGTGGGCCGCTCGCACTTCAAGTACGACCCGCGGATGGACGACTTGGAGCTGTACGAGGCCGGTTACAACCGTGTTTACGACACGCTCGAGCCGGAGACCAATCTTGACTTCGTGGAGACGATTGTCGCCCGCATTTTAAAAGGCTGGGATCACAATGAGGTGCTCTGCTCCTACAAGCTGAACCGCGAGATTGGTCGCTACCTCAGCGAGCACATCAAAGAGCGCGGGATTCTGAAATCGGCGTTTGAGAAGAATGTGCCGGTATTTGTTCCCGCCTTCAGCGATTCGGAGATCGGGCTTGATGTCGCGCTGCACAATCGCGCGCGGCGCAAGAACAACCTTCCGCCGCTGCACTTCGATCCATTCGAAGATTTGGAATTCTATGCCGAGACGTTGCTAAAGCAGGAGCGGCTGGGAATCTTCACCATTGGCGGCGGCGTGCCGCGCAATTGGGCGCAGCAGTTCGGGCCGTTCATTGAGCTGCGCCATCGCCGCGGCGGCGAAGATCTGCCGCTGAAGCGCTTCCATTATGGGGTTCGCATCTGTCCTGAGCCGGTGAACTGGGGCGGCCTGTCGGGCTGCACCTATAGCGAAGCCGTATCGTGGGGCAAGTTCGTTCCACCGGAAGAGGGTGGGCGATTTGCCGAGGTACTGCTGGATGCGACGGTAGGCTTGCCGCTGATCGCGGGAGCAGTATTGGAGAGAATCAGGACCAAGTGATTGTGGCCGGGTGGAAATACCGCAGGATTCGGCGTCAGGAGGCCGCTGGCGCGAATTGCCTTACCTGAGCCCGTCGCTTCCGCCGTCGTCGAAATTAGACCCTGTGCTCATGGAGCACAAGCCACTCTAATGACAGCGGACCCTTCGGTTCTCCCGATCATGACAATGCATCCTTGTCAGCGAGATTCTGGAGGATTGCGCGGAATTCATCGTCGCTTACCAATCCCGCGTTGGCGATGGCTTTGCGCTTGACCGCTTCCAGCACGGCCGCACGCCGCACCTCAGGCACATCAAGGCGCAACTCTTCGGCTTTCAGACGAATGCTGTCGAGGCCGCTTTTCTTGCCGAGAACGATGCCCCGCTTGGCTCCAACCAGGTCGGCGGCGTAAGGCTCGATCGCTTCAGGAATGTGGAACTGGCTGGCGACCGCGCCGCTCTCGCGCAGGAAGAGATTGTCGCCGATCAGCGGCTTCCATCCTTCCAACTCGTACTTCCCTGCCCTGCGCACAACTTCCGACACTTCGCGGATGCGCTCCAGCTTGAGCTCGACCGGCACGTCGTACAGACATTGCAAGGCAAGCGCGACTTCCGCGATGTCGGCATTACCAGCCCGCTCGCCCATTCCGTTGATGGTGCCTTGAATCCAGGTTGCGCCGCCGCGCACTGCCGCGACGGCAATCGCGGTCGCAAGTCCAAAATCGTTGTGACCATGCCAGTGGATCGGAATATCGCTTCCCGCCCATTCCTTCGCCCAGCGCACCAGAAATTCGGCCGCTTCCGGCGTGCAGACTCCGATGGTGTCGACCAGAACGATTTCCTTTGCGCCCGCATCGATGGCTGCTGAATAAATCTGCCGAAGGAATTCGAGATCGGCGCGGCTGCCATCCACACCAAAGAACGCGACGCGAATTCCATTCTGAGTCGGCAAAACGAATCGCCTCGGTCGCGCGACGTAACGCTTCCTCCCGCGAAATACCGTAGGCTTTGAGCTTGAGATCGCTGACCGGCAGCTCAATTACCGACGCCTGTAATCCCAAACGCACCAGCTCTTCGACATCGCTCCGAGTAGCGCGCGAGAATCCCCAAACTTCAGAATGCTTCAGGCCGGCGCGCAGGATCAGCGAAATCGCCTCGGCATCTTCGGCAGAAACTTTCGGGAAGCCAGCTTCGATACGTCCGACGCCAAGTTCGTCGAGCTTCTTTGCGATCTCCAGCTTCTGCTGAGGACTGAAGACGACTCCGACCGTCTGCTCGCCGTCGCGAAGGGTCGTGTCGTAGAAGCGAATGGTTCGCGAGCGATCGAAATCAGGGCGCACGTCCGGCCGCGAGTTGAGATCGCTGGTCCAGACTTTCCCCGCGGATCGTACTCATCGGGCAACTCCCTGCGTCTCGGTTGCGAAGTGCGGGCGGCTTCTCGCCGTAGGCCTGCTCCCAGGAGATGACCGGATTGCGCAAGACGCCGATTTGCTCGATCTCGCATTCCATTACATCGCCGGGCTTCAGGAACCAGGCTTTGGGATCAGGCGCTGAACGCTGCGACACCGGAGACCGTGCCGGTCGATACCACGTCACCGGCGCTGTAGCCCATCGGAGAATAGTGGGCGAGGATCTCGGGAATTGTCACCGACATTTTGCTACTGTGCGAGCGCTGCCGAACTTCACCGTTGACGCGCAGTTCCATCGCAAGATTGTGCGGATCTTTGATTTCGTCGGCGGTAACGATGTGCGGACCCAGCGGGCAGAACGAATCAATCCCTTTGCAGAAGCTGAAGACGCCGGACTTCATCTCCTCGCGCTGAATGTCGCGAGCCGTGATGTCGTTGAAGATAACGTAGCCGCCGACGTACGAATCGGCGTCTTTCGCGGTGAAATGTTTTCCGGCCTTCTTCAGCACCACCGCAAGTTCGAGTTCGTAATCGAGTTCCACGGTGAGATGTGGCGGGAAGATAACCGGCTCGTCCGGTCCGATGATGGCATCGACGTTCTGGAAGAAGACAATCCACGGCAGCACGGGATGCGAGAAGCCGGCTTTCTCGGCCTCATGATGATGTTCGCGGAAATTGCCCGCGGTGTGAAAGAACTTCTTGGGAATAATGGGCGCCTTGATGTGAACCTCTTCCCGCGTGTAGAAGATCGGCTCACCGTTGACGCCGGTTGCGGGCCGCTGCGCGGCAACGTATTCCAGAGCGGTGCGCGCGGCGTCGAGACTGCGATCTCCGCCCTCAAACAGCAATCGCATGTCGGAAGGAACGACAGAATCGGCAGCGCTGGTATCGCGGTTCTTGTCGCGAGCGAACAGCGTGTACGCAGAATTCAAATCGACAATGCGGCCATCGGACGCAACTGCTCCGATGCGCTGACGCGATTGATTGTCCAGAAAGGTAACAAGTCTCATGTGATTATTGGCGTTTCCGATCACCTGATTCCGCCGGATTGCAGACTCCGGCGTGAACGTGCCATCCGCGAATCGAGTCTATTGAGGAATGCTGCGGTTTGGCAAACCTACTGCTGCTGGTTCTGCTCAGGCGGGTAGTTGTTCCCCGGCTGTATCGATTGCGGCGGCTGATACTGCTGCGGCGTGTTGGATTGCTGACCAAAGCTACCCGGCGGTTGAACAATATTGCTCGGCTGCTGACCGAAGCCTCCTGGCTGCTGGCCGAATGTGTTCTGCTGGCCAAACCCGCCTTGCTGTCCATTCTGTTGCTGGCCATTCAACTGGCTGGCAGGCGTTCCGACCTGCGCGCCGCCGATGGTCGTGGGCTGGTAAGGGCCGCGCAACAGGACGTTGGCCACATCCATCATCGGGTTGTAGATGAACACCCACTCGTCGTAGGTCTTCTTCTTGTTGTAAATGCGGATGGTCTTTTCTTTGTCCAGACTGGCAACGCCTACAATGGCGCCGCCGCCAAATTGCTGATTGCCGCCGGTCGTGTTTTGGCCGAAGGGCGAACTGCCCGGCTGATTGCTTGCTCCCGGCTGGCTGCTGCCAAAGCCGCTCTGCGAGCTATTGCCGAAACTCGAGCCTGAATTGCTGCTGGATTGGTCGGATCCGGAGGTGAATCCCGAGCTGCCCTGATCGGTGCCGCCGGAAGATCCGTAGGTGCTGCCCGGATTGCTTTGCGAACCGTAGCCCTGACCGGTATTGGTCGGGAATACGATGTTGGACCCGGGCTGTTGCTGCTGCTGTTGGACGAGCTGTTGCTGCAATTGCTGCAAGGAAGAGCCCAGGTTACCCGAAGAGCCGAGATTACCAGGCGATGGCACGCCGTTGATCAACGCGCCGCCAGGTGTCAATGTTCCACCCTGCGAGCCCAAAGCAGCGGCCGGTGTGCCGGGCGCAGCCGCGTTCAGCAGCGTCGCGATGTCGCCGTAGTTCAGCAGCTTCCATTTGCCGTCTTTGGTGAGCGGGTCCTTGTAACGCTTGCGCAGAAAACGGATCTGACCTTTGTCGAGATCATCCAGCGTAGCGGGATAGCGGCCGTTCTTCTTGTAGAACTTCTTGATGGCGCGCGCGTACTCGGTGCCACGGTGGATCATCTCCTCTTCGCGATCGCGCTTGATCTGCTGCACCATCCGCGGCGCGGTGTAATAGGTTGCGACAATGATCATCAGCGCCATCATCAGCAGGATGGCGAGCAGCATGTATCCGCCCTCGCGCTGGCGGCGCGCGGAGCGAATCTGATCCGGGTTCTGATGGTTCTGCTGCACGTCTAGGTCATCCCGCGGTGAGCGGTTTCGTTTCCGTGTGGTTGGTCAGCACGTCCTGGATTTCGACCGAGTTCGTCCCGATGTGCAAAATCTTATAGCGGCGGTCGATGATCTGCCCTTCCTTCGCCAGGAAGATGTCTTCGCCCCTTAAGAGAAAGACCTGCCGATTGTCGCCCTTCGGGCCGGTATAGCCGTAAAACTTCAAATCGATTGGCGGCGGAGGTGGTGGCGGCGGCGGCCCTGGATTGGGGTTAGGGTCCGACGGCAGCGGCGTAGGAATCTCTGGCGGCGGCGCTTCGGAGCGGAAGATATTGCGGCCGGTACCTTTGTAGGTGACATCCTCGCTCGCCTTCAGCAGATCGAAGCGCAGGCTGGGATCGAGCGAGTGTGCGAGCAAGGCGTGCGCCGGTTTGTGACCCGCCTTCGCGCTGCCATGCGCAGCGGCTGCCGGAGCAGCAGTTTCCTCACCTCCGCCCCAGAAGGTCCGCACGACCAGCACGACGGCGATCACCGCCAGCACAACGGCCAGGATCGTCTTGGTCTTGTTCTCGGTGCCGATCTTCACGACTTGGCTGCTCCTGCACGCAGATAGGTTTCCAGTTTCAGTTGCAAACGGACGTTACCCTGTTGCTCACCGAGAGCGACCCCGTCGATCAGGAAAAACATCTTGTCGCGTTCGAGGCCGTTGATGAATTTCACTTCCTGCAGGTAATCGCCGGAGAGCGTGATCTCAATGATCAGTTTGCGTAGATCCTCGATGGGCGCGGCTTTCTCCTCATACTTGATGTTGGACAGGCGCACGCCGGTGTCCGCCGATACTTTTCCTAGCTGTGAGGAGATCTCCGAGTACTCAGCCGGAAAACGCCCGTCGTAGAAGCCGGTGATGTCGTGCGACGCCTGCTTCAACTTCTGATCCATGCCGCGAGTAGGCAGGACCTCCTGCTGCTTGGCGACCAACTGCTGCCGCATGTTGTCGTAGTCGTGCTGCCGGGCTTGCCGCGAGCGTCCCGCCGGCGACAAAAGATAGCCCACACAAGCCAGATCGAGCACGGCCAGCGCGATCACCGCAGGCATCAGCTTCTTGCGCGTCTCGCGAATGCTCGCCATCAGTGCCTCCTCATTGCCGTCGTTGGAGGCACAGGCTGGTTTTGCGCCGCGTTGACGTTGGGCTGGACTGAGCCGGCACGAGCATTCGGCACGGCCGGCGGTGCGGGATTGCGCGATGCGCTCGCTCCCGGCGTCGCAGCAGAAGTTTTAGGCGAAGCGGTCGCGGCGCCAGTGGTGCTATCGGAGGTCTGGGACTCATCAGCTTCCATCGTGCCAGGAACATAGATGGCGGCGATGTCGAACTGAATAGCGCCAGCCTGCCCCTGCTCACTGGTGTTGGCGACTACATTTTCAGCTACCACCTGCGGCTGATGGAAGTGCGTGGACTTCTCCATGTTCCGCACCATTTCGACGGCACGGTCGCGCGAATCGGTGGCCACAATGACATGCAACACGAGATCGCCGGTCTTGCTGTACTCCGGCTTCATGGAGGTGACATGCAGTTCCGGCGGCACGATCTTCTCCATCACGGTGAAGATGTGCGTCCAGGACATCGACTTGCGGGCAAACAACTCGTTGAGGAATTCGGACTGGTCGGCAATCTCTTTGTTGGCCGGGTGGTTCAGAATGGCGCGCGCCTGCGATTCCTCATGATTGAGGGCGTCCATCTGGCGCTGCAGGTCAGCCAATTGCCGGTTGATGTTACGCGAGTGGGCGCGCTGATAGAGGATGTAGCCTACCAGGACGACCGCAACCAGGGCCAGGCCGGCGATCAGCATCGTCATGCGCCGCTTGTACTCGCGTGCAACTTCGTACGGCTGAGTGGCGAGATTGATATTGATTCGCATCAGGAAACCAGTGCTCCTACCACTCCCGCCAAGGCCGAGCGTGGCACATTGCCGGTGATGGCTCCCGCCGCGGTTGCGGAAACCAACTCCTCTACGCGAATGCCCGAGCCGGCGAACGCCTGCTGCAACGACTCCGCCGATTGCACGCCGGTAACCAGCACGCGATCGACACCGACTCCATAGCGATCTTCAAAGTACACCAGAGAGGTGTTTACGTCGTCGAAGAGCGACGCTCCATTGACGGCAGAACCGCCGTTGTCGAGCGCGCGATACAGCAAGATCTGATCCTGATCGACGATGGCAAAGGTGGTGGTGCCGTGCTCAACCTTGATGACCATGGTCGGATGCGAGGCATCGGTCAGTCCCAGTGCGGCTAGCGTTGACGGCAGCACCGAGCCGGGGTTGTAGCCTGCTTCGCTGACCAGAGACTCGTATTCCTCCAGAATGCTGCGCGGAGTTACAGCCGCTACTACCCGAACCGGAATTGCAGTTCCCTGTCGCTCGAACGAAACCGACGACTGCTCCACATCGAAGGGCAATGACTTCTTCAAGCGAAAGCGAACGACCGCGTCCGCATCAGGCTGTTTTTCCGGAAAGCTTTCGAAATCGAGCAGCATCACGCGCGTGGTCGCGTCGGGAATGACCAGGCAGACGTCACGCGCACGTCCTGCGACCGCGGCTAGCGCATCGTGCAGCGCCGGCACGAGTTTGCTGCGGTCGGGGATGTTTGCCTGCTGGAGCCCCGGAGTGAGCAAGCCCTCGGGCAATGCCGCTGCTGCCGCGGCTTCGAGCGTAGTCCCGCCGTCGGCGGCACGCACCGCGATAATGCGATCGGCGCTGATTTCACAGGCGACGCGGGGACGAACTATAGGAGCTTGAGCCATGATGTTCGGTTTCGGTTAGCAGTTAGCGTTTAGCACTTGGCACTTAGTAAAACCGACATTCAGCGGCGCCCCGTCATCATCAGCTTCGTCTTACAGGCTAAGTGCTAACGGCCAAGTGCCAAATGCTGCCTTATCTTGTCGTCTCGATGAACGTAACCTTGTTGATCTCTTTCAACGTGGTCAGGCCACGTCTCACTCTATCAATTGCCGACTCGCGGAGGAAATGCATTCCCTCTTCTTTGGCGGTGCGGCGGATTTCGCTGCTGGGCTTCTTGGACAGAATCATTTCGCGCACGTTATCCGTCAATTCCAAGAGTTCGTGAATTGCGGTTCTGCCGCGGAAGCCGGTGCCTGCGCATTCAATGCAGCCTTCGCCTTCGTAGAACGGGAACGCTGCCCATTCTTTGGGATCCAGGCCGCTGGCTTCCAATTCTTCCGGAGAATAACGCACTTCTTTCTTGCAAAACTCGCAGATCAGTCGCACCAGCCGCTGCGCCAGAATGCAGTTCAATGCCGAGACAAAGTTGTAAGCCTCGACGCCCATGTTAAGGAAGCGGCCAAGCACATCGACTACGTTGTTGGCGTGAACCGTGGTGAAAACCAGGTGCCCGGTGAGCGCGGAGTTGATGGCGATCTGCGCGGTTTCCGTATCGCGGATTTCGCCGACCATGATCTTATCGGGATCGTGACGCAGAATCGAGCGCAGCCCGCGAGCGAAGGTGAGACCTTTCTTCTCGTTCACCGGAATCTGCGTAATGCCGCGAATCTGATATTCGACCGGGTCTTCAATCGTGATCAGCTTGTCTTCGTCGGTCTTGATCTCGTTGAGCGCAGCGTACAGCGTGGTCGTCTTACCGGAACCGGTTGGGCCGGTAACCAGCACCATGCCGTAGGGCTCCTTGATGTAGCGGCGGAACTTGCGCAGGTCCTCATCGCTGAAGCCGACGACATCGAGCGTCAGCTTGTGGAACTTCTCGCTCATCGATTCTTTGTCGAGCACGCGGAGGACGGCATCTTCGCCATGAATCGACGGCATGACGGAGACGCGGAAGTCGATGGAGCGGGCGTTGTAGCGCACGCGGAAGCGGCCGTCCTGCGGCACGCGGCGCTCGGAGATGTCGAGCTCACTCATGACCTTGATACGGGAGATGATGGTGGAGTGATGCTCCTTGGCGATGGGCTGCATGGCCTGCTGCAGCACGCCGTCGATGCGATACTTGATGACGACGGAGTCGTCGCGCGTCTCGATGTGAATATCACTGGCGCGCCGCTGTAAGGCGGTAAAGATCGTAGTGTCGACCAGGCGGATGATCGGGCTGATGTCAGCCTCGTTCGTCAGCTTCTCGATGGAGATGGTCTCGTCGGAGTTCTCATCTTCCGCGATGACATCGAGCGCGAAACCTTCGCTGGCTTCTTCCAGCACGCGCTGCGACTGCTCGGTCTTCTTGAGGATGTCGTTGATCTGGGTGAGCGTGGCGACCTTGGTCGAGATGCGGCGGCCCAGCAGCAGGCCGATCTCGTCGATCATCATCAGCTGGCTGGGATCGGCGATGGCGATCAACAGACGGCCGTCGGCCTTGTCCTCGAGCGGGACAAAGTTGTAGCGGAACATCAGGTCGACCGGGATCTTGCGGAACAGTTCGTGCTGGATGTGGAAGTTCTTCAGGTCCACGAACTCGCAGCGATAGCGCCGCGCCAGATCTTGACCGCGTTCGATCTCGTCGCCAGTGGCGAGTCCGCCGTTGCCGCCCACGAAGATTGCTTTAGGTGGTGTTGCCATTTGAACCCCAGTTTCAAGTTTCGAGTTTCGAGTTTCAAGTTGGCACTTAGCACTTAGCATTTGGCATTTAGCCAAACCCGTTTTGCATAATGTGCCTTCGCTAACGGCTAAGTGCTAAGTGCCAAATGCCGCCTTCAACGCATCCCTCCAGCGCCCAGGCTGAAGATGGGCAAGTAAAGCGAGATCAGCACAAAGGCTACGACCACGCCCATGACGATCAGGATGACCGGTTCGATCAGCGACATTGCCGTTGCCAGCGCGTTCTGCACGTCTTCTTCATAGAACTCGGAAATCGAGTTCAGCATCGCCGGCAAAGCACCCGTTGACTCGCCGACTTCGATCATCTCCACCGACATCTCGGGAAAGACCTTGGTCTCTTCCAGGCTCTTGGCCAGTCCCTGACCTTCACGAACGCCGCGCGTCGCGGTGTTGATACCGCGACTCATCAAGCGGCTCTGCATGGACTCGGCGGCTGTTTCCAGCGAGGGCACCAGCGACAATCCGCCCGACAGCAAGGTGGAGAGCATGCGGGAAAAAACCGCGACCTGATATTTCAACCAAATGTCGCCCAGCATGGGAGTTCCCAGCTTGATGCGGTCCATTTGGGTCGAGCCGCTGTCGCTCTTCATCCAGCGCCAGAAAAGGAAGCCGCCGCCAATTATCACCGCCAATACGTAGACAAAATAGCTTTTCGCATTGACGCCGATCGCCAACATCAGCGAAGTCATGGGCGGCAAATCGCCGCCCAGCGTGTGATACAGATCGGCAAACTTGGGGACGACAAAGGTGATGAGGAAGGTCAGCATCACGACCAGCACCGTAACCAGCAACGCCGGATAGACCAGAGAGGCAATCAGCTTTTTGCGAAAGCTTACGGACAGGCGCTGGAAGGAGATGTAGCGGCCGAGGACTTCTTCCAGGTTGCCGCTCTTCTCGCCCGCCAGCAGCGTGGTGGTATAGACCTTGGGAAAGACATGCTGGGCTTCGAAAGCTTCCGACAGCAGCTCGCCGCCGCGGACGCGGTCGCGCACATTCTGCAGGACCGACCGGAAGAACAGATTGCGCTGGCGCTTGATCAGCAATTCCAGCGACTGAATGATGGGCAGACCGGCATGAATCAGGGTCACGAACTGCTGATTGAAGATGACAAACTGGTCCTGCCTGACCTTGCGACGGCGGGGCAAGTTGAACTCGGTGGAGAGCAGCCCTTTGTTTTTAATCGAATAGACCAGATAGCCTTGCTGGGCAAAGCGGTCGCGGATCTCCGCCGCCGAGGCGCCGTTCTCGACCTGCTCCAGAACGTGCCCCCGCTCGTCGGCCATCTTGATGGTGTATTCGGCCATAGAATCAGAAAGTTCCCGCGGAGAGGGTGTTGACTGTAGTTTAGCAGCTTCCGCTGGTCGCTCTTCGCTTTTCGCCTTTCGCTCTTAGCAAGAAAAGAGTGGATACCTTGCATCTTGCCAGCGACTCGCTCGCTTAGGTACGCTATCCGCCGCTCTGGCGAAAAGCGAAGAGCGAAAGGCGAATGGCGACTCGCGAAACCGCGTCCTGCCGCTACTCCGCTAACTCCGTTCCAGCCACGATTTCGACGCCAGGGGGCGGGACGAAGCGAAATTGTGTGTCTGGTATTTCGACGTTCTCCTGCTGCTGAAGAAAGCGGAATTCAGTGGTGGAACCGTCAATCTCTTGCACGACGATTCGCGTAATCAGACCATCGGGCGAGATTTCCAGAAGCGTTTGTTCCACCCGCTCCCGCATTCCCTTAGGAATGCCTCGCAGCACGACGTCACCGGCAAAGGCCGGCTTCTGATCGGAGGCAACGGAAAGGCCTTCGAGCTCCTTCTCCAACTTGGTTTTGCCGAGAAGGTAGCGCAAGGGCGAGCGCAGGTCGTCCAGCTGTTTGACCGGAGTACGGCGCGCCTGGTGCTCACCCGGAACATAGAACCATGCCGTCTGGCCGTCGGTCAGGAACATCTTGGGACGCGGCTGATCGTAGTCCCAGCGCATGCGGCCGGGCTTCTTGAGTAATAGCGTGCCGCTCTCGGTGCGAGAGACGCCGGCGCCGGTGTAGGTTTCGGTAAATCGCGCCTGCAGCGAGCGCATGTGGTCGTAGCGCTGATCGACTTTCGCAGCCAGGGCGTGAGCGTCGGTCTGGGCGCGGAGAGATAGGGCGCAGAGGAGAAGCAGGCTGATGCCGATAAATGCGCGAAAGCTCCCGCTCATGGCACGGGAGCTTGGTCGAGAGGACGACAATCGTGAGACCTTAATCGCCGAGCGGAATTCCCTGAACATCAATTGCTGATGGTGGGACTGCTGGCGTCCGCCGTTCCATCGGCGTTGTAGTGGATGTCCCCGGATTCGTCGGAGAAGAAGCGGCGCTGCCCGGTGGTGCCCACCTGATCCGGCACGGCGGTAATCGTGTACGAACGGACCGCATTGTTCACCTTCTCACCCGGAGTATAGGTGAAGGTGTAACCGCTCTTGCGCCCGTTGGCCAGGGGATTATCGATGGTCTGCTCGCCGCCGCTTTGAGCCGTGCCGCCCAGCATCTGCATATCCGGCGTGAATCCTACGTCCGGATGGCTGCTGGCGTAGATCATCTCCGCCTCATTGATCGCCTTGATGCTGGCAATCGCGGACGCCTCGTGGGCCGGAATCGTCGACTTGGTGAGCTTCGGAATCGTGAACGCCGCAATAATCAGGATGATGGTGACGACGATCAGGAGTTCGATGAGGGTGAAACCACGCTGTCGCTTACGTGTGCGCATATGGAACCTCTTTTGCCAGCTCGTTACACGCTGGAAACTCGCAGGCTGTCCGCAGGATTCGCAATCTGGCATTAACACAGGGGAGTGAACTGCGGCAAAGCCGGAGCTGACAAGCAGATTATTCTTCAGTCGCAAGGCGATGTCAAAGGGACAACCTGTGGTTGGACGGTTGAACCGGGGAAAGGTACCGCCGGTCGCAGGCTTTTGGAAGACGTCGCTGTTCGCTCTTCGCTCTTCGCTTTTCGCGGCTGCGTCGTAACCGGGCCCGGGCCGCTTTCCGACTCGACGCTGGTTACGCGGCAGCTGGTTAGTCATGGTGGAAATAGAAGAGGTTTCCGTCCAGATCCTTTACGGTGAATTGCCGTAATCCCCAAGGCTTTTTTTCCAGAGGATCGACGATGTTGGCGCCTAACGACTTCAGCTCCTGGTACGACGCATCGATATCTTCAGCAAACACCCAGTGAACGGCAGGTTCGAATGGCGGCTTCCTCTTGCGAAAAAATATGGCCACGCGACCGCGTGACACGGCCCCAATTTCTTTGCCTGGGTAAAGCCATCCGATCTCAAAGCCGAGCGCGTCCCGGTAATGCTGTTGCGCACGTTCGACATCAGCGACCGGCAACTCCGGCACTGGTGGGCCAAGTGAGCTCAGTTTCTCTTTTGTGACCACAGCGATCTCCTTTTGCGGGTAGTGTCCTAAACTTTAGGACACTACCCATCTTCGCCTCTGCTCTTCGCGCCCGCGGCTTGCCGTAAACTGGTTGGATGCCCGAACTCCCCGAGGTAGAAACCGTCGCACGCGGGCTGGATAAGCATATCGCGGGCGATACCATCGAGTCGGTCTGGCTGGGATCGAAGCCTGAGCCGCTGAAGTCTCCAGCGGCGGAGATCGCGTCGGTTCTTGAGCATGCGAGGATTGTGCGCGTGCGGCGTGTGGGCAAGCACATCGTTTTTGATCTGGAGAACGATGTGAGCGGGCCCAGGTTAGCGTCCAAACGAGGGACGCGAACCTGGGGCACCGGGCATGTTGTCTTTGATCTGGAAGAGGGTACGCGCGGACCCGGGTTAGCGTCCAAAAGACGGACGCGAACCCGGGGCACCGAGTTAGGGCAAACTCGCGCGCAGTGGATTGTGCATCTGGGAATGACCGGACAGTTGCTGATTGCGTCACCGGCTTCGGAGACGGCGAAGCATACTCATGCCGTTTTGAAGCTGGCCTCTGGACGCGAGCTGCGGTTTGTCGATCCTCGTCGCTTTGGCCGGCTCGCGGTGGTGCGCATTGGATCCGGCGATGGGTCCGGCTTCGCGGCTCCCGGAGACGAACCGCTGGAAGCCAAGATCGATGACTTCATCAGTCTGTTTCGTCATCGCAAGACGCCAATCAAGAGCGCGCTGCTGAATCAGAAGTTGCTGAGCGGAGTCGGCAACATCTATGCCGACGAGGCGCTGTTTCGCGCCAAGGTCAGACCGCGAAGAAGAGCGTCGTCGCTGACCCATGCCGAACTGCAGAAGCTGCACACGGGCTTGCTGGCGGTTCTGCGCCAGGCGATCAAGCTGGGAGGGTCGTCGATCAACGATTACGTCGATGCCGAAGGCCGCGCCGGATTCTTCCAATTGAAACATAAGGTCTATGGGCGCGAAGGAAAGCCGTGTTTCGTCTGCAAAACTCCCATCAAGCGAGTTATCATCGCAGGACGCAGTAGTCATTACTGTCCGCATTGTCAAAAGTAAGGGTCCGATAAAACCGTATTCACCACGGAAGCACGGAGAGCACGGAAAATTTCTTTGAAGGATTCCAACAAAAGCGTATTCACCACGGAGGCACCGAGGGCACGGAGAATTTCTTTTACGATTTCGCGGACCGTGCTCTGTTGGAAAAATGCCGAGGTTCATGTTTGAAAAGGGGCAGACCAGGAATACCTTCGTAAACTCCGTGTTCTCCGTGCCTCCGTGGTGAAAAACAATTGAGGTTACATGAGCATTTACTCCATTGCAGTCGATCTTGGCGGAACGAACCTGCGCATCGCGGCGGTCAGCGGCGAAGGCAAGATGCTGGAGAAGGTCGACCACCGGAACCGAAGTACAGCTGGGCCGCGATCATGTCATCCGCGAGATGGTCGAAGCGATTCAGTCCCTGATGACGAAGCATCGCAGCTCGGGAGATCTTTGCGGCATCGGCATCGGCGTACCGGGATTCATCAACATGGATACCGGAATCATTGAGCGCTCACCGAACCTGCAAGACTGGGCGGGTTTCCCGGTGCAACAGGAGATTGAGAAACGCCTGGGGACGAAGGTCATCCTGGAGAACGATGCCAACGCTGCGGCGATGGGCGAGAAGTGGCTGGGCGCGGGCCGCAACACCGATCACATGGTGATGTACACGCTGGGCACGGGCGTCGGCGGCGGCATCGTGATGAACGGCCGGCTGTGGCACGGCGTGAATGGCATGGCGGGCGAGCTAGGCCATTTCAATGTCGAGTCCGAGGGCCATCCGTGCGGCTGCGGCAGTCGCGGATGTCTGGAGCAGTACGCGTCGGCGACGGCCATTGTGCGGATGGCGCACGAGGCAATCGAGAGCGGCGAGGCGCCCGACCTTGCCGATTCGGCGCGCGGCAACGTGGAGTTCTCGTCGCGTGGCATCTATCAGCTCGCGATTCAGGGTCACGCGTCGGCGCAGAAGATCTATCAGCGGGTGGGACGCGCGCTGGCCATCGGTGTCGGCTCAATGATCAACGCGCTGAATCTTCCCATGTACGTCATCGGCGGCGGAGTGTCGAGCGCATGGGACGCGTTCGCGCCTACCATGTTCCAGGAGCTGAAAGTGCGGTCGTTCATCTACTCCATCACTGCGCCAGACAAGGTTGAGAAAGGCGAGAAGCACACCGTCGTGACGATTGCGCTGATGGGCAGCGATGCCGGATTGTATGGCGCGGCGAGGTTGCCGATGCTGGCGCCGACGGCGCAGACGGAGTCGATGCGGAGTTCGGTACAAGCCTCCTGAAGATTACGGCAAGTTGCACATGCGCCAGAGCACCGGCCTTGGAAGGATTGCAGACGGGGAGCGCGGTGCGGTCAGAATGTGGCACGCGCCAGCGCTCCGGTTTAGCCTTATTTGCGATCAGTCAGGCCTGTAATCTCCCACACCGTGCCGCAGCCGTTGCTGCAGGACGTGTTGCCGCCCTGGTAGGTTGTGCCATACATGTTACCGTTGGCGTCGAAGGTCACGTTGCCTTCTGGAAGCGCGCCATCGCTGCCGCCAGTGAAGTCGTGGAGATCGGTGAGCGTCCACATACCATTGCTATTGCTCAGCTCAAATACCTCGCCCTGGCCGTGAGCGCCGCCTGCGTTGCAAGTCCCGTACAGGTTGCCGTTGTACAGCGTGACTCCGGCAAAGGGATCTTCACAACCCTGACTCGTGAAATCCCAGAGCAGGGAAAAGTTCCAGTTACTACCGCTTCGCATGAGCTCGTACACGGTGCCATAGCCACCCCCGCCACTCGCGAGTGCGCCGTAGAGGTTGCCCTGCGAATCCATGACCAGACTGTTGGCATCGCCCAAGCTCCCGTCCTGGCTGGAGACGAAATTTACGAGGGTGTTGCCCGTCCATCCCCCGTTGGAAGGCGACAGCTCAACGACGGCTCCGCCCGCGGTGGTACCACCGCTCGAAGTCGTGTACAGGTTGCCGCTATTGTCGAGAACCACACTTGTGTTAGGGCAATACCCGTCATTACCGTTGGTGAAGTCGTAGATGATGCTCTCCGTGTATCCGCCATTTGACGGTGTAAGCTCCCACACCGCGCCGCAACCTCCGTCACAGTTCGAGTAGGTGCCGCCGGCCCAGGTCGTCCCGTACATGTTCCCGCTCTTATCGAAGATGGGATTCATGTAATAGGGGAGTTCGCCATCCGGGGGCCCCTGAAAGCTCCACAGGATGGTCTCCTCGTCATAGCAGATGGCGCTCACGCACGCGGAGGGCGGTGGCTTGAGTGCAAAGACCGTGCCAAGTCCGTGCGCGCCTCCGCTACTCGTGGTGCCATACAGAATGCCGTTCTGAACGGTCAGTCCGCCAAAGGGGTATTGCCCATCCCCGGGGGCGCCGAATGGATATAACGGGGCCAAGATCCAACCCTTCCCCCTTTGCCTCAACTCAAACGCTACGCCACCACCGTGGGTTCCGCCGACTTCCGCGGTGCCGTAGAGAATTCCGCTCGCGCCGACGGTAACACCGTCGCGGGGATTGGCCCCATCTGACCCGTTAGTGAAGCTGTGGAGGACGCTGAAGCTTTGTCCATGTGCAGCCTGCGCCGTGAACAACATCAGCGCAAGCACGATGGTCGACAACGCTGCAGCCGTTCTGGTGGCGAGTCGGGAGAAGGTGAAGCAGCCCAGAAAATCCATTCGCTTTCGCATAGCCGTCTCCTTATCGAGAATGGTCAGATGCGGCGAAACTTTATCCCCAATTAGTAACCGCGTCAACTCAAACCACTCGTGCTCGACGTTTTCCGGCGCGTTCTAAACCACGTCCCCCTACGGGCCGATCCTCATTTCTTCGCCGCCAACACTCCCAACGCCGCGGGGAGCAGCCCCAGCAGCAGAATTCCGGCCAGCACCAGCCAGCACATCTTGTTGGCGAAGTTCACCGTGTAGCCAATGCCAACGCGCTTGGCCACGAAGATCGCGGGATCGTTCGGGTTGTAATAGAACATGCCCGCCTTCCAGTAGGAATCGCTTTGTGGATCGGGCACGGCGTCAGCGATGGCGGGCGCGACGATCTGGCGATATGACCAGAAAATCAATCCGGCGACGCAGGTCATCATGATCGCCGGGATCAACCACAGCGGCACGACCAGGCCCAACGGCAGCAATGCGACTACGACGAAGGTAAACGTCAGCGGGTAGAGCAGGACCTCCAGCAGACGAACCGTGACGCGGCGCATGATGGTGTTGCGCGACAGTTGCGTGAAGAGCCAGGCCAGAGCGAGCATAACCAGGTTCATTCCCGCTCCGATCACAATTGGAGCGAAGACGGTGAGCGGTTCGCGCGATGACCAGCGATTGGGCTGGCCATCAGCGCCCCAATGAACCGGAAAGCGCTCCGGCAGCTGGTTCCAGTGCAATTGCAGATAAGCGGCCGTCAGCGCCAACGCCGCAAAGGGCGGAAGCCACAGCCACGCGTTGAATCGCGCGCGGGCCGCGGGAACGGATAACTCGGCTTGGCGAATCTCAGGACGCCGTTCTCCGTAATGAGTGTGCACCTCGCGGAACTTAAGCCAGTAGCTCACGGCGGAGCCGGCGACCATCAACAGCATGGGCGCGACAAGGCCAAACGCAGGCTTAATGGGCAACAAAACCATGGCCAATCCAACGGCGATAATCGCCCACAAAGCAACCTGCCAGCGATACGAGCGCAGCAAACGCCGGCCATCGGCGCTGCGCGGAAAGGCGGGAGCGACGGTCGCCCCGAAGAAGATTCCTGGGCGCGTCAGTAAGGGGGTGAACTGAAGCATCGCTGCCGTAAACATCAGCCACATGATCGACACGGCTGCAACTTCGGCTTTCATGACTCTAACTCCTCAGCCGCGCGGCGCATGTCAACCTGGAGCTGCGCGGCGGGGATCCCGTTGGCCAGCATCTCGGCGATCAACGCCCGCAGACGACGGCCGAATTCATCCATCTGATCCATCGTGGGATTGGGAGCATCGCGAAATACCACTCTGGCGGCGCGTCCCTGATGCAAATGCAGCCAGCCTTCTTCGGCCAATGTGCGATAGGCGTCGGCGACGGTGTTGAAATGTACGCCGAGATCGAGCGCCATTCTTCGCACCGACGGCAACTCCGATCCCCGCGACAGCTTGCCGCTCACCAGCAGAATCCGCAATCCGTCAACAATTTGCCGGCCCGCCGGAAGGGAGGAATCGAGGTCGATACGCAATGTAAGGGCGTCTGTCACTGTCTACTGTACATATACAGTATACAGTATCGAGCGTTTTGCCAAGGAGGACGCCAGTGAATTTGTGCGGAAAACCAAATGGGAAAAAACAAAACCTACATGACTCTAGTGCGGTCAATTCCCTGTATGCGCTCTAAGTAGTCCAGCGCAACTGGTCGCCATTCGGAGTCCTCAGACATTTCTCGAACTGCTCGTCCGAGAAAACCCAGAGCAGCCTCGAACCGTTTAGCCTGAAATTCCATAATGCCAAGCCGACAAAGCGCCTCTGTTTTCCACTCGGCGTCCGGTCCGCTTGCCGCAGTAAGCAAGTGACTTTTCGCACCTTCGCTCCCCGTATGAAGAAAAGAATATGCGATACCGAGGTAGAGATGGATTCCCTGTTCGTCCCCAACCTTTTTGTTTAGCAGGTATTCTAGAACAGTAATTCCTTCCTCAAACCGCCGAGCTCCCACCAACGCCATTCCTAAGCTCTCGCGCGCATTTATGTAGACACTCTCTTCTCCTGGGGTCGAGAGCAGATCGGCATACTTGCTAAGTAGTAGCTGAAAAGCGGAGACGGCTTCGGAATTCCTGCGCGCGGCTCTAAGGATCAGCGCCTCTCCAAATTCCGCGTAGAGGTTCAATCTATCTTCTCCCGCCGGAAACCACTTGCGCGCCTCTTCGATAAGAGCGCTCGCTTCATGCACTCTTCTGGCGCAAATCCTGACGCTCGCCATATTAAGAAGCAGCGAGGCTCTGTCGACGCCTTCCGCGGCTGTTTGAAGCATAGAGTCGAGCTCTTTATAAGCTTCTTCCAGTTGGCCGCTGTCTTTTTTTGCGATCGCCAGTTGAAAGCGAGAATCGTCCATCACGATCCCTTCGGAAATAGACCTCGAATCGCCGCGTCGAATCGCGATTCTCTTACAGAACGTTCAAGTTTTGGCACCGTCCGCCGCAAAGAGCCGCTCGATTTCCTGGCCACCCATCCGGTCGAAATCGTCCGGTACCTTGATTTCTCCGGTCATAAACCCGAGCCGCCGGACCTGAGGAAGCTTTGGAGCAGCCAGCGCGACAACCTTGACGAGCGGTTTGCCGCCGCTTGTGATGATGAACGGCTTGCCCTTGGCGGCATCATCGACAAGCTTCGAAAGGTGAATCTTGGCGTGCTGAAGAGTGACAGTTTTCATTCGCACTTGATCTCGTGTTTATTTCAGTTCCGGCACTCGCGCGCGGGCACGCTTTAGCGCGCCCAGGAACAGTTCATTATGCTCGGGCGTGCCGATTGTGACGCGAAAGGCGTCAGGCGCGCGCCACGGACCGGTCATCGGACGAACGATCACGCCGTCCTCCTGCAGCAACTGGCACAGCTGAGGAGCGTCTTCGCCGACATGACAGAATAGAAAGTTCGCCCATGTGGGCACTACGCGAATGCCCATCGCGGCGATTGCCGGGATCAGCAACTTCGCTCCGGCGGCGTTGTTCTCGACCGCGCGCTTCAAGTGATCCTCGTCGGCCAGCGCAGCGAGCGCAGCAGTCTCGGCGAGCGATGACACCATGAACGCCGGCTTCATCCGCGTAAAATATCCCATCAGCTCTGCCGGTCCCATTCCATAACCCACGCGCAGCCCGGCCAGTCCATGCGCCTTGGAGAAGGTTCGCAGCACGATCACCGGCCTCCCGGCTCGCACGTAATCCAGCGAGTGCGAATAATCCAAGCCGCGCTGCGCCGCGAAGTAGTTGGCAAAGTCGTAATAGGCTTCGTCCAGCACCGTGATGACGTGCGCCGGCAAGCGATCGAGGAATCGGTCGATCGCCTTGGCATCGAGCACCGTTCCCGTTGGGTTGTTGGGATTGGCGATGTACACCAGGCGAGTGTTGCCGTCGATCGCGCCGAGAATGCCTTCGAGATCGTAACCGTCGTTCAGCGTCGGCACCTCGATCAGGTGCGCTCCCGCCGCTTGCGTGACGATGGGATACACGATAAACGACAACTTGCTGGTCACCGCATTCAGCCCCGGGCCAAGCAGGGTGCGCGCCACCAGGTCGAGCAGCGTTGTGCCGCCGGCCGTCACCAGGATCTGGGTGGGATCAAGCTCATGAATCTCGGCCAGCCGCGCGGTCAGCTCGACGACGCCGTTGTCGGGATAAAAGTGAAAGTCGGAAGCCGCGCTCTTCACCGCCTCGATCGCCAACGGCGACGGGCCAAAAGGATTTTCGTTCGAGGCCAGTTTGATACAACGCACGCCGGTCTCCCATTCCGCCTGCCGCAGCGGCTTGCCAGGCTTGTAACTGTCCAGCTTCTTCAGATGATCTGGAATCAGCTTCCCGAAATTCGTCATTGTATCCCCGGTGGAGCGACTAGCAATTAGCAATTAGCGATTAGCTACTAGCGATTAACACTTGGCATTCAGGAGACCTCCGATCCGGCATTGCTTTGAAAGGGACCGCCTTCAGGCGATCCGCAAAGCCGAGCAAAACAACCCGGCTTTAGCCGCTGAGGTTCCTAGCATTGATTTAATCCGAGTCTCCCTAGCACCTGAAGTAATCGCCTCTCCCATCAGTGTCGCTCATGCCGCCGAAATGCCTCAGGTCGAGCTAATCGCTAATCGCTAATTGCTAATTGCTTTTTTCAGTTGTCCCACTTCCCTGCTGCTTAGATGCCGGAATTTTCCCGGCTCAACATCCAGCTCCAGCGGCCCATAGCGCACGCGCCTGATCTTTTCGACGTGATGGCCAACCTCCTCGAACATGCGGCGGATTTGCCGATTGCGTCCTTCCGTCAGCATCACTTCGTACCACGGATTGGCCGCCTCGCGGATCAGTCGAATTCGCGCCGGAGCCGTTTTCACCGCCTCAGAACGCCTGCGCTGCTTCGGCTTCGCATCCAGATCGGACGGCGGCGCCTTCAACCGCGACCGCTCGGCCGGAAGCGCAATGCCGCGCCGCAGTTTTTCGATCTGCTCCTCGGCCGGCTTGCCACTGACCTTTACTAGATAGGTCTTCGTCACGTGCGACGAGGCGTGCGTCAGCTTCTGTGCCAACTCGCCGTCGTTGGTCAACAGCAGCAATCCTTCGCTCAGGTAATCGAGCCGCCCCACCGGATACACCCGCGCTCCCACGCCGCGCACCAGATCCAATACCGTAGGCCGGCCCTCGGGATCGGTCACCGTGGTCACGTAGCCCTTCGGTTTGTGGAGCAGAAGATAGACCGGACGCTGCGGCCCGCTGAGCAGCTTGCCGTTGACTTTGATGTGATCCTTTTCGGGATCGGCCTTGCTGCCGAGTTCAGTAACGATTTGGCCGTTCACCGAAACCAGGCCGCCGGCGATAAGTTCTTCCGCCTTGCGCCGCGAGGCGATCCCGGCAGCTGCGATGATCTTTTGGAGGCGCTCAGCAGGCATAGGCCAGATTTCTGATAAGAGGATTTCTGCGCGGCAAGGCTACTACTTCTCCCGCGACTCCTCCGGCAGTGCTTCCGTCGCGAAGGCGCCGTCGGCGGGCACAGTACTGTCGCCGGCCAGATGATGAGTTGGATCAGGCACCGCTTCCGTCACTGGCTCTTCCTCGTCCGTGGGCGCTTCCTGCGAACTCACCTCGGCGGCCGGCGCGCTGAAGAGCTCCGTCTGCGGCTCGCCCAGCTTTTCAAACTCTTCCATGCTGGGCAATTCCGATATCTCGTTTAGCCCGAAGCGCATCAGAAATTCTTTCGTCGTCTTGTAAAGAATCGGCCGCCCGATCACCTGCTTGCGGCCTGCCGTGGTGATCAGCTTGCGATCCAGCAACGTCGCGATGACGCCGGCAGAATCGACGCCGCGAATCTCGCTGATCTCCGGCACCGTGACCGGCTGCTTGTAGGCAATCACCGACAGCGTCTCCAGCGCCTGCAACGACAGACGAACCGGCGGCTTCAGGCTCTTGGCGAAGCTGACCACGACGTCGTGGTGCTCGGGCTTGGTCGCCATGCGATAGCCGCCCGCAACCTGACGAATTTCCATGCCGCGATCGGCAGCCGCGTAGTCCAAGGTGAGCTCGTCAATCAGCGCGCTCAATTTCGCCTTCACGGCTTTCAGTTGTTCTTTCTCTTCGAGCTTCTTTTCGTCCTTGGTCGGGACCGGAGCCGGTTCGGGCTTATCTCGCTCAGGAAGGGAGATTGTCATCGCCGGCTCACCGGCGACTTCGGCCGCAGCTTCCTCGATGTCGAACTCTTCTTCCGCCTCGCTCTCGGCGCCGGCGCGGCCATCGGAAATGGTCTCGTTCAGCGCCAGACGCGCTTCTTCCTCGGCGCGTATTTCGGCCAGCACCGAATCCTTTAGCAATAAGGCGAGTTCGTTCAGCGTAACCGGCTCTTCGGTCGCGTAGATAATGGCTTCAAGTTTGGCTTTCAGGCTCATGGTTAGCAATTAGCATTCATCAGCAATCAGCAATCAGCAATCAGCAATCAGTTAACACCATCCACCATCAGAAAGTTCGCTCAAACGAACACAATTCCCAGCAGGCTTAGCTGACTGCTGATTGCTGACTGCTGACAGCTGCCTCACTTCCAATCATCCTTAACCGTTCCGCTCTCGGCCATCAGCGAATCGAAGGTCGTGTGCTTCTTCAGGACGATCTCTCCGAAGACATTGTCCTGGCGTGCCAGCACCGCTTGTAAGCGTATCAGTTCAAGGATCGCCAGGAACGCGCAAATCAGCGCCGAGCGCGAGCGTAAGCTGCGTAACAGCTGCTTCAATCGCACCGGCCGCTCTTCCAGCGACAGCCGGCGCCGCACGAACTCGATCATCTGCGAAACCGTCACCGACTCTTCATCCACATCGAACGACGGCCGTTTGCGCGCGCGGTCCAGAATCTGCTGAAACGTCTTGACCAGGTCGATGACGTCTGCGGCCAGCTCCGGCTCGGTGCCTTCAGCATCGCGAAATTCCTTAAGCGCCGGATTCGACCACACCGCCTCTTCGATCTGCTGCTTCTGCAACAGCATCTGCGCCGCGGTCTTGAATCGCTCATGTTCGAGCAGCCGATTGACCAGCTCCATCCGCGGATCTTCTTCTTCGGCAGGTCCAGCCGGATCGCGCGGCAACAGCATCTTCGACTTGATGTGGATCAGCAGCGACGCCGTGTAGATGAACTCCGCCGCAACGTCCACATCGAACTGCTTTATCGTCTCGACATACTTTAAGTATTGTTCGGTGATCCTGGCGATCGGAATGTCGTAGATGTCGATGTCCTGCTTGCGAATCAGATCGAGCAGCAGATCGAGCGGCCCATCGTAAACCTGTCCCACAATGACGGAGAACGCAGACTCGTCGGCGTTCTTGCGGGTCGTTTGCGGCGCCGCCGGCAAGTTTCCTGCAGCAGGTTGTGGGTTCTCGGTCATTGAAGCGCTAACGGCATTATAGGGACACTTATTCGTGTTCCTCGAGAATACGGCGGCGCAACTGTCGTTCGACATCTGCGTGAAAACGAAAACTGGTTGCACGCAGACGCCCCAGCGCCTCATTCAGGCTTAACAGCCCGGCGACATGCGCATCCGCTAGCACACCGAGAAGGCCTGTTGCCGGCAGATGACGGCGCTCAGCCTCGATCCGGCCGGCTCGTTCGTCAATGAGCAGTTTATTGGCTGCCAAAACCTGTGCCAGCGTCAAGGCTGCGCTTTCGCCCTTGCCCAAGTATGCCATTGTAGGATCACCTGGGGGATCGGGATAGATCGTCAGCCAAGCGGGAGGATCAGAAATCCACTCTCGGACCGTGACGGGGGCGCGAGCGGCCAACAGTTCCTGCACTACGGCGTTAGGAACGATGACGCTGCCGTACAGGCCCTGTAGGACATCCGTCGCTTCAATCAGTATTAGATAGTTGATTGGGCTGGTGTCGGCGACGACGATCATGCCGACTTGTTGACCCCGGTCTTTTGTCGCGAGGTTAGATTAGCGAGGTCCTTTTCGAGATCCTCCACTGTGTAGTCGTAAACCTCGTGCTCCTTGAGAAAAGCGTCTAGCTCGAATCGCGACGGGATTCCCAAGAGCGTACGCAGTTGGTAGCCACTGATTCGCCGCTGGCGATACGCTTCCAGCCCGATGGCCTCGAGCGCAGCGCGAGACAGATCCTGTCCAGAGCCGCCAAGAATCGCGGCTAGCTCGTCCGGGATTTCCAGCGTGATCTGCATGGATAAAGCCTAGCACGATTGCCGAAACTCAGACCAGCTTTCGGCAGTCGTTGTATTGGCGTTCAAAGTAACGCTGGGTGCCCCGTTCTGTCATCCCGAGGGAGCGAAGCGAGTGAGGACTTACTTCTCCATTCTGCGGCGTTCGAACTCCCGCCGCCGCTTGCCGGCGCCTCATACTCATGCGACAAATTCGCGGCATCGCGCGCTTCCACCATCGTCGCCTCCGCCACTTCACGCGCCTTCTTCGATCCCGCTTCCAGCACATCCCATGCCAGCTTAGGATTGGCTTCGTACTTCTGGCGACGCTCCTGCATCGGCCCGAGCACCTGCCACAAGCTGTCCGCGGCCCAGCCTTTGCACTCGATGCAGCCGATGCCCGCCGACCGGCAACCTTCGTAAACCTTCGCCATCGTTTCCTTCGTGCTGAAGATCTTGTGCAGGTCGCCGACCGGACACTTGTCGGGATCGCCGGGATCAGTGCGCCGGATGCGCGCCGGATCGGTCACCATGGTCTTCAGCTTCTGCCGCAGCGACGGCTCGGGCTCGCTCATCAGGATCGTGTTGCCGTACGACTTCGACATCTTGCGGCCATCGGTTCCCGGCAGCTTAGGCGTCGGCGTCAGCAATGGTTGCGGCTCGGGAAAGACTTCCTCGCGCTGCGGATCGTGGCATCCAGCCTTAATTTTGCGCGGATAGAACTGATGGAAGCGTCGCGCCACCTCGCGCGTCAGCTCCACATGCGGCACCTGGTCCTCGCCGACCGGCACGAAGTTTGCCTGATAGATCAAAATGTCCGCCGACTGCAGCAGCGGGTATCCCAGAAACCCGTACGTCCCGAGATCCTTCTCTTTGAGATTTTCCTTTTGCTCTTTGTAGCTCGGCACGCGTTCCAGCCAGCCCAGTGGCGTGATCATGCTGAACAGCAGATGCAACTCGGCATGTTGCGGCACATGCGACTGGATGAACAGCGTGCTGCGTTCCGGATCCAAGCCCGCCGCAAGATAATCGAGAATCACTTCGAGCGAGTTCTGCTTCACCGCGCTGGTGTCGGCGTAATCCGTGGTCAGCGCGTGCCAATCGGCGATGAAGAAGAAGCACTCGTAGTCATCCTGCAAACCAACCCAGTTGCGCAGCGCGCCAACATAGTTGCCCAGATGCAGCTTGCCCGTAGGTCGCATGCCGCTCAGGATGCGGCCCTTTTTCGTTTTCGGAGTATCGGTCATCGGAAGCCCAGGAATAACGCCAGCAGAGCCTGAAAGAGTGCCATGAACGGAGTGATCAGCCAACCGATGATATTGATGCCGATCATCGGCAGGATGAACACCAGCAACACCAGACCGGTGTAGCCGATGCGGTCATAAACCTTCAGCGCGTTGTACGAAAGAAAATGGCGAATGACGTGGCTGCCGTCCAGCGGCGGCAGCGGTATCAGATTGAACACCGCCAGAATCACGTTGATCCACATCGCGTCGTAGAACAACGTGGCCAGCGCTTCGGCAGTACTCTCCGTGCGCGCAAAGCGGCCGATCGGTATGGTCGAGCCATGGACGATGATCGCCAGAATCACGACCGCAAGAAACGCCGTGATGAAGTTACTGACCGGCCCGGCGACTGCGGTGAGAATGTCGTCCCGCACGGGATTCTTGAAATTGCGATTATCGACCGGCGTCGGTTTGGCCCAGCCGAACGGCGGAAAGCCCAGCACAATCAGGATCAGCGGCATCAGAATCGTGCCGAAGGGATCAATGTGGACCAGCGGATTCAGCGAGACCCGGCCCAGCATCTTCGCCGTAGGATCGCCCAGCCGGTTGGCCATCCAGGCGTGCGCCGACTCGTGCACACAAATGGCGAACAGCAGCACGATGACCTGAAAAAAAATGTCAACCGGATTCGCGTGCGAGAACATTGGGTTTTGCCTTCGATACTAACATGGCAAAAACCGTCGCATCCGGCTGGATGGTTCGAGCACGAAGGCGGATGATTTTTCACCACGGAGGCACGGAGAGCACGGAAAACCTTCGTCTTTCGTTTAGAAGATTGTCACGCGAGCGCCGTCCGTTGGCGCGAGGGATATGCTGTGTCGCGGCTAACACCCAGATGCCTCGCGGCCTCAAGGCTGCGGATGATGACAGTTCTAGCGTGGGATGAGCTGTTCGCCATCAGCTCGTTGTGTGGCTCTCGTTCTCGTCCATGATGCGCGTGAACTCGGTGCTCAGCGCCTGCTCAATCTGCGTTGAGCGGCGTTCGCCGCGGGCTACGCGGCTGACGTAGGAACGGTCGACCTGGAGCTGGCGGGCAATGCGGCTGTAAAGACCGCACAGAGATTGCACATAGCGGTTCAGGGCCGATACTTTCTTCTTCAGCTGATCGTCGTCTTTCTTTGGTAGTTCGTCTTTCTGGAGCACCTGGTCGTCGTTCATGTCACCTTCCGAATTCGGATTCGGCAATGTACATATCATCGGATGCAGATGCGCCGACCGGGCGTTGCGCGACAGGCGAAGTTGAAGTGCGATCTCCGTTGGCACCCGGCCATCCTCTCCCCGGACGTCGACTTTCTCGCCTGCGCAAGTCGGTCATTGCTGTTCAAAAGCAGTCGTCAGCAATGATGACAACCCGCCCCCTGCCCGCCGCATCAGAGAATTGACGGGCGCACTGTTGTTTAATCGAATCTTGATTCCACACAGTCCCGCTCAGTGGCATCGGCCGTTCGACCAGTCCGAGTCCGCTCATGTTCTTCCGCAAGCTTGGCGCAGCTTCGGAAAACGCCGCCCAAGATCGCAGGCGGCGAGCAGTCTGCAACAAGTCAGTCAATTCTGAGTTGACGTCCGGCAACGATCGGACGCAAGAAGGTGCAGATGGGTCCGCTGGTCGATCGAACCGAGTTCCGCGCGGTATTGAAGGAAGTGGTCAAGTGCGTACGCCAGAATCTGGATGCTCCCGGGCTGACGCCGCTAGCTCCTGAACAACTTATGTCGTGGTTCCAGAACATCACGCTGGAGGATCTCCAAACGGTCGCCCGTGAACTGGCCGGCGAGCGCTGAACTGGCCGCAGACATTGCAACCAAGCTTCGATAGCAAGTCAGGTTGAGGAGGCAATCGGAACCAGCAACACCACCGTTGAAATTAAGTGATGATGCCGTCCTCAGCAGTTCGCGACGCTCGATCCTACAAGCCGGGACAGTTGGTTCCCATCTCCGGCCTGTACGCCGTGGTTCATCAGAACCATCGGGCGGAGCATGAAGTCCTGGCCATTCGCGGCGATGAGTTCCCTAGCTGCCGGGTCTGCAAAGAAGCGGTGCGATTCTACGTCGCGAAGGTGATTCCCCACATCACACATGACTTCGATTTAGCCGGGCCCCGATTGCAGGCACGCAAGAAAGCGAAGGCAGCTGACGGCACGGCGTAACAGACTGGTGAAAAACTCGGGTTGGCGGCGTCTTGTAGTGGCGCGTCTTGAAGGGCGCGTCTTGAAGGGACGCGTTTTGAAGGGGCGCAGCTTGAAGGGGCGCGCTTTGAAGGGGCGCAGCTTTAGCTGCGCCGTTGCAAGTCTTTATATTTTTGTCATCCCGAGGAGGCCTTCAGGCCGACGAGGGATCTGCTTTTCAGCAGCCTGTTTAATCCAGCCTGTCCCGCGTCTACTCGCGGGTCAATTGCACCAACTCCATGGTGCGCTTGAGCTGGCCGCACGCGGCATAGATGTCGCGGCCACGCGGACGCCGGATGAATGCAGGAATTCCAGCGCGCGTGAGGATCTCTTGAAATGCCAGCACGCGCTCATCCGACGGCATGGAGAATGGAATCTCCGGGCCGGGATTCAGCGCGATCAGATTGACCTTGGCGCGAAGCCCTCGCAACAAATCTACAACTTGACGAGCATGCTGAACGTCGTCGTTCACTCCGCCCAGCAGAACGTACTCAAATGTCAGCCGCTCGCGATTACGCAGCGGAAACTCGCGCAACGCAGCCATCAGCTTCTCGATTGTCCACTTCTTCGTGATCGGCATGATTTGCGTGCGCAGCTCTTCGCTGGGCGCATTGAGCGAGACCGCAAGTTTCGGGCGAACTGGCTCAGCGCCGAAGTCGGCGATGCGTGGCAGAATGCCTGATGTCGAAACCGTCATGCGCGACTCGGGAATGCCAACGCCTTCCACGAGCAATCGCACCGCCTGCATGAAGTTGTCGTAGTTGAGGAAGGGCTCGCCTTGTCCCATGAAAACCAGGTTCAAGCGATCGCGCTCGATGTCGACCTGCTGGTCGGCGAGCACGGCGAGAACCTGGCCAACAATTTCACCGGCGGTAAGATTGCGCTTTAGTCCGAGAAGCGCAGTCATGCAGAACGCGCAATCAACGGCGCATCCGACCTGGCTGGAGATGCAGATGGTAGCGCGCTGCCAATTCTTCCTCTCAGCCAGCTCCTCATCGCCGCTAGTTGAGCCATCGCCGGCCTCGCCGCCATCGCCCTCCGGCATCCAGACCGTCTCGACGCTCTGGCCGTCACTGAAGCCGAAGAGATAACGGACCGTGCCATCAACTGACGCGAAGCTCTTCTCGACCTGCGGCAAACCGGGCGCGTAACCCGCGTCTCTCAGCTGCTGGCGAAGTCCCGAAGGCAACGTAGTGAATTGCTCCAGGCTCGACCACCTTTGCCGGTATAAACCGTCAAATAGCTGGCGGGCGCGGTAGGCGGCTTCTCCAAGAGTCTCCGTGAGGTCCGTAAGCTCTTGAAGGGAAAGGCCTAATAGTTCGGTATTTTGCGATTGCTCCATGCATCCAATATGCTATCTGTTAGATTCCGTGTGCCCGACGTCGCTTCGGGTTATTTCGTCCAGTTTTGAAACGGCGCGTGATTCGATCCGGCGGTTCGCCAGCCGCAGGACGCGAAACCGATTCAGCTTATTGTCTCTCAGAAACTGAGCGATGACGGTAATGTCGCTCGGAGCAACGATCATGGTGGAAGAACTGCGCAACATCCAACGCGAGATCCTGCCCAACGGGCTGACCATCCTGACCGAACAGATGGATCACATCCGCTCGGTGTCGATGGGCATCTGGATCAAGTCCGGCTCGCGACATGAGGATCCGTTGGTCAACGGCATCTCGCATTTTGTCGAGCACATGGTGTTCAAGGGCACCAGCAACCGCACCGCGGAAGATATCGCGCGCCAGGTGGATTCCATCGGCGGCAATATGGACGCCTTCACCGGCAAGGAAACCATCTGCTTCAACGTTAAAGTGTTGGATGAACATTTGCCGGTAGCCATCGACATTCTCAGCGACATGGTCTTGCACCCAATCTTCGACGGCAAGGAGATTACGCGCGAGCGCGGGGTGATTCTGGAAGAGATCAAGATGGACGAGGACAATCCCGATTACCTCGTACACGAGATCTTCACCCAGAATTTCTTCAAGGGCCATCCGCTGGGCAAGCCGATCCTGGGAACCAAGGACACGGTACGGCGCTTCGATCAGGAAGCCATCCTGGCGTATTACGGCGGCAAGTTCCGGTCGGGAAACATGATCATCTCCGCGGCCGGCAATCTGAATCATCACGAACTCGTGGAGCTGCTGCGGGAGCGTTTTGCCGGCCTTCCTGCGGGCACGAACGGCTGGCACGACACGCCGCCCAAGATCAACTCGCGCATCATCCTGCGCAACAAGAAATCGCTGGAGCAGGTGCAGATTTGCGTGGGCGTACCGTCCTATCCCATCAGCCACAATCGCCGCTACGTTACGTATATTCTCAATACCCTGTTGGGCGGCGGCATGAGTTCGCGGCTCTTCCAGAACGTGCGCGAAAAGCAAGGGCTGGTGTATTCCATCTTCTCCGAGCTGAATCCCTTCCGCGATGCGGGAATGCTTTCGGTCTATGCGGGGACTTCTCGCGAGTCGGCGCCCAAAGTCGTGCAGTCGATCGTGAATGAGTTCCGCGCGCTGAAGAAGGAGCCGATCTCCGACGAAGAGCTGAAGCGCGCCAAGGATCAACTGAAGGGCAGCCTGATGCTGAGCCTGGAATCGAGCACGGCGCGCATGTCGAACCTGGCGCGGCAGGAGATGTATTACGACCACTTCATCAGCATGGACGAGATCATCAACCGCATTCAGGCGGTGACGGTCGAAGACGTGATGCGCACGGCCAATGAGCTGTTTCAGCCGGAGCTGATTGCCGTCACCGTACTGGGCAACCTTAACGGGTTGAAAGTCACGCGCGACTCGCTGGCCTGCTGATAAAATAATCTGTAACAACAACCGGGTAATTGGCCGCTCCTGGCACTTAGAATTTCCCTGACTTAAAGGAACTGTTTCGCAAGAACACGCGATTTGTGTGCAGGAATCTGCGCGGCTGCCGGGCAGAGATTTGGCAATTGAAAGCGGAGTGGAATGTTGAAAACTGGCAAAACTGCGGTGATTGTCGGCGCGCAGTGGGGCGACGAGGGCAAAGGCAAGATCGTTGACGTGCTTTCGGAGCGCTTTAAGGTGGTGGCTCGCTATTCCGGCGGCCATAACGCCGGACATACCGTCACCATTCATGGCAAGAAATTTATCCTGCAACTGATTCCCTGCGGCGTGCTGCGCGAGGGCTGCCGCGGCGTCATCGGCAATGGCGTCGTGCTCGATCCGTTTGCCTTCATGAAGGAAGTGGACGCGCTGCGCGCGACCGGCGTGCACGTTGACGGCAACCTGTTCGTCAGCAATCGCGCGCACGTGATTCTTCCCTATCACCGGCTGATCGAACTGGCTGCGGAGAACGCACCGGGCCGGGTGAAGATTGGCACAACGTCACGCGGCATCGGTCCGACCTATGAGGACAAGATGGCGCGCAGCGGCCTGCGTGTGCAGGATCTGCTGGACAAGAAACTGCTGCAGAAGCACATCGACAATGCCTGCCGCGAGAAGAACACCATCGCGCACGCGCTGTTCAACAGCGAGCCGCTGGATGCGGACAAGATCTTCACCGAATATTGTGCCATCGGCGATCGCGTGGCGCCGTTCGTTACCGATACTGCCCTGCTGCTGAACCAGGCCATCGCGAAGGGCGAGCCGGTGATGTTCGAAGGCGCGCAGGGCACGATGCTCGACATCGATCACGGAACCTATCCGTTCGTCACGTCGTCGAGCGCGACCTCCGGCGGCGCATCGACTGGTACGGGAGTTCCGCCGACGTCGATCAGCGTGGTCATTGGCGTGACCAAGGCGTATTGCACGCGCGTCGGCGAAGGACCGTTCCCCACCGAATCGAAGGACGCGACCGGCGAGGCGCTGCGCAAGAAAGGCAACGAGTTCGGCGCGGTCACCGGACGTCCGCGGCGAACCGGCTGGCTCGATCTGCCGCTGCTGCGCTACTCCAACATGATCAACGGCACCAGCTGGCTGGTAGTGACCAAGCTCGACGTGCTGGACGAGCAGGCCGAGATTCCGGTCTGCGTCGGATACAAGATCGACGGCAAAGAGACGCAACAGATTCCGGCGCAGAACTCCGGCTTCGAAAAGATCGAACCCGTCTACACCAAGCTTCCGGGTTGGCAGACCAGCACCTTCGGCATCGACAGCTACGATCGTCTGCCGGAGAAGGCGAAGCGCTATCTGGAGTTCGTGGAGAAGGAATCCGGCGCGAAGGTCGGCATCATCTCCACCGGGCCGGATCGCGAGCAGACGATGTTCGTGCCGGAGTTTCTGGCCATGCTGGATGGGATGGGTAAGACGGCGAAGGGTTAGCAGGGCAAAGAAAAGCTCTGGTAGTGCTGGCCTTCAGGCCAGCGTACCCGGCTCCTTCTTTTCTTGTCAGCCCGACCGAGGGATCTGCGGTTCGAGCCGCGGAGCGGCGGCACGGGCCGCGACACAGTCTCTTCAGGCCAGCGTCCGGCGGCTAGTCTCCGAGTCTGAGTCGGCTTTACAGGCTGCTGAAAAACTCTGTATCGTGCCTTGGTCGGGTAGTGCGGCGCTTCAGCGCCGCGTTCAAGCGCCTTATTTTGCCTTCCGGAGTCGGCTTTAGCCGACGACACAGTGTCGCCCGCTAAAGCGGGCTCTCAAACCATGACGCGGCGCTGAGAGCCTGCCTTGAGCTTGCCGAAGAGCGCCGCTCTACCTGAGACGGAGGATGTGATGCTTGTCTTGGCGGTGAATTGGCTGGCCCATCAGGGCCACGAGAACGAGGTTGCGATCATCTTCTCCAAACTGCAGGCTGCCTCACGCCAGGAGCCGGGATGCGTCATGTACGTAGTTCACCGGCACACCGAAGATCCCCGTCGCTTCTTCATCTACGAGCAGTATCGCGATGCCGCAGCGCTTGAGGCGCATCGCAGCTCGCCTCATTTTCAGGAGTACGCCGTCAAAGCCCTGCGCAACATCGGAGAGCGCCAGCAGGGCGATCTGTATAAGCCGCTGGGCGACGACTGATCAAATCCTGCCGATCCACTTCTCTAACCAATATCTACACTCACTCCTGCATAGCCGAGGACCGTGTCAGGGCACGGCTTGAGCCGTGCCCTGACACGAAGCAAGCTCGAACGTCTGCGAGCATCAGCGCTTTCTAGCTTTACGGCGGGAAATCCGCGAACTCCGGAGCTCCGGTGTCTCCGAGCGATTCCCGCAGCATCACGAACAGCGCGGCCAGCACTGATGCCACCACTGGCCCGAGGAACAATCCGATAAATCCAAACGCCTCGACGCCGCCGAGGATGAAGAACAGCAGCACAAACGGATGCAGTTCGACGCGCCCGGAGATCACCCACGGCCGGATGAGGTTATCGATCGAGCTGACCACGATTGTGCCCCAGATCAGCAGGAAAACACCTTTCCAGACCGCGGCCTCAGCCAGTAGATAGAGTGCCACTGGAACCCACACGATCGCCGAGCCCACCACCGGGATGATGGAACAGAGTCCCGCACCCAGTCCCAACAGCAGCGCTGAAGGCATACCCACGATCTTCATCGCGATGCCGGTCAGCAGGCCTTGCGCGAATCCGACGCTGAGAATGCCGTAGACGTTGGCGATGATGGTGTCCGAGATGTTCTGGTACAAGCGCGCCACCTGCACATCGGAGAGTGGGGTAAGTTTGCCGGTGCGATAGGCCCACTCCTTGCCTTCGCGAAACAGGAAAAACAGGATGACGAAGGTGATCAGCGCGTTGATGGCGAAGCGTGCAAGGTTGCTCAACACCGCCGCGCCCACACCCACCAGACCGACGCTCACCTTCTGCGCGTTGGAGTTGATGATGCCATGGACATCGTACTTGGAGAGATCGACCCAGCGCCCGATGAAGTGCAGCGGACCGGCTGCAAGGTTCATCAGGAAGAGAGTAAAGCCACCCTCCTCGGCGCTGCGGCGGGTGAGATAGTGCGCCGCAGTCATGGCTTCGTTCGCGCCCAGAGTCACGATGATGAACGCGGGGACTCCGAAGAGCAGCATGACAGCTAAGGTCGAGACCAGCGAGGCAAGTCCACGTCGCTTTTTGAAAGCACGCAGGACCCGTTCATGTATCGGAAAGAAGACGACCGCCAGAATCACCGCGAACGCGAACGGTTGCAAAAAGGGACGCGTGATTATGACCGCGAGGCCGAGGACGAGAACGACCAGGGTCGCGAGAAAGATGATGGTGGTGCGCTTCGTGTTCATAGCGCGAGTCCGCACTCAGTTGTAACACGAAGGATTGACGAGGAATAGTATCGCTAGCGAGCCTCCGATGGACAATGCAAGTTGAAGCGTTGCCGATCGGCGCCGCGGCAGAATGGACGTCATCGTAGATCATGTCGGCGCATCGCAGATGGACGTGTAGCCTTCCCTCGTTTTCGGAATAGGCGTCAGCGGTGCTGTCGCTTTGCCCGTCACAATCGTTGCGGCCACGAATCGTTTAACATACCTGCGATCGTCATTCTCAAATTAAGTGCGGCTGCGACGCCGGAAGTTAATCTGCGTCGCAACGCCGGATGCCTTGGAGATTACCAACTTGGATCCTCTATTCGGCCGTCCACTGGCAGTGTTTCTGTTTTCTCTGGTCGTACTTTGGCTATCGGTGCAAATCGGCGCCAAGTTCGGCACGAAGTTGCGTCCTCCGCGCGAGGAGGAGCGCGACGATCTCGGCCTGGTAATCAATGCCAGCTTGACGCTTCTGGCGCTGATCATCGGATTCAGCTTCTCCATGGCCGTCGGCCGTTACGATCAGCGCAAGAACTACGAAGAGGAAGAAGCCAACGCCATCGGCACCGAGTACGTCCGAGCTGACCTGTTGCCTGCCGCCGATGCAACTAAGGTGAAGGAACTGTTAACCGAATATCTCGACCATCGGCTGGTATTCTTCACCACGCGCGATTCGCAGGAGCTTGCGCGAATTAATGCTGAGACAACCAAGCTACAGGATCAGATGTGGTCGGTGGTGCAGCGCGACGCCGCGGCGCAGCCAACTCCGATTGTCGGCCTCGTGGTCTCGGGCATGAACGACGTTTTGAACCGGCAGGGATACACGCAGGCGGCCTGGTGGAACCGCATCCCCGTGGGCGCCTGGAGCCTCATGGTGACTCTTGCTGTCTGCTGCAGTTTGCTGATTGGCTATGGCGCGCGCCGAAAGAAAGGGGTGCTGATCACGGTTCTGCCGTTCCTGGTGTCGATCGCGTTCTTTCTGATCGCCGATATCGATAGCCCGCGCCGGGGCGTCATTCGTGTGGCGCCGCAAAACCTGATCAGCCTGTCGGAGTCGCTGCACAAACAGTAGCCCATCGCCGTTTACGGCAAGTTGCCAGTGACTTCGCCAATGTAGACGCTAAACGGCGCCAGCGTCATCCCCGACACATTCGCGCTGTCTTTCATCTCCGGCATCGTGGTGAGCAGCGTCTTTGCCTGGCTCGCCGAAAATCCCTGCGGCGCGAGATTGAAGCTCGCCTTCTGCGGTTCGTCGGACATGTTGAGCACAACCAGCACCGCTTGATCCTTGTAGCGGCGCAAATAGGACATCACGTTGGGATTGTTCTCGTTCAGCGCGACATAATCGCCGTCGAGCAGCGCCTGGTTCGTATGCCGCAGCGCCAGTAACTGCTCATAGAAGCGCAGAATCGAGTTGGGATCTCTTCTGTTCGCTGGCGACATTGTGGGTGCGGTAATTGTCGGAAACCGGCAACCATGGCCGGGTTTTGCTGAAGCCGGCATTGACCTTGTCCCCCTGCCACTGCATGGGAGTGCGCTCACCGTCGCGGCCTTTTTCGTCGGGCCAGCCCAGTTTGCCGATGGGATCCTTCACCTCGGCTTTGGACTTCGGATCGTTCTGCTCAATCCCTATCTCTTCGCCGTAATACATGATCGGCGTGCCGCGCAGCGTGAGATATAGGCCGGCCATCACCTTGGCGATCGCGTCATTGTGTTTGCCGTCGCCATAGCGAGTGTAAGAGCGTTCGCGGTCGTGATTGCCGATGACATAGACCGGCCAGTCGCCGGTCGCGTTCACCGCGGCAATCTGTTTGCGAAACGCCGGCGGCGACAACTTGTCGATGTCAGTGAATAGAAAGTCCATCGGCATCTGCAATTCGTCGTTGTGGCTACCATAGAACTGCTCCAGCTGCTCGATATTCTGGGTTGGGGTTTCGCCGATCAGCACCGCATCGTATTTGTCGGCGATCTTGCGCAACCCCTTCAGCACGTCGTGCACCTCGGGCAGGTTGAAGTTGTACTTGTTCTCCATGTTGGGATCGCCATAGGTGTTCTTGCCGGGCAGGACTGGATTGTCATGCAGGCTGGGATCTTCGAAGAGCGCGCCCACGGCATCGAGGCGAAAGCCGGCCACACCGCGGTCATACCACCAGCGCGTGACATCGAACATCGCACTCCTTCACCTCCGGATTGCGCCAGTTCAAGTCGGGCTGCTGGGGATAGAAAAAGTGGTAATAGAACTGTTTGGTCTTCGGATCGAACTGCCACGCCGAGCCGCCGAATAACGCGATCCAGTTGTTGGGCGGCTGCGGTTGTTTTGGCGCACCGGGTCCCCCGACAGCTGCGTTTGTTGGGGTAAATTTGCCGTCGCGCCAGACATACCAGTCGCGATGCTTGGCGTTGCGCGACGAGCGCGAATCGATGAACCACTTGTGCTGGTCGGAGGTGTGGTTCAGCACCAAGTCCATAATGATGCGGATGCCGTGCTCCTGCCCGTCCTGCTGCAGCTTGTCGAAGTCGGAGAGCGAGCCATAGATCGGATCGATGTCTTCGTAGTCGGAAACGTCGTAGCCGAAATCGACCTGCGGCGAGGGATAGCAGGGCGTGATCCAGATGGCGTCGACGCCGAGCTGCTTGAGGTAGTCGAGCTTGGAGGTGATGCCGGGCAGATCGCCGATGCCGTCATTGTTGCTGTCGGCAAAGCTGCGCGGATAGATTTCGTAGAAGACCGCATGCTGCCACCATTGATGGCCCTCGGCATCGATGGCGGTGGATTTTGACTGCGCAGGCTTGGGCTGTTTCGATTGCGGAGCGGAAGAGTTGGATTGCGCGAAGCTTAGCGACGAGCAACACAGGCCGGCAAAGAGGAATAAAGCGAGAAGAGATTTGCGCATCTCCGAATGTTCCCAGCAAGAGTCTAGAACATTCCTGATTCTACTGTTGGAGACTGGCTTTCACCCGCTTTGGGGCCGGTAACGCCCGGACCGCCGATGCCACAGCCCGAAGGGCGGGATGGGGTGAGCCCGGCGGATTACCAGTGTCCGGACTGACCAAGGCTGCTCGCGGAATATCGGCGCCGCACAACTGACGCGCTGCGCCCGGCTTCTCGTGTCGCCGGGCTAAAGCCCGGCTCTAAGGTTAGCACTGAGTTCTGACGCGGCGCTGAAGCGCCGCTCTACCTCCGACCTCAGTGCATCATCGCCTCGCCGGGCTTGACCGCCTTGGGCTTGCGCAGCAGGAACAGCAACGGAATCATGGCGGCGAAGATGATCGCGAGAAACAGAAACGTGTCGTTGTAGGCGAGCATGGCCGCCTGCCGCTGCACCATCCCCCAGACTGAGTCATACGCCTGCTGCGTGGCCATCGCCGCGCTCGATCCCTGGCTCATGAAGTAATGCTTCATGCTCTCGAGCATCTGCTGCGCGCCAAGACTCTCCGGAGTGACGTGCTCGCCCAGAATATTGATGTGCCGCTGCTGCGCGCGGAACTGCACGTTCTCGACCATGGCAATGCCGATGCTGGCGCCGATATTGCGCATCAGGTTGAAGATGCTGGTGGCGTTGCCTATGCGCTCGTTGGGGATACCGCCGTTGGTGATCGTGGTCAGCGGCACAAAGACAAAGCCCAGCGCGGCGCCCTGCACCAAGCAGCGGCCACCAGAAATTGCGCGAGGCAACGTCGAGGCTGAAGCGCGAGAGCTCCCACATGGCGTACGCCGAGGCGACCAGCCCGATGCCGAGCAGTTTGCGATTGTCGAATTTCGCAATCATCCGGCCCACGATCGGCATGATGAGGAACGACGCCAGCCCGCGCGGCAGATTGGTGACGCCGGCGTGCGTCGCGGTGTAGCCGAGGATCACCTGCATCAGCAGCGGCAGCAGCACGGTGCTGCCATAGAGCACGAAGCCGATGAAGGTCATCAGGAAAGTGCCGATGGCAAACGAGGTGTATTTGAAGACGGTGAGATCGAGGATCGGATGCTCGGTGGTGAGTTCGCGAAGGATGAGCCCGGTGAGGCCGACGACGGCGAGCACGCGCCAAGGTCACGATGAAGTGCGAGCCGAACCAGTCGTCCTCCTGACCTTTGTCGAGCATGATTTGCAGGCTGCCAATGCCGACGGTCAGCAGGCCGATGCCCCAGTAGTCGATGCCGGTTTTCTGGCGGCGCAGGTAATGCGGATCGAAGATGAAAACTTCGGTGAGGATGAGCGCGATGATCCCGATCGGAATGTTGATGTAGAAGACCCAGCGCCAACTGTAGTTGTCGGTGAGCCAGCCGCCGGCGACCGGACCGAGCATGGGCGCGACGACGATGCCGAGCGCCCAGAAAGCCATCGCCTGCCCGCGCTTCTCCGGCGGAAACGATTCCAGCAGGATCGCCTGTGAGAGCGGCTGCAATCCTCCGCCGCACGCGCCTTGAATCACGCGGCAGAGAATGAGGAACGGCAGGCTGGGCGCGAGTCCGCAGAGAAACGATGCGACAGTAAAGCCGCTGACCGACATCATCAGCAGACGCTTGCGTCCGAAGCGCCCGGCGAGCCAGCCGGTCATGGGAAGAATGATGGCGTTGGCGACCAGGTAGGACGTCAACGTCCACGTGGCTTCGTCATTGGTCGCCGACAGGCTGCCGGCGATGTGTGGCAGCGAGACGTTGACCACGGTCGTGTCCAGCACCTCCATGAAGGTGCTCGACATGACGGCGATGGCAATCAGCCAGGGATTGACTTCGCGATGTTCGCGGTTACCGAAGAATGGCATTCGATTGTGTTCAATGCGAGGGTGGAGCACCGCTTCAGCGGTGCAATACACGGATTCTGCAACGTTCGGCTTTAGCCGCTGAGGTCGGAACTCCTTACCTCAGGCGCTAAAGCGCAGCCCTTCTCGCCTCCATCATGCACGCCTGAAGGCGTGCTCCACCCATCCGTCTCGCGGAGATTCTTAAACGTGTAGTTCTCTCTCCCAGATCAGACGGCAATGTAATAGTTCTGTCATTTCGTGCGAAACGTATCCCATATCACGGAACGCCGCGTCCGCACTTCCTATGATGGCTACATGATTTCGACATCAGGATTAGATGCAGTTCCCCCACATCCGAAAGGCACCCAGGCGCGCGTGTTGTTGAGCTCGGTCTTCGGGCCGTACGCGCGCGACGACGAATTCGGCAGCCGCGCCATCAATCCCATGGAGCTTTATCACAACCAGGTGACGCGCGCGCAGGGCAGTTTTTCGCTGCGCATGTTTCACCGCTCATGGGGTTTGATGATGATTCAGCGTAACATTTCCGCGCCCAGCACGCTGCTCGACTTCCCTACCCTGGAGCGCTTCGAGCGCGAACTTACGTCGACCGAATACGACATCGTCGGCATCTCCGGCATCATTCCCAACTTCGGCAAGGTGCGCGAGATGTGCCGTCGGGTGCGGCGTCTGTCGCCGAAATCGAAGATCCTCGTCGGCGGACACGTAGCCGCGATTCCTGGAATCGATAAGCTGATTGATGCCGATTGCGTGGTGCGCGGCGAAGGCATTGCGTGGATGCGCGGTTACCTCGGCGAGGATCCGTCGGCGCCGATTGTTCATCCTGAGATTCTGTCCGGCTTTGGCATGCGCGTGCTGGGCATGCGGATTCCTGACAACACCCACGACACAGCGGCGACCATCATTCCGTCGGTCGGATGTCCGCTGGGATGCAACTTCTGCACCACGTCGTCTTTCTTTGGCGGCAAAGGAAAGAGCGTCAACTTCTATCAATCGGGAGACGAGCTTTTCGATGTGATGGAACACATGGAGAGCTCGATGAACGTCAGTTCGTTCTTCATGATGGATGAGAACTTCCTGCTGAATCGTCCGCGAGCCATGCAGTTGCTGGCGCGAATGAAGCAGGCGGGCAAGAGCTGGTCGATGTATGTGTTCTCGTCGGCCAATGCGATCCGCAGATACAGCATGGAAGAGCTGGTGCAGCTTGGCGTCTCGTGGATATGGCTGGGACTGGAATCGCCAAAGTCGTCTTACGCGAAATTGCGCGATACCGACACCCATGCGCTCGCGTCTGAGCTGCGCCAACATGGAATCAAACTATTAGGGTCGACGATTGTCGGGCTGGAGCATCACACGCCGCAGAACATCCGGCAGGAGATCGAGTACGCAGTCGCGCATGGAACGGATTTTCACCAGTTCATGCTGTACACGCCGGTTCCGGGAACACCGCTGTACCAGCAAATGCAGGATGAAGGCCGAATGCTGGACGAGATCGACCTCGCCGACATTCACGGCCAATACAAATTCAACTTCGAGCACGCTGCCATCTCGCGCGACGAATCCAAGCGGCTGCTCGATTGGGCGTTTCGCTTCGACTTCGAGCGCAATGGACCGAGCCTGTTTCGCATCTGCGAGACGACTTTTCAGGGCTGGAAGCGCTATCACGATCATCCTGATCTGCGCGTGCGGCAGCGCATCGCGAATGAAGCGGCGAAGCTGCGCACGACATACGACGCCGCGCTGTGGGCGATGGAAAAGCGGTTGAAGAGCACGAACGCCGCCGTCTCAGCCAGAATTCGCGAATTGCGGCGCGAGATCGAGCACGAGTTCGGCGCAGCCACGCGCGTCGCCCGCAGCGTTGTTGGACCGATTCTGCTGTGGACGTCGAAGCGCGAAGATCGGCAGTTGGCGCGCGGCAAGACGTATGAGCCGCAGACGTTTGTTGATCGCAGGAATTGGGCGGTGTAACAGGACTCCGGTACGCTCAGCCCCGTGCGTTCGGGTAGTGCGGCGCTTCAGCGCCGCGTACACCGGTCGCCAATGTCAACACCAGCCGCTGTGGTCATCGGAGATGACCACAGCGGTGAGTTCTTATGGGCACGCTCTACGCCGGCCTGAAGGCCGGCACTACCCGTGCTTGGCACGGCACGAGATTCCAGTCGCACGTTCGCCGGCCGTACCATCAATCTCCTCGTGTGGCGCAAACCACCGCCCACCCGCTATTATCGACTTCCCTGCTAATTTCTCCGAGGAAGGTGCAATGATTCCACTTCGCCGCCGCTGGCTGGCGTCCATCGCTGTAATTCTGCTTGGCGGAGTGCTGCCGGCACAGACGCCGAAAACCACTCCGAAACATTCTCCGTCCGCGCAAACATCGTCGCGCTCGCAGGAGCAGCGCGACAGCTATCGCAAGGCGATGGAAGACGCCGATCAGAAGATCGCCAATGAAGTGAAGGCGCACTCCGAGCTGATGAAGAATCTGGAGTACCTGACCACGCAGATCGGGCCGCGACTCACCGGCTCGCCGCAAATGCAGGCGGCCAGCGATTGGACGCTCAAGCGCTTTCAGGAGTACGGCGTCGACGCGCACCTGGAGACGGCCGAGATCGATCACGGCTGGACGCGCGGCCTGGAGACCGCCGAGATCATCAGTCCCGTCCAGAAGCGCATCGGCATTCACGCCTTCGGCTGGAGCAAAGGCACGGAGGGCGACGTCAGCGGAGAAGTCATCGTGCTCAATATCGAGAAGGTGGCGGACTTCGATCAGTACAAGGGAAAGCTGAAGGGCAAGATCGTCATGCTGCGCAAGCCCGTAGACCTGTCGAAGCAGGATCCGAATCCGGAGAACGCTTACGACGCGGTAATTGCGCCGCCCAAGGGCGTGCCGAAAGAGGCGATGGGATACCGGCAATATTTCCAACTGCTGCACCTCTTGAATGCTGAAGAGCCGGCGCTGGTAGTGTTCGACAGCGGCAAGACCGACAGCCTGTATAACATGGCCGGCGGATTTCCACGATTATGCCCCTACGGAAATCCCGTTGGCATTCCTCACGCACGAAGATTACGACCTGCTATATCGATTGTTGAAGAGCGGGCCGGTGAACATGAAATTCAATTTGCACGACACGTTCACCGCGGACGCGGTGCCGGCGGCGATCACGGTGGCTGAGATCAAAGGCAGCGAGCATCCGGAACAGCGGGTGATTATCGGCGGGCATCTGGATTCGTGGGACCTGGGACAAGGCGCTTTGGATAACGGCACGGGCGCGATGGCCACGCTGGAAGCGGCGCGCACGCTGAAGGCGCTGGGTTGGAAGCCGAAGCGCACGATCACGTTCATTCTGTTTACGGGCGAAGAGCAAGGCGGCATCGGCGCGGAGACCTACCTGAAGAACCATGAAGCTGAAGTCGGGCAGATGGACGCAGCGCTGATTCACGATACCGGAACCGGCAAAGTCTTCAGCATCGCGCTGGAAAATCTGTGGGAGACGGCGCCGCTGATGTCGGAGATTTATCAGCCGCTGGAAGAGGTCTTCGAGATGCAGCCGTTGAGCACGCGTTTCTTCGGCTCATCGGATCACGTCGGCTTCCTGGATCAGGGCGTGCCGGCGTACTTCTGCATTCAGTCGCCGGCGCATTATCGCGAAGCGCATCACAGTCAGACGGACACGTTCGACAAGGTAATTCCTGACGAAATCAACGAAGGCGCAGCGCTGCTGGCGGCGTGGGCGTGGAATGTTTCGGAGATGCCGGAGTCGCTGCCGCATCACACGCCCAAGGCGGAGTCGGCAGGCGATTAGTGGCGCGGAATGACGTGTCGGGAAGTGGTGGATTCTCCTGGCACGTCCTCAGTTTTTACAAAACTTTTCATTCACAGGTGTTTGAATTCCTGTAGATTATCTACGTCTCTGTGGTGGCAACATCACAGGCGCTTATGCCCCGCGGTGAATAGCGAGCCCGCGGGGCTATAGTTTTTGGCAAGGCGTTTTCACCACGGACGGACACGGAAGAAATTGTTTCTGTGTGAATTCTTCGTGTGCTTCGTGTGTCCTGCTCTCCGTGTTAAAACAATTGATCCGGAGAAAGTGTGGGCGTTTCACAATCCTCAGTCCGATCTTTCTTCATCGACGGCCCCGCGGGGCGCTTGGAGGCGCTGCTCAATGCGGGCGCTCCTGACGCGACGCACGTGGGCCTGGTGTGTCACCCGCATCCGCTGGGCGGCGGCACGATGCACAACAAAGTCGTCTTCCATGCGATGAAGGCGCTGAACTCGTTTGGATTTCCGGTACTGCGCTTCAACTTCCGCGGAACGGGACTGAGCGCCGGACAGCACGATGAAGGGCGCGGCGAGATCGCCGACGTGCAAGCTGCACTCGCCTGGCTGAAGCACGAGCTTCCCTTGCCGATCATCTTTGCCGGATTCTCGTTTGGTTCGGCTACGGGATTGCGCGCCGCGTGTCCGGATCCTGATGTGAAGGCGCTGATCTCGATTGGCACGCCCGTCGAGGCCGAAGGACGTTTGTACTCATTTTCATTTCTGCGCGAGTGTACAAAGCCGAAGCTGTTTGTCAGCGGCGATCATGATCAGTACGGCCCGCACGACGCATTGGAGGAAGTGGTGGCGCAGGCAGCCGAGCCGAAGGAGTTGGTGTTTGTGCCCGGCGATCACTTCTTTGCGGGACACGTCGCTGAGATGCGAATGACGGTGGAGAGCTGGGTGGAAGAGCTGCTAGCAACTAGCGATCTAGCAATTAGCGGGCCAGAGATCCTGCCGGTACGCGACACTGACTCCACATACAATCGGCGATTCCGGGCCAAGTCGCGGGTCGCTGTTTTGGCTAATCGCTAATTGCGAATCGCTTCCATCTATAATCCCCGCATGCCTGACTCCGCTTTATCGCCACCGGATGCCGATGCGCTCTTTCGCGAGATGCGGGCGCGGGTGCGTGAGATCTTCGATCACGCGCTCAGCGAGTGCAGCATTCCGCGTGCGCTTGGCAAGAGGTTCGAGCGTAATGAACGGTATCTACAGGTCGACGAAATGGTGTACGACCTGGGGGCGTTCACGCGCGTGCTGGCGATTTCCATAGGCAAAGCGGGTTACAGCCTGGCGGAGAATTTTGCGGGACTGCTCGGTACGGAACTGACGGGGATCATCGCAGCTCCTGGCGCGGCTCCGGTTGAACTTGCCGGATTCCAATATTTCAGCGGTGGCCATCCGCTGCCCAACGCAGATTCTCTGCGCGCAGGCGAGGCGATTCTGCGACTGGTGGCGGGGCTTTCGCCGGAGACGCTGGTCGTTTTCCTGATCAGCGGCGGAGCGTCGGCGATTGCGGAGAAGCCGATCCGCTCGCAAATTTCACGCGCAGACGTGGTGCAGACCTACCGGGCGTTGGTGCATTCGGGCGCCCCGATCGCCGAGATCAACGCGATCCGTAAACATCTGTCGGCACTCAAAGGCGGGCGCCTGGCGCGAGCCGCGTCGCCGGCGTATCAGTTGTCAGTGCTAGTGTCTGATGTGCCGGAGGGTGCGCTGGACGCGCTGGCGTCGGGACCGACCGTTCCCGACAGTACGACCGTGAAAGATTGCTACAAGATTGCCGAACGCTATCAGCTGCTGGATCGGTTTCCGCAATCGGTGCGTTCGATTTTCGACGGCGGTCAACTGGAAGAGACGCCGAAGGCCGGCGATCCCGCCTTCCAGCGATCGCACTATGTGACTGTGCTGTCCAACGTAACGGCGGTTAACGCGGCGGTGGAGCAAGCGGCGCTGGCCGGCTTTGCCGTCGATGTGGAGAACGCGTGCGACGACTGGGACTACGAGCAAGCGGCAGACTTTCTTCTCGCGCGCCTGCGCGAGCTTCGCAAAGGAGTGTCGCGCGCCTGCCTGATTTCGGGCGGCGAAGTTACGGTGAAGGTTGGAGCGGAACCGGGAGTGGGAGGACGCAATCAGCAATTCGCGCTCTATTGCGCGCAGAAAATTGCGGGCGAAAACATCACGGTGCTGAGCGCCGGAACCGACGGCATCGACGGCAACAGCGAGGCCGCGGGGGCAATCGCCGATGGATCGACGATGGAACGGGCGCGGCAACAAGGATTCGATGCGGCGAATGCGCTGGCAAAGTTCGACAGCTATCCGTTGTTTCACGCCATCGGCGACGCCATGATGACCGGACCTACCGGCAACAACGTGCGCGACCTGCGGGTCCTGCTGGCGTATTGAATCTCATTCGCACAAAACTGCAAAAGGCACGGAGGGCATTCCGTGCCTTGAAGCAGTCCGCCAGAAGCGGAGCGGGCGAGCGACGACGTGGCGATTCCGCGAACAAACTTCCATCCCACTAGGCCAAAGAGACCTTGCACAGGGAAAACCGCGGCGCTGCCGCCGGCGTTCGGTGAGGCATTTGCGAACGCAGGGCGGAATTCACAGATCGGCGGATGAGCACTGCCTTAGGAGTCACTCGTCCAGTTCGACCTAAACCCCATCCGCCGATCGAGCGCCAATAGCCAGCAGGTTACGAGCAACGGCAGCGGGAGTTGTCAACAAATTGTCAACAGCGTGTCCAATTTTCGTGAAACCTATTGAGTTCGATTGGGTTAAATGAATGTGGGATGAAGCTGCGACTTCTTCGTCATCTGAGTTCACGAATCAGTTAATCCACCGATTCGGATTCTGGCGGTCACGGATAACGTTTTCAGCGATGGTTCAGACCGCAAGCTTGCGATGCAGGTACTGCTGGCGCGCACCAACGCGCTGCTGACGGCACAGTCCAATCACCGCGAGCTGATGGCGCAATTGCAAACGGATTGGAGTCTGTTGCAGCGAGCAGAAGAGGAAGTGCGGGCGCACGGCTCGAATCCGGTAATTGCGGCGCGGACGACACGGCAGTAAGAGCCAGCCCAACTACCACTCTTAGAGAACAGCGGTGAGCCGGTATTCGCGGGCCACGGGTTCGACGACCTTGGCACGACCGTGTCCGGGATTAATCCGCTCGCGTGTGCGCAGAACTCCGGCACGCTCCAGCTTCTGCACGTCCCTGCGCACAGATTTGGGATCCCGTCCCAGGCAAGCCGCAAGGCCTGTGATCGAGGCGGACTGCGTCCTCACCTGTTGAAGAAGCCGAAGACGCTCGGCCGTGAGCACTTCTGCCATGGCAAGCGGGTTGTCGAAGGTGATCGTAATCTCTGGCCTCACAGGTTCGCGTCGATCGAGCTTCCGTGCCCGAGCAGAGGCGCGTTTCGCGTATCCCTCAAAAGCATCGGTATGGATTTTCAACTTCATATTGGTTCTTTTTTCTGGCAAAGCGTTCGCACCTCGGTTAGAAAGCGGTTGATCAGCTTCTCGTAGGTAGTGAAAGAGAATTTCCCTTGTCTACCGGCGTAGTGGCGATGATGGTGGCCGTGGCCGTTGTCATATCCCAGCACCCTGCCTCGGTCCCTAGCGCAGAGCGAGTGATTGACGAATGCCAGGTTGTACCTCACGATCATCCCGCGGGCGTCCAGCCAGACCTCTTCCCTGATGATTCCCTTCCCGAGAGCACAACGGACCTCGGTCGTTTCATCCACAACCTTGCCTGGCCGGTCGCTCCGGCTCATTGTTTAGGATAGCACAGATAGGGCATAGAATGACCTGGCTGTATATTCCCTGCAGGAGCGGCGCTGCTATCGTTACTCGTGGGCGCGGTAGCTGGCGCGTAACTCTTCCACGATTTCGTGCGCGGCCTGGCGAGCCTGGTCGAACATATTGGGCGCAAAGGAAATGGCTCCGACGCGAGCATGACCGCCTCCGCCGTAGCGCTCGCAGATCTTGGCCAGGTTCTCCATGTGCGTCGCGGTGGTCCAGGGGTTGGAGCCGACCGAGACCTTGGTGCGGAAGCTGCTCTTGCTGAGGCCGACGCTGTATACGCAGTCGGGGTGAAGGTAGTAGGGGACGAACTTGTTGTAGCCCTCGAGATCGTGGTCGGTAACGTCGAAGAAGATGGTGCCGTCTTTGCACTCGGCGCGCTCGCGCATGATCTCGATGGAGCGGCGATGGCGTTCCATCAGCTCCGGTAACCGCTCGGCGACCTCGGGTTGCGCGAGGATCTCCGCCAGCGGTTTGTAAGCCAGCTGCGGAATCAGGCTGGGAATGAACTGCGGATCCTGATTCGACTCGATCAGCATGGTCAGCTGCGTGGCTGGCGCTTTCATTTCGACCGCTTCTTCGGGCCCGTCGTAGAGCGCGCCATCGATGATGTCGGCCCACTCGATGACCTCGGCGGCCGGCTCGGGGTTGAAGCCGAAGCGCTGCTGGGTGACCACGGCGATGAATTTGGTGCAGGAGCGGAAGTCGGGATCGTAGAACTTCTTGTTGCTCTGCTGCTGCTCGAAGTGCGAGGCGTCTTCGGGCGTCAGAAAAGCGCTCTGGTGATGATCGAACCACCAGGTGATGCGCGGCGAGGAGGAATACTTGAAATCGACGATGGCGTTCTCGTCGCCGGTGAAGTCGGCTTCGTTGAAGAGCGCGCCCGCGCGATGCACCAGTCCCTGATACTCGAAGTCGACCTGCTGGCGAATGCGCTCGCGGTAAAACCGCATGAACAGCGCCGCCGAGCAGGCGCCGTCGAAACACTTATCGTGATAGAAGATCTTGAGCCTCACAAAGCCTTTCCGCAGCCATGAAATGTTTCAGTATAAAAGAGAGCTCGCCGACGCAACATTGCCGGTAAGTGAAAAGTAACTAGAAATGACACTTCGGGTTCGGAATGTCAAGTGTAGGATTCACCACGGAAGCACGGAGGACACGGAACCTGGGAGGCATGCCTACTTTCTTGTAGCCCAGAGCGAAGGGCCAACGTTGAGAGGAAGTCCTTGACGGGTGGCGAGCGGAACGAATACATTGCGCGCAACGCGATGACAGAGAGTTACATCGGCCCGAAGCAGCATTTGCTGGTGATGGGCGGCCTTGTGTTCGGCGGATTGGTGCTCGCGTGGCTGCCCAATGCGGTGCTTGGAATGCAGTATCAGTGCATGCTGCACCGGATGACCGGACTGCGTTGTCCGTTTTGCGGGATGACGCGCGACTTCATCCTGATGGCGCACGGATCGCTGCCGCGAAACAATCCTGGGTCGCTGGTAGTGGCGTTGGCGCTGTACGTTGCTTATCCGATATGGCTGGTGAAAGCCGCGCTGGGCGGGCGGTTCCGGCTGCTGATCCGCCGCGAGCGGCTCGTGCATGCCCTGCTCATCGCCATGCTCGCTGCTTTTCGTCGGTAATAACCTTGTTGCTTAGGAGGGACAAGTGCTCGCTCATGGGTTCTTTGGCGGTTTTGGATTTGGCTTCCTCATTGCCCTGCTGATCGCCATCTGGGTGGCGACGATGCCAACAAGCGCGGCATGAACGGCGTTGCGTGGGCGATTGGCGTGTTCTTCTTGTGCATTGTGTTCCTGCCGATTTACCTGATCGTGCGCAAGCCGCTGCTGGCGCAGCAGCCTTATGGCTATCCGCCGCCGCCGGGTTCGCAGCCTCCGTATAATCCTCCGCCGCCGCGGCCGGGGCAGCATTTCTGCGCGAACTGCGGAACGGCGGTGCAGCCGGGCGTGAAGTTCTGCGCCACCTGCGGCAAGCCGGTGTAGGGGACGGGTGTCGCCGGCTGAAGCCGGCTCAGGACGAATAGGAGAAACTTGATCGGCACGACTGAAGTCGTGCCCTGTTACGAAGCGGTCGCGGGACGAGTTTTTCAGCCTCTGAAGTCGTGCCCTGTTACGAACCTGGACGGAGTTTTTCAGACAGCCTGTGAAGCCTTGGGCCGACGCATGTCCTCGAGGTCCGGTTTTAAACGGAGACGTCGCTCGCCGTATCGGGCGGACGCAGGATTACCAGCATGCGCAGGTCGAGCGTGGCGTGCAGAATCATCGGCAGCAGAAGGCTTCCGGTGAGGATGAAGAGCAAGCCGAAGATGAAACCGGCAACGGCGCTGCCGATGACTCCGCCGATGCCGCCATAGAGATGAGCGAGGGCAAAGATCACGGACGAGATCAGCAGCGCCAGCGGTGAGGTTCAGGGTCCACGGAAATGTGTGCAGGTAGTGCAGCAGGAAGCCGCGATAGAGCGTCTCTTCGCAAACGCCTGCGGTGATGCAGACGAAGACCCACCAGCGGCGCTCGATCCAGGTTGCGGGAAAAAAATAGGCAAATGCTTTGAAGGCTTCAGCCGAAGAATACTTGCGCGGGCGTTTTTTCACCTTCTTCCAGAAGACGGTGGCCAACGGCAGCAGCATGAGCGCAACAAAGAGCGCGATCACGATCTCGACCAGATAGAAAGCCCAGACGTGCTGCAGCAGCCAGGGAATCTCCTGCGGCGCGGGTTCGATGGTGAGCAGCGGACGCGCGCCGACAACCAGCAGAGCGACGATACTCGCGATCCAGAGCCAGGCGCAGAGCGTCTTGTAGTAGCGAAGCTTCCCTGCTGAACTGGGATTGCGCTTCAGCCGCTGCGTGTCCCAGAAGTCCCAGACGGGTACGATCGCAAGCAGGAAAACGAAGAGCAGATGTTGGACGAGAGTCGAGAGGGAGAGATGGAGGGTCAAGAAGAGTTACCGGGCCGTCAGACGCAGGCTTGAGGGCCTGCTCGACGGAGTGTCGCGCCTTGAAAGGGGCTCGATGCCCGTGTAATACCACCGTGTAGCCAGCGCTGAAGCAGGCTGTTACGAAACTACTGTCGTCCCCGAAGCGACTCGGAGAACATTCTTCCACTTGACCCAGCGACTCCGCCTTCGGCTCCGTGCTGGGCTGTCATGCACGCGCCAGAGCGCTTCTGTTTTCCGATGGTTTGTTCCACCGATGCAACAGCGAACTGAGTTTCGTAACAGCCTCTGAAGCGCTGGGCTATCATCTTCCGTCTCGCTGCGCGAGACTCATTCGGCGCTCGCAGACTCCGCGTTTCCAAGCGCGAACTTCTGTGTTACCTCTGAACCCCGCGGGCTCACGCCCGCGGCTAACACAACTGGCGCCGATTACGCGGCTCGCTTTCCTGACCTTCTATGCGCCGGCCTGCTTCTCCGCCATGTCGCCGACGATGGGCAGCTTGAACATCACGTGCTGATACGCCTTGATGACCAGCAGGATCCACAGCGCCAGTTCGGCCAGCCCCAGCAGTCCCCAGATGGGGAACACCAGCAGCGGCAACATGTAGCCGATGATCGAGAGGCCGATGTGAATCACCACCAGTGCGCCCACCGTGAACAGGCACTGGAAGGAGTGGAAGCGCACGAAGCGATTGCGGTTGTAGGGCTCGATCAGCAGAAAGATGATGGCCGGAATGATGGTGAAATACGCCAGCATGCCGGCAATGTTCTCTTCCAGGGGCGCAGCCGGAGCCGAAGGCGCAGCCGTCTGGTAGCTGGCCGCTGGAGGAGGCGGAGCCATAGCTTGTTGTACCGGCTGAGGCGCGGGCTGCGCTGCTGCCGCGGCTGCGCCGGCTGCGGGCGCCTGTCCAGTCGCTTTGCCGCAGCTGGGACAGAAGGCTACGTTGTCGGCTACTTGACTGCCACAATTCGCACAGAATGCCATTCGGAATCTCCCTGAGTCGGTTTGAACGGATGCCCCATCGCGTGTCCGCGATCACCCCGGAGCTGTTGCCGCGGACAATAACAGAAGTGCTGCGACAAAGGCAAAGCAAAAATCAGCCGGTCCCGAATTGACCACTCCGGCAAACACCCGCGCGTTTCGCCGCCTAGAATGGTGTCATGGAGACCAAGTCCAGCGTTCCTGATTTCCGGCAACCAAACGCTATCGAGCGGCTCTTCAATCGCTGCTTCGGCTTCCTGGTTGGACTCGGGCTCGGCATGAAGCACAACTACCTGCTGCAGGTTCGCGGTCGCAAGTCGGGCAAGCTCTACTCCAATCCGATTGACTTGCTGGAGAGGAACGGGCGTCGCTTTCTGGTTGCTCCACGCGGCCGCACGCAATGGGTGCGCAACGCCGAAGCGACGGGCGAGGTCACGTTGAAGCGTGGAAGCTGGCAGCAGAGCTTCTCTCTGCGCGCGATTCCGGATGCCGACAAGCCCGAGTTGCTGAAGGCCTATCTCGACAGCTTCAAGACTGCGGTTCAGCGATACTTTCCGGTTCGCGCGGGATCGGACGCGCAGGCCTTCGCGGAGATCGCGCCGAACTATCCGGTGTTCGAGCTGATCGCGAAGTCGTGATTGGTCGCGATCCCAGGTTAGCGTCCAAAGGAAGGCCGCGAACCTGGGGCACCGACACCGCGCCATCGCGAACCCTGCGGGCACCGACACCGCGCCAGCGCGAACCCTGGGGCACCGACACTGCGCTAAAGCAAAACCGGCGGCACGCGGCCGCCGGCGCAAGACTTCGATCACCCTGGCTCAGAACGACGGCACCAGATTGGTCACCGACGCATAGTCATCGTCACGCCGCTGCAGCGTCGGACGATCATCGCCGGGCTGACCTTGCCCGTTGCTGCCGCCATTTCCATTATCCGCCGTCTGCGTCTTACGCAGCGTAGGCTGGTTGTCCTTCTTGTCGGGGATTACCTTCTTGCGATTCTCCAACTCCGCCAGCCGCGCCTTCACCGATTCAAACTCCGAAGTGTCCACGATGTATTCCGGCCGCGGCGGCAGCACCTCGCGAATCTCCTCCTGGCTCTTCTGAATGCGATCCGGCGTCTGCGGATGCGAGGCGAACGCCTTGGCCAACGCTCCGGGCTTCTCTTTCTCCAGCGCCTTGATCTTCTCGAAGAAGGCGATGAACGACTGCGGATCATATCCAGCCTTGTACATGTACTGCAGGCCGAGGTAATCCGCTTCGGCTTCGTAAGTGCGCGAGAACTTCATGAACGCCACCGGCAACGCCAGGCTCATCGCCATGTTGGCGGCTTCGTACAGGCCCCAGCTGTTGATGAAGATCATGGGAATGGTCGCCGCGGTCTGGATGTAGCCCTCGCGCGTCATCTCGCGCGTAGCGTGGCGAGCGGCCACGTGCGCGATCTCATGCGCCATTACGCCGGCCAGTTCGGCTTCATTGTCGGCCGCCAGAATCAGGCCGGTGTTGACGTAGAAGAATCCGCCGGGCAGAGCGAAGGCGTTGATGTCGTCGGAATCCACCACCTTGATCGTGAACGGCACCTTCGCATCGGAGTTGCGCACCAGGTTCTGGCCCACGCGATTGACGTACTCAACGATCACCGGGTCCTGAATCATCTTCGCGCTGGACTCGACCATCATCGCGTACTGCTTGCCCATCTTGACGTCGGTGTCGATCGAGTACCAGTCGCCCAGACTCTTGCCGGTCTGCCCCACTTTGCGATCGCCGATATCATCGATATCGTTCTTGTCCTTGTTGTGGGTTTCCTTGGGAGCGTTGGCCGTGGCCGCGGTCTCGGACGCGCTGTCCACCGGATTACCGGTTCCAGTCGCACTCGTTCCAGACTGCGCCGCGGGTGCGCTTGCCGACTGCGCAGCAGCAGCACCGTCATTCGCGGTGGTGCTCGCCGGTTGCGATTGCTCGGGAGGACTGCTGGAAACTTGGGTTGACGTTTGCGACTGTGTGTTGTCTTGTGCCAGCGCAGGCAGGGAAACGCCGACAACCAGCAGCACCGCAATCATCGCTGCGAACGCACGCGATTTCATGGGAAACTCCAGTGCCCAACTCTGGACCACACCTTTTGCCAGGAAGGTGCTTCTTGCGGACATTATATGCTTGGAATCGCAAAGTGGCGCAAATGGATTTCCGCGTCCAGCGCAGGATACAAAGATTTTCGCGAAAGCGCGGAGCGCCGCCGTGCAATTCGCGCTCACAATCTGCCCAACTTGGTCTAGAATGAGCGTTTTGTCCCAGGAGGATGGCTCTTATGGCAGCACCAACTTCATCGCAAAAAATTTTGCAAGCGGTCTCGATTGACGACTTCATCGCCGGCTTGCGCAAGCTCGAAGAGAAAGATTTCACCGGAGTGCAGGGCACGCTCGAGTACATGCGCGCCCATCCCGTCGACCCCGAAACCTTGCAGCCCTATCTCTTCTGGAACGCGCAGCACTACACGCGCAACCTCATCGACAAGACCGAACTCTACGAGCTGCTCTCGCTCTGCTGGGAGCCGGGCATGAAGAGCTCGATCCACAACCACAAGGGACAGAACTGCTGGATGGCCGCGCCCATCGGCCGCTTCCTGGTGCAGAACTATCGCGTGCTCGAGGAGAACCTCGCCGCGCACCACTGCAACATCGTTCCCACCGACGAAGTCGCCATCACGTGGGAGAGCCCCTGCGCGGTCGATCCGCTGAATCCGGTGCACGACGTCCGCAACCCGCGCGAGCTGAACCAGCGCGCCGTGAGCCTGCACATCTACTCGCGCCCCTTCGACTCCTGCGTCGTCTACTCGGTCGAGCAAGGTAGCTGCGGCGAGATCGGCCTGCAGTACACCTCGATGTACGGGAAGCTGGGGGAAAGAAGCAACTAGCGACTAGCGATTAGCTGCGAGCCTTGAGCTGCGAGCTGCGAGCAGCTTCCCGGGTAGTGCTGGCCTTCAGGTCCAGCTCCTTCGACGCTCCATTGAGGGCTTCAGTCTGATGCTGTCATCCCGACCGAGGACTTCAGTCCGACCGAGGGATCTGCGGTTAGCCGCGGAGCGGCGGCACGGGCCGCGGCACACTCTCTTCAGGCCAGCGTCACGGCTCCTTTGATGATCTGTCATCCCGACCGAGGGCTTCACTCTGCTGCTGTCATCCCGACCGAGGACTTCAGTGTCTGCGTCCATGCACCGCTGAAGCGGTGCTCCACCCTACGCTCAAGAGATGCCCTAGTCGGCCGGCCTGATGTAGTAGCCCGAGACGCGCCACTGTCCGTTCGGCTCCTGCATGGGCGTGATCGTCTCGATGAGCGTGGGCGAGTTGGCGAAGCGGGTGCGAAATTGAATCACGTAATACTTGCCGGCGGGCGCTGCGGGAAGGCTGGTCTCGTAGCTGGCGCTTTTGACCTGGCGTGACAGCAGCTTGCCCAGGGGAGCGCGGACGCTGGTCATCGTGCCCACCCAATCCTGCCTGCCGACTTTCTGCTGGAAGAACGTGGCGGCGCTGTCCCAGCTGTCGGCGTAACCGCCGGAGTCGACCAGCCCGAGCCATTCCTGCGCGGCGTAGGTGGCGGCCTTGAGGTTGGGATCCTGAGCGAACAGACAGCCGAGCAGGATGGGAGTGGTGATGACTGCGAGACAGACCTGGGCGCGGGATTTCATAGGTTTCCTCCAAGAATGGGCCCAGTGTAGCCTGCGGTGCCGCGGACTTCAGTGATGTAGCGAATTAAGGGCAGTTTAGGGAAGCAACGAAGTTGAGTGTGCGGCGTCGCTGCGGCGGGCGGTTTGCGCATCGAAAGCTGCATGCGAGGCTTGCGCAAGCGCTGGTGGATGGTTTCGCTGATTCTGGGGCTTACGGCGGTGGCGATCGCCGGGACGCCAGGATCGTTTCGCGGGACGATTGTTGACCGGCCGCACGATGCCGGCAAGAACTGGATTTATGTGCAGGGGAGGAACGGAATGGCGCGGCGCGTGGACATTTCACACGCGCGTGTCAGCTACGACGAGGATGTGCAGACGGGGAGTCGTCTGCCGAAGCCGGAAGAGGCGCTGATCGCCGGTGCGGAGGTTCGCGTCACCGCCGAGCTGGGAAGCGATGGGGAGTGGCGGGCGAGCAGCGTCGAGATTCTGAAGAAGCAACCAGGGGCTAGCAATTAGCTGCGAGCCACGAGCCTCGAGCGTTCCCAAATTGGGAAAAGTGGTTACCTTCGTTTTTCAGAGTGCGGATTTTTCTGTTGACAGGGAACGGGAATCGGTAGGCTTGTAGGTTGGGCTCAGTGTCCACGCGCCGTCGTGCTGGGTAACGATGACGAGAGTGTTCTTTGACAACATGGATGCTGCAGACGGGTCCTGAATCAGGGCAGGATGGAATCGAGGCTCTGCGATTTCTTGCCAGATGGCCGAGTGGCGGGTGCAGGGATGGCGAGCAAGTCATTTTGTAGTAATGGGTTGCGACGATCCTGTGTATTATCAATACTTTGCAAAGCATTGATAATAAATGGGTTGTTGCCGCTATAAAGCCAATGTTTTGAATACTTTAACATAAGTGATTTGTTTTCAATACCAAAATATTTGGGGGAGGCTGTTCTCGCGCGCGATGCGAAACTTGCCGCTGATGGTCGTGACTCCGCGGCAACCGCAGATCCCTCGGTCGGACTGAAGTCCTCGGTCGGGATGACAGCAGCAGAGTGAAGTCCTCGGTCGGGGTGACAGATCATCAAAGGAGCTGGGACGCTGGCCTGAAGAGAGTGTGTCGCAACCGATGCCGCCGCTCCGCGGCTAACCGCAGATCCCTCGGTCGGACTGAAGCCCTCGGTCGGGATGACAGCAGTAGAGTGAAGTCTTCGGTCGGGATGACAGCAGTAGAGTGAAGTCCCTCGGTCGGGGTGACAGATCATCAAAGGAGCTGGGACGCTGGTCCTGAAGAGAGTGTGTCGCGACTGGGTGTCGCCGCTCCGCGGCTCTCTATCTGTCCCACCTGCCCGCGGGCTTACGCCCGCGGCTAACACAAATGTCGCCGCTGCGCGGCTGGTTCGGGTCGCAATTCCGGCTGTTTGTTCCACCACGAAATTCGGTTTCCGGTTGCGACACAGTCTCCCGGGGACTCGAAGTTCTTCTACCACTCACCCAGCGCTGAAGCGCTGGGCTTTCCCATTTCGCGCCCGAGGCGCTGCAAGAAATCCACGGGTGGCGCGGGCGACCCCTCACTCCCAATCTTCGCCTTTTCTGTGAACAGTCCAATCTTCGCTTTTTCTGTGAAGAATTGTTACGAATTGTCATTGCAAGAACTTCGCCGCAACTCGTTCATAGATTTCGGGTTCACAATATCGACACCACGTTCCCGAGTCACGCGTGATGTCAGGATCCCGAAATCGCCTCCGGCATGAACGTCATCTGATTAAGAGGCGAGAGGAGCAGGAAACATGAAATCACGGCGGCGGTTTGAATGGTTGTTTACGGCGCTGCTGTCAGTCGCGCTAAGCACTGGCGCGGCGCTAGCTCAAGATCAAGGTCAGGCTCAAGACCAAGGCGCGTACCCGCCTCCGCCTCCCGACGCGCAGGCGCAGCAAAACTATCCCGATCAGGGCGCTCAACAGAATTCTCCCGGCCAGGGTGCGGCGCAGGCTCCTTATCAACAGGGTCAGCCGCAAGAAGATCCCTCGGGTCGTGTGGCGCGCGTGCAGTACATGGACGGCCAAGTCTCGACCCAGCCCGGCGGCGTGAACGACTGGGTTGCCGCCAACACCAATCGCCCGCTGACCACCTCGGATCGCATCTGGACCGACAAGAATTCCAAGGCTGAGCTCAACGTCGGCGACGGCTTCCTCCGCATGAATTCGGAGACCTCGCTCACCCTGACCAACGTCAGCGACAACACCGTCCAACTCGAGCTCGATCAGGGCACGTTGAGCGTGACCGTGCGTCACCTTGAGGCCGGCGAGATCTACGAAGTCGACACTCCGAACTACGCCTTCACCATCACCAAGTCGGGTTCGTATCGCTTCGACGTTTATCCCAACGAGGATCAGAGTTGGGTAACGGTGCGCAGCGGCCAGGGTGAAGCTACCGGCAAAGGCGCGGCCGTGAAGGTCACTTCCGGGCAGCAAATTCGTTTCAGTAACGGCGAGTCGCTAACCCACATGGCTGAAGCTGCGCCTCCGCGCGACGGCTTCGACGATTGGGTGCAGGTTCGCGACAAGCGGCTCGACGATTCGCTCTCCGCGCGCTACGTCTCGCCCGGCGTCATCGGCTATCAGGACCTCGACGCGAACGGCACGTGGGCTCCTGATTCGCCCTACGGCCCGGTCTGGACTCCGTCCTCCGTGCCGGCCGGCTGGGCGCCTTATCGCTACGGACAATGGCAATGGATCGCGCCTTGGGGCTGGACGTGGGTTGATTCCGCCTCTTGGGGATTCGCTCCCTTCCACTATGGCCGCTGGGTCAATTGGAATAACGCCTGGGCTTGGTCGCCCGGACCGCTCGGTTATTGGAATCCTTATTACGCTCCCGCGCTCGTCGGCTGGGTCGGCGGACCCGGCTTCGGCATCGGCATTGGCTGGGGCGGCGGCTGGGGCTGGGGCGGCGGATTCGGTATCGGCGTCGGCTTTGGCTGGTTCCCGCTGGGTTGGGGACAGCCCTACTACCCGCACTACTGTGGATGGGGCCGCGGTGGCTGGTATCACGGCGGTGGTTACGTTACCGGAAACTACTTCCGCAACGTGAACGTCACCAATACGCACGTTACCAACATCAACAACATTTCGCACAACTACTACAACAACAACGCCGCGGCGTTGCGCAACACCAACGCGATCGCGCGCAATGGCGTCACCTCGGCTTCCAAGTCGGCGTTCACTTCCGGCGCGCTGGTCAACAAGGTCGGCGGAGCGGTGCCGTCGTCCGCGCTCAACAAAGCGCACCTGATGAACACCGCCAACGCCAACCCGACGCGCTCTTCAGTGACCGGTGGACAATCGGCTCGCACCGCGGGCGTCCCGTCGAAGTCCGTGGGCAGCCGCTCGGTCGTAACTCGCGCCACACCGCCTTCCACGCGGCCTGCCAATGTTGAATCGGCAGCCGCGCACAATAACACCAACTCGTTAGGCCGCAGCAACACGTCGGCCGCGAACAACGCAGCGCACGAGACTGGCGCGAACAACGCGTCTCGCACCGCAATGAACAGCGCGAACAACGCAGCTCGTCCTAACACCGGTACAGAAGCTGCGCGTGGAACCACGCCGGCCAACGGCTCCCAGGCTCGCACGCCTGAGAATTCCGCAGCCGGCCACAACAACGTTCCGCGTCCGCCTTCGGCTGGAGGGTCAACCTACAACTCCGGCAATGCGGCGCAGTCGCACAACAACGTGCCTCGTCCGCCGGCCAGCAACGATAGCTTTGCCCGGCCCAACGGCAACACCGCTAGCACGTCCGCAAATCGCGGATCAACCGCGGCGGCGAACAACCAACACTATGGCACCAGCAACTCGGCGGCGAACTCCGCCAGCCGCGTCGGTGGCTCGCAGTACTCAGCTTCGCGCGCCGGATCGGCGTCATCGGTACCGCGTCCGCCTTCGAACTATCAGTACCACGCAGCGCCGTCGTACTCGGCCTCTTCGAACTACAGCCGTCCGGCCAATGGCAGCAACGGCTACGCCGCAAATAACCGTGGCTATAGCTCGCCGTCCAACGGCTATGGCGCAGGCCGCAGTTCAACGCCGGGCTACTCCGCTGGCCGCAGCAGCTATGGCACGAACCCCGGCTATTCCGCGGGACGCAGCTATGGCGCTAACCCCGGCTACTCAGCGGGACGTAGCTCTGGCTCTACTCCGAACTACTCGGCTCGCAGCTACGGATCGAGCCCGTCCTACAGCGCGCGGAGTTACTCCGCTCCCCACAACTCCGGCGGTAGCAGCTATCACGGCGGCGGTGGTGGCGGTGGAGGCTTCCACGGCGGAGGCGGCGGCGGATCGCACGGTGGTGGAGGCGGAGGCGGCCACGGCGGCGGCGGACATCGATAAGGCTTAACGAATACGCATAGTAGATCGAACCTCAGGGCGGCCCGCAAAGGCCGCCCGTTTTTTTTCCGATCTGCTCACATCTTATCGCTCATCTGCTCGCATCTTGTCGCTCAAAATGTGGAACCATCAATAACCTGTCATCCTGAGCGGAGCGTTCGCAACGGTTTTCCGATCTCGCTTCGTTTGCGGATCGGGCGAACGCGCAGTCGAAGGACCTGCTGTTCTCTCCGACCGGCAGCGCTTCATCCAGAGTGTGTCATCCTGAGCGAGGACTTCAGTCCCAGTCGAAGGACCCCTATAACAACCCAGCCCTCCGACCGATCTCCGTCCTGTCTGTGCCCTCCGCACATCCACCCTGTGATCTCTGAACATTTCTCCTGTGTCCGCGCATCTTATAATCAAACTGTGACTTACTCCGTAATCAGGAAGGTAGCCGAAGCCAACTTCCCCACCCGTTGGGGACAGTTCCGCATCTACGGCTTCGAGGGAGAATTCGAAATCCCGCCCGCCGTCGGTAATGGCAATGGCCACGCCCCGCGCGTCAAGGAAGAAGCAGTCGCGCTCGTCATGGGCGACATCCACGCCGCTCCGCCCATCGTCCGCATCCATTCGCAGTGCCTCACCGGCGACGTCTTCCACTCCATGCGCTGCGATTGCCGCCAGCAGCTGGAGCTCGCGCTCTCCACCATCGTCAAAGCCGGCGCCGGCATCCTCATCTACGAGCAGCAGGAGGGCCGCGGCATTGGCCTGATGGCCAAGCTCCAGGCCTACGAACTGCAGGACAAAGGTCTCGACACCGTCGAAGCCAACGTCGAGCTCGGCTACGACAACGACTATCGCGAGTACAAGCTCCCCGCCGAAATGCTGCGCCAGTTGGGCGTGAGCGAAGTCCGCCTCATCTCCAACAATCCCGACAAAGTCGCGGCCCTGGAGCGCGCCGGAATCACCGTCGTCGAGCGCATCTCCGCCGAAGTCGAACCCTACGAGACTTCCGAAAACTACCTGCGCACCAAGAAAGAAAAGATGGGCCACCTGTTCAACGGCTGGTAGAACCAGCCGCGAAACGGGGGGATTTCGGTTAGCCGTAGGCGCAGGCCCACGGTTGAGTGGCAGGAAAATGGGAAGCCGCGGAGCGGCGCAATTTGAGTTAGCCTCGGGCGTAACAGGCTGCTGGAAAAGTCGGCCGGCGTCGTTTTTTGGGGTAGATGCTGACCTTTAGGTCAGGTTCTCAGCCGTTTTTTCTGAGCCAGCTTTTAAGCCGACGGACACACCGCCGGCCGGCTGAAAGTCCGCGGTCGAGCCGCACCAAGACTGCTCAGCCGCGGAGCGGCGCGATTTGTCTTAGCCGTGGGCGTAAGCCTGCGGTCAAGCCGTACCTTGTTAAACGAGCCGCGGAGCGGCGGCATCAATCCTTCAAGAGCCCGCCGTTGGCGTTCGCCAAAACTCCCGCGCCGTAGGCGTGACTCAGCCTAGCCCAGGACGAAGTCCTGGGTTCGTTCGACCTGACGACCTGCAGTCCCGGCAGGGACCGCCCGTCCGACACGAACGGTTTCGCGAACGCTCCTCAATCCTTCCGCTCCACCTGCGGCGCCGTCTCTTCCCCATCGCCGTCGGGCGCCATCTCATCCCGTTGGATCTGCCGCATCACGTCAATCAACCGCTCGTAAATTTGCCGCAATTGCCGCTCCGACAGCGGCCCGGAGTTGTACCGCGCAATGTTTTGGAAGATGATCTTCTCGCGGTCCGGCTCATAGATCGGCATCGACGAATTGCGCTTCAGCCTGCCGATCTCGTGCGCACATTGCGCGCGCTCACTGATCAGCTCGACCAGCTTCCGGTCCAGCTCGTCAATCTTCTTCCGCCAATCCGCGATATCCATGGCCCTATTGGTGTGGCACGTCTGGTAGAGCCGGCCTTCAGGCCAGCGTTAACGCTTGATTATTTTCTCCGCGCCGTCTTCACAGGTGCTGAAAAACTCGGTTTTCGAGCGCGTCTTGTCGGAGCGCGACTTCACAAGCTGAAAATTTGTTTTTCGAGCGATTTGTAACAGGGCACGACTTCAGTCGTGCCGATAAGCCGTCCTTTTTTGTCATCCCCAGCGGACTTTAGTCCGCGAGGGATCTGCTGTCTCGACTTCTTCAACGGCCGGCTTCACATGCCGCTGAAAAAGTCGATTGTGAAGTGTTTTGAAGGGGCGCAGCTTTAGCTGCGCCGCTACAAGTCTTTTATTTTTGTCATCACGAGGAGGCCTTCAGGCCGACGAGGGATCTGCTTTCCGGCTTTTTCAGCAGCCTCTTCAGCCGGCGACACTCGTTCGCAACGTCTGCGCCGTTCCCGTCAACGCTCCCACCAAGTCCGCCACCGTCGCTGCTTCCCGCCCACGATTCTGTTCGATGCACTGCACAATCGCGCTGCCCACCACCGCCGCATCCGCAAAACTCCCAACCTCCGCAAACTGCTCCGGCGTAGACACTCCAAATCCCACCGCAATCGGCAATTCGTGTATCCACGCGCAACCGCTCCACCAGCGAGCGAGCATCGCCCGCCAACTCCTGCCGTGCCCCGGTAATCCCCGTCCGCGAGATCGCATACACAAATCCACGCGAGCACTTGGCAATCGCGCGCAATCGCTCATCGGTGCTGGTCGGAGCCGCCAGGAACACCGGCGCCAGCTTGTGCGCTTTCATCGCCCGCAGATAATCGCCCGCTTCTTCCACCGGCAGATCGGTGACCAGCGCTCCATCAACTCCAGCCGCAACCGCCGCGGCACAAAACCTGTCCAGTCCGAATTGCAGGATCGGATTCAGATATGAAAAGATGATGACCCCGGCCTTCGTTTTCTCCCGAATCTGCTTCGCCACTCCGAGCACGCCTTCCAAAGTCGTGCCGTGCTTCAGTGCCCGCTCGCTCGCCCGCTGAATCACCGGACCATCCGCCACCGGGTCGCTGAACGGCACTCCCAACTCGATCACATCCGCCCCCGCGCGAATCGCTGCCAGCACCACCTCCCGCGAGGTGTCGAGGTCCGGATCACCGCACGTGATGTACGCCACTAGCCCCGGCCGCTTTTTGAATCGAATCGCCATCTTCAATGAGCCCGCAGTTTCAAATGCGCCGACGTCATCATCCTTGCTGTCATCCTGAGCGAAGTGAGGCGAAGCCGAACGCAGTCGAAAGACCCCTATAACTCCACAATCTGACTAAAACCTCAGCTTCTCCCGCAATATCCCAATATCCTTATCCCCGCGCCCCGACACATTAACTACCACAATGTCAGACTCCGACATTGTGGGAGCTCGCTTGATACACTCCGCTATAGCATGCGAGGACTCCAGCGCCGGAATAATCCCTTCCAGCCGCGCCAGCCTCCGGCAGGCATCCAGTGCCTCGCCGTCGCTAGCCGAGACATACTCCGCCCTACCCTTCATCGTGCAAGCGCGCATGTTCTGGGCCAATCGCGGGATAATCCAGGCCCGGCCGATACCGAATGCGTCGCGGCAATCTGGCCGGCTTTATCCTGCAGAACATACGAATACGTCCCCTGCAGCACGCCAGGAGCACCGCCATCGAAGCGCGCCGCATGTTCGCCGAGCGCATGTCCCCGCCCACCGGCCTCGACCCCAATCAGCTTCACCTCGCGATCCTTGATGAAGTCATAAAACAGGCCGATCGCATTCGACCCGCCGCCGACGCAGGCAATCACCGCCGTGGGCAGCCGTCCTTCCGCCTTCAGAATCTGCTTGCGCGCCTCCTGCCCGATCACGCGATGAAAGTCGCGTACCATGGTCGGATACGGATGCGCTCCCAACACGCTGCCCAACAGGTAATGCGTACTGCGAACATTGGTCACCCAATCGCGCATCGCCTCATTGATCGCATCTTTCAGCGTGCGCGAGCCCGACTCCACACCGCGCACCTCAGCTCCCAGCAATCGCATACGGAAGACATTCAGCTCCTGCCGCCGCATGTCCTCCGTGCCCATGTAGACCACGCACTCCATGCCGAAGAGCGCACATACCGTCGCCGTCGCCACCCCGTGCTGGCCCGCACCGGTCTCGGCGATGATGCGATGCTTCCCCATCCGCCGCGCCAGCAGCGCCTGTCCAATGCAGTTGTTGATTTTGTGCGCGCCGGTGTGCAGCAGGTCTTCGCGCTTCAGGTAGATCTTCGCGCCGCCCAGCTGCTTCGTCAGCTGCTGCGCGAAAGACAGCGGCGTCGGCCTGCCGGCGTACTCCGTCAGCAAACGATGAAACTCATCGCGAAAAGATTTATCTTTGCGCGCCGCGGCATAGGCCTTGTCCAGCTCTTGCAGCGCGGCCATCAGCGTCTCGGGGACGTAACGTCCTCCGTACGCGCCAAATCTTCCCGCCGTATTACGGACGTGGGCGCGCTTGCCGCCGGCGGGCGCCGGCCTTATTGAAGGCATTTCCGGGTTGCTGGCTGTCTCTTCCATCACCCACCCTGCTTTCCGGAGCTCTCCGCCTGCTGCGCCGCCGCGACGAAGCTGCGCAGCTTCGATGCGCTTTTTTTCCCCGGCTCGAACTCCACTCCGGAAACGACATCCACGCCCCACGGCTCCAATACCGCAATTGCCTCCGCGACATTTTCCGCATCCAATCCGCCGGCGATGATCAACGGCATCAGCTCGCGAATCTTCGCTGCCAGCGGTTTCACCTGCTCCCACGCGAACGGCTTTCCCGTCCCGCCAGGCTGATCGGCCGAACCCGAATCCAGCAGAATCGCGTCAAGGTAGCCGCCCTTCGCCAAATAGCTGGCCAGTTTCTCCCCGCCCGACTCCAGTAAATCCGCGGCCTGCAGCGTCTTGATAATCTGGCGCCCGCCCAGCACCTGCCGAAATTCCTTCATCAGCTCAGGCGCCTCTTCGCCGTGAAGCTGCACTCCGGTAAAAGGAATTTGCGACACGATTTCGCCCACGCGTCGCGGATGCTCATCGACAAAGACACCAACGGTTTCAACGTCGACCCCCAGCGCCTTGACAATGTCGAACGCTGTGGGGATGTCGACCCGCCGCGGACTGGGAGCTAAGATGAATCCCAGCGCACTAGCTCCCGCAGCCAAACTTGCCCGCGCGTCCTCGATGGTTGTCGTACCGCAAATCTTGATCCACATATGCAATCACCTCGCGGAAACTGCCTGTCCCAGTAATCCCCGAAGCTCGTCCCCGGGATGCGCCGCCCGCATCAGCGACTCGCCGATGAGGAACGCATCGAATCCCGCTCGTCGCAATCGCGCGATATCCTCCGCACTCTCGATCCCGCTCTCCGCAACCTTGACCACACCCGAAGGAATTCGCTCGACCAGTTGCAACGACGTATTCAGATCGACGCGAAACGTGTGCAGATCGCGATTGTTGATCCCGATCGTCTCGAAACCTGCGTCCAGCGCGCGCTGCAGCTCAGCGGAATCGTGGACCTCGCATAACACATCGAGCCCAGCCTCTCGCGCGCACGCTCCCAGGCTGATCAAATCCGGCTGGCTCAATGCCGCAACAATCAGCAGAATCGCATCAGCGCCATGCGCGCGTGCCTCGATGATCTGCAATTCGTCGACGATGAAGTCTTTCCGCAGGCAAGGCAGCTTGGTCGTCTCCGAAGCGGTCGTCAGATTCTGCAATGATCCCTGGAAGTACTCCTCGTCGGTGAGAACGGAAAGCGCCGCTGCCCCAGCCCGTTCCAACTCGCAAGCCAGCTCCGCCACGCGAAAATCTTCCCGGATCACGCCCTTCGAGGGCGACGCTTTTTTCAGCTCCGCGATCACCGCGACCCCGCTGGCCGCTCGCTCCTGAAGAGCTCTGCGAAAGCCCCTGGGCTGATGCGCGCTCTGCCTGGACTCTTCAGCGCTTGCACATCAACCGTCGCCTTGGCAGCGGCGACTCTGCGACCAGCAGCAGCGACGATTTCTTCCAGCTTGGTGGCCATGGGGATGCCAAAAGTATACCTGCTGGCGACGCTCGTTGCTTCCATCAGCGCGATCCGCTAGTGACGCTTATCGCGCGAAAATACCGTTCTGCACTAACGATCTTCGTGCCAGCGTCAAGCACCCGAAAGTTGTAGACATCAGGCGAAAACACTATTTCCAGAATTGCTTTGCTCAGCTACTCTTCTGCCATTCCCCAGTGCTGACAAGCTGTAGCCGGCCTGCCGACGCGAACTGTGGAACACAGAATATGAACCGCCGCTTCGGATTTCTATTGGCCACGGCTCTTCTCGCAGTTGCTTTGCCGGCGAGGATGCCGGCGCAAACCCTTGCGCGACTGGCTCACGACACCACGCCGGATATTCCTCGCTCCACGAACACGGTGCGGAACAGCCCGACAGCAACGCCCGGCGCACATAGCGTAGTTTTGCGCGAGTCGTCACTCGCCCGCGTCTCTGCTCGTGCTTTATTTGCCGATTCGAACCTTGATCGTGCGCGCCAGCTTTCCGCGCGTGCGTTGGCTCGCGATCCACAGGACGCGGAAGCGCTCTTCGTCCGGATGGAAGTCGCTGCCATGCAGGACGACGACGCGTCGCTGCTGCAAGCGGCGACCGCGTTATGTGAAATCGGGACCGGCGCTCGCGGGGATCCGCGGGTCCGGCTTGCCGCTGCTCGTCTTCGCGAAGCGGCTGCCAATACCTCCGATTTCGCCAAGCTGATCCCCCGCCTGCAAGCCTTGCTCGCCAACTCGTCCCAGCCCTGGCCTGATCTGCAGGAAGCATTACTGCGGGCCGCGATGGACGGCGCGCCCGGGCTGGACGCTTATTCTCTCTCGCGCAGCGCTGGCATTCTTACCGATTGGCGCATTGTCGGCCCGCTGGGCCTCCATCCTTTGCTCGATCAGCAGCCAATATCGCCCAACGACGACCTGGCGAAGGATTCATACCAGAACCGGCGCGTGGAGAACTTCGCGTTCCCAGACGGTCGCATCGCTCTGCCGGATTACTTGTCGTATCGCGGCATCTTCTATGCCGCCGCTGCGTTTTCTTCGCTGACTTCGGGCAGTTGGACGATCCAGGTTGAGAGCGCTGCACCACTGGAAGTATTTGCTGACGGCCAACGCGTCCTGCGAACCAATGCCCCGGGCAACAACTCTGCCGCCTTTGATGTCATCCCCGGCCCGCACCGCATTCTGCTGAAGTTCGCCGCTTCTGCTGCTCCCCTGCGGATTTCCATCGCTCGAACGGCTGAGCCACCTCCGTTTTCCCTGCCTCGGAAGACATCGCTGCAGGAAATGACGTATCTGCTGGCTGCTGGCGACTATGCCGCGGGGCAATTCGCTACGGCTGCCACGCAGATTGAAAGCGTCCCCTCCAGCGCGGCTTCCGCCCCACTCCAGTTTCTTCTGGCACAGTGTCGCATGAGATCTGCTCCCACAATGTCAGATAGTCCCACAACGTGGGATGCAGCGCATCCTTCATACTGTAAGACCCTGCTGAACGAAATCGGTGTTTATCGTGCACGCGGTCAGCTGAACCAAGCTCGCGCGGCTCAGAAGAAGCTGAACGGCTGCGCCCCCGAATCGCTGTACTACGCGCAATCGCTCTCCGATGAGAGCAACCACACCGGGGCAGTGCGCTCGCTGCAGCTCCTGTTAGCTGCGGCGCCGTTAAACCGTGCTGCCAGACAGATGCTGGTGCGAGAGCTGCAACTTGCCGGGGAGGACGAGGGCGCGCAGCAGGCTGCGGCCGAGTGGTTGCGCATCGCTCCGAATGCCGAGGATTATCATCGTCTCGCCGCCGAATGGACCCAAGACGCTGCGCGGGCAGAAGGCACAGCCAGTCCGTCTCCCTCGAACAATTTCTATCTGCCCTACCGCCGCGACGCAGTTACGACCGCCCTTCAAAGTGCAAGTCTGCCTGCGCTTGGCGACACCGTAATCCTATTGGACGATCACGTCGCGATCTCACGGCCTGACGGCAGTGTCTCGCTCTACGTTCACCGCACCACGCGCGCGCGAACAGTGGACGCAGCCGCGCAGCTCGGCGCGGTAAAGCTCCCGCCTGACGCGCTGATACTCGCCTTGCGTATCGTCCATCCCGACGGCTCGACCGCAGCTCTTAACAACCAAGCGGGAGCCGCTCCCACGGCGCTCACACCTGGGGATGCGATCGATGAGGAATACATCCTCAATTACACTGGCGACGGCGGCATTCCGGAGCACGCCGAGGCATTCCAGTTTGTCTTCGGCAGTTTTGATGAGCAGGTATTGTATTCGCGACTCGTGGTTCTGACCCCGGCAGGACGCGCTGACCGCGGCGCGGTGATTTCTACCGGTGAAACTCCGGCGATGACCACGACAGTCCACAACGGTATGGTGGAGAGGGTCTGGGAGAAGACGCCAGCACCCGAAGCAGCGGGCGCCTCCGCGCTCAACTCAGTCGCGGGGCCCGGGATTGTGCGCGTGGTAGAAGACGAGCACGGCTGGACCGAGCCCAGCAGCGCGGAACATCGGCACAAGATCGAGACGATTCATCCCGGACCGCGCCCGTCCGACTCCTGACTTACGATCCGAATTCGGAGCGGACATTGCGCCACGCGTCCACGCTGCGCCGCTCGGCCTCTTCGGCGAAGCCTTCGCCCAGTTTCTGCAGCGTCCCAAAGATCTGCATTCCTTTCCGCAGATAATCCGGAGCGCTTTCCCACACGGCTTCAAACTTCTCCGGATATTCGGAGGCGAGCACCGCCAGCCCGGCCGCAGCCAGAGCCATCCCCGCAGGACGCCGCTTCGCCATCAGCAGCACTGCGCCCGCGCCGATTGATCCAAATATGACTGCCTTCTTCCAATTCTGCATGTTCACTCCGATCCACAGCACCGAAATAGATTAGAGCAACTCCAGCCGCTTCCCGTTGTATGGCCAATCTATTTGCCGCCGGTATTGGCAGGCGCGGGATTGACGATCAACAACCAGCCGCTGCCTCCATGAATCTCTACATTCTTCGTCGATTGCAGCGTCACTTGTCCCAGCGGCGGTGTGTTTCCTGCATGAGCCAAGGTCGTATCCGGAAGATCGTAGGCCCCGCAGGCTGTTGTGGAGAAGACCCACAAGGCCTGCAGGTCGGCGTTGATCTGCGAATCGTCGCAATTCGCCGCCGGCTGCAGCTTTCCCCACACGCCTCTGCCATCCCACACGCCAACCTTCCCATGGTCAGACTCGACATAACCGCGCGCGCGAAACACGTACTCGCCACCGACCTGCCTTGTAACCCACATGTCGGAAGGGTCCTGATCGGTATTGTTACCGGACGGTAGCCCCGCGTTGAAAACGCTGTTCGAAGCGGCAACCGCACGCACGCTCACATTCAGAGGAATGGCCTGGTGTTCGTTCTGAAGCTGATCGAACTGCACCACGATGCTGGAGCCGCCCGCGCCCGGCTTCTTCACGCTGACCACGTGTCCGGTCACATGCGCTCCGGATTTGATCACGCCGGATTGCAACCGCAATTCCTGCATGAGCTTGCCGTCGATTTTTTGCCCGGCTTTGCTGCCCTTGGCAGTGAGCGTTGTGCCAACCGCGACCGGCAGCGCCGTTCCAGCAGGAAGATTCTGCGCAGCCAGCAGACTGCTGAAGCACAACATTCCAAGTGCAGGTTTTGACCAGAACATAGGAGTTTAACGAGAACGAAATCGACAAGCGGCCAGGACCGCAGCTCGATACAGCAAGGCCCGGCAAGCGGCAGTATACAGGATGCGATTCGACTTACGCCTTCACCGCCTCCGCATGTTTGGCGCGTCGCGTGGCGTACAGCGGGAACGCCTCAGCCAGCCCCAGCACCTCGCGGCGAACGCGCGCCAGCACATTCTTGTCGGTGCGGTTGTGCAGCACCTCGGAGATCCACTTGCCCACCTGCCGCATCTCGCCTTCCTTCATGCCACGCGTGGTCAGCGCCGGACTGCCGATGCGGATGCCGCTCGGCTTCAGCGGAGGATTGGTGTCGAACGGAATCGCGTTCTTGTTGACCGTGATGCCGGCCTCGTGCAGCGCATTCTCGGCCTCCGAGCCCAACATGCCTTTCGCGAAGACGTTGATCAGCATCAGGTGCGTATCGGTGCCGCCGGAGACGATGTGGAAGCCTTCGTCGACCAGCGTCTGCGCCAGCACTTTGGCGTTGGCGACGATCTGCCGCGCATAGTCTTTGAAGCTCGGCTGCATCGCTTCGAGGAAGCACACAGCTTTCGCCGCCATGATGTGCACCAGCGGGCCGCCCTGCATTCCCGGGAAGACAACTTTGTCGATCGGCGCAGCGAATTCCTGCTTTGACAGAATCATTCCCGCGCGCGGGCCGCGCAGCGTCTTGTGCGTGGTGGTGGTCACGATCTGCGCGTGCGGCACCGGCGAAGGATGCGCGCCGCCGGCAACCAATCCGGCGAAGTGCGCCATGTCGACCAGGTAGATCGCTCCTACTTTATCGGCGATCTGGCGCATGCGCGCAAAGTCGATGATGCGCGGATAGGCGCTGCCGCCGCCGATGATCAGCTTCGGCCGCTCGCGCTCGGCAATCTGCTCCAGTTCGTCGTAATCGATGGTCTCGGTTTCTTTGGTGACGCCGTAGGGAACGATCTTGTAGGTCTTGCCGGAGAAGTTCAGCGGGTGCCCATGCGTGAGATGGCCGCCGTGCGCGAGGTTCAATCCCAGCACCGTATCGCCCGGCTGAATCACCGCAGCGTACGCCGCCATGTTCGCCGTCGAGCCGGAGTGCGGCTGCACGTTGGCATGCTCGGCGCCGAACAGCTGCTTGGCGCGATCGCGCGCCAGATTCTCGACCACGTCGGTGAACTCGCATCCGCCGTAATAACGCTTGCCGGGATAACCCTCGGCGTACTTGTTGGTGAAGACCGAGCCCGCGGCCTCCAGCACCGCCTCGCTCACGAAATTCTCCGAGGCGATCAACTCCAGCCCTTCATGCTGCCGCCGCTCTTCGTTCTCGATGGCCTCGGCAATTTGCGGATCAACTTCCGCCAGCGGGCGCTCCATAGGATTGCTATTCATGATTCCGTCCTTAGATTACGGTTCGGCTTGGCCTGCGGTGACGCCGAGGCCAATCCGTATCGTCTGATAATTGTAGCGCGCGGGCGGGGCGAGGAATGTGAGACATAACCGGAGAGACTGTGTCGGGCGCGCGCGATGGGACATGAGTACCGGCTGGATGGGATCGCTCTGCCCTGACCCCCAATCTTACCGGTACTTTTGCGCCTCGGCCCGCTCGTCGGGCGTCATCTGCTGCCAGATGAGATCCTTGTTCTGCTCCGCCCAGTCGCTATGGGGATTGGCGACCAGCGCGGAACTAAGCCAGCGATAAGCTTCCACGCGATTGCGCTGCACGCAATTTCCGGTTGCGTACATCGACGCCAGCCGATTGCGCGCGCGGGCGTTCTCCTTCGCGGCTGCCGTCTTCAGCAGCACCACCGCCTGCTCGCAGCTGCGCGGGACGCCGTCGCCCTTCATGTACATATCGGCCAACATCACGGGCGCGTCGGGATTGCCTTTCGCCGTCGACTTCCACAGCCAGGCCGCCTCCGCCGCAGAGTCGCTGGCGTTCTTGGCCCTGCTCAGCTCGTCCCCGCCCGCCCCAGCAGACTTCGCTGCAGCCGTGTCGTCGTTGCTTCCCTGCTCTTGCCGCGGCGGCTTGGGCTTGGTTGCTGCGGCCTGGGTTGTGGTTGGCGTTTTCGAATTACTGCTGCCGGCGAGTTTGGCCCCGATTTTGAAGTGCCAGTGGCCGAAGCATTCTGTGCGGCTGGTGCCTTCGGCGGCGCTACTGTCGCACTCTGCGCCGGTTTGGGCGGAGGAGTCGTTGACGTGGCGGGCTTCGCCGTCGTCACTGCCGGCTGCGTTGCACCGGGGGTTGCTGTAGCGGGACTACTTGTCAGCGTACTCGAACTTGCGCTCGGATTCTGTGCCGGATTCGCAGCCTGATTCTGTTGCTGCGGCTTCGGCTGCTCCTGCACTTGCATGTCGGGTTTCGTGCTGTTGTCGGTAGAGGCGCTCTCTGCCGGCTGGTCAGCAAGCTGCGACTGCCCGCCATTCTTCCAGTTGCGAACCTTGGCTTTGATGACTTCTACCGGACCGTTGTCCGTTTGATTCGACTGCGCTCGCCACTCCATCGCTCCCAGCACGACAAAAACCAGCACCACGGCCGCCGCCAGCCAAGCTCTCCAATGGCTCTTGCGCGGCGCTACTCCCTCGAAATCCTCGACCGGACCATACTCCCCCTCCACTTGCGGAGCGTCACTCAATCCAAGAAACGACGGTCCAACAATCGTCGACGTTCCCGACGAGGCTGGCTTGCTTTCCGCGGGAGCTTCGTTGACGTCGAGAAAACGGGGACGTTCAGCAACCATTTCTGCCGGTGATTCGGGCTCCAGCCCGAGGCGGCTCTCCACCGAGCTGTCGGAGGCTACGTCGCTCGCGCCAACTACTTCGCCATCGGTTGGAGCGGGCTGCCGCGATCACATCCTGCTCGCTCGCGTCGGCTGCAACGGAATCTGCAACTACCACTTTGTCGGCCACGGCTCGCTGCTCTGCAACCGAAGAGTCGCCGCGCATCGTGATCTCGGTCGGCTCACTCGGCGGCTCATAATGAAAGCTTTGCACGTATTCGTCGAGAGGAACATCCGGCACGAGTTCATGCGCCGGAGCTTCAACTGCCGCTTCGGACGCAGGCTCAATCGCTCCCGTCTCGGCCTGCTCGACCGGTTCGACCGGCTCCTCGACCGCGGCGGGAGCGCTGGCCTGCGGTGCCGGCGTTGAGCCGCCATTTCTGCCCATCGTCTCCGCTGTAACAGCACTCCGGGCAGTCGAAGTCCCCGCGCTGCGCTCTCTCGGCGGCGCACTCGCTTCCACCGGCACGCGCGTGAAGTTGAGCGTGCTGGTTGCGCCGGGCGCGGTCATCGGCGGGTGTGGCAGCGGCGTGCCGCACATGCCACAGAACCGCATCCTTCCTTGGTTCTCGAATCCGCACGAGCTACAAACCACAACTCCTCCTACCACTCGAGACCGTCCGTGAGCCGGACGTCAGCTGGGAGACATTGCACTATTATGCCTTAGGGATGAGATGAACGAGCGGTCGCGAAGTTTGCATCCGTGGTGCCAGCCGGAAAGGCTAAGTCTTCGCGAGCCTTCTGGGCCGCGGGTCCTTCGCTACCGCTTTAATCACGATGCGGCCCTTCTGTCTGCGGTCGAGCGGCAGAGAATCGGCAATCGCACCTTTGATCAGCGCCTTCACCGCAGGCCTGTCCAACATCTCCGGCCCTTCGAGACGAATGTGGCGCGAGATCTTGCCGCTGCCTTCGAGAAGCTTCTCGGGATCGGGCAGGCGATCACCGGCAAAGAAGCACAGGCTGATGTGATCAGGATACACCGCGAGCGACACGATGACCTCCGACGCCCGCTCCACCGGGCAGAAACCGATCACCAGCGCGTAGTAGTTGTCATAGACCATCTCGACCGCGCCCGGCAGTCGCGCGCGCAGCGTCTTGAGCATCGCGCGAGTTTGCTTCGCGATGTCCGGCGAGTAGCGTGCGATGAACGCGTTGAGCTGGGCGGCGATGATGGGAATCGAGCCTTCATCTTTGGTTATTGCGCGAATTATACAATCGGTCCAGCGACATGAAACGCATTTCACAATCTCCTGTGCGCGCTCGCGAAGCCAGGGATTTCATTACCTCTCAAATTAGTGACGAAGCCGTTCGCGAGAACTTCACCCTAACCGATAACGAGCGCAAGTGGCTGAATTTCACCGAGGCTAGAACACGTGGGCTCGGCAACTGACTACTTCGAGAATGAAGAAAATGACGCCGACGATTTGTATGAAGAGAAGATCGCCCAGCTAATCAGGAGTGCGGTGAAACGCGCGCGGCGAGATGTCCCCCGAGGAATACGCTGCGTGGTGGGGTGCCATCGGAATTCTGAAGAAGGAAAGATCTCTTTCTGAACGTGCTGATACGCCGCTCCGGAGTCCCGGCCCACCGGGCGATATCCTGAAACTCCTCGGAACGGCGCTCCTCGTCGTCGTCATACCCATGTGCTGTCATTATCTTGATGGATAAGTTCGGCATCGATCTGCCGCCGAGACGTACTCTAGTGTTTTATGTCTGGATAACGGTTGCCGTTCTGGCGGTTGCAGGAACGATTGACTGGTACGCGAGTGGCGGCAAAACCGTCGATACAATCATCAGCAAGGTCTTCTTCCGCCAATCCGAGCGTGAGAATGTGAATTTCGTTCACCGCGCCGCCGCCGTCTGCTCGGCCTGCTCGTGGACCGACACCGTCGTCGCTTGCTTCAAGTGTTCGGGGCGTGCCGGCTTGGCGCAGGCTTCAGGAGGGTTGGTCATCTCTTTCGCGAACACGCGATAGCTCACCGTTCCCGGCTGCAACGTAGACCAGTACGAGTATCTCGTCACCAGCGGCCTGTGCAGGGTGATGATCTGGTTCTCGAGGATCTTGATGCCGCATTCCAGATTGTTCTTCGGCTGCAGGATGGTCTTCGCCGGATCGTTGCTCTTCAGCTCGCGATCCTTCGTCCAGTCGAAATCGCAGTCATAGCGCTTCTGGTCTTCGTAGGTGAGCTGCAGCAAGCCTTCGCTGCGAACCATCCTTTTGCTGACGCTGTCGACCTTCGCCACCTCTGGTTGGGTGTGCCGCACACGCGTCGTGGGATTCAGGCCAGCCTCGGCTCCCGCCAGCGCTTGAAAGAAATACGCCCAGAAGACGCGCTTATCGGTGTCGCTCATGCTGAAGAAGCGTGGGCAAAAGCGGTGTACGTCGCGCGGCACCTGCGAGGAGAGCATGTCGGGGGGAACGGCTTTTTCCACGATCTGGTCCCACTCCGGATTCCACGTCTTGCCGCCGAGCTCCGCCTTCTTCGCGTCGATCGGGGTCGACGGCGCCGGCTTGGTTTCCTGGGCTCGCGCTGAACCAGCCAGGCACACGATTACGCAGCCGAGTGCAATCCGCGCGACGGCCTTCGCGTGCACCACGAGCTGGGCAGGCACCACCATTGCAGGTTTGACGCCGAACGCGCGGCGAACTGTTGCCTGCCTGGGTTCTGCTGCTGCGGAATGGAAGGCGCGTGCATGCCCAGGTTAGCGTCCAAACGAAGGACGGAACTTGGGGCACCGGGCGCTCTCCTTTTCGCCTGTCATCCCGACCGAGGACTTCAGTCCGACCGAGGGATCTGCGGTTCTAGCCGCGGAGCGGCGGCGAGGGCCCGCGACACACTCTCTTCAGGCCAGCGTCCAGCGCGGCTGCGTTTCTCGATCGGCGTCAGCCGACGGCACAATCGTCCGCCTTCTGAACTAAACTCTTCTCATGCCGCCCGACTTCGATCGCTCTGCGGGTCGTACTGGTTGAAACGCGCAATCCGCTCAATATCGGCGCGGCCGCGCGCGCCATGAGCAACTTCGAATTCCTGCGGCTGCGCGTCGTCAATCCCTACAACGTCGCGTTTCGCGAAGCTCGCTCCGCCGTCGCAGCAGCACCGCTACTGAAGGCCGCCGAAGAGTTCACCAGCGTCGCCGACGCAGTCGCCGATTGCACGCTCGTCGTCGGCACCACTGCGGTTCAGCATCGCGAGCTGCAACACACATTGCGGCCTCTGGTGCGCGGAGCACCGCTCATCCGCAAAGCGCTTGCGAGCGGCCGCGTAGCTCTGCTGTTCGGGTCGGAGAAAACCGGCCTCTCGAACGACGATCTCAGTCACTGCCATTGGCTGATGCACATTCCCACGCGCAAGCAACATCTGTCGATGAACCTCGGTCAGGCGGTTGCCGTGTGCCTGTACGAGATCTCGCGCGGCATGAAGAAGGCTCCGGCAAAGAAAGACAAGCCGGAGAAACGCGCGACGGCAGGCGAAGTCGAACGTATCTCGACCGTGCTCTTGGAATCGTTGCATCGCAGCGGCTATGTGAAGACCAATGCCGTCACATCCACCGAAGAGCGTGTGCGCCGCATGGTGCGACGGCTGGATCTCTCATCCGATGACGCAGAGTTGTGGTTAGGCATGTTCCGGCAGATGTTGTGGAAGATCAAAAACGGCACAGCTCAATGAGGGAGCAGTGACTCTTGCCCACTAGCGCGGGACCGTATCAATGAGACCGTGCGGTTGTCGAAAAGCTCCGAAAGGTTCAAAAGGAATTCGGCGTCTTCTTCCTGTCGGTCCACTTCTTTGACCCACAGTGGGTCCTTGTCTATCTCAACCTCAACGTCGGCGCCTGGCGACTCCGATCCTTCCGACCTGCCTAAATAGAGGTAGATGGAGTCGCGAATGAGTGCCTGAATCTGCGTAATGTGATCTTCACAACTGTCAGCGGTGAACTCCATCATTTCGGCTATCGCTAACGCGGCATTCAGAGCATACGACGTGAGCTTATGCGAGTAGATTTCTGTGTCGGGGGCATTTGAAGCGCATTCTCGGGCCAACGATGAATCGACCGTGCCCTTCTGCAACGCCGACCAGACCGCCTTCAGGCCTTCCAGGTTGCACGAACAGTCGAAACCCGTCTCGCGTGAAAAGTCGATGAGGCTCGGCAACATGCGCTCCGTCATCAACAACGCGAACGCGAGCTGCTTTGTAAATGACAGGCGCTGCATGCGGCTCAAGAATAGCAAAAGGGCCATCCTAATTGGATGGCCCTCGTCTTTGGATTCGCGCCGGCATCCGCGCACTCTGCACTGCTTACCCCACCGGCACGGTCTGCAATACCTGCTCGCGAATCTCCTCGTCGTGCCTGACCTCGGCGCGCGAGGTAGGCAGAGCGATATCGAGCAGCTCCTCGATGGTCTTCACGTAATGCATGGTGAGACCTTGCAGCTGCTCCGGCGTCAGGTCTTCCTCGACGTTCTGCTTGTTCTCGGCCGGCAGAATAATGTCGGTTACGCCGGAGCGCTTTGCCGCCAGCGCCTTCTCTTTTATTCCTCCGATCGGCAGAACATTGCCGCTCAGGGTGATCTCACCGGTCATTGCCGTCAGCGGCCGCACCGGGCGATCCGACAGCAGCGATACCAGCGCCGTCACCATGGTCACACCAGCCGAAGGTCCGTCCTTCGGAATCGCGCCTGCCGGGACGTGGATGTGGACATCATGATCGGCGAAGAAAGCTTCGTCGATGCCGAGTTCCTTCGCATGCGACCTCACCCATGTCATCGCGGCCTGCATCGATTCCTGCATCACCTGGCCGAGCTGTCCGGTCATGGTGAAGCCGCCTTTGCCCTTCATCTTGCTGGCTTCGACAAAGAGCACGTCGCCGCCGGTCGGCGTCCATGCCAGGCCCACAGCCACGCCTGCGCGTTTGGTGCGCTCGGCGATTTCGCCTTCGGTGCGGATCTTCATGCCGCCCAGCATGTCGTGCTGCTGCACCAGCTCGGGCGTCACGCGCAGCTTGTCGGTCTTGCCTTCGGCGATGCGGCGCGCCTGCTTGCGGCAGATCGTACCGATCGTCCGCTCCAGGTTGCGCACGCCCGCTTCACGCGTGTAGTGGCGAATCAGAAAGCCGATCGTCTCTTCGGGAAACTCAATCTGATCGCCGGTGATGCCGTTCTCTTCGATCTGGCGCGGGATCAGATACTGGAAGGCGATGTGGACTTTCTCTTCTTCCGTGTAGCCTTGCAGCTCGATGATCTCCATGCGGTCGCGCAGCGGCTCGGCAATCGGATCGAGCATGTTCGCCGTAGTGATGAACAGCACCTTCGACAGATCGAACGGCACGTCGAGGTAGTTGTCGCGGAAGCTGAAGTTCTGCTCCGGATCGAGCGCTTCCAGCAGCGCCGAACCCGGATCGCCGCGGAAGTCGCGTCCTACCTTGTCGATTTCGTCGAGCATGAAGACCGGATCGTTGGTCTCCGCGCGGCGAATGCCTTGCATGATCTGCCCCGGCAATGCGCCGATGTAAGTGCGGCGATGTCCGCGAATCTCGGCTTCGTCATGCACGCCGCCCAGCGACAGGCGCACGAACTTGCGTCCCAGCGCGCGAGCGATCGACTTGCCGAGCGAGGTCTTGCCCACGCCCGGAGGTCCGACGAAGCACAGGATCGGGCCTTTCATCGACGGCTTCAGCCGGCGCACGGAAAGGTAATCCAGAATGCGGTTCTTCACCTTCTCCAGATCGTAGTGATCGGAGTCGAGAATCTCCTTCGCCTTCGGGATATCGACTTCGACGCCCGACGACTTCTGCCACGGCAGCACCGCCAGCCACTCGATGTAGTTGCGCGTCAGGCCGTAATCGGCGGCCATGGGCGACATGCGCGCCAGCCGGCCGAGCTCCTTCAGCGCTTCTTTCTTCACATCGTCGGGCATGCCGGCCGATTCGATCTTCTGCCGCAGCTCTTCGGCGTCGCGCGTGGTCTCGTCCTGCTCACCCAGTTCCTTCTGGATGGCCTTCATCTGCTCGCGCAGGTAGTACTCGCGCTGCGTCTGCTGTACGCGATCCTGCACTTCGCTCTGAATCTTGTTGCGCAGCTGCTGGACTTCCAGCTCCTTCGCGAGATGCTGGTTGATCTTCTCCAGCCGCACGCGAACGTCCGGCGTCTCCAGCACGTCCTGCTTGTCGCGCGTCGAGAGTGACGGCAGCGACGAGGCAATGAAGTCGACCATGCGACCGGCATCTTCGATATTGGCGGCGACCGTCGACAGCTCGTCCGACAATGTGGGAGATCCGGCTACGATCTGCTGGAACAGCGTCAGCACGTTGCGCTGCAACGCTTCGATCTCGGAATTCTTGGGAGCTGGAACTTCGGGAATCGACTCGACCGTGGCGCACATGAACGGCGTCAGCTGCGTGTATTCCGTGACCTTCACACGCTCCAGGCCTTCGGCAAAGACGAACAGGCTCTGGTTGGGCATGCGCACGACTTTGTGCACCACCGCCAGACTACCGACCGCGAACAGGTCGGTCGGCTGGGGATTGTCGACCCGCGCCTCGCGCTGCGCGACCACGACAATGGTCTTGTCGTCGCCCAGCGAATTGATCAACTGCACCGAACTTTCGCGTCCGACGGTCAACGGCAACACGGCATGCGGAAACAAAACCGTATCGCGAACAGGCAGTACGGGGAGGGTTCGCGCGGCTTCCGAATCGTCCCGAAGCTCGGGATCAGGTGTTACTAACTCTTTATTATCCTGTGACATATGACTCCTTGAGTCGATCACACTCAACTCTTAGATGCCTACCCGCATTAAAGGATGCAGCCGACTTCCGAATCCGCGGAGTGCTGAAGGCGCCATCGAGGGAGCTGCGCAAGAGTTTCCTGCCTTCTCTTGCTGTCTTATCGGCAGGCGGTCCGGCGTTCTGCAGCCTTTAGGAGCGAAAACCACCGCGGTTTCAGGAGCGACAGGATTCTACTCATCCGCGGTGCCGTCAACAACCGGAAATCGGGTTGTTACAAAGTTTTTGCAAAGGATCTCCCAAACGCGGACCGGGGAGCTTTTTGAAAGTCGTAGCGCGGTATGAGTATTCTCACATCGCCGGTGCCGGGGCCGGCCGCGAGTCTGCGGTCTTCTGCTCGCTGCTGATCTCCACAAAGCTGAACTGCTTGCTCATGGCGTCGTGAGGCTTGCCGTCAATCTCGATGTAGGGATAGACGAAGTAATTCAGCGGCGGACCGTCCTGTTTCGGAGACAGAGTGATGTCGCGTCCGGTTGAAAACTGCACGCGATTGGCGTCTACGCTGCCGAAGAAATAGTCGGCTTTCTCCTTGGCCTTCCACGCCTCGGAGATGTCGACCGGAATCCAACCGGTATTGCGCGCGAAGAACTCCGCCCAGCAGTGGTAACCGGGAATATCGCCCTGGTCCTTGTTCTCGGGCAGCGGAAAGCCAATGTCGAAGCGCGCGGGAATACCGTCGGCGCGCATCATGCCGATAAATGGCGAATGGAAATCGGTACAGTTGCCGTGCTTCGCATCGCAGGCCCACACGGCGTCGCCGCGTCCCCAGCCCGTGCCCGTCTTGTCGTAGCGCATGATGGTGAAGAGATAATCGTAGGCGGCTTTGGCTTTGGCGACGGTCCCGGCCTGGCTGCCGGTCACCTGCTCGGCCAGTTCTTTGATCTTGCCGTCGGTGGGAATCAGCTTGTCCGGCTGGAGATAGCGCTCCATCGACGTTGGAACAACGCCGGGCTTGGTGTCTTTGACCTCCAGTTGCGCGAAGTCGCCGCGCGAGTACTCGCGCCGCGTTACTTCATATTCCAAAGAAAAATCGACCGTCGTCTGCGCCGGATTGTGAATCTCGGCATACAGGATCTGATTGCCGTATTCCGACTCCTCGCCCATCACCGTTTGCACCGGAGACTTGACCTTGAGCAGGCGCACCGTCTGATGCTCATCCGTATGCGCCACCGGAACCCAGACTCGCACCAGCTTGGTTCCCGCAGGAATGTCTTTCACGGTGAAGGAGTAGGTGAAGCGAAACTTGCGCGACGGAGGACTGAACTTCTGCTTGTCGGCGGAGGTTTGCGCTGTGCACAGCGAAGCGGTGACTAGAACCAGCAACAGGAACGAAAAAAGGCGCGTCCTCATCAGAGAGCTCCCGTGCGCAATTGGATGAAAGTTCCAGGCGGCGCGGCGCGTGAATATTTTAGGCTAGGACGGGGCGGATGGCGATAGTGAACTTGGGACGTGGATCGGGGGCCGTGGATCGTGGATCGTGAATGGACGATCGTCGGCGGGCTGATCGTCCTTTTATAAAACTGTCATCCCGAGCGGAGCGTCCGCGCAGTTTTTCCGTTCCGCGTCTTTCGCGGAACGGGCGGACGCGTAGTCGAGGGACCTGCTGTTCCTCCGTAGCAGACCGCCAATCCAGCATTCACGACTCACGATCCACGATTCACGCTCCCCTTGGCATCCTACCAACCACGAAAAACACCACTCCCAAGGCCACAAAACACATTCCCACTCCCGCCGTGATCAACGGCACGGCGAAGAACCGCCGATTCCATCCCGCGCCGATGCGCGCCTGGGTGGGATTGTTGGGATCATAGCGGATGGCATGCCGGCTGCCGACAGGAAACTCCGCTGCCCGCCGCGCGGTCTCTTCGTAATTGCTGCTCTGGAAGCTGGTCAGTTCGCTGGTCATCGGCCGGCCATCGACGGCGTAAACGATCTCCAGCTTGGCCGAGTAAAGCTGGTCGTGCTTGGACGTGGGCTCGACCACGACCCGGCTGCTCAGAACCTGCGCCTGCCGCACCGGCCACGAGCGCAGCACCTGAATCTGTCCCCAGAAAAACGGCAGGCTGAAGATGAGGAACAGCCCGCCCACAATCAGACAGGCCACGCCGAGAAATTGGAGAACGCCGCGCCGTTCAGAGGTCACAGGCTATTGAACCACAGAGACACCGAGGCACAGAGGATAACCGATCGGAAATGATTGTGGTCGGCGAGATGGGGCTGAGTGTCTGCGGATAGTTGTGATAAGGCGATTAATGAGATGGTCCGCCGCTGAGTAACATCGTTGTTCGGCAGCATACACGGAGGATCATCGCATGAACATCACATCTATTGGCATCGATCTCGGCAAGACCACGTTTCATCTGGTCACACTCGGCGAGCAGAGCAAGGTGCTAGCTCGCAAGAAGTTTTCACGCAAGCCGTTGCTAGCCTACACGGCGAACCTGCCGGCCAGCCTAATTGGGATGGAGGCGTGTTCGGGAGCGCACTTTATCGCGGCGGCTATTCGGAGCCAGGGGCATGATGTGCGCTTAATCCCGGCACAGTTCGTGAAGCCCTATCTCAAGTCGAACAAGAACGACTTCCTGGACGCCGAGGCTATCGCCGAAGCGGTGGCGCGGCAGAATATGCGGTTTGTTCCCATCAAGACCGACGAACAGCTCGACCTGCAAGCTCTGCACCGGGTGCGCGATCGGCTGGTACAGCGCCGCACGGCAGTGATTAACCAGATCCGAGGCTTCCTCCTCGAGCGTGGCATCACCTTCCCTAAGCGACCGGCGAACCTGCGCAACAACATGGTGGCGTTGCTGGAAGATGCCGAGGCGAACCTCTCACCACGCATGCGCCGGCTGCTGGAAGGGGTGTGGCAAGAGTGGAAGCAACTGGAGGCCGACATTGATGGCGCCGACGCCGAGATCGAGCGCATCGCCAGCGCGGATGCCAGCTGCCAGCGCCTGCGAAAGATCCCCGGCGTGGGGCCGCTGGCCTCCACCGCAATGGTTGCCGCCATCGGTAACGGCGCTGCCTTCCGCAAGGGGCGCGACTTTGCCGCCTGGCTCGGTCTGGTTCCCAAGCAACGCTCAACTGGCGGCAAGGCCAGACTGTTTGGCATCAGCAAGCGGGGCAACGAATATCTGCGCCGCCTGTTTATCCATGGCGCACGCGCTGTGTTGTATCGGGTGAAGTACGACACCGGCGGCTTGGGACGATGGGCACATCAACTCGAAGCACGGGCCCCACGCAACAAGGTCATCGTCGCCATTGCTAACAAGCTGGCACGGATCGCATGGGCGGTGCTATCCAGCGGCGAAGTTTATCAACATCAGCCTGTAATCACGGCGTAAAGCGGGCCGTGGAAAAGACGCTGCGCTTGGAAAGCCAACACCGCTTTCCACTTTTCCACCGCCTCGACGGCTACTAAGCTCATCAGAGTCTGCGGAGCAGAGAACGGACGAGAGAACAGTCAAACGACGTGCCGGAGAACCTGGCTGTTGAGTTGGTTCCCCGTAACCGAGCGATTTATCAGGACCGGCACGTGCGCATCATCATCGTGGCCCGGAGAAGCATCTCCAACTAAAGGCCGGATACATTTACGCAGACTGACCCTTCGCCCGCCTACTCAACTCTTGCAGTCCGGCGGCGGACCATACATTTACGACAGCTACCTCCGCATTTTGGGACAAGTAAAGCCAAATTGAACTCGCCGTAACTGAAGGTCAGGATACAACCGCAGGAGTGGCAGCAGCGCGTGTTCAGCATTTCCCTTGCTTTCTGGCGAAACCTCAACCCATAAACCACGCTCCACTTTTGTCTTGTAGTACTTGGCTGCCCAATCGAGCAATTCTTCCTCAGACACGGTTCTGCCATTGAGTTCTAGACTGCTGTTGGCAAAGCGAGCGAATGGAACGTTAATCCATTCCACGGGTGACAGCGTATCGTCCGTGCACAATTCGCGCTCAGGATTCTTCACCTGCACGTAGCTGACAGTTGGCTGGCGCTCGTCCGCTAACCGCGATTTTGACGAGCAACCAGCCAAAACGCACAATGCCGCTAAGGTCGCGATGAACAATGTTTTCACTTGTGCCTGAGGGGTTAGACACCACCGTCCGGAAAAGGGTTCCGGCGGTCACTGCTGAGAACAGGGATTATCGTAACCTACGCCCGATCCGCTCGTGGCTCGGTGCTCCAGAGCTTCCTGAGCTTGCAGAAGGGTTCGCGTCCTCCGTTGGACGCCAACCTGGGCGAAGTCACTTCCCCCGCTCCAACTCCTTGGTCTCTTCTTCCACCTTCTTCATCCGCAGAAGAATTCGCGCGAGGTATCCCAGATACGTAACCCACGCCACCGCGTACGCCGCCTTCAAAAACATAATCGAGTTCATTACGCTACTCCTTTCAGCGCGGCCTGGGCGTGGGCCGACTCCAGCGCTTGCTCGGCGGTCTGCAATTTGTAGCGCAGCCAGATGAAAAGAAATCCCAGCACGGTGAACGCCGCCAGGTTAATCAGGAAGACGTGGAGCATCGCCGGGGCCAATCCCGAGTTCTCCCCGCCACCCATCACCGGCGAAGGATGCTGGGTACGAAACCAGCGTATCGACATGTAGACGATGGGCACATCGGCGAAGCCGAAGACCGCGAAAGCCGCGGCCAGCACCTGCGTCTGTTCGCCGGCAGCGAAGCGTCGCAACACCAGATAGCTCACGTAAATCAGCCACAGGACCAGCGTGGTGGTGAGGCGGGCGTCCCAGGTCCACCAGATACCCCACACCGGACGCGCCCACAGCGGGCCGGTAATCAGCAGGACGGTGCAGAACACCACGCCCACTTCGGCGGAGGCAGCGGCAAGGGCATCGCCGCCGGGGCTGCGCTTCCACAGGTACCAGATCGACGCCACGAAGTTGATAAAGAAGCAAAGCCCAGCCACCCATCCCGAGGGCACGTGATAGTAGAAAATGCGTTGCACGTCGCCCATGGTCTGCTCGGTGGGAGCGACCGCCAGCGCCAGATAACTGGTGACCGCCAGCAGCACCAGGACAAGAGGAACCGTAATGAGTGCGAGTTTTTTCATTGTGCGTTTCGCGTAACGCTCTTTCGCAGAGTTCAGTCGACTTTTTCGCTACACGCCTTGCGCCAGAGAGTCGACTTCGAGCTCGAGACCTGCTAACGCTGAGATGAGTCGATAGCGATCTGCGCAGCGAAAGCGAAAGCGAACGATGCTTATTCCGCATTCAACACCGTTTCAAACAACATCAGGCAAATTGCCGTGAACACGATATCGTAAACCGACAGCAGCTTGATCCAGAACACGGGTGAGGCTTCGCCGGTCAGGATCGACGTGGTCGCATCCACCATGCCCAGCAGCGCCGGAATTGAGATCGGAAAAAGGATCAGCGGCAGCATGATCTCGCGGCTGCGGGTGCGAATCGACAGCGCGGCGAAGAACGTTCCATTCACCACCAGCGCCCACGTTCCCAGCAGCGCGACCACGATCAACTGCCACACCGGCCCCACCGATCGCAGCTCGTAGAAGACAACGAACAGCGGCGTCATCAGGCATTCCAGCACAACGACGAAGAGGAAATTTCCAACCGCTTTAGCCAGGAACAACGCATTCGGCGGCGCGGGCGATACGCGATAGGCGTCCAGCACCTGGTTGCGAAGCTCGCGCGCCCAGGTCTGGTTCAGCGCGACCACCGCAGCAAACAGGAACGCGACCCAGATCAGGCCGCCGGCGATGTGCCGCGACTCTTCCGCCGTGGGATTGAAGGCGAAGCTGAAGATCACGACGACGAGCAGCGCAAAGAACAGCATGGAGTTGATGGCGTCTTTGGAGCGCCACTCCATGCGCAAGTCTTTCAGCAATGTCTCGCGCGTGATGGTGAGTGTGCTCATTTTCTGTGCGCTGCCTCAGGGGCTAAAGCCCCAAGTGTTTGGACTCCTTTTCGGCACGGCTGAAAGCCGTGCCCCTTCAAAACGGTTGGATCTGCCTCTTCCACTTCAGCTCGCAACTTATTCCTTGAAGGGGACGGCCTTTCAGGCCGTCCGTTAACTGCTACAAATGTTGTTGCGACTTTAGTCGCTGAGGGACTTCGCCCGGGTGCCCCGTTCCAGCCGTCTTTTGGCTGGGGCGGGGTTGGCGATCAACGATCTGTCCCGCCGCCATGTGCACGAACTCGTCGGCGACGCCTTCCATTAGCGCCGCCTGATGGGTAACCACGAAGATCGTCTTGCCCTGATCACGAACCCGGCCCAGCACGGCAGCCATGTCGCGCGCCGAGTGCACGTCGACGTTGGAGAACGGCTCATCCAGCAGGATCAACTCGGGACCGTGCAGGATAGCGCGGGCCAGCGAAAGGCGCTGCCGCATGCCCTGCGAGTATTGACCGATGCGCCGCGAGAGATCGGGATCGAGGCCGACCATGCGCATCGCGCTGCGGCTGACCTCGTCATCATGAATGCCGTAGAGCCCGGCGAAGTAGCGCAGATTCTCCATGCCGCTGAGCTCGTCATAGAGCAGCGGCGCGTGTCCCATGTAGCCGACGCGATGCGCGACCTCGCGAACCTTCTTCGCACCCAGCAGCGTGAAGCTGCCCTGGCTCGGCTCCATCAGCCCGGCGACGACGCGCAGCAGCGTGCTCTTCCCTGCTCCGTTATCGCCCAGCACGACGTACAGGCGCCCGGGCGCAAAGCTGTCCGAGATGCCGCGCAGTGCGGCAAAGCGGCCAAAAAATTTCACCAGATTTTCGAGGACGATGACAGGCGGAGAGTGAGGGTCGGTTGCGACTCATTCAGACTTTGATTTGTATCAGGGCACGATTCAGTATCTGCGTGAGAACCCTGTCGATCCCTGCAAGGGACTCAGGTTCATGTCGTTGTACCACGCAATCCTAGCACTCCGCCTGTGCGGCTCCGATGCTGGCGTCTAAGTTGTGATAGCCGTGCGCTTCGAGCACTTGATATTCGCGACTCGTATTCCAGCGCTCCGCTCGCAACCACGGTTAGTTACGCAGACTCCGAAGAGTTGCCCTGCATACGCAAGCTATTCTGATCGCAACATGAAACTGGATGCCTCGATGCTCGCGCTTCTCGAGACTGGGCTAGGTCTTCCCCTGCGAGGCCGGAGCGGCTCCGGGCTGGCCGGGCTGCTTGGGTGCGTACTTCGAAGCGCACTTGGCCTGAATGTTGGTCGCGTGGAAAACGCCGTCGCGCCCGAAGTGGCCCTCCGCCAGCGCTTGCGCATTGTCCTTGAAGGTGTCAGGCAGCGTTTCCGTTCCCGTATAAACCACAGGCAAGATGCGATCCTGCTCCACCAGGTCGAACTCGGCGTGGGTGCCCTGCCGCTTGATGGAGCCCGGCGCGACATTGCCGGCTACGCGCAGGCGCTTGCTGTAAGCGCTGTTGCCCATCCCGTTCAGCTCTTTGATGGTGACGTAATAGCTCTTGCTGTCCTGCACGCCGGTATAAGCGAGATAGCCCAGCGCCATCACGATCACGGCTATGACCGCGCCAAAACGCACGTACCTGCGTCCCTGCTCTGACATCGTAGGATTCCCTTCATCTTGCGGCCAGCGGCCGCGCCGAATGCATCAAGAATAAACCTGTTATCAGGACAACGCCATGTAACTTTAGTCACATAGGCAGCTAAGGACGTGCGCGGGCCGACAACCATTGGGCCGGACTTGCGCCAAAGAACGGATCCGGACGAGATGGCGTTTCAGGCTGCGCCGCGGTGCTGCTGTGCCTGATCCAGACTGGCGCGCACCAGTTCAATCAATTCCGGAGGAGGGATAGGCTTGTGCCGAAAGACAACTCCCAGATCAGCGTATTCCGTCTCGGCCTCAGCCAAGCCACTGAGCACAATTACCGGCAGCCATTGGTTAAAGGCTCGGATCTGCTTCACCAGCTGGGAACCGCTACAGCCCGGCATGAGGTGATCGGTGATGAGTACGCCGATGCGGTCTGACAACACGCGCAGCGTGGCCAACGCGCTTTCCGCGGTCGTGGCGACCGAAACCTGGAAGCCGGCGGTTCGCAAGACAGCTTCGCGAACGCTTAATTGCAGTGGATTGTCGTCAACAAGGAGAACCTGACTCAAGCTTCGGTCCTATGGTTGTAGTCCGCCGCCCGGTAAAGCGAACAACACCGGTCGCGCCCAACGACTACTATAGTATCTGATCCGTGTCCGTGCGTGCAAAACAGTGAGCGCAGACAGCTCCGGCCGGCGGCCAATCCCAAGCCGGAGCCATAGCACTAACTCCATATAACGCAGACGCTTATGCTGTGCCGAGAGTTGCCGGCTGATGAAAACCACCCAAATCGAGGTCAGTTCGACTAGGCGGTTGCGGTGCGGCCGCAGATCTCTTCCTTGGCGCGCAACCAGTCCTGCTCCGGAGAGCCGCCATCGCCGCCGCGCTCCAGGTAAATCTCGTAGGCACGGGCGCGGATTCGCTCTTCCAGATTGGCCGAAACCGATGTGTCGCTGGAAACTTGCGGGGCGGCAGTTACGGATTTCGTAGCGCCGTTTCCGTTGGCCGCGTGTACTCCATTCCCAGCTTCTGGAGCGGCTTTGGGGGTGCGTTTCTTCGGCGTTGCGCTGTCCTTGTCCCGTGGTGCTTTCGGCATCTTTCTCTACTCCCTAATCCCTGAAAAATTTACACCCTGAGCAATCTCCTGATCGCGGCTGGTGTAACTCTAATATAACCAATTCCTCGCGGATTTTGGGCCGGAATCGTGCGGATCCTCACGTTTTTCATCGCGCTTTAACGCCCCGTGCTGCAAGTCATCTCATTCTCCGCTAAGTCGCTACCTTTTCGAGAGTTACTAGAGTCCAATAGAAGGTTGCGATGACGATTGCCGGAACCAAAGTAAGCACATTCTCGTAAATCAGAGTGGACCGATTTCTATATCGGCCGGAGCCCTGCCTGCCATGATGTTCTTCGAGATCCTTCGCCAGATGTTGCGCACTCTATGGGCGCACAAGCTGCGCTCGTTCCTGACGATGTTTGGCATCGCCTGGGGCGTGGGATCGCTGTTGCTGCTGGTGGGGCTGGGCGAAGGCTTCCGCTCCGGCAATCGGCGCGAGCTCAACTCGCTGGGCGAAGACATTATGTTCGTCTTTCCCGGCCGCGCTCCGGCGGTCGCCGGCAACATGAGTTCCGGGCGCAGCTACAACCTTACCGATCAGGACTACCGCGACATTCTGAACGAGGCTCCGCACGTTCGTGCGGTCGCGCCGGTACTGTCGCGCACCGACCTCCGCGAGGTGAGCGAGTACGCCAACACCAACGGCGAGGTCAGCGGCGTTCCGCCGCATTACAACCAGATCCGTTACTTGCCGCTGGCCGCTGGGCGCTGGTTCAGCCAGGATGACGAAACCCAGAAGCGCCTGGTCGCCGTGGTCGGCGACGAGATGCTGAAGAATCTCTTTCCTGGCCGGCCGGCTGTCGGCAATGCCATCCTGCTGGACGGTATTCGCTTCGAGGTCATCGGCGTGGTGGAGCGCGTCGGCCATGGCGACAACAACTCCACCAACAATCGCGTCTTCATGCCCTTCAGCACCATGCGCGAGTATTTCCCGCTGATCAAAGACGGCCAGCAGGACGCGGTGTCGTTCATCAACTACCGGCCCCGCGTCCGCGCCGAGCACACGCTGGCCCGCCAAGAGGTCCGCAAGGTCATCGCCCGCAATCACAACTTCGACTGGCGCGACGAAGACGCCTTCGAAGATTGGGACACCATCAAGAACTCGGAAACCGTCGGCAAGATCTTCGACGCGATGGATCTGTTCCTCGGCGGCGTCGGCATCGTGACCCTGACTCTGGGCGCGATCGGCATCATCAACATCATGCTGGTCGCCGTCAGCGAGCGCACCCGCGAAATCGGATTGCGCAAAGCACTGGGCGCAACCAATCGCAGCATTCTGCTGCAGTTTTTCCTGGAAGGCGCGTTTCTCACGCTGATGAGCGGCGCCATCGGCATGGGCGGCGCTGCACTGTTGATGTTCATGATGCGAGGCGTGGGCGAGGTGCCGGGCTTCGATCCGCCCACCATGTCGTTCATGTCGGCGACGCTGGCGATTGGAACGCTGGCTATTGCCGGAATCGTGGCTGGAATTTACCCGGCTCGCAAAGCTGCCATGCTGCAGCCGGTGGATGCGTTGAGGCAGGAGTAGGAAGAGCGGGCCTTCAGGACGCAGGAGAGCAGGCCTTCAGGAGACAGGTAGAGCAGGCCTTCAGGCCTGCGCACACGACACCGGTGTTCTTGTTACTTTGTCATCCCGACCGAGGACTTTAGTCCGACCGAGGGATCTGCGGTTTGTTCGAAGCGCGAGGATCGTCGCTTCAACCGGAGTTGAGATTGGGTAGTGCGACGCCTCGGCGCCGCGTCAACGGCGGCATCTGGCGAATAGCGAAGAGCGAAAGGCGAACAGCGAAACCATGATGCGCGATCTTGCAACCCAGGCTTACGATGCGATGCGCTACAACCGCCGCCGCACCGCGCTGACCATGCTCGGTATGGCATGGGGCATCGCCACGGTGGTTCTGCTGCTCGCCTACGGCGCCGGCTTCGGCCGTGCCATCGAGGTCATCTTCGCCAACTGGGGCACGCGCATCATCGGCGTCTTCCCTGGCCGCACCTCGCAACAGGCCGGCGGGCAGAAGGCCGGCACGCAGATTAAGTTCACCATCGAAGACCTCGATCGCATTCAAGCTGCGGCCCCGCTGGTTAATCGCATTACGCCTGAGGTAGACAAGACCTTGAGCGTGCAGCACGACGTTCGCACTTACGACCTACCGATCCAGGGCGACCGCCCCGGCATCTTCCACATCCTGGCGTTAAATCTCTCCGAGGGCCGACTGTTCAACGAAGATGACGAAGCTTCACGCTCGCGCGTCGCGGTCATCAGTTCGGACGCCAAGCTCAAGCTCTTCTCCGGCGAATACGCGCTGGGCCAGTACATTCGAATTGGAGGCATCAGCTATCGCGTGGTGGGAGTGCTTACGCCGCACATGCAGGAAGGCGACGACAGCGTTAATAAAACCATCTATATCCCGTTCAGCACCATGAGCGACTTCAAGGACACCCACTATCTCGATGGCATCTGGATGTCCTATGAAGGCAACGACTACGAGCTGGTCGAGAAGCAGGTGCGCGGCGCGCTGGCAGCGCAATACAACTTCAAGCCGGATGACAAGCGCGCCGTCTTCATCTTCAACATGATGAAACAGTTGAAGCAGTTCCAGATCATCACCGCCGGTTTGAAGGTTCTGCTCGGCTTCATCGGCACGCTGACGCTCGGCATCGGCGGCGTCGGCCTGATGAACATCATGCTGGTCTCGGTCACCCAGCGCACGCGCGAGATCGGCGTTGAAAAAGCGCTGGGCGGCCGCCGTCGCGACATCCTCTTCCAGTTCCTGGCTGAGGCGCTGACCATCACCTTCATCGGCGGCATCGCGGGAATCATTCTGGCGTATGCGGTGTCGATCGGCGTCGGCAGGATTACCTTCTACAGCGCCGTCGCCAAGAATGCGGAAGCCGCCGACATTCGCCTCATCATCAATCCCTCGACGGTTGTCGTGGCAACCATCATTCTGGCGGTCGTAGGACTGGTGAGCGGAATGCTGCCCGCGATCAAAGCCTCACGCCTCGATCCAATTGAGGCGTTGCGATACGAGTGAAGCAGTTGTCGGCCGTCAGTCGGGTGCCAATGAACCGTCGCTGCGTGAGCATTCTTTCTTCCGGCAACACGAAAGTCAGGGTCAGCACGGAGAATCGACAGCGACAAGCTGACAGCCGATAGCTGACGGCTGATGGCTTCCTTCCGTTACGATTTGTTAAGCCCACTATTCCCAGCGCGTCGCCGCCGCAGCTTGCGTGTTCCTACTTACATCCAATGGAGTAAGCATGGGAGGTAGGAAATCATGAAACGCATGCTGCTGTTTACCTCGCTGCTGGCATTGGGCCTGGGAGCGGCGGCGCAAACGTCGCCAGCATCCTCGGCCGCGATGCCCTCAGCCAACACCGACGCGCCGGCCGTGACCAGCAATGGTCCGGTGACGCTCGACATCAAGAGTTTGCCCGTCGCCTCGGCCGATCCGACAGAGGCCAAAATCGCCCAACAGGTTCGCCACCAAGTGCTCACCCTGCTGCATTACGGTATGTACGATGAGATCGAGTACAGCGTGCAGGGCCGCACTGTGACTTTGAGCGGCGCAGTCATCAACTTGCATTCGCAGACCCGCCAGGACGCCGAGCGCGCGGTCAAGCGGATTGAAGGCGTCGACCAGGTGGTCAATAACATTCGCGTGCTGCCGCCGAACATGCTGGACGATGAGGCGCGCGAGCATGTCCTTCGCGCTCTTTCGCGGACGGGCGGTCTATCGCGGTACTTCTACCCGGCTTCGCCTGACATTCGCATCATCGTCGACCACCAGCGCCTTACGCTTGACGGGTTATGTGAATAACGAAGGCGACAAGAACATGGCCAACGTTGCCGCCAATCAGGTGCGCGACCTGTTTCAGGTGACCAACAATCTGCAGGTGGTGAAGTAGCGCTCATCATCACATTCAATCGCAGTGACAGCGAAGCGGCGGGATGGTCCCGCCGCTTTTTATTGAGCGGTATGCCGCGATCGATCACGGCACGAGACCGTCACCAGCGGCAGATTGAGCCTCCGCAGGAGGGCGGAAGATGATAGCCCCGCCCTTCAGAGGCTGTTATTCGAAACTCAGTTCGCTGTTGCATCGGTGGAACAAACCGTCGGAAAACAGAGCGCCCTTGGCGCGTGCATGACAGCCCAGCACGGAGCCGAAGGCGGAGTGCTGGGGTCAAGTGGAAGAATTTCTCCGAGTCCCTCGGGGACGACAGTAGTTTCGTAACAGACCTGCTTCAGGGCGGGGTAAGCAGCCCATCAATGCAAGTGCCCCGGTGTCACGACATCCAGTTTTTCCGCTGACCCTTCCATCAGGTTCGCAGGACACCGTCCCACTCTTCCCCGGCTGGTACACTATCCAGTTTTCCGTGTATTCGGAGGCTTCATGCTTCGTCGTCTTTTCTTTCTTCTGATCTGCTGTTCCCTTCTCGGCTTCGCACAAACCAAACGCCCCTTCACCTTCGAAGACATGATGCAACTGAAGCGCATCGGCGAGCCCATCGTCTCGCCCGATGGCAAGTGGGTCGTCTTTAGCGCCGTCGATGTGAATCTCGAACAGAACACCAAGACGCCGCATCTGTGGATCGTGCCGATCGCCGGCGGAGATTCGCGCCGCCTGACGCCGGCTGACGGCAAGGGCGAAGATCGCATCCGCTTCGCGCCCGACGGCAAACGCGTGCTGTTCGAATCGTCGCGCGACGGCGGATCGCAGATCTACGTTCAGGAGCTTCGATACTTCGACCGGAACGCTTACTGGCGAAGCCGCACAAGGTCACCGAGATCTCGACCGAAGCCTCTGGCGGGACTCTGGTCGCCCGATGGCAACTACATTCTGTTTGTCTCGTCCGTTTATCCCGACTGCACCGACGACGCCTGCAACAAAGCGAAGGACGAAGAGAAGGCCAACTCGAAGGTAAAGGCGAAGATATTCACCCAGTTGATGTTCCGCCACTGGACCAGCTACTTCGACGGCAAATATAGCCACCTGTTCATCGTGTCAACCGGAGCCTGTGCCGCGGGGGGCGCCAAAGCAGGAGCAGCAGCTAGCGCTACGGTCGGCCCGTCGGATTGCACACCGTCGACCTCACGCCCGGCGCGCACGATGTTCCGCCCTTCTCGCTCGGCGGGCAGGATCAGTATTCGTTCTCGCCCGACGGCAAAGAGATCGCCTACACCAGCAACATCGACGAAGTCCAAGCCACCAGCACCAACAGCGACATCTTCATCGTGCCGGTCGCAGGCGGCGCGCCGAAGAAGATCACCACCAATCCCGGCAGCGACTCGACGCCGCTGTATTCGCCCGATGGAAAGTACATCGCCTATCGCGCGCAGCTGCGCGGCGGCTACGAGAGCGACCGCTTCCGCCTGATGCTCTACGAGCGCGCCACCGGCAAGATCACCGACATGACGCCCGACTTCGATCGCTGGGTCGATTCCATGGCGTGGTCGCCCGACTCGAAGACCATCTACTTCACCGCCGAAAATGAAGGCGAAGCACCGATCTACGCGCTCGATATCACGCAGCCAAATTCGTGGCCAATGGAGCTGGTTGCGGGCTTCAACGATTCGCCGACCCCGACGCCGGATGGCAAGAGCGTTAGTCTTCGATCGCATGTCGGTCGAGTTTCCGAATGAGATCTACAGCGCGCCACTGCAATTCTCACAATGTAGGATGGCCGTTCCTCCCAACTCCTACAGTGTGGCAGATTGCCTGCGCTCCAAAGCGCAGCCGCTAACCAAACTCAACGATCCCGTCCTCTCCCAAATCCAAATGCAACCCCTCGAGCCCTACTGGTTCACGGGCGCGCTGAAAGAAAAAGTCCAGGGCTTCGTCGTCAAGCCGCCGAACTTCGATCCCAACAAGAAGTACCCCGTGAAGTACCTCATCCACGGCGGCCCGCAGGGCGCGTGGGGCGACGACTGGTCGTATCGCTGGAATCCCGAACTCTTCGCCGCCAACGGCTACGTCGTCGTGATGGTCAACTTCCACGGCTCAACCGGTTACGGGCAGAAGTTCATCGACGCCATCAATGGCAACTGGGGCGGGCCGCCGTACGACGACCTGATGCTCGGCCTCGACTACGCCGAGAAGAATTACCCCTACATCGACAAAGACCGCGAATGCGCGCTGGGCGCCAGTTACGGCGGCTACGCCATCAACTGGATCGAGGGCCACACCACGCGCTTCAAGTGCCTGGTCTCGCACGATGGCATGTTCAACACGCAGTCCGCGTACGGGACGACGGAAGAACTCTGGTTCAACGAGTGGGAGTTCAAAGGCACGCCGTGGACGAATCGCGAGCTCTACAACAAGTGGTCGCCGCACATGTTCGCCACCAACTTCAAGACGCCGATGCTGGTCGTCCACGGGCAGCTCGACTATCGCCTCGACGTCTCCGAAGGCTTCCAGCTGTTCACCACGCTGCAGCGGCTGAAGGTCCCGTCGAAGATGCTGTACTTCCCCGACGAAGGCCACTGGGTGCTGAAGCCGCAGAACAGCCGGCTCTGGTGGCAGACGGTCACCGATTGGGTGGATGAATGGACCAAGGCGAAGTAGCTCGTCCTTGTATCGCGCCGAACTAAGCGCTTTGACCTACCGCTTGTGATTGGGCCGCCTGTGCGGCAAAGCGTTTTTCTTGCGCATACCAGGTCAAGAACATGACCGCGTCGTAGATAACGTGAACGCCGATTGGCACGGCCAGGGTGTGGGTAATGAGGAACAGCATATGGAACATCAGGCCGATGTAGCCCACGGCCATGGCCGCCGCTTTGCCCTGTGGGAGATGGGACATCCCGAATACCACGACGCAAATCGTCAGCGTGAGGATCAGGCTGGAGGTGTAGCGCAACATCAGCGCAAAGAGCACGCCGCGGTAAATGATCTCCTCGCCTACGCCAGCGCAAAGAGCGGTTAGAAGTCCCCAGCGCAATTCCTGCGGAGTGGTTGGCGCGTAAAGCATTCGGCTTCTCTGCAGCTTCGCCGCACGCTTGCGAATGCCTCGCGCACCAAAATACCCCCAACATGCGCCGACCAGGGGAATCAGAATCGAATTCAGGATCGACACCCGGAGCGGGAGGTGAATGTAATTGGTTGCCGCAGCGACGATGGCTAGTAAAGTGAGCGCCAGCAGGTACGCCGCCGTGAAGCGAAAGCGCCTCAGCTTGGGAATAAGGGGCCGGCCCGGCTTTGGCTTCCTCAGGAGTTTGCGCAGGGCCAGAAAAGGAGACAACAGTACGACATAGAACAAGAAAAGAGCCGTCGGCAGGTAGGACAGGAAGCGCATGTGGGCTTCAAACGCGCATGAATAGAGTCAAACGCATCGTAACCTGCTGGTTTCAACTCTCCAATCAAAATTTGTTGCGGACTAAGCAACAGTCATTGGCAGGCCGTATAACTGGTTTGCGCTATCAAAGCAGCTGCTCGGCCTCACATGGCCGGAAGGCTGGCAACTGACCAGCCCCGTTCGGCCATCCAACTGTCTTGGCCCAAGTCAGTCCTATGTTCCCATCAAGAACGAATCTGCGTCTGCTCATATTGCCGGCGCTAGTGACATTTCTACTGCTCACCTCGGCCTGTCACCGCACCGACCTGCGGGCGTCGCTCGCGCAAAACAGCTTCGTCGATGGTTCGGGCGAGCCGGTTATCATCGCCGCCTACCTGCCGTGGTTCGGGCGTCCCGGCCACATCGATGTCGGCTACTCGGCGCAGGATCGCGTCGTTCTGGGCAAGCAGGTCGAGCAGGCCAAACAGCTCGGCATCGCGGCGTTCGTTGTCAACTGGTACGGCCAGCATCACGACTTTGAGGACAAAGCGTATTCGCTGATGCAGGAGGTCGCGGCGGAGAACAGCTTCAAAGTAGCGCTGATGTACGACGAGGACGATGCCGATCCGGCCAGCGAGACCGATGCCGTCATCTCCGATCTGCAGTATGCCTACGATCACTACATCGGGCCGCGAGCCACGGCGCCGCGCGAGGGGTACCTGGCTTTCCAGGGCCGGCCGCTGATCTTCATCTTCCCCAAAGGCGGGCACACGGACTGGAGCCGCGTGCGCCAGACCGTCAACTCGTGGGAGGACCCGCCGCTGCTCATCATGAAGGACATTCGTCCCGATCTTGCCAACGACTTTGATGGCTTCTATGCATGGGTGAATCCTGGCAAAGAGGGCTGGCAGGCGAACGGTAGCAACTGGGGCGAAACCTACCTCGACAACTTCTACAAGACGATGGTCGCCGACTATCCCAACAAGATTGCAGTGGGTGCGGCGTGGCCAGGCTTCAACGACTCCAAAGCCAGCTGGAGCCAGAATCGTAAGATGGATTACCGCTGCGGACGCACCTTCAATGACACGCTGCGGCTCTTCCGCCGTTATTACGATCAGCAGCGCCCGCTGCCGTTTCTCATGATCGAAACGTGGAACGATTACGAGGAAGGAACGGCGATCGAGCACGGCGTGCCGACGTGCAAGTAGCTGCGATCTTTGCCCGTCGCGGTGCGGATAGCCGGCAAAGGCCTCGGGCGTCATCACGGGCAAGTATCACTTCAGCCGCGTGCCCCGTTTCTAGCCATCCTTTGGCTAGGGCGGGGGTTCAGACTACTTCGTCTTCCCCACAAGCTTCTTCAACGCATTCACATTGGTCAAATCATCCAGCGGTTCGTCGATCGGCGTTTCCGCGATGAACGCGGCATGCGCCAGCCGCGGATCGTTCAACAATCGCCGGAACGGCTTCAATCCAATACTTCCCTTCCCGATATGCTGATGCCGATCCAGCTTCGATCCGCGCTCCGCCTTGGCATCATTGCAGTGCCACACGTAGACGTTCTTCAGCCCTACGGTACGGTCAAGCTGATCGAGTGTATCGGCAAAACCCTCCTCGCTGACGATGTCGTAACCGGAGACATGCGTGTGACAGGTGTCGATGCAAGCTCCCGACGGCACCACCTTCCCCAGTAAATACAACAGCTCGGCAACCTGCTCGAAGTTGCCGCCCAGCGAAAACTCCGAGCCAGCGGTGTTTTCGATGAGAATCCGCAAGCGCTGGTGCACAAGATCAAGCCCATCGACCGCCTGCTCAATCGCCAGAGCTGCGCGTTGCAAGCCTTCTTCGCGACTGCTGCCGCGAAACGATCCCGGATGCAGGACCAGAAACTCGGCACATAGCGCGAGCGCGCGTTCTACCTCGCCGCGAAAGGCGACGACCGACTTGGCATGAAACTCCGAATTGCCGCCGGCCACGTTGACCAGGTAGTTCGCGTGAATCACCAGCGGCTTCAGGTCATAACGCTCGCGCAGGCGATTCATCTCGACGCACTGCGCTCCCGCCAGCTCATAGGGCTTCCATTGCCGCGGACTGGAGGAAAAAATCTGAAACGTATTGCACCCCAGCCGATAGGCGCGCTCGGCGGCAAGTTCCACACCGCCAGCGGTCGAGGTGTGAATGCCGATTCGCCGCGCCGTCAGCTTGGGCGGCCGCTTCGGCACAGGCAGCAGCTTGAGAATGTCCTTTTCGTTATGAGCGTTCTCCACACAACCATTCTAGAAGCTGACGTGACGTTGAGAGCCGCCGCAAGTTATAGAGCTATTGTGCACACCATTTTCAACTTCGTCGTATGTCGGAGATCGATGAGCATTGTGTCAGGGCGCAGCTTCACAGGCTGGGGAAAGACTCGGACGCGCCGGTTTTGTGCCGCCGGCTGAAGCCGGCTCCGGGGGAAATAAACAGCTTATCGGCACGACTGAAGTCGTGCCCTGTTACGAAGCGCTCGGGGGACAACTTTTTCAGCAGCCTCTTCAACCGGCGGCACAAGGATTCCTGGCGAACCGTGGTTCACAACTTATGGTGAGCAGCATCACAGGCCGTGCGCACCGTACCCATTAAAGTTCAAATGACAACTTTCGCATTTATTCAATGACTCCCCTCACTCAATTCCTGATTCGCGTCCTGCAGAGGATCGCTCCCGCTTCGCATCAACCGGCTCACCTGCGACTCGGTCGCCGCGGCGAGATCGAGGCATACTTCCATCTCAAGCGCCTGGGCTATCGCTTCGTTGCCACCAACTTTCGCGCACCCCACAATCGCGGCGAGATCGACCTCATCGGCTGGGACAAGGGAGTTTTGTGCTTTATCGAAGTCAAAACGAGAATGGACGACAGCTTCGCGCCGCCATCCTCCGCGGTAACCATCAAGAAGCAGCGCAATATTCTTGCGGTCGCCAAGAGCTATCTGCGGCGTTTGCCCGGTGATCGCCCGCCCTGCCGCTTCGACATTCTCAGCGTGGTTCCTTCACCGAATGGCGGCGAGCCGCAATTCACCCTTCGCAAGAGAGCCTTCAGCTGGGACGCGGGTTCTCCCCGGCGCCGAGAGTATCGTGACTACTCTGACCGACATTTCTGGCGACGGAGATAATCCGCATCTTTGGTAGAGCTGGCCTTGAGGCCAGCGTCCAGGCCGTTTGTTTCCTTTTTTGAATCGGCTTCCGCCGATGCCACGCGAGTCGTATCATGCGCTTTCCCGCAGCCTGTTTAGCCGCTGAGGTGAAACTCATTCAGCGGGATTTCATTTCATCCAGCGCTTTGCCCAGCCGTTCGAATCCAATGCGCGTCATTTCCGGATCGCCGCCGATGCCGATGCGAAAATGCTGCTCCTCGCCGAAGTACTTCCCAGGCACAATCCCGGTCTCGTACTTCGCACGCAGCAAACGATCCAGCTGCTCGACGCTTCCGCTCGTCAACTTCGGAAACGCCACCGTACCGAACTCCGGACGAACATAGGCGAGGTCGTCACGCGATTGCAGAAACGAATCCAGCACCGGACGATTTGTGTCGAGCAGTTTCTTTGCGCGCGCCGTCACGCGATCGAGATTATCGAGTGCAATCACGCTGATCAGGTCCGCGGGAAATGCCGCGTTCACGCCATAGAGATCGTGAATGAGTCGCATGCGCTGCGCCAGCTCTGGATTGGCCAGCACCCATCCACAACGCACACCGCTCAGCCCATAAGCCTTCGTCAAACTGCTGGTCACCAGAAACTGATCGCCCAGATGGATCGCGGGACGGGGCCGCTGGTCGAACATCGACTCCAGGTAAACCTCGTCGACCAGCACTCGCGCATTGTTCTTGCGCGCAATCTCGCCAACCGCTCGCAGCGTTGCTTCGTCAATCAACGCGCCGCTGGGATTGTGCAGGTTGGTCAAAACGATCAGCCTGGTCTGCGGCGTGATCTTCCGCTCGACTTCTTCCGCATCAACGCGAAACTCGCGCTCCAAACCGCGATCGAAGAACCGCACCTTCGCCCCAAGATATTCCAGAGTTGCGGTCAGCAGTTCGTAGGTCGGCCACTCCACCAGGGCTTCCTCGCCGGGCTCCAGCGTTGCCGCGAAGGCAAGATGGTTTGCCAGCGACGTTCCCTGCGCGGTCACAACGCAATCGGTCGTGACCCCGTTCAACTTCGCCAAGCGCTCCAGCAATGGCTCGTACCCATACAATGTGGGACCGCAGATCTCCAGATCCTCAAGCTTGACCGGCAATTCGGCGAGCGGATAACTCATGACCCCGCTGGTGGCCAGGTTATATCTGGCCTCCGAACACAACTTGGCATACTGCATGTAGGACGAAGCGGCGTGCGTGCGAGATGGCATAGACCTCAGTTTACGTGTGATCAGAGCCGGGATGTTTCAACCGCGCATGGATCATCCGCGATCCTCCCGCGCTTCTGTTTCGCCGCCCAGAATGCATACACCGGCAAGCCCAGCAGAAGAATCGCCATGCCCAGCAGGCTGTTCTTCGGATACTTGTAAATCGTATTAATCACCACCAGCCAACATACCAGCACGAAGACGGCGGTGGTCAACGGATGGCCGGGAACGCGGTATCCACTTCCCGCCGCGCCTTCTTTTCGGCGAAAGACGAACAGGCTGGCGCCGGTCAATCCAAAAAAGATGAAATCCATCGACACCACATAGTTCAGGATCTGCTCATAGCGGCCAGAGAGCGCGACCACCATCGTCCACGCGCTTTGCAGGACGATCGCCACCGCCGGGACGTGCGTGCGCCGCGTCACTTTGGCAACGCTCTGAAAGAACAACCCATCGCGCGCCATGGCGAAGTAAACCCGCGGCGCGGTCAGCACCGACTGGCTGAGAAATCCCAGGGTCGAGATCGTGATTCCCAGCGCGATCAGCCGCGCTCCGGTATCGCCCATCGCAACTCGCATGACAGCCGTCGCGGGCACATGCGTTTCCGCCAGAGCCTGCGGCCCCAGCGTCCGCACGCAAACGAAGTTCACGCCGACGTAGAGCACGATCACGCCCGCCACACCCAGCACCAGCGCGCGCGACAGATTCTTGCGCGGATCTTTGATCTCCTCTGCAATGAAGTTCGTGGTCTGCCATCCGCCGAAGGCAAACAGCACGGGCACCATCGCCGCGCCAATCGCGGTCAGCAGGTCGAACGACGGCGCGCGATCCAGCAGCGGATGCAGCAAGGGATGCGGCGAGCGCACCGCGAACAACCCTGCGGCGATCAATCCTGCAATGGCAGCGATCTTCAGCACCATCAGCACGCTTTGCATGCGGCTGCCCAGCTTCACGCCGAGACAATTGATAACCGTGAGCACAACGAGCGTGACAACAACCAGGAGCCGCTCAGAAATGTGCCACGAAGTAAGCTCCAGAAAGTAACGCGCGAATGTGACGGTTACTGCAGCCATGCCGCCGGTTTGAATCACCAGCAGCAGCACCCACCCATATAAGAAGCCGACAACGGGATGAAACGCCTCGCGCAGATAAGCGTATTGCCCGCCGACGGCCGGACGTCGAGCCGCCAGTTCGGCGTAGACGAATGCGCCCAGCATCGCAACCACACCGCCCGCGATCCACACGCCCAGAATCAGCAGCGGCGTGTGCAGCTGCTGCGCGACGACGTAAGGGTTGATGAAGATGCCGGCGCCGACGATGCCGCCCATGACGATCATGGTGGCGTCGAAGAGCCCCACCTGACGAAGCAGGTGAGGCGAGGATTCCTGCTGGTTCGAGTTGGCGGGCAGAGCTGTCAAGGCAGTCGCGAAACCGAGTTCTCGACTGTAGCACGGAAGAGTCAGTAGTCTTAATTACCATGAGCTGCGGTCGTAAGGATAACGGCCGCAGCTCCAAACCCATTGGATACTCGTGGACGCCGGTCTGAAGACCGGCTCTACCGAGTGGCCGCGCGCCTTAACCGGTCCCGCACAGCCTCCCACTCCGGCGAGTCCTCCGGCGCCTCAACCGCGATCCAGTCGTATCCGCGGGCATCGAGCTCGTGCAGCACGCGATAGAGATCAGCGGCGTACCCAGCAACGTCGCGCCGCATCTTCACGACCTCACGCACCTCTCTTCCCGGCGGAGTTCGCAATTGCAGATAGGCTCCAATTCCTTTGCCGGGCACTTCGCCATCACGCACCAGCAGCAACTTGGTGCGCGGGCTGTAATGCCGCGGATGCATCCCAGGCGCAGGATGAGCTTCGCCGGCAGGTTCCGTCCGCAGCCGAACCGGCCCAATCACCTCTTCAATCTGCGTGCGCGATATCCCGCCCGGTCGCAGCACAACGGCGACGCCTTCGGTCAGTGACAGCACCGTCGATTCGATCCCGACCTTGCACTGCCCGCCGTCAAGGATGTAATCGACGCGGTCGCCGAGCCCTTCGCGCACGTGTGCCGCCGTGGTAGGCGAAAGTTGCGTGAAGCGATTCGCACTGGGCGCAGCGATGGGAAGTTGCGCGGCCTCGATCAGCGCCAGCGCGACAGGATGCGCCGGCATGCGCACGCCAACCGTGTCGAGTCCCGCGGTAACGATAGAGGGAATAACAGGCTGCTTCTTCAGCACCAGCGTCAGCGGACCGGGCCAGAACTTCTGTGCCAGAAGCTGCGCCGCCGGCGGCCACTCACCGACAACCATGCGCGCCATTTCTACGCTGCTGACATGAACGATGATCGGGCTCGTACTGGGGCGGCCTTTGGCTTCGAAGATGCGACGCACACTTCGCTCATCGAGCGCATTCGCGCCCAGGCCGTAAACGGTCTCGGTAGGAAATGCGACTAGGCGCCCCGCGCGCAGCAGCGATGCGGCATGTTCAATCTCGGCGCTCGATGGGCTGTGGGGCCTATCCACCACTACCGCCCTCTTGCCTGCGACGGATCGGCCGACTTCGCGCTATCCACATCCACATACAACTCTGCGGCCGGCGCGCTGTCCGGCGGATAGCAATTACCGTCCTGCGCGTAGGTTTGCCGACACGCTGCTGTCATCTCCGGCCGTCTCGGACTCTGCGCGAACTGCCATGCATCCGCGAACTGTACGCCGCTATCTGCAGGCTTCGGCGCCTTCTGCGGAAAGACACAGCCCGGCGCCGGCGGACACTGATCGTTGCTGATGAAGAAATGGATATCGCGCGAGCCGGCGTGCTCCCGAATATCGTTGGCGGTCACCACGGAAACTCCCGCCGACTCGCGAAACGGAATCCCCGAGCAGTACACGCCGCCGCGATACCCCGCGCGCACTACACCGTCGATCCAGGCGTGAATATAGGCGCGCTGTTCCGGCAGCATTCGCCCACCCTGCTCCTGGTCGAGAAAGATGATCGCAGCTTTGGAAAATCCCTCGTGTTGCGCCGCGCGCACTGCCGCAGCCGCATCGTTCGTGCCGACGCGCGCTGCGTTGCCGGACGCTTTCAGCTGCGCATACTCGCGCCCGTTAAAGAGCAGCAGAAATCCGTATCCCATCGCTTGCAACGAGGCGCGCTTGCCTTGCCAGCTGTTGCGATTCGCTCCCGGAGGATTGTTCAGCCAATATCCCGTAAACGCGAATGTCTTGCGCAGCGTCGTCATGTTGGCAGCGCCGGGATAATCGTTGCGATCCATGCCGAGATAAGTCTGCTGCGCGTGCGCGCGCGAGCAAATGCAGAATGTCGTCAGCGCAAGAGCGAGACTCAACGATGTTCGGGAGCACTTCACAGTACCAATATCGCACGAGGCCGACATGTGTGCGCGGTCGGTCTGCCCACAATAGGGGTCCTTCGACTCCGGATCGCAAAGGAGGCGATCCTCCGCTCAGGATGACACAGCGTTGGGGAGTCTCACTCAGCTGCATGTTCGCGCGGCCGTGAATCTCCCTCGGGAAATCGAAGGCCAATTGCTAATCGCTAATTGCTTCTCCCCGAATGCTACTCTAACTATTGCCCATGATCCTCAACGCACTGCACAAAGTTGCCAATCACGGCTCTTCCCTCACCCGCGAAGAGGCGCGCGAGGTGATGGCGCAAATCCTGCGCGGCGAGTGCACCGACGCCCAGATTGGCGCGCTGCTGGTCGCGCTGCACATGAAGGGCGAAACAGTCGAAGAGATAGTCGGCTTCGCGCAGGCCATCCGAGAAGAGGCGACGGTCCTGACGAGCGAGGACGGCGAGTCGCTCGACCTGAGCGGCACCGAACGCGACGCGCTGGTCGATACCTGCGGCACCGGCGGCGATACCAGCGGCACCTTCAACATTTCGACTGCGACCGCGCTGGCGATTGCCGGCGCCGGGGTTCGCGTGGCCAAGCACGGCAATCGCAGCATCAGCTCCAAGTGCGGCTCGGCTGACGTGATGGAGGCGCTCGGCGTGAACATCGGCCTGCCTCCGGCACGCATCGTCGCCTGTCTGCAACAAACCGGCATCGCATTTCTCTATGCGCCGGCGATGCATTCCGCGATGAAGTACGTGCAGACGGCGCGTCGCGATCTGCGGCTGCGCACGGTTTTCAATCTGCTCGGGCCGCTCACCAATCCGGCGAATGCGTCGGCGCAGGTGGTCGGGGTGTATTCGGCCGACCTGGTGGAGAAACTGGCCGAGGCGCTCAGCCAGCTCGGCGCGCGCCGCGCGCTCGTGGTTCACGGGCGCGATGGTCTGGATGAGGTCACCATCACCGCTCCCAGCAAGATTGCCGAGGTGCGCAACGGACAGGTGCACGTCTACGAGGTCGCGCCGGAGGAGTTTGGGCTGCAGCGCGCTTCGCTCGAGGACATTGCCGGCGGTGATGCGGAACACAATGCCGCGATCATCCGCGCCGTCCTTGATGGCGAGCGCTCTCCGCGCCGCGATGTCGTCCTGCTGAACGCCGCTGCCGCCCTGGTAGCGGCCGGCCACGCCGATCGCATCGGGGACGCGGTGCCGCTCGCGGCCTATTCCATCGATAGCGGACACGCCCGCCAGCGCCTGCAATTGCTGGTGGAATTCACCGCCAAGGGCTAGGTGAGTATCGTGGTCCCGCGGCTGACCCTCGTTTACCGCACTCGCGCGCGCGATGTACACTCGAAGAGTCGCGCTCGCTCTTCGATCCCCAGTTTTCACAGAAGGGCGGTTAGCTCAGCTGGTTAGAGCGCCTGCCTTACAAGCAGGAGGTCGCAGGTTCGAGTCCTGCACTGCCCACCATCTTTTCAAGTATTTACCGCATCGTAGACAGGATTTAATTTCTACCGTAAGTCGTCAGCATCTGCTATTTGATCCTGACGTTGGCCCCCTTGGAGTTTCTCGCTCTAGTTTCGCCTCATTTCCGTAATGGATTGGGCGATTAGTCGGGCAAACAAAGGAACAGCAATGCGCTGGTATCACTATGTGGCGTACTTTTTCGGCGGCGCCTTTTTGGCAAACACACTGCCTCACCTGGTCAGCGGAGTCTCAGGTCATCCTTTCCAAAGTCCTTTTGCATCGCCACCGGGACAGGGTTTGTCTTCAGCGATGATCAATGTCCTTTGGGGATTCTTCAACCTTGCGATTAGCTATTTGCTGATAGGTCGTGTCGGAAGCTTCAACTTGCGCAAGACCGCACATGTGCTTTGTCTGGGAGCCGGCGCTTTAAGCATGTCGCTAATGCTGGCTCGCGCCTTCGGACGGTTTTACGGGGGGTTGTGAGCCTGATTAATTTCACGGCAAAGAGTGGGTTACACTAATCGAATGACTTGGGTGAAGGACCGTCTGCAAACGCAAAATGCCCCGGTTGCTACGCAACAGCAAAAACCGGGACTTCGTGCGCCCGAACCTCCTCCGTACCAGCGGAGTTGGAATCTGCTCTGTGATGCGATTGCGAGCGACGTTATCGAATTCAACAACGATCGCGGCACCCAATTCATGGTGAGACGCGAAGGCGCTCTATTGCAGGTGATTCCGAAACAACCGTCGATCGATACCGTCCTCGTGCAGGTCGACAAACACGGCATCGTGGAGTTGATGTGTCCCATCACTCATCCCGGATCGCCGCGTCGGGGAAAATTCAAACTGGAGTTTGAGGGTATCTGCTCGGTTGGGGATTTCGTAGGACAGCCCGCACCCACTGATAACGTAATGTCGGCAAAGGAATTCTCGAAGTTCGCTTTGGAACCGCTCCTATTCCCCGCGCAGTAGGAACAAGTCAACGAATCCTGCACTGCGCACCAAATCAACTATCGAGGCCCCGCCTACATCTCCGCCAGCACCTGATGCACGAGGTGAATCGCGATCGATCCTTCGCCGACGGCCGACGCCACGCGCTTCACATTGCCGGCCCGGATATCCCCCACTGCAAACACTCCCGGCAGGCTAGTCTCGAGAAGCTGAGGCGGGCGCGACAGCGGCCACGCCCTCCCTTCCAACGTCGCACGGTCGAGATCGTGGCCGGTTAGCACGAAGCCTTTGTTGTCGAGCGCCAGACATCCCTCCAGCCACTCCGTGCGCGGCGAGGCCCCGGTCATCACGAACAGATGGCGTATGTCGTGGGGGACAACCTGCTCGCTATCGCCGTCGCGCCAGCTGATGCGCTCCAGGTGTCCGTTGCCGTCGACGCCGCCGACCTCCGTCTTGTAATGCAGCTCGATCGCCGGGTTTTCTTCGATGCGCCAAATCAGATAGCGCGACATTGTGTCCGCCAGCTTGCCCGAGCGCACCAGCATGTAAACCTTGCGCGCCTTGCCCGACAGGTAAATCGCCGCCTGTCCCGCAGAATTTCCTCCTCCGACGACCACTACGTCCTCGCCCACGCACAACTGCGCTTCCATAGCCGTGGCCCCGTAGTAGACGCCGTTGCCCTCGAACTGCGATAGCTTGGGAATGGGTGGCTTGTTGTATTGGGCGCCGGCCGCCAGCACGATGGAGCGCGTCGGCAATAGCGTGCCCTCATCGAGTATCACCTGATATGGACGGCGATCACATTGCAGGCGCACGGCAGTGCGCGCCACCATCATGTTCGCGCCGAACTTCTGCGCCTGCGCCAGCGCGCGGCCGGCCAACTCCTGGCCCGAAATACCCATAGGGAAGCCGAGATAGTTTTCGATGCGCGAGCTCGAGCCTGCCTGTCCGCCCGGGCTCGCCGTTTCCAGCACCAGCACGTTGAGACCTTCGGATGCCGCATAGACCGCGGCAGCCAGCCCTGAAGGCCCCGCACCAACGACGATCAGATCGCGTACCTGCGATTCGTCGATGTTCACGTTGAGCCCAAGGCAATCGGCCAGCTCGCGGAGCGAGGGATTGCGCAGCACGCTGCGCGCGTTGCAGACGACGACCGGCACTTCCTCTACCTTGACGTGGAAGTGGTCGAGGATCGACTGCGAGCGCTCATCGGCGTCCAGATCGATGAACTTGTAGGGATAACCGTTGCGGCCCAGGAAATTGCGCAGGCGCAGCGTGTTCGCGCAGTTGAGCGAACCCAGCACCAGCACATTGCTCGCCTCTTCGCTGATAAGAAGCATCCGGCGCAGGATGTATGCTTTCATCAGGATATCGCCGAGCTCCGCATCTTTGGCGACCAGGGCGCGGAACTCGCTGGACGCGATCTGCAGAAATTCGCCGGAGGCGTGACCTGTCCGCGCAGCAGTGCGCGCTGGCCCGAGATGACGGAAAACTCGCCGGTGATGCTGCCGGGAACGTGCGTGACCAGGGATCGCACACCCTGGGGACAGGGCTGAAGAATTTCCAGGCCTCCCGACAGAACCACATAGACGGGAACGTTGCTGTCCCCCGCTTCGAACAGCACCTCGCCCGCTTCTGCCTGCCGCAGCTTGCCGTGCGGACGCAGTCGCTCGATCTGCGTAGGCGTGAGAAGGGGAAAGGCCTCAGAGCCGGGTTCGACGGAGATGTGGGTTACAGCAGCAGACATAAGCTTAATTCTAGCTCCGCAACAAAAATGGGAACCGATGCAATGTAGATGAAGTGCGAACCCGGGAAGGTGCGACAGGCTCTCATATCATCGTCACCAGGATCCTGCCATCCGGTTGCCCACAACCTCGGATTTTCTCTGCCGGAGGACGCAGTCGGTCCGCTTGAATGGAGTCTTCCATAGGTCGCTACTAAGGCGCAGTGTCGAGGTGGAAGGACTCTTGGTATGGCTCGACCGGATAACCCGCCGCTTTCCAGGCCGCCAATCCACCTCTGAGGAACTTGACCCGGTAGATATGCAGAGCAAGGGCTCGATGGGTGATGGCTCGACTGGTTTTGTCGCCGGGGCAGGTACAGTAAGCGACCGCATCCTGCTCTTTCGGGATGATCGCCGGGTTCTCAAGTATTTCTCTTGGGGGAATCCTTTTGGCGCCGGGGATGATCTCCGTATCGGCTAACAAGTCGAGCGGCAGGCGGACATCGAAGAGAAGCACCTCTTGCTTCGCTGCCAACAAGGCATGGAGCTCCTCTGGAGTGATGCAGTGCTGTTCCACTAATTGCCGGTCCCTCGTGCGCTTGATCCAAATCACGATTGCTGTGCCCAGCACCACGACGCAAACAGCAGTCACCGCGAGAAACATCGCTAGTCTCCTCCATCCTCTGTAAACCAGATTCCAGCAGAGAGAAAAAGATTCTTCGCACCGCGATCCGCAACCCTCTCAAACCAGGGGCAAGGAATCTCAGGAGCCTGTGCGGAGTCCCTCATTGATGCGATTGGGCCTGATTCCGAGCCAGGCAAAGGACAATGTCCATCTCGTCTGCCTCTCGTAACTGCTGTACACTTCTCAATCTGGGGTGAGTGAATGGCCAGTGCGGTTACCGCAACACATGATCACGCAACCACCGTCCTGAAACAGCAGTTGCTGCAGATCTCCAATGGCTACCTGCCGTCGGCATGTCTTCAGGTGGCGGCGAAGTTGAATATCGCAGACCTGGTGGCGAACGAGCCGCGTCCGGTGGAGACTCTGGCCGCCGATACCGGAACTAACCCTGATGCGCTCTACCGCGTACTGCGGGTGCTGGTCAGCATCGGTGTGTTTTCCGAGCCGCAGCCGCGCACCATCGCCCTTTCTCCGGCAGCCGAGTTGCTGCGCCGTGATGTTGCGGGAAACATCCGCGACCTGGTGGTTTGGGCTTCGAACCCCTTCATCATGCACGTAAGCAGCGACCTGCTGCACTCGGTACAGACGGGCAAGCCGGCCGTCGAACATCTCTACGGCAAGCCGGTTTTCGACTGCTTTGCGTCGATGCCGGACTTAGGCCGCGCCTTCAATGAGGGAATGACCGCAATCAGCATCGACCTGGCTCCGGCGGTGCTCGACGCCTACGATTTTTCCGGCGTGGAAACGTTGATGGATGTGGCCGGCGGGCACGGCTTATTTATCTGCGAAGCGCTAAAGCGGTATCCGCAGATGAAAGGCATTCTGTTGGAACAGCCCGCGGTGGTGGAGGGTGCGAAATGCGTAATGTGCGAGCTGCGCCTGGAGGAGCGCTGCCAGCCCGTTGGCGGCAACTTCTTCGAGCACATCCCCGCCGGCGCTGACGCTTATTACATGCAGCACGTTATTCACGACTGGAGCGACGAGCCAGCGCTCAAGATCCTTGGCAATCTGCGCCAGGCGCTCGACGGAAATCCACGCGGCCGCCTCATTCTGGTGGACACCGTTCTGCCGGAGGACGCGAGACCGCACCCTGGCAAGCTGCTTGATCTGCTGATGCTCATGTTTCCTGGCGGGCGCGAGCGTACCGAGTCGGAATGGCGCAATCTGCTCGCGCGGGCGGGTTTCACCCTCACCCGGATCGTTCCCACGAAGGCGCCCGACAGTGTGATCGAGGCTGTAATTCATTAGCCGGGACGATTGGGAGCCATCATGTCGATTCGACCGGTCAAGCGCGTCATCAAATCGAAGCCAACACTGGAAGGAGCGGGCGTTCACCTGCGCCGGGCGTTTGGCTTCGGCGACACCAGTGAATTCGATCCCTTCCTCCTGCTCGACGATTTCCGCAACGATGTGCCCGCGGATTATCTCGCCGGCTTCCCCTGGCATCCGCACCGCGGCATCGAGACGATCACCTATGTTCTCGCCGGCACGGTGGATCATGGCGACAGCACCGGCAACAGCGGCACCATCGGCGCCGGCGATGTGCAGTGGATGACTGCCGGCAGCGGCATCATTCATCAGGAGATGCCGAAGGGTGACAACACGGGCCGCATGCATGGCTTTCAGTTGTGGGCCAATCTTCCTTCTTCGCTGAAGATGACCAAGCCGCGCTATCAGGAGATCAAATCAGGCGAGATTCCCGTCGTAACCGACGACGACGGCACCGCAGTTCGCATCGTGAGCGGAGATTTCTGGGGCAAGCACGGGCCGGTGGACCAGGTCGCGGCCGATCCGATTTATCTCGACGTGACCGTTCCCCCGCACCATCGCAAGACGCTGCCGGTCGAGACCACGCGTCATGCCTTCGCGTATGTGTTCGCGGGCAGCGGCAAGTTCTGCAACGCCTCCGATCCGCTTGCCGTCCCGACTGAGCCGGTCGGCTGGTGGCAGGAAACTTCTCCTCCGGCGGAAGCCGACAATCGCTCGCTGCTTCTCTTCGACCGCGGCGACGAAGTCAGCCTGGAAGCTGGAGAAGATGGAATCCGCTTTCTGCTGGTCTCAGGCAAGCCGCTCGAAGAGCCGGTGGCATGGTATGGCCCGATCGTCATGAACACCCAGCAGGAGCTGCAAGAGGCATTCTCGGAATTACGGCAGGGAACCTTTCTGAAGAAGACTGGAAGCTGAGGCACAACTTATGACGAGCCTTCCCCGCATCGTCGCCGTATTCGCCTTCGCCACGCTGACGCTCTCTTCCCTGTTCTCCCAGCAGACGTCCGCAAAGCCGCAAGATCAGCACCCCACCGGCACAATGGTTCTGAACTTCGGCCCAACCGAGAGCAATCCCGAAGGCAAAGCCGCAGCCGAGAAACTTCTGCAGGCGCTGGGTGGTGCGACCGAGGTCAATGGGGTAAAGACTCTGCATCAGACCGTGATTTCGCTCCGCCAGGGGCAGAAGATCGACATCGAGCAGACGATCGTTTATCCCAACAAGCAGGCGCAAACGGTAACTCTGCCGCAGGGGAAGGTGACGACGGTGGTAACTCCGACGATTGCGTTCATCGCACGCGGAAATCAGGTGCAGGGTTTTCCGAACAATCAGCGGGCTGCCTTCGATGCGACGTTGCAGCATGACTTCATCAACGTTCTGCAACACATCAATGACCCGAAGTACGTTTTCGTGGCACTCGGTCAGGAAAAGGTGCGAGGCCAGGGGGCCACGGTAGTCGACGTTGAGGCCGATGGCGTTCCGACCCGCTGGTGGATCGCACCGGACGGCAAACTTCTGCAGGAGCGCTATTCCGACATGACACAAGGCGGGGCCATGCAGACTATGGTTTACCTAGACTGGAAGAATTTTGGCGGTCTCAAATATCCAACCCGATATCAGATGACTCAGCCCGGCCAGCCGGAGATCACCATGACGTTGACCGCGATGGAGGTGAACGCCACCGTGAATCCAAAAGTCTTCGAAATGCCGACGGAATGATTGCCTGACAACCTCCTCCGTCGCGGCGGCATATGGAGCGGCTGTTTGCTCACAAGAGGTCAACGGTCAACTCACATTTCCCTTGCCATCCTCACGCGTCCTGTGTGACCTTGGAATGACTGCGCTCACACGCGCCACCACACAAGTTGTCACCCCATTTTGCAGCCGAGCGCCGGCGAGCGCTCGACGTTTGCAGTAATTACAACGAAACTTATTGAGGAGGGTACCTGCGATGAAGCTAGCGGTTCGATACCTGGTAGGGGTTCTGGCATTGGGCGCGATGTGCTTACCCAGCGCCGTGTCGGCCCAAGTCGTACCTGGAAAGCATCCTGAGTTTCTGCACGCGCTGTCGGATCTGCGTGCGGCGCGCGGCTATCTGGATAAAGTTACTCCCAATGACGCCGTCGACACGGATACCGCAGCTGCCATCCGCGAAATCGATTCTGCCATCAATGGCCTCAAGCAGGCCTCGATGGACGACGGCAAAGATCTTCACGATCATCCACCCATCGACGCTCACCTGGAGAAGACTGGCCGCTTGCATACCGCCAAGGAGCTCCTGGAGAAGGCCTACGCCGATGTGAAGGGGCCGGAAACCGATCCGGCAGCCGCTGAATTGCAGAAACGCATTTGGGGGCACATTAATGCGGCGCATAAATACGTCGACGCAGCGATCATAGCCAAAGGCGGGAAGCCATAAGCCGTTATCGATTGACCTAAAACTCATCGCCCCAGGGTATCGTCCAGAGACAGGACGTGACCTGGGGCAATCGAAAGTTTTGGACACTAGTTAAGGCGGCGAGGAGAGGGCTAAACGCTACGGTCCAATCTGCTCGCAATCGCTGGTGTGATTGTCGTACTCCATCTGCAGCTCGTAGTAGTGAGCGTACCAATGTTGGTTGGCCAGCCCTGAATCCCACGTATTCGTGCCATACATGTACGCACAGAGATCGCCGATCTCCTCGCCGCTGGACGAATACCACGCATCCAGTTCTGGGTCGGTGATGGCTTCCGTCATCTCGTGACTGGCGGCAGTGGCTGCAGTATCTGCGTCGGGGTCGTTGTTGGGTGAAGGCGTACCCGGCTCCTGGCAGTTCGTGGGATTGCCGAAAGGCTCGTTGCCATAGATGATCGGAGTACTGCCGTTGATGTAGCCGTGATAGGCACAATAGTCGGTATAGGCGCAGGAGGTTCCGTTGCAGGAGCCCTCACCGCTGGAGGTGAACAGCAGGAACATGTGGCTGATGCCGCCGGCCCAACCCTTCAGCGTCATCACGCGCTGAATCTCTGCCTGAATCTGGGCATCGCTGACGCAGTTGCCGGGAGTATCAGGGTCGTTGCACCCCGAAGCCGGATAAGGATTGGTGTCGACGTATAGCCCACCCAGCTCGCCGGCGTTCTGGAGGTAGGTCGTGACGCCGCTGATTGTCTGGTAGTACTGGGTGTTGTTGTTGTCGATGCCGTGCGCAGGATAGTCGTGCAGCAAATTCTGCAGCACATTCTGGTAGTGGGACGGCAATGTGGTGGAACCACCGTTCTGCAGGTGCGCCGGAATCCAGAAGATCCCGAAGAACTTCAGGCTACCGGTCATGACCACGCCGCCGGAATGGTAAATCAGCGCGGGACTCGGTGGAGGCGGCGAACCCTGATTAGCGCCATGTAGCATTCCCAGTTCGGCCGCTCGCTTCACGGTAGGAAACATGTGAGCGCGCTGCTCGCCATCGCCAATTGCCAGCCGCGAATCAGCCTGTGCCCAGGCATGGGCCGGCAGAAGCATGACCGCGGACAATGCGATGGCCATTACAGCCGCAGTGGCTGCGATTCCAGTTATTTTCTTCATTCGAGATTCTCCTTACTGTTTCAATCGACACCGGGTTTAGGTCACAAATGGCGACCAGGACCCAGGTCTGGACCAAAGTTGCGGTCCTTCCTTCGCGTTGACAGGACAATGCTCATGGTTCTGGATCGAAAGGGAGCGCGCTTCGCTTCTGGGAGCGCTTTAAGAAACGAAGTGGCGCAAACCACATTACTGCAAACTAATACCCAGAAAGGGGTTGCTCTTCCTCAACCTGCTCCCTCAGGAGCCAGCAGAATCTGAGCGGGGTTGGTGTGCATCTTGCCGTCATTTCGATTGGATGTCAAGAAATATTCAACTCGATCGTGCAAATCGCTCTTACCGATGTCGATTCCTCCGGCTTATCGGCATCCCTCGTCTCAGCTGACATCTTCCGCTCTATCTACCTGATGCTAGGCCAGTTGTCACCCGACTGAAGGTTTCTCTTGACCCCAACCGTTGATTCCCATAATCTTTGGGCACACTTTCACTCCCAGCAATTGATCGATCACCACGGTCCCTGCTGCTTCTGCTCCGATCCGGCCACGTTCTTTTTTGCGGAGCATGAGTAGAACGGGGGATCTGCGAGGAAGCACCTGAATGAGAAAGCCGGTTGTTCGCTCGTATTCTGCCATTGTCATTGCGGTTCTGTTATGCCTTTCGGCCGCTGCCGCCTATGGCCAAAGCGCTGATCAGAATTCCCAAAGCCCGGCAAGCGCGCCCAATATCATGGTGCCCAATCAGCAAGGCCAGCAGGGCCAGGGTTCGTCTTCCGCCAGCCAGGTGGCCAACGTTCCGGGAGCGCCCAACGCCCAAGCCTACAGTGTGACGCTGCGGAATTTCCTGCAGAACCGTCCCGAAGTCATGGACCAGCTTAAGCTGCTGTTGATCCAGCGCATGCGTGACGACGGCAGCCTGGTCGACGACCAGACCGTCTCCGATCAAATGGTGTATGAGCACATGCAGAGCGATCCGGAGTTCCGGGCCGACGCCATTCACTCTCTGATTGATCAGGGGTACATTTCCGAAGACGACGCGAAAGCGCTGCTCGGCAGCCAGAACAATCCGGCTTATGCACAGGGATACCAGCCGCGCGAAAACCTCAACCCAAACATTAATTCTGAGCTGTATCCAACTGCTCCTTCTGACAATATCAGTCAGGGCAATGTCTCCGGCATGGGCAATGAAGAGACCGCAGCCGGCGGCGTATCGGGACGAACGACCACGGGCACGACCGGAAGAACCACCACCGGCATTTCAACTTTGCCGCCACCACGCTACGACGACTCCGCGCTGAATCCCAAGACCCTGCCCCAGAAGAGCCCGTATCCGGGCTTACCGTCGGTTCGTGACCTCTACACCCAATTCCCTGAGCAGCAGAAGACGCTCAAGCGCTTCGGCTCTGACATCTTTCGTGCGGATGTTGTCGGCATGCGCAACTTCCCCATGGATATGCCCGCCGGTCCGGACTATGTTCTCGGCCCCGGTGACAGCGTCACCATTAACACTTGGGGAGGCGTAACCCAGCGCCTCACCCGGCCGGTTGATCGCGAAGGCCGTCTCGCCTTGCCGGATACCGGTCCGGTAGCCGTTTCCGGCCTGACTCTGGTGCAGGCGCAGCGCGTCGTCCAGGGCGTCCTTGCCCCGCAATACCATGACGCGCACGTCGATCTCTCCGTCACCCGCCTGCATACCCTCCGCGTTTATGTAGTCGGTGATGTGCAGCGTCCCGGAGCCTACGACATCAGTTCCCTTTCGACGCCTCTAAACGCTCTTTATGCGGCCGGCGGTCCGACTTCGACCGGCTCACTGCGCGTGGTGAAGCATTATCGCGGCGAGCAGCTGATCAGCGAGATGGATCTTTACGATCTCTTGCTGCGTGGAGTCCGCAAGGCGATCGAGCATCTCGAGCCCGGTGACACCATCCTTGTCCCGCCAGTCGGTCCTCTGGTCGCGGTTTCCGGCATGGTGCGCCGTCCTGCGGTCTACGAGCTGAAAGGCGACACGCAGCTTTCCGACGTCATTACGATGGCGGGCGGCGTTTCGGTAGCAGCCGCGCTGGGCGAAGTCAAGGTCGAGCGCATCGAAGCGCACGAGCGGCGCGTGGTCCTGGACACCAAGCTGGGTCCGGGCGCTGCTCCGGCCTCGCAGATGAAGGTGTCGCAGGGGGCCTCGCTGCAGCCCTTCGCGGTGCAGGATGGCGATCGCGTTTCGATTGCTCCCATCCTTCCCTACAGCGATAGCGCCGTGTACCTGCAAGGCCATGTCTATCGGCCGGGCCGATATGCCTTCAAAGAGGGCATGAAGGTCACTGACTTGATCCACTCCTATCAGGAGGTGCTGCCCGAGCCTTCGAATCATGTCGAGATCATTCGTCTTGCCCCGCCCGATTTCCGTCCCCAGACAATTCAAGTCGACCTCTCCGGCGCGCTCGCCGGCGACGAGAGCATCACCCTGCAGCAGTTCGATACCGTGTGGGTGTTTGGGCGATATGAGATCGATCCTCCCCGCGTGAGGATCTACGGCGACGTGCTGCGTCCGGGCGAGTACCCGATGAGCGGCGGCATGACCGCGGGCGACCTGGTCAGGATGGCAGGTGGTTTCCGCCGCAGCGCTTATCTGCAATCCGCCGATCTGGCCAGCTACAAAGTTGAGAAAGGCGAGCAGGTCGTCACCAATCAGCAGACCATCCAGATCGGCGCGGCGGTCTCCGGCGATATCTCTCAGGATATGGCGCTGAAGCCGGGCGATGTCCTCACCATTCTGCAAATTCCGGGATGGAGCGATATCGGCCGCTCCGCAACTCTAAAAGGCGAAGTTCAATTTCCCGGCAGCTACGGCATCAACGAAGGCGAGCGCCTGAGTTCGCTGATCAAGCGCGCCGGTGGCTTCCGCAACAATGCTTTTCCTGCGGGCTCGGTGCTGGAGCGCGTCGAGGTCCGGCAGATGGAAGAAAAAGGCCGCCAGGAGCTGATCCGCCGCATCGAGTCTTCGACGTCGTCGGTACACTTCTCGCCGGCCAGCACCGGGCAGGATCAGGCCGCGATTCTGCAAGCCGTGCAGCAGCAACAGACCCAAACCCTCAACCGCCTGCGTTCCGAGCCGGCTGTGGGAAGGCTGGTCATCGACATCTCCGCCAACATCAAGGATTGGGAGGGTACTCCGGCGGATGTCTACCTGCGCGCCGGCGATGTCGTCACCATTCCGCGCAAACCGAACTTCGTCCTCGCCTACGGCCAGGTCTACAACCCCACCGCGATCACCTACGTCCCTGGCAAAACTGCCGACTGGTATCTGGCGCAGGCTGGAGGTCCCACGGAGCTGGCGCTGAAGAAGGCGATCTATGTGATCCGCGCCAATGGATCGGTAATTTCGCAGCAAGGCAGCGGCTGGTTCAAGGGCAATGTCCTCAGCACCAAGCTTCATCCCGGCGATGTGCTGGTTGTTCCGGAGAAAGCGCTCGGTGGTTCGACCGCGTGGAAGAGCGCTCTGGAGACCGCGCAGCTGGTCGCCAACCTGGCGGTAGCTGCTGCGGTTGCTGTGCATTTCTAAATGGCGTTTCGGCTCCCATCCCACTTGGCGAGCACGCTTTTGTGCTGCGTGCTCGCCTCTCTGGCACACGCGCAGTCCGCGCTGCCTGATCCGCCTCCGCCAAATCCTCCCTCCGCTAATCAGACCATCGCGCCCACAGTCAGTGACGATGAGAAGTCTCCGGTCACGCTGAAATCGCTGCCCAGGAACATCCTGCAGGATCAGGAAGCGTTCTTCACCACTCCGGCGCGCATGAAGTCGCAGAATCTGTTCTTCATCGTTCCTGCTACCTTCGCTAGCGCGTTTCTGGTGGGCAGTGATACATGGGTGGAAACCAAGCTTCCCAAGGGCACCAGCACCATCAATCACGCAGCAACATTCTCCGATGCGGGAGCGGCGGCACTGCTCGGCGCGAGTGGCGGACTTTTCCTCCTTGGCCAAATGCATGGTGACGATCACGAGCGCGAGACCGGCATTCTTGCCGGAGAAGCCGCATTGGATTCGTACCTCGACGTCACCGCCTTCAAATACATCGCCGGACGCGAGCGCCCCGACACCGGCAACAACCGAGGCAATTTCTTTTCCGGCGGCGACTCCTTCCCTTCCGACACCTCCGCGATCAGCTGGGCCGCGGCCAGCGTAATCGCTCGCGAATACCCCGGCTGGGCAACGCAGGTGGCGGCTTATGGGACTGCCGGCGCGGTCAGCGCCGCTCGCGTCGTTGGGCAGAAGCACTGGATGGCTGACGCGATCCTTGGCAGCGCATTGGGCTGGTACATGGGGCGCCAGGTGTTCCGTGCGCGTGCGGCCAACGACATCGATCCCCGAAACTGGGGCACCTTCGTCAAGAATCCCGACGACAAGATTCCCGATCCCAATTTCATGGGCAGCACCTACGTCCCGCTCGATAGCTGGGTCTACCCCGCCCTGGATCGGCTCGCCGCGCTTGGCTATTTGCCGAAATATGTTCAGGCAATTCGTCCGCTGGCGCGTATCGAGGTCGCCAGACTTACTTTGCAGGCGCAGGAAGAAACCGGCTATCCCGATGTTCACAATGAGGACACCAGGGTCGTAGGAGAACTGCGTCGCGAATTCGCCATTGAACTGGCGAACCTGGAAGGTGCTCCGAATATTGGCGCGCAGTTGGAATCTGCTTATGTCGGCGTGACGGAAATCGTGGGTATGCCGCTGGACGATAGCTTCCACTTCGCGCAGACCATCTACAACAACTTTGGACGCCCTTACGGTCAGGGCTTCAACAGCGTCGTCGGCGCCTCGACTCGCGCCGAAGCCGGACCGATTGCCTTCTACATTCGCGGAGAATATCAGCACTCATCTTCGATTGCCCCGTATAGTCCGGCTGCCGCGCAAGCCATCGCCAATGTCGATCAGCTGCCGCTCAATTCCGTGCCAACATTTCCTGGCTTGAACCAGTTCAAAACGATTGAAGCCTATGCGGCTCTCAACATGAACAACTGGGAAATGTCCTTCGGCCAGCAGGCACTGAATTGGGGACCGGACGCTGGCGGCTCGCTCATGCTCTCCAACAATGCGCAGTCCATGACCATGCTGCGCGTGGCCCGTGTCTCACCCTTCCAACTTCCCGGTCCGCTGGCCTGGCTGGGCATGATTCGTAATACGGCCTTTGTAGGTCGCATTGACGGCCAGACCTACCTCCGCGGTGCGTATCCTACATTTCCGCTGATCGGCAATGGCGTCACGTTGCTGAATCCGCAGCCTTACACGTGGGGAGATAAGCTGGCTCTGAAGATGTCGCCTAACTTCGAGATGGGCGTCACCATTACGGTGATGTGGGCGGGCTATACGCGGCCAGCCACTTTGTCCACCTGGTTCCACACCTGGTCGAGCACGGGTAACGATCAACTGGTCGATCCTGGCAAGCGCTTCAACGGCATTAACTTTTCCTATCGCCTTCCCGGGCTGCGGAACTGGGTCACGCTCTATGCCGATGGCATGGCCAATGACGAGCCTAGCCCAATTGCCTATGCGCACGAATCGGCGTGGAATCCCGGACTGTATTTTCCGCAGATTCCCAAGCTGCACAATCTCGACCTTCGCGTCGAGGGTCTCTACACCAATATCCCCGGCTATTTCGGCGTTGGCCGCTATTACGCTAACGCGCACTATGCCGATGGTTACCGTAATGACGGGATAATCATGGGCAGCTGGATTGGCCGCCAGGGCGACGCCATTCAGGCGTGGGCGACCTATTGGTTCTCCGCGGAGAAGAAAATTCAGCTCAGCTATCGGCGACAGTACAACGATCCCGCGTTTCTCGAGGGCGGCGGGTTGAATGACTACACCGCGACCGTGAATTGGCTGTTCAAGAAAGAAATTCAGGTACAGCCGACGGTGCAGTACGAACGCTGGGATTTTCCCCTGATCAGCTCTACACCCAAGACGAACGTCACCGCAGCGCTGCAGATTACCTTCTGGCCGGTCCACAAGAAGCCACAGCGAGCGGCCAACAGCGCAGTCTCCAACAATCCGTAACCACCTTCACCGTAGCGGTATCAATAGAAATCCTGCGTCTTCGTGGTTGTGCTCAGCCCAGCCGACAATCTCGCCCGCCTCATTAATTCCCGTCGCTGCCTGCAACACCCAGCCCTTGTGCTCGCCGATCAGATCATTCAAATCGAGGAAGCCCTGCGCCTCGCTCCACACAAAGGCGCGGTCGGCGTCTCCAAACGGCCCATAGGAGCCAACAATCACATCGCAGCTATTGATCGCTCTGGGATGAGCTGCCGGCCGCTTGTCAGAAAGGGCCAGGTGCTTCATTTCGCCGTTGCGATAAAGCACGAGGTCATTGGGAAACACTTGCAAGACAATATCGCCGGACTGATTCATCGCCAGCGCTGAACTGAACCCGTCAGCCGGACCGATGCGCCGCAGCCTGCCAGCAGCGTCCCAGACAAATGCCTGGTATCTTCCGCTCTTATCGTAGATGTTGCCGATTACCAAACCGTGGGTATCGATCCCGTGTGCGACGCTGGCGCAGCAATCGCCGAGCGGCGTGACCTTCGCACCCTCCCAGATCACGGCTGCACTCTTGGTTGCGCCTGCGATCTGCGATTCCCCTGCGATCTGGCCGGAGTTGTTGACCGCGAACGGCCGCGAATGGGTCCCGGATAGCAGTGTCACTTTGCCATCCGAGAAGGTAAAACCTTGTCGCTCTGTGGTGCGGCGATTGATAGCGACGCCAATGGCGAAGCCGCGATCGTTGACGCCGACACCTTCGCTGTTCGTGAATCCGCTCGGCACCTCGGGTTCGCGCAAGCCTTCGTGCCGGCTCCACAGCGCGGCCCGCCCTTCTTCGCTGGTTCCAACAATGAGTTGGGAGTTATTTATGCCGGCGGGGCGCAGCGGTACCGGAACCAACTCGTAGTGCTGCGCCTCGCATTTGGGAGCTTTCGCCTGCGCTGCGACCAGCGACACCAACGTCAGGCTCGCCCACGCGCAGAGAAGCAGAGACCGCACGAACGTCATGATGCTCTCATTGTCTCAGTCTCTGACAAACCATGCGCGATCAATGCGTGTAGATCAGGGTCAGCACATCCTGAATCGCTGTCGCACCGCCCGTGGCGCCCGTGAAGCCGACATAACCGGTATTTCCCCCGAGCGTAGCCGGAATGTTAATCGGCCACGACGTCAGGAACGTCGCCCGCGTCGTCTGATCCGTGATCCGCATCACCAGCTTGGTGCCGTTGTAGACGATTTGCACGCGGAAGGCATGCCCGCTATGCAGATTTACTCCGCTTGAGGTCATGTCGATAGCAGGAGTCGTAGGCGAAGCGCCATCCTTATAAAGCCCGGTCGAATCTACGCCCTCGCCAAAACTGTTGTAGAGATCAAACTTGATGGCGATGCTGTTGGGAATTCCCGGCAGTCCACTGGGACTGCTGGCGCCATAGCCGAGACCGGCTCCTCCCGGACCAATTGCCGTCGGCCCGACGCTCTGGATCGCAAAGGTCATTCCGTTGGCAGTAGCTTGCGTGGGCTGGAACGAGAATTCTGCACCAAAGGTCTGGATATTCACCGGCGTGCTGAACCATGCACTTGAATCCTCGCTAGGCTGGCCATTCGTCAGCCGAATGCTGCTGCCGTTCAGAGCGGCATTTCCATTCAAGGCCAAGCCGATGTTGCTGAAGCCTCTCGCGTAGCTGATCGTGTACGGCGCCACGTAGGTCCAGTCGAGAATATCCTGAACCGCCGTTACACCACCGGTCGCGCCGGTAAACCCGATGTAAGCCGTCGGCGCCCCTACGGTCCCGGGAATATCAATCGGCCATGACGTAGTGAACACCGCATTCGTCACCGTGTCGGTGATCGTCATGCTCAGAGTCGCGCCGTCATAGGTCATGTGAACGTTCATGATGTCGCCGCTATGCAGGTTGACCCCGCTCGATGTCATGTCAGTTGCGGGAATCGTCGGCGAGGCGCCATCGGTATAAAGTCCGGTCGAGTCCACACCTTCGCCGAAACCGTTATAGAGATCGAACTTCACGGCAACGCTGTTGGGGATTCCCAGCTGTCCACCTGGACTGCTTGCACCATAGCCGAGTCCTGCGCCGCCGGGACCGAGCGCCGTCGTTCCCGAATTCTGCACGGTGAACGTTATGCCATTGCCCGCCGCAGCCGTCATCTGGAAGCTGAAATCCGTCGTAAAATTCTGAACGTTCACGGGTGTCCGGTACCAGGCGCTGGAGTCCTCGCTTTGCCCGCCATCGGTCAGGCGCAGACGCGTGCCGACAAACGTGGCTTTTCCGTTCACGCTCAGTCCCTTCGAGGGGAGACCGCTGCCGTAATTCACTGATCCGCCGCCTTGCGTCGACAGAATCGTGAAGCTGGCTGTGCTAACAATGCTGGCGGTGCATCCCGGCGCGGTGGCCATGGCTTTGACTGTGCTCGTAGCCGAGACGGTGATCGGCTCGCTGTAAACGGGAGACGAGGTGGTTGGCGTCGATCCGTCGGTCGTGTAGTAGATGGTGGCGTAAGGACTGGAAGAGAGGGAAACCGTTTGCGTCCCCACGTAGGTTCCATTGGCCGGCGAGAATGCCGGCGTTGCCGCCGGTGGGATAGCGATCAAGCCGTAGGCGTCAAATGTTGTTCTGGAGCCGACGTAGACCTTTCCATTAGCAACGGTTGGCACCGCATACTTGATGTATTGACCCGGATTATCCCGGTTGAGGTTTTGGTTGGTGTCGTAAAGCTCCGTTGCCAGATTATTCGCGTCGTACGCGCGCAATACCTCGTTGTGCTTATTCTGGCCGTCGGTCTCCAAAACCCATACGATGCCATTGGTATTACCGCTGGCCGAGACGATGGGACCAGGACCCGGGTAGCCGAACTTGAACGTCGACTGCGACGTCGGTGTCGATGACAACACACCGTTGGTCAGACTGAAGGCCTTCAAGTAATCCTGGGAGCCACCAAAATAGACGTTACCATTCCAATAGGTCGGCGTGCTGAACATCCCGCCCACCTGGCCCGTTAGGTTCTGGATGATCTGCGAGTTGTTTTGTGAGGTGTAGTGCCCCATGTGGTCGCGATCGACGACATAAATACTTCCCTCTTTTCCTACCTGTATCAGCTCGTGCGGATAGGGCCCCGGCTGATCCGGCAATAGCAGCGTTCCGCCCGATCCTACGTCCACATCGTTATCGCCCAGGGTCAGCTCGTTGTACGGCGTGAAGTAATCCCCCACCACCAGACCGGAGGTAGATAAGAACATGCGAATGATGCTGTCGCCTAAATCGACAGGAGTTCCCGAGGTATCGAAGGTGCCATTGCCGGTCGTAAAATAGATGCTGCCGCGTTCGTCGGTGGCAAGGCCGCTGCCACTCATCCATATCCCGCCGCCATCGCCGTTAGCCGTCGACGCCCAGATGCCATTCTGCTGCAGTGTCGCCTTATTAAAAGACATAACCCAGCCGTGGAACGGCGCGTTGTCGCAATTGGAAGCCCAGGCAAGAAAGAGATTGCCTCCACTAGTAAGCAGCAATCCCGAACGATTGAACTGCATCAGAGTATCGAAGGTGAGGATGCCGCCCGAGCTGCCGGGGCCGGTCCCGGGAACCGATCCCGCGATCACCACCGGGCTCCCCGATCTCTCCTCCCCTGTCGTGATGTCCAGGGCGTGCAGACGATGAAAGAAGCTCCCGTTCTCTTTGGTCTCCGCCAGAACATAGATGGTGTTGCTGGCGAGATCAATTACCGGCGTGCTGGTAATGCCGACTTGAGGGTAGACGGCCCCATTGCAGTTGATGTCGCTGTCGGAGATCGGAGTTATGCCGTCGGCAGGGTTGATAAAGCTAACCTGCCAGAGCGGCTTGGCATTGCCTCCGGTGTTACTGTCGGCATCGAAGGCATACACGCTGTCATTTTCGGTCGCGATGTAAACCACATTGTGAACGCCGTTACCGGGGATGTTGACGTTGGGCACATACAGCGGCTGCGCGTATACGTAGCCGTCAACATTTTGGGAGAAGAGCAGCTGGAAGTTACCGCTGGAGACATTCGCGGGCGTAAGCAACGTCTCGTTTACGTTCTGCCCTGTGCGAAGGGTGTCGTTCCTTTCCGTCGTTACCGTGACCTGCCCAAGCAGACTGGCCGGAGTGGCCAGGAGAATTGCAACGATTGCTGCCAAGCTGAATAGGATCAATCTGCGTGGGAACACACGTCCGGCGTAAGCGCCGAGATATACCGTCCTCAAAAGCGGGCCTCCTCCGACTGTCGGGCTGGCACAGGCTAGGAAATTGGGAAGAAAGTAGGGCCGGAGTCTAACAAGATCACGCAGATGCTAACAATGGCACAAATGGGGGGTTGCGCCATGCAACTTATTGTCAGGGTAGGCGGGTGAACGGCAGTGGCCCGCCCTTTCAGACCAGCGTCCGCGGTCCTTCACGTTTCGTCCTCCCGAAAAAGGGCTTTAGCCCGAGCAGACGGTCGTTCGAGCCGCGGAGCGGCGATACGGGTTGCGATACAGTCTCTCGGGCAGGGCGGCCTGTTCAGCTCACGATCCGCGTAGGTCCGACTGCCCTATCGTTTCGGCGACGAACTTGTCCCCTCTCACGTGCGAAGAGAAAAGCGAACAGCTGCCTCTACTCCACCGTCACCGACTTCGCCAAATTCCGCGGCTGATCCACATCGCATCCGCGCCGCACGGCAATGTGATAGGCCAGCAACTGGCACGGCACGACCTCCAGAATCGGCGCCAGCAATTCGGGCGCGTCGGGAACATACAGCACGTGATCGGCAGCCTCGCGAATCTCCTCGTCGCCTTCGGTCGCGATTGCAATCACTGTGCCCGACCGCGCCTTCACTTCCTTCAAATTCGACAGCGTCTTCTCATACCGCAGCACCGATCCCGGATCGTTCACATCGCGCGTTGCCAGAATCACTACCGGCAGGTCTTCGTCGATCAGCGCGTTCGGGCCGTGCTTCATCTCGCCCGCCGGATATCCTTCGGCGTGAATGTAGGAGATTTCCTTCAGCTTCAACGCGCCTTCCAGCGCGATGGGATAATGCACGCCGCGTCCCAGGAAGAGGAAATCGTGCGCCCGGTGATATTCCTTTGCCAGATCTTCCGTCTCCTCATCGCGCGTCAGCAGCGACTCCAGCTTGCCGGGAATCTTCGTCAGCTCCTCCAGCAGTTGCTTCGAATGCTCGGCGTCAATCGTCCCGCGAACCTGCCCGAGATACACCGCGAACAGAAACAGAGCGGTCAATTGGGCGGTAAACGCCTTGGTCGACGCCACGCCAATCTCCGGCCCGGCGTGCGTATAGATCGTCCCATTCGCTTCGCGCGCAATCATGGATCCGACGACGTTACAAATCCCCAGCGTTTTCGCGCCCTTCGCCCGCGATTCGCGCATCGCGGCGATGGTGTCGGCCGTCTCGCCCGACTGCGTGATCAAAATGCACAAATCACCCGCCCCCGTCAGCGGATCGCGATAGCGAAACTCGCTGGCGTAATCGACCTCGACCGGCAGCTTGGCCAGCCGCTCGATCATGAACTTGCCTGCCAGCGCCGCATGCCAACTGGTGCCGCACGCTGCAATATGAACCTTGCTCAGCTTGCGGAAATCCTCTTCGGTAATGTCCATCTCGTCGAGAAAAACCTTGCCGGAATCGAGCGAGACGCGCCCCAGCGTGGTGTCGCGCACCGCCCGCGGCTGCTCGTAGATTTCCTTCAGCATGAAATGCTTGAAGCCGCCCTTTTCCGCCATGATCGGGTCCCAGGTGATGTGCTGCACCTGGCGCGAAATCGGCTGGCCTTCGAAGTCGGTTAGCTGCACGCCGCTCGGCGTGATGACGGCAAGATCGCCGTCGGCGAGGAAGAACAGATCGCGCGTGTGATACAGAATCGCCGGCACGTCGCTGGCGACGAAGTACTCGTTCTTGCCCAGCCCGATGACCGCCGGCGGCCCGTTGCGCGCCGCAACAATTTTGTTCGGCTCATCCGACGAAATCACCGCAATCGCAAACACGCCGGTCAGCAACTGCACCGTCTTACGAACCGCTTCTTCCAGCGCAACGCGATGGCCGTTGCCCTCAGCGCTCAGGTGTTTCTCGATCAGGTGGGCGATGACTTCCGTGTCGGTCTCGGTAACGAACTTGTGGCCTTCGTCGATCAGCTTGCGTTTCAGGCTGACATAGTTCTCGATGATGCCGTTGTGTACGACCACGACGTTGCCGGTGCAATCGCGATGGGGATGGGCATTCTCTTCGGTGGGACGTCCGTGCGTGGCCCAGCGCGTGTGGCCGATGCCATAGGTGCCGTCGAGCGGCTTCAGCCGGATGACCTCTTCCAGATTACGCAGCTTGCCTTCGGCGCGGCGCACCTGCAGCCCTTCGCCGTTGCCGGCCACCGCAATACCGGCCGAGTCATAGCCGCGATACTCCAGCCGCCGCAGCCCGTCGATGATGACCGGAACCACCCGCTTCTGCCCAACATACCCAACAATGCCACACATAACTCAGCTCCCTGTTGCGCACCACATTAAACGGAGAATGACGAAGGAAGATTGCTACTTGAATTGTAACTGTAGCTCATTGGATGTTACAGAGCGAGTTCCGATGCGGGACTCTGGCCCGGGGTATACCGGCTCTTCGAGACGGTTCGGGTGCCCCACACATTCGCGGTTTTCGAATGTGTGGGAGAGGCGTACGCGCTACCCTTCCAGCCTGAAGCTGTATTCCTCGATCACCGGATTGGTGAGCACCTCGCGGGCAATGCGCTCCACCTCGGCCTGCGCATCTTCGCGGCTGACGCTGTCGTCGAGCGCGATCTCGAAGTACTTGCCCTGGCGCAGATCGTCGATGCCGCGATAGCCCATCTTCTTCAGCGCGCCGTGAATGGTTTTGCCTTGCGGATCGAGCACACTTTTCTTGAGCGAGACGTAGACGTAGGCTTTCATGGGAGTACCAATTATAACGTTCGGCAGGTGCAAGGAAGCTGTCAGTTATCAGCGGTCAGCTGTCAGCCAAACCAACGTGTCAGATTCTGGCGACGAGCGAACGGCGAATAGCGAACGGCGATTCAGAGCTGACGGCCGACAGCTGATGGCTGACAGCTTCTTACTTAAACTGCTCATCCACCTCAATCCGATACCCATTCGCCAGCCGGTTCGTCTCATTTGCCATGCCCACCACCGACATCAGCTCATGAAACATCGCGTCGGTCATGCCCTTCTTGCGCGCCGACGCCGTGTGCGACGCGATGCAATACTCGCACCCGTTGCTCACGCTGACCGCGACGTAGATCATCTCCTTCATCAGCGGATCGAGCGCGCCCGGCGCCATGATCTGCTTGATGTCCTCCCATGTCCGCTTCAGTGTCGCCGGATCGTTGGCCAGCGCCTTCCAGAAATTGTTGATCCAGTCGGTCTTGCGCGTGGCCATGATGTCGTCATACACCGCCCGCACTTCCGGACTGGCGTCCGCATATTCAATTAGCCTGGTTGCCATTCGAAACCCCTTCTCACCACTGAGAGCACCGAAAGAACTGGCGAATTAGAAGATTGTCATCACGAGTGGACTTTAGTCCGCGCAGGATCTGCTGTCCGCGGCGAAAAGCAGATCCCTCGCAGGCTGAAGCCTGCTGGTGATGACAATTCTTACCCCTCGAAAACTCTTTGCGTCCAAAGAAACCTCCGTGTCCTCCGTGCTTCCGTGGTGAACGATCACTCGATCTCCACCTTCTGCCGGTACCCCGCCACCTGCACGTTCCATCGCAACTCCTTCACCATCGCATCGCGCAACTCCGACGCCGCCTCCGGCTCGCCGTGCACCAGGAAAACTTCTTTCGGAGGCCGCTTGAAGGTGTGCAGCCACTCCAGCAGCTCCGGCGTGTCGGCGTGATCGCTGAACTGCTCCAGCGACGCCACCTGCGCGCGAATCGGCACCTCCTGCCCAAACATCTTCACCGCCTCTGCACCATTCTTGATCGTGAAGCCGCGCGTCCCCGGCGCCTGAAATCCGATGAACAGCACAAGATTCTTCTTGTCCGGCAGCCGCTGCATCAGGTGGTGCAGAACGCGCCCGCCGGTTACCATGCCGCTGGACGAGACGATGATCGTCGGCGAATCGATCTGGTTGATCTTCTTCGAATCCTGCTGCGTCTGGTCGAAATGGAAACCCGGCCACTCCAGCGGCGAGCCGTACTTCTCAATCAGCGCTTTGGTCTCCGGGGTGAACTCCTCGCTGTACTTCAGGAAGATTTGCACTGCCTTGATCGCCATGGGACTGTCGGCGTGCACCGGAACGCGCGGCACTTGGCCGCTCTCCATCAGCTCTTTCAGCAGGAAGAGAAACTTCTGCGTGCGCTCCACCGCAAACGACGGCACCACCACCGTTCCGCCGCGTTGAATGGTCGTGCGAATCAGCGCTGCCATCTGCGGACGCGGATCGGTGTGCGGATGCTCGCGATTGCCGTAGGTACTCTCCATCACCAGCAGATCGCAGTCTTCGCCTTCGGTTGGCCCGGAGTGCACCACCTTGCCCGGCGCGACTTCGCTGTCGCGCACGCGCCCGATATCGCCGGTAAACAGCAGCTTCTCCGGCTTCGCTCCCGCGTTCAACGTAATCTCCGCCATGCCCGAGCCGAGAATGTGCGCCGCGCGCACCAAGCGAAACGAAAACTGTGGCGTGAGTTGCTTGGCTTCGCCGAAGTTCACCGGGCGGAAGAGCGTCATGCACTGCTGCGCCTCTTCCATGGTGTAGAGCGGCAGTGCGGGATGGTGCTTGGTGGCCTGCGTCTTGTTGTAGTACGCAGCGTCTTCTTCCTGCAGATGTCCGGAGTCCGGCAGCAGGATGCTGCACAGGTCGACGGTCGGCGCGGTCGCGTAGATGGGGCCGTGGAAGCCCTCTTTCACCAGTCGCGGAATCCAGCCGCAGTGATCGAGATGCGCGTGAGTGAGGATGACTGCGTCGATCGTTTTGGCCGGGACCGGCAGATCCTGCCAGTTGCGCTCGCGCCACTCCTTCTGACCTTGAAAGAGTCCGCAATCGACCAGCACCTGCAACGGTCGGCCGCCATTGTTGTCGACGTGGATCAGATGCTTCGATCCCGTAACCACGCCTGCCGCGCCAAGAAATTGTATGTAGCTCATAGAATATGTTTTCACCACGGAGACACGGAGAGCACGGAAAAGGAAGAAGTAAAGCCCAAGGCGCTATTGATACTGTAAGCCTGATCGCTGCACGACACACGGTGCGCCACTAGAGACCGAAGATCATAAACCTGCCGTGTCCTCCGTGCCTCCGTCGTGAAAAAGTCTTTTCACTCCTTCGCCGGCGGCGGAACATCATACACATTGTTACCGACATTGGCCTCCGGCACGCTGCCGTCGTTGACCACGACCTTGTCCGGCGCAACCGGCACTTCAATACGGCCAGTTCCCTTTTCACCCGCCTTCACCACCACCCGCATGACCCTCTCGCCCGCCGGCGTCTGCATCACTACCGGCACCTCGGCTCCGGCGTGCCCGCGGTTTTCGATGGTGGCCGTTACCAGAAAACTCTTCGCTTCGCTCAGCAGCGGCCGCGCGTACACCGTTTCGACATGGAAATCCGGCAACCCGCGATCGCGATAGACCCAGTCGTCGAAGAACCACTCCAGATCGCGCTTCGAGCTGGTTTGCAGCAGCCGCTGCAGATAACTGGGATCCTTGTCCGCTCCCGGATGATACGCGGCCAGCGCCGACTGCATCGCGGTGTCGCCCACCATGTCGCGCAGCATCCACATCACGAAGCTGCCCTTCCCTCGCAAGTAAAGCTCATCGTTCGTATTGAGCAGCGTGTTGTCCGCAGCGCTCACCTCGGCCGCTGGTTTCGATGCCGTCTCCGCTTTCGGATGCGCCATCTCTTCGGCTTTCGCCAGCGGCTCGCGATACTCATCCAAAAAATCCAGCGCCGCCTTGCGTCCCGAACGACGGTCGATCAGCACGGTCTGCAGAAGGCGTTCCATTCCTTCCTCGATCCACGCATGTGGTGAATGAAAACGTGCCGCCACCTGCGTCGGCATCAGCAGCAACTGCAGGGTCGGAGTCGGCGCCTCGCGCAGCGGCGTAAACAAAATCCCGCCGCTCTGGTAAGGATTCGCGTTGGGATCGGTCAGCTCGACAATTCGCGCCGGCTGCCCCGGCTCGCCCAGCCAGTCTTTCAGCAGCGGATCGTTGGCCTCAGCTGCGAGCGCGTAATCCCGCGCCAGTTGCGTGTCGTCCGGCAGGTGCATTACCGCAACCGTCGGCCGATCCAGCGACTGATAGTCGGCAATCGCGAAGGCCGGAGTTGTCTCTCGCAGGCCGTCCAGCGTGAGCGTATTACTGAACTCTTTCAGTTTGGCGCCGACGTGGGTCGTCTCGCTGCTTTCGCGACTCTCGCCGCAGCTGGCGACCGCAGTGTTCACCGCAATGCACAGCGCTTCCGTACTCGCGCCCAGAACGATGATGCGCGCGTCGAACTCGCTGTGCGCCTGCTTCTCTTTCCACGCAGCAATCGCGTCGAACACCGCATTGCCGTCGCTCATGCTGACCGCTTCGATCGCCACCGGATACCACACCACATAGCCCAGCCCGCGCACGGCGGTGAAGCTGTCGCTGATCTGGTCCCAGTCGTTGCGCGCGGCTACTTCGTCGGGCGCGCCCATGCGCGTCAGCCGCCTGCTGTCCGGCGTGATCGTCCCGCCGTATTGCATGTCGAGGGTGACTGAATTGCCCGGCGCCAGCTCCTTCGGCAAAGTGACAATCGCCTCGGAAAGACTGCCGGTGTGGTCGATGTCCGAAGTGTAGTTCTCACCCAGCCACTGCAGCGGCTTGTCCTCCAGGGTGATGCTGTTCCATGCCAGCGAAGATGACACCTGCAGCGCAATGTTCTTTTGTGGAATGTTGGAATCGTTGCGCAGCGTGACCTTGCCGGTGACGGCCATCACGTGCGTGGTACGGTCGATCTGCACTTCCAGCTGATAGCGAGTGACGGTGAAGGCCTGGCGATCGAGCGCCCGACTACTGACGGCCGCTCCAGCGAACAGCACCAGCCCAAGAACAAACCGCATCACTGCAGAGCTTTCCCGAACCAGAGAAAGTAGATCGTTAGCAGATCGAAGACCCAGAGCACAACTCCTGCACAGCGCACATAGGTAGGGTACCAACTCTTCATGGCCATGGTGGAGTTCAGCGACGCCTGCGTCAGCCGTTTCTTGCCCTGGCGAGCTCGCGCGTCCGCCACTACGGCCTCGGTACGAAACAGATAGCGCCAGCCGACCACCGCCATCAAAACATTGATCACCAACAGCAGCGCGGCACCCAACATCGTTTGGACCCTCCCTACAACCGTGATGATTACTTCCCTGCTGCCCTCCGTTGCCGCGCGACCTCGTACATCACCACCGCTCCTGCTACGGAAACATTCAGCGACGGCACATGCCCCAGCATGGGAATCGACACCAGAAAGTCGCAGCGTCGGCGCACCAGATCGTGCAATCCTTTGCCTTCTGCGCCCAGCACGATCGCGCAATGCATCTTGTAGTCGAGCTCGTCATAGCTCTGCGTGCCGCGCTCATCCAGCCCGACGGTCCAGACATTGCGTTCTTTCAGCTCGTCCAGCGTGCGCGAAATGTTGGTGACGCGCGCGATCGGCAGGTGCTCCGAGGCTCCCGCCGAAGCCTTCACGGCGGTTCCGGTGAGGCCCACGGCTCGCCGCTCGGGAATGATGACGCCGTCGGCGCCCGCGCCATCGGCAGAGCGAATCAATGCGCCAAGATTATGCGGATCTTCCACTCCGTCGAGCACCACCAGGAAGCTGTACTCACCGTGCCGCTGCTCCAACAGCGTGTCCACGTCCGCATACTGCTTGCTGCTGGTGACCGCGATGACGCCCTGATGCGTGTTGGTGTTCGCGGTGCGATCGAGCTGCTCGCGCGGCAGAAAGCGCACCTCCACGCCGCTGGCGCGGCAATCGTCGATCAGGCGCTGCACTCGTTGATCATGCCGCTCGCGCGCGATGCCGACATACTCGAAGCTGCGCGCGCCCGACTTCAGCGCCTCGCTGACTGGATGAATCCCATAGATGACGACCATGTTTGCGAATAGTGTAAATGCAGCTGTCGCTTTTCAGCTATTGCCTGAAGGTGCGGGCTTCGCCTTTTCGCTCGTCGCCTTTCGCTATTCGCTTTTCGCTGCGGACTGTTGGCACATGGCTGTTTCCCACTTGGCAGGCTTCTTCCCCTCCCAATACTGTCATCCCGAGCCTCATTACTGTCATCCCGAGCGAAGCCGAGGGATCTGCGGTTCGCCGGGAGCAGCCCGGGACGCGGAAATCCAGCGCGGATGCCTGTCGCGCCTCGCGGCTCATTTATATTTGTGCATGACATTAGTTCCAGGAGAACGAATGGCACTGTCGGCAGTCATAGTGGATGACGAGCAGCTGGCGCGCGATGAGCTTGCCTACCTGCTGCGCGAGCTCGATGTCGATATCGTCGCGCAAGGCAAGAACGGAGTTGAGGCGGTCAACCTGGTTAAAGAATTTTCGCCCGACCTCGTCTTCCTCGATGTGCAAATGCCCGGCCTCGACGGCTTCGGCGTCATCAAGAAGCTGCTCGACCGCAAACTCCCGCTGCCGCAGATCGTCTTTGCTACCGCCTACGATCAATATGCCGTGAAGGCCTTCGAGGTTAACGCCATTGATTATCTGCTGAAACCTTTCGACCGCAAACGCGTGTCGCAAGCGGTCGATAAAGTTCGCCGCAAGCTGGAAGAGGCGGCCTCGCCTGGCGATCAGATCGGCACCATCGTCAAGATGCTGGAGCAACAGCAGCGTCCGCCGGCCGCAAAGATTCTATTGAAGGCCGCGGGGCGTCTCTTCCTGGTCGATCAGAAAGATATCTGCTACGCCTCGATTGAAGATGGCATCATCACCGTGGTCGCCACCCACATGGAGGGCCAATCCAATTGCCGCACGCTCGAGGAGTTGCTCGACTCGCTCGATCCCAACATGTTCTGGCGCGCCCACCGCTCCTATCTGGTGAACATCAACCGCATCAAGGAAGTGGTGCCGTGGTTCAAGAGCTCCTACCAGATCCGCATGGAAGACAAGAAGCAAACCGAGATCCCCGTCAGCCGCGCACAAACGAAGCGACTGCGTGAGCTGTTTGGGCTGTGAAGAAGCGACTAGCGATTAGCGAACTAGCAATTAGCTAAAACACGAAGCGGGCCAGCACGGGTAGAGATGGCTCCGTTGCTCCAAAGTCCACGGGCACTGAAATTGCCATCCCTCGTCAGCGCAGCCCCTCAGGTGCAAATAGCAGGGTTGCCCGGGCGGCGTTCAGCTAGAACCGCGCCCTTCAAGCCAGCGTCCAAATCGCTTTTTCTACCCTGGCCAGCTTCAGCCGGCGACACAAACTCTCAGTCGCAATCGAACTTGGCGAGGCATAGCCCCCGTCGTCGGGCTGATCCGCTATTGTGAGAACTCCATAAACGTAACCTGTGGATGCCCCAGCCCGTATTGCCCCTCCGCCGTGACGTGTATTATTCCCGGGGTCGAAGGCAGAGTCAGCACGACCGGCGCCTTGCCGTTGGAATCGGTGACCACGATGCGCTGCGATAGCGTGCCCGCGCTGGTCGAAAAGAAAATCGTTCCACCCGCCGCGCTGCCCCCTGACTGCACAGCGTTGAGCGTGACCGAAAGGTTCAGTTTCGTTCCCCTTTGGCCTTTCTGATCGTCGCCCGTCTTGGTCAACGTCGCGGACGGATTGCCCACCAGAATCCAACCCTCCTGCTGCTGCGCCACACCTGCGCTGTCGGTGCTCGGTACGGAGTAGTGATAGAAGCCCGGAGCGCTGCCCGAAGTCACGGTAATGGTTCCGTTCTGCCCCGGCCTGAGGGTGGGCTGATTCACCGTAACTGTTATTCCGCTGTCATACTGTGGCGTCCCCAAAGTAACGGTTGCCGCGCCGGAGGTGATGGTCGGACTCAGCACCACGCGTCCTCCAGCAGCCAACATCGTGGTGTCGGGATTCAGGTCCCACTCCGCTCCCGGAACTTTAGCCGACCCGGTTATCACCAGCAGCGTCGCCGAGTACGGTGCGAAGTTCACGGTCGACGTCCATGACTTCGGACCCGAAGGCACGATTTGCGTCGGATCGGTCGACGAAAGCGTGTAGCTTGTTACCTGCGTCGGAGTGAATCCGTTAAACGCAAACTGCACCTGCGCGATATTCGACGGATCCTTGTTCAGAACCATTGCAGTGAGAGTGTTGCCCGTGGAATTCAGCGAGGCGTAGCTGCTGAACAAACCAGGATCGCCGTTATTCGCAGCCGAAATCGATGTGGTTAGAAACGCGTCGTGCGCACCGTCGTAGTTTCGGTACAACTTCAGCGCGAAATAATTCGGATTACCCGGAACCGGCGCTACCCAGCGCGATGCCAGGTAAGCGCGCTCCCGGCCCAGAATTCCATAGGCATCGGCATCGGCCAGCGCCGTGGAGAAATCCGTTTCGCCGGCGAAGTTGGCGCTCCATTCCGTAACGCTCAACGGCGTTGCCGGATAAATCATGTTCGCAATCGCCCGCATGCGCGGCAAGCGGAAGGGGATGGTCTTGTTGGGCTGGAGAAAAGTCGTCCAATACTGATTGATCGCCCCCGACTCGCTCACGTACGTCGGGTCCCAATAATCGCGATAGATGCGACAGGAGAGCGCCTGCTTCTGCGCCTGCGTCCAGCTGGAAGTGTCCGGCCCATCCGGGTAGGCGTGAATGTCAAACACATCCACCGAGCGCTGCTGCGGAACGGCCAGTTTGTCCTGCCAATAAACTTCGTTCAGCCACCAGGGCAGCAGATCGACTCCGGCGTGAGCGCCTTTGTCGTTGTTGTTGGCGCCATTCCAGTAAAACCACCAGCAGCAGCTTACCGGGCCTAAGCGGATTGCACGCGGGTCCCAGAGCTTCAGCTTACGGGCTTCCGCCAGGTAGGTGTCGCGTAGCTCGTTATAGGCCGTGGGATTCGGGTGAACATCGCGGTGGGTGCTGCCCCAGATGTCCACTTCGTTGTCCATGTTGTAGAAGTGCGGCGCAGTCCCAAACGCACTTGACAGGGCCATTGTCCACTGGTTGCGGTAAACGCTTCCCGGCGGATCGCCACTACTCGGCTGATCGAGCAGCGGCACGTCGGCATCGTTGGGATTATTCCCCGTGATGTCGGTGGCGCAGTCGGTATACACGCCGTCTCCGGCGTCACCGTTATACGGATCGGTAGCGCACTGCGAACCATATTTGCTGACCGAGAAGCTCCATCCTGAACTCTTCGCCACCCACGGCAGCATCACCATGGTGATCAGCGGATTGCTACCCGCAGCCTTCACGTCGTTGATGTACTGGGTAGAACTGCCATCGCCGATCTCGGTGTAGCCAAAATCCTCGAAGTACCAATCGTTCGCGGCGTTGTAGGTGTACAGCTTCCAGTTGTAGCGCGAGGTCGCATTCCCTCCCCAGCGCACCACGGTCATGCCGCTATCGGTGATGGTGGATGCGTCCTGGGGATACGCACCGCCATAGACATACGAACTGATGGGATGCCGGTTGGTCAGAGCGTCGAGCGTGACGCTGACGTTTGTCGTGGAGGGAGCTGAGTTGTCCTGCGGTTTAGGATTCGATTCGTTAGCCGCAGCGAAAGAACCGCTCGGCACGCACAACGCTAGAAACAGAATGGTGACTGCGCGAGGAAGAGGAGTCATGAAGTGGCCTCCGTCGCGCTAATTTACCACCTTCTGCGCGCAGCGCCAGCCCACCAAAGTGCGGCGAGCATTGGAAGCAAGCCACACGCTGACCTGATTGTGCGTCTTATGCCGATGTTACAACAACAACAGGCTCCAGCCACTCCGTGCTCAGTAGCTCCAGCCGAAATAAGCAGCTTCCCCCCTAAGGGGACTCTTTCACTGAGTCTAGCTTGATGGAGGTACCACTGAATCTTGATGTGATTGCTATTGATGGTCTATCCGGACAGCAGCGCGCCGCGCCATGCGAGTAGCCAGGCAAGGACTCGATCACAGCATCGCCATTAACAGTGACCCCGTTGTAGCCCATGAACTGGTAGCCCCTGCCCTTTAAGACTCTCTCGCGGATTCCCGTTGGGTCCAATCGTACAATTTTGTTTCTGACCGAAGTGAGGACGTGCCAATCGGTCGAAGTACCGGCACCTGAGAACTTCAGAGCGACTACGATTCCCTCTTTGCCTCCTGAACTTCTGACCTTTTCGATATTGATCGCGTCAGATGCTCCGGCTCCATTGGTCACCGAATCAGTCTCTTCAAAATCGACCGCCCATCCGTTTGCGCCGTGCTTCAAGACGAGAACGCCCGTGGTGACATCAGGCACTCCGTCCGAGGCATAGGCCAGGACCACAGCAACTACACCGTTATTCTCGAAATCTACTCTTGATTCTTTAATGAGTTTTGCATTCTTCGGCAGGAAGTCAGCGACATTTGGATCTGCCGCGCCGCAAGGGACGGTGAAGGTGCTTTCGTGGGCCGACGCCCGTTCTTGCGCATTACTGACCAGACACAGCCAAACAATGGTCACAATCAAGGTCAGTGTGCGTTCCGCCATGTAGCACATTGTAGAAGACTTTCAACTTCACGGAGCCATCATTGGCGAGAACAGATGGGATGAGAAGGCCGGTCTCCGGACGGGATGCTATACGCTCCCAAGTTATCGACGCGCTCGAAGCGCAAGAGATAAAGGAGACCGGCAATGAAGAAGACTACCACTACGGCGACAGCGAGCGAGAAGAATTTCGGCGGGAAGCTGACGATTGGTTTGGATTTGGGCGATAGGTCGAGCTGGTACTGCGTGCTGGATGAGACCGGTAAAGTGATTGCCGAGCAGAAGCTGAGCACGACCCCGAAGGCGATGGAAGAAGTATTCGCAGCCATGCCCCGCAGTCGGGTGGCGCTGGAAACTGGAATGCACTCGCCGTGGGTGAGTCGGTTAGTGGCGGACTTGGGTCACGAAGTCATCGTGGCACACGCCCGCAACGTGCGGCTGATCGGGGAGAGCCGGCGCAAAGACGATCGGCTGGATGCGCGGACGCTGGCACGGCTGGCGCGCATCGACCCGCAGTTGCTGGCTCCGGTGAAGCATCGCAGCCGGCAGGCGCAAGCCGACCTGATGGTGATTCGAGCACGAGCCAGCCTGGTGCGGGCGCGAACCGCGCTGGTGAATGCAGCCCGCGGGCTGACCAAGTCCTATGGTGAGCGCATACGCGGCTGCAACCCACGCAACATGGATCTGGAAAAAATCCAGACGCTGAGCCCAGAACTGCAAACTGCACTGGCGCCGCTGCTGCAAGCATCGGAAGCCCTGAGCGAACAGATCGCCGAGTACAACCGGCAGATCGAGGAGATCGCCAAGCAGCGCTATCCGCAAACCGCGCTGCTGAAGCAGGTGAAGGGCGTGGGCACGCTGATCGCGTTAACCTACATGCTGACGCTGGAAGATCCGCATCGTTTCCGCAAGAGTCGGGACGCGGGGTGCTACGCCGGGCTGCAGCCAGGGCGCAGAAACTCGGGACAGAGCGCGCCGCAGATGCACATCAGCAAAGAAGGCGATCCGTATCTGCGAACCTTGCTGGTGCAAGGGGCACAACACATCCTCGGGCCCTTTGGCGCCGAGAGTGACCTGCGACGATGGGGACTGAAGCTGGCCGAACGCGGCGGCAAGAATGGCAAAAAACGAGCCATCATCGCGACCGCGCGAAAACTGGCGGTGCTGCTGCATCGGCTGTGGGTGAGCGGAGAAGTCTATGAACCATTCCACAACAGCCGTTCGACGCTGATGGCGACAGCATAGTTTGAGCGAATTACAGCAACGAGCCCAAAGCCGAGTTTCGGTGACTGCGTCTATGGCCTGGCCCAACTTCTGAGCTGTAACCAGGAGAGAGGTCGCCTAACAGGTGGCAGCACCGGCTGAAACGAGAACACCCAACTTGCACCGGGCGACAATCGCCCACTGAGAGTGCGGATGGAAGGGTGGCGACAGTGGCGGAGGGCACAACGTAGCTGCGGAGTCGATTTCTCGGCTCGAAACAGGTCAGGGGCACCTTTTTCTTCCCTGCGCCATGCTGGCAGAGCGGTCCTCGCCGTCAAGGGTTCGCTTCGCCGCGCAGAGCGCGCCCTTGACTGCTCCGGGCCGCTCTGCCCAAAAACCGCTGGGAAGAAAAAGAAAAAATAGAGGAGCAACAACGCAAATCGTACTTGACTTCGACCGGCCTTCTCATGGAAGGCCATAGCATCAATTACGCTACCCGTTTCCAACTGCTGATCGGTGCCCGCTACTTCTTCTTCTCATTCATCCCGCGGACGATCCTGGTCACCATGCTGCGTGGTGAGGCGCGCAATCCCTGGACCAGTGCTGCGTTCTTCCATCCGGGAATCACAATGCGCTTGCCTTGCTTCATGCCTTCGTATCCGGCGCGCGCCACCTCGCGCACATCCAGCAGCAACGGACCTCGCGACAAGCCAGTCGTCGACGTCCCCGCCCGCTCCTGAAATTTTGTCACCACCGGTCCGGGACACAAGCACGTCACCGTCGTTCCTGTCCCGCTCAGCTCCTCGGCCAGCGCTTCGCTGAAGCTCAACACAAACGCCTTGCTGGCGTAATACACCGACATGAATGGCCCGGGCAGAAACGCCGCCACGCTGGCCACGTTCATTACCTTGCCTTCGCGGGCGCGAATCTGGGGGAGAAACAGTTTGGTCAGGTGCATCAGAGCCGTGATGTTCACCTGGATCATCTCGGCTTCGTTGTTCCAGTCGGTCGAGAGGAACGATCCATTGCCGCCGAAGCCGGCGTTATTCACCAGCACGTCGAGCACGATGCCCGCTTCCTGCAACTCCTGATACAACTCGCCCGGCGAGGCCGGATGCGCCAGGTCTTTGGGCGAAATGCGCACTTGGATCGAATGTCGCGTCTGCAGATCGTCGCCAAGCTCGCGCAGAGCGCCGCGATTGCGCGCCACCAGCACCAGCCGGTAGCCATCACGGGCAAACAGATGCGCCAACTCCAGCCCGATGCCGCTGGAGGCGCCGGTGATCAACGCCGTTCGGGGAGCCAGGAAAGGATTGCTTGCACTCACTCTTCTGTTATAGCGGATTTCGAGGACTTGCTGCAGTGACCGTTACAGGGTGCGCTCTTCGCCGGCTGTCGGCCGAGACGCCTGCTTCATCGCTTCCTCCGGATCGCGGCCGGTCACCTCCTTGTACCACCGCGGATGATGCGTCCACGCCCAGCCTTCGCTGACGGTGCCCCGCGTCATTGCCTGAATCGTTCCCGGCTCGCCAAAGGTGCTGAGGTAAATGTGGAAGAAGATGCCGAACAGCATGACCAGCGCAGAAATGTCGTGGATCACATAGGCGATGGACACCCAAATGCGCCCGAAGGTTGTGGGAAACCACATCATCACACCGGTAATGACGTAAGCGATGGAGCCGCAGACGATTTCCCAGAACATCATCTTCTGCCCGCCGTTGAAGAAGCCGGTCTCCGGCGACTCGACCGAATCGGCACGCGTGACGTAATCCTTGATGTTCTTCATCCAGCGCGAATCGGCCGGCGTCCACGTCATCGCCTGCCACCAGTTCAGAGCCTGCAGTGCGAAGAAGAAGACAAAGCCGATGCCGAACCAGGGATGCAGGAAGCGCGTCATCGCTCCGCCGCCGAACAGCGGCGCGAAGAAGCGGAAGATCCATGGCAGATAAATCGCGAATCCCGACAGCAGCGCCAGGAAGAAGAAGATGCCGACCATCCAGTGCAGGAAGCGCGTGTACACCGGATGACGCAGCAGTTCCCCGACGTAAACCACGGTCTTGCCCAGGCGATCGATGGCGTTGGGACGATGAATAAAACGATCGGCAGAGGTCGCCATCTAGTTCTCCTTTCCTGCGGCATGATCTGGTGGATCGATCTGCTTGATCGGAGGCAGCGGCTGCGTGCGTCGCGGACCTTCAAAAACGTAATGCATCACCACGCCGACAAAGCCGAGCATCGCGCCGAACAATCCGATCGGCTTGAACCACTCTTTCCAGATAGTGAAGGCGGCGGAAATGCGCGGCTCCTTGGGCAGGTTGCCGTACTTCTCCGGATGATTGATGTCGTGCAGAACGTAGATGACGCTGGTGCCGCCGATGGTGGGCGGATCGTACACCCCGGCTTCTTTGAAGCCGGAAACTTCGCGCAGCTGCGTGGCCCGCTTCTCGGCCAGGAACTTCATGTCGTCCTTGGTGCCGAAGTGCAGACATCCCGTGGGGCACGCTTTGATGCAGGCAGGTTCCAGACCCGCTCCTACTCTGTCGGAGCAGAGCGTGCACTTGTAAACCTTCTTGGTGGTCTCATTGTACTTGGGAATGTTGAACGGACAGCCGGAGACGCAGAACTGGCAGCCAATGCAATTCTCCTGCTGGAAGTCGACGATGCCGTTTTCGTATTGCACGATGGCGCCGTCGGCGGGACACGCATGCAGGCAGCCGGGATCGGCGCAGTGCATGCACTGATGCTTGCGCATCAGCCACGCGAAGCTGCCATCGGAATGCTCATCTTCGTTGAACTTGATGAGGTTCCAGTAATTCCATTGCGTGTCCGGCATCGTCTGGTAGGTGTTGTCGAAGTAGGTCTCGCGGAACGGCATGTCGTTCCATTCCACGCAGGCCACTTCGCACGCCTTGCAGCCGATGCAGGTCGTGGTGTCGATCAGCTTGCAGACCGTGTCTTCGCGCTGCGTTCCCTGTCCCGCCACTGGTCCAGGGTGGCCCGAGACGCGCTGGATTCGTAATGTGCCGCGATCGCTCATGTACCGCTCTCCGTCGCACAGTTCGGGTAGTGCGGGCCTTTAGGCCCGCGTCCCGCGATGCAAATAGATCCGGGCTTTAGCCCCTGGGGTACTTCTCTTGGTCGAGGATTGTCGTTCAAACGATGTACCTCAGGGCCTAAAGGCCAAATTGTTATTACCCCGTTAGACGCGGCGCTGAAGCGCCGCACTACCCGGTCCTGCGCGGCTGAAGCCGCGCCCCTTCAACCCCTCACACCTTCTCCAGCTTCACCAGGAATCCCTTGAACTCCGGCGTATACGCGTTCGGATCAATGGCCGTCGGCGTCAGCCGATTCGTCGGCATCAGCGAAGTCCTGCCTTCGCTCTCGGAGATCCCCTTGTAGCCCCAATGGATCGGAATACCGATCTGGTATGTTTTCTTGCCATCCACCATCATGGCCTTGATGCGCTTGGTCACCATCGCCTTGGCGATGTAGTCGGCGCGAATGCTGCTGACCTTCACCTTTTCGCCGCCGCGAATGCCCATCTGGTCGGCCAGTTCCGCGGGTATCTCCACGAACGGCTCCGGCACCAGCTCGACGTTCATGGGATTGTTCTTGGTCCAGTAGTGATAGTGCTCGGTCAGCCGGTAGGTTGTGCAGACGATGTTGTAGCCCTCGCCCGGCTTGGCGTACTTGTCCATATCCGTCTTGAAGGTCTTCGCCAGCGGATTAGTCGACTGTTGCGGATGCAGCAGATTGGCAACCGGGCTTTCAATCGGCTCGTAAAACTCGGGAATCGGACCATCGGCCATTGCGCCCAGTGGAACAAAAAGGCGTCCGACGCCCTCCGGGTTCATGATGAACGGCCCCATGTGCTCTTCCGGCTTGGAATCGGGCTTGAAGTCGGGAACGTCGTTGCCCACCCACTTGTCCGTGGCCGCACTCCACCATACTTGGCGGCGCGAGGGATCGTAGGGTTTGCCGGTGAGATCGCACGAGGCGCGGTTGTACAGCACGCGCCGGTTCGCCGGCCACGACCATCCCCAGTTTGGATAGATGCCCAGACCGGAAGGATCGTCGGTGCCACGACGCTGCATCATCGGGCCTGCCTCGGTCCACGAGCCGCAATAGAGCCAGTTGCCGGAAGAAGTTGAGCCGTCATCCCGCAACACGGCGAAGCCCGGCAATTGCTGTCCGGCCTTCAGGGAAAAATTGGTCTTCTCGTCGCTAATATCGGTGACGGCCTTGCCGTTGATCTCCTTCGCAACTTCCGCGAGCGAGGGACTCGTCGGGATGGTGTAGTTCCACGTCGCGTTCACGACGGGATCGGGGAATTTACCGCCTTCTTTCTTGTACAGTTCGCGAACGCGCAGGAAGATTTGCGACAGGATGTCCTGATCCAGACGGCATGCGGCCGGCGTGGGCAGCGCTGCGTATTTCCATTGCAGCCAGCGCGCCGAATTCACAAACGTTCCATCCTTCTCCGCGAATCCCGCGCCTGGCAGCTGATACACCGTGGTGTTGATCTGCTTCATTTCCTCTGGCGTTGTGCCCGGCGCTTGCCAGAAGGCGCTGGTCTCGTCGGGATAGATCTCGCACACCACCAGGAAGTCGGCTTTCTTCAGCGCGTCGATGTTCTTCTTCGAGTCCGGCCCGATCATCACGCCGTTCATGCCGAAGGCGAAGACGCCTTTCACTTTACCTTCGTACATGTCGTTCCAGTCTTGGACCCAGGAATAGTTGCGGTCGATCTTCGGCAGCCAGTTAAAGCAGAAATCGTTCTCCTTCGTCGCCGCCGGACCATACATCGCCTTCAGGAACGAGACCATGAACTTGGGTGTGTTCGACCAGTAGTTGAACGACTCCCAGTCGCCCGGCTTCGATGGCTTCGGCGTGACCCGGTCCAGAAACGTCTTAAGATCTTTGTCCGCAGGCGACGGCATTTTTAGATAGCCGGGCAGGATGTCGAAGATGCCGGCCATATCGGTCGCGCCCTGAATATTGGAGTGTCCGCGCAGCGCGTTCACCCCGCCGCCGGCGCGGCCAACATTTCCCATCAGCAACTGCAGCACACACGCGGCGCGAATGACCTGCGTGCCGTTGCTGTGCTGCGTCCAGCCCACGGCGTAGATGACGGTCGCAGCCTTCTTCATGTCTCCGTCTTTGCGGACGGACGTGTACAGATCCCACGCTTTGAGCAACTGCTCCTTTGGGATGCCGGTGATGTTCGCGACCATCTCCGGCGTGTAACGCGAGTACTGCTGCTTCAGCAGTTGATACACGCAGCGCGGATGTTGCAGCGAAAGATCGTAGGCCACATTCGGCGGCAGCGATGGAGGAGCGGGAGCGCCGGGCATGGCCTTCGCGCCCGCCGGTCCTCCGGCCTGATAACCGTGGCCTTCAGCATTGTGTGCGGTGTCGCTGTGTTGTCCAGCAGCAGCGCTGGCCTGCGCCTCGTGCGGCTTTGCCGAGCCAGTCGCTCCCGGCGCGGCGCCACCAGGAATATCTCCGGCGACTCCCATCGGTGGCGTGGCAACCGCCTTGCCTGTTTCGTTTCCACCTTCTTCGTAGTTCCAGGTGCTCTTGTTGTAGCTCTTGGTCGCAGGATCGAAGCCGGAGAACAGGCCGTCTTCCGGTAGCTTGAATCCGTCTTTGACGACGAACGCGGCGTTGGTGTAGTTGACCAGATACTCGTGGGCGACGCGGTTGTTCTGGATGGCGTAAGAGATGAGGCCGCCGAGAAATGCGAGGTCACTGCCCGCACGAATCTGACAGAAGATATCGGCTTGCGACGCGGTGCGCGTAAAGCGCGGATCGACCACGATCATCTTGGCGTCGCGATTGCGTTTGGCCTCGACCGGCCACTTGAATCCGCAGGGATGGTTCTCGGCTGGATTCCCGCCCATGATTAACATCATGTCGGTGTTCTTCATGTCGACCCAGCCATTGGTCATGGCGCCGCGCCCGAAAGTTGGTCCCAAACTTGAGACCGTGGGGCCGTGTCAAACCCGCGCCTGGTTTTCCAGGCGCACCACCCCCATAGCCCGCATCGCTTTCACGACCAGGTAATTGAACTCATTGGTATCGGTGCAGCCGCCAGTAAAGAAGAGCGATTCGCAGCGATTGACGGTATTGCCCTTTGCGTCCGTCTCCATGAAGCCGGCGTCGCGCGTCTTCTTGGTCCAGACCGCAATCTCTTCGATCGCATGGTCCCAGCTAATGTCTTCCCAGTGATCCGATCCCGGACGACGCACCCGCGGGTACAGAATGCGGCGATCGTTCTGGATGTCCTGCTGCAGCGATGAGCCTTTAGGACACAGCGTGCCGCGATTGATCGGGTGATCGGGATCGCCCTCGACGTGCACCACCTGCGGCGTGACGTTCTTGGCTTTGTCGCCGATGGTGTGGATGATGACGCCGCAGCTCACCGCGCAATATGGACAGGTGCTGCGCGTCTCAGTTGTGCGCGAGATTTTCAGCGCTTGCGCTTGCGCGTGCAGCGGTGTCAGATCGAAGCCGAAGACGGAAAGTCCAACGGCGCCCGCCACGCCAGTTTTGACGAAGGTACGTCGCGATACTTCCATTACGCGGTCCTCCCCTGCGGCAAGCCGCGAGTCCAATATGTAGGTAAGGATGCAGTGAGGGACGGAAAGGTACGCCGGGTTGCAACGGCGAAAATGGGCATTATCGTTACCAGCTCGGAGCTTACAGCTTGGTAAAACACCCCAATGGACGGGAAGACTATACCCTGCGGAATCGGGCGTCAAACATTTTCGATTAATGAAATGTTAATTTCACGAGATGTTCAAAAAGAGAGGCGGGGATTGACTTCTCGTCCGCTGACCGCTGCCCGAGCTCGCGAACCTCCATCGCCAACTCTCGACTCTTTCCCATCCACAGGCCGCAGCCATACAATGACCGCAAGGGTCCCCGATGAGCATCCTTCTGGTTATCTTGCTGGCGGCAAGTTGCGCACTGATCAGCGCTGGAGTTTCGCTTTTGTTTTGCCGCATGCAGAGCGCCGCGCTCGCCGAACGCAAACGCTCGCTGGAACAAGATCTCGCAACCGCCCGTGCCGCTGCCGATCGCCAAGCCGCCGAGATTCGCGCCCTCACCGAGGCGCGATCCGCACTTGATGCCACGCTTATCAGCGAACGCCGCGCCACAGAGGAAAAGCTGCGTCTACTGCAGGATGCCAGCGAACAATTAAAGGCTCAGTTTAAGTCTCTCGCAGCTGCCGCGCTCGACAGCAACAACGCCAACTTTCTCCAGCTCGCCAAGAGCGTTCTGCAGAATTATCAAACGCAGGCCGCTGGCGATCTGGCTCAAAAAGAGCAGGCAGTCAAGAACCTGGTCGAGCCTATCGCGCAATCCCTCGTCGGAATGAATCAGCAGATTCAGGATCTGGAGAAGGCGCGCGCCGAAGCCTACGGCACGCTCACTTCACAAGTCGCCTCGCTCCTCGATACACAGAAAGCTCTGCAAACCGAAACTGGAAATCTAGTCAAAGCCCTGCGCGAGCCGCAAGCCCGCGGCCGTTGGGGCGAGCTGCAGCTGCATCGCGTCCTTGAGCTCTCCGGCATGCTGGAGTATTGCGATTTCAAGGAGCAGCTTTCCTTCAACGACGACGAGCGCCGCTACCGTCCTGACGTCATCGTCGATCTGCCCGGCGGCAAGCAGGTCGTGGTCGATGCAAAAGTTCCGCTGAGCGCGTACCTGTCCGCGTTGGAAGCGCCGGACGAACTCGGGCGCAACATCTGCCTCGCCGAGCACGCGCGCCAGGTGCGCAATCACATCGATTCGCTGGCCGGCAAAGCTTACTGGTCGCATCTTCCTTGCACGCCGGAGTTCGTCGTGCTCTTCCTGCCCGGCGAAGTCTTCTTCCGCGCCGCGATGGACGCCGACTCTGAGCTAATCGAATACGGCGTCAGCCAGAAAGTCATCGTCACCTCGCCGACCACGCTGATCGCACTGCTGAAAGCTGTTGCCTACGGCTGGAATCAGAAGAACCTTGCCGAGAGCGCGAAGAAAATCAGCGATGCCGGCAAGACGCTCTACGAGCGCCTGTGCACCATGACCGAGCATCTGGAACGGATGGGCAAACGGCTCGGCGGGGCGGTCGAATCGTACAACGATCTGGTGGCTTCCATGGAGCGCCGCGTCCTGCCCGAAGCGCGCAAATTCCCCGACCTTGATCGCTCGCTCGCAGCCGAGTCACTGCCGGAGCCAAAGCAGCTTGAACGCACTCCGCGCGAGCTACAGGCGCAGGACTGGCAGGAGATGAAGCACGCCGAATTGCCCTTCGAAGAAGACAAAGCCGACCGCGCGAAAGCATAGCCGATCTCTGATGACGGGTGCCCCAGAGCCTGCCCTGAGCTTGCGAAGGGGCTGGCGGGTCGAGATCTGGGCGAGCCTACGCCCGACGTCAACTCCGATCTGCAATCTGTGTCTCTCGGTCCTCCACACCATCAATCAACCGCGCATATAACCGCACGACTCTGTCGTGCAGCAATCGGCTGAGATCCTTTCGATCGCTGAGCGCTCCGACCGTCGCCTCCGGACGCAATCTCGAGTCCTTGTGAAATTCCGGCTCTCTGGGAATCACTGGCTCGCCGAAAATGATCCTGGCGTGAATCGATTTCTTCCCTATCAGATTCCACATGTGCGGCACCAGCGTCATATCGCCCCACCAGCAGACTTCGTGCGCGACATCGCCATCGATGAGCTCATAGCGGATCGCGCACGGGGTGATGGGCGCAGCCGCATCAATCGCAGGCTGCAGCATCGTGGAATGGAAACGCAGAATGCGCTGCCCATCCGTTGTTGTCCCCTCGGGGAACAACACCACGGGCACGCCATTGTGCAGGCTCTCTCGGATGCTGACATTCGCGCGCGCCGCGTCGCTGCGATCATGGCGCCGCACGAAGACCGTCCCCGCCCACCTCGCATAGCGGCCGAAGATGGGCCACTCCTCGACCTCCGCCTTCGAGACAAAAACGCACGGCATCGCGGCGCTGTAGACCACGATGTCGAGATAGCTCAGATGATTGCTGACGATGAGGCCATGGGTGGGCGGACTTCCCTGCACCGTCAGCTCGACCCCCATCGAACGAATGCCGCGCAGGCAGGCTTGGTGCAGCCAGCGCGCACTTTCGACGCGCGATGCGCCGGGCGGTAATTCGCGGTGTCGCCAAAGCCCAGAGACCGCGACCCATAAAAACCAACTCATGCGCCAGATTCTGCGCGATAGCCTGAGAAGAGCTCTCATGTTAAAGACGTGGTTAATGATACCGGCAAAGCAAGTGTGCGCGGACCCGGGGAAGGAGTCGTCTCAGCGCTGCCGGTAAACCAGCTTTGTGTCAGGGCACGACTCGAACTAATCCCGTTTTGTGTCAGGGCACGAGTTTACTCGTGCCGATAGACGGCTCTTCTTTTATTGGAGCCGGCTTTTAGCCGGCGACACGCAGCGGTGCCCCAGATTCGCGTCCTTCCTTTGGACGCTAACCTGGGCGCGCTTTACGCCCCGTGGTAGGAAAGATCGGCCTGCGGTTGCGTCACGCGCGAGAAAAACCCGTTGGGAACTTGGGCGAGATCGAGAAATGTGAGGAAGTCGATCGTCTTGAAGTCGGCGTCCAGCGCCGGCGGCCCGCAGATCTGCGCGCCGATCAGTGAGATAGGCTCGCAACAGCTTAGGTACGTCCGCTTCCGCCGCAGGCATGTCGAGATCGCACGCGAACGCCGGCTGCGGCGCTGTCTGCAGCTCCGGCCGCACCAGAAACTTCTTCAGCTTGGAATACACCGCTGCGCCCGTCGCGCCATCCTGCGACGTCAGCGAGCTGCAACCGATCAGGTACCGGCAGCCGCGCCGCATGCCGTATTTCACAATCGCCTTCCACAGCAGCATCAGCACCTGCGTGTTGCGATGGTCCTGATGAATGCACGCGCGCCCCAGTTCCAGCACCTGCGAACGCAGAGCTTCGTATGGCGAGAAATCAAATTCGCGCTCACCGTAATAGCCAAGGTTGCGCGCTGCCATCTCGCCCGTCTGGAGCCGGTACGTTCCCACCACGCGATTGGTATAGGCGCATGACACGATGATGTGATCCGCCACGGCATCGAACCGATCGAAATCGTGTCCGCTGGAGTGCGACGACTGCAAACCCTCCCGCAACTCCACATTGAAGACTTCGTATCGCAACCGCAACGCCGCCCGGAATTCCTGCGTGCTGGTCGCCAGCTTCACCGTATAAAGCGCCGGCAGCGAGAACGATCTGGCATCACTCCTGGGGCCGCGATTTCGTGCGCTCGACACTGCGCGATTCATGGTTCTATGGTGCACCGCGCGTGGTGAATGAGTGTTTACGGCAGCTTGAAAAGACTGCAAATCGTACAGGAGGAATCAATATGGGCAATTCTCAGTGACGCCTCATTCTCAGCCGATTAGCCATCTCCTCTCACGCCGTCGGGGCTTGTGCGCAAGACTGTTGATCCTGCCCAAATCGGGAACTTCCCTGCTTTTCCGCAGGAAATCCACACTTTTCCGCGCGCATAACCGCGCTTTATCGCCGCCATAAAAACAATGTATTTCCCACCTGCCGGACCAGCCTCGTATCCTGAGATGTGAGCCAAGGCGCTTTGTCTCAGGCTAGGCCCTCAACCACGGACGCGAAACCTGAGACCACGTCCAACGCTACACATTTTCCTTATCCATGCGGGTTGTTTCCGACTTCTTATCCGCGGAATCGTTCGGGCTCCGCACCAAGCACGGCGGAAGCACGGGCCGACATTCCGCAAATTTTCACGCACCACATAACCATCGCCCTCGCGCTAGCGAGGCGCCAAGGAGAGTTCTGAATGGCTGACACCAAGCCTGATCCGAAGAAGGTCCTGGAATTCGTGAAGGAGCACAACGTTCAGGTCCTCGACCTGCGCTTCACCGATCTTCCCGGACTTTGGCACCACGTCTCTTATCCCATCGCGATGTTGAGCGAATCGTCGTTCGAAGAGGGTTTCGGCATGGACGGCTCGTCCATTCGCGGCTGGGCAGCCATTCACGAGAGCGACATGCTGCTCATCCCCGATGCCAACAAGTACATGCTCGACCCCTTCACCGAAGTCCCGACGATGGTGATGGTCTGCGACGTCATCGATCCGGTGACCAAGCAGCGTTACGATCGCGATCCGCGCTACATCGCCAAGAAGGCAGAGATGTATCTGTTGTCGACCGGGCTGGCTGACACCGCCTACTTCGGCGCCGAGGCCGAGTTCTTCATCTTCGACAACGTGCGCTTCGATCAGAACGAGCACGAAGGCTTCTACTTCATCGACGCCGAAGAAGGCCGTTGGAACTCCGGCCGCGTCGAGAACAACCTGGGCTACCGCCCGCGCTACAAGGAAGGCTACTTCCCGGTTGCGCCCACCGATCATTATCAGGACTTGCGCACTGAGATGGCGATGACCATGCAGAACTGCGGCCTGGTTGTCGAGTGCCATCATCATGAAGTCGCCACCGGCGGCCAGACCGAGATCGATCTGAAGTTCGATTCGCTGATCAAGTCGGCCGACTCGATGATGCTCTACAAGTACATCGTGAAGAACGTCGCCAACCAGTACGGCAAGACCGTGACCTTCATGCCCAAGCCGCTCTTCCAGGACAACGGCAGCGGCATGCACACCCACCAGTCACTGTGGAAGGACGGCAAGCCTCTCTTCGCCGGCGATGGCTACGCCGGACTTTCGCAGATGGCGCTGTGGTATATCGGCGGGTTGATCAAGCATGGCCCGGCGCTATCGGCGCTGATCGCTCCGACCACCAACTCTTACAAGCGACTCGTGCCGGGCTTCGAGGCCCCGGTGAATCTGGCATACTCACGCCGCAATCGCTCCGCGGCATGTCGTATTCCGATGTATTCGGCGTCGCCCAAGGCGAAGCGCGTGGAGTTCCGGCCGCCCGATCCGAGCTGCAATCCGTACCTCGCATTCTCGGCAATGCTGATGGCAGGTCTCGACGGTATCGAGAACAAAATCGATCCTGGTCAGCCGCTCGACAAGGATATCTACGATCTCGGTCCAGAGGAACTGGCGAAGGTTCCTTCCATGCCGGGCTCGCTGGAGAATGCCCTGGATGCGCTCGCGCGCGACTACCAGTTCCTGCTCAAGGGCGATGTCTTCACCGAGGAGATGCTGAACACCTACATAGACTACAAGCGGGAGAAGGAAGTGAACGCTATGCGTCTGCGGCCGCATCCTTACGAGTTTCAGATGTATTACGACATCTAGATTTAAACTGTTGGTTAACTAATGCACCCGTTGGGACTGTGTGCAAGCCGGGTACAAAAATTGTTATCTATTGCTCCTGCCGTTTAAGCCCTAACGGCAGGAGTTTTTGTTGATCACCGAACCTCACAACTCTCCACGAACCCCATTCACTGCCCGCAAAGAGCGCCCGCCCGGAGATGTAAGACTCTGGCCCCCCAGCCGCAACCGTTGGAAGCTCTTGGGTAAAAACTAGGGAAATCCCTAGGTGACGCGCGGGATGTCCGTCGCTAATCTTTGGCAAACATCCATCGGGAATAAGCGCCGCAAAGAACGTTAGGGGCATAAGTCCAATGAACCTGCGAACCAGCAGAACTCCAGGCCTCCTTGTTGCCTTGGTTGCGGCGATCTGGATTTTGGGCGGAACTTCGGCGGGCCAAAGTAAACAAGCGGCGAATCAGCCTGTCCAGAGCTCTGCGGCCCTGGCAGGGCCAGGCACCAGCCAGTACGCAGAAACTGATATCTGCAAGACCTGTCACCAGGACGTTTGGGAAAAGCACTTCGCCGGCACGCCACATTCTGCCCTCCTGCAAGGCGATCAGCACGGATGTCAGGCCTGCCATGGGCCCGGTCAGGCGCATGTTGATGGCGGAGGCGATGTCACCAAGATCATCCGGTTCGAGACACTGAGCCCTGCCCAAACTGCGGCAATTTGTACGAAGTGTCATCAATCCAGCCTGCAAACACAGAATTTCGCGAAATCGGAACACCTGGCCAACGGCGTAAGCTGCACCAGTTGTCACAGCCCTCATAAATCGAACGACATTAACTTCATGCTGGTGAAGCCGCAAACCGAGCTGTGCTACGGATGCCACGCGCAGCAGAAGGCTGAGTTCTCGCGACCTTACCGTCATCGTGTCGATGTCGGTCTCATTCAGTGCAGTGACTGCCATAATCCCCATGGAACGCAGACGGGCCATCAGGTGCGGGCGGCGGCAGGCCAGTTTGCGATCTGCACGAAATGCCACACCGATACCATGGGCCCGTTCGTCTTCGAGCACGCCCCGGTAAAGACCGATGAAGGCTGCCTGTCGTGCCACACGCCGCATGGGTCGACCAATCCGCGATTGCTGCAAGTCAACAACGTCAACTTTCTGTGCCTGCGTTGCCACACGCCGAACATGAGCGGCGCAGCAGGCGCGCCTGGGGGACCGGCCCACAACCAGTCTGCCAAATATCAGGCATGCACCATGTGCCACACACAGATCCATGGCTCCAACTTTGATCCGGCGTTCTTTCGTTAGTTTGGAGAAGGCCAATGACCGTTCCCAGGATTCTCGGCGCTTGTTGGTTTGGGCTGATGCTGGCAGCCGCTTGCCTGCTTCTGGTGAATGGAACAGCCGCGCAGAACCCGAGCCAAGCGCCATCGGCTGCCTCGGTTAATACGAGTTCTGACTCGACAGATGGGACGAAGATCGGCGATTTTCAGGTCACGCAGTCGATCGAGGTCGGTGGTCGCATCTCCGACGTAACCGGCAGCCAGGCGATGTACGATACGCTGGCCAACTATCAGAGCGGCGTGCGACTTCTTGAGCAGTCGCTGACCATGCGGTCATTAACCCACGAGGATCTCTTCGACACGCTGACCCTCAGCAGCTTCGGCTGGGGCGGCGATCCCGAGCAGGCCGCGCGGCTCCGTATAGCCAAGTACAAGTGGTATGTCTTCAGCGGCACCTATCAACACATTCAAAACTATTTCAACTACGACCTGTTCGCTAACCCGTTGAATCCTCCAACCGGCGGTACACCCTTTATTCCGATCCTGAATTCGCCGCACGCCTATTTCAACACCCAAAACCTATACAACTTTGATTTCCTGCTTTTTCCAACGCAGCCCATTTCGTTCCGCATCGATTACAATCGCAACCGGTTTATCGGGCCGTCCTACAGTACGATCCACGAGGGCACCGAGGCGCTTACTAACCAGGACACCAATAACCTGTTGAATGGCTTTCGCTTTGGTGCGGATATCAAGCTCAACAAGAAAACTACCCTTAGCTATACACAAATGTTTCAGTTCTACGACGGCGACACGACCTACTCGCTGAACTCCTTTAATTCCTGGCCGCTGCCCAACGGCACTCCAGTAACTTTCGGCCTGCCTTGGTTCAACGGTGGCAGTCCCTGCAGCGCGCCGCTTACCAACGGAGTTGCCAACCCCAGTTGTAACGGATTCTTCAACTACAGTCTCTTCCAACAGATTCACACGCAGATTCCGACTGAGCAGGTGAATCTTGTGTCCTCGTCTCTGAAATGGCTGGACTTTAATGGTCAGTATCAATACAGCAACGCGAACATGGGCACGCCGTATGCGGAGAACTTCAGCGGCCTGACCTCCCGCTCGAATCTGTTGGGCTCGAATACTACGGGCAGCACTTCCAACGCCCGCTGGAACTCATCGTCCGCTGATGTCTCGGCGATCATTCACATCAGCGACCGGTTGCGACTGGTGGAAACCTTCCGCTTCCGTACCTTCAGTGTCGCAGGAAACTTCATTAATCTCGGGTCCAACTTCTATACCGCGGCTGGCCTTGGCTCCGCTAATTTGCTGAGCCCGATATTCAGTTTTCCGGGAACAACGCTACTGCACGGTTCGAGCTCTCCGGCCGACATCGTCAACGAGATCACCAGCAACCTGATCGGGCAGAATACGAAGCAGAACGATTTCCAGGTGCAGTATGACGTGAAACGCAATTTCGGTGTGCGCGCCGGATTCAATTGGTCGCAAAACACCATCCAGCCGGGCAGCACATACCAGGCCGCGCTGGGTGATATCTATTACCCGAATAACGCCGATCGCGGTAACTGCACCGGCGTGCTTAATCCTGATGGCAGCTGCACATTCGTCGGCGTGATCTCTCCTTTCGGCAATCCCACGACCGAGATTAACCGTTACTCCGGAATTGTAGGCGCCTGGTTTCGCAAGGGAACGGCATTGCACGCCAACGTCGATGCGGAGTTTGGCGGAGCTGATAACTGGATCTATCGCATCGATCCCCTTCACTTCTACAACGTCAAGGCTAACGTCTCCTATGCTCCGCAGCCCTGGTTGATGCTGGGTGGTAACCTCCTCTTCGCACATGCGACCAATAGTGACAGCGATAATGCTTATAACCAGCACAACTACAGCACAACCATAACCGCAACCATCATGCCTGGTAAGAAGTGGGGATTGGACCTGGCGTATAACTTCGAAGCCATCCAGCAGAATATGAATTTATGCTTTGAAGGCGCGACAGTTCCCGGCTCCTTCACCTGTATCGGCGACGACTCGCTGATGGAAGTGCTGGCGCTTTACCAAACTCACACGCAATATGGCTACTTCGCGTTCACTACAACACCAATCGAAAGACTAACGGTGCGAGTTGGCTACAGCATCGTGGACAATCAGGGCAATACGACCCAGTTCAACGTGCTGCAGCCCCTTGGGCCGTTGTCGTCAACTTATCAGTTGCCGTTAGCGGGAGTTGATATCGGCTTGTACAAGAACGTTATCTTCAAAGCCGGATGGAACTACTATCAATATGGGGAAGGCTCATTTGTCGGTCCAACAGCGCCGCGCTACTTCCACGCCAACAATACCACCCTGGCGCTGAAGTACTCCTTCTAGGTTGTCGTTTCGTGAGACTCAGCTTGTCGGGTCAGCTTGCCATTTTCCCTACCAACGCTGCGCTACCACCTGATGCTTCGATTTTGGCTCCTGATAGCCTTTGGGCTTCTGTCGTCCCGGCAGCTTTGGCGGAGTGTAAGGCACTTCCTCGTAGGGAATGCGGCTCAGGATATCGGCGATGCAATTGAGTCGGGCGCGCTTCTTGTCGTCCGAAGGCACCACGTACCAGGGACAGATAGCAGTATCGGTGGCGCTTAACATAGCGTCACGAGCCCGTGAATAGTCATACCAGCGTCGATGCGACTCGAGGTCCATCGGGCTCAGCTTCCAGCGCTTGGAGGGGTCCTTGATACGTGCAAGAAAACGCCGGTGCTGCTCCTTCTCCGACACGTCAAGCCAGTATTTCAGCAGGATGATGCCATTGTTGATCAGTACATTTTCAAAGGCAGGGCAGCCTTTGAGGAACTTCTTGTACTCGTCCTCGCTGCAGAATCCCATTACATGCTCGACCCCGGCCCGGTTGTACCAACTCCGGTCGAACATGACGATTTCTCCCGCCTGCGGGCAATTGTTCGATGTAGCGCTGCGCGTAGATCTGCGTTTTCTGCCGTTCGGTCGGCGCAGGTAGCGCGACGAGTCGGAACACGCGCGGACTCACGCGTTCCAGGATGCGTTTGATGATGCCGCCCTTGCCGGCCGCGTCCCGCCCCTCAAATAGAATGACGATCCGTGCTCCAGTCTTCTTCACCCAGTCCTGAAGCTTGACCAGCTCGACCTGAAGCTGGAAGAGTTCAGCCTCGTACTCCTTGTTCTTCATTTTGAGCTTTTCTGCCGGGACCTTTTCCTGCTGCTCGTCTGTCCCAACTGCAGGGTCGCTCTTGCTCTTGTGATTTGCCTTCTTGGACTTCTTGCTCATAGGTGGCCCTTTTCCTTGCGGACGAAGTAAAGATAGGCGCCGACGCTCACGAAATTGACCAACACCGCGACCACGTTCCATATAATCACTGGCCGCGACACGATCAACAAGCCGTAGTACACCCAAAGAATCTGAAAGACGCCCATGATCGCCGCCATGCGGGGGTTCATGCCTGCACTGGAACGGCGCCGAAGCATCGCGATCAGATCGGGCAGCGCGGCAAAGGTAGTTCCAAAGCCTGCCACCAGGCCAAGGATCTCTGATCGTTTAAACGAAGGGATCAGCAGGCTCTGAGTATCCTTCGGGACCAGACCCTGACAGCCGCACAGCACTGCTAACGACAGCAAGGCAAGCGGGAACATTGCCCGATTGCACGGAGGCTTTTCCATATTGTTAATCGTCCGCCGTCTCACGCGACACGTTATCGTCCCTCACTGCGGATTAGGCTCCGCCGTGGTAGCGTCCGCAACGCTTGCGGGCCATTGATCGTCCGTCGGTTGCCATGTCGAGTCCGGGTTATAAAGCTCCATCTTCTTCACGATCTCCAGCGAATCCGGACCCAGGTCCTTCTGGTAGACGGTTCCGTCGTTACTCACGATGAAGGTCTTCACTCCCGTCACGCGGTACTCAGCCGGCACGGCGACCAGGGCGAAACCACCGATCATGATTCCCTCGATGACGTAGTCAATCTTGCCCAAGGGCGCAGCCGGACCCTGACCCTTCAGAATCTTGAAGTAGTAGCCATGATAGCCGCCTTTGCCGATGGAGTAGCCTTCCTCCAGCGCTTTGGCTACGGTGTCTCCGATCGGACCTGCCGAAGTGCCGTCGGCATTTGTCCAATACAAGCCGTCTTGCTTGCCGGGAGTGCTGAAGATCTTCTGTGCGTATTGATTCACGCCGGAGTCATCGTGAATTTGTAGTGAGTACTCCTCTTGCGCTTCCACATAACCACGGCACACCGTGATGGCGTCGAGTTCGTTGGCGCCAATTCGCCGGAAGAGAATGTCTCGCCGTCCGGCCTTGGCATCGAAATACCACTTCCCATTTCTCTTAACCAACGGAACCGGAAGCGGCCATTCTTCCTCGCCGACGATGATAGTGGCGCGGTTCGGTTTTGACGGATCGGTTGCTATCGAGTTCTTAGTGCGCGCTTCTGTGGCAAAGGCGATCGCGTAGTTCTTGTCCTGAACCTGATCGCCGCCGGAGATGAAGTCCTCACCGTCAGGGCCAAAAATTGCCATCAGCTGCGGCACGTCATACGCCCCCGCGGCTGCAATCAGTGCTTCAGCAGCGGCTTGTGGGGTGTCGAATGCCTTGGCTCCAGTGGTTGCGGCAGGTTGTGTCTGGGCGGCTGTGGCAATCGAGAATAAGCACCACAGACAAGCCATGATGAAGATGGAACCGCTCACTTGCCAACTGAACTCACATCGTCTCGATTTCATATTTCCCTCATTCGTCATGATCTGTCCGCTTACCTGCGTCGGCCGCCGCCACCACCACCGCGACGACCACCACCACCACCGCCGCCGAAACTGGAGGAGCCTCGCGACTGACTGGCACGGGCTGCACTTCCACTCGTGCCGCTGCCGCCGAATGCGCTTCTGTTGTTCCCACTCGGAGAATTCGGTACTTGCCGATTGCCGACGCGATCACCTCCGCCGCCGCGATCCATGGTGCCTGCGCTAGGACCACCACCGCGATTCGACATGTCTCGGTTACCAGCACCGGGACCATTTCCGCGGTTGGCCGTGTCCCGGTTGCCTGCACCCGCACCCGTGCCACGATTCGACATATCGCGGCCTCCTGCCGGTTGCTGGCGGGCCTGGTTCTGTCGCGCATTATTCTGACGGCTAGCCATGGAGTCGCCGCGCGCGGTGCCGCCGTATTTGTTGGCAAGGGATCGATCGGAATACGGCGCTCCGCCGCGATGCTGCGGATTGTGTTGCCAGCTGCTATTGCCTCGGGCGGGCTGCTGCGAAGGACGATTCCCGCTAACGTTCTGTCGGTTGTAGTTCTGGCGGTTGGAATTGTTGACGAAATTATTGTTGTTGTTGATGTTGATATTGTTATTCCCGCCGCCCCATCCGCAGTTGTAGCCCCATCCTCCGCCGCCCCAAAAGGCTCCCATAGCGACGCCGACGCCGAAGGAAATCGCCATGCCCGCTGCGTAATAGCCCGCCGGCGGGTAGGCGATTGGGGGATAGGCGTAAACCGGAGCTCCGTACACCACAGTTGGGTTGTAGCTCGGCACATAGACAACCTGGGGATTGGCCTGCTCGACGACGATGACCTGCTTGCTCTCGACCGTCTTGACCTCAACCTTCTGTTGCTCGTTCGATTTCAGGTTGCCATTGTCCTGGGCCTTCTTGCGCATGCGCTGCACTGCGTTCATTACGTCGTCCTGCTGCGCGAGGAAGGCGTTGCCCAGGTCGGTTGTCCACTTGATGTTTTCTGACAGGAGCTTCACCAGGTCAGGGAGCCCCGCCAATGACTGAATGCTGGGGTCCCAATCCTGCTTCTCTACTGCGTCGGCCAGCGCCTTATCCTTCAAATCCTTGTGCTGGGCCAGCCATTGCTGGAGTTGAATGACCTCCAGAGGATAGGTGGAAGCTACCAGCACCTGGCTGAGCATCGGATCGGGATAGAGCGCGATCGGCGCGACCAGCGAGTCCAACTGATCGGGTGGGAGTTTGGCGGCTGGCTGCTCCGCCGCGGGAGCGGGTTGCTGCGTTTGGCTCGCTGCTGGCGCTCCGCTCCCGAGCATGAGCGCGGCTACGCAGAAAATGGCAGTAAGCTCCCGAATGAGCGGAAGTGGCTCACAAGTGGAAATTCGCCTTGGCCTCATGTTGATGATTCCTTTGTCAGCCGAGTTAGTTTTTCGGCGCTTTGAACGCAAGTTCGGATGATATCCCAACTGTTTGTACTTCGGGACGGGTGGAGGAACAACTAGGGAAATCCCTAAGTAAGGGTTTAGCTTGTCAGGGATACAAACGGACGGCCTGACAGGGCGGCATTGATGGCGGGGATTAAGTCGGCCTTCATGTGGCCCTTCACAACATATCCCAAGGCGCCTTCGGCGAAACAAGCTTGGACGAATTCGTCTTCCGAATGAATTGTGAGGAAAACCACTTTCGCCGTAGAGCCGCTCTTCCGTAGTTCCTGCACGGCCTCGATCCCGCTTAGCTCGGGCATGGATATGTCGACCACAATCACGTCAGGATTCAGCCGCGCTGCCTCCGAGACCATTTCCCGACCGGTCCGCGCGGACCCGACAACATCGAATACTGATTGCAAGAGTGTGGTCACTCGCTGTAGGACGGCCAGATGATCGTCGGCCAGAAGGATACGCGGGCGCTTCAACTCCGATGGTTCGTTCATAACTCGCAACGTCCAAACAACTAGTTGCTGCTCCCTCGTTTTGCCATGTCCGCGCCAGTTCAGAAGCAACCGTAAACTGCAAGATCGTAAGTGTGACGCCGCAAAGTCACAACTGGGGAAATCCCTAGTGACAGCGGCGACAACTATGAACGTTAACGGGAAGACAAGAAAACCGCTGCTCATAGCGCGACGAATCAACACGTGGAATCACTGGAGGGTTGTACTTCGACGATGAGAAGTTTGCACGATCTCGTCGCTCAAGAACTTGCTAACCCTCTTGCTTGACCGTGTCTGCTCCGTCGAGCCAGGCGAGGAACAACTTATACGCCACCGATAAAACGACCGCTCCGACGAACAGGCCGATGATACCCATAGCCATGAACCCGCCAATCACGCCAAGAAAAACTACAGCGATTGGAACCGCGACGCCGCGGCCGAGCAACATTGGCTTCAGAACGTTGTCCATCGCTCCGACGATGATGCACCAAATGAGGAAAATCACAGCCGTGGTGCTGCTGGCGATGGCAAACTCGTAAATCACTGCAGGAATGAGGACCAGAGCTCCCGCTTGCAGCACGGCAGCGAAGAGAAAGATTGCCAACCATATGCTTGCGCCTGGCAGTCCCACAACCAGAAAACCGCCGGCAGCGAAGGCCGCTTGGATGAGCGCAACCCCGAGAATGCCGAACGTGACGCTGCGAATGGTCGCCCCAACTAGCTGCTGGAACTCGGGACCCTTCTCGTCGAAAAGGCGGTTGAACAGATGGCGTGTGGCCTTAGCCGCAGCTTCGGCGTTTGCCAGCAGTGCTCCGGAAATCAGGATCGACAGTAGCAGTTGCAACACGGTTAGACCAACGCCAGCGGAGGCGGATAGCAGCCCGGGGAGAATGGACTTGAGTTCCGGAGCAAATCTGCTGAGCAATGCGCTAATGTCCCTTGATGCCTGGCTCCATAAGCCTTGCAACGGACGGCCGATAATCGGCCAGCTTTCAACGCTTGGGGGCGGCGGTGGAATTAACGCAGTTCCATCCTTCAGGCGTGCCGTAACAGCCTGGATCCCGTGGACCAGGTTTTGAGCCAACACGATGGCTGGAAGAATCAAGACGGCCAGGAGTATTAGCGTGCAAAGCACAGCAGCGAGGGTTCCATGTTCGCGCAGGAGATGCCGTAGTTTCTGAAAGGCTGGATAAGCGGCGACCGCGATGATGATGCCCCACGCGATCAGAAGAATGAACGGACGCAGTATCAGGAAGCAGATAGCAACCAACAGAAAAACCAGGCCTACATTGATGGATGTCTCAAGGGCTCGCTTCACGTAAGCGTTATCGTGGGTCATTTCGCCGAGCATCGCCGAGCCCTCCTACCTGATCTTCAACGACCCGGTTCGCCGATTTCTTCTTTCATTTAAGTCGAGATTGCAGGACCCTACAACTGGGGAAATCCCTAGCAACACATGAGAAGTGCGATGTGATGTCAAACTCAGGAAGGCTTTTTCGTTGCAGGCGGACGCTCCAGGACGATTAGACCCTGTTTAAGAGCGAAGAGCACGAGGTCGGCGTTACTTTGCAGGTTAAATGCGTCCATGATATGGCGCTTGTGGAATTCGACAGTTTTCTGGCTTAAGTTTAGAAGGTAAGCGATTTCTTTGGCGGGACGGCCCTCGGCATACATCTGCACGATGTCGCGCTGGCGCGCCGACAGGTCTTTGGAGAACTGACGTGCCCTCCGCTTCATCGTTACCCAATCGTCTGATCTCAGCTTAGGAGTCAGATAGCTCTTACCATGAAGCACTTCCTCGATCGCTTTCAAGAGCTCGGAACCAGCTGACTGCTTCAGAACAAACGCTACCGGCCCTAACTGCAAAGCGGCCGCGGCGAGATTGGGATTATCCTGCATCGTTAGGAAAACGATTTTCACATTTGGCAGCTGCTCGCGGATTCTTTGGGCAGCGTCGAGACCATTCAACAGAGGCATGCCGATGTCGACAACAATCACATCAGGTTTCAACCTGGCGGCTGCGCTCACCAGGCCACGTCCGTCACCGACAATGTCCACTACCCTGTAACTTTTCTCGAGCAGCAGCCGAAGGGCCTCAGCAAAGACGGCATGATCGTCCGCGATTAGAATTTGCGGGCGAGTGTCTTGCATCCGTTGTCCTCCGTTTTCGCGCAAAGGGAGCATGGCCCGAATCCCGCAGTCACCGGATCAAGAATTCTCTGACAGATATCGCACCCGGCCAGTTGATATCTCGTAAACCGCGCCTACCAACGTGGCCCGGCCCTCTCGTAAAGCTGCTTTGCCTTCCGGTGATTCCGCCAACTGATGCATGGACCACCGGACATTAGCTTCGACGGCAGCGGCAAGTTGCGCGTCCTCAGAACGCTCGGCACTAAGGCTGGTGAGCCCGGGAAGCATGTTATCGACCAAAATCTGAATGCGAGACTGATGCTGAACGTCGTGCAGTTTGCTGCTAAGAGCCGCTTTCACTGCCCCGCATCCCTCATGTCCCAGAACCATAAAAACCGGCGTGTGAAGGTGGGAGCCAGCGTACTGCAAACTCCCCATCACTTCACCCGAGACGAGATTGCCCGCCACTCGCACAATGAACAAGTCGCCAAAGTTGGCATCGAAAATCAACTCGGGTGGAACGCGAGAATCGCTACAGCCCAAAATCGTGGCATACGGTCGCTGTCCTTTCGCCAGATCAGCCAGGGTCTCTTTGCAGACCGTAGGAAATCGCGCCTCACCCCGAAGGAAACGTTCGTTCCCATCGATCAACCTCTGCAATGCCTCGTCAGCGGAAAGGACTGTCTGTTTCATGCTCTGGATACCTTCGACTGCGCTGCGATCTCATCTTCCCGCTTCGCGGGCGCTTGTTTTGCTACCGGCGCCCAGATATCGATCCGCGTTCCTTTATCTTGTTGCGAGCGAATTCGGAACCGGGCTCCAATCAAACGCGCTCTCTCCTCCATGCTAAACAAACCGACTCCCTGCCTGTCCGCCACGTCTTTGGGATTAAAGCCGGCTCCATTGTCGGAAATGGACAGGTGAAGGTGTCCATTGCGCTGCTTTAAGGCGACCTTTGCTTCCGACGCACCGCTGTGCCTCCTGACATTGCGCAGTCCTTCCTGAACTACGCGAAACAGGCATAGGGCGGTATCCGGGGGAACGGAGCGCGAAACGTTCTCATGCAAGAAAGTGACGTCGATTCCCTGTTGCGCCATAAACTCCTTGCAGAATGCCCCCACTCCCGGTACCAACCCTAAACTCTCCAGGGTCGAGGAATGCAAATGATGGGAGAGGGTGTGCAGGTCAGCACCTAACTCGCTCGCCGAGTTGATGAGTTCGTGCAGTTGCTGGCTTCGCCTCCTCAGGAGAGTTCGGCACTAATTCCGTCGCAGTTTCCAGACCCAGGGACAGCAGCGCCAACCGCTGACTGAAATCATCGTGTAACTCGGCGGCCAGATGTCGGCGCTCATCCTCCTGGGCATTAATCAGCATCCCGCTGAGCCGGGTCTGCTCACTTCTCGCTTGAGCGAGTTGCTTTTGCTTGTAGAGGAGATAGGCCGTCAGGGAGCCCAGTGCAAGAATCACCAGAGCGCTGGTGAGCAATACCCATTTTGCGCGCTCCCACAGGGTCGGCTCGCGATACAGGACGACGCTGCCGGCGGGCAGATTACGCTGCGAAAGGCCCCAGCGCTGCAATTGTCTCCAGTCGAACATGTATGCGTTGGGGCCAGGCACCAGGGGGATGTCCTGCGGTTTCTTTCCACCCAGTAGTTCCAATATCTGCCGGGCGGCAATCTTACCTTGTTCCTCCCACTGGAGCACGAAACCACCCACGATGCCGCGGCCAAGATATGCGTCCGACATACCGAAGGTAGGAGCATTCGCAGCCTGCGCGATCATCGGCAGCGCGGCGGTGGCATTCACGAACGACCGGCCCGCCCCATCCCGCCACAAGGTTGTATACAGAACGGCTGAATGGCTGGGAAGATGATGCAGCTGAGCCAGCAAATCTTCCATTCGCACGTCAGTCCAGTAGGTGAAAGCAAGTCGCGACTCATATGGCTGGAGCGCTTCCCGTGTGATGCCCTCCGCCACCTTGTCATAATCCGAAGTTCCACCCACTACGAAAATCCGTTGCGTATCGGGAAGCAACCGCGTTATGGCGTCAATCGTTTTCCCCGGTTCCAGCCTGAACCAGGTACCCGTGAACCGGGAATCGAGCTGCGGATTACCGGCTTGCCGCTCCGTGCTTCCGCAGAACACGATCGGAGTGTCCCCGAAGACGCTGGGGGACCTCGCCAGGAATTTGATGGGTTCGGGTCCCACGGCGAGAATCACGTCCGGCGCGTGATTGCGGTATTTGTGGGCGATCCACTCTCGAATCTCCTCCCGTGAGGGTTCGTCGGGAAACGACCTGGCGTCGAGGCTTTCGCTGTAAAACTCGATCTGGTAGCGGGGATCCGTTCCCACAACCGAAGCGATCTGCTGACCAACCATGGTGAGAGCCGGGTGGGACGGACCAAGTTCGTTGATGATCAGGACGCTTTTTCTAAGAGGCTCTTGTGACAGGCCAGCAGGGGAATTTAGCGCCAGGAAGGCGCAGAACAGACCGAGCATCGCGAAGCGTTTGCCCTTACGACCCACGACACGCCACCCGCGATTTACTCTCAGTCTCATAGGACACGAGCGTGGTGGAACCGGATCTGAATGGCGTGGCAACGTTCACTTACGCCATAGTTTGTTTGTTTTGAACCTGAATTGGAGATCTTGCCGTAATGGTAAATCGGCAACACGGCCTATACAAGCTTGGAAAACAGCGGTTTGTATCTGACTGCCACCCATTGACTTAGGGATTTCCCTAGTTGCCGTGGGAGCAGCACCGTTTACCATTTGGTGCGACCTGGTTGCCGGGACTTAATTTCCGGTTTGCTATGCTCCGCATGTGAGAGGAGCAACTGTGCAGATCAAACAGCTCGTGCATAGGCGGTTCTTGGTCATCGCTATCGGCTGGATCATCCTGCTGGCGTGTGCCCCTCCACAATCCGCATGCGCCGACACTCCACCTGCAAATGCGAACCAGCCCGCTGTCAGCACCAGGGAAGTGCCCCTGGATTTCTGGAACCGGGAGATCACGGTCCTGCGCGCCACCATCGCCGGCGCCGATCCTGAAATGCGAGCGGAGCGGATTCTCGCTCGCCTGGAGGAACTGCCGCTGCGTGTGCGAGCGAGTGATATCGCGCTGCATCCCTTCAACGTCGACGGCCAGGATGGGATAGCGTTTACCTACGACGGGAGGGTTCTTCTTTTTCTAAGCACCCGCGACCTCGACGAGGAGACCGGCGAAACACTGGCGCAGGCCTCGCAAAGCGCGCTGCATAATCTCGGGGACGCGCTGAATGCGCGTCTTGCAGAGCGGTCCTGGCCGGTGATTCGTTCGGCTCTTCTCTTCACCCTCATCGGGCTGGTGATTCTTCTGGTTGCAGCTTCACTGATCTGGACGGCGCACTCCCGGCTGACAGCGCTGCTTCATCGCAGACAACCGCTGGTTCGAACGCCCTTGCAGTTATTTGGGATTGACCTCAGGCCGCCAATCGATATTCTGGTTTACGCGGCGGTTCGGGCAATTGCCGCCGTGCTCATCCTCTCAGCAATCTACTCGTGGGCAAGTCTCTCACTGCAGCGCTTTCCTTACACCGAACCGTGGGGGGACAAGCTGGGCCGCTACGTTCTGCAACTTTTCCAGCACCTCGGAAGATCGGCGGTGGATTCGCTTCCCGGACTATTTGCGGTCGTCGTCATTTTCTTCTTTGCGCGCTGGATTGTCCGGCTAGGCCGATTCATTTTTCGAGCAAGTAGTCGCCGGACGCATACGAGTATCGTGGCTCGAGCCCGAAACAGCGCAGGCGACAGAACGCATCTTTACCGGCGTCGCATGGATACTGGCGATTGTTGTGGCGTATCCCTACATCCCAGGCTCAGGCACCGACGCCTTTAAGGGCATCAGCGTGTTTGTTGGCCTCATGATTTCTCTCGGTTCCACCGGCATCATCAATCAGGTCATGAGCGGGTTATTCGTGGTTTACTCCAAGGCCCTCAGGCCGGGTGAATGGGTGCTGGTGAACGACGTCGAAGGTGAGGTATTAGAAGTCGGGCTGCTCGCTGGTAAGGTTCGAACCGTCGAAGGTCAAGAGGTGACAATACCGAACTCCGTGCTGGTCGGCACCGCGACCAAGAATCACACCCGTCTTGGATATCCGGATGGGATGATTGTTTCCTGCACGGTAACCATTGGCTACGACGCCCCATGGCGGCAGGTGGAGGGATTGCTACTCCTGGCCGCGGATCGCACTCCCAACGTACGGAAGCTGCCTAAACCTCACGTGTTGCAGCGGCAGCTTTCTGACTTCTACGTGGCCTATACGCTGATTGCCAGAATCACCGACGCCAAGCTGCGGATCGAGACGCTCTCTGATCTGCACGGGCATATTCAAGATGCGTTCAACGAATTCGGCGTGCAAATCATGTCGCCTCATTTCATGATGCAGCCCCAGGGCGCCGTACTTGTCCCGCCGTCAAACTGGCATGCATCACCGGCGGTTGCCGACGGTGATGCAAATATGCAGCAGAGAGCCAAACACGCCGAGGCCCAGAAGAGCAGCTGATGCAGGAACGCAGAGAAGATGCTCGGGTGCAGTATCCAAAGATTACTACCGAGACATCGCAGCGTAAGGCGAGGCTGCGGTGCAGATAACCAGGGATTTCCCTAGTTGTCGAGTGAACAGCCTTGTTTTACAAAGTGTGCTGGAGCCTTAAATCTACAAGTCAATAGCGCTCTCCTCAGCCTATGAGACGCGATCCTAGTGTGAGAGTCGCTCTCGCCGTCTGCGTGCAACTTGGTTGACCTCAACCAAGACCATCACAAGGAGGAGATGAAACGTTCCAACACCGCCGCAATTCTCGTTCAAGGAGCACATCCATGAGATTCAAACGCATAGCCACGATCCTTGCCGTCTCGCTGCTTGTCGTAGCCACATCGTTCGGAGACGACAACGATGAAAAAAATAGGCAGAAGATCCGCAAGATGGCAACAGAAACGCTTCAGGATCTATACAAGTTGCAACCAACTTCGAAAGCAGCTATCCACAAGTCGGCCGGATATGCTGTCTTCAACAATATGGGGACGAAGATCTTGCTTGTAAGCACCGCGCGGGGCGCCGGCATCGCGGTTAACTCCAAGACGAAGCAGGAAACATTCATGAAGATGATTTCTGCTGGCGGCGGTTTAGGCGTTGGTATTACGGACTATCGAGTCATTTTTGCTTTCGAGAATCAAGCAGCGCTGAATCAGTTTCTCAACTCGGGTTGGTCCGGTTCAGCGGAAGCCGATGCGGCCGCCAAAGCTGGCAGCAAGGGCGGCGCATATGCCGGAGCTGTTCAGGTCAACCCCGGCGTGTGGGTGTATGAAATTACAAAGAACGGCCTTGCCCTCTCGTTGACGTTGCAGGGCACCAAGTACTACAAGAATGACGACCTCAACAAACAGTAGGTGGGGTGATCGACGTTAGTGTCTTAAGTCTACGTTGAGCCTGCTACTACCGGTGGGATGTCGTACGGGCAACGGGAGGGAATGTTCCGATGCTGTTCACAGGCGTGACAATCACTTTTCTAAAAGAGTTTGGCTATGGTCTTGTGGTAGCTCTTCCCCTACTACTCACGCTGGCGACAGGGGTAATTCTGCTTGGACAACTCGTAGGAAAGATGGAAGGCTGGTCGCGCTTCGATAGTTTCTACTGGTCGTTCATCACCGCGACCACGGTTGGCTATGGCGATCTACACCCGGTGAAAAAAGGGTCGAAAATTACTGCTCTACTAATTGCTACCTTGGGACTATTGCTGACCGGCATCCTCATTGCGCTTGCCGTGCGTGCGGCAACATTGGCTATGCAAACCCATGTGAATACTAGCTAGCCACTAGGCAAATCCCCAGTAGTCAGCGTGGCTGGAAGTTGTGATGATGGGGTAAGGACAATGTGGTTAGTGGCCGGTTTTGACACGCTCGGAAGGATGACCTGATGCAAGGCTCGCGCTTCCCTCGGCTTCTATGTCGTGCGTTGCGGTGGTTTCTTCTGGCGGGCTTGGTTGCACTCAACGCCCACGCGCAGAAGATCAAGGTGACTTACGACCCAAACCTCGATTTTGCCAAGTTCAAGACCTTCGCCTGGGGCGGGCATGATGCGGTCTCCCGCCCAATGCTGGCTGCCTGCATTGCCGGCGCCATCGAAGAGGAACTCACCAAGCGCGGCTTGCGGAAGACCGACGGCCATCCGGACCTGTATGTCGAGATGTACGGTTCGTCAGATTCGGACATGGCAGTAACTTACTCCGACCTCTACAGCGGATACTCGGGCATTCCGCCATTCGATCAGAACTTTCTGTTGTGGGGTGCAGTGCCCGGCGTGACCACGACCGTAGTCGTACATAAGGGGCAACTCGTGGTCGATCTTATCGATGCCGCGCACAAGAAAATCGCATGGCGAGGCGTAGCCAAAGAGAAACTCAGCGACAACCGAGGGAAGCTGCTGGACCAGGTCAATACAGCGGTAGAAAAGATGTTCAAGAAGTATCCGGTCGGGATTGCTCGCTGAGGATGCGAGCCTCCGAGCCAGCATTGTCCCTCGGTCAACCGTCAATTTCATAGCGGAAGCGAATCGTGACAGCACACGGCAATGTCCGACAGTTCGCGCTCCTGCCAGACTGGCTGCTCAATTACCAGAAGGACTGGCTGCGGCCAGACGTCATCGCTGGTCTGACCACTGCTGCAGTAGTCATTCCCAAGGCGATGGCCTACGCGACGATCGCGGGCTTGCCGGTACAAGTGGGACTGTACACGGCCTTTCTGCCAATGGTGATCTACGCCGTGCTGGGCACCTCGCGCGTGCTCAGCGTGAGCACGACGACAACGCTCGCCATATTGGCAGCTGCGGAACTGGGCGATGTGGTTCCGAACGGCGATGCGGCTTCCCTGCTCTCCGCCTCCGCCACGCTGACGCTGTTGGTAGGAGCGATGCTCGTGCTGGCTTCGATCCTGCGACTGGGTTTCGTCGCGAATTTCATCTCCGAACCGGTGTTGATTGGTTTCAAGGCCGGCATCGGAGTCGTCATCGTGCTGGACCAGGTACCAAAGATTCTAGGCGTTCACTTCGCCAGGGGCACGTTCGTCCAGAATTTTCTCGCAACTATGCGCGGCGTCCCGAAGACATCGCTGGCAACGCTAGCCGTCGGAATTTGCATGATCGTCTTGCTGATTGCGATGGAGCGGCTCTCGCCTAAAGCGCCGGCTCCCCTGCTCGCGGTGGCTGCAGGCATCGCGGGCGCGTTCTTTCTAAACCTGCGTGCACACGGAGTTGAATTGGTCGGCCACATTCCGCAGGGCTTGCCGTCATTTACCCCGCCGGTGCTGTCGCTGGCGTCTCAACTATGGCCGGGCGCTTTGGGCATTACCCTTATGAGCTTCACCGAAACCATCGCAGCCGGGCGAGCTTTTGCACGCGGCGATGAGCCTTCCCCGCAGGCTAACCGGGAGCTATTTGCGACCGGACTGGCGAATGCCGGTGGTGCGCTTCTGGGCGCAATGCCGGCCGGCGGCGGGACGACACAGACAGCCGTCAATCGTCTGGCAGGAGCACGTACGCAAATGGCGGAAATAGTGACGGCAGCCATGACGCTCCTGACCATGCTCCTGCTCGCTCCGCTTATCGGCTTAATGCCGCAAGCCACTCTCGCGGCCGTGGTCATCGTCTATTCCATCGGGCTGATTAAGCCAAAAGAGTTCCGTGACATTCTCGCGGTACGTAGAACGGAATTCACTTGGGCCCTTATTGCATTCGCGGGCGTGGTGCTGGTAGGAACTTTGAAGGGAATCATCGTTGCCATCATTGTGTCGTTGATTGCACTTGCCTACCAGGCGACCGATCCGCCGGTATACGTTCTCGGACGCAAGCCTGGCACGAATGTATTCCGCCCCCGCTCCGACGAACATCCTGAAGACGAGACATTTCCCGGCTTATTGCTGCTGAGATTGGAGGGACGGATTTTCTTCGCGAATGCTGAACACATCGCCGAGAAAATAAGACTCTTGATTGCGGAAGCCCAGCCTGAGGTCGTTGCTCTTCACCTGCGTGGTGTTCCCGATCTCGAGTACACGGCCCTCAAGATGCTGACCGAAGGCGAGAAGCGACAGCGTGAGCGCGGAGTAAGACTCTGGCTGATTGGAATAAATCCGCAAGTACTCGACGTGATCCAGCGATCGCAGTTGGGTCAAGCGCTCGGACGCGATAACATGCACTTCAACCTGGAAACTGCTGTCGCGAGGTATCTGGAACGGCCGGCTGTGACGAGTGGGGCGTCACGACTGAGCGACTCACACTGAAACAATGCGAGCTCGAACACCCGGCGTCAGGAGTGGCAACCAACATCGTTGAATCACCTTTAGCTCAATGCAGCCTGGTCACTTCTCCGGTGTCGAGGGAGTAATAGGCCTCAATGACAGTAAGCTTGTGTTCCGCAGCCGCTTCCCGCAGCAGCTCGCTCTTCGCCAGGATCTCCTGGGAAACTCTGTGGACGTGATCACGAACCGCCAGATCGAGATTCTCCGGCTTGGCGCGATCGATCTTGGTGCACGAGGGAGCGATCGGGCTAACAACCGCCTCGAGATTGTCCGATTCCGACTTCCCTCCAGAACAGGCTGCCGTCACTGCGCCGCAGCCTTCATGTCCCATCACCACGATCACAGTTGAACCGAGGTGTTCGACTGCGTATTCGAGACTCCCGATCACTATGGCATCGTCATCCTCACCCGCAGAGCGCACGACGAACAGATCGCCCAGCCCGGCGTCAAAGATCAACTCCGGAGGGACACGGCTGTCGGAGCAACTTAGCACCGCAACCTGCGGATGTTGAGTCTTGGTGAGTGATTTCCTTTCAGCCTGAAGGTCGTGCGGCGCATCCTTTCCGGTGGCGAAGCGGTGGTTGCCGGCAAGCAATTGACCCCATATCTGATCGGCGGAACTGCTTTGCCGTTGTTGTGCCATCCCGGAAACATTGAGCAATACGAGAACGACCAGGCAGAAGCACTCACGTAGATTTCGAAACATCTACCCTCCTCAGGAACCCTCCAAAGCATCGGAAGCCAACGAGCATGAAATCCTTGGCAGGTTGCGGATAATCCATTGGAGAATGGCGTGCGTAAGTCCGCAACTAGGGAAATCCCTAAGGTGGCCTCACGCCCGTACAATTTCTCTGCCTGAAACGGTGGTCGGGCATCGGTCGGCTTGCGCCTGCCAGGCTTGCACAACCAATTCAGCCGACTTTTGATGCGTCCCTTCAGTCCGGCACTTGGAGGCGGCGGCTTCGCGCTTGAGGCCGAAATCGCCTGCTTCAACCGCCTTGACGGCAAGGGCCGCACTTTTCGCACGATGCGCTCTTGTCTCGAAGCGATGCGGTTAGCTGTTATCCTTCTCGCTGAAGCTCCTAAGTCAGTCTGCTTGCGGCCCTGCTCCTGAGCTATTCAAAGCAACAAGGGGTAGTTTCATTCCTTGATTGAATGAGGACATGCTCTTGCGCCTTTGGTTTTCTCCCACCAGCGAGGTTCCGATCTATCGGCAATTGGTCACCCAAGTGACCCTGGCGATTCTAAGCGGAGATCTTAAGCCCGGCGATCGCCTGCCCAGCACACGTGAACTGGCGCGACGGTTCAGTATTCATCCAAATACAGTAAGCGCAGGCTACCGGCAGCTGGCACGAGAAGGCTGGGTGGAATACCGGCATGGGAGCGGGGTGTATACCAAGAACAACACGACGCCGCCGTCAACGCCGGAGCAGATTCTTGACCAGCACATTGCTGCATTCTTCCGGGCCGTGCGCGAGTTACGGCTACCGGCAACGGCGATCCGCCAGCGCGTGGCCGAATGGATTGCGTCGCCGCCTCCCGATCATTTTCTCCTCATCGACCCCGATGCTGATGCCCGGGAGATCCTGCTCGCCGAGATTCAGCAGCTGACCAACTGGCCCGCCTTGGGAATGTCGCTGGGAGACCTGGGGAAGCCGGAAGCTCTCTTGGGGGCAGTTCCGCTGTGCTGGCCAACTCAAGCCGATACTGTTCGAGCCGCCTTGCCTGCCGGCATTGAGCTCGTCACGCTGCCGATTCGATCGGCGAACCAATGGCTCGATCCCGAGCTCCCATCGCTCCTGGGAAAACTGATCGGGGTGGTTTCCAGCTGGATCGATTTCACCGAGACTGCGAAAACCATGTTGGCAGCCGCCGGAATTGATCCCGATCTGCTGGTCGTGCGCAACCCACGCCGACCGCGCTGGCAGCGAGGCCTCGACCAAACCGGTGCGATCATCTGCGATGTGCACACGGCGGCGACGCGCGAACTACCGAAAGGACCGAGGGTATTTGTGTTTTCTGTGCTTGCCGACACGGCCCGAGTAGAATTGAGCCGATTCTCCCAAAGCTCATAACTTGTGACACTCGCGAAACTGTCTGGAAAGGCCTTTTTCCTGAGGTTGCCGAGGCTAGTATCAAGCCGTCTTCGTTGCCGGGAGGAGGTCGAAACCGATGGATTCTCTTTCCAATGATTCTGCAGCTCTAGCCCAAGTCCCTTTCACCACCAGCGCGCCACGCAGCCGCCGGGGCTTCTGGGCACTGATCGCCACGCAGTTCCAGGGCGCTTTCAGCGACAACATTCTGCGCAACCTGCTGCTCTCGATCGTCGTCGGGATGAATCTGGCGAAGAGCGATCGCGAGAGCTTCGTTTCGGTGGTGACGTTTCTCTTCTCGCTGCCATTCCTGATTCTCAGCATGCCGGGCGGCTGGCTGGCGGACCGCTTCAGCAAACGGCAGATCACGATCTGGACCAAGGTCATGGAGTTCGGATCGATGCTGCTGGCGACGGCTGGACTGGCGACGCACACGCTGGGGCTGTCGCTGGCCGCTCTCACCCTGGTCGCGAGTCAGGCCGCGCTCTTCGGGCCGTCGAAATATGGTCTGCTGCCGGAGCTTCTGCCGGAGAAGAGTTTGTCGTGGGGCAACGGCGTAATCGAGCTGGGAACGTTTCTGGCCATCATCTTTGGCACTGTCGCGGGCGCCTGGATGGGAGAGCATTTCAGCGCTCATGAGGTGTACGCGGGATATGTGCTGATGGGGCTCTCAGCGATCGGGTTCGCGACCAGTCTGACGATCGACAACGTCCCCGCCGCCGCACCGCAAAAGCCCTTCCGGCTGAATATTGTCGGCGATCTGTGGATGCAGATCGGCAAGATGCGCCGCGACCGCGCGCTCTTCCTGGCAGTGCTGGGCAACACCTACTTCTGGTTCCTGGGATCTCTGCTGTTTTCGACCATCGTGGTTTACGGTCCGGATGTGCTGCACGTCGGGCAAACCAAAACCGGCTACCTGAACGCGGTGCTGGCGGTCGGCATCGGCATCGGCAGCATGGCTGCCGGATGGATCAGCGATAACAAGATTGAGTACGGCCTGATTCCTCTGGGCGCGATTGGGATGACCTGTACCGGCCTGGCGCTCGGTGTCACGCCACATGGGCTTGCCGGTTCGGCGGTGCTGCTTGGCGTGCTGGGAATCTGGGCGGGATTTTTTGCGGTACCGGTGAACGCGCTGATCCAGCACAAGCCTGCGGATGAGGACAAAGGCGGAATCATTGCGGCAGCGAATCTGCTGTCCTTCGTCGGCATCGCGATTTCGTCTGGCGTGTATTTCATTTTCACCAACTACATCCATCTCGATCCGCGGGGCGTGATCGTGGCATCGTCCTGCATCACCGCGTTGGGCACGGCCTATGCCCTGTATCTGTTGCCCGAGTGGTTTGCACGGCTGATCCTGTTCTTTGTAACCCGAACCGTCTATCGCGTGCGGGTGATCGGCCGCGACAACTTTCCCGAGAAGACCGGAGCCCTGCTGGTATGCAACCACATGTCGTTTGTGGATGTGGCTCTGCTGGTGGCGGCGACCGACCGGCCGATTCGCTTCCTCATGTTCAAAGGCATCTATGACCATCCGGTGGTCAAGCCGCTCGCCAAAATTGTGAAGGCCATTCCGATCTCCAGCGAACAGCATCCGCGTGAGATGCTGCACTCGTTGAAGGTCGCGAGCGACGCATTGCGCGACGACGAGATCGTGTGCATCTTCGCCGAAGGCCAGATCACGCGTACCGGCCAACTGCTGCCCTTCCGCCACGGACTGGAACGCATCATGAAGGGCGTCGAAGTCCCCATCATTCCGGTGAATCTGGACGGCGTGTGGGGCAGCATCTTCAGCTTTGAACGCGGACGCTTTCTGTGGAAGTTGCCGCGGACAATTCCGTATCGCGTAACCGTGAGCTTCGGCAAGCCAATGCCGTCGACGTCAACCGCGGTCGAAGTGCGCGCCGAAGTACAGGAGTTGCAAACCACGGCGTTCGAGGCGCGCAAGCCTTATATGAAGCCGTTGGACCGGGCATTTGTGCGCACGGCACGGCAGCGGCCCTGGCAATTTTTCATGGCAGACGGCAAAACGCCGAAGGTGTCGTTCGGATCGGCACTCATCAAGACCGTGTTCATCGCGCGCAGATTGCGGCGACAGATCGGCGGGCAGCCGATGATCGGCTTGCTGCTTCCGCCATCAGTCGGCGGCGCGCTCACGAACTACGCGCTGATGTTGATGGGCCGCGTGCCCGTCAACCTGAACTACACGTCGTCGAACGAGGTGCTCGCGAGCTGCGCGCAACAGTGCGGCATCGACGTTGTGATTACGTCACAGGCATTCGTGGAACGCTTCCCGAATATGGCGATTCCGGGACGCACGCTGCTGCTGGAAGATGCGCTGGGACAGCCGCGGTTGAGCGAAAAGCTGGCCGCCTTTGCATTGGCGTGGCTGACGCCGACTGGACTATTGAAACGAGTACTGGGTGCCCCAGGTCTGGCGGGTTCCCAGACCTGGGCCTCCGGCGTTGTAGCTGCGACTAGCGGCAAAGCCTCACGCATGGATCAGCTCGCGACCGTGATCTTCTCCAGTGGCAGCACCGGCGATCCCAAGGGCGTGATGCTCACGCATTTCAACATCATGGCGAACGTCAGCCAGGTAAGCCAGGTGTTCTTACTCGGCAGTCATGACAAAGTTCTGGGCATTCTCCCCTTCTTCCACTCGTTCGGATTCACCGCCGGACTATGGATGCCGGCAGTGCAGGGAGTGGGCGTCGTGTTCCATACGAATCCTCTGGATGCGCAGGTAATTGGGGGCCTGGTTGCGAAGTACAACGTGACATTCCTTGTTGCGACACCGACCTTCCTGCAAGGCTACATGCGGCGCTGCAAGCCTGAGAGCTTTGGCTCGCTGCAGTACGTGCTGGTGGGAGCCGAGAAACTGCCGGAGCGAGTGGCGTTGGCATTTGAAGATCAATTCGGCATTCGGCCGCTTGAGGGCTACGGCTGCACCGAGTGTTCTCCCGTGGTGGCTGTCAATGGCAAGGACTTTCGCGCGCCCGGTTTCCGGCAGGTCGCAGCCAAGCGCGGCAAGATCGGGCATCCGCTGCCGGGCGTCTCGGTGAAGGTGGTCGACATCGAGACTGGCCAACCCGTTGCGCCAGGCACTTCTGGGATGCTTCTGGTGAAGGGGCCGAACGTGATGCGCGGCTATCTGGGCAAGCCAGAGAAAACAGCCGAGGTTCTGCATGATGGGTGGTACACAACCGGAGATATCGCAACGATGGAGGAGGACGGATTTCTCACTATCACGGATCGCCTCTCCCGCTTTAGCAAGATTGGCGGCGAAATGGTTCCTCACATCCGCATTGAAGATAAGTTGCACGAACTGGCCGAGAGCACTGAGCAGGTCTTCGCAGTAACCGCGCTGCCTGACCAGAAGAAAGGCGAGCGGATTGTCGTGTTGCACACGCTGCCGGAAGCAAAGCTGGCGCCAGTGCTGGAGAAACTCGCCGCCTCTGACTTGCCGGCATTATGGAAGCCGAAGGGTAATCAATTTGTTCACGTAGATGCAATCCCCGTCCTGGGAACAGGAAAGATGGATCTGCGGGGCATTAAAGCGCTGGCAGCTTCGCTTATCACTGACGCAGAGGAAGCTACGCGAGCACACTCGATTTGACGTAGACCGGCGCGGCCAGTAACGACCAGTTCTCGCCGCCATTCCAAGTAGCAAAAGTGTTGTCAACAGGTGGCTCGACCCTGCTGCCGAAGGTTGCGCGAGGCTCGCAGGTTGCGTGCGCTTTGCCGTAGCTGATCCTGCAGCCCACGAGGTTGGCATGGAAGAAATTTTCCCTTATCTATTTCTGGCAGCAATCGTGTTGCTGGGGCCTTGGGTCCTGATTTGGTTGACCCGTCGTCGCATGCGACGCGAACGGGAAGACAACGCGACACGCTGGGCCGATCTCACGCGGCGGGTCTATGAGCTGGAAACGTCGCTCAAGCAGTCGCAAGCGGTACAGCCTGCCGCCGGGTCAATGCAGCCGCATCAACCTGCAGAGAGTCCAGCTCAAGTGCTGCAGCCGCACGCGGCGGTCGCGCCCATAACGATCCACCCCGAGCCGGCTGCAACGGCCGCGGTGCCTGCACCTGCTCTGGCAATGGAACTGGAGCGCCAGACGGATACAGCTTCAGGCGCAGACACTCCAATTCAGACGCCCGTTGTTGCCGAGCACCCGCTCCTGGTAACACCATCTCCGCCACCGCCGGCGGTCGATCCCCTTCCTGTTGCAGCCTCAGGCGAGCTCGAATCTCCCCCTTCAGTTGTGCAGCCCGCGGCCTGGGGCTGGTTCGACAGCGTGAAGACCGGCTTCAACCTTGAGGAAGCTCTGGGCGCGAACTGGCTGAACAAAATCGGTATCGTCATCCTGGTCTTCGGCGTGGCGTTCTTCCTGGCGTATCAGTTGCGACAGGTAGGACCTGCGGGCAAGGTGCTGGTGGGAACGCTGGTCAGCGCGGCGCTGCTCGGCGCCGGGATCTTCCTGGAACGCAAGTCGGGCTACGCGATGATCGGACGCGCCGGCATCGGCGGTGGATGGGCGCTCGCCTTCTTCGTCGCTTACTCCACCTATCACGTGCCGGCCGCGCGCATCTTCAGCTCGCAAACTCCGTCGTTGCTGCTGATGCTGGCCGCCGCCGTCGCGATGGTGCTGCACACCTTGCGCTATCGCTCGCAAGTGGTCACAGGGCTCGCGTTTCTGCTGGCATTCTCGACGCTCACCATCAGCCAGGTCACGGTCTACTCGCTCATTGCAGGCGCAATCCTCGCGCTTGGGCTGGTGGTGATCGTCGGACGGATGCAATGGTTTGAGCTAGAGATCTTCGGCATCGCCGCTGCCTATCTGAATCATTGGTGGTGGCTGCGGCGGATTATTGAGCCGATGGGCGCGCACAAGCACAAGTTCCCGGAGTTCTTCGCCAGCGCCGGGATCTTGCTCGGCTACTGGGCCATCTTTCGCGCGTCCTACATCCTGCGGCGATGCGATGAGCGGCAGGAAAAAGTCTCGACGATTGCGGCCCTGCTGAACTCCGTCGGCCTGCTTGCGTTGCTGAAGTATCAGTCGGTGCATCCGGAATGGGCCTTCCGCGCGCTGCTGGCGATGGGAACCATCGAGCTGGTGCTAGGCATATTACCGGTGACGCGCCGCCGGCGCACCGCGTTCCTCATCCTCGCGACCATCGGCGTCACCCTTCTGGTCGCGGCCATGCCGTTCCACTTCACCGGCGGACGGCTCGACGCAATGTGGCTACTGGAAGGGGAGACGCTGTTGCTGGCTGGCATCTTTGTCCGCGAGATCCATTTCCGGCGGCTGGGTATGGTCGCCGCTGTGCTCGCGCCCATCTACCTGCTCTCTGGCGATGCTGCCTGGCTACTCGGGTTTCGCACTCAGGGAGTGCCGGATGCGCGCGATGTTCATCTCGCAATCCTGTGCCTTGTGACTGCCTGCGTCTTCTTTATCAACTCCCACATTGTGGTACGCCTCTGGCCGGCTCTGTTCGAGCACGTCTTCGACCGCACGGTCATGCACCGGTTCTCCTTCGTCGGCGCATTCCTGTTGTTTGTGGGAGCCTGGGCTGCGTTCCCCTTGCAGCTGACCGCAGTTGCTTGGAGCGCTGTTGGCCTTGTGCTGCTTGGCATCGGACGGCTGCTGAAGCTGGAGCAACTTCCGTTCGAGGCACACTTCTTCTTCATCTGCGCCCTGCTGTCGGCGCTGTTTACGAATCTACCCAGCAATAGCCATTGGGGACACATCAGCCAGCGTCTGGTGACCGTGAGCATCATCGCGGCGCTGTTCTACATCGCTTCGGCTTGGGGTAGCGCTGGGACCGAGGCATGGCCGCGCCTTTCGAAGGCGCTGCCGGTTGCATACCGCTGGGCTGGTACAACGCTGTTGCTCCTGCTCGCGTACTACGCGCTGCGTCCGGTGAGCGTCGCTCCGGCATGGGTGGCTCTCGGGCTCGTGCTGGCGGAGGTGGGATTCACGCGACAGTTGCCCGATCTGCGTGCGCAGGGCTACCTCTCATTAGCTTGTGCGTTCGTCGCGATCTTCTTCGTTAACCTCAATGCAGATGCCAAAGTCCTCGGTATCAGCATGCGTCTGCTGTCGGTGGCGCCGGTCGCGCTCGCACTCTACTACGAGTATTTCCGGCTCGAAGGCTTGCCGATCGAACATCGGCTGGAGCGGCGCTTCCACCTGGCTGCGAGCGCCGCGTGGTGTGGGACAATCTCCATCACCGCACTGCTTCGCTTCGAAGTGAGCCCGGACTGGGTCGCGGCAGGCTGGGCGTTGCTGGCGCTTGGGTTGATCGCCGATGCCTGGCGGAGCGGCCGCGAACTCTTCCTCACACAGTCGCTGGTGTTGGCGCTGGCCACGACCTTCCGCGGCGGACTGCACAACCTGTACGAGCGCAGTTATCTTCCCGGGCCGTTCTGGCACAGCCGTGCCGTTTGCACCGGCGTGACCGCCGCGCTGTTATTCGCGACGTTGTGCTTCGCATTTCCGTTGCGGCGCCGCTTGGAAGCCGCTGACGCAACCGGCTCTACCCGTCGATTCCGCGCAATCCTGCATCACCCTGAGCAGATCCTCTTCTTCCTGCCGCTCGGGCTTGTTGCCGCTCTGCTGGCTGTGACCTTGCGCCGCGGCCTGATCACCGTCGGCTGGAGCGCGCTTGGCGTCGTCGTTTTTCTCTTCGCGCTATGGATACGCGAGCGTAGCTTCCGGCTTGCCGGACTCGGGCTGCTCCTGCTGGCGGTCGCCAAGATTGTTGTGATCGACGTCTGGGATCTCAGTCCACGCGATCGTTACCTGACGTTCATCACGCTGGGCTCAGCGCTGTTGCTGGTGTCGTTCCTTTATTCGCGCTATCGCGAGGCAATTTGGAGATACCTATGAAGCGCTATCTTGCACTCGCCGGCATCCTCGCGCTCGCCATCGCAGCACTGGTGCTCGGGCAGCGCCACCGCGTCGAGGCCGAGGTCTCGCCCGCGCCCATCCTGTATTTCGTCGCCGACACCGAACGCGAGCTGACGCGCATTCCTGTCTCGCTCACCCGCATTCCCGATCGTCAGGAAATCGAGATTGGGGATGAGATGGCACGGCGCTATCTCGATTCGAATAAGGCGAACGACACGCCGGAGAATCGCGAGATCGCAGCTTACATCAGCGAAGTGGGAGCGCGCGTGGCCGAGCATACGCATCGCAAGCTGCCGTACAAATTCCACTACATCCCGCAGGAAGAGTTTGTGAATGCTTTCGCACTTCCCGGCGGACACGTTTTCATCGGCAAGGGACTGCTTGACCTGATGGACACGGAAGACGAACTGGCCAACGTTTTAGGGCATGAGGCTGAGCATGCCGACCTGGGACATTGCGCCGAACGCGTGCAGATCGAGGCCGCGATCCAGAAACTGCCGCTGGGAAGCATAGTGGAGCTTCCCGTCGATGTGTACGAGGCGGGCTATAGCAAGGAACAGGAACTGGAAGCCGATCGTGAAGGCGCCAAGCTGGCCGAGGCTGCGGGATACTCTGCCGAAGGCGCCATCAGCATGTTCCGCAAGTTTCAGAAGCTCGAAGATGAATTGGAGCGGTATCGAACGGGAGGACCACAGTCGCGCACTGTGCTCACGCTGCCTATCGAACTGGGCAATGCAGTCGTGCTGCAGACGCTGGAGGGCTACTTCCGCAGCCATCCGCCTGAGGCGGAGCGTATCGCACAGATACAGCAGCTGATTGCCGACGAACATTGGCCAGCGGACCAGAAGCAGAAGAACCTCGCGGTCGCGTACCTGTTGATTACGGATCAGGCCAGGAGCTACTTCGCGTCGGACCAACTGGACAAAGCTCTCCAGGCTGCGAAGAAGGCGCTGCTCTTAAAGCCGGATTATCTGCCAGCGCTGCTGATCGTCGGTGATACCGACTTCGAGAAAGGTGATTTCACCGGCGCTGCCGAGACGTACGGGCGGGCGCTGCCGCTCGATCCAACCCAGGACCAGGCTACCGTTTTATATTCAGGCTCTCTCGCCGCTTCGTTGCCCGCGAAGGACGCACTCGCACGCTTTGTCGGGGTGGCCGAAGCAGCCCCAGAGTTGCGTGAGCGAGGATGGTTTGTGGAGGAGCAGGCTGGGCTGAAGCTGATGACCGGCGATACGGCTGCGGCGAGTTCGTTCGCGAAGGAGTTGCAGAGCTCGAACGCTGACGCTGCGCCGATGATGCTCGCACGGCTGGGCTGGTGGTACTACCGTTTCGGCGATCTCGCCACGGCTGCCGACCTTATCGGCCAGGCCGTCGAGCAGCGGCCTCAAGTCGCGTGGATGAGCGCGAAGCTGGGATGGGTGCTGATCGCACAGAAGAAGTATGAGAGCGCGCAACGGCGCTTTAATGACATCCCCCGTCCCGACGACGCACACGCACGCGCAGAAGTCGATATGGGGCTCGCGGTTGCGACATGGCTACAGGGCCAGCCGGACGTGGCGATCTCGAATTTCCGTTTGGCCGCGGGCGAACGATCCGCCTGGCTGAATCCGAACTGGGTGACAGCGATTTACGGTCCGCAGATCTCCGCGACAATCCAGGCGATCCACGCTCAAAGCGAACGCCAGAAGAAGGCAGCGAAGTCATAGCCAACATTGCAGCAGCGATAGGGGCTGGTACAGTTGTCGGTTGTCAGTAAGAGACGAAAACGAAGGCGCGACTTGAACGGGGATTTTGTTTGCGCGACGCGCGTTATCGGTTTGCAAGCTGGCTGGTTGAGTTGGTCCTCAACCAGCACAGCCGTTGCGAATCAGACGGCCCCTGTTCGCGCGCCAGCCTCACATGGTCAGCACGACCCGGAACTCCGCCTTGCCGCTCATCATTCGCTCGTAAGCCTCTGCCGCTTTCTCCAGCGGATAAGTTTCGATCATCGGACGGACGCCGGTCAGCTCACAGAAACGAAGCGTGTCCTCGGAGTCGGTCGGAATTCCCGACCACCAGCCCTGGATCGACTTACTTCCAGCGATAAGCTGCAAAGGCGTCACCTGGATGGGATCCGGTTCGGCGCCTACCACCATGAACTTGCCGTGTGGACCCAGGCCGTCGATCAGTTCGGACATCGCCTTCGAACTTGGCGCCGTGGCCAGAATGACCTGTCGCGCCGCCCAGCTTCTGCAGCTCCTGGGCCGCGTTGGTTGCTTTACTGTCGATGTACACATGTGCGCCGAGTTTCTTTGCGAGCGCGCTATTTTCAGCTCCGCGTCCGACTGCCGCGACCTTATAGCCGAACTTGTTGGCGAATTGCACTCCCAAGTGACCGAGTCCGCCAATGCCTTGCACCGCGACCAGATCGCCGGGGAGAGCGCCGCTGTGCCGCAGCGCGTTGTAGGTGGTGATTCCAGCGCAGAGCAGTGGAGCCGCTTCGGCATCCTTCAAGCTATCGGGCACCGCAGCCAGTGCTTCAATCGGCGCGACCATGTACTCCTGATATCCGCCGTCATAGCTGATGCCGGCGACCATCACATTCTGACAATTGGCAAAGTCGCCGCGCCGGCACTGGACACAGGTATTGTCCTGACCGCCATGCCAGCCGACTCCGACACGCTGCCCTTTCTTCCACGTCGTAACACCCGCACCCAGTTCATCGATGATGCCGACTACCTCATGTCCGGGAATGCGTGGATACTGAATTCCCGGCCAAGCGCCTTCTTTGGTGAGCATGTCACTGTGGCAAACACCACAAGCCTTGACTTTGATCCGCACTTGACCTGGACCGGGTTTCGGAATTTCGCGCTCGACGATGCTGAAGTCTGCGCCAGCTTTCGCGATCTGCGCTACCTTCATCGTTGCTACTGCGACTGCTGTCGCCATAAAAGCCTCCTGAGACATTCGCTATTAAGTAATCACTGCTGCGCCTGGTGAGATCTCACCTTCCGCTGTCGGCGGCGAACTCGCTAGAACGAAATCACCGAGACCACGGGAATGGAAACAAGACCTAAGATGAGTCAGACCGGCTGGCGGACTCGTTGAAATTAATTCCGGCCTTCGATTTTTGCTAATTTCAGAAGCGCGAGACGGTTCAGGTTAGAACCTTGTCCTGAAGATTTTCACCGGGACTCCGGGCAGGGTGTTGCAACACAGCTGCAATAGGCCAGTGTTGACGCTGAGGATTGGCAGGAGCCCGCGTGAATGCAGGCTCCCGATCACCCCGATCTTTGCAGGCTAGCTTCGTCTAGTACGGCGTTCGCAAGAAGCCGTGCGTCGTGTTGTTCGCATCGATGTACGTTCCGGCGTCCACTCCCTCATCGTTGAGGCAGTCGGGAAAGGTTCCCTGACCTGCACCAGTACCCGCACCGGGTGCGTCGAAGGTGGTGATGGATCCGTTCCAATTGCGAATGAATCCGTGCAGCACGTTGTTCGAGTCAGTGTAGGGACCGGAGACCACCCCCAGCAGGTTGAAGACCTCAGGCAGTGTGCCTTGTCCGGCGCCTGTGCCTGCACCGGGAGCGTCGAACTCCGTGAACCTGCCATCCGGTGTGCGAATGAAGCCGTGCGAGACGCTGTTGGAGTCGTAATACACTCCCGGGACCAGGTACGTCGGACTTATGCCGTCGGTGTCGGTGCCCTGAAAGGGACCCGTTCCTGCGCCGGGAGCTTCGAAGATGACGAAGCTGCCGTCGGGCTTGCGGAAGTAACCGTGCAACACATTGTTATCGTCAATAATTGCCCCCGCCAGCGCTCCCTCTAGATTCAAGCCGATGCCCGCCGAAGTGCCGGTCCCTTGGCCCGCACCGCTTCCCGCGCCCGGAGCCTCGTAGGTGAAGAACGATCCATCCGGGTGACGAATGAATACGTGGGCGACATTCGAAGAGTCCCAAAAATATCCGGCAGTCTCGCCTGACGGGTTGATGTTGTAGGACAGCGTTCCCTGCCCAGCACCGTTGCCTGCGCCGGGAGCGTCGAAGGTCGTAATGTGGCCGTTGGCCGCGCGAATGAAACCGTGCGTCGCATTGCTCGCGTCAACGTAATACCCGGTAATTGTGGTTTCCGGATTGATGCTGAAGGCAAACGTGCCCTGGCCCGCGCCGGTGCCTGCAGCCGACACGTCGAACTTGGTGTACGTTCCTTGCCAGCTCCGTAGGAATCCGTGCGCGACGCTGGTCGAGTCGACGTAGTAGCCGAAGGTTAAACCCGTGTCGGTGACGTTCTCCGGAAAGGTTCCCTGGCCGGCGCCCGTGCCTGCGCCGGGCGCGTCGATGGTGATGTACTTCTGTGCGCTTGCGAAACTCGTTATCAGGAACAGCACACTCACGGTCATCCAGACTTGCTTTCGATTCATGACACCCTCTCATGTGAAGTCAAAGTTGAATCAGGTTGCGTTGAGTCGGTTGTGACAGATTGATCCCACCCCTGTGGACGCAAAGTGTGCATCCGACGGGCCAGCAAGCCGCGAGGATCTATTGATTTCCAGCAGAATTACCAAACCACGGAAACGAGGTTCGAGGTTACAGAGCCGAGGAGTAGGGTTACGCGGTTTGAATCTGGAATGTGCGAGCGCGTTTGTGGATTATGAACAAGGTCACGCACCCATCTATGAGAAATGCTAATTAGAGCTCGACACCGATACAGAAAACCATACGATGTTGAGTGGTTACTGCGTTCTTGTGCATCTCATCTGCCGGGATTCAGATCTCGCATCACCACGTGTAGCACCTGTCCGGTCACTCGCGCATCGCGTTCGGAGACGCCTGCCTCCGACGGCTGCTGGCCATTCGCGCCGATCAGATCGCGATAGCTGCGCGCCAACGCTGGTAGGCGCGAACAACCTCCTCGGATAAGTCCCAGGCTCTCTGCGACATAGATCCGGTCGTCGAAGGACCAGTCGGCGATCTTCTCAGGAAGCACGCGATCAGTTTGCAGCTGACGCACATCCTTCTGTTCCAGCGCGTCAGTGACCATCGCCTCCAGGATTCCGCAATAGGATAAGAGCGCCAGACCGTAATCTCCCTGATCAAATGCGCGTCGGCCGTCGTCGTAAGCCTGCTCCAAAACTGGTCGCAGGTCCGCGTTGTGGACGAAATCGAATCGATGCGGAGTTGGCGATTCCGACGAAGCCATTCGCGCCGGAGCATCCTCATGAGAAAGCGATGCCAATGCCTGCTGTAGAACCTCGAGCAATCGATTCACGATCTCGACGGGCGATACCGCCTCGATCACGCTGCCGCCCGATCCACGCACCAGAAAGGCTTCGCTGAACGCGCGCGCCAGCCAGTGGGCCTTGCTGCCTCCCGAGAGCTCGTTGATGATGACGCCGCAGTCCTGCTGCCACAAGCGAGAGCCAACCACTGCGTTAGGATTCGCAGAGTCACGCCCCAGTGCAGCGTGCACCTCGCGCCCGCGCTCGATCAGGGTTTCGAGCCGCCCCCTGTAGGCCTCAATCTGTGATTGCAGAGCTTCATTCATAGAGGTTGTGAGCGTTTCTATATTCCGAATCTGATCCGTGTCGCAGAATGACACCCAGTCGACCCGTTAATATTCATAAAACCTTGACACTCGAACGGGCGGGTGTTACATTTCCCGCCAACTGGTTCGGTGACCGGACCAATGTAGCATACCGGCGCGCATTGTGAGGGTTGCGGCTGGCCGTGGTTTTCGTGCTTGTGGGGTTTTCAAAATCAGTGGACATGTCGAGAAGCGGCTGGTAGTTTTCGTCTCTCAGTTCCCTTTGGACTGATGTCGGATGTTCGTCTGCAATCGACTGCAAGTCGGATGGCGAAGATCTAATCGGCCTCACAGATTTGGAATCAAGCTGCCGTAGGCCGGCGGTTTTTCAATGCGCTGTTGACGTCTCCAAAGTCTCACAACGGAGGATTGCACTGTGGCAGAAGCTCCCGCAACGCTGATCCACCCCTCGCGTATTCCCAATCGTTGGGTGCAGCTCACCGCCGGCATCATCGCGATGATGGCCATCGCGAACCTGCAATACGCCTGGACACTCTTTACCAAACCCATTCAAGCTCATCTGCATGTCTCGCTGGTCGCGGTTCAATGGACCTTCACCTTGTTCATCGCGCTGGAAACCTGGCTGGTACCGTTTGAAGGCTACCTGGTCGATCGCATTGGACCGCGCTTCATGCTGGGGGCCGGATCGATTTTCGTTGCCATCGGCTGGGTCGGATCGGGATACGCGCAGACAATCTCCAGCTTGTACTTCTGGTACGCCATCGGCGGCATCGGCGCCGGCATCGTCTACGGTGGAACCGTCGGCAACGCCCTGAAGTGGTTTCCCGATCATCGCGGCCTGTGCGTCGGGTTGACGGCGGGAGCTTACGGCATCGGCACCGCCTCCACTATCGCTCCTATCGCCAGCATGCTCAAAACCTACGGGTATCAGCACACGTTCATTGTCTGGGGATGGATTCAAGGCGCCGTGGTATTGGTCTGCGCCCTCTTCCTGGCCCGGCCTCCGGAGGGATGGACGCCGCCCAACTGGAAAGAGAAGGCGATAAAGATCAGAGCCAAGGTCAACACCGCGGCCCACGACATGACGCCATGGGAGATGTTGCGTCAGCCATCGTTCTATGTCATTTACCTGATGATGACCATGCTGGCATTTGGCGGCTTGGTGGTCACCGCCCAACTCAATCCGATGGCCGCTTCGTACAAGGTCGATAAGATCGTCGTTGCCTTCGGAATGACCGCTGTGGTGCTGGCGATCACGGTTGACCGTCTGCTGAACGGGCTGACGCGTCCCTTCTGGGGATGGGTCTCAGATCACATCGGCCGCGAGAATGCGATCTTCATCGCGTTTATTCTGGAAGCGATCGCGGTCTACGCCCTGCTGCAGTTGATCGCCTATCCGGTGTGGTTCGTGGTGTTGTCCGGACTGTGCTTCTTTGCCTGGGGCAACATCTTCTCGCTCTTCCCATCGATCACCGCCGATCTGTATGGCAGTAAGTGGGCGACGACGAACTACGGCGTGGTCTACACCGCTAAGGGTGTCGCCGCCTTCTTCGCCGCACCCGGTGCTGCCTGGATCTTCACCAAGACCGGCTCCTGGAACAAGGTCTTCTGGGCGATGATCATTTGCGATGTGATCGCCGCATTCATGGCTCTGCTGTGGCTGAAGCCGCTGGCAGCGCGCGTTGCCCGGGAGTCGGAAAGCAAACTGAAGCTAGCCGACGCACCGGCGCCAGAAAGGCTCAGGACGGCGGTTTAGGTCACTGCCGTAAACCTCTTTTTCCTCCGCTGGAAAAACCGCACTGTGAGGACAAGCTGTATCGTCCTTCCAGTGCGGTTCTCTTTTTGAGGCCGCTTCGTGTTGACGTATGACTTCAGTCGTGCCGAAACCGCGCAAGAAACAAGCGGACTTTGGCCCCTGCACACGGAGCCAAAGCCCGCTTGTTTGAGATAACCTACTTACTTCTTCGCCGCTCTTAGCCGCTCTTCCAGAGCCTTCAATTCGTCATTTAATCCTTCGGGCAAATGAGTGCCGAACTTGGCGAAATGCTCCTTGATCGAAGGCACCTCGGCTAGCCACTCTTCCATGTTCACACTCAACAGTTGCTCCAGCTTGTCCTTCGAGATTTCCAATCCCTTGGTGTCGAGGTCGGCGATCTCCGGCAGGCGTCCAATCGCGGTCTCCTTCGCGTGTACCTTGCCATCGCAGCGCTCAAAGATCCACTTCAGCACGCGGCTGTTCTCGCCAAAGCCCGGCCAGAGGAACTTGTGGTTCTGATCCTGGCGAAACCAGTTGACGTAGAAAATCTTGGGCAGCTTCGACGTTTCAGTGAGAGTTCCCATCTTCAGCCAGTGCGCGAAGTAGTCGCCCATGTGGTAGCCGCAGAACGCCAGCATGGCCATGGGATCGCGGCGTAGTTGGCCGACCTTTCCGGCAATCGCCGCCGTGGTCTCGCTGCTCAACGTAGAACCCAGGAACGTTCCGTGCTGCCAACTGAAGGCCTCGGTGACCAGCGGGACAATTCCAGCGCGCCGTCCGCCGAAGAGAATCGCATCGATGGGCACGCCTTTCGGATCCTCCCACTCAGGCGCAATCACCGGACACTGCTTGGCCGCCACGGTGAATCGCGCGTTGGGGTGAGCGGCTTTGCGTCCTGAATTTGGTGTCCACGGCCGACGCAGCCAATCGATCAGCTGCGGCGGAGTCTGGTCCGTCATTCCCTCCCACCACACGTCGCCATCGAGGGTCTCGGCGCAGTTGGTGTAGACGGCGTTCTCATGCAGCATCCGCATGGCGTTGGGATTTGATTTCATGCTCGTGCCCGGCGCCACGCCAAAGAAGCCGTATTCGGGATTAATCGCGTACAGCCGGCCGTCGTCGCCGATCTTCATCCACGCGATGTCTTCGCCGATGGTCTCCACCTTCCAGCCCGGGATGGTCGGGATCAGCATCGACAGATTCGTCTTGCCGCAGGCCGACGGAAACGCGCCAGTGATGTACTTCGCCTGACCGGTTGGGCTGGTGAGCTTGAGGACGAGCATGTGCTCGGCCATCCAGCCCTCATCGCGCGCCTGCACCGATGCGATGCGCAGCGCATGACACTTCTTCGCCAGCAGAGCGTTGCCGCCGTAGCCGGAACCATACGACCAGACCTCGCGCGTCTCCGGAAAATGGCAGATGCACTTCTCTTTCGCATTGCAGCGCCAGGTCGAATCCGGCTGATTGGGAGCCAGCGGCGCGCCAACCGAGTGCATTCCGCGCACGAACTCGCCGTCCTCGCCGAGTTCTTCCAACACGCGCTTCCCTACTCGCGTCATGATGTGCATGCTGACGACGACATACGCTGAGTCAGTGATCTCCACGCCGATCTTGGAGCTTGGCGAGCCGAAGGGGCCGAGATTGTAAGGCACGACATACATGGTGCGGCCCACCATCGAGCCGGTGAACAGACCCGTCAGCTTCTGTTTCATCTTCGCCGGATCTTCCCAGTTATTCGTCGGGCCGGCTTCTTCTTTCGTACGCGAGCAGATAAAGGTCACCTCTTCCACGCGCGCCACATCGGCGGGATCGGAGCGGACCAGGTAGCTGTTGGGACGCTTGGCGGGATCGAGCGGAATCGCAGTGCCGGTGAGCACCAGCAGGCGTACGGCGTCGCGATACTCCTCCGGCGAGCCGTCGCACCAGTGAATGCGATCGGGTTTGCAGATCTGGGCTACTTCTTCGACCCAGCGCTGCAGCTTGGTATTGCTACAGTGACTCGCGGCTGCATCAACTTCTATCGTAGTAGTGGCCATAGTAACGTTCTCCGTAGTACGTACTGCGGAATTCAGTACCTTTCGCTCATGATGATGGGATGCATAAAAGAAGATTTCGCCGTCAGCGAACTCAAGGCTGCGGTCAGCTCCAGCTCAGCCTGACTTGAATCCCGGAACCGGCAGACCGAGGGCGATCGCGGGAGTTACAGGGCACGACTGGACCCCACGAGCCAGCGGCTACCAACCTACTAGTTTACCTGATTGAGGCGAGAGCAGCACTACCGGAATGCTGCCGGGTAGTCGGCGTTGGCCATGTGGTCGCTGCCGCGATTCAAAGTGGTACCGTCACCTGGGAGTAGGTCCCCTACATCGGTGCTCTTTGCCGTATTCGGTTGGTTCGTCAGGGACAGCAATCTGACTTGCGAGAGTGCTACACGACGGGCTCGGTCGCGTCGTCCAGTTGCTTCATCTTCAGCAGGGCCGATTTCGCGGGCTCCGTCCAAAGATTCTGCATGACCTGCGGCCCGGTGTTGAGATAGGTGATGTAGTCCTGCAGCGCGTTCAGTATCACCTTGATTTCCATTGGCTCAAGATTTGGCATAGATTCCTTCCGATTTCTGCTGCACCAAGTCCAATTGATAACAATTGGGGACAACAGATTTATCGCCAGCATACCTCATTGGCAACATCGAGTTAACACACTAGCTGCTGCCCTGGCGAGCTTTTTCGCTGTTTACTCCTACCCGCCACCAAGTGCAATGTCGCCTTCCACGGCGTCCCGCGGCAACCGCTCCATGCATTGTGCCGGAAGTGTAGCCTCCTACAGCAACGATGCCGTTGCCTCCGGTTCCGTTGTGGCGCCTGCACAGATCGCCGCCTCAGGCCGGCATCCGGACAAGTCTTCGGAACTCCACTGGAAGACCGGCTCGAGTCCTTCGGCTTTCAACCTGGTCGAGTAGACCGGCGCGTCGTAGGAACCTGACGTGAACTGGCATCCGCAGTGCGACAGCGAGTAGCCTCCAGGTGTGGTGGAGCAATTCAACGTGAAGAGACAGCCGCCGCCTCGGGCCATCTCCAGGCACAGCTCCCAATCCTCCCGCGTGCTGACGAAGGCCGCCGTCGTCGGTGCAAAGAGGTTGTGCAGAGCTAGCGTCGCCAGGAATTCCTGGCGCGTCACGGTGTACGGCGCGTCCTTCATTAGCGCTCCCGGAGCCAGCTTCAGGCGCGGCGTGCCGAGGATGGTGGCGCTGCGTCCGCATTGTTCCTGCAGATACTGCTCATGCAGCATCAGCATCGCCCAGTCGCGTCGCCAATCGGACAAGCCTGAAAGCACACCGATGCCGACGTGCTCAACTCCGGCCGCGAGCATGCGCTCATAAGCGTTCGAGACGATATTCGAAGTTCGACTTCTTGGTTCTTGCCAGGATGCAGCTCCGCATATCGATCGCGGTCGTACGTCTCCTGCCACACCACCGACCAGCACAGCCCCGCGTTCATCAGGCGGCGATATTCGCTCTCTTCCAACGACTCGGCGCTGATTCCAACCAGGCCGCCTCCGTGACGCTCCAACACGCGCCGCAGCAACTCGACGTGGCGGCACATCGCGTCGACCTGCATCTGCGGATCGGAGGCGTACACCAGCTCCAGAACTCGCTGGCCTTTCTCTTCGACCAGGTAGGTTGCCTCGCGTTCGAGTTCTTCGTCCGTCAAGCGCCGGCGCTGGACTTCCATCCCCTTGTTACCACCGCGGAAGTTGCAATAGAGGCACTGCTCCTGGCAGATGCTGGTCACATAGATCGGAACGATGATGAACAATTTCCCGCCATAAAGAGCGGTCTTGGCCTCGGCAGAACGTGCGAGGAGGGCGCGATCCAGTTCACCGCCGCGACCGAATTCTTCCTTCCACAAGAAGGGCGCAAAATCGCATGCCACCATCGATCGCAGCGAATCCAGGGGCGCCGGACGGGTGTGAGAAAACTCGGAAACTTCTTCGCAAGCTAATTTGTAGCGATCGGAAAACATAGATGTACCCACTCCGACGATAGCGCGGCACCGCACCTCGAGCCGTGATCTTCCACACCAGCGGCTGTGATGTCACACCTCCAAAACCGCGTCGCTTTCGTTAAGATGAAGGTTGGTAACGATGACGATTCCACGGGTTTTGATCATCGCAGGTTCCGACTCCGGCGGAGGCGCGGGAATTCAGGCTGATCTGAAGACTGTCTCCGCGCTGGGCGCCTTTGGCATGACGGCAATCACCGCGTTGACGGCGCAGAACACCACTGGGGTCTTCGGAGTGCTGGAGATCGAGCCGGAGTTTGTAGTAAAGCAGATCGAAGCCTGCGCCAGCGACATCGGCTGCGACGCGATCAAGACTGGCATGCTTTCGAGTAGCGCCATCATTGAGGCGATCGCCACGGCGATTTCACCATACACATCAGCACCGCTGGTAGTCGATCCAGTGATGATCTCCAAGCACGGTGCACCACTGCTGAAGCCCGAGGCCATCGCGGCTCTGAAGGAAAAACTAATGCCCCTTGCGACCGTGGTCACACCCAACCTGCACGAAGCCGGGGCGCTGATCGGACGCGAGATCACAACCCTTGCCGAGATGAAAGAAGCCGCGCGAGCCATCCTCGACCTCGGGCCGAAGAATGTTGTGGTCAAGGGTGGTCACCTGGTGAAAGTCGCCGCCGACCTGCTCTACGATGGCCGCGAGTTCACGGTGTTCAACGCCGAACGCATCGAGAGCAAAGACACGCACGGAACCGGCTGTTGCTTTGCATCGGCCATTGCCGCGAATCTGGCGCACAAGAAAACTGTCCTGGAAAGCGTAGCCGCTGCCAAGGAGTTCATCACTGAAGCAATCCGCAGCGGTGTGCGCGTCGGCAAAGGCTACGGCCCCGCCAATCCGATGGCCATGCTGTACCGCAAGGCAGGAATGTGAAGATGCCTTACCTGACCGTGATGAAGTAGTACGCGCTCATGACCACGCCAATGCCGATGATGACGCGCCGCACCTTCACCGGATCGGCTCTCTGCGCGTAGTGCGCGCCAAACCAGCCGCCGACGATGGCGCCGGCAACCATCACCAGGCACTGCGGCCAAAACACGGCACGCGCGACAATGAAGATCAGCACCGCCGCCGCGTTGATCACGACTGCCAGCAAGGTGCGGATCGCGCCCATGGCATGAATGTCGGTCATGCCCAAAGCTGCGAGCATGGCCAACGTGATAAACCCGATTCCCGCGCCGAAATATCCGCCGTAAATTCCGATCAGCAACTCGACGAACGATGACACGGTGATGGCCTGCCAGGTCAGCCGCCGCCACTCCTCCTTAGCGGCATTCTTGCCGACGATGGTGCGAATTTGATTGCCGAAGGCGAACAGCAACGTTCCACTCAGCAGCAGCCAGGGAACGAGGCGCATGAATACGTGTTGCGGCGTCTTCAGCAGCAGCAAGGAGCCGGCGAAACCTCCGACTACGCTCGTCACGATTAGCGGAATCAACAGCGCGCGGGGAACGTCCAGCCGCTTCAAATACGCGCCCGTGCTGGCCGCCAATCCCGGCCACAGCGCAACGGTGTTGGTGGCATTCGCCTGGATAGCCGGGACGCCAGTCGATAAAAGCGCTGGAAAGGAAATGAAGCTGCCACCGCCGGCTACCGCGTTGAGCGTCCCGGCAATAGCGGCCGCAGCGAACAGGAAGAGGCCGTGAATCAGGGGCGAAGCGAGCGTTGCGCCGATGGGCTTTCCTCCTCTTCCGTCGATGACTACCAGACAGAATACCGAATACATATGACGCCGGGGACAGAGATAGCGTACTTACCACGGAAGCACGGAATTGACTTTAGTTCTTCTCAGTTCCGTGTATTCCGTGTTTCCGTGGTGACACACCGTTGAACAGGCGAAAGTGAGCGACCTCACAACCCGTTGTGACATCTGCACTACTCGCCGTGACGTGGAGAGCCTAGCTTGGTTCCTGGGTACGAATTTTCCGGCTGGCAACCGTGCGCATTTCTACGGAAGGTCCGATTTACGTCCTCATTGTCGAATGTCATTGCTCAATTCATACTTCGCCACGGTTGTAACCGCCGGAACTGGATGGCCCGCACGAAATCTACGTTCATTCATCGGAGGCTGTAATGCCCATCACTAAGCAGGATGCACTCGACTATCACTCGCAGCCGCGCCCGGGAAAGACCGAGGTTACGCCCACGAAGGCGTGCCTCACGCAGCGCGATCTAAGCCTCGCCTACACCCCTGGGGTTGCGGTTCCCTGCCTCGAAATCGAGAAGAATCCGCAAGACGCATTCAAGTACACCAACAAAGGCAACCTGGTCGCGGTGGTCACCAACGGCACTGCGGTGCTGGGACTCGGTGACATCGGCGCGCAGGCCGGCAAGCCGGTCATGGAAGGCAAAGGCGTCCTGTTCAAAAGATTCGCCGGCATCGACGTATTCGACATCGAGCTCGACACCAAGAATCCTGACGAGATTATCAAAGCCTGCCAGTTGCTGGAGCCCACTTTCGGCGGCATCAACCTGGAAGACATCAAAGCGCCGGAGTGCTTCTACATCGAAGAGACGTTGAAGAAGACGATGAAGATTCCCGTCTTCCATGACGATCAGCACGGCACGGCGATCATCACCGGTGCGGCGCTGCAGAATGCGGTGGAGTTGACCGGCAAGAAACTGGCAGAGATCAAGGTGGTCATCAATGGCGCAGGTGCGTCCGGCATCGCTACGGCAGAGCACTACATCTGCATGGGCGTGAAGCGCGAAAACATTACCATGGTCGACACCAAGGGCATCGTCTACAAAGGCCGCAAGGAAGGAATGAATCCTTATAAGGAGCGGCTGGCGCAGGACACCAAAAAGCGGACGCTGGCTGAGGCGGCGAAGGGCGCCGATCTGTTGCTGGGTCTGTCGGTAAAAGGCGCGTTCACGCCAGAGATGATCGCGTCGATGGCGCCGGATCCGTTGGTTTTCGCGATGGCGAATCCCGACCCGGAGATCACCTACGAGGAAGCTCGCGCGGTTCGCAAGGACCTGATTATGGCGACCGGCCGCTCCGATTATCCTAACCAGATCAACAACGTGCTCGGCTTCCCGTCCCTGTTCCGCGGCGCGCTGGATGTACACGCCACGGGCATCAACGAAGAGATGAAGCTGGCGGCGACCAAAGCGCTGGCTGCACTGGCGAAGGAAGATGTTCCCGACTCCGTCTGCCGCGCTTATGGCGTGGAGCGGTTGGCCTATGGCCGCGAGTACATCATTCCTACGCCGTTCGATCCGCGCGTGCTGGTGTGGGAAGCAACGGCTGTGGCGAAGGCTGCGATGGAAACCGGCGTCGCGCAGCAGCCGGTCAACCTCGATGAATATCGCGATCAGCTGGAAAATCGGCTGGGCAAAGCGCACGGGCTGATGCGTGCCATGATTCATAAAGCGCAAGCCAATCCGAAGCGCGTAGTCTTCCCCGAAGGCGCACATCAGAAGATCCTGCGCGCCTGCCATGTGCTGGTGGAAGAGAAGATTGCGTCGCCGGTGTTGTTGGGGCGCAAATCGGAGATCGAGCGCAATGCAGCGCAGCTGGGCGTGCCGCTGGACGCGATTACGATCGTCGAACCGGAAACCGCTCCACGTCGCGCAGAGTACGTCAAAGAACTGTATCGCCTGCGGCAGCGTCGCGGTGTGACGATGGGATCGGCCGATGAGCTGATGAATGACCCCAACGTGCTGGGCTCGATGATGGTGCGCATGGGCGATGTCGACGCGCTGGTCTCGGGCGTCACGCAGAACTATCCCGACACGATTCGTCCGGCACTGCAGGTGATCGGGGTGCGCGAAGGGATCCACAAGGTCTCGGGCGTTTATCTGATCATCACCCGCAAGGGCGATTTGTACTTCCTGGCTGATGCCACGGTCAACATTGAACCGACGGCGGAAGAGCTGGCGGAGATCGCTCTCTGCACCGCGCAGGAAGCTCGCCGCTTCGGCATCGAGCCGCGGGTGGCGATGCTGTCGTTCTCGAGCTTCGGAAGCACCAAGCATCCGCTGTGCGAGAAGATGAAGCGCGCAGCCGAGTTGGCGCGTTATGCCGATCCCACTCTGGTAGTCGACGGCGAAGTGCAGGGCGACCTCGCAGTCAACGGCAAGAAGCTGGAAGCGGCCTTCCCGTTCTCGGCGCTGAAAGGCGGAGCGAATGTACTGATCTTCCCCAACCTGGAAGCCAGCAACATCGCCTGCCGGCTGCTGACCAGCATCGGCGGCGCAGAGACACTGGGCCCAATCCTAACCGGCATGGCGAAGCCAGTGCATCTGCTGGCGCGTGGTGTCGAGGTGGAGGAGATCGTCAACATCACGACCGTAGCGGTGGTGGACGCGCAGGATGTGGCGTTCGCGCCGGCCACGCGTGCAGCGGAAGCTGCGGCAGCGGTGGGCGTGTAGCTCGAAAGATGTTGGTGCAGTTTTGGGCGCGTCGCCAACGACGCGCCCTTTTTCGTTCCTTATCACATTCGGACGTGACCCTCGTCCTTGTGGCATTTGCGGCTAAAGCGGAAAGTGTTCAGTGGTCAGTCATCAGACCACTTACCTGTCTGCCATGGAAGCACCGGCGCAAATCGGCTTCGAGGCAATTCCCCGCAACAAGGTCTACCACACAGTTGCCAAGCAGCTGGAACGGCACATCGCGGAGAATCTCAAACCCGGCGACCTGCTGCCGTCTGAGCGGCACTTGGCGGAAATGCTCGAGGTCAGTCGTGGGTCGGTTCGCGACGCCATTCGCTCTCTGGAGGCCATGGGCCTGCTGGAGCCGCGGCAAGGTATCGGCACCGTAGTCCGTCATGCCGAATCTGCCTCAGCCGATCGGCTGACCGATGCGCTGCGGGACAAACGCAAGCTGGTGGCCGAACTCATCGACGTGCGCAGGATGATCGAGCCACACCTGGTGGCCCGCGCTGCGCTGCGCGCTTCCGACGAGGAGCTTGCAAGCATGGAGCAGATTCTCGATCGCCAGGACGCCAAAGTACGCCGGGGCGAACTCGCTGTCGAGGAGGATTCCGAGTTTCATTACAGCATCGCGCTGGCCTGTAACAACAGCGCGGTATTGAAAGTAGTGGATGTATTGATGGAGCTGTTGCGGGATGCCCGGAGAGACTCGTTTCTGGGAAAAGGCCGGCAGGAGAAATCGCTTGCCGGTCATCGTCGAATTGTGTCGGCACTGAAGCGGAGAGATCCCAAAGCCGCGGAACGTGCCATGGATCATCACTTGCAAGAAATCGAAAACATTGTACTCAAAGAGTTGTAAACGAACGGAGGTTGGAACAATGGGCCAGCTATTCGCGGTCGAAGTCATCTACCGTGGGGTCTTTCAGAAGACCCTGGCTAAGAACATAACTCGCGGCATAGTTTTGGCCGCGCACAACGAAGGCAAACTGGGCATCTCCTTTGGTCGTTATGGAGACGCTCCCGAACGCAATGGCATTCCCGCCAAGAGCTTCGCCATCGTCGCCAATGACGAGCAGACGCTCGAAGCCGGCATGGCGCAGTATGAACCCAAACAGGTCGACCTGACCGTTGTCATCGATGACACGCTCACCAAGGGCGCTGAGTCGTGGGCCTGGTATGGTCTGCAGCCGGTGCATCATGCGCTGAAGGCTGGGGCCACGCTAGCCGTGGTTTCGCTGGATGACACGCCAGCACTGCTGAAGAACATTCATCGCCGGGAAGAGCCATACAAACTGGGCGTCATCAAGGGCTCAGCCAGCTTCTCCGGCATGTGGGTTTTCAAAGACGACCACACCGATGTCCGCGTCCTCGGCGTCATCGCCAAGGTGCTACCGGGTCTGTTCAGCCTGAAGTCGGTTGAGCAGTACATCAACGAGAAGCTGAAGAACCCGTTGAAGGTGACTTCGGCGCGCGGCGCTTATGAGCGCTTCACCGCCAGCGACGTAAAGGCGGGACAAGGCAATCCCGAGAAGCCGTTCAGCTTCACGCTGCCCGGCTGGGAGGAGATGCGCGGCGGCGTTTCGGTTACGGGACAGCCACAGGGCGGACCGTATGCCGATCCCACGACCGGCGAGAAGGGCGGATTCCGTCCGCACCGCAACGAGCTGTTCAAGAAGTACTCGACGCGGAGCATGCGGCCGGTCATCAACTTCAAGACCTGCACCAAGTGCACGCTGTGCTGGCTCAACTGCCCGGATGCGTCCTTCGACGTCACGCCGGACGGCACCTATGACACCAACATGGAGTCCTGCTGCGGCTGCGGCGTCTGCGAAGCTGTCTGCCCGGTGAACGATTGCATCTCGATGGTGAACGAGACCCAGTTCACCGATAACAAGAGCCAGTGGGAAGCGTTCAAGAAAGATCAGGAAGCTTATCTGAAGTGGCTGGATACAACCATTCAGAAGGCGGAGCCGATCGAGAAGCGCGCTCATGGATTCCGTTATCGCGGTCAGTATCAGGAGGAAGTTCCCAAGGCCCTGGAAATCGCTGCAAAACCCTAATGGCAAATCGGCGGCAAGTCAGAAGACAAGCCGAAGAGAAGGAGATAGCAAGATGGCGACATTAACAGTACCTGTCGAAGAAAAGAAGAAGGTTCAGGAGCAGGAAGCCCTGATTACCGGCGCCGAAGCCATTGCGATTGCATGCAAGTTGGCCAACGTGGACGTGGTCACGGCGTATCCCATCCGGCCTTATGACACGGTGATGCAGTACATCAGCCAATTGGTAGCCGACGGCGAGATGGACTGCGAGTACATCGTGGCGGAGGGCGAGCATTCACAATTCGAAATCGTCAAGCACGCCTCGGTTTGCGGCGCGCGCGTGTTCTGTGGCTCCAGCGGTGTTGGCTGGATGTATGCCATGGAAGCGCTGACCGTCAGCCCGGCACTGCGTGTGCCGATGGTTTGCATGGTCGGCAACCGCGCGCTCGACGATCCCGGCGCATTCGGTGTGGAGCACAACGACGCACTGGCGGTTCGCGATCTGGGCTGGCTGCTTACCTGGGTCGACACCGCGCAGGAAGCGCTGGACACCGCGCTGATTGCCTATCGCCTGGCGGAAGATCCCCGCATCATGGTTCCGCTGGCGATTAGCTGCGACGGCGCGTTCCTCACCCACTCGCAAGCTCTGGTCCAGATCCCCACGGCGCAGCAGGTCAAGAAGTTCCTGCCTCCTTACAACCGTGGCGCTCTGCTCATGCACCCCGACAACGTCATCTCCATCGCACCGCAGGTCAACGAGGACTGGGTGATGGAGATTCGCCGGCAGAACTACGCGGTCACCGAGATTACCTGCGACGTGATCCGCGAAGTCTATGCCGAGTTCGAGAAGGAATTCGGCCGCAAGTACGGCAATCCGTTCTTCGAAGAGTACATGACCGAAGACGCGGACGTCGTGCTGCTCGGCATGGGCACCATGTCCACGCCGGTCAAGGTAGCCATCCGCAAGCTGCGCGAACAAGGCAAGAAGGTTGGCTTTGTGCGGCTGCGCTGGTTCCGGCCGTTTGCCGGTCCCGAGATCGCCAAGTGCCTGGAGCGGTTCAAGGCAATCGGCGTGATCGATCGCGACTTCTCGTTCGGTTCACCGAATCTCAGCGGCGTCGTAGCCACGGAACTTCGCTCGGCGATGTATACGGGCGCAGCCACGCGGCCACCGGTGCTGGGCTTCATCTGCGGACTGGGCGGACGTGAAGTAACCGTGCCGGACGTGGAAGAGATGACCGAGATCACGTTCCAAGCTGCCAATGGCAAGGCGCAACCCCTGACCCAGTGGATCGGGCTGCGGTCGTAGAGCCGGAAAGGACAACAATCATGAGCACATTTGTAGAAGAGAAACCGACGCAAAACCTGGAACCCTTCCATGGAGTGAAGAAGGTTCCACATGAGGAGTACTACACGTCCGGCCACCGCACCTGCCAGGCTTGCGAGTCTGCGCAAATCATGAAACTGATGGCGAAGGCTGCAGGTCCAAGGACGATCATTCTGGGCAGCACCGGTTGCATGTACGTGGCCAACACCTCGTACTATGCGACGCCGTGGGGCGTGCCCTGGATGCACACCCAGCTCGGCAGCTCGGGCTCGGCGGCATTGGGTGCGGCTGCTGCTTTCCGCGTCCAGATGCGCAAGGGCGTAATGAAGGATGAGCCGATCAACGTCATCGCCTTCTGCGGTGACGGCGGCGGCGCCGATATGGGCCTGAACGGCATCTCGGCGACGATGACTCATCCCGATTACAACCTGCTGATCCTGATGTACGACAACGAGTCCTACGCCAATACCGACATCCAGATCTCCGGAACGTCGCCCTATGGCGTGAACACCTCGTTCAGTACGCCGGGCAAGATGAAGCGGATCATGAATCACCGGTGGAAGAAGAACATGGCGCCGCTGATGATGGTCGGCCATCCCACCTGCAAGTACGTGGCGACGATCTCGACCTCGTATCCGCTGCAGGCGATGAACAGCGTTCGCAGAGCGCTGAGCGTCGGCGGACCTACGTTCATCCACTGCCTGAACCCCTGCCCTAAGGGCTGGGACTTCGATCCTGTGCTCTCGTTCGAACTCGGCGAGCTGGCGGTCAATACCGGCATCTGGCCGTTGTACGAAGTGGAGAACGGCAAGCTAAAGCTGTACGGCAAGACGAAGGACATTGCCAATGGCAGGTTCAAGCGGCTGCCGGTACGCGATTACTTGCTCAAGCAGGGACGGTTCGCACACTTCATCGAGGAAGACATCGAATACTTCCAGAGCAAGATCGATGAGATGTGGAACAACTGGCTGGTGCCGGGAATCATCCCGCTCCAGAAGGACCTGGAAGCATAGCTTGCACCCGCCCTGGCAACGGGGCGGGTTTCGTTTTCGGGCGGTGGAAGTGCACGACTCAGCCCGTGCTGAAACAGACGATCGATGAAACGGCTTTAGACTTGGTTCGCCGTGGCTAAAGCCCGTCGTTTCCACCGCCTTAGATCGAACCACACCGCTGTTGCGCTGGGCACAAGAAATCGCGAAGTACTGGGGTGACCGCCAGGAGGCGGCCTCTATGGCCACGCATGTGACCTCGCTGCTTCGTCGAAAACCCTGGACCGGCAATGTCTGGCCTCGGGCGCACATCTGTCGATTCGCGATCTCAGCCATCGCGTGTCTACAGCGTGCTCGCTTTTCATTTCCCAAACTCCCCTCATTAAACCTGTGTTGCGACCTCGCCGACTCGGACTTGGAATCCCAACGTCCGTTCCCGCCACATCATTGCGGAATCCGGCGAGCGCGAACCAACCTTCTTTCCCTGCGTCCACAGTCCGTCTTGCTCGCTAGCAAGTAGGAGGAAACAGCCATGAGTACTGGTACTGTTGTTGCGCAACCGCGAGACACCGCCAAGGAACTGTATGGCGGCTTTGCCGGCAATCGTTGGATTCAGCTGGTGTTTGGTGTCATCGCGATGGTGGTCATCTCCAACTATCAATATGCCTTCACGCTGTTTACGCCAGGCATGAAACAGACCTTCACCGGAGTACCTTACGCGAAGATCGCCGCCGTGTTCTCGGCCTTCATACTGTTTGAGACCTGGCCGATGCCGGTGGCCGGCTACTTCGTCGACAAGTTCGGCATCCGCAAGCTGATGTCGCTTGGCGCGATCCTCATCGCGCTGGGATGGGTGCTGGGTGGAACCATCGCCACCTCGCCGCTTCACTTGTACATCTACTACGGCATTATTTCTGGAACCGGCGCAGGCATCATTTATATCTCCTGCGTCGCCAACGCCGTGAAGTGGTTTCCCGACCGTCGCGGACTTGCCGTCGGCTTGACGGCTGCAGGCTTCGGTGGTGGCGCTGCTCTCACCATTATGCCGATTGCCCACTCCATTCACTCCATGGGTTGGGCCCACTCGATGGCCGCGTGGGGCATCGGTCAAGGCGTGGTCGCGTTGATCGCAGCGATGATCTTGCGCCATCCGCCAGCGGGCTGGGCCCCGCCAGCGTGGAACCCTGCCAAGAAACCCGCCGTCGTTCAGTCGAGGGTGAACTTCACCTGGATGCAGACTCTGGGACGACCGGAGTTCTATCTGCTGTACGCGATGTTCTTCTTCGCCTGCGCCGGCGGTCTGATCGCGACCGCAAACCTCTCGCAGATTGCCAAGGCGCTGAAGGTCAGCGACGCTAAGGTCTGGGGCATGGCTATCGTGCCGCTTACCGCGACACTCACCTCAGCCTGCAATGCGCTGTCGCGAATCCTGTGGGGCACGGTCTCCGATCGCCTCGGACGCGAACGCACCATGTTCCTGACCTTCGGCATCGAAGCGATTCTGGTTTTTCTCGTCACCAAGATCGCAGGCGCGCCGCTGGCGTTCGTGGCGCTGTTCTCGTTCATCTTCCTGTTCTGGGGCGAGATCTATTCCCTGTTCTCGGCGACGACCGGCGATATCTTCGGACCGAAGAACGCGTCCGCCAACTACGGCATGGTGTACACATCCAAAGGCTTGGCTTCGGTGTTTGCCGGCTTCGGCGCTGCGGCGATAGCAGCCTACTTTGGCGGATCGTTCAGCGTGCCGTTTTACATCTCGGCCGTGCTGTGCGGTATCGCGGCCATCGTCTCGATCGTGGTCCTGAGACCGTTGATCCGCAGCAGGATTGCACACGAGCAGCCTCAAGCCGCGCCAGCAACAGTCTCGGTAAGCAAAGAAGTCGAGCATGAAAGGGAGTTGGCCGGAGTCCGATAGTTATCGGAGTTCTGCCGCGACAAACTAGAAGATCGACTCATGGCGTGACTATCGCAGACACCCCACACAAGGAAGGTTTCTCCTTGTGTGGGGAATTTTCTGCGTCACGCGGTCACCACGGATAGAGGCTGGCCTGCACATGCGTCGAGAGATTCTGGCTTCCCTCACCTGCGCTGGGTGCAGAGAGCCTACCCCCAGGCTAATCCCTCCATCTCCTAAAAGGCATCCTCCGCCAGATGAATCCTCATTCGTCTGCGCGCCCACCGAGAATTAATGTTGCGGTTGAGTAATTTATCGTAAACTATTGAGAAATCAGGGCGTCACTGGGCCACAAATGTGCCAAGCTATCACCACTAAAAAAGGCTTTATCTTTTGGACAAACAATGATGAAATACCACGACCCGGGGGCCTCTACCCCTTCTCCAAGCAGGTGAGCCTTAGGCGGGTTCCCCTCTGAAAAGACGAGGAGGCCTTCGGGGACTTAATGGGCCTTCGACTTTGGCCCTGTTGGGTTGCGTCTCTCGCCGTGATGTCCTAAGGAGACTCTGATTGAGTCCGCTTTTTGAAGGGGACGGTCTTCAGACCGTCCGAAAAAGCAGGAAAATCGACGCGGCTTTAGCCGCTGAGGAACTTCTCTCTGACTTAATCAGACGCTCCCTAAACATCGCGTGCGGGTAATTAGCAGTATGGACGCTCTCTGGCCGCACCTGAAGGAGGCGGCCAGTCGCGTTGTAGAGCAGTCTCGCTGGGCCCTATTAGTATCCGTGGTCGCTGCCTTCCTCCAGCCGCACCTTCCCGCGGAACATCCGATAGACGAAGACAAAGTACACGGCCGCAAGAATCATCCCAAATGTCCACCACACGAAGCCGACAGCCATTCCATGCGCGCCGGTAGCGCTGTTATAGATCGTCAGATCATATTGCGAGCCCGTGCTGGCGGGCAGCACCCTGGGATAGAGGGCGAAGACCGCTCCCACCAGCATCGCAATGATGTAGAGCGACGACGCCAGGAAGGCGCCTTTCTCGTTGCGCCGCGAGTGAGTGAAGTACATGTAGATCAGGCTGCCGATAACGATCGCCGGCACCAGATACCCGATCGGCCAGCGGGTGTAGTTTGTGAGAATGCCGGGTACGGCGTAGACCGTCGCGATCAGGCTGAAGATGGTCAGCAGCACCTGCACCGGCCAGAAGAACGATGCTACTTTGCGCGCGCGGAGGTTCAGTGCGCCTTCGGTCTTGGTCGCCAGATACAGCGATCCATGTACGACCAGCGTGACCAGCGCGACTACGCCGCACATCACCGTATACCAGTCGAGGATGCCGTTCTGCGCGCCGACCCGCCAGTTCGTCCACAACGGCTCGAAGAAGTAGCCGTCAGGATTGAGCGGCACACCGCGCACCACGTTGCCCAGCGCCGCGCCGAAGAAGATCGCCAGCAGAATGCTGGAGACACCGAAGATGGTGTCGAAGAAGCCCTGCCAGACGCGCTCCTGAATGTGAGTGCGGAACTCGATGCCGACGGCGCGCAGCATCAGCAGCCAAAGCACCATCATCAGCGGCAGGTAGAAGCCGCTGAAGCCGGAGGCATAGAGCTGCGGGAAGGCGAAGTACAGCGTACCGCCGGCGGCCAGCAGCCAGACTTCATTGCCGTCCCACACCGGACCGATGGCGCGAATCACCGTGCGCCGCTCGTCGTTGTCCTTCGCAATGAACAGATGAACTGCGCCCGCGCCCAGGTCGAAGCCGTCGAGCACAACATAAATTGCCACCATTACTGCCACGATCATGAACCAGATTGTTGCCATGGCTATCGCACCTCCGCGGGAGTCATATGGGCCGAGTCAACCAGATCGCGCAAGTCGGCCGGCACGAGCGGCTCCGGCCCGTGCTCGATCTCGCGTCGCACCAGGAAGAGGAAAAGAACGGCCAGTACGGTGTACATGCCGAGGAATCCCAGGAAGCTGAACCAGGCGTTGCCCGCTGAAACCATCTTGGAGTAGCCATCGGCCGTGCGCAGTAGACCGTACACCAGCCACGGCTGGCGGCCGAACTCCGCCGTCATCCAGCCTGCGGTGTTGGCGATGTAGGGGAACGGGAAGCTCATCAGCAGGATCCACAGCATCCAGCGCGATTCATACAGCTTCTTGCGCCACAGCAAAATGCACGCCAGGCCAGTGATCGCGATGAAGAACGTCCCCAGCCCCACCATGATGTGGTAGGTGTAATAGAGCAGCGGAATGTTATCCGGCCACTCTTGCTTCGGCACCGCGTTGAGGCCTTTTACTTCCGCTCCCCAGCTCCGCCACGTCAGGAAGCTCAGCATCTTCGGGATCACGATCGGGTTGTCGATCTTCTGCGCCGCAACATCGGGCTGGCCCAGAATCACCAGCGGCGCGCCCGGCTGCGTTTCCCATAATGCCTCCATCGCCGCCAGCGTCACCGGCTGATTCTGCGCAATCATGCGGCCTTGCGCGTCGCCTGTCGGCACAACTTGGAAGAGACTGACGAACAGCGCGGCGATCACGCCCACGCGAACGAAGATCTTTCCCTGTTCAACGTGTTTCTCGCTCAGCAGGTAGAACGCGCCGACCGCTGCCATCACGAACGCTCCCGTGATGAGCGCGCCACTCATGTTGTGCGCGTACTGCCACAACGCCCAGGGATTCAGCACCAGTTGCCAAAAGCTCTTGAGCTGCACCGACCCATCGGCCACGCGCTCGTAGCCCACCGGATGCTGCATCCAGGCGTCGGTGGCAACGATGAAGTAGCCCGACATCCACGATCCCAGGAAGACCATCAGCGCCGAAAACCAGTGCAGGCCCTTGCTCAGGCGCTTCTCGCCGTAGAGGAACAGGCCGAGGAAGGTCGACTCCAGGAAGAAGGCGAAGCAGCCTTCCATCGCCAGCGTCTGTCCAATGACGCCGCCGGCGTAGCGCGAGAAATGCGACCAGTTGGTGCCGAACTGAAATTCCATCGGAATGCCGGTCACCACGCCGATCACAAAATTGATGGCGAAAATCTTCGCCCAGAAGCGGGCCGCCCTGTCGTAGCTCTCATCACCCGTTCGCCAGGCAATGGTTTTCAGGATGACGATCAGCGGCGCCAGACCCATGGTCAGCTGCGGGAACAGGTAGTGAAACGTGACAGTAAAGGCAAAATGCAGGCGGTGGATCAGGAGTGCACTATCCATGCGGGAACCTCAAAGCTAGAAGAATCGCGCGAAGAGGATTGCGCGGTACGGCAGACAGACAACGGCTGCGGGTACAACATGGGTTCATTGTCTTTTGCGAGGGGCACGTCGGGATGTGACCCAGATCACGGGCGGCTGTGACTAGGCCGGCAAGCGAGCAAAAGGTAGCCACATCTGCATTAGCACTTGCGTCAGCGCCGCAGGCAGCCTATGGTTTCCGTCGTGCGCCGCCCTCCCAAATGGACGGAAATCCCGCAGTACCCGGTCGTCGCCGGGACCGGCGCATTGGCGATTGCGGTGACCATCGCGTGGTGGTTCAAGGTAGACATTTCGCCTTTGTTCGCAACCGCCATGATCCGCCGGGGAGAACTCTGGCGATTGATTACCAGCATCCTGCCTCACCACGACCTTCTCCATCTCGGGTTCAATGTCTATTGGCTTTGGATTTTCGGTAGCGTCGTCGAGCGGATATATGGCCACCTCAAGACGGCTGCGCTCATCGTTTTGTTCGCTCTCGGTTCGAGCGCAATGGAATTTGCGTTCGCGCTTGGCGGGATTGGGCTCTCCGGTGTGGTGTATGGCTTATTTGGCTTGCTGTGGGTTCTTTCACCTCGCGACGAGCGCTTTCATGACGTTGTGGATCGCAGGACAGTCCAGCTCTTCGTGGGATGGTTCTTTTTCTGTATCTTCACCACTCTGGCTCACATTCTCCCGGTGGCGAACATCGCTCACGGTGCCGGCGCAGTGCTTGGCATTCTGGTCGGGTTCGCGGTAATTGCCCCTGATCGTCGCAAACTCGCCGCAACAGGTATCGGGGTGATCCTGTGTGTCGGCCTCTGGGGATCAACTCTGGGACGGCCGCGGATCAATCTTTCGGGCAAAGCCGGATACGAGGAAGGAACATGGGGCTACGACGCTCTCATGGCAAACCGCAACCAGGAAGCTGTGCGCTGGCTGGAGGATGCGGCGAGGTATCAACCGAAGCTGGACGTGTATTGGTACGATCTCGGCATCGGCTACGAGAGATTGGGCAATAAGAAAGCTGCGCAAACCGCCTATCAACGAGCCCATCAGCTCAAACCGGACAACTCGGACTACTCGGAAGCCTTGGAAAGATCCAACTGAAACGAGTCCATCACGTCTCCTTCAGCTAGAGCGGCAGGGAGCGGCCAAATCCCGGCAGTTTCACCTGCCGGAATCCCGAGTCGAATCGGCTTACTGTGCGACGACAAACAGATTGCCTGACACAGGTGGTCAACGGCGCTGCGGATTTGGGACGAGTGGCTCTTTGGCGAGGAAGTATAGCTTATCTTCCGAGGGAAAACGTGAGGAAGCGACGGCCAGAAGGGTAGGCGCAACGCGGCCCGGTCGCGACTATAATACGGCTCGACTACCTTCTATCAACAACACAGGGCGGCTCAAGTTGTGTCCTCTTGTCCGCTGATCTGCATTTTCGGTTGGACACGCTGGTCTTTCTATGCGCCCAATACGTCTCCGGGTTGTGGTTGTCATATTCGCCGCGCTTGTAATCATTTTCTGGGCCATTCCAGCAGCCGCCAATTTCGTCATCGAATACAGCTGGTGGAAAGAGGTCGCCCAGGTCAGCACCTGGTTCTCGATGCTGTGGTACAGCATCGCACCCGCCGCGGTCGGCGCCGTGCTGGCGTTTATCGCGTTCTATGTCGCGCACGCGCGCGGCCTGCACTTCGCCGGAGTGCGCCGGCAGGATTATTGCCTCTACTCCGGTGTGGTGACGATCGCGCTGGCGCTGTTCGCGATTCTGCTTGCCTCGTCATCCATCGACTTCTGGACGGTGATGCGATTCCTTGGCTCGCGTGGCATTACGGTGCCGCAGGGCGTGTGGCAGGATCGCGTCTTCTCGCGCGGCCTGCCGTTCTATCTGTTCGATCTTCCCTTCTATTGGAACCTGCTCGGATTTCTGCTGGGAGTCGCAATCATCTCCGCCCTGCTCTTCTGGGTCACAGCGCGAGGATGGCAGCTGTTTGAGCGGGTTCGCTTCCGCTTGAGCGGCGGCTCGCACGTCAGAGTGATCAGCCTCCAGGAATATCTGCGGCTGCCGGGCGCTACCAAAGCACCGTTCGTCCGCATACTTGCCGTGATTCTCCTTGTCGGCTTTGCTGCCTGGGTTTATCTGGGAAACTTCGAGCTTCTCTTTAAGGTCCATGCCTTCATGACCGGCGCCGATTATGTGGACGAGAAAGTCACGATACCGCTGCGCTGGCTGGTCATGATCGCAGCGCTGGTTGCCGTGCCGCTGGTCTGGCTGTCGAAATTCAAGCCGGCGATCTACCTGGTCGTCGGTTGTTATGTCCTGCAGATGGCGCTGCCGGCGGTTGTCCGCAGTGTCTACGTTCGTCCCAACGAGATTTCGATCGAGCGTCCCTACATCGAGCGCCACATCGAAGCGACGACCGCAGCCTTCGGCCTCAACCGCAACGCCAAGGAAAGCCCGTTCTCGCCTTCGGGCCAGGGCACGGTCGATCCGGTTCAGGACGCGACGCTGCTGGCGAACGTGCGGCTGTGGGATCTGCGCGCTTACGATGCGACGATCACGCAGATTCAGGCGCTGCGTCCCTACTACACATTTCCCGATACCGATGTCGATCGCTACTTCATCGACGGCCGCATCAAGCAGGTTTTGCTGTCGCCGCGTGAGATCGACGTATCGCAGTTGCCGGCCGAAGCCAGCGCCAGCTGGATCAATCCTCACTTCATCTACACTCACGGCTTTGGCGCTGTGGTCGCCGAGGTCAACAAGATCACGCCTGACGGTCTGCCGGTGCTGCTCATCAAGAACGCGCCGCCGGAGATCAAGTCGCCGGGCTTTCAGCTGACGCGACCGGAGATTTATTACGGCGAGAAGACGCAGGACCCGGTCTTCGTTCACACCGCTCGCGAGGAGTTCGATTACCCCTCCGGCGATCAGAACAAATATTCGACCTATCGCGGCACCGGCGGCTTTCCGGTCGGCTCGTTTCCCATGAAGCTTGCCGCGGCGATCTCCGAGGGCGAAACCAACATCGTCTTCACCGGCTATCTCACCGGCGACAGCCGCATGATGATCTATCGCAACGTGAAGGCGCGGCTGGCGCATCTCGCCAGCTTCTTGACTTGGGACCCGGATCCATATCTCGTGATCACCGACGATGGCCGGCTGGTGTGGATGGCCGACGCCTACACCACTTCCCTGTCGCATCCGTATTCGGCGGCCTTGCCGGTGGCTGGTATGGATGATGGCGCAAACTACATTCGCAACACAGTGAAAGCCACGGTCGACGCCTACACCGGGCAGATGAATCTGTATGTCTTCGATCCCACGGATCCGATCATTCAGGCTTATCAGAAGCTGTTTCCGCAGCTTTTCCGCCCGATGTCGGAGATGCCTGCCGATTTGCGACGTCACGCGCGTTATCCGGAAGCCATGTTTCGCACGCAGGCCGAGGCGTACCGCATCTTCCACATGCGCGATCCGCAGGTCTTTTACAACAAGGAAGACGTCTGGGAGATCGCGCGTGATCTGTTCAGTCAGTCGGGACAGCCGGAGCCGATTTCGCCAACCTATGTCATCGCCACGCTGCCGGGAGAGAAAGATCCTGAATTCCTGATGATTCTGCCGTTCACGCCGCGCAGCAAAGACAACCTGATCGGATGGATGGCGGCGCGATGCGATGGCGACAAGCTGGGCCAGCTCATCTTCTACCAGCTGCCCAAGCAGCAGCTGATGTACGGTCCCATGCAGATTGAATCGCGCATCGATCAGGACCAGAACATCTCCAAAGATCTCACGCTGTGGAATCAGCAGGGCTCGCGCGTGCTGCGCGGAAACATCATTGCTCTGCCAGTCACCGGCGGATTTCTCTATCTCGAGTCGATTTACATTCAGGCGACAGAGGCGCGTATGCCACAGCTGAAGAAGGTCGTCCTGGCAATGGGTGATCGCCTGATCTATCGCGATACCTTCGACCAAGCGCTCGCCGAACTGATCTCGGCGCCAGCGCCGGCCGCGGCTGCAACCGCTCCCACTGTGGCCGCAACACCGGCGGAAAAGAACGCTCCCTCATTCGCCGAACGCCTGCGGCAGCTTCACGATCAGGCCGAGCAACTCACGCGCGAACTCGAGTCGCTGGAGAAGGAAGCCACGAAGAAGTAGTTGAACCGGGTAGAGCGGCACTTCATCGCTGCCGTTGCTAACATCCGAGCGGCTTCAGTGGCTGCTAAGAGTCGGCTTCCCGACGATTCTTGACAGGGCACGACTTCAGTGACCCGACCGCTCGCGGAACGACTTTCAACTGCTAAAACCGACTCTGATTGCAAGCGCTCGCATTGACGCGGGCCTGAAGGCCCGCTCCGATCATAGGAAGAACCAAAACGCTCTCAGGCGCCACATGGTACGATCGCTTCGCGAGAAAGCGCTGATATGGGGATCGCAAGCAGAGATCAACCGGGCAGCAGCTCCGATTCAGCAGATCGACATTCTCTGGATCACTGCCGGACTCGGTTGCGATGGCGAAACCATCGCCATGACCGGCGCGATGCAGCCGAGTATCGAAGATTTCGTGCTCGGCGGAATTCCCTGGATCCCCAAGGTCAACTTCCACAATCCGTTTCTCGCACAAGCCAACGGAGACGAGTTCCTGCAGCCGTTTCATCAGGCTGCGAACGGCAAACTTGCGCCTTTCATTCTGGTTGTCGAAGGCTCCATTCCCGACGAATCCAACAAGGCTGAAGGATATTGGGCCTCACTTGGTACGGACGCGGGAACGGGTCAGCCCATCACCACGTGCAAATGGATCGACCGCCTTGCTCCGAATGCCTGGGCCGTCGTAGCAGTTGGCACTTGCGCGACTTACGGTGGCATCCACGCCATGCACGGAAATCCGACGGGAGCCATGGGACTGCCCGATTACCTCGGCTGGCAGTGGAAGTCGCAGGCCGGCATTCCGATCGTCTGCGTTCCGGGCTGCCCGGCCCAGCCCGACAACATGATGGAGACGCTGCTCTACCTCCTGTATATGGCAACCGGACGGGCGCCCATGATTTCTCTCGATCAGCAGTTGCGTCCCACATGGCTCTTCAGCCAAACCGTCCACGAAGGTTGCGATCGCGGCGGATATTATGAGCAGGCAGACTTCGCGGAGGAATATGGATCGCCGTTGTGCATCGTGAAGCTCGGCTGCTGGGGCCCGGTGGTGCAATGCAATGTGGGCAAGCGCGGCTGGATGAACGGCATCGGCGGCTGTCCCAATGTCGGTGGCATCTGCATCGGCTGCACTATGCCCGGATTTCCCGACAAGTTCATGCCTTTCATGAACCAGCCTCCGGGATCACTGCTCTCGGCCAGCGCCGTTCAAACCTACGGCAAAGCCATCCACGCTCTCCGGACTTTCACCCAGGCATCGCTTAACCAGGAGCCATCCTGGCGCCGCCGTCCCGATATCCCAAAAAGGTGATAAAGTAAGCGCACAGATTTCCCAGGCCGCTCGTTCGTTATGCGCCCGCGAGATAAACATGGCCTCCTGGTTGGAAAGCACTTCGATTCCCGGCGTCGACGCTCGCTCTGCGCTTGCCGACGCGACCGCGTACGCCTCCGCTGAAGCCGTCCTTCAGGATCTCGCCAAAGTTTTCTTTGAGAACACCAGCCTTCTCGCCGGACATGCACCTTCTGCTCTGTCACCGTCCAAGATCAGCACCCAGCTTCCCAACCTCGAAGCCAAGTATCGCGCCTTAGTCGAGCAGATTCCCGCTGTCGTCTTCATGGCCTATCTCGACGAATGTGTAGGCGAGGCTTACGTGAGCCCGCACATTGAGCGCGTGCTCGGCTTCACCCAGGAAGAGTGGCTGCAGGATCCGGTGCGCTGGTATTCGCAGGTTCATCCCGATGACAAGCAGCGCTGGAGCATCGAGGCAGCCGAATTATTTCTGTCCGGCAAGCCTCTGCGCTCCGCCTATCGCATTCTCTCCCGCGATAACCGCGTGATCTGGTTACACTGCGAAGCCAAAATGATCCGCCGCGAAGACGGCCGGCCGTGGTTTATTCACGGAGTCGGATTCGATATCACCGATCTCAAACGTTCCGAAGAAGCGCTGCAGGAAGAACGCAACGTCGTAACGGCCATGCTCGACACCGTCGGCGCGCTGGTCGTCGTGCTCGATCCCGACGGCCGCATCGTCCGCTTCAACCGCGCCTGCGAGCGCAGTACCGGCAAAACTCTCGCGGATGTGGCTGGGCGTTTTGTGTGGGACTTGTTCATTCCCGAGGAAGAAGCAGAGGCCTTTAGAAAGCAGTTTGAAAAGATGCGGGAGGACCAGCTGCACACCGATTACGAATGTCCGTGGCTGGCAGACGACGGCAGCCGGCGGCAGATCGCGTGGTCGGGAGTTTCATTGCCGGGAGGTCAGGGCACGCCGGCCTATGTGATCGCAACCGGCATCGACATCACCGAGCGCAAGCACCTTGAGAGGGCGATCCTGGAAATCAGCGCGCGCGAGCAACGCCGCATCGGACAAGACTTGCACGACGGGCTGGGCCAACACCTGACCGGCATCGCCTTCATGAGCAAGGTCCAGGAACAGAAGCTGAAGGAGCAGAACCTGCCGTATGCAGAAGATGCGGCGAAGATCGTCAAGCTGGTCAACGAAGCCATCAACAAGACGCGCGAATTGGCGAGAGGCCTCAGCCCGGTCGTACAGGAATCGCATGGCCTCATGACCGCGCTACAGCAGTTGAGCGCCGAAGTGGAAGACGTCTTTGGCGTCTCGTGCCAGCTGCAATGCGACAACCCGGTGCTGATTCACGATGTCAATGTGGCAACGCACCTGTATCACATCAGCCAGGAAGCAATCAGCAACGCCATCAAGCACGGCAAGGCCCGAAAGGTCGAGATCGGTCTCAGCGCAAGCGATAGCCGCGGCATCCTCACCATTCGTGACGATGGCATGGGTGTGAAGAAAATTCCTGCGGGCAGCACAGGCATGGGCCATCACATCATGAGCCATCGCGCCAAGATGATTGGTGGAACCCTGGATATTCAGTCTTCTCTTCCTCACGGCATGATCGTGAGCTGTATATTTCCGCTCGGCTCTCGGCGATAGGCTAAACATTTTGGAGACGGATCAGAGCGTCATGTTGACCAGGTCGAAAGAACAAGCTCCGCCGAAGAAGAGGATCTTCATCGTCGACGACCACCCTATCGTGCGCGAAGGACTGTCGCTGATGATGAATCGCGAGCCCGACCTGATGATCTGCGGCGAGGCTGAAGAAGCTGCCGGTGCGTTGCAGGCGATCACCGCGACCCGCCCCGATTTCCTGATCATCGACATTTCTTTGAATGGACCCGATGGCCTGGACTTGCTCAAGAGCATTCGTGTGCACTTCCCCACTCTTCCCGTGCTGATTCTCTCGATGCACGACGAATCGATCTATGCGGAACGCGCACTGCGCGCCGGCGCCCACGGCTACATCATGAAGCAGGAGGCGACCGAGAAGGTCCTGGTCGCGGTGCGGCAAATCCTCGAGGACAAGGTTTATGTCAGCGACCGCATCGCCAATCGCATGTTGCAGCATTACATCAACGGCTCAAGCACCGAACCGAATTCCCCGATTGCCGTGCTTTCAGACCGCGAACTGGAAGTCTTTCGGCTGATCGGTGAAGGTCATAGCACGCGAAAGATTGCCGATGAATTGCACCTCAGCGTGAAGACCGTCGAGTCCTATCAAGCGCACATCAAAGACAAGCTGGCCCTGAAGAGCGGTCGTGAGCTTGTCCAGCGCGCCATCCAATGGAGCATCCACGGCGGCATGGCGTAGTCTGGAGCCAACATCCAGCAGTTCCCTTCGCCTGAAATCGCCTTATCACCCTAAGGGAATCCCCTATGCCCCGCGTGGCAGCTTTCCCTAGCAGCAAATCAGGTTGCGTAGGCTTTTGCCGCGATTAATCCTAATCGGTTGCGTGGGGCAACAGCGCGTTTCGTCTTGCCAACTAACCAGTTATCGATAGGCATGTTGTCGGATTGATGCGTCGGTCCGGCGTTCACTTCTCACTCTCTAGCGCACGCCCATTTGGATGGTAAGGAGGTTCTCGCCTATGACAGCGCAAGCGGCTCCGCACGGTCGCATGACCCAGAAAAAACCGGCGGTCGCGGAAATACACATCGTATGGATCACAGCCGGATTGGGCTGTGACGGCGACTCGGTTTCCATCACTGCAGCAATGCAGCCCAGCATCGAAGACGTTCTGCTGGGAGCGATTCCCGGCCTTCCTAAGGTTCATCTCCACAATCCCGTTCTGGCTTATGAAGTGGGCGACGACTTCCTCAAGCCTTTCTACCAGGCAGCTGAGGGCAAGCTCGATCCTTTCGTTCTGGTCATCGAGGGATCGATTCCCAACGAAAAAATTCATGGCCGCGATGGCTATTGGGCCGCGATGGGCACCGATGCCGCCACCAATCAGCCCATCAAGACCACCGAGTGGATCGACCGCCTCGCTCCGAAGGCGCTGGCAGCGGTCGCCATCGGCACCTGCGCGACCTATGGCGGCATTCATGCCATGCAGGGCAATCCAACTGGCTGCATGGGACTGGCGGACTACCTGGGCTGGGATTGGCGATCGAAAGCCGGCCTGCCCATCGTCAACGTTCCCGGATGTCCCGTCCAGCCCGACAACTTCATGGAGACCGTTCTCTACCTTCTCTATCAGGTCGCCGGCCTCGCACCGATGATTCCTCTCGATGAGCAGCTGCGTCCCACATGGTTGTTTGGCTCGACGGTGCACGAAGGTTGCGATCGCGCTGGCTATTACGAGCAGGGCGACTTTGCCGAGCAGTATGGCTCGCCCAAGTGCATTGTGAAGCTCGGTTGCTGGGGGCCGGTGGTGAACTGCAACGTGCCCAAGCGCGGGTGGATGGCCGGCATCGGCGGCTGTCCTAACGTCGGCGGCATCTGCATCGGCTGCACCATGCCCGGCTTCCCGGATAAATTCATGCCTTTCATGGACGAGCCTCCCGGCGCGCATGTTTCCACCGGCAGCTCCGCCATGTATGGCCGCGCCATCCGGGCGCTGCGCAGCATCACGCAAAATACCGTCAACAAGGAGCCGAAGTGGCGGCACAATCGGCCGGAACTCACCACTGGTTATTACGCCAGATCCTAATTTCGATTTCGAAGGAGAACGATCGCGATGGGCACAACTACATTAACTGAACGGGAAGCCCCCAGTAAGCAAAAGCAGATCGTGGAGATGAATTGGGATCCGATAACCAGAATCGTCGGCAGTCTCGGCATCTTCACCAAAATCGATTTCGCTAACCGCCAGGTCGTCGAGTGTCACAGCACCTCCTCGATCTTCCGCGGCTACAGCATCTTCATGAAGGGCAAAGACCCGCGCGATGCCCACTTCATTACCAGCCGCATCTGCGGGATTTGCGGCGACAACCACGCGACCTGCGCAACCTATGCGCAGAACATGGCCTTCGGCGTCCGCCCGCCTCATCTTGCCGAATGGATCGTCAATCTCGGCGAAGCCGCCGAGTACATGTTCGACCACAACATCTTTCAGGACAATCTGGTCGGCGTCGACTTCTGCGAGCAGATGGTGAAGGAGACCAATCCCGGCGTTTGGGAAAAAGCGCAACACACCGACGCGCCCAATGCCAAGCTGCACGGCTATCGCAAGATCTCCGACATCATGACCGCGCTGAATCCCTTTACCGGCGCGTTCTATCGCGAGGCGCTGCAGATGAGCCGCATGACGCGCGAGATGTTCTGCCTGATGGAGGGCCGTCACGTCCATCCGTCGACGCTCTATCCCGGCGGCGTCGGTACGGTGCCGACCGTGCAGCTCTTCACCGACTATCTCGTGCGCTTGATGAAGTATGTCGAGTTCATGAAGAAGGTCGTGCCTCTGCATGACGACCTCTTCGACTTCTTCTATGAGGCGCTGCCCGGTTATGAGAAAGTCGGCCAGCGGCGCATCCTGCTTGGCTGCTGGGGCTCGTTCAACGATCCCGACCATTGCGACTACACCTACAAGAACATGACGAACTGGGGCCGCAAGATGTTCGTCACGCCGGGTGTCGTCGTCGACGGCGAACTCGTCACCACCGATCTCGTCGATATCAACCTGAACATCCGCATTCTGCTGGGCAGCTCCTTTTACGACGACTGGGAGGACGGCGAGACATTCGTCACGCAGGATCCGCTGGGCAATCCTGTTGACCAGCGACATCCCTGGAATCAGACGACTCGCCCGAAGCCGCAGAAGCGCGACTTCACCGGCAAGTACACCTGGGTCATGTCGCCGCGCTGGTATCACAAGAAGACGGGCGAGCACCTGGCGCTCGACACCGGCGGCGGGCCGATCGCGCGCTTCTGGGCGACAGCCAAGGCTGGATTGGTCGACACGGGTTATCTCAAGGCGACCGGCAACAGCGTCAAGATCTATCTCCCCAAGACCACTTCCCTGCCGGAGGTCGAGTTCGAATGGAAGGTTCCTAAGTGGAGCAATGCCATTGAGCGCGACCGCGCCCGAACTTATTTCCAGGCCTACGCGGCGGCGGCGGCTCTGCACTTCATGGAGAAGGCGCTGGGCGAACTGCACGCCGGCCGGACCAAGACCTGGTCGGACTTCAAGGTGCCGGAAGAGGCCATTGGATGCGGCTTCCACGAGGCCGTTCGCGGCGTGTTGTCGCATCACGTGGTTATTCGCGAGGGTAAGATCGCCAACTATCATCCCTATCCGCCGACGCCGTGGAACGCCAATCCGCGCGACGTTTACGGAACTCCCGGACCGTACGAAGATGCGGTACAGAACACGCCCATCTTCGAAGAGAACGGCCCGGATAAATTCAAGGGCATCGACATCATGCGCGCGGTGCGCAGCTTCGATCCGTGTCTGCCGTGCGGGGTGCACATGTACCTCGGAAACGGCAAGGTGCTGGAGACGAAGCATTCACCGATGTTCGGCCTGATGAAGTAGAACGCCCTGGTTTTTTGTGAGGGGTGGGCGGCTGGTTGTAACCCGCGACGTGGCGTTCGTGAAGTTGCAACTGCCGCTCAATCCTTTTTGAGGCGCGAGACCAATATGTCGGAGCTGAAAGACTTTCAGGAACGGGTGCGCAGAATTGGCGCTCTGGTCGAAGAAATCGAAACCATCGCCGATCCCGCGGCGCGATCTTCCACACGGCAGCTGATGCAGCTGGTCATGGAATTCCACGGTGCGGCCATTGACCGCGTGCTCGAGATCCTGGCAAACGGCGGTGAGCCGGGTATGGCGTTCATTGAGCAACTGGGACGCGATCCTATGGTCAGTAGCCTGCTCGTGTTGTACGGACTGCATCCTGAGACGCTGGAGACCCGCGTCAGCAAGGCGGTTGAGCGCCTGAAGCCCAGGTTGCAACGCGACGGAGCTGCGATTGAGTTAGTCGGGATTAAGGAGGGCGCGGTCAGCGTAAGAGTCACGCCCGGCGACCATGCGTGCGGCTCAACGACCAGTGCGTTGCGATCGGTTGTCGAGGATACGATCTACGAAGCTGCTCCCGACCTCGCCAGCCTGACCGTGGAAGGCCTGGATGGGCGTCCGGCTACAGGTTTCGTCTCACTCGACAAGTTATCGGGCCAACAGCCGATCGCGGGAAACATGTCTGAATCCGCGGGCCGAGCTGCAGCGGTCAATTATGGCGACTAACGAAACTCCCAGCCTCGAAGCGGCATTCGGAGTGCTGCGGCAGTTTGCGCGACGGCCGCGCGCCGCCGAGCGCTGCGAGCTGTGCAGTGCCGAACTCGCGTCGCAGCATCCTCATCTGCTGGACCCCAACGTGCGGAAGATGGTGTGCTCCTGCGATGCCTGCTCCTTATTGTTCAGCGGACAGGCAGGCGCGCGCTTCAAGCGAATTCCTCGGCTGGTGCGCTTAATCGCCGATTTCAAGATGACCGATGCGCAATGGGACAGCCTGATGATTCCCATCAACATGGCTTTCTTTTTTCGCAGCAGCCCGGAGGCGAGAGTAGTGGCGATGTATCCAAGCCCCGCCGGCGCGACCGAGTCACTACTCTCGCTGGAGGCATGGAACGCAATTGCCGACGCCAATCCGGAGCTTCAGCACATGGACTCCGATGTGGAAGCCCTGCTGGTGAACCGCATCGGTCACTCTCGTGGCTTTACCGGAGCCGAGTATTACCTCTTGCCAATCGATCAATGTTTTCGGCTGGTGGGCATCATTCGCAGCCACTGGCGCGGGTTTTCCGGCGGCACAGAAGTATGGCAGCAGATCGCAGAGTTCTTCGACTCACTGAGAAACAGCGCGACGGTGCTGGGAGGCGGCGGCAATGCCTGACCTCCAGTTCCAGATCGAAGGCGCCGAGGTCGAGCCGTTCGCGGTCTCGCCGCAACTGGCGTTCAAGCTGCGAATCACGAACCCTGCTGCCGATGAACTGATCCACAGTGTTGCCCTGCGCGCACAAGTGCAGATCGAGAGCACCCGTCGCAAATACAGCTGCACAGGAGCAGAGCCAGCCTGCGCGATCTCTTCGACGTGCCTGAGCGCTGGGGACAAACACTGCGCACATTTCTGTGGACGCACACCAGCACCATTGTTCCTGCTTTCCAGGGCAGCTACCGAGGTCAGGCTTCTGGTTCCCTGCTCTTTCGATTTCAACACCGCGGCGACCAAGTATTTTGCCGGTCTCACTGACGGCGAGGTTCCCGTGTGCATGCAATTCAGTGGTAGTGTCTTCTACGCCCACGAAGATGGGCCTTTGCAGGTCGTGCCCATTTCCTGGGACAAGGAAGTGCACTTCCGTTTGCCGGTGAAGCTCTGGAAAGAGTTGATGGATACCTATTACCCCGGCATCGCGTGGCTCTGCCTGGAACGCGACGCGTTCGAGCGTCTCTACCGCTACAAAGTGGAGCGCGGGATTCCGACATGGGAGCAGGCGCTGGACAGCCTGCTTCGCAGCGTTGAAGCGGAGGTAAAGCGATGAATACCGCCGCTGCCGACCGCATCGCCAAGGCCGTTCTCTATGAGGGTTACATGCTGTATCCCTACCGGCCGTCGGCGCTGAAGAATCAGCAGCGCTTCAACTTCGGAGTGGTGTATCCGCGGATCTTCAGCGACGAACAGAACGGAACCGATCCCTGGATCATGCGCTGCGAGTGTCTGATTCAGGGAAGTTTGCTGAGCCGAATCGAAGTTCGCGTTCGCTTCTTGCAGCTGGTGGACCGTGCCGTCAACGAGTTGGTCGATGGAACGTTTCGCCCCGTCAAGAGCCTCCGGGTCGACGGCGATACATTTTACGCGTGGCAAGAGGCGATCGAGCGCGAGGTGAGTCTGCCGGCGACCGACGTTGACCTGTTAAGTCGTCATCCCGTCTTGCATCCGTTCGAGCTGTCGTCGCAAACGACCGAGGAAGCGCTGCGAGACCATCAACTCCAGACGGTAGGCCGCATCGTGCGAACCCAGCAGGCAATCGAGGGCTCGCTTTCGGTAGCGGCTCATTCCGTCGCGGAAAACATCTTCAGGATCACCGTGCAGGTGAAGAATTTCACGACCATCGACAAAGGGAGCCAGCCGCGAGCTCGCATTATTACGCTCGCTAGTTTCCGCGCACGTGGTTCTGGGAGTCGAGGACGGCCAATTTGTCTCGCTGCTCGATCCTCCCGAAGCTTTGCGACCTGCCGTGGAAGGTTGCTGCAATCAGGGAGTCTTTCCGGTGTTAGTCGGGGAACCCGGACGGAACGACACCATGCTGGCCTCGCCGATCATCCTGTACGACTATCCGCAGATTGCACCGGAGAGTGCCGGCGACCTCTTCGACGGAACCGAAATCGACGAGATCCTTTCACTGCGGATCATGACCATGACCGACGAGGAGAAGCGCGAGATGCGCGGATCCGACGAGCGCGCTCGCCAGATGCTGGAACGCACAGAGGCCATGCCGGCTGAGCAGTTCATGAAGTTGCATGGCGCTCTGCGCGGACTGCGCAAGGTGGATGAGGAGATTCTGTGAACGAGTGGGAATGGCGATTGCTGGAAGACAAGTCGCTGATCGATCAAATTGAGGTCGACGGCAGAGCTGTGCGCGTAGGCGATCGTGTCCGCCTGCGGCCGCGGAAGGGCGGCGACGTCTTCGATCTTGCACTGGCTGGCCAGATCGCCACGATTGAAGCATTGGAACAGGATTACGAAGGCAAGGTTCACGTTTGCGTCGTGCTCGACGACGATCCGGGGCGAGATCTCGGTCTGCTGCGTCAGCCGGGCCATCGGTTCTTCTTCGACGTAGATGAGATCGAGGTTTTGCCGCCGGAGCAGCAGACGCAAACGCGAAGGTCCGCGCCGCCGCGAATTCTGGTTGCCGGCATCGGCAATATCTTTATGGGGGACGATGCCTTTGGCGTCGAGGTGGCGCGGCGCCTTTCTCAACGGACGCTTCCCGCCGGGGTGCGAGTCAGCGACTTCGGAATTCGCGGCTTCGATCTCGCGTACGCGCTGCAGGACGGATACGAGACGACAATTCTCATCGATGCCTATCCGCGTGGCGAGGATCCAGGAACGCTGTTCGTGGTCGAACCCGACTTGGCGGAGATCGCAGCCAGTGCGGACCACGGCGCTGATGTCGACGCGCACAGTCTGGATCCGCTGAAGATTCTTCGCCTGGCGGCATCAATGGGCTGGCCGATGAAGCGCGTGCTGCTGGTCGGTTGCGAGCCGGCAACCCTTGGACCCGACGAAGGCGCCATGGGATTGAGCGAACCCGTTTCCCAGGCGGTTACGGAAGCAGTGAGCCTGGTCGAATCTGTGATTCAACGCGTACTGGCCGGAGAGTGGCCGGGAAACAACAACTGAATACCTAGAGGAGGATACGACAGTGGCAACGGCAGTCATGCAGCGCGAATCTCACGCAACGAGGCAGGATCACAATAGTCAGGCAAGATCACGATCGCGATACTTTGTTCATGCTGAGCGGCATCGCGTTAATGGTGTTTGGCGCGGGATTAATTCTTTCGAATCCCGTCGCACAGGGGTACCTCAGCCGCTTTGGATTTAGCAACCTGACCGAAAAGGCGCTGCCCGATCTCGAGCGCTACTTGCGATTACGGTCGATGTAGCTTCTTTGTGAGCGACGAACCATCACTCCTTGGGAGAGGAGATTTTTCGCGTGCCTGAAAGTACCGAATCTCATCGGACCGGCGAAGCAGCGCCTTCGCCAGAGGCCGCGGCAGCCGTGGCCGATCACTATATGATCGACCCGATGATCAGCCGCTTTACGGTCAAAGCCACCGCCGCCGGATTGCTCTCGGCCTTCGGTCACAGTCCGACGATTCAGATCCGCGACTTTAAGGGCGAAATTGAATTCAATCCCGAGGCTATCGAGCAGTCTTCCCTGCGCATCGTTGTGCGCGCTGACTCGCTGACGGTCACCGACAACGTCAGCGACAAGGATCGCCAGGAGATGGAAAGTCAAATGCGCGATCAGGTACTCGAGACGTCCAAGTATGGCGAGATTGTTTACGCCACGACCCAAGTCTCGGTCGAAAACCCAACCAACGGCTTTAATGACGTTATGCTGGTGGGCCGGCTCAGCTTGCACGGAGTGATACGCCCACTTCGGATAACGGCCAAGTTGGCGCTGACCGGCGATCTGCTGCGCGCTTTTGGCGAGTTTTCCGTGCGGCAGTCGGATTACAATATCAAGCCCGTCACCGCTGTGGGCGGCGGTTTGAAGGTAAAAGACGAAGTGAAATTCAACTTCGACATTGGCGCGCGCAAGCAGAGCTAGTGTTGCGACATAAGTAGTGTGAAGAGGTATCCCGATGTGCTTAGCCATACCCGGCAAGGTGATTGAGCTCTTTCCCGGACTACCGTATCTGGCGACGGTCGAAGTCGCTGGCGTGCGCCGCAAGGTCGATCTTGGCTTGCTGGAAAACGATATGCCGAAGTCGGGCGACTGGGTGCTGATTCACGTGGGCTTCGCCATGAGCAAAATCAGCGAGCAGGACGCGCTGGAGCAAATGCAGACCCTGATCATGCTGGGCGAGAGCGAACAAGCCATGCAAGAGGTTCGCGGCTATGGGCTGGAGGACGCGGATGAGCCTAAGCCTTCGTAACCGGCGGGCAATCGCGAGGCAGTTATGAAATTTGTCGATGAGTTCCGTGATCCCGAGGTGATCAACAAAACGGCGGAAGAGATTCGCCGTCTCGTCGATCCCGCACGGCACTACCGTCTCATGGAGGTGTGTGGCGGGCACACCCACGCCATTTATCGCTTCGGCCTGAAAGACATTCTTCCTTCCAACATCGAGTTGATCCACGGTCCCGGCTGTCCCGTGTGCGTTTTGCCTATGGGCCGCATCGACGACGGACTGGCGCTGGCGAAAGATTCGAACGTTGTCTTTACCGCCTTCGGTGACATGATGCGCGTCCCCGGTGTGCAGGGCAGCCCGCTGGAGCATAAGGCTCGCGGCATGGACGTTCGCATCGTTTACTCTCCGTCGGACGCGCTGAAGCTTGCCAAGGCGAATCCCGACAAGCACATCATGTTCTTCGCCATCGGCTTCGAGACCACCGCGCCTTCGACGGCACTGACCATCATTCGCGCGCGGGCGGAGGGCATTCACAATTTTTCCGTCTTCTGCAATCACGTCACTATCATTCCGGCGATCCGCGCGATCCTCGATTCGCCCGACATGCGCCTGGACGCCTTCATCGGCCCGGGACATGTTTCCACCGTGATCGGCTGCCGTCCCTATGAGTGGATCGCCGCCAATGAACATAAGCCTATCGTCGTCTCCGGTTTCGAGCCGCTGGATATGCTGCAATCGATCGTGATGCTGCTCCATCAACTGAGAGCCGGCGAGGCAAAGGTTGAGAACCAATACAAACGTGTCGTGCCGTGGGAAGGCAATCGTGCCGCCCTTAAAGCGATGAGTAATGTCTTTGAGCTGCGGCCCTATTTCGAATGGCGCGGCTTGGGCTTCATCTCGCAGTCGGCGCTTCGCATTCGCGACAGTTATGCCGAATTCGATTCGGAGCGACGCTTCACCGTGCCCGGCGTGCGAGTCACCGATCCCAAGGCCGCGCAATGCGGCGAGGTCCTGAAAGGCGTGCTGAAGCCCGCGCAGTGCAAGCTGTTTGGCCGCGAATGCACTCCCGAGCATCCTGTGGGAGCGTTGATGGTTTCATCGGAGGGATCGTGCGCAGCGTACTACAATTACGAACACCGGAAGGCCATGGCAACGAGCCTGGCCTGGCCGGCGTAACGATGGCGGTTGCGACCGACAGCACGACTCCGAAGATCCGGTTTCGCGAGCCTCAGATTGAAATGGCCCACGGCGCCGGCGGTCTCGCCAGTCGCCGCCTGGTCGAAGGCCTGTTTGCTCCTCTCTTATTCCGATCACCAAATCCTGCCCTGAATGACGCTGCTGCACTGGAGATCGGCGGGGTTCGCATCGCCATGACTACCGACAGCTTCGTGGTGAAGCCTCTGCGCTTTCCGGGAGGATCGATCGGCGAGCTCGCAATCAACGGAACTGTGAACGATCTCGCCGTCTCGGGAGCGAAGCCGGAAGCAATTGTTGCCAGCTTCGTTCTGGAGGCGGGTTTGCCGACCGAGATGCTCGAAGCGGAAGTGCGGGCGATGGCCAATGCTGCTCAACAAGCGGGCGTTGCTGTCGTCGCAGGCGATACCAAGGTCGTGGAGCATGGCAAGGCCGATTACATGTACATTACGACGACCGGTGTCGGCTCATACTTGCCAGGAATTCACATCGACGCCCACTCGGTCAGGCTCGGCGACAAGGTGCTTCTGTCGGGACCAATTGGCGATCACGGCATCACCATTCTTCTGGCTCGCGGAGAGCTTGATTTCGAAGCCGACGATCTGCGCTCCGACACGCGCTCTGTGTTCCCGCTGGTAGAAGCTATGGCGCGCGAAGCCGCTCCCGGTATTCGCTGGATGCGCGATCCCACGCGCGGTGGGGTTGCAACTTCGCTTAATGAGCTAGCGCGGGATTGCGGCCTCGGCATCCACATCTTCGAGGACGAGATTCCGGTTCGCGACAGCGTTCGCGGAGCGTGCGAGTTGCTCGGTCTTGATCCGCTGCACATCGCTAATGAAGGCCAGTTTCTTGCCGTAGTCGCGCCGGAGTATGCCGACGCCGCTTACAACGCCCTTTGCCAGTGCTCGGGAGGCGAGCGCGCGGTAATCCTGGGCGAAGTTCGCGAGCAGCCTGCCGGTTCGGTCCTGGTGACGACCCGCTACGGAGGCAGTAGGATAGTCGATATGCTCGTGGGCGATCCGCTGCCAAGGATCTGCTAAGTAGCTGTTAGCCATTAGCTCTTAGCTTTTAGTAATCAAAGATTCCATCTACCCCAGGGTAGGAGCTCAGGGTTCATTCGGGAGCTGTTGTCTCATGTTTTTTGCTCGCTGGGAGCTAATGGCTAAAAGCTAATAGCTGATTCTTATGCCCGCCAGTCTGGAACTCGCGACTCAAGTTGAAGAGCGGCTGCTCGCGCGAAATCGCTTATGCGAGAGCTTTTTCTCGCGTGAGGCGCACCGTCTTGCCGAAGCCTGTCGCGAGATGTCGGAGCGCTTCCTGCGCGGCGGTCGGCTGCTCGCCTTTGGCCGCGGTCCGTACGCCACTGACGCGCAACACGTCTCTGTCGAGTTCGTGCATCCCGTGATTGTCGGCAAGCGCGCCTTGCCCGCTTTGGATCTTTCCCTGCTCTATCGACCTTGGCTGCGGAGTATCGTGCGTGCCGACGATATGGTGATGGGTTTTAGTGCTCCTGAGGGTGATGCTGACGTGACTGAAACGCTGCGGGAAGCGCAATCGCAAGGCGCGATGACCTTTTCCCTTCCCGGCTCCGATGGGTCCTACTCTGTGGGAGCTGCAACTCCCGATCCCTTTATTCATCAGGAAATCATTGAAATCCTCTATCACACATTGTGGGAGACGGTGCATGTCTTCTTTGAGCATCGCGAGTTGGGACATGAGGTCGGCGATGCCGGATTTCTCTATCCTTTTCTCGGACAGGCTAAGCAGGAAACCGGCCCCATAATCGAGGAGGTCGCTGCGTCGATTGTCATGAAGGTTGAAAATGACAGCCAGCTTCGCGCGCAAGTCGCAAAGGAAGAAGCCGAGCAGATCAGCGTCACGGCGCAGGCCATCCATGAGCGTGTCCGGCGCGGCGGCAAGCTGATTCTGTTTGGCAATGGCGGATCGGCTACGGACGCCAACGACTGGGCCATTGATTGCGTTGCGCCGCCGGCCGGTTATCAGCCAGTCCCCGCTGTTTCCTTGTCGATGGAGCCTGCCAACATTACCGCCGTCGCCAATGATATCGGTACCGAGGTCATCTTCCTGCGGCAATTGATCGCACAGGCCCGGCCGGAAGATGTCGCTATCGGCATCTCCACCAGCGGCGGCTCACGCAACATCATCATGGCTCTTGAGGAAGCCCGCAAGCGCGGCCTGCTAACGGTTGCTCTGCTTGGCTATGACGGTGGCGAGATCAAGCGGCGCGGTCTGGCTGATTTGCCGATCGTCGTACGCTGCGACTACATCCCGCGCATCCAGGAAGTACAGGCTTCCATCTATCACATCATTCGCGAAATGCAGGAGGTGCTGAGCCGTGCCCAGGTATGAACTCTTCGGAACGGCCAGTTGCCAGTACACGCAGGAGATGCGCGAATGGCTGGAGTGGAAGCGTTGCGATTTCGTCGAACACGATGTCGAAGCTGATGCGGAAGCCCGCAAACGGCTGCTGGCGCTGGTTAACGGACAACGCACTGTTCCTGTGCTGGTAGAAGACGGCAAGGTTGTGCAGATCGGCTGGCAAGGCCGAGGCTGCGTGGTCGGCTAGAGTACTCGGCCTTCGTTCCCATGTACAACTGGAGTCAGCAAAGGAAAAAGGCGCGCCACGAGAGCGCGCCAGTTTAGGTCAAGCGTTGAGGTTAGTTGGGATCCGCCACCAGCGGCGCGTACAGGTGGTTCGCCTGGAAGGTGCCTGCTCCGGTAACCAGATCATAGCCCGGGCCGGCTTGGCACTGCGATCCGCAGCCGCCATTTGAACCGGTGGTGATGTCGTGGAAGTCGTTGGCGTAGTCACCGCTGTTGTAGTAGAGGTTGTAGAGATCCTGAGCCGCCTGGCTCAGAGTCGTTCCGCCGGCCTTCAAACGCCCCGAATTAACCAGGGTAATGAACGAAGCCCAGTCGGGAGAAGAAATGCTGGTACCTTCAACCGTGACCCAACCACTGTAGCTAAAGGTGTCATACACCGGAACATTGAAGGCAACCGATGAAATGTCGGGCACGCAACGGTTGCTGGTGGACCACTCCGCACACGCTGGATTCTGCCAAGACTGTTGCGGCTCGTACGTGCTGACACCGCCGCTGCTGCCGCTCCAGGCGATTTCATGTCCGTAATCGAGTTCCAGAGGATTGGGCAGCGGAGTGGCGGTCGACAAGGTCAACTCGGTTCCGCCGACCGCCACGACACAATGTGACGCCGCGGGATAGCCCACACCGTGTCCGCCATCGCCGCTGGAGGCAAAGAAGGTAACGGGGTGGCCATTGCCGTTGGTGATGTTGCAGAAGTAGGTCTGGTCGTCTTCCGTTTCGGTGCTGTACTCGCCTCCGCCCCAGCTCATGGAAACGACGTCAGCGTTATACGGCGCTGACACGGCCACCTGCACGGCATTGTATAGATCGCTGTTATTGTTGCTGACGGCCTCGACCAGAATGATGTTGGCCTGCGGCGCGATGGCGCAAGCCTGCTGGACGTCGAGCGATTCTTCCAGATCCCAACCCTGTCCCTGGACCGTACCCAATTTCACCTTGGTAAAGTTGCAGGGTCCGAAGTGGAAGTAGCTGGCATAGAACGCCAGGTCCGAGGCGATGTTGGGATCGTCGAAGGCGTCAACCAGGGCAATCGTCACGCCTGCTCCGAAGTTGGGAAGTTGATTAAATCCGTAAGCGGCCAGGACCTGTCGCGGAAGCAGGCCGCCAGGCTTGTTGGGTGTCTGGGGCCCGGGGAGCACACGAACCGGTGGGGTCATCACGCGACCATTGGCCGGGGCCTGTGCCATCAAGGGCAATGTCGCAGCAAGGAGCGAAATGCCAACCGACAAAACAACAGACTTCTTCATGTATCCATCCTTTGTGTAGTTCAGTGTTGAGACAAGAGGAGCGATGACCACTACGGGTGCTCGCAACCTATGCAGGAGAAGGTCGACGTCTAGACGGGGGTACGGCAAGTAGCCAGGTACAGCTTCAGGCCAGAGCTAATCATCGACTGGAGGTCCTGATCGGCAGCAACTTTATCCGATGAAGGAACACTTGTCGACTGTTTTCCACCATAAATTCTTGACTAACTTCTACGGTGTTCCCTAGTAGTTGTAGCATGACCAAGGAGTCCACTTCGTTGCGGTGGTGCACCGGGCTCTTGAGATCGACGGAATGGTTATTTTATGTGGGTTCCTATCCACGAATATTGCCAGCCGACTTGCACATTCTGATAGTTCCCGCCGAATCGCACGTAGGTGCCGTCACTGTAAGAAACCTTTAGAGATTGATGCCTGGTGAAGGGCAAGGCGAACGTCCCTCCAATGCGCGAGCTGGTCTGCTTAGTCTCGGTGTTCTGGATACCGCTCAATGCGGTAACGCCGCCCCACCAGAAATTGCCATCGAGAGAGACCCAAGGCTTCAGCTTCTTCATGGTCTTCTTCCTGCTCAGGTCATAGCTAAGATGTCCCTCGAGGCTGCCTATGGGCTCCTGAGTTTGCGGACCGGGGCGCGGAATATTATAGAAAGCCGAGTTGGTGGTGTAGAGCCATACTCCACCATAAGCATCGAGAATCCAGTTGCCCCACCGCTGCGAATACCCCAGCTCCGGTTTAAAGGCCCAGCGATTGATTCCCCAGTTAATCAGCTTGGTGGGGGAATACTGTCCGGTGGGAGCGATGATCTTCAGGCTGGCGCCCAGGATTCTCTTCTGCTTCCACTTACCAAACTCCTTCGCCTGCATCGCCGGACCGCCGATCAGGTTAACCGACAACCGGGCGGAGAGATCCAGCAGTCCCGAGCGGTAAATGGATTTCTGCTGTCCCAACGCAACCCCGGAAAACGTTCCCACGCCGTAGGGCAATCCGGCCGTGATATTTGCTGAGCGTCCGAAAAATTTGAACGAATGATAGAGGCTGATACTGGGAACGCTGTAGGTTCCCTGTGCGTTGTTGATGGGAATGGTGCCGTTGAAGTCGACGCCGCCAGTGTAAAAGCCATAGGTCAGGTTGACCGCGTTGGAATTCACCGGCGTGATCACGTAAGCTCGCGGCGCGAGGTCCTGCGCCGCAAGCGAACCGATCCAGACAACAGCCAAGGCCGCCGGCCCCAGCAACCGAAATCCCATATCTCACCAGGAAGATGAATTCTACCTAGAGAGAACTTCGGCAACCACTGGTATTTCTGCCAGATAGTATGAGTTATTGCTGCCAGCCGCCTCCTAAGGCTTGATACAGCTGCACGAGGGCGATCAGCTCGTTCCCCTGCGCTTGCGCCAATCCGAGCTCGGCAGAGAAGGCGTTGGTTTCGTTCGTCAGCACCTCCAGGTAATCAGTCGTGCCGGCGTTGAAGCGCTGATTGGATAGATTGGCGGCGTCCTGCGCCGAGGCGAGCAAGTGCTCCTGTTGAATGCGGAACTCGCGATCCTTGCGATAGGCAATCAACGCGTTCGAGACATCGCGGAAGGCGCCCTGGATGCTCTGCTGATAGGTGAGCACCATCTGCTGTTTCTGTGCCTCTGACAGACGAACGCCGTTCTTGAGCCGTCCGCCTTCGAAGATAGGTTGCGTGAAGGACCCAGCGAGGTCCCACAATCCCGCGGGACCGGTAAAGAGATTGACCAGCGACGGGCTCTCGTACCCGGCGGTTCCGGTGAGCGAGATCTGCGGAAAGTACGCCGCCTTGGCGACGCCGATCTGCGCGTTGGCGGAGACCAGATTCTGCTCGGCTTCGCGGATGTCGGGACGGCGCTCCAGCAACGCGGATGGAATTCCGGCTGGAACCTCCGGCGCGTGCGGCTGCTCGGTCAGCTTAAGGCCGCGCGGAATGTCGCCGGGATTGTTGCCGAGAAGAATGCTGATGGCGTTCTCTTCCTGCGCGATCTGCCGCTCGAAGTCGGGGATCTCGGTCGCGGCGGTGTAGACCAGTTGCTCCGACTGGCGAACATCCAGCAAATTGTTGATTCCGGCCTGCTCCAATTGCTGCGTCAGCTGCAACGACTGCTCGCGATCTGAGTACGTGCGTTTCGTAATCTCCAGTTGAAGATCGAGTTGGCGAAGCGTGAAGTAGTCCGCAGGCGACACTGCCGACGAGAGTCGAGATGACCGCCTTTTGTGCCCACTCGTTGGCCAGCAGAGTTGCGCGGGCCGACTCGGTTGCGCGGCGATATTTACCCCAGAAATCGGGATTCCAGCCGGCCGATGCAGTCAGTGCGCCCTGCGTAACTTCGTATGAAGGAATCGGACCGATCGCGGGATTCTGGATGCTGGTAATGTTTCCGCCAGCCGAGAGCGAAGGAAGCTGATCGGCGTGCGTGATCCCAAGTTGCGCCTGCGCCTGCAGAACACGAGTCGCGGCGATGCGAACGTCGTAGTTGTTCTTCAGCGCGGTGCGAATCAAGCCTTGCAGCGTCGGATCCTGGAAAACATCCCACCACTTCTCGTCGCCCAAAGATTGCGCGGCGGGCTGCGTTGCAGGCTGCTGCTCTGTTTGCTGATAGCCTTTGTCCGAGGCATCTGGCGCGACGCCACGATAAGAGCCGGGAACATCGACGCTGGGGCGCTTATAGTTCGGACCAACGGTGCAGCCAACCAGGCCGCCGACAGCAAGAATGATGACGAGAAGAACAGGTCTTAGTTTCGGACTCATGATCAATCTCCGTGTCCTTCCTGCAGCGCCAGCTCTGGTTCCTCGACCAGCATTGGCTTGCGCGAAGAGCGGAAGAACGAGAACCGGTCCAGCACCTTCTCCTGAAATTCTTCCAGGTAGAGGTAGATGGCCGGGGTGATGAACAAGGTTATGAATTGCGAAACGATGAGACCGCCGACCACGACCAGGCCCAGCGGCCGGCGCGACGATCCGTCGGCGCCGTATCCCAGCGCGATGGGCAGCGCGCCCAGCAACGCGGCCGCGGTAGTCATCATGATGGGACGGAAGCGCTCCATGCTGGCGTCGTGAATTGCCTGATCGTCGGGAATGCCTTGCCGCACGCGCTGATCGGCGAAGTCGACGATCATGATGCCGTTCTTCTTCACGATGCCCATCAGCATGAACATTCCGATGTAGGCATAGAGCGAAGCTTCTGCGTTGAACAACCACAGGGTCAGCAGCCCTCCGAGCAGCGCCACCGGCAGCGACGACAGCACGGTGAGCGGGTGCAGATAGCTCTCGTAGAGAATCGCGAGGATCACGTACATGACGAAGACCGCGACCAACATCAGCGTCGCCAGATCGGAGACGGTGTTGCGGAAGGTCAGCGCTTCGCCCTGCAGCTGGCCCTGCACGCCCGGCGGCAGGATGTCCTTCGCGGTCTGCTCGACGAACTGCGTCGCAGGACCAATCGAGTAGCCGGGCTTCAGGTTGAAGAACATGGTCACGCTGGTGAATTGGTTGATGTGATTGACCGCCTGCGGACCAATCACCGGGTGCCAGCTGGTGACCGCGTTGAGCGGAATCATGCGCTGGCCGTCGTCGCTCTTGATGTAGAGCTTGCTCAGGTCTTCGGGCCCCGAGCGCTTATCGTCGGCCACTTCGAGGATCACCTGATACTGATCGGTCGGCTTCTTGATCAGGTAGCTGTAGTTCTGCGAATAGGCGTCGTGCAGCAGCGTGAGAATGCGAGTTTCGGAGACGCCGTAGAGCTTCGCCTGATCGCGACGGATGTCGATCTGCAAGTTGGGCGTGTGATTGTAGAGATCCGAGTTCACGAACAGAAACCCCGGATACTGCCGCATCTTGTCCATCATCTTGTTGGCGACGTCGTAGACCTGGTTGGCATCGATACCGGACATCGCGTAGGCGAATTGCCCCTGCGTGTTGGCAGTCGCGCCGGTCGAGATCTCCAGCGCGGGATTCGGCTGCAGGAAGGCCAGCGCTCCGGGAATCGTGCCCATGATTCCGCCCATCAGCTGGCCGGCGACGACGTTGATCGGCGGCCGCTGTGACGGCGGCTTCAGAAACACGATCAGCATGATCTGGTTCGCGCCGAGGTAAGTTGCATTGCCGCTCATGGTGAAGGTGCTGCGCACGGCGGGATTCGCCTGGATGATCTTCTCCGCCTCGCTCTGATAGGTGTGCATCTGAGTCGGCGACGATCCTTCCTGCGCCACCATCACGCCGCGAATGAACGAACTGTCACCTACCGGCAGAAAAGCCTTCGGGACGATGTAGAAGAAGTAAGCCGTGCCGGCGAGACAGACGATCCACGTGACGGCCGAGATCCAGCGATTGCGCAGGAAGAACCACAACGAGCGCCCGTAGACATTCAGCACGCGCCGTTCGATGGCGCCGAAGCCGCGCTCCATCCAGGTCTTCTTGGTGCCTTTGCCGCGTCGCGCCAGCAGCCTCGAAGTCATCAGCGGAGTGAGGGTCAGCGAAACCAGGCCGCTGGCGATAATCGAGATCACGATGGTGATGGAGAATTCGCGGAAGATGCGCCCCATCAGACCGCTCATCAACACCAGAGGCAGGAAGACGGCGGCGAGTGAAAGCGTCATCGCCATAATGGTGAAGCTGATTTCCTTGGCCGACTCCAGCGATGCCTCGAATGCCGGCATGCCGTCTTCCATCAGGCGCACCGTGTTTTCCAGGAACACGATGGCGTCGTCGACGAGGAAGCCGATGGCCAGCGTCAGCGCCATGAGCGAGAGATTGTCGAGGCTGTAGCCCAACATCTTCATCGCAATGAAGGTGAGCAGCAGCGACAGCGGCAGCGCGACCGCGGGAATCAGCGTGTCCGTAGCGCGGCCGAGGAAGATGAAGATCACGATGACGACCAGAACGAACGCGATGTACAGCGTGGTCTGAACATCTTTAAGGCCGCCGACGATGGTCTGCGAGCGATCGTAAGCCGAGACCAGCAGAACCGAACTGGGCAATTGCGACTGAATGCTGGGCAGTACATCGCGAACCGACTTCGACACTGCAACCGCGTTGGCGCCCGCCGCACGGAACACTGCTACGACGACAGTCGCGCCCGGCTTGGGATAACCGCGCGCCCAGAAGCGCATGTCGATACGCTCGTCCTGCACGCCTTGCTTGGCCGTCGCAACATCTTTCAGGTACACTGGCGCGCCATTGCTCTGGCCGACGATCAGGTTGTCGTATTCGCTCGCGCTGCTCAGCTGGCCTTGCGGTTGAATCAGGAAGGTGCGATGCGGGCCATCAAACTGGCCCGCGCCGGTATAGCTGGTGCCGTTCTTGATGGCGTTGGTCAGGTCTTCGAGCGTGATGTTGCGGATCGCCATCGCCGAGGGATCGGCCTTGACGCGCACCGCCGACTGCGTGCCGTACACCGCAACCTGGCTGACGCCGGGCAGAATACTCAGCCGCTCGCCGACTTGCGTGTTGGCGTAGTCGTAGAGCTGGCCTTCCGTCTCCGTATCGCTGACCAGCACGAGGTACATGATCGGCTGATCGTTCGGGTTGGTCTTGGTGAAGGTCGGCGGGCTCGGCAGATCGACGGGCAGTTGACCGGAGGCGCGCGTGATCGCCGCCTGCACGTCGGTCGCAGCTCCATCCAGGCTCTTCGAGAGATCGAACTGCAGCACGAAGTTGGTGTGGCCCTGCGTGTTGTTCGAGGTCACCAGCTCGAGGCCGGGAATCTGCATGAACTGGCGTTCCAGCGGCGTGGCCACATTGTTGGCCATCGTCTCCGGAGTTGCACCCGGATAGTTCACCTGCACCTGGATCACCGGGTAGTCGACCGCCGGCAGATCGCTGACCGGCAACCGCGAGTAGGCGACCAATCCGAACAGGATGACGGAGACGCTAAGCGCAACCGTCATCACAGGACGGCGAATGAAAAGTTCGGAGAAATTCACGACTGCGCTCCTGGAGCCTGGCTGGTCTTGCTGTTTGCGTTGGAGGCCGGCGAGCCGGCAGATGCGGGTCCATTGCCGACGCGCACTTTGCCGCCCGGCCGCACTAACATCTGGCCGGTAACCACCACGCGTTCGTTCGCAGCGACGCCTTTGGTGATCACAACGTCATCGCCCTGTCGCTGTCCCAACTGCACCGGACGCAATTCCGCGGTGTCGTCCGGGTGTACGACGTAAACGAACGGCCCGCGCTGGCTGATCTGTGCAGCCTGATTCGGAATCAGCACTGCGGACTTTTCCGTCGCGAGGACGAGCTTCACATCGACGAACTGTCCTGGCCAGAAATGATGATCGGGATTGCTCAACGTGGCGCGCAGGTTCACCGTGCCGCTGCCGTTCTGCACCGCATTGTCGAGGAACTCGACCTTACCGGCTCGCGTCGTGTTTTCGGGATCGGAGGGAATCCGCACCGAAGCTTTCAGCACACCGCTCGACATCTCCTTCTGCACCTCGGGCAGATCGGTCTCGGTGACGGTGAAGTTCGCGTAGATGGGATCGAGGCGCTGGATCGACAGCAGCGAAGTGGAGTTCGCCATGACGACGTTTCCCACATCGACAAGGCGCGCGCCCGCACGGCCGTCAATCGGCGAGTGAATGAAGCAGTACTCGAGATTGAGCTGCGCGGTTTCGAGCGCCGCTTGCGCCGAATCGACCTGCGCCTGATCGACATCGACGGTGTTCTTCTTGGTGTCGTAATCCTGCTTGGAGATGGCTCGCGTGGCGATCACCTTCTCATCGCGGGCAAACTGGATGTTCGCCAGATCGAGTGCGGCCTTAGCCTGCGCAAGCGTCGCCTTCGCTGCATCGACCTGCGCCTGGAAAGGACGCGGATCGATGACGAACAACAGCTGGCCCTTGGTCAGGTTCTCGCCGTCGCGAAAATGGCGCTCGGTAATGCGACCGCCGACCTGCGGCGTCACCGTCACGGCCTCAAACGCAGTGTTGTGCCCGATCTCGTCGAGGTACTTCGGCACATCCTGCGACGTCGCCTTGGCCACCGTTACCAGCGGCGGCGGCATCGCGGTGGGTGCAGCTTGAGCGCTGCGGTTGCAACCTACATTGGTCAGCAACAACAGCACGGCCGCCAAACCCCCGAGAAGTACGCCAAAAAAAACAACCGATCCCTTATTCATGATTGCCATCCTCATCCTGAACGCCGGCGCTAGACCGAAGCCGCCAGTTGCAAAGCCGGTTTGTACTGGATTTCTGAGCGCCGACTTCCCTGTCGCGCGCGCTCATTTGAGGCGAAGCCGAGTTGCCGTTGCAGTTCAACGGATTCAGCAATGTGCTGGAGTGCGCGAGTGCGAGCGGCGATCACTTCGGCGCGAGTGCTGCTCAGCAGTAGCGCGCAATCCTGATCGGAGTAGCGCTCGAGCACCGAGATAATGAATGTGAAGCGCTCGAATGCCGGCAATGCGGTGATCGCGGCGATCCTCGCCGGAGTCGCCGCGCCCTCACTTGGGCTGCGATTGGAGCTTGCGCTTTCGTCTTCTACATTCGCAGGCTGAATCATCTGAATCGCATTCTGGATGATCATTCGCCGAGCCCACGCTTGCGCCCACTCTTTGAACACGCGATTGCTCTTGATTGCGTCTTCCAGGCCGCGGACGAAGCAGTCCTCGGCAAGCTGCGGATCTGCCGTCAGCAAGAAGGACAAGAGGTATAAGCGATCCATTTCCTTGTCGAAGATCCGACAAAACTCGGCGGCCACTGCGTCGGTCGCGGACTCGTGTTTGATTGCATTCTTTCTACCGAGCATCCTTACCTCCGCCTATCACTGCAATGAGGTTTGAACTGGCAGTAAATCGACAAGCAAAACGTTGTCGAGGTTGCGATCACGGCTGGCAGCGGCGTCTGCGGGCCAGCTGCCGCAGCACGTGTCGGGTGAGCACGCCGGCGCCGGAGAACTTCGCGCCATCGCGCATGAGCTGGGAAAGAGTTTGCTCGCCGTCGGTGCTGATGACGGTGACGTTGGTCAGATCAACGATCAGCTTTCGTCCATCCAGGTCGGCAGCAGCATTTCTCCACGCGCTCTCGACTTCTGCAGTCCACGGGAAGACCAGCCTGCCTTCGAGAACCAGCTTTCGATGAGCTGACGTTTCAATGACTGAGATCTTGAACATTGCGTCTCACGCCAGAAGTAGAGGCAAGATTCATGCCAACGTGAGTTTGTGGCGCATCGGCGTCAAGTGACTGAAGGGAATGCAGGAGGGAAAACTGTCGAGGAGAAAGTGTCGAGAGGTGTCGAAGCAAATGTCGACGATTGTCGATGCTGACGACATCACACGAGGAGGATGCCGACGGACCTCAGCGGCTAAAGAGGCTGCCGAAAAAGTCGCGAAGCAGATCCCTCGTCGGCCTGAAGGCCTCCTCGTGATGACAAAAACAAAAGACCTGCAACGGCGCAGCTGAAGCTGCGCCCCTTCAAAACATCGCACAATCAGGAGACTTTGCGCGCATCAATGCCCAGTTTCTTCATGCGCGAGATCAGTGTGGTGCGCTTCAGCCCCAGGCGCGCGGCGGCGCCTTCGGGTCCGGCGACGCGACCCCTGGTCTCTCTGAGCGCGCGGAGAATTTCGTCGCGCTCGCCGGTATCGCGTATCTCGACCACAGGCGCGCCACTACCATTGCCACTGCCGTTGCCGTTGTTGCCCAGTTCGCTGACCGGCACTTGCAACGCCGAGCCGTGAGTAAGGATCACGGAACGCTCGATGAAGTTTTCCAGCTCGCGAATGTTTCCCGGCCAATGCCAGCTGGCCAGCGCCTTCATGGTCGCCGCGGGAATCGATTCGATCTGCTTCTCCATGCGCCGGCCGTATTTCTGCGCGAAGTAACGAACCAGCAGCGGAATGTCTTCCGGCCGCTCGCGTAGCGGAGGAATCCGAATGGGAAAGACGTTCAGGCGGTAATACAAATCGCTGCGAAACTCGCGGTTCTCGATCATCTTGTCGAGATCGCGATTGGTCGCTGCCACCAGGCGGACATTTACTTTCTTGGTGTGGGTGCTGCCCAGGCGTTCGAACTCGCGCTCCTGCAGCGCACGCAACAGCTTTGGCTGAATCTCCAGCGGAATATCGCCGACCTCGTCGAGAAAGAGTGTTCCCTGATCGGCCAGTTCCAGCCGTCCCGATCTTTTGCGCGATGGCGCCGGTGAAAGCCCCGCGCTCGTGTCCAAAGAGCTCGCTCTCCAGCAGGCCAGTTGGTATCGCCGCGCAATTGATCTTCACGAAGGTGCGGTCCTTGCGACGGCTGCGATCATGAATCGCGCGAGCGATGAGCTCTTTGCCCGTGCCGGTCTCGCCCAGCATCAGCACCGTTGAGTCACTAGGCGCAACCGTCTCGACCAGATTCAAGACGTGACGAAGCGCGGAGCTCTGGCCGACGATTCCTTCGAAGTCCATTTCGCCGCGCAACTCGTCCTCGAGATACAGCTTTTCCTGCGCCAGCCGGTCTTTCAACTCCGCAATTTCGCTATACGCCAGCGCGTTTTCCACGCCAATGGCAATCTGATTCGCCACCTGGGTGAAGAAAGCTACGTCATCATCGTCGAATGCGTTTTCCTCGTGCTTGGCGACGGCCAAGATTCCCAGCAGGCGGTCGCGACTGATGAGTGGAATGTCGCAGAACGAGTGCAGCCCTTCGCGAACAGCTTTGTCATACATCTCCGGCGACATCTCAGCCGGATCGAGGCGATTGATAACCATCGGCTTGCGACTCTTGAAGGCGTCGCCCGGCATCGTCCCTTCGATCGGCACCAACGATCCCTCTCCGAACACGCCTCGGCTGTCGGGATAATCGAGCGCGTGCACGCGCAAATGTTTGCCTTCAGCATCGGCGAGCATCACGGCCGCGGCATCGCATTCCATCACGCGCCGCACGCTTCCGGAAGCGGCGTGCAGAAGATCGCTCAGCTCAAGATTGGACACGACCTGGTTGGTCAGATCGAGGATGAGCTTGAGCTGATCCTGCACTCGCTGCGAGATGAAGAAGTTGACGGCAGCGTCGATCGCGAGGCCGATCTGCTCGGCCACCAGACCGAGAAACTGGATCTCCTCGGCGTCATAGGCATTTGGATAGCGCCTGCCCAGGCTGAGTACGCCCAGGCACCGGCAGCCGCGCACCAGCGGCATGGTGCACGTCGACGAAATACCATACTTCGCCAGAAAGAGCCCGTGATTCTGAAAACGTGGCGACTGGCTCCAGTCGAGTGTTACCAGTGACTGCCGCGACTGATGTACCCACGGGAAGGGCGATTCCGCCAGCGAATAACCGGCTTGCGCGGAGGGGTCGAGTCGTTCGCCGTTGACGGCCAGCAGCGACCAGCACGCCGCATTGGTCTCCTTGTCAAAGGTCACGATGTGGAGATAGTCGAAGGGCGTGACTTCCTGCAGTTTTCTGACTAATGCGTTGGAGGCGGTATCGCAATCGTTGCACGTGGCAATTTCATTGGCTGCGCGCAGTAACGCCAGATACCGCTCTTCTTCTACTCGGGGAGTTGCCGATAAGGCCGAAACCATCAACATGTGCCCATATTAGAGCTGATTGAATTGCCTGTATGTCTTGGCTTCTGCGGCGTGAGTTCACGGTTCGGGTCGCTCATTCCGACAAAAGCCCGATTTATGCCTCATGTGATGCGCCAGTCGGGCTGAAGGCTTCTGAAAGTGTGACCTGGGATGTATACGGCGCTGATGCGTGTCGAGCCGAGTCGCTGGATCGGCCAGGCGGAAACGAATTTATCCCCGAGTTGATTGGTGCCGAGAGGGGGACTCGAACCCCCACAACCCTTTCGGGTCCGCGGATTTTAAGTCCGCTGCGTCTGCCAGTTCCGCCACCCCGGCTTGATGGCTTAGTTGCGCGATGCTCTGCTGCATTTCAAATCATATTTGCTGCTGCTCACGGTCGCAAACGATTCGCGGGGCAGTTTGCGGTAGAAACGGCGGTGTTGCTCGATTGTTGGGATGGTAAACGGCAGGGAGAAATCGAGAGGGAATCGCTCTCAGCGGCTAAACAGGTTGCTGAAAAACTCCGACCTGGCCCCTTGTGCCGCCGGCTGAAGCCGGCTCGGTACGACGAAAAATAAAAGGCTTATCGGCACGACTGAAGTCGTGCCCTGTTACAAAGCGCACAACCGACTTTTTCAGCAGCCTGTGAAGTCGTGCCCTGACACCTGTCCGCGAACACGGACGTTTTCCGCACATCCCGCGGAAAGCGGATCCCTCGTCGGGCTGAAGCCCTCCTCGTGATGACAAAATCAAGATCTCGCAGCGGCACGTACTGAAGTCGTGCCCTGTTACAAGGCGCTCGCGGGACGACTTCTTTAGCGGCCGGTGAAGTCGTGCCCTGTTACAAAACGCTTGCGGACCGATTTTCTTGGCAGCCTGAAAAGCCGCGATAATTTTGCTGAGCTAGCGGACGGCCTGAAGGCCGTCCCCTTCAATGCCAGGCTTACCATCCGCCAGGCTTACCATCCGCTGGTTTCGAGCAGGGTTTCGATCATCTCGTTGGCGAGGTCTTCGAAGTCAATGGGGCGCCCGGCGTCGTCGGTGATACAAACGTCCGTTTGATCTTTGGTGAATCGCATATAGAGGGAACCGGCAAAGGCGATGCCACTCTTGCCCGAGAAGACCATCGCGTTGTCGGCGAAGGTTCCGGTGATGATGCCAGCGTGCTGTTCACAATGAAGGGTGATGTCGGTGGGATTGGCCACCACCCACAGCACGCCACTGTTGCCGGACTCGGCGTTGAATTCTTCGCACTTGCGCACCAGGAGGGATTTCATCGAGATCCACAGGGTGCGTCCTTTGGAAGCTAGTAATTCTTTGTCCTGCTGTGCCTTCCTCTCAGCGAGGTACTTCGCTTCGCGGCGTTCACGGGAGCGTTTCGCCGCATCCTCCGACCATCTGGACATCCTCTTCCCTTCTGTGCGTGCGCTGACCTGGCGTCGAAAAGCGGAGATCAAGCGAACTACTTCGTAGTCATACTCCGCAGTCGTATTTCTATACTGTTACAGAGAGCAAGATCAAGCGTTTCGAGCAACAGCACCTGGTTGCGCAACCCTGGCGATATCGCCCGCTTCTCAAGCGTGCTCTTCAGCGCGTGGCCTTCTCCAGCAGATACATGTAGGAGCGATAGATCTGTCCTGTCGCGCGAGTCATGCCGATCTCGCAGGTGCGGCTGCTCGAGTAACATTCGTCCGGATGCTTGGCTGCGATCTCCGCCGCTTCGAGCTTGGTTGCCGACTCGGTGAGCTCAGGAAACAGGAAGCCGCGATCGCCGGCGAAGCCACAACAGCCGGCGTCGATGGGAACGGTGACTTCGTCGCTGCAGGCGTGGGCGATGGCTTCGAGCTTCGCGTTAATTCCCATCTTCGTCACCGAGCAGACGGGATGCAGTGCGACCGAACGCGACTTCGACTTGATGGCTAGCTTGGGAAGCAATTCGTCATGCACGAATTCGATGGCATCGACAAACTTCAGCTTGTCGAAGCGCTCCTGGTTTTCCTCGGTCAGACAGAAACGCGCGCCTTTGAAGGCATAGGTGCAAGGGCTGGTATCGACGACGATGGGAAGTCTTCCCTGCTCCGACCATCTCCAGAAGCGCTCGACGGCCTGGTTGACCGTGATCGACTGGGCGATGGTGAATCCTTTGGATGAGAACGGAGTGCCGCAGCAGGTGCCTTTCACGTCACCCGGAATGTAGACGGGCGATCCGGCGCGGCTGGCGAGGTCGACCATCACCTCCATCAGCGAGCGGTCGTTAGGCTCGCCGGGCAGGCGCCCCATCACGCGCGAGATGCACGACGGGAAATAGATTGCCTGGGCGCGCGACTTCTGCGTTCTCGGCACGGGACCGGCGGCGTAAGGAGTGTCGGGCGTCCACTCGCTGACAGTCTCGCCGAAGACGCTTTGCATCGCGCGAGTGAGGCTGCGCATGCGCTCGACGCCGAAGATGTTCTGCGTGACATGACCGAGTCGCAATGCCAGACGAATGCTGCGCTCGGTGAAAGCGAAGTTGCGCGCGATGCGAGCCGCCCAGCGATGAGCTTTGGCTGAGGCGCGAATGTTGCGGAAGCGCTTGATCAGCTGGCCGGTATCGATGCTGACCGGGCACGCTGTTGCGCAGAGGCCGTCGGTGGCGCAGGTGTCGATGGCCATGTAGGGGAATTCGCGGTCGATGCTCTGGTAGAGCGGCGAGTCGCCGTCGGTCTGCTGCAGGCGAGTCATCTCGCGGCGGACGACAATGCGCTGGCGCGGGGTGAGCGTCAGATCGCGGCTGGCGCACTTCGGCTCACAGTAGCCGCACTCGATGCACTTGTCGATCTCGGGCTCGACCGAGGGGAGCTGCTTGAGGTTGGCCAAATGCGACGTGTGATCGGGGTTGATGATGACGCCGGGATTCAGCAGGTTCTCGGGATCGGCGAGTTGCTTCAGCCGGCGCATGATCTCGTAGCCGTCGCTTCCCCACTCGGTCTCGACGAACGGCGCCATGTTGCGGCCGGTGCCGTGCTCGGCCTTAAGCGCGCCGTCGTAGCGATCGACCACGAGCTTCACGACATCGTCGATGAAGTAGGAGTACTGATCGATGGCGGCCTGCGTGTTGAAGCTTTGCGTGATGACGAAGTGCAGATTGCCGTCCTTGGCGTGGCCGAAGATGATGGCGTTGTCGTAGCCATGCAAGGTGAAAAGCTTGTTCAGGCCATCGGCAGCGTTGGCGAGCGACTCGACCGGGAAGGCAACATCTTCGATGATGACGGTGGTGCCGCTCTTGCGCACCGAACCGACCGACGGGAACATGCCGGCGCGAATTTGCCACAGCAGCGCCTGCTCGCGTGCGAGATGGGTGAATTGCGCCGGCTCGCAAAGTTGCAAGCCACCGACGGTTGCGGCCGCGAGCTTCTCCAATTCAGGACGCGCGCTCTCGTCGGCGGACTGGAACTCGGCCAGCAAGCCGGCCGCGGATGGCGACAGCGACGCGAATCGATGGCGGAATGCCGGCCTTGTCTTCGACTGAACGCAGCGAAGCGCGATCCATGATCTCCAGCGCCTTCGCGCCCGCGTCTTTGAGAGGAATGATGGATGCCGCGGCAGCGTGGAGATCGGGAAACAGCAGCAGCCCGGTGTACTTGACCGGCAGATCGGGCACGGTGTTGAGCACGGCTTCGGCAATGAAAGCCAGCGTGCCTTCGGCGCCGATCAGCACATGCTGGAAGATGTCGATGGCGCGGTCGAAATCGAGGAAGGCGTTCAGCGAGTAGCCGGTGGTGTTCTTCATCCGGTACTTGCTGCGAACGCGCTCGCGCAGCGCAGGATCGGCTTCCAGCCTGGCTTTCAGCTCCAGGACACCGCGGGCGAGCTGCGGCTCGCGGGCGTGAAACTCCTCGTCGGCGTTAGGCTGCGCGGTGTCGATGAAGGTGCCCGAGGGCAGCAGGAACTTCATGGACGCGAGCGTGTGATAGGCGTTCTGCTCGACGCCGCAACACATGCCACTGGAATTGTTGGAGAGAATTCCGCCCAGCGTGCAGGTGGAAATGGAAGCCGGATCGGGACCGATCTTGGCGCGATATGGAACCAGCGCCTGATTGGCGCGTGCGCCGATGACTCCGGGCTGCAGGCGAATCGTCTTGCCGCCGTCTTCGACTTGCAGGTCGCGCCAGTTGCGCGCCGTTTCCACCAGCAGGCCATCGGAGACCGCCTGGCCGGACAGGCTGGTGCCGCCGGAGCGAAACGTCATGGGAATGCGCGTCTGATGGCTGAAGGCGAAGAGCGCGCGAATCTCGTCGACGGTCTTGGTCTGGATGACGGCCTTCGGGATGAGTCGATAGAAGCTGGCGTCGGAGGCCCAGGCGATGAGATCGATCGGGCGGACGAGCACGCGATTGCTGGGGATGAAACCGTTCAGTGCGCTTCTGATTTCTTCGGAGGACAGCTCGCTGGGAGCGACAAGAGTTGCAGCCACGGGGTTCCTTTCGCTGGCGGCGGGTAACGCCGAGCGCAAGTTCGCTCTGGGAGATGGCGAGCTTCGCGCCTAGGGCCAATCTACGGCAGGGGGTGGGGGCAGGACGCTGAGGTGGGTCACAAGGGGTTGTGACGGAGGGCACAAGTGGGAAATGAGTCAGCCTTCAGTGTCTGCCGTGAGAACCCTGTCGTCCCCGGAGGACTCGAACCGCTTTTACTGCTTACCCAGCGCTGAAGCGCTGGGATTTCCTGTTTCGCGCCCGAGGCGCTGGTTTGGTGGCTAGTCAACGATCGCGACGTTCCAACACGATTTTGTAAACTCAGTTCACACGCAGACACTTCAGGGCAGCCCGTTCAGTAGGGCCGCTGTATCACCGGCAAGGCGGAAACGTGGCTGCGGAAATGCCAAAACGGGAATACCCTCAGATTTGGCCCCAGGAGCCCGCAGGGGCAATTGGCCGTGTCTGAGGTCGAGTCTTCCGCCAGCGTCGAAATGAGACCCTGTGCTCATGGAGCACAACCCGCTTTAGTGTAGTGGGAGGGTGTGATCTCGCCCCCACCTTCGCCAAACAGGGTCAGAATGGCCGGCTCTGCCTTAATTCGTCGTTACCGCTTGGGCTTTGGATGAGTCGACGCGCAGCAGCCAGCCGCTGCCTCCCTGGATGCGGACGTCGCGTGGGGATTCGAATTCGATGACGCCGGCGGGATCGGTTCTTCCGGTGTGAGCGATCTTCAGATCATTCACGCCATAGACACCGCAGGCCCAGGGCGAGAAGATCCACAGCGCCTGCTCGCCACCTCCATCGCCGTTGCAGCCGCGCGCCGGAGCGGCAACCAGCTTGGCGGTGACGGCGCCGGCGTCGGTCGCGCGACCCATGACCTCACCATTGCCGACCAACTGCCCACTTCCGCGATAGACTCCCGCGCCACCAACCTGCACCGTGTTCCAGTCGCTGGGCGAAGTTCCATAGTCATCCAACGCGTTGGTGGGCATACGAGCTTCGAAGACCTCCGTCATCGAGGCCAGCGCGCGCAGGTGAGCGGTGATGGGGATTTGGCGGCCTTTGACGGAAATGCTGTCGAACTTGATCGCCAGTCGGGATGGCGATCCCGAAGCTGCGGGCGTGGCGCTGACCACCTGACCAACGATGGTGGAGTTTTTTGGAATGGTCGAGCCGCCGGGCAACGGAACGTCCTGCTTGATCCGGCCGGTGATCCTCTGTCCGGGCTTGCTGTGCCGGGCGTCGAGGGTCGGGTTCAACATCACGGGAAGAACGGTTCCGACGGGAATGGTCTGGGCGACGGCTGTCGGCAGGGCCAGCGCAAGGGCGAATAATACGGTTCGAGGCTTCATATCGCGCCTTCCAACAAGCTAGATGCGGATGGCGGCCATCCGACGCACGAAAACCGGGGAGAAGGCCCGTTCTCGGCAAAGCTCGCAGAAAACGATATCAATGCTTTCATTACCCAAGCTTCGGCGTTATGCTTTGATCGCGTCCAGTTGCCCCTCCGTCAATCGGCCCCAAGGCACGCGGCGAGTGTTTGTGCGTCACAACCATTTGTGATGCAGGTCGCCAGCGTTTTTGCCCTGCGCTGCTTAATCTGGTTTCTATCGCGGCCCCTATCTCTCTTCCAGGAGTCTCCTAAATGGCGGAGCAAGCGCTTTCCAAGCAAACCAAGATGGCTATGATTTCCCAGTTTTTGGGATTTGGGCTCGATGCCTATGACATGGCGATGGTAATCGTCATGGCTCCCATCCTGGGCAAGATTTTCATCTCACCCAAAGGCAGTGTGCTGTGGCAATACATTGCGGTCGTGCTGGGCTATTCGATTACCATGGCCGCACGGCCCATCGGTTCGGCCTTCTTCGGAGCCTATGCCGACAAGATCGGGCGTCGCTTCCTGCTGCTCTTTACCATCGGCGGCGTGGGTGTGATGTCGGTGCTTTCCGGCTTCCTGCCCACTTACGCGCAGGTCGGTATCCTCTCCTACGTGCTTTATTGTGTTCTGCGCTTATTCATGGGCATCTTCTTTGGCGGCGAGTATGCCGTGGGCCACACCTTCGCCATCGAATATGCTCCGCAACAGAAGCGCGGCGCCATCGGGGGATTCATTCAGTCCGGCTTCCCTCTGGGCTACGTGCTGGCGTCGCTGGTCTTTGCCGCCATCTCCTACCTGTGCGGCAAGGAGATTCTGATTCACTTTGGCTGGCGCATCGCGTTTATGACCGGCGTGATCCCCGTTCTTTTCGCCTTGTGGATTCGGAACAGTCTGCAGGAGTCCCCCGAGTTCGAAAAGACCAAGGCGGCGGGAAAAATCATCAAGGCGCCTTTCCTATCGTTGTTCATGCCGCCACAGTTGTGGGACTTCTTGCAAGTCTTCTTCTTTATGGCAGGCCTGTTCCTGACCGACTATTCGGTTTACGGCTTTCTGCCCAAGATTCTCACGCTCGACGGCCGCGGTTTTGGCACCACGCAATACGCCCTGATCTATGGTTTCGCGCTCTTCCTCTCTTTCCTGGGATACAACTTCTACGGCTGGCTTTCGGACAAGACGGGACGGAAGATTCTGACCCAGTGGTACTGCGTGTTTCTCGTAGTCTTCGGGGTCCCGGTTTACTACGTGCTCTATCACGCAGCACTTGAGCGCAACATTTGGAAGGCAGTTGCCGGCTGCTGCATGGCCGGCATGCTGAAGTTGGCTTGGGGCATCGTTCCTGCCTATCTCTGCGAGCGCTTCCCCACCAAGCGGCGCGCGGCAGGAGTGGGCTTCGGCTACTCGGCGGGTGCGATCATTGGCGCGTGGTTCCCGCTCTATACGTTGTGGGCGCACAAGATTCCCTTCGTTCATGCGATCGAAGGCAAGGACACGTGGTTGTCGCCCGCGGTAATCCTGACCATCGGCGCCATCATGACCTTTGTCAGCCTGCTGTACTCGCCTGAGACCAAGCACCTGCACTTGGACGAAGTGGGAGAGAAGGAAAGAGCCTCCGATGCGGCGAAGGCAGCTGCCAGCAAGGGAGTGCTCGCCAGCAGGTAACCTCATTCGGAATGTCCTGGTATCAACGCCACGGTTTCGCGCCGTGGCGTTTCTCATTTGCGGGAACTTACAGCGGCCTGCACAGGAATAGTTAGCGGAGTTTGGCATTGTCTGGGCTGTTGGTTTGGAGCAGCAGGTTTTCACAAAACTTAACCGACGCGTTACCAGACTTAACGGTGGAATCGCTGCAAGCGGGGTTTCAACATTTGACAGACAGATAAACTGTCGACAAGGAGAAGAGACAAAATGAAGACGAAGGTATGGAGCGTTGCGGTCGCGCTGCTGGCGCTGGTGCTCTGCGGTACTGCGATCCTGGCTTACGCTCAGCAGAATGACGAAAACAGCGGCGCGTCCGCCTGGGCTGGCCATCGCCATGAACATATGGCGTATCTGGCTAAGCAGCTGAACCTGACCGATGCCCAGAAACAACAGATCAAAACCATGGCGGAAGCGCAGCGCACAACCATGCGGCCGCTGATGCAGCAGATGGCGCAGAACCGGCTGGCGATGCTGAATGCCACAGCCAGCGGCGCGTTCGATCAGGCTAAAGTCGCGGCCATCGCCAATCAGCAGGCACAGTTGATGTCGCAGCTGTCGGTGCAGAAGGCCCAGTTGCGTAGCCAGGTCTACAACACGGTGCTGACGGCGGACCAGAAAGCCAAGGCCGATCAGCTGCGGCAGAACCAGATCGCGCGCATCAATCAGCATCTGGAGAAGCTGTCGCAGAACGCCCCTGCCGAAGCGCCGGCGCAGTAAGCAAGCGAATCGGAGATTGAAGATGCTGGTCGGGGGCTGGCGTCTTCACCACGAAGCGGTCCATCGGAGGATGGGCCGCTTGTTTTTTGAAAACCGTTGTCGGTTGTCGGTTGTCGGTTGCCTGTTCTGGTTCGTTCTGATTGGAGATTTTCCTCCACAAGTCCAACGCCAGGCCCCATCCCTACTATGATCTTGGCATCATGATCCGTCGTCTGATACTGCTGGTTGTTCTTCTGTGCTGCGTACTGCCCGCTCAGCAAGCTCAGCAAAGTTTCAAGATCCAGCCGCTGCGGCCTGTGCCGGAGCTGCGTGCCGAGGCGCTGAAGGCGCAGCCTCCGGCGGAGCAGGGCGAGTTTTTGAAGCCGGATCTGGTTGAGCTGGTAAAGCTCGATCCCACGATCAAGCTGGATATTCACTACGCGTCGTCCAACAACTTTCTGGGAACGCCGTTGTACGAGGAGGCGCGGGCATTTCTCGAGCGGCCGGCGGCGGAGGCGCTGGTGCGCGCGAATCGGAAGCTGCATCAGCAGGGATACGGACTGCTGATCTTCGACGGCTATCGGCCGTGGTACGTGACCAAGATCTTTTGGGATGCGACTCCGCCGCAGGATCACATCTATGTCGCCGATCCGGCGCAAGGCTCGCGGCACAATCGCGGATGCGCCGTTGACCTCACGCTCTACAACCTGAAGACCGGCGAGGTGGTGCCGATGCCCAGCGGTTACGACGAGATGTCGGAGCGCGCGCATGCGGATTATCCCGGAGGGACAGCCGAGGAACGCGCCAATCGCGCGGTTTTGCGGTCGGCGATGGAGGCGGAAGGATTCACGGTTTATCCCGAAGAGTGGTGGCACTTCGACTACAAGGACTGGCGGAAATATCCGATCGTGAATGTGCCCTTCGCGGAAGTGGGCGCGGCGGGCGGGAAGTAACATCGAATGCCATAACCGATGGAGCAACAGCGCCGAAAGTCCATAATCGATGCGTGAGCAAAACCCGGTCATCCGATTCCAAATCTTTGTATCAGGGCACGGCGTCGGCCGTGCCAGTGTGTGCCCTTTTCAAATCTTGTCATCCTGAGCGGAGCGTCCGCGCCTTTGTTTCTCCGCCGCCGATTTTGCGGCGGGCGGACGCGCAGTCGAAGGACCTGCTTTTCGCCGGAAGGCGTACGCAGCACGCAAAAAGCAGGTCCCTCCACTCGGGCTGAAGCCGTCGGTCGGGATGACACATCGTGGGCGCAACGAAAAGCGAATAGCGAATAGCGGCACCTCTCACTTCCTTGCCAATCCCAACTCTCCCGCGACCGTCTTCATCGCTTCAATGCAAAACGTAATGTGCTCGTCCAGATCGACGCCCAAGTCCGCGGCGCCGTTAATAATGTCCTCGCGGCTGACCGACCGAGCGAAGGCTTTGTCCTTCATCCGCTTGCGCACCGACTTGGCATCCACCTCGGCCAGCGACTTGTTGGGCTTGACCAGCGCTGTCGCCGTGATGAATCCGGCCAGCTCGTCGCAGGCGAACAGCGCCTTCTCCATCGCCGACTCGCGCTTCACGCCGGAATAATCGGCGTGCGACAGAATCGCGCGGCGCATGTCCTCGGGCCAGCCGCGCTCCTTCAGGATCTCGCTGCCCTTGAAGGGATGCTCCTCGGCGCTGGGATACTTCTCGTAGTCGAAGTCGTGGATCAGCCCGACGATCGCCCACTGCTCCTCGTCGCCGCCCAGCTTGCCGGCGTAAGCGCGCATGCACGCTTCCACCGCCAGCGCATGTTTGCGCAAACTTTCCGACTGGGTGAACTCAGTTAGTAACCCCCACGCATCGGCGCGATCCATTTCACTTTCTCCTCGATTTTGGCTGCGATTCTTTCATCGCCCCTGTCAACTCGTTCTGCAACCTTTTCGCTATTGGCAATTGTGATTCTTAATTTACTTGACTCTAGTAGAGAAAATCATGCACAGTACGCGATAAGCATTAGGTGCCCGCTCTGGCACTCCCACAACCTGCATGGCTACGACTCTCGCGCCCGTGGATTCCCGGGAGGTGGTGAGATGCGACGATTGCCATCTCGTCCAATTTAGAACCTACAACAACCTGTGCCGTCGCTGTAAGACGTCACTCGATGAGGACGAACCCGAACCCATCCTCGCAGCGGCCGAACCGCTGGTGGAAGTGGAAGAGTCTGGTGGATCTCAAGTCCAGGTGGCGAAGGCGATTCGCAATTTGCGCCATCGCAACGGCCTGAGCCAGCGGCAACTGGCGCTGCGCATGGGCGTGCCGCGCACGTACGTCTCCAAGATCGAGAACGAGAAGGCTACGCCGACGCTGTCGTCGCTCGCCCGTCTCGCCGCGGCTTTGGAGGTGAGCATTCCCGACCTGCTCACTGAGTGCGGGCCCTCGCGCGAGGACGAGATTCGCGAGCTTCTCAGCGACCCCTTCATCACTGAACTAGTGGAGTTCACCTCCAAGCTGAACACCATGCAACTGTCCAGCGTGCTGGCGCAGGTCCGCGACATGGTCCTGCATCCGCACCGCGGCGCGTAAGCTCAGCTCAACAAATGCAAAACCGGCATTTGCTGGGAGCATAACCGCCGGGCTGACAAAATTGGTTGCACTAGAAGATGCCGGGACAGGATTGTCCCGGCGTTTTTTTGCCCGCACAAGATAGGCCGGAGGTAACGCTTCGGCAAGATCAGGGCAGGCTCTGGGGCACCGGTCAGAACCCAGGTTAGGCCAAACGACCGCCGAACCTGGGGCACCGGGCTCTGGGGCACCGAAAGCTAGGCGAATCGGGACGACGAGCTGACAGCAATAGGGGTCCTTCGACTACGTTCGGCCGCTGCGCGACCGCACTCCGCTCAGGATGACAGCGATAAGGAAGTGTCTGATTTAGCTAGTTGCTAATTGCTAATTGCATCCTCACGGCGCGAAGTAGCTGGCGATGTCCAGGATCAATTGCGTGAGCCCGAACGCATAAGCATCGACCTTGCCGTTTTTAGTCGGCACGATTGCCATGTTGCTGGAGATCGATCCGTCGAGCGCATTCAACGTCGAGACTACAGGCTGCTGGCTGCCGTCCGGCCACAGGGTCAGATAGCCCAGGCTACCTGACGGGACGACCGTCGCATTGAAAGCGTAAGCCTGCGCCGAGCTTGGTGGTCCGCAAACACTACCCTCCACGTTCACCGGAGGATTCAGGGTCCCGCTGAAGGGCTGACCGCCGTTTTGACGAGTGTCGATGACCCGGCAAGGCGCCACCGGATAGAGCGACAGCCCGCCCGTCCCGGCCGGCGCGAAGTAGCCGTTGATGTCGATGACCAGGTCGGTGTTGTCGGTGGGATAAACCGAGATTTCACCCCCAGTACCCACGGGAACAATCGCGGCGTTGGCGATGGTCCGGCCAAGGCTATCGTTCAAAGTGGAAACCGTTGGCTGGGTTTGACCCGTCGGCCAAACCGTCAGGTAACTCAGCCCTGCGGGGGGCACGACCGTGAAGTTCAACGAGTAGGCGGCCGCGCTGGAGGGAATGTCGCAGCTCGTGGCGTTCAATATGGGGAAGGCGCGTTCGTGGGCGCCCGTCAAGGAAGGCGGCCCCAGGCCTTTGGGAAAGCTGCTGTTGCGCGTGTCAGCGACACGACAGGGTGGCAGAGGGTAAAAGGCCAGGGTGGACGACGTCACTGGGGCGAAGTAGCCATTGATGTCAAGGATCACGTTGGACGTGTCAGTGACGTAAATATTGATCGCTCCGCCGGTGCCCGCCGGTACAATCGCAGCGTCGGCCTTGATGCGGCCATCGGTTGAGTTCAGGGTAGAAACGACAGGTCTCAGGTCCACGCCCGCGGGCCACATGGTTAAGTAGTTCAGTTGGCCCTGGGGCACAACCGTGACATTCAGCGAGTACGCTGCCGCGGTCGCCGGAATCTTGCAGCCACCCTCTTGCGGGATGGGGAAGGTTCGGAAGGTGCCGCCCTGAATCGGCCCGCTGCCCTTCGGCGGCCGCGTATCCACCAGCCGGCAGGGAGTCACGGTGACGAATTGAAATGGAACAGCAGGAGTATTTGTGATCTCGAACACCGTTCCCTGATTGGAAGCGCCGCCAAGCTCGGTAGTGCCGTAAAGATTGCCGGCGGCATCAAGGACCAGCCCCGCAATAGGATTTTTCCCGTCCGCGCCGCTGAAGCTATACAGCAAGGCCTCGCTCTGGGCGCTGAATCGAAATACCGTCCCCCCGCCATAACTGCCACCGTATCGGGTAGTGCCGTAGAGATTGCCGGCGGCATCGAAAATCAGCCCGGCCCAGGGACCGCTACCGTCCGTGCCATTGCCGAAGCTATGCAGCACCTTCTCCGTCCAGCTTCCTCCCCCTGCGGGCGTCAACTCGAACAGCGTTCCCAGGTTGTATGCGCCACCGTCGAAGGTCGTGCCGTAGAGATTGCCCGCCGCATCGAAAATCAGCCCGGCTTGGGGATTGGCTCCGCTCGCGCCATTGAAGTTAAACAGCACCCTCTCCGTCCAGGCTCCGCCCCCTGCGGGCGTCAACTCGAACACCGTCCCCTTGTCGGAAGTTCCGCCAAACGCGGTCGTGCCGTAGAGATTGCCGGCGGCATCGAAGATCACCCCGGCGGCGGGTTGCGACCCGTCCGTGCCGGCGAAGTTATATAGCACCTTCTCCGTCCAGGTTCCGCCCCCTGCGGGCGTCAACTCGAACACCATCCCCGCCGCGTGAGTGCCGCCGGTTTGGGTGGTGCCGTAGAGATTGCCGGCCGCATCAAAGATCAGCCCGGCGGCGGGAGATGTCCCGTCCGTGCCATTGCCGAAGCTATAGAGCACCTTCTCCGTCCAGGTTCCACCCCCTGCAGGCGTCAACTCGAACACCGTCCCTGCGAGGTAAGTGCCGCCTCCGAATGTGGTGCCGTAGAGATTGCCGGCTCCATCGAAGATCAATCCGCCGATAGGACCGTTACCGTCCGTACCGTTGAAGGCATACAGCACCTTCTCCGTCCAGGTGCCGCCGCCTGCGGGCGTCAACTCGAACACTGTGCCGACACCTACGCTGCCACCTTGGAACGTAGTGCCGTAGAGATTGCCGGAAGCATCGGAGATGAGCCCGGCCTGGGGATAGCTCCCGTCCGTGCCGCCTTGGAAGCTATGCAGCACCTTGTCTTGGGCAGCCGCCCAGGTGCTGGTCGCAAACAGGATCGCAGTAAAGATCGCCAGGATGGAGATCAATTGGACGGAAAGTTTCTGGGCTTTCATAGTAGTCCTCCTTCAATACCACAGTTGCGGCGCGAACAACTGGGCATATTGAGGACCAGTTGGGTTATCCCGAAAGAATAAAGGTCGACCGTTTCGTCGGCGCTCAAGGATTATGCTGCCCTTCCTGTCGAAAAGACAACCTATTTGTTTATTTCAGGCGGTAACCGGTCTGATCGCCAAGCTCGAAGCGATCATCTTCCACAGAGCGACAAATTCCCATTTCGCAAATTGCAGCGCATTTTGGTGGCGAATTGTCTTGAGTCTGATAGTTGTGCAACTTCGGAATGCTGGTGACGTAGGGGATCAGGAGACTCGAAAGGGCTTCCTGTTCCCTTTTCTTATTTGGGAAGGAAACGTTGTTGGTTGTCAGAAACCCGTTGTCGGTTGTCAGTTGTCGGTTGTCGGGCACATACGGCTACTGCGACCGAAGCTTGGACGGGGAAATACAACTTCATTTGTTTCTGCCGGGCGCCCCGTTCAATTCGGGTGCCCCGTTCAAGCGAAGCTTGAGCGGGTCTTGGTAGACCGCGCGCGACTGCGGCCGTCAACCGGTCGCAGACAGTGCAGACGCGGCCCTCGCCAGCGAATGGCGATCCGTCCGATACCGGTCGGACGGCAGATCGAGAGCTCTCAACATCCCGACCACGGGCGCGCGTCTGCAAGCTTGCACATCAGCATCCAGAATGCGCACGCTCGGCGCGCTTCGAGGAAACGGACCCTCGGCGCGCAAAGCAGGCGCACTCTCATGACAGACGTTCTATGCGCTCTCCAACAACTCGACCAAGCGGCCAGGCGAAGCGGCGCAACATCGGCGCGTGCGTTCAGGGTCGCAACGCGGCAGGCTACATCAGCCTGCTGGCGATGCTGGGATTTGCGCCGCCCCGTCCGGTCAAGCCCGGCTTATACCATCGCGTGCGCAACTCTGGCCGACGAGAACTCCATCACCTCCGGCTTCACCAGCCGGTCGAAGTCGCGATACGCCATCTTGATGAGCTCGTAATGCGAGCCGGCATTGAAGGCGATCTCGCGGTCCTCGGCGAGCGACTCGTCGACATAAACCGGAATGCCGTACAGATTGCCGAACGGCGGCATGGCTCCGGTTTCACAATCCGGAAAATGCTGCTTGAACTCGCGCTCGCTGGCCAGCTCCGCCGTCTGCACACCGGTCAAGTGGCGCAGCGCCTCGAGATCGACCTGGTACGACGCGGGCAGGACGGCCATGCCAAGGGCGCCATCGAGCTTGACGATGACGGTCTTGGCCAGCTCCTTGCCCGAGATGTGCGAGATAGCCGCAATGCCCTGCGCTGTGTAGGCCTTGGAATGAGAGATGACGACGTACTTTGTGCCATGCGTGTCCAGGAATGCTTTGACTTTGTTCAACGGCATAGCGACCTCCAAAAGAGGTTTGTGGCGGATCCTTGATCCGCGGGTACTGCAGGATGAAGGAAATGACAGCAAATAAAGCTCTCCTCAATCGCCGGAGGCGTTCTCACAAACCTCTTCGTTATGGGTTCCGCGGGGCTCGCGGTCTTTGAGAGGAGAGTTCTCGGCATTCGGCTACCTCCTTGCGGTCAGGCAACCTCTTGTGCCCTGAGTCTAGTCCGCGCGAAACATTGCGCAAGCACAGCCGTCACACAGCAGTTGTGACAAGCGAAATTGGAAAAGATTGGGTTTTTGGAGGAAAACAGTGGAACGGCGGGATTGGAAATGCGGAGAGACGTGATGCTGGTCGGGTGTGCTCGCCTCTGCGGAGGAAGCTTGCGCTATCGCACGCTTTGCCGCACTGGTTCGAGATTCACGCCTTTGCCCGGCGGCTCCTGCTTCCCTTCCCGCTCCAGCGATTCCATGGTCGAGAGCACGACGCTGGTCACGTGGTCGATGCCATGATCGGAGTTCAACATGAGGTGGTACAGCCGGCGGCACGGCCACTCCGCATTGAAATACTTGCGGACAAACGCCGCGCGCTCGCGATCGATGGTGTCGACCATCTCGGTCGCTTCTTTCTCGCTCATCTTCAGCTTGACCAGCCGGCGGATCTTGGCGTCGCGCGAGCCGTACACGAAGAGGTGGAACGCGTCGGGCCGCGCGCGCAGGATGTATGGAGCGCCGCGTCCCACGATCACGCAGTTCCCTTCCTGGGCTTTCTTCTCGATCACCTGATGCGCATGCTCCACCAGTTCGTCGGCGCCGAAAACCTTGTCCTCGGAGATGGGCAGCGAGCGCTCGTAGCTTCCGCGCCAGAAGACCTTCGCCAGCCGATGCATCAGCGGATCGCACTTCTCTTCCCGGCGCGCGCACCGCGCTCTCGTCCACCGACGCCAGCTTGGCGATCTCGCACGTCAGCTGCTGATCGAGCAGCTGCCAGCCTTTTTGCCGCGCCAATTCAGCGGCAACCAGGCTGCCGCCCGCGCCATACTCGCGTTCCACGGTGATGATCCTGAACATCCCCGCACCTCCCCAATCCCGCTTTTTCAGCATGATACTCCGCTTTATTTATACCTGATGAAAAAGTGTACCGACGCCGTTGCCCCCGGTCGGTTCGACCTCGCATTGCCGGACGCAAATTGTCCTCAAGCAGATGGGAGCATACTCGCGCATGCCGCAACTGACAACCGACAACTGACAACCGCCTTACCATAATCGAAACTAATCCCCCGCATAAATACTTTGAATTTCTCATTTGTTGCAAAACCCGGTATCAAGTTTGTACCAGTGCAACACAATCGACCGATTGCCGCGCGGCAGGTCGGAAGAATCATCTCTCCGCAAGCGTCGTCAGCCCTGCGCCTTATCGGCGCGCGTTCACATTCACTGCAGTCGAACCGATTCAGCTTAGTTCGTGGGAGTTCTGCATGCGGTTACTCCGAAAACTCACTCCACTATTATTGACGCTGCCGCTGGCAGGCTCGTTAGCCGCACAATCGGCGCAGCCCAGCATGGCGCAGTTGCAGCAGCAGATCGCCGATGCCAAAGGCTCCGCCGACAACGCCTGGATGCTGGTGTGCTCCGCGTTGGTGTTGCTGATGACCGGCCCCGGCCTCGCCCTGTTCTACGGCGGCCTGGTGCGCAAGAAGAACGTGCTGGCCACCATGATGCAGAGCTTCGCCATGATGGCACTCATCACCGTGCTTTGGGCCGTCATCGGCTACAGCCTCTGCTTCGCCTCCGGCAACAGCTTCATCGGCGGCATTGAGCACGCCTTCCTGCACAGCGTCGGCGCCGCGCCCGATGCCGATTACGCCGCGACCATCCCGCAGCAGACCTTCATGATCTACCAGCTGATGTTTGCCATCATCACGCCGGCGCTCATCTGCGGCGCATTTGCCGAGCGCATGAAGTTCAGCGCGATGCTGCTGTTCATGGTGCTGTGGTCGCTGATTGTTTACGCGCCCATGGCGCACATGGTCTGGGGCAAGGGCGGATTGCTGAACGCCAGTCTGGGCGGGCGTTTCCCCACACTCGACTTCGCCGGCGGCACCGTCGTACACATCACGTCGGGAGTTTCGGCGCTGATCTGCGCGCTCTTTCTCGGACGCCGCGTCGGCTTTCCCAAAGAAGCGATGCCCCCCCACAGTGTGGTACTCAGCTTTATCGGCGCATGTCTGCTCTGGGTAGGATGGTTTGGATTTAACGCCGGCAGCGCGCTCAGCTCCGGCAGCCTCGCCACCAGCGCATTTGTCGCGACCCACTTCGCCGCCGCAACCGCAGCGATCGGCTGGGCCGTTGCCGAGTGGATTCGCAATGGCAAGCCCAGCGTGCTCGGCGCGATCTCCGGCTCGGTTGCCGGACTGGTCGCCATCACTCCTGCGGCCGGATTTGTCGGCCCCATGCCGGCGCTGCTGATCGGACTGATCGCCGGCGTCTTCTGCTACACCATGGTCGCGGTGGTGAAAGCCCGCCTCGGCTATGACGATTCGCTCGACGCCTTCGGCGTGCACGGCGCGGGAGGAACCATCGGCGCGCTGCTGACCGGCGTCTTCGCCGCCAGCGCGATCAATCCCATCTTCAAAGATGCGCAAGGCCACACGCTGCCCTCGGGCATGATCGACGGCAACTTCCGCCAGCTCGGCAATCAGGCCGTGGGCGTTCTGATCGCGATTGTGCTCGCCGCCGTCGGCACGTACGTCATTTTGCACATCGTTAATCTGATACTCGGCGTGCGCGTTTCTGCCGAGGACGAAGTTCAGGGCCTTGATCTCTCCCAGCACGGCGAGGAAGGCTACTACTGGGAAGCGTCGATGCCGTGAGGGCCTTAAATCTATGACCAAGCTTGAAACTGTAATTCAACCCGCGAAATTCGATGCCGTCAAAGACGCGCTGATCGAGATCGGCGTCGAAGGCATGACCGTGACCGAGGTCCGCGGCCACGGCCGCCAGAAGGGTCATACCGAGTTCTATCGCGGCCGCGAATACACCGTCGATCTCCTGCCCAAGGTAAAGATCGAGATGGTCCTGCCCGACCAGATTGTCGACCGCGCGATCCTGGCCATCACCAACGCCGCGCGTACCGGCAAGATCGGCGACGGCAAAATCTTTCTGGCGCGCGTCGACGAGGCCATTCGCATCCGCAATGACGACAGGGGCGAGAACGCGTTATGACCACCGGGCCACAGCCATCGGCAATGCCTGCCTCGAACCTGCCTATGGCAACTTCCGCGGCCAATTTCGCCTTGCGCGACAAATATCGCCTGGAGTCGCAGCGCATCCAGCGCGATTTTGAGGCGGTCGGCTCCGGCCTGGCCTCCCTCAGTAGCCGGACGCGACTGGTGGATTCCCTGTGTCTGACATTGTGGGAGCAATGCTTTGCCAGCCGGCAGAACTTGCGCCTTGATCGCGTTGGGAGGCTACGGCAGAAGCGAGCTCTTTCCCCATTCTGACATCGACCTGCTGTTTCTGACCGATGACGAAGCTCATCGTGATCGCATAAAGACTGGGGTCGCAAGCCTATGTCAGACATTGTGGGACTGCGGCCTACGCGTCAGCCCCACGACCAGAACTCTTGCCGAGTGCGGCCGCTTCGACCAGAACAATCTGGAGTTCACGCTTTCTCTCCTCGATTGCCGCTTTCTAGCCGGCGACCAGACTCTGTTCGAGCGCCTGCACGGCAAGGCGCTGCCGCAACTCATCGCTCGCGAATCCGATGGGCTTTTGCAGCAGCTCTCCGAGATAACGCAAACCCGGCGCCAGCGCTTCGGCAATACCATCTTCCATCTCGAGCCGAACGTGAAAGACGGCCCCGGCGGCCTGCGCGACTGTCACGTCACACAGTGGATCGGCATGATCGTCGCACTCGCTTCCGGCCGCAAGCCTGACCTGGTGAGCGTTCGGCAGAATGGCGCGCATGGCGAGATGCTCGACGGCGCTGGAGTTCCTCGCCTCCAGCCGCTGTTACCTGCACTACTGTCACGGCCGCGACGACAACACCATCGTCTGGGCCGCACAGGAAGAAATGGCTGCCCGCGGCATCGCCACCGGCTCCGGACCGGTCTCGCCTTCCGAGTGGATGCGGCTTTACTTCCGCCACGCCAAGGCGGTCTATCGCAACAGCTCGCAACTGCTCGGCCAGATCTCGCAGCAACGTTCGTCGCTCTACCGCTCGTTCCAGCACTGGCGCTCGCGCGTTTCCAACAGCGACTTTTCCGTTGTCGATGGCCGCGTTTTCTTCCAGCAGGCAGCCGACGCGCGTGAAGCATCCGTGGTCTTGCGACTCTTCGCCTTCCTCGCGCGACATGGCTTCAGCCTGAGTCCCGAAGCCGAGCGGCGGATCAACGATGCTCATCTTCGTCTGGCTGAAACCATGCCCCAGGATCAGTATCTGTGGCAGCATCTGCGTGAAATTCTGACGCAGCCGCACGCCGCCGATGCCCTGCGCGCCATGCATTCGCTGAATCTGCTGACGTGCGCCGTTCCTGAGTTCGAGACCATCGACCTGCTCGTGCTTCGCGATCTCTACCATCGCTACACCGTCGACGAGCACACATTCATCGCGATCGACGTTCTGCATCGCCTCCAAGCCGACAAGGACGCGGCGTTGCAACCCTTCGCCGAGCTGATGTCGGAGCTGGAGCATCACCGAACTGCTCTTTCTCGCGCTCTTGCTGCACGATACCGGCAAAGGCCTGGAAGGCGGCGAACACATCCACGGCAGCCTGCAACTGACGACAGCGGCCGTCAAGCGCATGCGGCTCTCGGAAGATGATGCTGCAACCGTCTGCTTTCTCGTCGCCAACCATCTGGAGGTTTCATCCACTCTGCGCCGTCGCGACATCTACGATCCCGCAACCATCCGCGAATTCGCCGCCAAGGTCGGCACACCTGAGCGTTTGAAGATGCTCACCCTGATGACGCTCGCCGACATCAAGGCGGTGAATCCCGAGGCGCTGACGCCGTGGAAGGCCGAGAACCTGTGGCGGCTCTACACTCGCACTGCCGGCTACTTCGATCGCAGTGCCGATTCCGAGCGCCTTGACGCCGACGTTTCCACCGAAGCGATCGAGACGAATCATCGCCATGCTGCCGGAGCACCGCTCCGCGCATGCTGAAGTTTCTCGACGGCCTGCCGCAGCGTTACGTGCTTTCGCATACGCCCGACGAAGTCGCCGAGCACTTCCTCATGTCCGGGCAGGTGACAGCCGAACCGGTGCAGCTGGGTCTGCGTGCGGTCAGCGGCCAGCACGAGTTGACCGTCGTCACTGCCGATCGCGCCGGCCTCTTCCGCACGCTGACCGGCATCCTCTACGCGTGGGGAATGGACATCACCAAAGCCGCTGCCTTCTCCAATCGCGCCGGCGTGGTCGTCGATGTCTTCTGCTTCAAGGATCGCTTCCGCACGTTGGAGCTGAATCCGCCTGAGCGCGAACGCTTCAAGCGGTCGGTGCGCGAGATCCTGATGCGCGAAGCGCCGCTCGATCCGCTGCTGGAGTCGCGCCTCAAAGCCGATCACCGGCCGGTCAAGCTCACCGTCGAAACCCATCTGCGCTTCGACGACGAGTGCTCCGAGCGCAGCACTTTGCTCGAGGTCGTCACCCAGGATCGGCCCGGCCTGCTGCACACCATCAGCTCGGCGCTGACCAGCGAACATTGCAGCATCGATGTCGCGCTCATCGACACCGAAGGTCCGGTCGCGCACGATGTCTTCTACATCACCTGCGCCGGCAAGAAGCTCAGCCCAGAAACCATGCGCGCCATCGAATGGGCGCTGACCGCCGAGCTCGCTGACGCTTTGCCTTCCACCTGGTAATGGCCCGCTCACTCAAGACAGCCTCCTCCTCCGCCGATAAACAAAGCGAGTCACATCTGCCGATTCTGCTGCTGCCGTCGGACAGAGACGCCGGGGAGGCTGAGACCGAAATCGTTATGTCGGCCGGTTGGGACTACGCTGCTGCGCTGGAACGGGTGGGAGGTGACGAGCCTCTGCTGGTCGAGTTGATCGCCATCTTCTTCGAGGAGTATCCCAAGTTCGCTGCGCGCCTTACGCAATCGCTTTCGCAGAAGGACTTCGCCGGCCTGCGCGAGGCCGCGCACTCGCTGAAAGGCAGCCTTGGCTACCTGGGCGCGGCTCACGGCGAGTCGCTGGCTCTGGCTGTCGAACAAGCCGGCATCGCGAAAGATGGGGCGCACGCGGCCGATCTGGTCGCGCAGCTCATGGCCTACATCGAAGCGCTTCGCCAGTTGATGGTCCCGTTGTCGGGAGAGCTCACCGATGCCAACGGTGTTCACTGAGGACGCGGCGCAAGCGCCCGCGCCGCCCGCAGAGGATTACAAGACTCCAGGTCGCGTGCTGGTCGCTGAGGACGATCCCCTCTACCGCCGCGCGCTGCAGCATTTTCTCACGCGTAAGGGTTATCTCGTGCAACTGGTCAGCGATGGTCTGCAGGCTCTGGCCGACGCCACTTCGCCCGATGCGCCGCGCCTGCTCGTCCTCGATTGGATGATGCCCGGCCTTCCCGGTCCCGAAGTCTGCCGCCGACTGCGTGCCGCGCCTCGCGAGCGCTATCAGTACATCCTGCTGCTGACCGCCAAGCACACCACCGCCGATATCGTCGAAGGCCTCGAGGCCGGCGCCGACGACTATCTCACCAAGCCCTTCAATGTCCACGAATTCTTCGCTCGTGTCCACGTAGGGGAGCGCATGATCAAGCTACAAGATCGGCTGCTCGCTACGCAGGAAGCGTTGCGTTTTCAGGCGACCCATGACCCGCTCACCGGCATGTGGAATCGCGGCGCGCTCTTTGAGCTGCTGCACGCCGAAGCCGAACGGGTTCAGCGCAAAGGCACCTCGCTCTCGCTCTTCCTCATCGACCTCGACCACTTCAAGCGCGTGAACGACGACTTCGGTCATCTTGCCGGCGACGCCATTCTGCATGAGGTCGCGCAGCGGCTGAATGGCGCGGTTCGTCTGTACGACATTGTGGGACGTTATGGTGGAGAGGAATTTATCGTCGCCGCGACCGACCTTGAGGCAGAACGGCCGCAGCAGTTCGCCGAGCGCTTGCGGTTGGCCGTCTCATCCGCTCCGCTTCGCACCTCGGACGCCTCCGTCTCCGTGACCGTGAGCGTCGGCGTCGCGACCAGCGACTCTGCCGTCGACTGTTCCATCGAGAGGCTCATTCAAACCGCCGACGCCGCGCTTTACGAGGCCAAGCACAACGGCCGCAATCGCGTGGAGATGGCGCATCAGGCCGCGTAACCACCGTCTCGCCGCAGAAAGCTCTGGTTAGGCCGTTCTCGCTCGCCGCATCGACGACACCATCCAGCCAATCGACAACAGCGCCAGCACAGCAATGATGCACTGCGAGATCACGCAATAGAGGCAATAGACCTCCAGCACGTGTTCTTCGATATTGGTGAGATGAACAGCGCAAACGGCAAGCCCAATCAGCGTCGACGATCAGAAGCAGCGCCTCTCTGCCGCGACGAAAGCCCAAAACGCGATCAGCAGATATCCCGCGATGCCGATTGCCGCCACCGGCACGCCGTGGATCATCGCATATGGGCTATGATTGACCACGTCCGCAATCCCACTTGTCGTTGATGCTGCACGGCTCCTTGCCGGGATCGTCATAGTGGACCTTCAGCGCGAGCGACGAGACCACGATGCCAAGCACAGCAAGAAGCACGATTACGTAGCGCACACGATTTCTCCGGCGGACGCTCAACTCGCGTCCCATGTTCTAGGATGAAACTTCCATTGTAATGTTTGAGCGGCCTTGCCGCGATTGCCGAACAATGGCCTGCACCGAGCAGCTACTACGCGACCAACAATACTTCCAGCATAGTTGACGGCGCGCTCCGGCTTCCGTCACCAGCCATTGTGACGTAGTACAATCTTCGTGCTCATGCGACGGTCGCTTGCCAGTTTGCTGCTCGCAGTCCTGATGGGGACGTTCGCCCTGCCCTTCCTGCAGGCGAAGCAAACTGTCCCGGCCTGCTGCCGCCGCGGCGGACAACATCATTGCGCCGCGCCGACTGGCGCCGATGGTGTCCACGCGACCGCGCCCTGCTGTCCCTTCCAGCATTTCATTCCGCTGGTATCGCATTCCGAAACCGCACTACGCGCTTCCGCAAACACATTTCTCTTCGTGCTGGCGCCGGCAGCGTTCCGTCAGCTTCGACTCGCCCGACATCGCGCGTCAGGTTGCCGGCAACACTCAAAAGCGCGGCCCTCCCCTCGCGTAATCCTCGCACTCAGACCCTTTGCTCATTGAACTTTGATTCGGCTGCAGGCTGACGAAGCGCTTGTCGCTTGCAAGCGCCCGTATCTCGCAGCCTACGTTTTGCATTCTCGAGCCGCAGACCCGACATCGGGTGACGTCAGTGTGCAAGTGCGCGCGGGAGCGACTCTAGCACCACAACGCGATGGGAGAGACCTTTATGCAACGCGTTATGCCAAAACAGTGGTCCTGGTCGGTGATGACAATTCTAATGGCCGCATTAGCCGTCTTTCCTGTTTCTTATTCTGTGGCCACCACCATCTTCGGCTCGGTGCGCGGCATCGTTCACGATCCCGCAACACCGTCCCTATCCAGGGCGCTCACGTCACCATCGAAGCTCAAACCTCTGACTGGACGCAGTCCCAGGATGCACCGCCAACGGAGAGTTCGAGTTCAAGTCGGTGCCCATCGGGACTTACACCGTCACGGTCTCGTCGAAGGGCTTCTGCGGATATACAACAAGATGTCATTGTCCAGTCCGACACGAGCCCGGTGCTGCACTTCAAGTTGGCAGTCGCGGGCGCAAAGGAGCAACGTCGTCGTCTCAGGAACTCCCGTCGCCGCGCCCATGGACACGGTCACGCCCGACGACCTTGCTGAACCGCGAAGACATCCAGCAAACGCCCGGCGCCGATCGCACCAACGGCGTCGAGATGATCACCGACTACGTGCCTGCGACCTACGTGGCGCATGACATGCTGCACATGAATGGGCGGCCATCAGGTGCTCGTGGCTGATCGACGGCGTCTCCATCCCCAACACCAATATCGCCACCAATCTGGGGCCGCAGATCGATCCCAAGGACATCGACTATCTGGAAGTTCTGCAAGGCAGCTACGACGCCACCTACGGCGACCGCACCTACGGCATGTTCAACATTGCGCCGCGCACCGGCTTTGAACGCGACCGGCAATGCGATCTGGTCCTCAGCGCAGGAAATTTCTATCAGACCGACGACCAGCTTAGTTGCGGAGGCCACACGCCAGCGCTTCGCCTACTATGCCAGCGTCAACGGAAATCGCAGCAACTACGGCCTGCAAACCCCGATTCCGCAGGTCTACAACGATGCCGAGAACGGCTACGGTGGCTTTGCTTCGTTCATCTACAATCGCGATTCCAACAATCAGTTTCGCGTGGTCGGATCACTGCGCCAGGACTACTACCAGATTCCCGTCGATCCCAATCCCAACTCCGTCGGCAATCAGATTCTGGAACAGTCGGGGTCGGTTCCCAGCTATGGCCTGCACGACGCCGAGCGTGAACCCGACGCCTATGTCATCTTTTCCTGGGTGCACACCTTCGATCCCACTACCCTGCTAACGCTCTCGCCCTTCTACCACTACAACGCTGCGCATTATGAAGGCAGCCCGGACGATTATCCAGTCAGCACCAACGTCAATCTGAACGCCAACTACGTCGGTTTTCAGGGGATCGTGAACAAGAGCTCTGCCGAAGAACGATCTCGAAGCCGGCGTCTACGGCTTCTTCCAGCACCAGTACAACTATTTCGACAACCCCTTCACCGACGGCACGCAGAATTTTCCGCCCTCTTCCATCAGCGTAAACGGCGGCGTGGCCGAGGAGTTCATCAGCGACCGCTTCAACGCCACTAAGTGGCTCACCATCATCGCCGGCCTGCGCGGCACTCAATTTCGCTCATCCATTGCGGAAAATCAAGCTGACCCGCGCGTCGGCGTTGCGTTCAGGATTCCGCGCCTGAATTGGGTGCTCGCGCGCCTTCTACGGCCATTACTATCAGCCGCCGCCGCTGGTCACCGCTACCGGCCCGCTTCTGGGATTCGCCAACAGCCAGGACTTTACCTTCGCGCCGCTTTACGGCGAACGCGACAAGCAGTGGGAGGCCAGCCTCATCATTCCCTATCGCGGCTGGAATCTGGAAGTCGACAACTATCAAACCAACGCCACCAACTGGCTCGATCACAACAATATTGGAAACTCCAATCTGTTCTGGCCCATCACCTGGTATCGCGCCCTGATTCAGGGCTGGGACCTCACGCTGCGACTCGCCCACGTTGTGGCATCGCGCTGCAGGGCCATCTGGTTTACGCCAATCAGATTGCGCAGGCCACCTCACCCATCAACGGCGGCCTCATCTGCCCCGATCCCAATGACCAGAACTGCCCGCTCTACATTCCACCGGGACTACGCGCCGGTCGATCACGATCAGCGCAACACGCTGAACTGGGGTATCAACACCAGTCTTCCCTGGCACAGCTACGCCTCCGGCAATGTCTACTACGGCTCGGGATTCACCAACGGACTTGTACGGCACGCCGCTGTCGCAATATCCCGGACCTTATTTGCCCAGCCACACCACGGTTGATCTCTCTCTGGGAAAGAGTTTCAGCGAAGGCAAATATGCCGTCTCAGTGACCGCGCTGAACGTTGCCAATCGTCGCGTTCAACTGGACAACAGTCTGACTTTTGGCGGATTTCACTGGAACGAACCTCGCCAGATCTACGGCGAGGTTCGCTATCGCTTCCATTACTGATTCTGTGCCCCAGGTTCGTCATGGTGCATGGTGCAGGTGCCCCAGGTTCGGCCGTCTTTTGGCCTAACCTGGGTCTCGATTCGCCTATCCCGACGCCTTCGGTTCACGATGATCCGCTTCTCCCGACTCGCGTCTCAGAAAGCTCATCGACAAGTACGCTCCAATCCACGACCCCACCGCCGCGAAGCACACGTACACCCAGTTTCGCGTGTAGCTGATCACTGCAAACGCCGACAGCAGATACCAAATGCTGCTCCACGTTGCCGCCGGCACGCGCCGGCGCGACGCCACTGCCGCGCTGAACAATACGTAAACCGCATCGGTAGCCGCAGTCGATGCCGCTACTCCAAGAGCCAGCCAGGGATGAATCTGCCACACGTCGCACCTCGCTTGAGAACAAACGCTCGTCAGATAACCACCGTCGCCCGAGCATAACAGGAGCGCCTGACGCGCAGTTGCGCACCAGAGAGATGATCGAGTCGTGCTCCTCCGCGATCGCCCAACGCTCACCTGGAGACTCACTGGCTCACAAGTTTGGCGAGTCGCACAAAGAAAAGTTGTTGCGAGTGAGATGTTGCACGCGCACACGCGAACCTCATCATCGTTGCGCGGCGATCTGGTTTGACCGGATGTTCACATAACGATATGATCGAAGTGCGGGGTGGAGCAGTCTGGTAGCTCGTTGGGCTCATAACCCAAAGGTCGTAGGTTCAAATCCTACCCCCGCAACCAAAAAGCTCCCTAAAAACCAACAGCTTGCGGCAGGTCTTGAACCTGCCCATTGTTGTTTTTGGGCCCAATTGAGTCCAGAATCTTTGGGCTCGGCTATTCTGTCCTCGCGTGCATCAGCGCACCTGGTTGCGTCGAGACACGCCGATCATGCTCGCTGACCAGATGCGTGTAGCCCATGGTGGTCTCCGGATCGACATGCCCGAGTCGAGCTTGCCGCACCTTGAGGTGTGCGTTGAGTTCGTCGAGCGTCGTGGCGTTGCCGTGACGCAGCGCAGGAAAGCCGCCCCCCAGACCGAGCTGGTAACCCACTTACCGCAGCTTCGCGTATTCCGCCTTGGCATCTTGCAGGATGGGGATATCCGGGTCGGCATCTTTCCATAGCTTGAGGAAATCTTGGTACGCCGCCTTAGCTTTGGCAGTATCGCCCGTCGTCGCGTAGGAGCGAGCCAGGCCGAGCCGGGCCAGCGCGCCCCAGGGGAAGTTGGCCACCAGTCCGCGATGGTCGATGAACTTCTGAAATTCCACAGCTGCCGCCTTGCCGTCGTGCAGCATGAGATAGGCTTCACCGCGCAAGTAAACTGGCAGCAGGTAGCCCTCGTCCCCCAATTCTATCGGGCTGGTCACCTGCAATAGTTCGATCGCCTGGTTCGGATCGTTACGCTGCAAGGCGATCGCCGCCCTGATCGTAGGCAGCCGATACCGTTGTACGACCGTGTCCACCGGGAAGGACTTATCGAGTTCGTCCGCCAGCTTCTCTGCCGCCGACGTGTCACCCGCCCGGGCCATCGCCAAGGCCGCGTTTGCCAGAACGTCGCCGTTGGCGGCAAGTTTCGCGGCTGCGCCGGCATCGGCACGCGCCTGCTCGCGATTACCCACTTCTGCTTCGCGCAAGGCTGCTTCGGCCTGATAGCGTGCGGAAAGTTCCTTGGCATCGTTGCGTTCGGCTGAGTCCATGGCACGCCGGGTCAGAGCCTGCGCTGCCTTGAATCTCCCATACCAGGCCTCGGTGTCCGATTGCGTCGCGAGCAGCCGGTCTTCGATTCCCGGCTTGCCCGTAGCCTGCGATGCAGCCTGCACCATACGTGTGGCATCCCCGTTGAGAAATGCCAATCGATAGCGGAGCGCAAGCAGGCCCTCGCTTTCCAGGTTTCGTTGCTCAGCCTGTTTCAAAGCCATCTCCGCCTCACCCAGCCGGTCAAGGTTGATGTAGGCAGCGATCAGGTCCTCGTTGTTATTCACGCGATTTGGCTCGAGCCGCACACACTCGCGCGCGTTGTCCAACGATTTTTCCAAGTCGCCCAGGCTTCTGTAGATTTCCGCCAGGTGCGCGTAAAGCGAGTAGTCCCGCGGGTAAGTTTGTTGCCAAAGCGCGTACACCGGGATTGCTTTCTCCAGCTCGCCGGTCGCGTACCAGTAGTAGCTTGCCTCGATGAAAAAGCGCTCGCGCTCGCTCACCTTGTCGCGCAGACTCATAGGCTTTGCGTGCGTTCGCGGCCCGCAGATTCTCCTCATTGAGGTTTCCATATGCGGCCGCCAAAGCGCGGTACGCCAAGGCAAAATTCGGATCGAGTTCGACCGCCCGCTTCAGGAAGGGCAGAGCGGCGGCATTTCCCTTCTCATAAAACGTCTTTCGCCCCAAGCTGTAGGCCTGCAGGGCTTCCAGCGACGGTGTTGTCGCCTGCTCCAGCGGTGTGTCGAAGGCTTGCAGGCTTCTGGCCGATTCGCCCAGCTTCTCCCGCAACTGTGCTGCAGCTTTGTCCATGGCCCCCAGCACCTGCTCTTTGCCATTGGCGCTAACCTGCTCCTCAGCCAGAGTGTCGCTGGTTTGGCAGTTCACGGCTTTCAAGCCGAGAACATACTCGTCGCCCAATTTTGCGATGGAACCATCAATGACCGCGGCGCTCTGCGTGCGACGGCAAACTTCGTAAGCCGTCTCTGGAGAGAGCCGTGCCCCCGCTTGCTGGCCCATCAGACGCAGCGTCTGCCCAATGCGCGCGTCGGAAATCAGGCTGAGATACGGTGTCTGTTCCAGTTGCACCGCCAGACCCTGCCGCAGCGTACCGTCGAAGACCGGGTCTCCGGTCGTGTTCGTAAAGTCCGCTAACACCACCGTGTCCTTGTTGGTGAGCTTGGCGGGCTGAGGGCGGAAGTGTAAGTAGAACGGTACAGCCGCCGCGACCACCAGCAGTGCCGCTCCGGCGAGAATTGGCGTCTTCAGGTTCCTGCGGTCTGCCCGCCGCGGTAGAGCTTGCAGCCGCAGAGCATCCGAGTCCCGCTGCAGCCGTTGCAAGTCAGCGCGCATGTCAGAGGCATGCTGGTAGCGGAGGTCGCGGTCCTTCTCCAGCGCCTTGTCGATGACATGCTCGAGCTCCGGCAAAACGTCGGGATTCACGCGCACGGGCGGAGTCGGCCGGCGGTTCAGGATGACGTCTATGATCTCGGCATCGCTCTTGCCGCGGAAGGCTGCGACGCCGGTAGCCATCTCGTACAGCACCGCTCCGAAAGAGAACAGATCGGTGCGAGCATCAAGGTCCAGTGCCCGCACCTGTTCCGGTGACATATAGCCAAGAGTGCCCATCGCCATTCCCGGCGTTGTCAGCCGCTCTCCAGTTGTGGGCACCGCGCTTGTCAAGGCTCGCAGCTCCATCATTTTAGCGAGCCCAAAATCGAGAACCTTCGCGTGTCCGCGCGCGGTGACGAAGATGTTTGGCGGCTTGATGTCACGATGTACGATGCCTGCGCTATGCGCAGCATCCAGCGCGTCGGCAATCTCGATAGACAACGCGAGAAGCAACTCCGCTTCCAGAGGACGCCCTCCGATGCGGTGTTTCAACGTCATCCCGTCTAGAAACTCCATGACGATGAACAGCTGGCCATTGTGATTGCCGATTTCGTAGATGGTGCAAATGTTGGGATGGTTAAGCGCCGATGCCGCCCGCGCTTCGCGGCGAAAGCGCTCCAGCGATTGCGGGTCTTGGGCCAGATTCTCGGGCAGGAATTTCAGGGCAACGAATCGGCCAAGGTCGGTATCTTCCGCCTTGTACACCACCCCCATCCCGCCGCCACCCAGCGTTTCGATTACCTGGTAATGCGAGACTCTCTGGCCGATGAGGGAGCGAGCGCTCTCGTCCGCGATTTTGTTCTGCTTCGCAGCGAATACGCGCGCGGCCACTTCGATAGCGGGGCGATCCAGAAATCCTTCCGTGTCTTCTTGCGCGGTCAGCAGGGACCGCACTTCGCGCTCCAATGCCTGGTCGCCGATGCAGGATTGACGCAGAAACGCATCGCGCTCTGTGGAAGGACGTTCCAGGGCGGCCTGCAACAAGTCATCAACTTGCTTCCAGCGTTGGCTATCCATCGGGTTTCCCGCGGCTAAGTTCACGATAGAGCCAGGCCTTGGCCGTGCTCCAGTCGCGCATGACAGTCACGGCCGATACCTTGAGGACGTCAGCTGTTTCTTCCACGCTGAGGCCACCGAAAAAACGCATTTCGACAACCTGAACTTTGCGGGGATCGAGTTGTGCCAGGGCAGTCATCGCGTCGTCGAGTGCTACCAGATCCGCATCCTCGCCACTGCCCACTATGGCCGTCTCGTCGAGCGAAACATGCAGCACATCGCCGCCGCGTTTCAGGTTATGGCGGCGCGCGTGATCGACCAGAATGCGCCTCATCAACTGAGCGGAAACTGCGAAGAAATGTGCCCGGTTCTGCCAATTCATCCGCTTGTAATCCACCAGGCGCACGTAGGCTTCATTGACCAAGGCGGTGGTTTGCAGGCTGTGACCGGGACGCTCACCTTTCATGTAGCGTCGCGCCAGGCGGTGGAGTTCGTCATAGACGATTGGAGTCAGACTGTCGAGAGCAGCTCGATCTCCATCGCTCCAGGCGCGGAGAAACTCGGTTACCTGGCCACCAGGTGGCGTTCCGGCCCCGTCGTCTTGCGGTTGTGACAAGTTTCCCATTAGGAACAGGTTGGAGTTCTTTGTCCGCTGCGTAACTCTGCAAGAAAGTTATTCCTTGAATGATAGTTCTATCTCCCCGTTTGCGCCTACCTATATGAGAGCGAAAACCCAGCAGAACATTTGCCGGGACGCACGACGGAGGAGACTATGAAATCGAGAATATTAGCGTGGATCGCGGTGATGAGCGTATGCACTGTGCCGGCAATGTCGTACCAGGCATTTGCGCAGCAGCAACAGCAGCAAGCACAACACCTGTCCCATTATGTCGTTACCGACCTTGGCACGTTGGGCGGGACTTTCAGCATCGCTTTCGGAATCAATGACAAGGGACAGATTGACGGATTGTCCACCACGCCTGGTGATGAGGTCACGCACGGCTTTTTCCTGGAGAACGGCGTCATGACGGACATGGGGACGCTTGGCGGACCGAATAGCCAGGCGCTTTTTGGTCCTGGCGAAGCACCTCAGGCTACGGGCTTGGCCGAGAACGGAATTCCCGATCCCAACGGAGAGGACTTTTGCGGTTTGGGCACGAACCTTATCTGCCTCAACTTTGTTTGGCAGAACGGAGTGATGACGCCGCTTCCTACGCTGGGCGGCAATAATGCACAAGGCAGCGATATCAATGGCCAGGGACAGATAGCGGGAATGGCCGAGAACAGTGTTGCTGATCCCAACTGCCCGGGACCCCAGGTATTGCAATTCCGGCCTGCTGTCTGGACTCAAGGCAAAATCCAAGCCCTTCCAGTGTCCCTTGGCGATCCTGAGGGAGCTGCCTTCGGGATCAACAACAGGGGCGACGTGGTGGGCGGATCGGGCACTTGCGCCGCTTACGATCTCAGATACGGTGTTCCACTTCAGCCTCGGCACGCGTTACTTTGGCGGACCGGCAGCGTGAAGCCGATTGATCTCGGCAATCTTGGCGGAGCGATCAACAACACCGGTTACGCGATCAACGACCTGCAACAGGTGGTGGGCGCTTCCGATGTCTCCGGTGATCAGTTCCAGCACGCATTTTTCTGGCAGCATGGCGAGATGACCGACTTGGGCACGTTGCCGGGAGATGTTGCCAGCGCCGCAACGGGGATAAACAACAGAGCTCAGGCGGTTGGCGTTTCGATGGATGCCGCCGGAGATGGCAGAGCATTTCTCTGGCAAAACGGAGTGATCACCGACCTTAACAGCCTCATTCCGCCGAACTCGCCTCTGTATCTGATGCACGCGTGCAGCATCAATTCTCAAGGACAAATCGTAGGCTTTGCCTTGCAGATCAGTACCGGCGAACTTCATGCGTATCTGGCGACGCCGGTAACCGGTGAAGACAAGTTTGCGGGTTACGCCTCGAAGAGCGGAGCAGCCTCGGCGAAAATCGCTATTCCCGAAGGTGCCCGGAAGCAGCTTCACAAATGGGTTCGCATCGGCCGATTTGCAACCGCTGCGGGCGATTCGGAGCCCGGTTCATGAGGCTGCAATACTGATGTCGGCTTATCGCCGATGTCTGATGGACGAGAAGTGATGGAAAGATCGATGCGGTTGAGAGAGCAGGATTCCTCCTGCTCTCTCTTAGCGAAACTCCAAGGCCGTGGTTTGGGAGGATTCCGGCTTCTGCGGGTTTTCGAATGCCCCTCTCTGTATATTTATAGCCGGAATGACCAATCCTACAGAACGCCCTGGTTCTACCACGTCGCCGGCGTGGCACCGGTTGCTGCGTTCGATGGGACTCATTGCAATGTGGTTGGTTCTGGCGCTGATGACCCTGTGGGCGGTTGCCGCCCTTTACGTCGACATTCGGATTGCAACTTTGCGCATTCCGGTGACCGTGATTTACGTGGTCGCGATTATCGCCATACTAGTCAAGGTGAAACCACGGCCCTGGGCTGCCGCTTTGTGTTTCGCAGGGTTCTGCATTGTGCTGACATGGTGGCTCAGCCTGAAGCCGTCGAATGATGGCGATTGGCAAGCCGACGCTGATCGGACCGCCTGGATCGAGATCAACGGAGATCGAGTTACCATCCACAACCTGCGCAATTGCGATTACCGAACGAAGACTGATTACTCAAATTGCTGGAGCGATAGGACGGTTTATCTTTCGCAACTCCGTTACGTCGACTTGTTCTTCACCACCTGGGGACCGAAGTATATCGGCCACCCGATTCTCAGCTTTCAATTTGGCGACAACGATCACATCGCCTTTTCGATTGAGGCCCGCTATAAAGTCGGTCAGACGTACTCGGCAGTTCTTGGATTCTTCCGGCAGTACGAGTTGATCTTCATCGCTGCCGACGAGCGCGATGTCATTCGCTTGCGCACCAACTTCCGTAAGGACGAGCAAGTGTTTATGTATCGCACCACCATCTCGGCGGACGAGGGACGCCGGATATTCCTCATCTACGCCGATTACCTGAATCAATTGCGGGATCATCCCGAGTGGTACAACGCGATCACGCGAAACTGCACCACGACGCTCGATAGCCAGATCGCTAAGGACGTGAAGAATCCCCAGCCGTGGAACTACCAGTTCCTGCTGAACGGCACACTGGATGAATTGCTATACGGTCGAGGGCGCTTGGTTACGGGCGGACTCCCGTTTCCTGAGCTAAAGCAACGTGAGCACATCAACTCGGCCGCTCAGGCCGCGGACGGGGCTCCGGATTGGTCCAGGCTGATTCGAGCGGGACGAGTCGGGTTCTAACCATCACAGGCATTCGCTTCGCGAGCCAATGCAGTCGCACACGCCGCTTCGTGCTGATAGATCGCCCGCCAGAGACGGATCAGAACAACCGCCCAACCCGGAAGAAGAATTTGTGATGCCCGGTATCGCCATAGGCATAGGCAGCTTCCACCGGTCCGAAGATGGTATTGACCACGACGCCGGCAGCGGCATCGGTTGGGAAGCCCGATGCTTTGTTCACCATCGAACTGGGCGGGCCGTAAACCTGCGCCGCCTCATAGATGCCGAGGATATAGACGCCGCTACCTAGCAGTGGTGGCAGCTTCAGCATTTCCCGGATGTATCCCAGCTGGAATAGGAAGTACTTATCCATCAGCAGTTCGTTGGTTCCGTACGCCACCAACTGCCGTGAGCCTCCCAGGGAGAACTGTGGGATACCAGTTGCATGGTCGAACGTGGTTCCGGCAGATCCGTCCAGAAAAACCGAGGATGCTTCGTTCAGCCGGAAGTGAAGCTGCCCAGTGCCTGCGAGCACCGGATAGGCTTGGGGCGCGGCCGGACTGGCGTTGTACCAGAGAGCGTCTCCCGTGAAGCTTTGTCCGGCAAAAGGAATCACAGCATTGTCCAGGCGATCCAGCCTGTATTGAATTCTGCTGACACCGTAGCCGCCGGAAAAGGATGGCAGTTCGTTTGGGTTTCCGACCCCCCGCACGAAGTCTTGCCACCCACCTTCGTATCCGGCGCGCAGCTCACCAATATTCTTAAACTGGTAGCCGACATCGAGGCCTCCGCCGAGCGTGCTACGCCGATAGGTGGAGATCAGTTGGTTGTTGTCGTAAAGGTAAAGCGGATTATTATCTGCGAAAGCTCGTGGCGCGATGAACCAATGGGTCAGCGGTGTGAAGGGATGGTAATACTCTGAGTTCAACCCGTAATCGGAGAAAAGCACGATGTCATTGCGCCATTCCGAGCGGAAGCCCCCAATATCGAACCACGTGAATCTCGCTCCCATGTCGAGCGTAACGTTCTTCAAACTTGACCCGTCGATGAGGATAAGTGGCTGAACCACCGGTGGGCCGACCTCAGTCTCCTCGGTCTTTATCAGCAGGCCCTGTTGACCATTGCGCTCTACCATTTGGTAGCTCAGCGCCGAATAGCGCTGCGTTCCCTTCAGGCGCATGATTTCCTGGTTCAGTTGGTCGAAATCGATAGGCTTTCCTGTTAAATTGGCCGTTTTCTCTTCGATCCGCTGCGAAAGATCTCCGTGCACGCCTTCGACCGCGATAAACTCTGGAACGGGATTGGTGCGGACACGGGATTGGCGATCAGCCAGGTACTGCTTCCAGGTTGCGTCATCCACCGCCAGCGTCATCAAGACTTTGGACTTCGCAGCGGCGGCATCGTATCCGGCCTTGATGATCGCGTCCGCGTCGTTGAAACTCAACGCGCTCCATTTCTGCACCGGTACCGAGACCAGCAGGTCCGCCTTTTCCATGCTCAGCAGTTCGTTGGCCGAGATCATGACCGAGATCGACTGCCCAAGAACCGCGAACGAGGAGAGGTTGGCATTCGCCGGCACCGGCGCCTCCTCCAGGTGAATCGCCAGTGTCAGATCGGCTCCCATCGCTTTCGCTACCTCGACAGGAATGTTTTGCAGCAATCCACCATCGGCATAGATGGCATCCTTGGTCCGCACCGGCGTGAAGATTCCGGGCAGAGACATGGTGGAGCGCAGGGCCAGGGCCAGGGAGCCGTCGTGGAAAACTTTGGGCTTGCCGCTGACCAAATCCGTGGCTACGCAAGCGAAGGGAGTAGGCAGATCGTTGAAGCTCTTGACCTCCGAGTAGGGGAGCGCGATCTTATCCAGAACCAGAGAGACCTGTTGGCCGGAGTTGAGGCCTGCGGGAAACTGCAGGCCTTTGCGCAATCCGAATTCCAGGCTGTTGGGATAATCGCGGGCGTCCTCCTTGCGCCGGAAGGAAAGATCGTCGAAAGGTGTGGTTGGCGACAGGACCTCGTCCCAGGGGATTCCGTTCACGATCTGGCGCATCTCGGCGGCATTATGTCCAGTGGCGTAGACCCCTCCCACCAGACCGCCCATGCTGGTACCGGCGACGTAGTCCACCGGAATGTGATGTTCCTCCAGCCAGGTAATAACGCCAACGTGGGCAAGCCCGAGAGCCCCACCACCTTGAAGAACCAGGCCAATCGTAGGACGTTTCGAGGTCGGCGCGGTTTTCGTCTGATCCTGGGCCAAGGACGAGAGAGATCCCAAAAAGAGTGCTGCGAGGGTAAAGTAAGTTTTTAATTGCATATGCATAGCTCGACCGAATGATTCGGCAACTGTTTTCGTGGTCATCAACAACGGACTCGCCCGGCGCGCTCGATCCATGCACGTCAGCCCGAAATCTGGAACCGGCATCGCCAATTTCGCGAGGGCGACGTCGTCGGACATGATGAAAATGATGTTTGGTTTGGTCGTGCTGGCTACTTGCGCGGCGGCTACACCCCCCGTCCCGAAAATGCTCGAGGCGGCAAGAGCTCTCACTGCTAGTCTTCGGACTCCCCGCTCCCAAATCCAACACCATTTCTCCTTGCAAGTCCTATTGGGTTAGCCTCCGCCCGTGGAACGGGTTTATGACGCGAGCCCTTCGATCAATCTGGAAGAGGGTGACTGTGACCGGGCGAAAGGCGATTCGAAGCAAGTCCTGATGGATACGACGGATGCTAATCCCGCCGCCGTGCGTAATCCACTGGCAAAAGTACTAGCCCCGCTGCACGTTTCTTGCAGCGCTGGTAGTGAATGGATTACAGGTGATAGTGACTAGAAGTCATCTCATAAATTGTTGTTGGTTGTGTCAGGGCACGAGCTTTAGTCGTGCCGATAACGAATGCACACAACCGCCGGGCTTTAGCCCCTGCAAAGTCAGTGCTTCCAGGGGCTAAAGCCCAAGTCATTCATGGGTGGGATACGGCACGGCTGAAGCCGTGCCCTGACACAACCATTTATGAGATGACTTCTAGCCAGTTTATTGCAGCTTCGCGTATTCGGCTTTGGCTTCTTGGTAGATGGCAATGTCGGGATCGGCATTCTTCCAGATGCTCAAGAATTCTTTGTATGCCGCGAGCGCCCGTACCCGCGCCGCATCAGCATCGGCTCCCTGCGACTGGCTGGCTTGCAATGCATTCGCGCGGGCCACGCCTAGTCGCGCAAGCGCTCCTGTCCAGCAGTTCCAGACAATGCCGTTGTGATCGCTGATCTTCTGGAACTCAGCGGCAGCCGCCGTTGCATTTCCGGATGCGAGATAGCCCTGCCCGCGAATGTAAGTCCAAGGCAAACAGGAGATGTTGGCCAGGAACGCGATCTGGCCATATTCAATTGGCGGCGAGGCTTTCTGCAGAGCGTCGATCGCAGTTGCGGAGTTCTTCTGATTCAGAGCGAGTTGTGCCTGAATGGCCGGCAGCCATAGCGACTGCAGCTGGCTATCGAGCGGATATTGTTGGTTCAGCGCTTCGGCGAGTAGTTGCGTTCGCGTCGTATCGCCGGCCATGGCATAGGCAAGCGCGGCGACGACTTGAACATCCTGTCTATCAGGCGCCAGCTTCAGCCCTTCAGCCGCATCGCGTTTTGCGGCTTCGAGATTTCCGAATGCGGCTTCGCGCAGCGCAGCATTCTCCCGCCAGATGGCGGCATTTTCCTTGCTGTCGGCCTGGACCGCAGAATTCACCGCCTGCGTCGTGAGCGCGCGAGCTTTGCTGAGATGACCTGCGTAGGCCTCGGTGTCGGATGCCAGCGAGAGTCCGAAGTGGGCAACGTCAGGCTTGCCGGCGAACCACTGTTGCTGCTGCGCCATTCCCGCTGCATCGGCCTTGAGAAAAGCCAACGCGTACAACGCGCTGTGAAATGTGAGGTTCTCCCATTTTCTTGTTTGCGCCTGCTGAATGACCTGGCGGGCGTCATCAAATCGCTGCAAAGCCATGAAGTCGTTGGCGAGATTGCTGTACACCGCGACGCGATCGGGGACGAGCTTCTGCGACTGATGCAGCACGTCGACGGCTTCGTCGTATTTTCCTTCCGCGGCGTAAATGTTGGCCAGATCGACGACGACGACATCGCGCGGGTAACTCTGAAGCACTTGCTCATACGTTCGCGCCGCCTTGTCCAGCTCTCCTGTGACATTTTGGTAATAGCGACCGCTAATCACGAGCTTCTCACGCTCAGTCGCGTGATCGCGCAACTCAAATGCCTTGGTGTAGTACTCGGCAGCGCGCCCCATCTCCGACAGGCTTTCGTAAGTGTTGCCCAGGGCGGCATACGCGCGAGCAAAGTCGGGATCGAGTTCAATGGCACGCTGAAAATAAACCACGGCTGCTTCAGGACCCTGCTCGCGGCCAGCCTTACCGGCCTGAGTGTAAGCCTGCAGCGCTTCCAGCGACGGCGTTGTCACTTCCGCCAGCGGGGCGTCGAAGCGTTGCACCGTCGCCAGGGACTCGCCGAGCTGGCTGCGCAGGTTCGCAGCGGCTCTGCCTAGCGCATTCAGGACTTTTTCTTTCCGCTCCGCGGTGAGCTGTTGCTGGCCCAGCGTCTCGCCGGTCTTACAGTCAACGGCCTTCAGAGCCAGGACATAATCCGTGCCCAGGCTAGTAATCGATCCGGCAACGTAGGCTTTGCTTCCCGTCCGCAAACAAACCTCGCGTGCCACGTCGGCGGTAAGCTTCGTGTTCGCTGGTTTGGTCATTAATTTCAGCGTCTTGGCAACTCTGCCTTCAGGAAGCACATTAAGGAACGGCGACTGGTCCAGCGCGATGGTTAGACCGGTTTTGAGTGTGTCCTCGAAAACCGGGTCGCCTGTGCCGTTGGAGAAATCCGCGACGATGATGCTGTCTTTCTCGTTCAACGCCGACACGGAGTGATGGCCCTTGATCAGCACCAGAGCGAGGATTGCGGCAAGCACAACGACTGCGGCGACCGAACTATCCAGGCAGTCTCGGGATCTTGCGCTGCGGTGACCGACGGAAGCTGTAGCTGAGGAGGAGTTTCTATCCTGGCCGACGGCGGCTCGGCGATGGGTTCCTTCGCGATGACCTCGACGGAAGCCATGAAGCGATAGCCAATCCGAGGCACAGTTTCGATGTATTGGGGAGACTCCGCCGTGTCACACAGCGCCTGGCGAAGCTTGTTGACGGCGGTGGTCAGATTTTTGTCGAAATCGACAAAGACATCGTTCGGCCATAATGCCGCGCGAAGCTCTTCGCGAAGCACGGTCTCGCCTGGCCGCTTGACCAGAAGCGCAAGGACAGCCAGCGGCCTGCCCTGGATCTTGAGTCGCGTCCCGAACTTCCGCAATTCGCCGTGACGGAAGTCAGCTTCGTAGGGTCCGAAGCGAACGGTCTGCTGTCCTTCTTCGGTGAGCACGCTCACCCCAATCTGGTAGAAAAGTGGCGTCAAGTCTAGCAGGACAGGTTCCGCGTCACAAGCTCTTTCCTCTGTAACCAATGTCAATTCAGCACGTTGGCTGGTGATGTTTAATTTATCTCCAGTTTGTTGACACTTTGCAGCAATCAGGCAAAATGCAGCGACAGTAGGGGCACCGAAATTCAGCAAAGTTTCTTTGAGGAGCTACCGCCATGTCGCTTCGTACCTTGCTTCGGACCATAGCCAGCGTCACCATCCTGTCGTTCGCGGCGTTTGCTCAGTCTGCACCGCCTGTCGGCGACACATTCTCCAACAGCGCGGCGCACAACCAGAACTATGGGACACAGCCCGCGTTCGTCGTGCAGCAGGGAGCGACCGCCTACCTGAAGTTCAACCTGGGGACTCTTCCCTCTGGCGTGACGGTCAGTAAAGCAACCCTGCGACTCTATGTCGACGCGGTAGCCGCCAACGGCAGCTTCGATGTATACCAGCTCAACAACAGCTGGAATGAGAGCACGCTCACCTACAACAATGCGCCGGCGCTGGGTACTTCCGCCACGGGTGGACATCCCGTTAGTGTCACCAGCCCGAGTTTGAACCAGTTTGTCGTAATCGACATCACGCCGCTGGTGCAGGACTGGGCAAACGGCAGCGTCCCGAACAACGGCGTCGCTCTGGCCCTGACATCGTCCAAGGGAGCCTTTGCGTTTGACAGCAAGGAGAGCAGCCTCACCAGCCATCAGCCGGAACTGGAGATCGCGCTGAACGGACCAACTGGACCGGCGGGTCCAGCGGGACCTGATGGACCTGCTGGGCCTTCGGGAGCACAAGGTCCGGCTGGTCCGACTGGATCACAAGGTCCACAAGGTTCCACGGGACAAACTGGCGCGACGGGTCCGCAAGGTCCAACTGGGCCTATAGGGCCGCTGGGTCCACAAGGACCTATCGGGCCAATCGGGCCGATCGGCGCCACTGGGCCACAAGGTCTGCAGGGACTGCTAGGACCGACTGGACCGCAGGGTCCCGCCGGCACGAACGGTACGGGCTTCAACTTCACCGCAGCGTGGAACTCGGGCAACAACTACAACCCGAATGATGTTGCGACCTACAACGGCTCGACCTACGTCGCGACCGCTGCGAATCAGAATCAGCAGCCGGATCAGAATCCCAACTCGTGGAGCTTGATGGCGCAAGAAGGAGCAACCGGACAAACCGGACCTGCGGGAGCAAACGGGCCGCAAGGTCCACAAGGGCCGGCCGGTCAGATGGGATCGCAAGGACCCGCAGGGCCGATGGGTTCACCAGGCGCACAAGGTCCCGACTGGAGCAACCGGAGCAACGGGCCTGCCGGGCCTGTCGGGCCCATCGGGCCGCAAGGACTTCCAGGAACGAACGGCAACAACGGTCAGGGCTTCAACTATCGCAACGCGTTCAACAACAACACTTCGTATAACGCCTACGACGTTGTGACCTATGACGGCGCAAGCTATGTTGCGACGGCGGCCAGCAACGGGCCGAACAATCCTCCGCCCAATCAGAATCCGTCGGCGTGGAATCCGGTGACCAGCGGCTTCAATCTCACTGGCGCGTGGAACCAGACCCAGAGCTACTACCCTGACGATGTGGCCACCTTCAACGGATCGACCTATGTCGCGACGGCCACGAATCAGAATCAGGAGCCGGACCAGAATCCCAACTCGTGGAACCTGATGGCGCAGCAAGGCGCGGCGGGACAAGCCGGCGCACCGGGTCAGCCCGGAGCGCAAGGACCGCAGGGTCCACAGGGACCACAAGGGCCTCCGGGAACGCTCAGCCCCGGGTCGCCTTATTACGTGCAGAACGGAAGCGCTACACAGACCTCGACCAGCTTCAACATCGACGGCAACGGTACGGTGGGTGGAACGCTGGCGAGCAATACGGTGAATGCGACGACGGGATATCAGATCGGCGGAAGTACTGTATTCTCGGTCGGAAGTGGCTCTGGGAACGTGTTTGCCGGCGTGGGGGCTGGCGCCAACAACATCAACTCTTCCAACTCATTTGTTGGTTACCAGGCTGGGGCCGCGAACACCAGTGGCTATAGCAACTCGTATTTTGGCTACCAGGCAGGATCCGAGAATATCGATGGACATGACAATACCTACATCGGACTCGATGCCGGCGCTTTGATGAGCACGGGATCCGTGAATATCATGCTGGGCCTGGGTGCGGGACTGTTCAACTCGGGAGGTAGCAACAACCTGTACATCGATGACGCGGGCTGTGACCAGTCGTTCCCGAACCAATGCCAGGAAAGCAACACCATTCGTATCGGAAACGCTCTGAGTTATCTTGGGGGACCACAAACCGCGACCTACATCGCCGGTATTAACGGAGCAGCCACCAGCGGAGGCTCACCGGTATTCGTCGACTCGACTGGCAAGCTGGGAACCACCGGCGGCGCGCTCTCCTTCACCCAGATCAGCGGTACGGTGCAGAGCTCGGAGCTGACCGGTACTTACAGCAGCGCGGTAACGTTATCTAATAATTCCAACAGCCTGACCGGAGCATTTAACGGTACTTCCAGTGGGACATTTTCCGGCACCGGCAGCGGGTCATTCAGTGGCAATTTCAACGCGACGAGCAACTATCAAATTGGGGGAAGCAGCGTTCTCTCCACTGGCAACTACAGCTCGAACGCTTATGTTGGCGTGCAGGCCGGCGCTGCGAACACGCAGGGTGCGGGCAATGCCTTTGTGGGACAGCAGGCTGGCTACAACAACAACTCCAACTACAACACCTTTCTGGGTTACCAAGCCGGGTACAACAATACGACGGGCAGCAGCGACATCTATCTTGACAGCGTCGGCTGCCCGTCTCCATGCACGGAAAACAACACCATTCGCATTGGCAATCAGGGCGCAGGTGGCAATCAACAGAACACGACCTACATCGCCGGGATTAACGGCTCAACCGTTTCCAACGCGAGTCCTGTGTATGTGGATCCAAAAGGCCAAGTGGGAACTTCCAGCAGCCGGTTTCAGTGGGTTTACTATACGTATAATGTGCCAGCGGGCGACGCCTACAGTACGACCGTTGCATGCTCCGCTCCGTATCCCTACCTGGTGTCCGGCTCCTGCGGAGCGAATACTTTCAACAGTGCCGTGTTCAACATTCTCGTGGACTACAGTGGGCCCTACACCGGCAGTGGGAGCTCGAATAACCCGAGTTATCAGAGCAATCCCAACACTTGGGAATGTACTGTCCAGAACACAGATCAAAACTCGAGCCACACCGTGATTTATGGTGCGCTCTGCTCGAACTAGCTTCTCGGGAGCCGGCAGGCAAACGCCCCAGGGTCAACCAGCCTGGGGCCTCTTTTTATGCTCCAAAGACTGTCGCAGGGAACACCGCCGTATTCGGCCTCAGGAGGCCGCTGGGACGAAATGCCATACCTGTGGCCAGCCTTCCGCTGATCGTCGAAATTAGACCCTGTGCTCATGGAGCACACGCCACTCTCGCCAAACCACTCATTCGGAATATCAGGTGAGTGGGATTTTTGTTTGAACCCTACACCCTTCTCACCAGTCCGGGCCGAGTTCGGCCATACCTGCTTTTCAACGCTGCGCTGTCCTGCGCGGTTCGGGTGTAAACTGCACCATGCTTGTTGAGCTGCGGATTTCTCGCGCTCACATTGCCAGCTGAAGCAGACGTGTTATCAATAGAAAGCGGAGCGCGAATTCTACGGTTGTCCTCCAGAGTTCCAAATCCATGCGGGCAGAACCCGAGCATACTTTCCTGATGGACTCCCTGTTTTCCCGCGGCGGTGAGATGGGTGCGCTGATGCGCGCCTTCGATTGGTCGCGAACCCCGGTGGGTCCAGTATCGACCTGGCCGCAGAGTCTGCGGACCGCGGTTCGGATCATTCTTACCTCGCGCTATGCCATGTTCATCTGGTGGGGTCAGGAGCTGGTAAATCTCTACAACGATCCCTACCGTGACTTTCTCGGCGTCAAGCATCCTGCGGCGCTGGGCAAATCGGCGCGCGAAGTTTGGGCGGAGATTTGGGACGAGATCGGGCCGCGTACCGATGCCGTCCTGCTGCGCGGCGAGTCGACCTTCGATCAAGCGCTGTTGCTGCTGATGGAGCGCCACGGCTATCTGGAGGAGACGTATTTCACATTTGCCTACAGTCCTCTGCCTGACGATGCGGGCGGAGTCGGCGGACTGTTCTGTGCGGTAACCGAAGATACGCAGCAGGTTATCGGCGAGCGGCGCTTAAGGCTCTTGCGGGAGATCGCTGCGGCGACCGCGGAATGCCGCACTCATATGCAAGTGTGCGAAGCGGCAGCGCACTGCTTATCCAACGCGCGCCGCGATCTGCCGTTCAGCCTGCTCTACCTGCTGGATGCAGACGGCCGGAGTCTGAAACGAGTTGCCGAGGCCGGCATTGACAGCAGCCACCCAGCAGCACCGGCCTGCGTGACTTTGAGCGATCCCTCCGGATCAGTTTGGCCATTTCGCGCCGTCATGGATGCGGGCGAAGCTGCAGTCGTCGAAAATCTTTCACAACGATTCAGCGATCTGCCCAAGGGCGACTGGAACCAGGCGCCGGAGCGCGCCATCCTGTTGCCGCTCGCACAGCAAGGCCAGAAGCGACCGGCCGGCGTGTTTGTCGCCGGACTAAATCCGCATCGCGCGCTGGGCGACCAATTCAAAGGATTTCTCTCGCTGCTCTCCAACCAGATCGCGGGAGCCATCGCCAACGCTGCCGCCTATGAGGCCGAACGCAATCGAGCCGAGCAACTGGCCGAACTCGATCGCGCCAAGACGCAGTTCTTCAGCAACGTCAGCCACGAGTTTCGCACTCCGCTGACGTTGATGCTCGGAACGCTGGAAGAGGTTTTGCCGGAAGCGCGCGAGCGTCTAAGCCCGGAAAGTCACGAGCAACTGATTGCCGCCCGCCGCAATGCCCTGCGCTTGCTGAAGCTGGTCAACGCGCTGCTGGATTTCTCCCGCATCGAAGCTGGGCGCGTGCAGGCAGTCTATGAGCCGACCGATCTCACCAGCTTTACCGCGGAGATCGCCAGCGTCTTCCGCTCGGCGATGGAAAAAGCGGGGCTGAGATTCTCGGTGGACTGCGAGCCGCTGGGTGAACCTGTCTATGTCGACCGCGACATGTGGGAGAAGATCGTCCTCAACCTGCTGTCGAACGCATTCAAGTTCACCTTCGAAGGCGAGGTGGCGCTGACGCTGAAGCTGGTGAACGGCTCGGTTCAGCTGACTGTACGCGACACCGGCGTGGGCATTCCGAAAGAAGAGCGCGGGCGAGTGTTCGAGCGCTTTCACCGTATCGAGAGCACGCGGGCCAGGAGTTACGAGGGTACGGGAATTGGTTTAGCACTGGTTCAGGAGCTCGCCAGGCTTCACGGTGGCAGCGTCAGCGTGGAGAGTACCCAAGGTCAAGGAACGACCTTCACTGTCTCCATACCACGCGGGAAAGCCCATCTGCCGGCCGATCACATACAGCCTTCACGCGGTGTGCTGTCAGCCGGGCTGGCCGCAGAAGCCTATGTTGACGAGGCGCAACGATGGTTGCCGCGGGAGTCGGGAGCGCCGGACGAGGCGCTCTCAAAGATGCCGCCTTCCGCGCAGGCAATCCCGGATGCAGCCTCCGGCGCTAAAGGACTCATCCTGGTCGCTGACGATAACGCCGACATGCGGGAGTACATCGCGCGACTGCTTCGCAGCGAATACCGAGTCGAGCTCGCCGCCGACGGCCTTCAGGCGCTCGAAGCCAGTCGCAAATTACATCCCGACTTAGTGCTGTCGGACGTCATGATGCCTCGCCTGGACGGATTCGGATTGCTGCGCAGCATCCGGGACGATCCCACCTTGCGCAGCACACCAGTCATTCTGCTCTCCGCGCGGGCCGGCGAAGAATCCCGTATTGAGGGCTTGCATGCCGGGGCTGATGACTACCTGGTCAAGCCGTTTACGGCGCGCGAGCTGGTGGCGCGCGTGGCGACCCACGTCAACATGGCAAAGCTGCGACGCGAAGCGACCGAGCGCGAGGCGGCACTGCGCACGCAAGCGGAGTTGGAGCGGCAGCGCATGATCCTGGCGCAGCAGGCGGCCGGCATAGGAGCTTTTGAATGGGACATGAAGACCAATGTCAACCGCTGGTCGCCGGAGCTGGAGACCATGCACGGCTTGCCGCCAGGTGGATTCCCGGGTACGCAGAAGGCATGGGAAGCCTTGATTCATCCTGCGGACAGGGACGAGGCGATCCGGCAGGTGGAGTTGAGCCTGCAATCCGGTGCTCCTGGCCAGGGAGAATGGCGCGTCGTGTGGCCCGACGGAAGCATTCACTGGATTTTGGGAAGATGGCAGTCCTTGCGGGATGAATCAGGCAATCCTACCCGCGTGACTGGAATCAACATCGACCTCACGGAATTCAAGCAGGCAGAGGAAGCGCGACACCAGCTTGCCGCTATTGTTGAGTCTTCGGATGACGCCATTGTCAGCAAGGATCTCAATGGGATCGTCACCAGCTGGAATGCCGGCGCGGAGAGGATGTTCGGCTATACGCCGCAAGAAATGATCGGCCGCTCCATTACGACGATCATTCCTCAAGAGCTCTACGATGACGAGAACCGAATTCTGGCGACCATCGCTCGCGGCGAGCGGATCGAGCACTTCGAAACCGTGCGTCTGCGGAAGAACGGCCAGCGCGTTGAGGTGTCGCTGACGGTTTCTCCGGTCAGAGACCAGAGGGGTCGAATCGTTGGCGCGGCGAAGATTGCGCGGGACGTTACCGAAGCCAAGAAGGCGGAGCGCGCCCTGCACACCAGCGAAAGGCTGGCCGCGGTTGGCCGGCTGGCGGCAACCGTCGCGCACGAAATCAACAATCCGTTGGAGGCGATCACCAACCTGGTTTACCTGGCGAAGCAGGCCGATTCCCAAGCCAGTGCGATCAAGTATCTCAGCGCGGCCGAAGAGGAACTAGACCGGATCTTCCACATCAGCAAGCAGACGCTTGGTTTCTACCGCGAAGCCAAAGGCGCCACCGAGGTTCGGATCAGTACGATCGTCACTTCCCTGCTCCCGGTATTCTCGTCCCGGGTACGAAGCAAGAACATCCAGATTTGTCCCGAGATCAAGGGGGATACCGAAATTCATGCTATACCGGGAGAAATTCGGCAGGTAATTGCCAATTTGCTGAGTAATAGTATCGACGCCGTGGAAAATGGTGGGCGCATCCGGATTCGAGTGGCAGCCGCCACCAGCTGGAATAACAAGCACACGAGAGGCGTCCGATTGACGGTTTCAGACAATGGGGCGGGCATTCCAGATGAGCTACGCCAACGACTCTTCGAACCATTTGTTACCAGTAAGAAGGACGTTGGAACCGGACTGGGCCTCTGGATTTCGAAGAGCATCATTGAAGCCCATGGTGGAACGATCCGGTTGAAGAGTTCGACCAAAGCCGGAGCGAGCTGGACTGCCTTCTCCGTCTTCCTGCCCGCGACTTCCCATTCCAGAACCGGACAACAAAGCTAACGAATCAAATCCTGCCGGCGATTAACCACATCAACTTCCCAAGGAAACGGCGGGCTGCTAAGCCCGCCGTGTTGACACCTCTCTTTTTCCGCGCAGCTTAAGCGAGGTCGTAGCGATCGTTGTTCATCACCTTGCCCCACGCCGCGGCAAAGTCCTTCACAAACGTCTCCTTCGAGTCGTCAGCGGCATAGACTTCGGCAAGTGCCCGGAGCTGCGAGTGCGAACCGAAGATCAGGTCGACACGCGTGCCGGTCCACTTCACTTCCCCGGTCTTGCGATCGCGTCCTTCGTAGACGCCATCGGTAGCCGAGGGCTTCCACTCAGTGCCCATGTCGAGCAGGTTGACGAAGAAATCATTCGTCAGCGTCCCGGGCCGCTTGGTGAAGACGCCGTGCTTGCTTCCGCCGAAGTTCGCATTCAAGGCGCGCAGGCCGCCGATGAGCACCGTCATCTCCGGAGCGGTGAGCTTCAGCAACTGCGCCTTATCCACCAGATACTCCTCCGGCGAGCTTCCGTTCTTCGTCCGGACGTAGTTGCGGAAGCCATCTGCCTTCGGCTCCATTACAGCGAAGGAGTGCACATCGGTCTGCTCCTGCGAAGCGTCGGTGCGACCCGGCGTGAAAGCAACCTTTACGTCGTGCCCGGCTTTTTTCGCAGCTTCTTCAACAGCGGCACAACCACCCAGAACGATCAGGTCAGCCAGCGAGACCTTCTTCTTGCCGGACTGCGAGTTGAACTCCTTCTGGATTGCCTCCAGCTTCGCGAGCACCTTCGCCAGTTCCGCGGGCTGGTTCACTTCCCAATTTTTCTGCGGCTCGAGACGAATGCGAGCTCCGTTCGCTCCACCGCGCTTATCGGAGCCGCGGAACGACGATGCCGACGCCCAAGCCGTCGTGATCAGCTGCTGGGTCGACAATCCGGATGCGAGCACCTTGGCCTTCAGTGCAGCAGCATCCTTCTCGTCAATCAATTCATGATCGACCGCGGGAACCGGATCCTGCCACAGTTGCGCCTCTTTGGGAACGAGTGGTCCGAGATAGCGCGACAGCGGTCCCATATCGCGGTGCGTCAGCTTGAACCATGCCTTAGCAAACGCGTCGGCGAGTTGCTCTGGATGCTCGTAGAAGCGCTTTGAAATCGGCCCGTAAACCGGATCGAAACGCAGTGCGAGGTCCGTAGTCAGCATCTTGGGTGCGTGGCGCTTGGCCTTGTCATGCGCATCGGGCACCGTACCGGCACCGAAACCGTTTTTCGGCTGCCACTGATGCGCGCCCGCCGGGCTCTTGGTGAGCTCCCACTCATACTTGAAAAGATTGTCGAAGAAGTTGTTGCTCCACTTCGTCGGCGTCGTTGTCCAGGTGACTTCCAGACCGCTGCCAATCGTGGAGTCGCCGTTGCCGCTGTTATAGGTGTTGTTCCATCCCAAACCTTGCTGCTCGATCGGAGCGCCTTCGGGCTCGGGTCCGACATACTTGCTGGGATCGGCAGCGCCATGGGTCTTACCGAAGGTGTGACCGCCGGCAATCAGCGCGACCGTCTCCTCGTCATTCATCGCCATGCGAGCGAAGGTTTCGCGGATGTCCTTTGCCGCAGCGAGGGGATCGGGATTGCCGTTGGGGCCTTCCGGGTTCACGTAGATCAGACCCATCTGAACTGCGGCAAGAGGATTCGCGAGATCGCGATCGCCGCTGTAGCGCTCGTCCGCCAGCCACTTGCCTTCCGGGCCCCAGTAAATGTCCTCTCCGGGCTCCCAAACATCCTCGCGTCCGCCGGCGAAGCCGAAGGTCTTGAATCCCATCGACTCCAATGCGACGTTGCCGGCGAGAATCATCAGGTCAGCCCAGGAAATCTTCTTGCCGTACTTCTGCTTGATCGGCCAGAGCAACCGGCGCGCCTTATCAAGGTTCACGTTGTCCGGCCAGCTGTTGAGCGGCGCAAAACGCTGCTCGCCGGAGCCTGCACCGCCGCGGCCGTCGCCGATGCGGTAAGTGCCCGCGCTGTGCCACGCCATACGAATGAACAGCGGACCATAGTGGCCGAAGTCGGCCGGCCACCACTCCTGCGAATCCGTCATCAGGGCATTGAGGTCCTTGACCACGGCATTCAGGTCGAGGCTCTTGAATTCTTGCGCGTAGTTGAACTGCTTGCCCATCGGGTCGGACTTGGGAGAGTGCTGGTGCAGAATGTTCACGTTGAGCTGATTCGGCCACCAGCTGTCAATCGCCTGGGGCTTAGGTCTGCCGTTGCCGTGCGCTACAGGACATTTGCTTTCGGTTGACGAGGTTTGCTGAGTACCGGGCGCCATCGCCCCTGCTGCGGTCGCTAGTTCCTTCTCCATGATGTTCTTATCCTTTGAATTAGTAAGAAAACTGTTAGTGACTACCCATCTGTCATTGATTAGCCATTTCTACAATTGCTGACGCGCGCGGGCGGGCGCGCGATTCATCCGATATTCCCCGCTTAACGGGAAGCGTGCCGGGGAGCGCACTTGGTGCAGAGCCCCCGGAAGATCAGCTCGCATTCGCGAAGCACCCGCTTGCCAAGCGCGCCCTTGGCCGGTCGAGGCACGTCGTACCACTCCAGGTCCTCAACATTGCCGCAGCGGTCGCAGATGAAGTGATGGTGCGGCATGCCGGTGGCATCGAAGCGCGCGGCGCGGCCCTCGGCGGCCACTTCCCGCACCAAGCCCGCACGCACCAGGTCCCGCAGGTTGTTATAAGTTGTGGCCCGGGAGGAGCGCGGATCCACCCGATTGATGGCTTGGAAAATTTCCGCCGCCGTGGGATGCCGGTTCTGTTGCATCAGGAATGCCATCACAGCATAGCGCTGCGGAGTACACCGCAATCCGCTATCCTCCAACGACTGTTTGATCGCTTCGGCGTCCATCGTCTATTTAGATTATATCTAATATGACATTTTGTCGAGACAGCGGCTTTTTGGACGGCCTGAAGGCCGTCCCTTTCAAAGCCAGAGTTTGAGGGGCTCCATCACTTCGCGGCAGCCGGAACCTTCACATCCTCGCAGTACATGGAACCGTAATAGAGATATTGCCGCACTGCGCTTCGCGGATAGATCATGTCGACGTTCATTCCACCGCCCGCCGGCTTCGCGTTCAGCTGCGCATTCACACCCGCCCAATAGGTGGGGATGTTCAGGGCCTTGTAGCGCTCGACCACCTGGTCGCGCAGCTTCGGATCAAAGTGCACGCCGTACTTGTCGATCAGAGCCTTGATGGCTGCATAATCGCCTTCCGCCTTGATGCGCATCAACTCCGTCAGAAGCATGCCAACGCCCTGCTTCATCTTCTGGTAGTCGGTGACCTCGACGTAGGTTTTGCCATCCCGGTCGAACATGCGGATGGCTCCAGTCTTGTCCATGATGTAGTTGGCAATCAGAGCGCGGTCGCGCTCGTGGTCTTCTTCGATGGCTGTCGCCGCGAGGAATTCTGCGCAATTGCGTCAGCATCACCAGGGCTGCCGTGTCGTACATGGATTTCGCGATTTCGTCCTGGTTACCTTCGATCAGTCCCAGCTGCTTCAACTTGGGATCCCAGGCGTTCCAGAGCGCGGAGAGATCGGCACGCGCTTCTTCCATGGCAGAGTAATACTCCTTCAGATACGGCTCAGAGCCGCCTTTCATGCGCTCGCTCAACTTGCCGGAACCGTGACCGATCACTTCATGTAATGCCGTCATGAGTTCATCGGCTTGCTGGCCATACTGAATTTCGCGCTGGATCACGGCCGGGCTTGCGCCAAATTCTTCGATCGACTTATGGCCGGCCGCACCCGTCAAAGCGCGACTGCTGCCTGTGAACAGGAAGTTCTTGGTGCCATACTTCTCGTGGATTTCGTTTTCATTGGGCAGGTTGTCGCCGATAGTCGTGACGCTGAAGTCGCCGGTCTCGACGATGGTCTCAATCGCTTCCACGGTCGGCGGAGTGAACGCGGTTTTCTTGTACTTCGCATCCCAAGGCGCTTGCTGTTCGAAATACTCCGCATTCTGCGCCAGCTTCTGCATTTTGGTGGTTAACGCCTGGTCGGTGACGCTGACGAAGGCCTGCGAGCTGGCTTTCATACCATTGGCATCGCGGTAGATCTCGATGAAGTTGTTGGCAAAATCGACCCTAGCGGGGTCTTGCACCCACAGCGTATCGAACTTGATCAGATCGTCGTACTCGCCGGTCTGGTAATAGCGGATCAGCGCCGCGATCACAGCAGCCTGCTGCGGATCGGCCACGGCTTGCGCTTTCGCGAGATAGTCGTTCGCGCGCTTGAGGAAGATGGCATAGAGTCCGGGAGGCACCGAACCGTCCGGCGTCCCGGCGCGATAGACCTCCTCCTTCAGCGTGCCATTAGGTTCCTTCACGACGCGTGAATTCAGCGGATACTTCGCCTTGAAATCCTTCAGGTCGGCCAGCGTAACGCCGGGTCCGTAGAAGGTGTTCGCGCTCGACTCGACGATGTCCTTCCCGCCCTGTGGACTCTTAGCCGTCGTCATCGGCTGGAACTCCGGATCGAAGAGCGACGGCTTCAGCTGGTTCAATTCCCTGTTGAGCGCGTCGGCCCCAGTGATGGACGGAAGATCGGCGTAGGTCGAGCGGAAGGCGCCATTCTTTTGAGCCTGCAAAGCGGCTTTCTGCAACTCGTCGAAGGTAAAGTCGGGCAAGAATTTTTGCGAGGTCAAATCGTTGTGATTGCCGCGATTGCCCCAGAAGAGCTTGGCGAAATCGGTAATCTTCGTCATCGTCGCTGGATCGATCCCTTGCGAATGAGAGACGATCTCTTCCAACATGCGCTTCTCCCGCAGTCCAAACCAAGACAGCTGGTCGTAGATGATGGGATCAATAGCGATGGCCGCCTCGGTGAGCCAGTACGCCAACTCTTTCTCCTGCGGGGTCAAGGCGCGGAAGCTTTCGGCGTGGATCTGAACGAATCCGGTGTTGCCGACGCGGTCGACAAGTTCGCCGGGAGATGTGTTCTTAGTGGTATCCGGTTTGGGTGCCTGAGCCTGGAACGCAACGGGAATCAGTAGAGCTGTAACTAAGAAGACAAGCGCGCAAATGCGCAATTTCATACCTACCTCCGCAAACTCGAATGCCTGGATGAACTGACCATGGTAAATGAGGCGGCGGCAGAACGCTGTGATGACCGCTCTTTCAGAAACACCGACGCGCTCAGCTTTGCCATTGCCTTCTTCTTCCTCTTCGTCTTCTTCGTCTTCTTGCGATTGTCGAAGGAGACGTCTGCAGCTATCGCCCGGTCGTGGGCCAGCAGGTGAGCGATAGTATGGAGCAGGACATTCGGTGCTCACCTTTCGCAAGGATTCCGACCGCAACTCAAGACCCTCAGGTTTCTCCATGGCAGCCGATCCGCCATGTGCCAGTCGTCTACCGAACGATCTTCCGAGAGGCGGCATGCTCGGAGAGTCGACGCTGGTGGTGCTGAAAGGCATGAATGCAGACCTTCGTCCCCTGAGACTGCGGTGGGAACTTCTGTTTCTGCCTGGGTTGTTAACCTTGCTAAAGTTTGTGCCCGGCTAAAGGTGAGGAAGGTTGTCTGACTCCGACTCTGGGATCAAACCCGTCTTGCTCCTGAGTTGTTGCAGAAATCACTAGACCCTGGATGTAGCCCACCGTTGAAAGATGGGCAAATAGCGCCGTCTTTGGCACCCTAGACAGCGGCCGGGACAAATCAGGAATCGCGGCAAGAGGTGCTTTTCAATCCATCCCTCCGGTGGCACTTCCTTGAATTGGTCCCCTTTACACACACGACAGTGGGCTGAGAATAGGGTCATTTGTGAGCGCTAAATCCTCCGAGTCGATCACGAGCTTTTTCGTCTCTCCCTCGACCCAGGAAAGAGAAATCATAACCTACGCGCCACGTCATCGCATGGCAGTCTTCGCTCCGGCCGCGAAGGACGTTGCCTCTGCCGATGTCAGTCCGTCCAGATCGCACGTCGTATAGTGGCTGGTGCATGCCATGAAATTGCGCTGGTGGTCGGCGACCGCGATATCGGTCAGTTCCTCAAACGACAACTTCGAGCGGTCGCACGTTGCCCAACCGTCCCAGCAAGCAGAAAAGTTGCGTCTGCGTTGGGCTAGCTTTACTTCGCTCAGCTCGGACGGGCTTAGCTTTGCCAGCTCTCGTAGGCGCATAGACTTTGCTCGCAGGTCACGCCCTTGCCGCATCAAGGCCTCGGATTGCTTAAACAGGTTTGCAGCGGCTTCTTCAAGTATCCTTGCTTCTGTAGGCTCCTTTTCCGGGGTGATTACCACCTTCCTAGTTTACGCCGAACCGATGCGCCTTCAAGACCCGGTGGCAATCAAACCTCAGCACTACTGACTGGCGTTTGAGTTGACATTTCAGTCCGAAAGGCCTACGTTCGAGAACTGAGTGAGTAGTTCCTTTCCTCTTTCAGGTTTTCTGATCTAAGTCAGACCATCTGAAGTCGCACCTCTTAGCACACCTACAGCCTTACTGAGGTAGCAATGTTAGCTCGCAATGTATCTCTGCGTCTGAAGCCGAATACGCTCTCCCAGGAGATGCCTGCATGTGCCTCCGGTTTGACCTGGTGTTGCCGACGCAAGTAAGAAGAAATCAAGAGAATGACTAAGGAGAATAGCATGGCGTCCAAAGAAGAAAACTCAGAACCAACCGCAACGTCTGCTCCGGCACCACTACATGCGAAACAGTATGTTTCTCGTTGGCGCACGGCCGAGGAGCGCGCCACGGCTTTGAGAGCTAAGACGCAGAGAAGACGCGCGGCGCATAGGGTTAGTTTAGGAAGATCGCATACCAAGGGTTAGAACAGCTGGGAGGTCGCCTCTTTTTGTGAATGTCGATAGGAGTTACCAATGAACTGGCTGATGAAGAACGCGGCTGGACCTTGGCTGATACTACTGTGCGCAGCTGCAGCAGCGGCGACACTAACGGCAATAGGTTGTTTTGTCTTTGCGTGGAGAAAGCGGTTTATTATTGAGGAGGATCCGGTTCCCCACTGCAACCTTCAAGAGAGGCTGGCACAGATCGCGAATACGCCGATGGTACAGGGTATGGCATTAAGCTGCAATACCCCGTTGCCACGTCCGTAGTAAACCAAATTGAATAGACTTTGATCCTCGCAATACAGGACGTGATAGTTTCGTCTTATATTCGGTAGTATAGTTGTAGACAATTTTGGCATGGTCGGGTCTCCAAGCTTCACCAGATTTTGCGCGCGTTCAACAAAGCGCAGCCAAGTAGCGGATCACAAAATCACTTCTAACTACCCAATTCCCCAGATTTCACCAAAGCTCGGAATATGGTTCGGGACCAGGCCGGAGGTTCAAATCGTCTCTCCCCGACCAATCTGTTCAATGACCTAAATGTGACGTCTGGCTTCAACGCTACACCGCTGTGGTTGCTGAAAGGGATGCGGATGAGGTCCGGCTCAAGAACCGTTCCTTCCAGGCTCCTCGCAAAGTCGGCGAGGCATCTCTAATTTGCGAGGTAGATGCCAAGGCGTTTCTGGATACCTCCGCAAATTCGGTCGGGCGGCGTTAGGGGTCACTTCACAACCGAAGCGTTTGCCTGACTAAGTATCAGAGAGTTGTTGCCCGTCTTGAGTTGGACCGGCATGTCCCACACCAGCGCCTGATTGTTGTACGGCGTAGAAATCATCAGGTAGTAGGTTCCGGCGGGAACGGCAGAGAACACTGCTTTGCCACTGGCGTCGGCCCGCACGGCCGAAGCGGCATTGGCATTTACCGCAGCCATAATTTTCTGGCAGTCCGGCGTGCGATTGCCGCATGCGGTGCCGACCACCTTGTAAGGCGACACCCCTGCGGGAACCTGCACCCCGGCTTTCGCCAGTACGTTGGCGAAGCTGTTACGAAGCAGAATGTAAGGATGGTTGGCAAGGGGATTCGGACTTCCCGGTTGGGCCGGCAGACCCGAGCTGATGATCAGGATTGCGTTGCCGGCTGAGGTCGTGCTATTCGGCGATGAAGCTGCTGCATTGGAAGCGGCCGGCGCTCTGCCTCCCGCAGGAGAAGACATCGCGCCGCCCGCCGTAGTCGCCGACGATGACGCGGAGGAAGCCCTTGACGGCATCGGCGCCGCATTGGCCGCGGCGAGGGTCTCGAGATTGCAGGTCGCGCTGATCGGAGCAAAGGTTAATTTCCCGTTAGTGCTGCCCGTAATCGTTCGGCCGAGAACTGCAAACTGACCCTGGCCGGGATCGAGCTCGCCGTCGGCTTTGATGGAAAGCAGCAGCGGATGCGCGGGATCCTCGATTCTTACAGCAGCCTGCGCGCCGTTAGCTCTGACAATGTAGGGGTAGGCGCGTGCAACTTTGCCACATCCCACAATGGCGGAGTCGGGATAAAACTCGATACTCAAACCGTTCATGCCTTCATACGTTCCGCGCATGCGCAATCCCAGCGTCGTGTCCTTCGCCGCGGCCGGCGCGGCCAGAACCGGCTGGACACAGTTGGCGGTCTTCGGAATCAGGGTCACGGTCGGGCCGGAATACGTAGGCGTTGCTGGCTTGTAGGTGCTGAACGTGTTGGTGCTGGTGGTGTAGTAGTATGCACCGTTCTGGTGCAACGTGGGATCCGTCGAGACCGAGGCCGCTTCCAGCGGCGTGTACTCGTGTGTGGTCGTCTCGGTATGCGATTCCCAAGTACCTTGTCCCGCAGTGTAGGTTCCGCCGCCACTTCCACGCTCGACGATAAATCCATCAACCGTGATCGGCCCCGCTCCTACCAGCGCACCATCGGGTCTTCCAGTCAGCACAAGGTTTTTCGGCTTGGTTTGAATCGTGATGACGGGAAGGTTGTGGCTCAGTTCGACGGTGTAATCCAATGGCTGGTAGCTGAGAATCGAACAGGCAGTATCGGCAGAACGTGAGTCAAAATCGATCAGCCATCCCTTGCCTTGATAACGGCCGGCCAGACTCAAACCTGGTTCGCCCTCGTGCACCGCTCCCGGCAGCAGCATGTTGATCGCGGAGGCAAGAAAGTTAGAGAAGATCTTGCCGGTGCACAGATCGGAAGCGCGGCCGGCGGCGATGCAGCGATACATCTGGCGCTCTTCCGCGGAGAGCGCGTGCCCGCCATTGATGGCCGCCTCCCATTTGGCATCGGAGTCGTCCAGTTCGTCATTCGCCTTCTTGATGTTGGCAGCCAGTTTCTGGGACTGCATTCTCTGAAAATCGTTGGCCTTGCGGACTTCGTCGGACGACGGTTGTTTGCACGTGGGCAGCAATTTTTTCAGCGAGCCGCGAGTTTCGTAGGTGTAAACCATCAGCCCATTCTTTTGCGGGCGGTCGGGATGCGCCACCATGCAGTTCGCACTGTCGGAGAGGTCGCGAATATTGCAGTTTTCGATATACAGGCGCTCGCCGTTGCAGACAAAGGTCGCGCCGAGCTGTACGTCACTGGCATGCAGGGTCGCGTAGGAAAGGATGGTCAGAATCGCCAGCGCACAGACGACGGAGCGAAAGGTCACGGGAGTGCACCTCGGCCTTTTTTGTATGAGCGGACTACACCGGAACCTGGTGTGGGCCGGATTATACAACCAGTCGGCACAGATGCTTTCTAAAACCAGAGAGGCGAACGCCAGGCAATGGACTTGCGAGGCTATTCCGGCGAGCCGCAGGAGGGCCTGTGAGCGGCGTTGGCCTCCTGCTCGCTTCTGTTGTCTTCAACTCTCCGATGGTCGGCAACTCGGAGGTAACCGGAACGAGACTCTTTTGAATTAACGAACTTTTCACCCTGAGTTCGCACTCCCGCCAAACTTCCCACCTACTATTGCGAGTCGTTGGTTCCCCGGAAACATCGCAACCCTTCGCCCGCACTTTCGACACCAGCCCACACGGCGATAGCAGTCGCCCACTTCTGTCCCTTTTGGGAACACACTTCGATTCATCGAAGTTTCTTCTCTGCTTAATCTTCCTGCCACGTCGAGCATGTGTCATTTGCCTGAGTGGAACATCTAAGGCGTCGTCTGCAGCGCCCTGTCTTACCTCGCAGACGATGCTGAGTCACTCGAACTTTGTTCCCGCTCCAGCCTTCGCACGATTGGCTACCCAGCGGCAGGCATGCTTGCCAGGCGTTAGCTTTGCCGATCGTGTTCGTTTGATTGACTTACCGGTTCGCCGAGCAAGCATTCGGCGCGTCGAGGGATAGCAATGAAGATGCAATGCGCTAAGACCGCGCGGAAACCATGTCTCTGCCCAACCTACAACCTAGACGGAGGCATGCGTAGATCTCCTATAGCAGTTATCAATAATGCTAACGATCGAAGTGAACAGACTTCCGGATTCTGTATACCCAGCATACTTTCTTGACTGATCGCCAAAGGATTATATGCAGACCATTTCTATACTGGGTGCAAGAGCCAGCATCCTGCCTAAACTATCGGTTGTGCTGTTGTGCTGCGGACTACTAGGAAACCTCTTTATTCTAAGCGCGCAGAATGTTGTCCTAACCGGTTCTCTCAGCGGACAGATCACGGATCCGAGCGGCGCAGTTATACCGGCGGCGTCGGTTTTGGTTCGGAGCCTCGCAACGGGTGTTGAAAAGTCTGCTACTGCAAATCACTCTGGGATGTATCAATTTCCAGCTCTCATGCCGGGAGCCTATTCCGTTACGGCCAGCCTGAAGGGGTTTCGAGATACAGAGTTCTTGACTGAGGTGCTGGTAGGACGTAGCGCCGTACAGGACATTAAGCTTCAAGTTGGAGCGGGCACGGATACAGTGAAAGTAAGCGGCACGACGCCGTTACTGCGACCGGGCGAATCTTCCACAAGCACCGTGATTGACAGATCGATGATTGACGATTTGCCGCTGAATGGCCGCCGATACACCGATCTTGCCGTGCTAACTCCTAATACCAGCTACGACGGGGATACGGGTCTCGTCAGCATTGCCGGCCAGCAGGGCGGTGAAGATTCAGGTTACGCGAACGGAAACGGTTCCAATAACTTCACTGTCGATGGAAGCAATGCAACGAGTAATTACTTTGCAGATATCGTCGGCCGATACCGCATCCCTTACCTCTACGGCGAAGATGCCATAGAAGAGTTTCAGGTTTCGGTGAGCCCTTATTCCTCCGTCTACGGAGGCGGAGCTAGCTTCGTCAATGCCGTGACCCGCTCCGGGAGCAATGCCTTCCACGGCAGCGCCTTCTATTACGATCGGCCCTCCGCAACCGGAGCTAATAACGCCATTAATATCGCCAACGGATTCCCCAAACCACTGGACAATCTGGAGCAATTCGGCGCGGGAGTGGGCGGTCCCATCGTAAGAAACCGCTTGTGGTTCTTTGTGGATTATGAACAGCAGCTGCGTAATGATCCCATCCAGGTTATCAACCCCGCATTGCAAACGACGCCAGCGAACCTGTCGCAGTTCTTGAGCGACAACTTCGGCCTTCCGGCCGGAACCGTTTTGCCGCCAGCAAATGGACCCCTGCCGGTGCCGGGAGTCATTACCGCGCCCGATCCCAATAATCCCCTCTACCTGCAACAAGTCTCGAATGTGGTTAACGCCCTGAACTCTAACCTGGGCAGCAAGCCACGACAGCGCAACGACCTGGTGCTTACGTCACGAGTCGACTATCAGGCAAGTCCACTTGATGCGCTTTATCTGAGCGTTAACTACAACCACTTTGACTCACCGGGAGGCGTAATAACGGATCCGACCGTTGGCAACTACGGAGAGCAAACCTTGGCCAATGCCTACGTGCACGCGTTTCTGGCCAGCTTAGGGTGGACGCATACTTTTTCGCCGAGCCTGCTCAACGAATTTCACCTTGGTACGTCGCAAGATAACCAGATCGCGACTCCGACTGGACTGGCCCCCAACATTCCCACGATCATTCTTGACAGCCCGGCAGCATTCATTCTCGGCAATGCCCCTTTCTCCATAGGATCGGTCTTGGAACGGCAGTTCTCTTTATCCGATCGCATCGACTACGTGGTGGGCAAGCATACCCTACAGTTCGGCTTCGACTTCAGCCGTGCTTACGACGCCGATACGCATGACGGCGGCGCGGATCCAAACGAGGCTGTCGATTTTGGCTCGCCCCTAGGAAGTTACGAGTTCTCCAATCTGGAGGCATTCGCTCTGGGGCAATACAATCTATTCAGCCAGTCCGCCGGGCCGCCCACGTTTGGTTTCAGCGTCCCTTACTATGGAGTCTATGCCCAGGATACTTATCGCATTTTGCCCAACCTGACGCTCGAAATGGGGCTCCGCGAAGATTTTCAGATCTACCCACAACCCAAAGAAAATCCTGCGTTTCCCCTCACGGGACAATATCCCAACCAGTTCTTCCGTTTGGCTCCGCGCTTTGGATTTGCCTGGAGTCCGGCGACCAGTACGGTGATCCGAGGAGGATTTGGCCAGTTCTACACCAACATGAACGGCTTGAATTATCGCAACGCCGTGATCTCAAATGGGCTGCCAACACAGCAGACGTCAGTCAGCACCAGCTACGATGGTGGAATTCCAAATCAACAGCTACCAATCTTTCCGAATATTCTTCCCACCAACTCGCCTCTGTTCCAATCATCGCCTGACATTTCCCTGGTTTCGCCTCAATTCCGTGCTCCTTACATTCTGGAGGGGAGCTTACAGATTGAGCAGGAGATCGCCAGGAACACCACCCTGAGTGTAGGAACCATCTGGAGTCACGGAGTTCACCTTCTCGCAAGCAGTGCTTACGATTTGAACTTGAACGCGCCGCAGAGCACGACCACTTACATCGTCTGCCCTCCAGGTGCGACGAGCACGCCTTGCGGTGGACAAACCATCGTTCTGCCAAACCTCGATAATGGTCTGCTAACCGAAGGCCGTATCAACCCAAAGCTAGGCCAGATCAATGAACTCATCAGTCCCGGGCAGAACCAATACAACTCTTTATTCGTGCAGTTGCAGCGGCGAATGACGGACGGACTGTCGTTGCAGTTCGCTTACACCTGGTCCCACAACATCGTTCGTGACGGTACGGACTTTAACAATCAATTTGACTTCAGCAATACGACTGCACCTTCGCTGCTGGATCAACGGAACCGTATTACGCTGGCTGCGGTCTATGAGCCTGAGCTGCAGCACCTGACTAGCTCGCGTACCGGACGCGCCCTGCTCTCCAATTGGCAGCTCAGCACGGTGATGGAGTTCGCTTCGGGACGCCCCTACGCCGCGCTATTGAGCCCTGCGTGCACCAGCTCAACTCTTTCCTTCAGCAATTGTGACGGCGCTAATGACAATCTGAACGACACCGCCTTCAACCAGGACACTGCAAACACCGCGGCGGGTATCAACGGCACCGGCCCTACGCCGGGAATCGGTCTGAATTCCTTCTATGGCCCGTGGCTGGAGAGAATCGACGTTGGGCTGTCACGCAGCTTCCGCTTAGGCGAAAGCAAAGCAATCGAGTTACAGGTGCAAGCTTTTAATTTGTTTAACCACGCCAACTACTATGTACAAAACGGCAACGGCATTAATCAGCTGCAATACAATCCTATCGGGACGAACTGCGGTGACGGCATAAGTACGAACCAAACCTGCTATCTGGTTCCGAATTCCGGACGAGGAAATTTCGGCACGCTGCAGGAGATCAATCCAGACGGTCTTCCGCGCGCCCTTCAGTTCTCAGCGCGCTTTACGTTCTAGTAGCCGATTGCGATGTTGGGCTGCGGCTCGCCATTGGCCTTGCGGCTTATCTTCTCAGCCGGTGAATCCCCGCTCTAGCCTCTAAGATCGGGTACCGGCGATTCAACTATTCAACTGGAGAGCGCGAAACATTGCGTATTGGCCACGGCGCCGGAGAATCTCGGGCAGCTTACCAGAGGTCGATCCGGCGA